>NZ_QUGZ01000003.1:0-432148 GCF_003479365.1 Coprococcus sp. AF16-5
TGTTTGGAATTTCAGGGTTGTCATGTTGTTAATTTTTCAAGGTTCTTATATAGCTCTGATACTAAGTATGTCTAACGGAGAAGGAGGGATTTGAACCCTCGCGCCGCTATTAACGGCCTACTCCCTTTCCAGGGGAGCCCCTTCAACCGCTTGGGTACTTCTCCAGTATCAAGCGCTTGAACTTTCATTATGTATGAAAGCCAGCGGAGAGAGAGGGATTCGAACCCTCGCGCCCTTTCGGACAAACGGTTTTCAAGACCGCCTCGTTATGACCGCTTCGATATCTCTCCAAGTTGTTTTTGTTCGTCGCCATCAACCGGCGACTTGTACATATTATCACTTTACCATCTTTGTGTCAACATCTTTTTCCAAAAAATTTGAAGCAATTTTTAAATCCTCAGGAGTGGTGATTTTCAGGTTCTCATACGCCCCCATTATCACCTTCGTTCTGACGCTGCTATAACGCTCCACTATCATTGTGTCATCCGTTATAACCTGACATTTGTCATGCGCCAGTCCATCATAACAGGTAAGCAGAAGTTCCCTGTTAAAACTCTGTGGAGTCTGAACCTGCCACAGCCTGGATCTATCAGGAGTATCCACTCCCATCTGATCCTCATCTACTATCTTGATGGTATCCTTCACAGGTACACCCACTGTACACGCAGAATATATCTTTACTGCATCTATAGAATCTGTGATGATTTTCTGGGTTATGCATGGTCTCGCACCATCATGGATGAGTACATACTTCGCACCATCCGCCGCAATAAGTCCATTATGTACGGAGTCATAGCGCTCTGCCCCACCGGTCACGATCTTCCTGACTTTGGTGATGTTGTACCTGTCTACTATGTCATTTCTGCAATATTCTACATAATCCTCACCTGTGACAAGGATTATGTCATCAACCGGACTGTCCTGAAAGGCCTTGAGCGAATAATACAGTACGGGATAATCTCCCAGCGTCATAAACTGCTTAAGTATATCGCTGTGCATCCTGCTGCCCTTTCCGGCTGCAAGGACTATTGCCGTGACCTTTACTTCATCCACTGTATCAAAGATTTCTATATTTGATTCCTTGTAATCAGCATTATCCGCATCGCCCATGTTCATCTTCTCCTTAGTAGTAGTCTGACACCATCACACACTTGACCAGGCTGGTTATCTCTCACCCAGCTTGAGGTTTGGTATGGCATTCAGATCCCATCCATGTCTTGTTCCATTTATGTATTCGTAGTATCCCGCCGCACCTATCATGGCCGCATTGTCCGTGCACAGTATCGGCGACGGATGATACAATGTAAGCCCAGCCTGCTCACAGGCCGCCTTCATGCTGGCTCTGAGAGCAGAATTGGACGCAACTCCGCCAGCTATGGCTATCTTATCCATATGGTATTCCTTTGCCGCAGCAACCGCATGCTCTGTGAGCACTTCCGTTACTGCTTTCTGGAACGATGCTGCCACATCGGCCTCATTGATCTGCTCGTCTCTCATATGAGCCTGATTGATATAGTTGAGCACTGCGGACTTCAGGCCACTAAAGCTGAAGTCATAGGCTGATTCTGCCACCTTTGCCCTTGGAAATTCTATAGCGTCAGGGTTGCCCTCCTTCGCCTTACGATCTATCTTCGGTCCTCCCGGGTAGCCCAGTCCTATAGCCCTTGCTACCTTGTCAAATGCCTCTCCTGCCGCATCATCCCTGGTTATTCCCAGTATCTCAAACTTGCCGTAATCGACTACCTTTACAAGATGTGTGTGACCTCCTGACACAACAAGGCACATGAACGGAGGCTCAAGCTCCTTGTTCTCTATATAATTTGCTGCTATATGACCTTCTATATGATGCACACCAACAAGTGGTATATCTTTTGCAAATGCTATGGCCTTGGCTGCTCCCACACCAACGAGAAGAGCACCAACAAGCCCCGGTCCATATGTGACTGCAACCGCATCTATGTCATCCAGTGTGCACTCTGCCTCTTTGAGCGCCTGTCTTATGACCTGTGTAATCTTCTCTATGTGCTTTCGCGAAGCTATCTCCGGCACAACGCCTCCATAAAGTGTATGGATATCTATCTGTGAATATATTATATTTGACAGTACGTTTCTTCCATTCACAACAACCGCTGCGGATGTCTCATCACATGAGGATTCTATAGCCAGTATCTTTACATCTTTCTCCATAATTCATCTCACCTTTGTCGATCTATTCTACTCCTCCGAAAACTTGAGCGTTGTTGTCGTCCTGTCCTTTGCTGCAATAGTTCTCGGGAATATCTCTCTTATCTCATCCATAAACACCGCCGGTTTTGCCATCGACGGACTGTAATGTGTAAGCCACATCTCCCCCACATCTGCCTTTGCCGCTATGGCCGCAGCCTCCTGCATCATCATATGCTTATGCTCTATGGCTTTTATCTCTTTCTCCTTTTCGCCGTACATACCCTCGCATATGAACAAATCTGATCCGACTGCATACTTCTCTATAAGGGGGGTCGGTCTGGTATCTGTGCAGTATGTGAGCTTCAGGCCCTTGCGGTCAGGACCAAGCACCATATCAGGAGTATATATGTGTCCATCCTCCTCGTATGTGTTGCCCTTCTGCAAGCCATTCCAGTATTTCATTGGAATCTCATTCTCTCTAGCTCTGTCCACGCTGAATTTTCCTGTTCTTGGAAGCGAAAGGGAATATCCATAACATGTCACATTGTGATTCACCCTGAATGCATCCACCCTGAGATCCTCCCACATAAAGCTCTCCTCAGCCTCTGAGAGCTCCTGGAACCTGATCTCAAACGGAAGCTCAGGCGCTATAACCCTTAGGGAATTGACTACCTTCTCAAGTCTCTTTGGGCCAACCATAAGAAGTGGCTCCGTTCTCTCGGCATTGCCTATCGTGAGCAGCAGCCCCGGCAATCCGCTTATATGATCTGCATGAAAATGTGTGAAGCAGATCACATCTATCTGCTTAAAGCCTATCATGCCCTGCTGACGCATTGAGGTCTGGGTTCCCTCTCCGCAGTCTATCAGCATCTCGTGTCCGTTATATCTGACCACGAGAGATGTAAGTGCCCTGTATGGCAGCGGCATCATCCCTCCGGTCCCCAAAAGACATACGTCTATCATCTTCTATCTCCATTTCTAAGGCAGAGTCTATATGCATACTCTATGCATACTCTGTCACATCATCTATTTCTGGAGGTATGACACATTCATTTACAAGTCTGTCGTAACAGCCCTCACACATCCTGAGTGTGTATTTTCTGCCATCCTTTTGTGAGAAATACCCCCATTCCTTCTGAATAAGGACGTAATCCTCCTTGTTATGCATATCTCCAAATACAATTATCCTTCCACACCTATTACATCTGATCTCACTCATATTTATCTCCTGTCCGACTGCATGCAGCCCTGTTATGAGTCTGATTATAAGCCAGATCCTTCACAGAATATACCGACAATGTTTTCCAGCCGTGCAAATGTGTTCTCCACGCACTGTATATTCTGCATATATCTATTACTACAACTGTTTTTGCATAACCAGACCATCCTCCACCGGTGAGTCGTAGTATTTTTTTCTTGTAGAAATTTTTATAAATCCAAACTGCTCATACATAGCTATCGCAGCAGCGTTGGATTCCCTGACTTCCAGAAATATGCTCTGCACATTCCTGTCCTTGCAGTCATCGATCATGGCTTCCATCAGCTTACAGCCGATGCCACGACGTCTTGATCCGGCATCCACTGCTACCCTGAGCAGATCTGCACTGTCACACACCGCCGAATATATGATATAGCCGGCGATTTCTCCTTCAGAAGTCTCAAGGATCTTGACATGATCGTATGTCCCCTGTATAGATGAGGACACCATCTCCTCATTCCACGGATGCGAAAACACCGCCATCTCAAGTGCAGCTATCCCGGCCAGGTCTTTCATATCTGCCAGTCTCGGGCGTACATGGGAAAAACAGCTATTCATGTCCATCATTCTCCAGTTTTGCCTTTTCAGCTCTCTCCCGCTCTGCCTGTGACTGTCTGAGATATTCAGGGGCAAATGTATCCCCCTCCTCATACTGTCCGGCTGCATATCTCACCTGGGCTGCGGCTGCCACCGAGCCAGCTCTCTGCTTATTCATGTGTGCCGGAGCAAATGCGTAGTCTGCCGTCATCTTCTCTTTTAAAACATCAGCATACACATCTATTCCATCTCCCACAAATATAACCTTTTCCCCTCTCTCATTGAGCTGGTCTATAAGGTCGGCAATATCCATAGGAGTCTGATCCATTATCGTCTCAAGCCTGTCATCACTGTTAAAACTGTAAAGTCCCGTATACACCTGTTTTCTTCTCGCGTCCATGATAGGGCAGATAAGTCTGTCAGTTCCCCACACATTGTATGCAAGCCCCTCAAGTGTCGGCACCGCAATAACCGGTATATTCCATGCAAGTGCAAGTCCCTTGACCGTCGCTGAGCCTATCCTGAGTCCTGTAAATGATCCCGGTCCTGCAGCAACAGCCAACGCATCAAAGCTCTCTTTGTCCGTCTCTGTCATCTTCACGATCTCTTCCAGCATAGGAAGCAGTGTCTGGGAATGTGTCTTCTTGTAGTTGGTTGTATATTCAGCTATCAAATTATTGTTCTCGACTATGGCAACGCTCGCCACAAGTCCTGAGCTGTCAAATGCTAAGATCTTCATATCTGATCATGCCTCTCTTCTATCGTAATACGCCTGTAATCAAGGCCCTTCGAAAGGTCCTTCTCTATGTCGATTCTGGTATATGTGTCAGGTAATATCTCCTCGATGAGGTTAGCCCACTCTATAAGGCATACTCCATCTCCATACACTATCTCATTGTAGCCTATCTCATCCATCTCGTCTACATCGCCGATCCTGTACACGTCAAAATGATACAGAGGCAATCTGCCCTCGTCATACTCCTTCACAATAGTGAAAGTCGGGCTGTTCACCACTTCAGTGATTCCAAGTCCAGCTGCCACCCCCTGGGATATTATCGTCTTGCCAACTCCCAGATCTCCATATATACAGTACACTTGGCCAGGAGCTGCATTCTGTCCAAGCTGCACTCCTGCATTGTAGGTTTCTTCCTTGCTATTACTCTCTATGACCATATTCTCTCCTGTCTGTCATACATATGTGTTCTCTCCGGTATTCCGGAACTATTCTGTTACCTCTAAAGATTGAGCGTGATCTTCCTGCCTTTTGCTTCAAATGGTCTGTATGCAACACCAGCCATGTCAAACATTTTCTTGGAGGCTATGGTGCTCTCTGTCATCGCATACTTGTCTGACATATACACTACTTCCTTTATACCGCACTGAATAATAGCTTTGGCACATTCATTGCACGGGAACAGAGTAGAATATATGATCGCATCCTTGAGATTGCCACCTCTGTAATTAAGAATAGAGTTCAGCTCCGCGTGGCATACATAGAAATATTTGTTGTCAAGCGGGGCTCCGGACTTTCCCCACGGCATTGTGTCATCGTCGCATCCTGCCGGCATACCATTATATCCCATGGACAGAATTCTGTTGTTCTTGTCCACTATACACGCGCCAACCTGCGTTGACGGGTCTTTGCTTCTCTCTGCCGACATCATCGCAATGCCCATAAAATACTGATCCCACGATATGTAATCTGTTCTCTTCATACCCTGACTCCTTTCAACTTCTTTTATATCCCCCTTATCTACGGGTGCAGACGCATGAAAGGCGCTCCGCGCGGCGTCTGCTTCATCATAAGGAATCCCCCGCCTTAACGGCGGTTCCCCCTTATGATAATATAAGCCGGAGTTTCCCCCGGCGTATATTGTAAGGTCCTGCAGAACAGAACTTCATATGATTCTGTTAGAATTAACGATCGCCGAGTGCGAACTTGTCATGGATCGCGTTCATTGCACGCTCTGTATACTGCTCGTCGATGAGAACTGTAACTCTGATCTCTGATGTTGAGATCATTCTGATGTTGATATTCTCATCATAGAGAGCCTCGAACATCTTGGCTGCAACACCTGCATTTGACTGCATTCCTGCACCAACGATAGAAACCTTTGCAACATTCTTGTTGACATCTATGCTCTCAAACTTGCCTATGTTGTTCTTGATGATCTCCTCTGCTTTGTCTGCATTCTCATCACTACATGTGAATGTAATATCCTTTGTTCCATGTCTTCCTACTGACTGCAGTATCATATCTATATTGATGTCATTCTTTGCAAGCAGGTTGAAAAGCTTGAATGCAACACCCGGTGTGTCCTCTAATCCTACAACTGCCACTCTCGCTGAATCTGCATCCGCTGCAACTCCACTAACTAACATCTTCTCCATTCCAGTATCCTCCTTAACTATTGTACCCTCTGAAAAATTGAGACTTGAACGAACAACCAGCTGAACGCCGAACTTCTTTGCAAGCTCAACTGAACGGTTGTGCAGAACGCCTGCTCCAAGTGTAGCAAGCTCAAGCATCTCATCGTATGTTATCGTATCCAGCTTACGTGCGGTCTTTACCTTACGTGGATCTGCTGTATATACTCCATCCACATCTGTGTATATCTCACACGCATCAGCGTTAAGTGCCGCTGCAAGTGCAACAGCCGTTGTATCTGAACCACCACGACCAAGAGTTGTGTAATCGTCATACTTGTTAATTCCCTGGAATCCTGTGACAATAACTATCTTTCTCTGCTCCAGCTCATGTCTTATTCTCTCAACATCGATTCTCTTCAGACGCGCATTGCCATACACTGAAGTTGTATGCATTGCCACCTGGAATGCATTCAGAGAGATTGCAGGAACTTTAAGAGAATTCATAGCCATAGCCATAAGCGATACGGACATCTGTTCACCTATTGTAAAAAGCATATCCATCTCTCTCTTAGGTGGATTCTCATTTACCTGCTTAGCCATATCTATCAGCTCATCTGTGTATTTACCCATCGCAGACAGAACTACGACTACGTCGTTCCCCCTCTGCCAGTCCTCAATACATCTTTTGGCCACGTTAAAGATTCTTTCGGTATTTCCAACAGAAGTACCACCAAACTTCTTTACTATTAACATATTGTCCTCCTGATCGCTCATTTGAAAATTTGTATATTTAACTCTTCACCGGAGCGGTCCGGTAAAAAGAAATAAGCCTTTTGTAAAATACCGCAATTCCACTAGGATTGCAAGGTCATTGAATAATATTGTACTAATCCAGCACTCTAAGAGCACTCTTGACACCAATCTTATTGCAACGTGCCTCAAATTCACCCTCTGTGATCACTGCTGTAACAAATGCCTTTTCATCGAGATCAGAATCGACATACTCAACATCACCAAATACCGCCTTGATGGCAGCCTCATCCTTCTCATCTGTTCTGACAAAGAATCTGCTCTCTGAGTCCGCAAATGTACCCATCTCAAGTTCTTCGTCCTCCCATATGATAGGAACATGTCTTCCCGCATTCTTCACTGCATCAATAACGTCTGATACAACCGCAGACGCTGTTGGAAGCTTTCCGGCGCCCTTGCCGTAGAACATTACGTCGTCAAGTGCATTACCATGTACAAGTATGCCATTGTATACATCATCTATCTTTGCCAGCGGATTGTCATGTGGAAGCATGACCGGGGCAACATATGAATATAGCTTGCCGTCTGTTTTTCTGGTTGTTCCGACAAGTTTTACAGAGTAACCCATCTTATCTGCATACTTGAAATCATCTGTTGTTATCCTGGTTATTCCCTCCATATGTATCCTGTTGTAATCCAGGTTCTTGCCATATACGAGAGATGTAAGTATAGCTATCTTTCTACACGCATCGCCACCCTCTACATCAGCCTCAGGATTGCGCTCCGCATATCCGAGCTCCTGTGCCTGCTTCAGCACTGTCGCATAGTCAGCCCCCTCTTTATCCATCTTGGTTAGGATGTAATTCGTTGTACCATTGAGTATTCCTGTGATCTCCGTAACATCATCCGCAGTTATGGATGTGTTAAGTGGTCTTATAACAGGAATTCCACCGCCTGCTGATGCTTCAAAGAAGAAATTGATATCGCCCTCTCTGGCAATCTTTATAAGCTCAGGTCCATGAACGGCCACAAGCTCCTTGTTGGAGGTTGCCACACTCTTGCCGGCAAGCAGACACTTCTTGACAAATGTATATGCAGGCTCAACACCTCCCATAACCTCCACAACGACGCTTATATCATCGTCGTTAAGTATATCTTCAAAATCATGGGTGAGAATGTTCTCGACAGGATCCCCAGGAAACTCCCTGAGATCAAGCACTCTCTTAACGTTTATCTCCTGTCCAGCTCTCTTGTTAACAATATCATGGTTGGTGTTAATCACTTCCACAACTCCTGAACCCACTGTACCATAACCTAATACTGCTATATTCACCATGTTTTTATCTCCTTCTTATCTCCTTTTTCTGCATAATAATGCAAGTTTAGTACGTCATTACTTTATCAGTATAAAGCGTCATTGTCAAAGACTAATTTCTTATCATCAAATGACTCTCATGTGCTGCTACACCTCAACCTTATTCACCCATTTGAGATAGGCTGTCATAAATCCATCAAGATCTCCATCGAGAACCGCCGATACATTTGAATTCTCATAGGATGTACGTTTATCCTTGACCATGGTATACGGTTGGAGCACATACGATCTTATCTGACTTCCAAAACCATTGTCAGTTACCTCTCCGCGGATGTCCGAAATCTTCTCCAGATTCTCCTGTTTCTTCAAAAGATAAAGTTTGGACTTCAGCATCTGCATAGCCTTATTCTTGTTCATGAGCTGTGATCTCTCATTCTGGCACTGAACAACTATACCGGTAGGATAATGTGTGATTCTGATGGCCGATGATGTCTTATTGATATGCTGGCCACCTGCACCGCTCGATCTGTAGGTATCTACCCTTATATCTTCATCCCTAATCTCTATCTCCAAATCCTGTTCTATATCCGGTATGACATCACAGGATGCAAACGAAGTCATTCTCTTGCCGGCCGAATTGAATGGTGATATTCTTACCAGTCTGTGCACTCCCTTCTCTGACTTGAGATATCCGTACGCATGCTGCCCATTTATCTGAATGGTCACAGACTTTATACCAGCCTCATCGCCCTCAAGGAAATCGAGCACCTCAACACTCATGCCGTGCTTTTCTGCCCATCTGGTATACATTCTGTACAACATACTCGCCCAGTCGCAGGACTCCGTTCCGCCCTCTCCTGAATGGAGTGTGAGTACCGCATTACAGTCATCAAACTCGTCAGTGAAGAGAAGATTTATCCTATACTCCTCAAATTCCTTCGTAAATATATCTATCTGCTCCCCTATCTCAGGCACAAGACTCGGATCATTCTCCTCCTCCGCCATCAGGATCAGTGTATCTATATCCACATAGTCATTCTCAAGCTTCTTATAGTTGTCAACCAGATCCTGAAGTCCCTTCAGTTCCTTCGATACCTCACGGGATCTGTCGATATCATCCCAGAAACCCGGCTGTTCCATCTCATAATTAAGCTTTGCTATTCTGTCTGTCTTGTTTTCAATGTCAAGGGATGACTTGACCTCCCCCAAGGGATCCCTATAGGAGGCCATCGTCGCCCTGAACTCATCCAATTCTATCACTTGGTTTCTCCTGTATCACGTATTTATGCGTTCTTACCGCAGCAGTTCTTATACTTCAGACCGCTTCCGCATGGACAGAGATCATTTCTGCCTATCTTCTTGGCTTTCTTTACAGGTCCCCTTGACACTGTGTCATCCTTATTAGTTCCTGTAACCTTATTCACCTCTTCACGCTCAATCTTCTGCTCAACCTTTATTCTGAGAAGAAGCTTTACGGTATCCTCACGGATCGCTGCTGTCATGTCATTGAACATGTCATATCCTGCGAATTTGTATTCTACAACAGGATCTCTCTGGCCAAGTGATCTAAGTCCGATTCCCTGTCTCAGATTATCCATGTCGTCGATATGATCTGTCCACTTTCTATCTATAGTCTTGAGGAGTATAACTCGCTCGATCTCTCTCATCTGATCAGGATCACCAATCTCTTCCTCCTTGGCAGCATAGAGCTCAAGAGCTTCATTGTACAGTCTATCCTTCAGCTCGCTGATATCTGCCTTTTTGATCTCCTCTTCGGTAAGTGTAACCGGCTCAGCAAATGGAACTATGCCCCTTATCATGTCATCCAGCTCTACCTGATTCCAATCCTCAGGTGCTGTCTCTGATGAGCATACCTGATCTACTGCTGCATTTATATCATCCTTTATCATCTTGAGGATAACCTCGTGCATGTTCTCGCCGTCAAGAACTCGTCTACGCTCCTTGTAAATGATCTCTCTCTGCTCGTTGTTAACACGGTCATACTCAAGAAGATTCTTTCTTATGGCAAAGTTGTTACCCTCGATCTTCTTCTGTGCCTTCTCTACGAAGTTGGAAATAGTCTTATGCTCTATCTCCTCGCCCTCAGGTATCTTAAGGGTATCGTACACTGACATAACTCTCTCTGATCCGAAAAGTCTCATCAGATCATCTTCCAGTGACAGATAGAACTTTGACTCTCCCGGATCTCCCTGTCGTCCTGAACGTCCACGGAGCTGATTATCGATACGTCTGCTCTCGTGCCTCTCTGTACCGATGATCCTGAGTCCTCCGAGCTCTGCAACACCCTCGCCGAGCTTGATATCAGTACCACGTCCTGCCATGTTAGTCGCGATGGTTACCGCATTCTTCTGTCCAGCATCCGCAACTATCTCAGCCTCAAGCTCGTGGAACTTGGCATTGAGCACCTTGTGAGGTATCTTTCTCTTGGACAGCATATGACTGAGTTCCTCTGATGCGTCGATATTGATCGTACCGACAAGCACCGGCTGTCCCTTTCTGTAACTTATATTAATCTGCTCAACGATCGCATTGAGCTTTTCTTTCTTAGTCTTAAATATAGAATCCGGCTGATCTATTCTCTGTATAGGTCTGTTCGTAGGAATGACAACAACGTCCATTCCATAGATCTCTCTGAACTCCTCTTCCTCTGTCTGGGCTGTACCTGTCATACCTGCCTTCTTGTCAAACATGTTGAAGAAGTTCTGGAATGTGATCGTTGCAAGAGTCTTGCTCTCTCTCTTGACCTTTACATTCTCCTTTGCCTCTATAGCCTGATGCAGACCATCTGAGAATCTACGTCCGGGCATGATACGTCCGGTAAACTCATCAACGATGAGTACCTCATCATCCTTCACCACATAATCTCTGTCTCTGAACATGAGGTTATGTGCACGGAGTGCCAGGATGATATTGTGCTGGATCTCCATGTTCTCAGGGTCTGAGAGGTTGTCAATATGGAAGAACTGCTCTACCATCTTCACACCATTTGCAGTGAGCATGACGTACTTGTCCTTCTCATTTACAAGGAAATCTCCATCCTCCTCTATCTCTGTCTTCATGAGCATATCCATCTTGGATATCTCTCCATCACCCTCACCTCGCTTCATCTGTCTCGCAAGGTAATCACACATCTTGTAGAGCTCTGTGGACTTGCCGCTCTGACCGGATATGATAAGAGGAGTACGTGCCTCATCGATAAGGACTGAATCCACCTCATCGATTACACAGTAGTGAAGATCTCTCAGAACAAGCTTCTCCTTGTAGATTACCATGTTATCTCTCAGGTAATCGAAACCGAGCTCGTTGTTGGTAACATATGTAATATCGCAGTTATACGCCTCACGTCTCTCGTCTGTTGTGGAACTGTTGAGTATGATTCCGACCTTAAGTCCGAGGAATTCATGCACCTGCCCCATCCATTCAGCATCTCGCTTTGCCAGGTAATCGTTGACAGTTACAACATGGACACCCTTTCCTTCAAGGGCATTCAGATAAGCAGGAAGTGTTGATACAAGTGTCTTTCCTTCTCCCGTTCTCATCTCTGCGATTCTTCCCTGATGGAGAACTATTCCTCCTATGAGCTGTACCCTGTAATGCTTCATTCCAAGTACACGGTATGCAGCCTCTCTCACAACCGCAAATGCTTCTACCAATATATCGTCTAACGTCTCGCCGGCAGCAAGTCTGTCCTTAAACTCTTGTGTCTTGCCCCTCAGCTCTTCATCTGAAAGTGCCTGCATCTTCTCGTCGAGTGCCTCTATCGCATCAACTATAGGATTGATCTTTTTCAATTCCTTCTCGCTGTGCGTTCCAAATATTTTCTCAAACAAACCCATGTTGTTTTTGACCTCCTAGCTATCGTTATTCAGGGTACATTCTAACATCATATGACATTTATATCAAGCAAAAAGGAGACCTTCTATAACCGAAAGTCTCCTTTAAAATACTATATTCAATTATCATCGGCACTTATATTAACCGTGCTTTTGCCAATATCTGATCTTAATATTCAGGCTCGATGATTCCGTATGTGCCGCCCTTTCTCTTGTATACGACATTGACCTCATCTGACTCTGCATTCCTGAATACATAGAAATTATGTCCAAGCAGATCCATCTGGATACATGCATCCTCTGGATACATAGGTTTTACTTCGAACTTCTTAGTTCTCACGATCTTGATATCGTCATCATCCTCAACGTCCTCGTCGACAAATGCATCGTTCAGGTATGCTACATTCTGCTCCTTGTCAATGAGCTTCTTACGATGCTTGGTAACCTGTCTCTCAATAACCTCTACAACGAGATCGATCGAAACATACATGTCATCACTAACCTGCTCGGCTCTGATGATATGTCCCTTCATAGGAATCGTTACCTCTATCTTCTGTCTATCTTTCTCAACGCTGAATGTGACCTGTGCGCCAGTATCAGCCGCAAAGTACTTCTCAAGCTTTGAGAGCTTGTCCTGTACTGCATTTCTAAGTCCTTCTGTAACTTCAATGTTCTTACCGCTGATTATGTAATTCATGATGCCCAACTCCTTCTTTTTTGGATATGATCCAAATTGATATGACCATTATACCACAACGAGTCTTTTTTTCAATATATTTGACGTATTTTTATGTGCATATTGACAACTTTATTTATTTTCGCTGTCATGTTTTCGCCATTTTACACAAAAAGCGCACATGTATACCATGTGCGCTTCAATGTATTCATTATACCCTATTATATACAGCTTGTCTACTGTCCTATGATTCTGACTGCACAGAGCGGATCTCTGTAGAATGCAGAGGATATCTTGATACCGGTCTCCTCTGTGCTGGCATGTACTATCATTCCGTCTCCGATATATATAGCGCAGTGCTCTATAGAGCTGTCTCCATAGAAAAGTATGTCTCCAGGCTCAAGACTTGAAGTGTCTACTCTTGTTCCATACTGTGACTGTGCTCCCGCTGAGTGTGGAAGTGAATATCCAAACTGAGCGTATACAGCCATGACAAAGCCTGAACAGTCAGCTCCATCCGTAAGGCTCGATCCGCCATATACATATGGATTACCCACAAACTGTGTTGCAAAGTTCGCAAGGTCTATTCCTGTCTGGCCGCTCGGTGCCACTACATTGTTCTGTGAATCGTCTGAATCACTGCTGTCAGATGATGTGTCGTCTGATGTATCCGATGACTGATCTGCAGAATCTGTATCCGGCTGATCTGGCGTGTAGGAATCATCCTCTGTGCTCTGGCTGTCATCTGATGCGTCCTCAGCTTCTGCCTCGTCTGCGCTCTCCTGTTCCTGTCTTGCCTGCTCCTCTGCCGCCTTTTCTTCCGCAGCCTTCGCATCAAGCTCTGCCTGGATCTGCTCCATGGACTTGGCAGTTGCAAATGCATATGTATCATCTACAAATTCAGTGCTGACATAACCATTCGTCTCGTCGTCAAGTGCTATCTGCACCCATTTGTCATCCTGTGATATGACATCAAAGCTCTGGCCTGATCCAACCTGTGTTATACAGTCGGAGTTCACATCAGCCTCTGTTCTTACGTTGAGTGTCTCTGTATTGACAGTTACCTGCTTCGGACAGTTCGCCTCGGCATAGGCTCCCGCATCATCTCCAAAAAGAAGCAGGTCATTCCTTATGTATCCTGTACAGTCACCTGATGTGACCTTGGTCCACTCCTTGCCCTTCTTCTCTATGGTTGCTATTCCATTGTTCCCTATGATACCAACTACATCTGAATCAGTTCCGGCTCCCGATCTTATATTCACATAATCCTCGGTGGCAACAAGACACTTATCCTTGAAATCAGGATATTTCACCTTGTTCTCTTCGCTTGTCTTGTCCTTCTTGGTCTCCGCAGCATTCTTTCCTGCGGATGCTGTAGTCTTCTGTGCATCTGTGGACGTTGCCGCCTTTGCAGCATCGCCTGCGTTTTTATCATTGCCCGCAAGGGTGTTAGCATATCTGTCAAATGCAGATGAAATACCTACAGTTGAATCGCTGTATATCTGTCCCGCGCTCACCGTTCCTATGGAAGTGGTGATCATCATTCCTGCCGCTGCAGCAACAACTATAGTCTTCTTAAATGACTTTGCTTTAGACATTATAAAAAACCTCCTGTGCTGATCTTAACGCAACAATTATTACATCTTTGTTACAAATCTATTGTAGTATAGCAATAATGATTACATTTGTCAACACAGGAGGCGTTGTTTTATACGTTTGTATTTATTTTTTGTTACATATTTGTTACATGTACTAGTTTGAAATTACAACTCCATCCTCGCCATTTACAGTAACTATAGAGCCCGACTTAAGTATCTTGGTCGCGTTCTGTGCACCCAGGATAACAGGTATGTCACGGCTGAGTCCGACTATGGCAGCATGTGAATTGCCCCCGTTCTTCTCACACACGATCGCAGATGCAGTCTTGAGCTGATCCATGATCCTGTTGCTGGTCTCATTTATGACGATTATGTCTCCATCCTTATAGTTCTTGATGAGCTCATCCTCTGACTCGCATACACAGAGCGGTGCGGTTGCAGATCTCTCATTTATAGAGAAGCCCTTTACAAGGATATGTCCTACAACGTGTACCTTTATCAGGTTTGTCGTGCCGGTCACGCCAAGTGGGACTCCGGCGGTGATTACAGTCACCTCACCGTCCTTAACATAGCCGTGCTTCTTTGCCGCATCAACAGCATGCTCGAAGAGATCGTCAGTGTTGTTCTCCTCACCTATAAGAAGAGGCTGAACTCCCCATGAAAGATTGATCTGTCTGGCAACCTTCTTAACAGGGGTACATCCGATGATCGGACATTTTGGTCTGTACTTTGAGAGCATTCTCGCTGTCTTGCCTGACTTGGTAACAGTGATGATGGCTGCCGCTGCAAGGTCTATGGCCGTTGTACATGTCGCATGTGATATAGCACTCGTTATATCAGGATTCTGCACCGCATCCCTGTTGAAGAATCTCTTGTTGTAATCTATGTCTCGCTCTGCTCTCTCTGCGATGGTCTTCATGGTGTGAAGAGCCTCAACCGGATACTTGCCCGCTGCGGTCTCTCCTGAGAGCATGATTGCACTTGTTCCGTCATATATGGCATTTGCAACATCTGTCGCCTCTGCTCTGGTAGGTCTTGGATGTATCATCATGGAGTCAAGCATCTGTGTAGCTGTTATGACCTGCTTGTCCGCATTGTATACCTTCTTGATGATCATCTTCTGGATGATAGGCACATCCTCAAGAGGTATCTCAACACCCATATCTCCTCTTGCAACCATGATTCCATCGGACACTCTGATTATGTCGTCTATATTGTCAACGCCCTGCATATTCTCAATCTTGGCGATGATATTGATATTGTCACACTCATACTCGTCAAGGATCTTCCTGATCTCAAGTATATCGTCGGCTGATCTTACAAATGATGCAGCGATGAAATCGAAATCATTCTCAATACCAAAGATTATATCCGCCCTGTCTACATCGCTTATGTATGGCATGGTGAGGTTAACTCTTGGAACATTTACACCCTTGTGGTTTGATACAGGTCCGCCATTCTCCACGCGGCACACGATATCTTTATCAGTAACCTTCTCTATCTTCATATTTATAAGGCCGTCATCGATGAGTATGGTATCTCCCGGCTTGACATCGTTCACAAGATTCTTGTATGTAATGGATACCTTTGCCTGGTCGCCCACCACATCCTCTGTCGTCAGTGTAAATGTCTGTCCTTCTACGAGTTCAACCTTGCCCTCCTTGAAGTCCCCAACCCTTATCTCCGGGCCCTTAGTATCAAGCAGTGTTGCAACCGGAAGTCCAAGCTCCTCACGAAGCTTCTCCACTCTGTCCTTGTTCTTCCTGTGCTGGGCATGATCACCATGAGAAAAATTGAATCTGGCAACATCCATACCCTCGATCATGAGCTTTCTGAGCACCTCATCATCGTCCGTCGCCGGTCCCAATGTACAAATTATCTTTGTCTTTCTCAAATTCATATGAATACTCCTCCTACTGTTTTATATATTGTATTTGAATGTGTCTTCTATAATTATTTACCTTTGCTCATACTGGGCAAATTCCTGCGCCAGATCATTCTGTTCTACCTGTGCCGGACCTTCCTGTGGATCGTCATCCGGGTTATTCTTATGATACTGCGATACAGCGGCAAATATGTATATCACAGATATGAAAAGCGCCAACATCCCCATCGTTCTCTTCGCCGGCCATATGTATGTTGCAATGACCATCATGAGGAAATACCATAATAACCTTATATATATGGCAGATTTGTAAATAGTGCCAAATGATACCTCTATCTTCTTCATGGATGCCGCTATCAGTCCCGCTACCGTTATGAGCAGTGACCAGAACAACGTGAGCACAAATCCAACAATTATCTGAAATACCCATGCAAGCACAAGCACTGGTGTGTCGAGCTTATTTATGAGATCGATCACATCCTGCTTTGTAACAGCCTTGAATCCATATGTCTCATTCAGGGATTCATATATATCCTTACATCTTATGATCTGTGTTCTTCCTGAGTTATATGTGAGTATCTCATCCGCTGATATGATGAATACGGTACGATACCCGCCGTCTGCAGCAAGGTCTCTTGCAACAGCTTCATCCACTTTCGTCTTCGATGTGTCGATCTTTATGTAGGACATGTTCTCATCATCCGACCAGTCGAATGTCCCATCGTAGTAAAAACCATCTCCGGTCAGTGAAAAATCCTCCATATTCCGGTCTATCCTGTCCGCAAACCTTCCGCCGCCAAACAACTGGTTATATGGAATAAAGAATATCACCAGATAAGTCAGTGTGCTCATGATAAATGTTATCAGCATCGCCGATGACATCCGTCCAAATCGTCCATTTCTGTAATAAGCTTCCGGTTTTGCGACACCTACGAACATGTTCTTCAGCGCGCCTAAAAATCCAACTCTTTTTTTATCATCCAACAGTTATTGTCCTCCAAATTTCATATGCCTGCTAATTATAACATAGACTTTATGTATTTAATATGAAAAACATCAACCTTTACCGACTTTTTTCTTGTTTTTCATTCAGGCTTTATGTTTTAGCTGGATTTTAATAAGCATTTTGTAATATATTCGTAACAAATCAGTGCAGTTTTATTGACTTTTCATAGCGTACATTATATTATGTAAACTGTGCTAAAAACTTTTTACAAAACGGGAGGAATTCATGATTATCAGAAAATTTACCAGGATAATTCTGGGCGCTGCTCTGGGTATAAGTGTATTCGCATTTGCCGGCAACGTGCCCGAAACAGCCTATGCCGCAGACATGTCCGACATAAGCGTTACATCGACGAGGGAGGATGTACAGCAGGTGGTGGACGATGGAAACTTCCACTACACAGAGCTGGACGGTACAGAGATCGATCACATATACGAGTTGTATAATAATGATCCCGAAACCATCAAACAGCTCCAGCGTCAATCCGATTACAACGCCACCGGCGATATAGCTACGCTGAGTGCCAGATATACCCACTCTTCTATGTTCGATGGCTACAAAGTCATCAAGGGCATAGACGTATCCGAGTGGAACGGCGACAACATCAACTGGAAAAAGGTTAAAGCCGCAGGAATATCCTACGCATTCATACGTGTGGGCGGACGCTACTACGGTTCAGGAAAATATTTCATCGATTCTACATACAAGGATAATATCAAAAATGCACTGAATGCAGGTGTTGACGTGGGTGTGTACTTCTACTCACAGGCCATCAGCACATCGGAGGCCAAGACAGAAGCCAAATACACTACCGACCTGATCTCAGGCTACAACATAACTTATCCCGTTGTCATGGATTATGAATACGCATGGGAAGATGGAGGTCTGAGCGGTCGTCTGTACAACGCCCACCTTTCCAAGAGCGCAGCTACAAATGTCATAAAAGCATTCTGTGCGGCAGTTGAATCAAAGGGCTACGTAGGCATGATCTACGCCAGCAAGACTGTCATCACAGACGACATGAACGCATCTTCGATCGCACAGTCATATCCTATATGGAATGCCCAGTACAACGACACGGACACTCTCACAGTGAAACATTCATACTGGCAGTACAGCGACGTCGGCAAGGTGTCAGGAATCAGCAATGCAACTGATATGAATTTCAGATATGTCAAATCTCCTGCCGCGCCTTCATCTCTGACACAGTCAGCGTGCACAGACTCCACTATCACACTGACATGGACGAAGATCCCTGAGGTCTATGCTTACCAGATCGTGCGTTACGACAGCTCCGAAGATAAATACGTCTCCGTGGGAACTGCCAAGGGTGCCGGAACAACTACATTTACAGATAAGAATCTTCAGGACGGTAAAAAGTATACATACAAGGTACGCGGATATTACAAATTGAGCTCAGGAGCCATCTACGGAACCTACTCAGCAGAGTGTACCGGTATTACAATAGCTGATACCATAGATAACTTTGCGGCTACAGTTACAGCGCCTACATCTGTAAAACTTTCATGGTCACCTATCCCTGCAGCAACAGGATACAGAGTATACAGAAGCAACGGTTCATCAGGCAGCTACGAGACGATTGCCACGACCAATTCTCCTGACGACTGCGACGTTACCGACAGCCAGCTCAATCCTGGCACAAAATATAACTACAAGGTACGCGCATACACAACAACTGATACCAACACCATCTGGCACGTTCTGTCAGATGCCAAGACCATAACCACCGACCCAGGCGAGGTTACAGGGCTCAAGATCACTTCAGCCTACACAAGCTCACTTACACTGAAGTGGAATAAGCAGGAAAATGTTGACGGATATATCGTATATGTATGGGAGCCATCCAATGCTACTTGGACAAGGCTTGCAAAGATCTCTTCCAAGTCTACTGACACATACACACACAAGGGACTTCCTCATTCAACCGAGTACAGCTACACGGTATGTGCATATTACAAGAAAAATGGAACATACCACTACACAGAGACAGCCAGCGCAGTGAGCGGATTTACCGGACCTGCTGTTCCTTCCCAGATCGCAACCGCATCAAGGACAGCCAAATCCGTGACCATAAGATGGACACAGATTTCTGATGCCACGGGCTACACGGTATACAAATATAATACGTCCATCAAGTCATTTGAGCAGGTGGCACGTATCAGCGGAAGCAGCAACAGAACATACACATTTACAGGACTTAAAGCCGGAACAGAATACAAATTTGGAGTGAGAGCATACACAGAGCGGAATGGATTCACAGGCTTCAGCGACCGCAAGGATTTCAGCTCCTGCACTCTCCCGGCAACCTTTACATCATCCTTCAAATACACACCACTTGGATCGCAGAGATTCCTCCAGTGGTCAAAGCTGTCATACGCTGACGGCTACATCGTATACAAGTATGATCAGAAGGCAAACAAATACACAAGAGTTAAGAAGATAACATCCAACAAGACAAATTTCTGTTTTGTTCCTAACCTCAGAAGAGGCTACGGTTACCGTGTTCTTGCTTACATGAAGTACAACGGCAAGATATACTACGGAGCAATGTCAAATGCACCGGTCAAGAATACATCTCTTACCGGAACAATCACTGACAGCAGCGTAAACCTCCGTGCAAAAGCCGGAACAAACAGCAGAGTAGTCAGAACGCTTGCAAGGGGTTCAAAAGTCAAGATCTCCGGCTATGCAAAGTCTGGAAGATATATCTGGTATAAGGTCACATACACCAGAGGCTCCAGAAAATATACCGGCTATATAAGATCTGATTTCATACGTGTCAAGTAATTCTTATACTTATACAATTAAAATAGGGAAAAGCATACATACTTTGTATCTCCTGCTTTCCCCTATTTTTTTATATTTTTCTCAATATTTTTCTCACGCAGGCCTTTTATTAATAATGTTTTAATAATCTTTTCGTAATATAATTGTAACATTTATATTAGGAGGCTTACATGAGAATAAAACGATTATCTAAACAACTTTTTATTATTTCCCTTGGAATATTTATACTGACTGCGGCAGATAATATCTTCCACTCTGCCACAGTATACGCGGCTGACACCTCCACCATCTCAACATCATCGACCAGATCTGAGGTCCAAGAGGTTGTGGATGAAGGTAACTTTGACTACACTCAGTTGACCGATGCCGAGATCGACCACATATATAGTATTTACGGCAACGATCCTGAGACGATAAGGCAGTTGCAAAAGCAGTCAGACAGCGCTAATCCTTATGGTGTTGCCACGCTCTCATCGACAACATATACACACGCATCCCAGTTCAAGAACTCCACTGTCATGAAGGGGATAGATGTATCGGAGTGGAACGGTTCCATCAACTGGAGCAAGGTAAAATCCAGCGGCGTTACATTTGCCTTTATCAGGGCTGGAGGAAGGTACTATGGTTCAGGTGCATATTTCGTCGACTCCAAATTTGCTGAGAATGTCAAGAATGCAACTGCGGCAGGGATTGATGTCGGAGCGTACTTCTACTCTCAGGCCATAAACGCCACCGAGGCCAGGCAGGAGGCGGCATACACCTTGAACATCGTATCCTCTTACAACCTTACACTTCCCATCGTCATGGACTACGAATACGCATGGGAGGGTGGACTGACCGGCAGGCTCTACAATGCGCACCTGTCCAAAAGCGCTGCCACCACGGTCATCAACACTTTTTGCAGTACAGTGGAAGCAAGTGGCTACGTGGGCATGCTGTATGCGAGCAAAAGTGTTATAACCGATGACATGAACATCACCAGTATAAACAACAAATACCCAATATGGAATGCGCAGTACAACGATTCAGACACGCTGACCGCCACTCATTCATATTGGCAGTACGATGACAACGGAACCGTCGCCGGAATAAGCTATCCGACGGATCTTGATTTCAAATATGTAAATACACCGGCAGCACCTACAAAACTCACATTTAAGTCATCGACCAGCTCATCCATAACCCTCACCTGGAATAAGGTTCCTGAGGTATATGGTTATCAGATAGTGCGTTACGATGAGGCCGAAGGAAAATATGTGTCGATTGGAACAACAAAGGGGGCCGGCACTCTGACCTACACTGATAACGGTCTCACCAGCGGTAAAAAATATACCTACATGGTGCGCGGATACCATAAATTAAATACCGGCACTGTATTCGGAGCTTACTCGCAAGAATATAGCTGCACCGCCATCTATGCAGAGGCTGTAACTGCATCGACAGATCCTGAACCTCCAATCTTCGATACCGCCCCGGACATGCCTGCCCAGGCCGCAATAGCAGACAGGACTTCCAGTTCCATTAATGTCCGCTGGAGCAAGATTTCCGGAGTCACAGGCTATTTCGTGTACAAATACAACACGTCCACTGGTAAATATGACAGAATTGCAAGATGCATAGGCGACGAATCCAGAAGTTATAACTTTACCGGACTTTCTCCCGCCACAACATACAAATTCGGCGTGAGGGCGTATTATGAATACAACGGTGTGATCATGTACAGCAACCGCCTGGAGTTCAGCAAATGTACAAAGCCACGAACCTTTACATCTTCATTTAAGTATACTCCTCTCGGTTCGTATCGCTGTCTGCACTGGCAGAAGCTTTCAAATGTATCCGGCTACATCATATACAAATATGATATTGCCCATAACAAATACACAAGAGTAAAGAAAATATTCTCTTACAAAACAACCAGTTGTATACTTCCTGCTTTGAAGAGCGGCTTCGGCTACAGGATTCTTGCATATAAGAATGTCAATGGTTCGATAGTATATGGCGACATTTCAAAAGCTCCCGCAAAAGCTAGCTCATTGAGCGGAACAGTCATTGACAGCCAGGTCCGTCTCAGGGCAGGGGCAGGAACCAACAAACGTATCATCCGGGAACTTGCCAGAGGATCAAAGGTCAAGATCAGCGGCTGCAAATATTCCGGCAAGAATGCGTGGTATAAGATCACTTACACCAAGGGCTCAAAGAAATACACCGGATATGTAAGATCCGATTTCATAAGAATAAACTAGTCTTAATTCAAACAACAAAATAGGCATCATACCTGATCAGGTATGACGCCTATTTTGTATCTATCATAATGATCGTCTGTTAGCGGAAACTATTTCACAACCTTGAATGAAGCCTTTACATAGCCATCTGCATAAAGCACAAGCTCTCTGCCATTGCTGCCCCACATGAGCTCTTCCTCTGCGTATGAAGGCTCTACAAACTTAACGTCAAGTCTCTTCAGGTCCTCGTGTGCACATGCTGCTGTGCGGAGGAGCAACATTCCCTGAACTACAGGATGGTCTGTGAGGTGGATCTTATTCTCGTCTCCTGTCTCCTTGCTGAATGCATAAACCTCTTCCTTTGTAAATGTGTGGAATGGCTTCTCGTCCTCATAATCCGTCTTCTCCACTCTCTTGATCTCCTTCTCCTTGTCTGATGCCTTTACGAGTGTGATGGTCATCTTCTCAACAGGAGTCTCTTCTCCCTCTACCTTTCCAAGGATAGAGAGTATGTACATGAATGCGTTCTCCTTAACATCACCATACTCATATGTGATGCTATCGGCAGCCTCTGCCTTCTCTCTGTCTACTGTGTAGGATATCTTGCCTATGAATGCGCCCTGATATGTGGATGCATCCATGTCTGTCATCTTTGTTCCAAGTCCCATGATCCTGTCATAAATCTTCATATAATTCTCCTTCTAAAACTTATTCTGCCTGTTATATTCTCTTATTTGCGTGCAGTTAATCCTTCTCATCCAATTGCCTTGCGCACGGAGCACCCACTAATGTCTATGAATGTTTTCTGTCCGTGACAAATCCGTTTCTTCTTATCATGTCAAAGTCAAGGTCAAATGATGTGCCATCGGTGGTCAGGAAGTCACCGCTTATGACCGCATTTGCCCCGGCTGCAAGTGCAGCCTCGCCGTTGTCCTCATATCTTCCTCTTCCGGCCGCAAGCCTTATCATGACTTTTGGCATGACAAATCTGTATACCGCTATCGTTCTGACGTACTCCTCCTCAGTGAGAGGTGTCTTGTCATAGAACGGCGTTCCCTCCCTCGGATTGAGGAGGTTCATCGGAACCGAATCCACGCCAAGCTCTCTGAGTTCAAATGCAAGTGCCACCCTGTCCTCAAGTGTCTCGCCCATGCCGAACAGACTGCCACTGCACACCATGAGTCCCGCATCCTTTGCAGCGCGTATTGCCGCCTTCTTCTGTTCCTGTGTGTGACTGGTACACACCTCCGGGAAATATGCCGGAGAGGTCTCAAGGTTGTTATGTATCATCGATAGTCCCGCACCCTTAAGCTTCGTGAAGTCCTCCTGATCCAGCAGGCCAAATGACGCGCATATGTTGATATCCACATTGTCGTGTATATCCTTGACCGTTTTCTCAGCAAGCTCGACCTCACGCTTTGAAAGTCTCCTGCCCTCAGCCACAAGGCAGTACCTGAAGCTTCCCTTGCCACAGTCAATCGATGCACCCTCAGTAACCGCTTCTTCACCCAGAAGATTTATCTCAGGTACATCCTTCTTCGCTATCCTGGACTGTGCACAGTATCTACAGTTCTCTGTGCATCTGCCCTCCTTCACGCTTATGACCGAACACACATCGCACCGGTCTCCGCAGAAATACTCTCTTATCTCATTTGCTGAAGCCGCCAGTATATCCAGATCCTCATGTGCAAGCTTTAGAGCCTCATCATATGTGATCTCCGCTCCACCATTCAGCACGCGGTTCTTAAGCTCCTCTACATACTCTCTGCCCATATGATTCCTACCTCTTTTCTGTAAAGTTCCCAGTTTCATCTGGTCTTCAGCCCTTGTGTATGTAAATCACAGAATCTGCCGGATGTCTGCAGTGTCTACCGCCCATCTGACAGTTCATATGTATATATGGAAAGAGCCTGCCACCGGCAGGCTCCCCCATCTGTATATAACTCTCTATATCTTTCACAGATATTTAGTATCAGCTATTTATCTTGTGTTCTCTGTTATGTCTCCAAATGATCACATTAGGATTACAGCGCAGCCTTGATCTGCTTGTAGATACCCTCGGCATCAAGCTCATACTTGTGAAGCAGTTCCTTTGCAGGGCCTGACTCACCAAATGTATCTCTCACACCGATCCTTGTCAGCTTTGTAGGACACTTCTCAGCAAGCACCTCTGCAACAGCACTTCCGAGACCACCTATGATGGAGTGCTCCTCAACTGTGAACACTCTTCCTGTCTTCTGAGCTGTCTCAGCGATGATATCCTCATCGATAGGCTTGATAGTGTGGATGTTGATGAGTTCAGCATCTATACCGTCAGCAGCGAGCATATCCACAGCCTTCACAGCCTCAGATACACAAAGTCCTGTAGCTATGATAGATATGTCCTTGCCGTCCTTGAGCTTAACCCCTTTGCCGATCTCAAACTTGTATGTGCTCTCATCATTGAGTACTGGAACTGCCAGTCTTCCAAATCTGAGATATACAGGTCCAACATACTCGTATGCAGCTTTCACTGCTGCTCTTGCCTCTACATCATCACATGGGTTAATGACAACCATGCCTGGTATCTCTCTCATGAGTGCGATATCCTCACAGCACTGATGTGTTGCTCCATCCTCACCTACTGAGATTCCTGCGTGGGTTGCACCGATCTTCACATTCAGATGTGGGTAGCCGATGGTATTTCTCACCTGCTCAAATGCACGTCCTGCAGCGAACATTGCAAATGAACTCATAAATGGAACATATCCGCATGTTGACATTCCGGCAGCTATTCCTGCCATGTTCGCCTCCGCGATGCCACAGTCAACGTGTCGCTCAGGATAAGCTTTCTTAAAAATAACTGTCTTGGTTGCCTCTGCAAGGTCTGCATCTAAAACAACAAGATCATCATGCTCCTTTGCGATCTCTACTAAGGCATTGCCATAGCTCTCTCTGGTTGCGATTGCTTTATTCTCTATCATAATGCTGCAGCCTCCTTCTCAAGTTCTTCCATGGCGATCTTATACTCTTCTTCATTCGGAGCCTTTCCATGCCAGCCGGCCTTGTCCTCCATGAATGATACACCCTTGCCCTTGATCGTGTGGGCGATGATCGCTGTAGGCTCACCCTTGTGGGACTTTGCCTCAGCAAATGCCCTGTCGATCTCGTCAAAGTCATTGCCATTGATATTGATAACATGGAAGTTGAATGCCTTGAACTTCTCATCTATAGGATATGGTGAACATACATCCTCAACCGTTCCGTCAATCTGAAGATTGTTGTTATCTACTATAACGCACAGATTGTCAAGCTTTCTATGTCCTGCGAACATAGCTGCCTCCCATATCTGTCCCTCCTGGATCTCTCCATCACCGCAGAGACAGTATGTTCTGTAATCCTTGCCCTGCATCTTGGCTGCAAGTGCCATACCTACTGCAACTGAAAGTCCCTGTCCCAGTGATCCTGATGACATATCCACTCCTGGAGTGTGCTTCTTGTCAGGATGTCCCTGAAGGTAAGATCCAACATGTCTGAGTGTCTTTAAGTCTTCTATTGGGAAAAAGCCTTTTAACGCAAGTGCTGCGTAGTAGCCCGGAGCTGTGTGTCCCTTTGAGAGCACGAATCTGTCACGATTCTCGTCCTCAGGATTCTTAGGATCCACATTCATCTCCTCGAAATAAAGATAAGTAAACAGGTCTGCTGCTGATAATGAGCCGCCTGGATGTCCGCTCTTTGCATTGTATACACCTGTAACAATGCCCTTGCGAACTTCTACAGCTTTTTTCTGAAGTTCTAATTTGTTCATCTCATTCTCCTTTTAACTGGATACTGTATTTGTATCATACAGAGCCATTATAACATAATTTCTTCTATTTAGAAGTACGTTTTTACATGCATTTTTCAAGAAATATTACAAGGTTTTTTCAAGGTTATCTGTGCATTTCGACCAAATATACCTGCATGGGTGTCCGGCGGATCATTGTATTCACTTTGTCCGCCTTGCAGCGCACCTGTCCACGTATCAGCCACTGATCCACTCATACAGTATGCCTGCCATCTCCCTGACATAGTATGTCGGAAGCAGCCACCATGCAGTGCTTCCGGCTATGGAGCCCGTCTCTATGCCCTGTTTGTCCGCTATACGCTTTGCCCTGTACTCGTGGAATTCATTTGTCACTATATTCATCTTGTCCGGCAGTCCGTTCTGTCTGATGATCTCAGCCGAAAACTTTATGTTCTCCCTTGTGGACGTGGACTTGTCTTCCATATATATTCTCTCCGGAGCAATTCCGTGCTCTGTAAGGTATTCATACATGCACTGAGCTTCCGACATGCTCTCATCTGCGCCCTGTCCACCGGACACAACGCATACGGCCTCCGGGTTCTCCTCAAGATAATCCTGTGCTGCTATAAGTCTCTCCCTCAGCATAAGGCTTGGTCCACCGCCTCTAACTGCGCATCCGAGCACTACGACTGTGGCATCCTGTTTAGGCTTTACATGAGCCGCATAGACCATGTGATAAGTGATGACCACAACAAGGGCAAGCGCAGCAGTGACAAGTGCAAGCACGAAACTTAAGCATATCTTTCCTGCTTTTTTATCCCAAAGCTTTCTGACAGATTTGTCTATCTTTGCCCTGAATACTCCATACAATGTGAGAAGTGCAAACACGCCTGTTCCCAGCAGGGTTCCTATATTCACATGGCAACCTCTGAACACCGGATATATGAACATCAGCATTCCCAGCACGCCTATTATACAGAATATAACTCTCCATATATGATATCCCCGTGTACGCACCGCCACACCATCCTTGTTTATTTCTTTACTCATATCTTCATGGCTCTTCTGAGTCATTTTATCTGTCATCTATTCTATCCTCCCTGTTTTTTCTCTTTTCAGCTTCTTAATACCATTCACACAGAATAACAGTGACATGACTGTTGCTATAGTCCAGCCTATCGGCCAGGCCAGCCATATTCCTGTGGCGGAACCTATAACTCTTGACAGCACTATCGCCAGCACCACTCTGAGTATCAGATCCGTAAACGTCGATGTCATGAATCTGCCCATCATGCCTGTTCCCCTTAGTATTCCATCAGCTACAAGTTTTGCCGATACTACAAAGTAGAACGGCGCCAGTATCCTGAGATACGTGACTCCCGTGTCAAGGGCAAGTCCTGTCCTGTTCTCCATAAATGGATACATGCCATAACGGCCAAAGAAGAAGTACAAAACCGCAAATGGTATGCATAGTCCCCATATGAGTTTTATTCCAGCTTTAAGTCCCTGTCCTATCCTGTCGATCTTACCCGCGCCAAGATTCTGTGCGGTATAGTTGGATATTCCATTTCCAAGTGTTGTAAATGACGTTATGACGAGATTGTTGAGCTTTACAGCCGCCGCATAGCCCGCTATGACAGAGGCTCCAAATCCATTGATGACGCTCTGAATAATTATATTTCCAACTGAGATAAAGCTCTGCTGAAGTATGCTCGGTATGGCTATGACTGCTATCTTGCCCAGCATGCTTCCCGAAAATACACGGACCTTCCCCTCAGTGCGAACTGCTGTCAGGCGTCTGAACACAACTATTATCGCAAGTACAGCGCTCACGCCCTGACAGATGAATGTAGCCCACGCAACTCCATTTACTCCCATTTCAAATGTCTTTACAAACAGTATATCAACAGCTATATTGGACACCGATGAGATGGCAAGGAATATGAACGGTGTTCTCGAGTCGCCCAGCGCAGAGAATATTCCTGTCGCTATGTTGTAGAAGAACAAAAATGGCACGCCCAATATGTATATGTTCAGATAAGTAAGCGAATCTCTCATCAGCTCATCCGGGGTATCAATAAGTGCCAGCAGTCTCTCTCCAAGCAGGAATCCAACCAGCATGAGAACCGCCACAAGTACCGCGCTTGCTATGAGAGTAGTCCAGACCGCAGTCTTCATCTCGCTGTATTTCTTTGCCCCGAACAGCTGGGATACTATGACCGAACAGCCTATATTGCATCCAAATGCAAATGCTATGAAGATAAGTGTTATCTCATAGCTGTTGCCGACCGCCGCCAGAGCATTTTCTCCTATGAACTGCCCCGCCACAAAGCTGTCCGCTATGTTATAGAGCTGCTGAAATATCACACTTCCGAAAAGTGGCAGGCAGAATCTCCAAAGCACGGATTCAGGCCTTCCCACAGTAAGATCTTTGTTCACTTTTTTCCCTTCTTTTCTATAATTTACTCCTGTTTTCGGTTTTATTCTAAACTCGTTCACCCGGCATTACAATAGGCAAAATAGTAAACATCTTCGGCTGAACACCCGTTTTTTTGTACTTATTTCCATATATTTTTATGCATATAAAAACGACAGTACATGCCGAGATGGACATATACTGCCGGATCTTTTTATATTTTAAGTTTCTTGGTAATTACAGTATATCTATGTATTCCCCTGACAGCGCCTTGTTCATCGATCTGACAGCACAGAATTTACCGCACATACTACACGTGTCGCTGTACTCGTCATCAGGCTTCCTGCTGTCCCTAATCTCCTTTGCGGTCTCAGGATCTATGGCACATGCAAACTGTGCATCCCAGTCGAGGACACGTCTCGCATCCGCCATCTTGTCATCTATATCCCTCGCTCCAGGTATCCCCTTTGCTATATCTGCCGCATGGGCTGCTATCTTGGATGCGACGATTCCCTGCTTGACATCTTCTACATTTGGCAGGGCAAGGTGCTCTGCTGGTGTGACGTAACAGAGGAATGCTGCGCCGTTCATGGCTGCGACCGCTCCGCCTATGGCACTTGTGATGTGATCGTATCCCGGTGCTATATCTGTGACAAGAGGTCCAAGTACGTAGAATGGTGCGCCCATACAGAGTGTCTTCTGAACTTCCATGTTGGCTGCGATCTGATTGAGTGGCACATGACCAGGGCCCTCAACCATAACCTGTACGTTATGATCCCACGCGCGCTTTGTCAGCTCTCCAAGTCTGACAAGCTCCTCTATCTGACATACATCCGTTGCGTCCGCAAGACATCCCGGACGACATGCATCTCCAAGTGATACTGTCACATCGTATTCCTCGCATATATCAAGGATCTGATCAAAATACTCGTAGAACGGATTCTCGTTACCAGTCATGGTCATCCATGCAAATACAAGACTGCCGCCACGGCTGACTATATTCATCTTTCTCTTGTGTTTCTTGATCTGTTCGATCGTCTTTCTTGTTATTCCGCAGTGGAGAGTCACGAAGTCAACTCCATCCTCCGCGTGAAGACGTACCACATCGATGAAATCCTGTGCTGTCAGTGTCGCAAGATCTCTCTGATAGTGGATAACGCTGTCATATACCGGCACAGTTCCTATCATAGCCGGACACTCTGAAGTGAGCTTCTGTCTGAACGGCTGTGTATTGCCGTGGCTTGACAGATCCATGATCGCCTCTGCTCCCATCTCGACAGCACTCATAACCTTCTGCATCTCGATACCATAATCCTTGCAGTCTCTTGACACACCGAGGTTGACATTGATCTTGGTCCTCAGCATGCTTCCAACTCCCTCTGGGTTTAAACATGTGTGCTTCTTGTTAGCTGGTATCGCTACCTTGCCCTCTCCTACCAGTTTCATCAGCGCCTCAGTGGACATATGCTCTTTCTCGGCAACTTTCTCGATCTCAGGAGTTACTATGCCTTTTCTTGCTGCGTCCATCTGTGTTGTGTAATTTCTCATCTGTTCCTCCAATCTGATCCGGCTTTATAAATCTGTTCCAGATCTAATATTTGTTTCTCTTACACTTTTATAGTGGCGGAAGGTGGTGCCCCCAATCAGCCACTTTAGGAATCCTCCCACTTACGTGGGTCCCTCCTTATAAAGGAGCAGACGCATGAAAGGCGCTTACGCGCGGCGTCTGCGTAATATGTCGTCAAGCACCGCTTGATGACCTGCGCGCACATCAGTGCGCTTCCACTCTTCACAAGGAATCCCCCCACTTACGTGGGTCCCTCCTTATAAAGGAGCAGACGCATGAAAGGCGCTTCGCGCGGCGTCTGCGTGCTTCACAAGGAATCCTCCCACTTACGTGGGTCCCTCCTTATGAAAAAAGAGACACAGGAATGCGTCTCTTCTTTATTACTTACATCATTATGTATGTATCAAACGTATCCCTACGGCGGCATTATCCGCATCAGGTTGTGGGTCGAAGCGTTCAGCCTCCTCTCAGCCGGCTAACTCGCCAGCTCCCCATATACTATCCAATTCTCTGACAACAAGTATACCGCTGTCAGATCGTAACATCAACATATTTTTCTGTGATGTTACACCATATGCTGCAACTCATTACTGATCTGCATCTTTTCTAAGGTCATAATAGTGCGGAATGATATCCTCGTAATGTCCATCCGGCATTCTGAAGCCTCCCGGTATGACTCCCAGCGGAGTAAAACCAATCCTTTTATACAGATGGAGTGCATGTACATTTGATGCTACTACGGCATTGAACTGGAGCACTCTAAAGCCTTTCTTCTTTGCCATGGATATACAGTCAAGCACAAGCTTTTCTCCTATGTGTTCACCGCGGACGTCGCGTCTCACGGCATAGCTGGCGTTACATATATGTCCGCATCTTCCCACGTTGTTCGGATGAAGTATGTAGAGTCCTACCACCTCACCACTCTCTGAGTTCTCGGCGATACCGGTATATGTCTGCTCTTTGAAAAATGCATCTCCTGATTCCGGTGTCAGGACTTCCTCCTGTGGAAATGCCACGCCATCATCCACAACCTGGTTCCAGATCTCTGATGCTGACTTTGCATCTGCTGCCATGTACTCTCTTATGTTTATATTCATCTGTGCTTCCTCCCATTATAAATAATAAGATTTTACTTATTTCTATTTATTATTTTATCGTTCTGTCTGGCATCGCACTATGTATACATCAAAACAGTGTATATTGCCGATATTCAGCAATAATAATCAGATTATGGTGCTGACAGTTATGGGCATATAGCTTCAGCACTTTAAGCATTGTACTACTGTCTATTTATGTTGCGAATTGCACCTCATTTATCTGCTACAAATCCACAGCCTGCCTCACTTCCCTCTTTTTCCAGCTCACAAAGCCATACATATCATTCGCAAAGAATATGACGAAGTTTACAACTACAGGAATATATGCCGGATTCTCAAAAGATGCGAGAACCCATAATACTATGAGTACTACATCATTTGCTGCATATCCCACCGCATAGTATGACGATCTCAGCATGGTGAGCGTAGCCGCCAGGAAACTTGTGACTATGGATATTGTGCTGAACACTATATTCGGCGTGTCAAGTATCATGAGTATATAGTAGAATACAACCGTTACAAACACTGTGCTGACAGTGAGCCATATCACATGTCTTCTTGTCAGTTTCTGTATGGCAACCTCACTGCTGTTGCCCTCCGACGGATTCTTGAACCACGTTATGGCGGACCACACCGCCATCGGCATCGTCATCCCGAGATAGGTTATCATCTCCCCCCAATAACGGAACCTGAAGGATATGATACCGTATAATATGCTGAATACGACCATCAATATCTGCGCCCACACATTTCCCTTTGCCGCAAATATAAGCGATGTCACGCCTATGAGTGCCGCCGCAAGTGTGAGTATGTCCAGATCTGCAGTAAGAAGATTCGACACCAGCACTATAGCCAGGGAACTCAGCCAGATAAGCCATTCCCGCTTAGTCAGTTCTTTTATTGGATTGTACATTTCGATCTCTCCTTTTTATCGCCTATCTTTAGCAAACTCTTTTCTAGTTGCCTGAATTTTCAAACAATTCTATTGTTCAAGAAAGTCATTCATCTTCTAATTTCTCTCAGATTTTGACTATATTCTTTTTTGACTATATTCTTTCCTACCCATCTCTAAAGTCTTATTTTCTCCAAATCATCTGGCACATGCAGGTTGCCACTGTAATACCTTTTGCCCTCTGCCACGTACAATTCTTTTCTATGTGTTATATTTTTATCCTCTGTATGATATAGCAACAGATTCTGAACTTCAAGCTTTTCTGCAAGTTCACAGGCATCCTTGACTGTTGAGTGGTGTTTCTCATATGGATCAAATATATCCGCCTCGGAATACAGACAGAATGCCTCATGGAGCAGCCATTTGCTGCCTCTCGCATACTTCTCCTCACAATCATTGTAAGGCTCGTCTCCGCAGCACGTAATTTTCGCGCCATCACCCATATCCATACAGAATCCAAATTGCTTTGTCTTAGTTGAACCAGTATCAAAAAATGTGACCTTTTTGCCCATTATCTCTTTCGTATCGCCGTCATTCACCTCAACCAGATGAAGTCTGTCACCAATATATACTGTCTCCTTCTTATTAAGAAGTTGCATTGCCATCTCCCTAAGTAAAGCGATGACCTCGTCATGTCCGTATATAACGGCTTCGCCTTCATACGAACCTTTTTTCATATGCTGGCATATCATGCGGATCATCCACACCGCGCCGAGTATATGATCCATATGTTTATGCGTCACAAATATTGTCCTCATATCCTGCCAGTTAAAACCCGCTTTCTTAAGCTGTGACAGTATGCCGTTACCACCGCCGCCATCCACTAGAAAATGTTCGTCTCCATCTGACAGCACAAAGCATGTATTATAACACTCTGTCACAAGTGCACTTCCTGTTCCAAGCATCGTTATGTCCATACACCCATTCTTTCTTTCCCAAATACTTAATTCGTATAATAAGCACCATCCGCAGACTCATATTAACCTGATTAACAGCTTACTTCTCCGGCTCCTTGCACACATCAACCCAGCCGGCAGCCCCAGATGCATCCTCAAGCTCAGAGATGGTGAGATTCACTGCACTGTGGTCATTGCCCGCCGCAGGAAAAACCCTCTCGTATCTCTTGAGGCTCTCATCAAGGTATACATCTATCCCCAGATTTATTCCAAATGGACACACTCCGCCCGGTGCATGTCCGACAAGCTCCTCCACGCTATCAAATGGCACCATCTTCGCCTTGACGTGGAATCTGTCTCTATATTTCCTATTGTCAACTCTGGCTATGCCCTCGGTGAGTATGAGTACTATCTTGTCATCCTGTATGAACGCCATGGTCTTAGCGATCATGCCCGGCTCAACTCCAAGCGCCTCCGCCGCCATGGCAACAGTTGACGTCGGAGCGTCCATAAGTATGATCCTGTCTCCATATCCTTTATCTTCAAGAAACTTTTCTGCCTTTTCCAGTGACATGGCTGTACGTCCTCCTTGTTGTAATTATCTGTATTCTAGCACTTCATCCATTTTCTTTCCAGGCCGCATCTCCGGATTCTCTGCAACAGGTTCTGGATCGCCGCACCTCGATAAGCTGTCTTATAATCGCCGGCTCCACTGGGATGTCTTTAAACTTTCTAATACTGCGTCTTTTTTCTATGCTATCTCTTACCTCCATAGCTATGTCTGTCTCCGTAAATATATGTATGTAAACCGTATATTATCCAAAGCATCATAATTGCTGTATATCTATAACCATGCACTCCTCAGATGCCTTAAATCCCATTGATTCGTACAGCGGTCTGCCGCTTTCCGTGGCATCAAGACTTATCTCCGTGGCACCATGTACACGCGCATCCTCTATAAGCATATTCACAAGCTGCCTGGCGATTCCTCTCCTCCGATAGTCCTTTTCTGTATATACATTCATGAGATGTGCTCTCTTTCCAGAAGTATGAGAAAATGTTGGCATTATTTCAATATAAGACATACTGGCACACGCCACACATCTTCCGTCATCGACAGCTACAACAGTTGTATGATCACCTTCAAGAAAATATCTCCTGCTGTTTGTCACCAATTTATCGTCAAATATATAATCAACTGGAAGATCATTGACTATCCTAAGCATGGACAATCTGACATTCATCAACATATCTATATCGCTCGCGTCCGCCATCCTATATTCCATAATATCCCCCTAATCAGTCCTTGACATTTGCTAACCTCCTGTTATAATAACACAAGTCGGACGGTATGTTGAATATTAATATACCTTGCAAGGTGTTCTGCAGATGCAGGATTCCCGGATGGAACATGAATCGCGATAAAAACATATCAGAATTTTCATGAGCCAGATAAGATACTTTATCTTATCTGGCTCTTTTTTTATGCGGCTGGCAGGTTAATGTGTCCCCGCGATCATGTGCCTTTCCGATTTTCAATGATTTTCAATTATAAACTATTTTTGTTAAGGAGATTTACAAATGGACCTGTTAAAAGACGATCTGAAAAAGCTTTACTTCAAATTCCTCATTCCTTCCCTTGGAAGTGCCATGGTCATGTCCATATACACCCTGACTGATGCCATCGTCATCGGCAAAGGTGTTGGAGCTGATGCCCTGGCCGCTCTGAGCATCACAACGCCTCTGCTGTGCATACTTATGTCAACCGGAATTCTCTTTGGCGTAGGTGGATCAGTACAGATGAGCGTGCACAGAGGAAGTGGCAACACAGTGAAATCTAACCGTTACTTCACCGTGTCATTCATGATGATCGCGGCAATCACCGCACTGCTGTGGATACTGTACGTAACATGTATGCCATCACTGCTGAGGCTCATGGGTGCAAATGCCACTCTATACCCATATGCCATGTCATACATGCACTATATAAATATGTTCCTGCCGGTTGCAGTATTTTCCAACTTCGTAGCTATATTTGTGAGAGCTGACAATGATCCGAACCGCGCCATGGCAGGCGTCCTGCTAGGCGGAGTGTTCAATATCGTGATGGACATCATACTGGTATTCCCGCTGAAGCAGGGAATCGGCGGAGCCGCACTTGCCTCTGTTATCGGTATGATGATCCAGGTACTTGTCGCCTCATCGCATTTTCTCAGCAAGAAGAATGAGCTGCATTTCATAATGCCACACAGGCTCCTGAACAGCATGAAGAATATCGTGACAGCCGGTATCCCGAGCTTTTTCAATGAATTTGCAAATGGATTTATAGTACTGCTGTTTAACATACAGATATTGAAGTACTGCGGCGAGAATGCCCTGTCCATATACAGCGTCATCTCCAACTGCGTCATCCTGTTCAATTCTCTGTTCACAGGAGTTGGTCAGTCTGTGCAGCCTGTGATCTCGACCAACTACGGAGCAAATAACATAGGCAGAATAAACGCCATAAAAAGAATGGCTTACACAACCATCCTGATCATGGGTGCACTGTTCTCACTTCTTGGAATACTTTTTCCAAGGGTGCTCTGCGGTGTGTTTATAGATATGAATGAAGGTCTTGGTGTCATTGCCGATCTTGGTGTCAGAGCGTACTTCTTTGCATTTGTGCCATTTGGAATCAACCTGATGACCTCCTACTATCTCCAGGCCATACTGAAATCCGGGCAGTCTCTGTGTATATCACTGCTCCGAAACATCATACTCAGCAGCGTGTGTATACTGACGTTCCCAGTTTTGACCGGTGGCAACAGCTTGTGGTTTGCTGCACCTGTGACCGAGGCTGTGACACTTACTGTCAGTCTGGTATTTCTGGCGTGGGAATCCCAAAGGTAGGGTGTCCATTACATGTGTATGCAAATTAGGCGATATAAGGTATAATGGATGTGTTGACTTTAACAAATAGGGATTAGGGGGTATAAAATGAAAATGCACGAAATGGATTTGATCGAATTCCTTATTAAAGAAGGACACACTGATATTGCAGAAAGTATTAAAGACTACCGAAAAAATACTATTAAAATGTGTATGAAGGATGTGGAAAATGTAATTGCAAAAGGCACAAGTAAAATCGGCGGCTTTCCCGATCTTCCGCCCGAAATTCCATATCCCACAATGTCGGGCTATTCCTGCAAGCGCGGAGATGACACTGAGCGGTACGAAAAATCAGCAATGCAGCTTGTTGCTCAAATCAATCTTGCGGACATTGCCGACTTAGATATTGAAAACAAGCTTCCGCACACGGGTATTTTATATTTTTTCTGGAGCGGAGAAATCGACTCAATTCACCAGACCAACAAATGGGTTGAAAGCGTTGCTGACGACCCCGAAAATTCGGCTTATCACAAGGTGATCTGGTACAATGGCGACCTGGCAAATTTAAAGAGAACTGAGCCACCTGTTCCATATTATTCAAAGTATTTTACAGGAGTTTTTGAGGAAAAGGCCGTCGAGTTTGAACTCACCACAGATTATCAGCCACTGGGAGATGTGCTTGACTGTGACCTATTTGACCGTCTTGAAGAAGTTGCTCCAGATTATGATATCGAATATCTTTCGTATGACGGAAACAAATTATTCGGTTATCCTACAGGGGGTAATATACCGGATGTAAACACAAAAACTCATCTGCTGTTTCAATATGGTTACAACGTTGGTTGTCTATGGAATATCTTTTGGATCATTTCAGATGAAGATTTAAAGAACCGCAATTTCGACAAAGCGGTCTTTAGTTTCGATTTGGACTAATAACTATAATTCTAAGTAGGAGCAGAACACTCCTGCTCCTACTTGGTATAAAATCAGTGCTTTATACAGAATTCGCAGCCACCGCTATGTCCAATACAGTCTCTGCAATCAGAATCTATCTCAAACACATCTTCACCCGCGATCAGATATGTTCCAACAAGACTCATCTTCGGCGACATGCATTCTCCGTTCCATGACACGCCTACCTGTGATGCATCCATAAGTCCAAGCAGCTCAGGTACAGCATCCATGCCCATTCCATAATATCCCGGACCGAATGACGGACTGCAATACTTCTTCTCATATACACTGTTCTTTCTCTCAAGATATCCCTGTAGCCACCCTCTTATGACATCCATGCATGCCACCTGAAATGCCTCCATGTAATACTGTTCAAGAACCGAACCCGCACTTTCCATGTCAATCTCCGGCGCATGGAATGCATACAGATATCCATTTTCAACGCTGCTCAGATCAAGCTGTTCAAGGACATTGCATTTTATCCTCTTCCTGCCAAATTCAAAATAGCCCTCATGAACGCACTCCACCGCAAATGGCTGCAGCAATACTGACACCTGGCAGTCCACTGAGGTTTCCGAAGCATTTTTCGTCATGATCCGGTCAAGCACTATTTCTGCCTCCCGCTGATGTTCCACACGCATATCAGGCTCCATGTCATTTATATGCGTGATCTGTACCAACCTGTCCTTTATTTGCTGTCTCAGCTTTCTCAAATCTACATGCAGTATCTCTTCCTGCCTCTGCAAATGAGCAATGACTTTGTCATACATCTCCGGTCTGTGAACCACCAGACATGAGCTGCAATCCTTTATCTTCTGTCCCCTTCCATTCACTATATACTCAGGACTGCCTATGCAGCTCTCATCAAAATAAAGTGGGCAGTAACAGAACAGGCAGTTAAATTTATCTTCATCTTTTACCTTATGGCACGGGAAGAATTCGCAATCCCGGTTCTGGAAAAATTTGTAGTTGTTATTCATTGTTCAATTATTTTATGCAATTTCTTTCTTCTTTTTATACTTTCTCTTTCTTATAACTTCCATACATGCATAGAGAACAAAACCAACTACAGATGCGACCGCACCAGATCTCAGCCCCGGCGTATGATATACCATTTTTATGGTATGCTGTCCTTTACTCAGTTTAATCCCCATAAATGTATCCGCAAGCTCTTCTATATCAGCACGCTTTCCATCAACTGTCAACGACCATGTCTTTTCGTATGGTATTGAAAGGAATATCTCTGAATCACTGTCCAGCGCCACTTCTCCTGATATTTTATTTCCTGATATATTCAGATTGCTTGTATACCCTGATTTCAGCTGCTGAACGGCATTATCAAATTCTGCCATATCCAACTGCGCTGCATAAATCGTATGTCTCTTATCCTTATTGGTATCTCTCTTTATCTTCAGCTCTATTTCATCACCAGCCTTATAATCTCCAAGGTACATGCTGTTAATTTCAAATCTATGACATGCATTCTGAACAAATTCGCCATTCGCATATATCCTGCAATTGTGGTCATATAAACTGTTGTGTATATCACTTCCATCAACAAATACATACACAGGACCATCGTTCGCTACACTAAGTTTCCACACCTCATTATTTTTTTTGTCTTTACGAACATATTCAGTCTGAACATCATTATATACTCTGGTATTCTTACCCGTCATTGCAGATATCAGATTTTCCTGATTCTTAAACGGATCACTTCCGAATGACAGATTTCCCATATCCTCACTAACAGGATATCCAAGCGGCAATGCATATTCATTTTTGTAAACCTCTGCATTTTTAGTCTTTATTCCTGTATCCTCATAACCTGTTGCCGCATCCTTAAGCTGGACATACTTTATAGACAGCAATGAATCAGCAAGCAGCATCGGACTATTCCAGTATGTTTCACACAAGAAATATTTTTCGCCAGGGATGTCCGAATATCCCATATTTGCAAGGAACCTGTCAACATTAAAGTCATATGCCGAACTATAATGCTCTATACTGTTATATCCATACAGTAATGATTCTCCAGTTGCTATCTCTCTTCCCAGGCCATACAGATAATTATAATTGTTTTCGTATCTGTAAAAAGTATCTCCAGAATCAGCATTCAATTGATCCACAACATTTTCTGCCTCCAGAGAATACTCCGTAAATGCATTTACATCATTATTATATTCCGAAAAAGCAAGATATACATTATACCCCGACTCCAAAACAGTTAATCCTATTGCAATCCAGCAAACAGTATTTATCAACAATCTACTGTTCCTAATACACCTTATCACCAATGCTCCAATGCAAAGTATAAATAAATACAATACCACAAGACGCAATGGGGAATTTATCTTTTTTATGTAATATAAAAACGCTAAACCTGCTGCTACAGCCATCATGGCTCCGGCTATTTCCTTATTCTCGACTTCGCCGCGCTCATATAACTGAATTTCCCGTGCTGCAATCATTATCATTACAAAAGAGAAAACAAAACTAAACCTGAAAAAATATGATGTACTCCTGACAAATACGGTCCATACAAGTTCCATATCTCTAAGGCAATAACTTCCACATAGCAAGGCCAGAAGACAGAACATACATATTTTTTCTGATCTTTTTACTTTTTTATTGACAAAAAATGCGATTACCGCAACTAAAACTATCGTTCCCGTGAATATCAATGGGGCATCCTGCGCATTTACTTTTGCACTCACATCAAATCCACTCAGGAACTGTGTTATGTCCATGTTTACAATTCTGCTGAGACCAACCGTATTATTTGTTGCTTTTCCACCTATTAATGATACACATGCCGGAAGTAATATACACATACTCGCCAATACTCCGCATATCATCGTTGCCACATATCTGCCTATACTTCTCAGATCATTTTTCAATGCATCTTTTATTTTGTAATCATATGCATTAAGATATTCGACAATAAACAATATTCCCGACATGAGGCATACCATATATCCGGTATACCAGTTACACAGAATTGCCATAAACACAGATCCAAACAGCAAACCTGTTCTTTTCTCATTGATACATTTCCACACACCAAGTGCAATCAGCGGAAGAATTATAACCCCATCAAGCCACATGACATTCCTACAATTATACACATTGTATTCCATAAGTGCATAAAGCGTGGATAAAACTAAAGAAGACTTTGCCGATATACGGAATCTGTTATGAATATATATATATCCTGTTATGCCGCATAATCCAATTCGTAAAATTATCATAAACACCATAAAATATGGAATATGCGCCTTAGAAAAGAAAACCAGGAAAATATTTAACGGACTAGAAATATAGAAACCAATCAGACCAATCATCCTACCGCCAAGGGATTTCCCCGCAGAATATTCTATGCTCGCCTTACCATGAAACACATCCCACAAATATCCATAATAATCTTTGTGTTGCAATAATGAATCCCACACCAAAGTTGACTTACTGCCAAACGGGATCACCCCACATATAGCCATAACAGCCAGCAGCACCAGAATCGGCAAGACAAAAGCCAGTATTATAATAACCGCAATTCTTTTTTTAGATCTCTGTTCACTCATCAATAACCTCCATACCTATTATGACACCGAGACGAGCACGGCTCCAACCAATATCAAAATAACTCCACCTATCTTTTTTTTCGATATTTTCTCTTTCAAAATAAAATAGGATATAACCATAGTCCAGATATATGTAACTGATGTCAAAGGCAAAACGACTGAATAATCAAGATATCTCAGAACATATATGTTTAACAGCGCTGATACAAGATACAACGCACCACCTATGTATAAATTAATATTTTTTATTGTAGCTATTATGCTCTCAGAAGCGGACGCCTTTTTCAAAAATAATGATGCCACCGCACCACTTAATGTCATAATCACAAGTACAATATAATATATCAGCATTCTTCCGTATCTCCTCCTGCTATCATTATCACTCCTGCAATTATAACAAGAACACCTATACATTTCACAAAGCCAACTTTTTCACCAAGTACTATAGCTGCAAGCACTATACTTAACACATAATTCAAACTCAGCATCGGTTGTAAAACTGATAATTTACCATACCTGTATGCAATTATCATCACAAGAGCTCCAACGCCATAAAATCCAAAACCGACTATCATGTATATAAGGCCTTTATCAGCCGACATTTTCCAGAGCATCTGCCCTATACAGGCACATACCGAGGAAATTATCATCAATATGATTCCCTTTTTATTTTTCTTTATTGACTCGAGCATAATTTTGTCTCCTGTAAAAATTTGATTTTTCTATCTACGAAACTATTTTCCGTAAAAGTGGTATTTTTTTCACGATCAGAGTAACAACATATCCACACATGAAAAGCACAACACAATAAATCAACGATGCTAACACTGGTGTTGAATGTAATTTATCCTGAAGAAAACTCATCAAATTCTTGAATGTGTCTGTATAGTTTTTAAAATATACATGAATTAGATAAATGCCAAAAGTACATCCGCCAACCGAGACTATCGGTTTTTTCAATCTAAACAGTATGTTTGTATTCGAATTCAGATATTGACATGTTGCAAATATTGCCACGCAGTTTACCAGAACAAATGTACCAAAAAACATTTGAGAATCCTTTTCGTTACAAATTCCTGTAATTCGAGCTCTGTAATATGTCATATAACAAGAGATCAAAATAGCAACTATGTTTATCCCCCACAAAACTAACAACCTTTTCTTAGTCCAAAAGTTTTTAAGTCTGCAATTAAGGAAATATCCTGCCAGAGGAAAAACAACAATGTTTGTTGCCAGCCACTCAATAGAAACATTTACATTCAATGGATGTCTATCCTGAAATACACGATACTGCAAGCATGGAACCAGCATACAAAAAGCAATATATAAAACCAGTGCATACTTATAATCATTATCAGAAAGCCCCTGTGCAAATCGCTGCAATAATGGAAGTACTATCAGCATTGAAAGATAGGCATATAAATACCAGTATGAAAAATTCCACCCGTTAGAATATAATTTTGTAAAGAAGTGAAATATATTAAATTTTTCATTTCCTTCGCCAACTTCTAACAGATAATAAAATACGGACCAGACAAGCAGAATACTGAATATATGCAGGACCCTATGCCGCCATAAATATTTTACCGGTTCCGGTTCTCGTCCCAACATAAGTGCACCTGCTATCACCAAAAACAACGGCACAGACACCTTACAGGAAATAGACAAAAACAAATATAACCAATAATGGAACGTATGAGGATCATAAGACAAAAACTTTGAAAATCCATTCGCCCCTGTATGATTATATAGCACAAAAAAAGCTGCTATTATACGCATAAGTTCAATATCCAACCTCTTTTTTGCAACCAAATTCAATTTTCCCCCCCTCAGGTATCATACGTTTTCTTTTTCATTTTGAAGTTTTCTTCATATGATCAACTTGAATAAGCTTATACTCAAAGTCTCTCTTATCCTGACTTCTAAGTGTGCTGAGAAGTACTCCCACCGCAAAGAACAGAATTGCCATCACCATCACAAATCCGCAAACGATCAGAGTTGGGAACCTGTCTACAACACCAGTTTTAAAATATGCAGAAAGTACCGGGATGAAGAATAATATGCTACACAGCGCAAGTACAAGTGATATGGCTGTAAAAAATCCAAATGGCTTGTAGTTCTTATACAACTTAACTATCGTAAGCAATACCTTTATACCATCTGAGTATGTATTTAACTTAGATTCACTTCCATCAGGTCTATCTCTATATTCAATAATTACATTCTCAACCTGCATATTTCTATCTACAGCATGGATACTCATCTCTGTTTCAATCTCAAATCCTTTTGACATAACCGGATATGTCTTAACAAATTCATAGCTGAATGCTCTGTATCCCGTCATTATATCTTTTATAGATGTCTTAAAAAGATTATTTATAGACCACCTTACTATACTATTTCCAAAATTATGAAATGGTCTTTTATTCTCCTGGAAATATGTACTGGATAATCTGTCTCCAACAACCATATCAGCATTTTTGTTTATCACAGCGTCAACCATTTCAGGTGCACATTCAGCAGGATATGTATCATCACCATCAACCATTATATACACTTCTGCATCAATCTCCCTGAACATTCTTCTGATGACATTTCCTTTGCCCTGCTTGTACTCTTTTCTTACAACTGCTCCAGCTTTTTCTGCAAGTTCAGATGTCTTATCACTGGAATTATTATCATACACATATATTGTGGAGTCTGGCAAAACTGCCTTAAAATCTGTGACAACCTTATAAATTGTCTTTTCCTCATTGTAACATGGAATCAGTACTGCTATTTTATCCATTCTATGTTCTCCTCATTCGATTATTTTCTACGCTCTATTCTTAGCGGCCCCCATAAACATGACAACCGGAACAACTATTCCAACGATCATCATGACAACGGCTATAAGCTTGCTGTCACCGGACACCAGTGTCACTATACCGCTTATTATCGCAAGTATCACCAGAAATGCTGCCCATACAACTATGGCAGACGCCTTTGCAACCTTGTTGCTTCCGGCTATTCCAAATATACCGCCTATGATGGCTGCAAGCGATGCTATTCCGGCCACAACGCCACATACGACAGCCTTTGTCGATGGCTCATCTGCAAGCACAAGCTTTGCAATGTCATAATATCCGGCATTTACAAGCCCCCATATGAGCATGATGAGCGACGATGCCGTCACCATTCCCTTTCCAGGTAATTTTTCCATAGATTATTTCTCCTTTTTCATTCTCATATCACTGTCTGCTCCACACATAACAGAAGGCCTGTGTTCTGGCTGCAAACTTCTCAGTCTTGAGCAGTTCTCTTACCTCTGCCTTTGTGTACCATCCTGGAGTGATCTCCTCCAGAGTTGAAGTGCTCGGCTTGAACTCGCCTCTCGCCTTGCCTACAACACACATATTTGTCTCATTTGAAAATCCTACAGCACTGTAGCTTGTCCCTATTGTGTCACTGATCTCGTACAGCTCAAGTCCCGTTTCCTCCATAAGCTCACGTCTGGCACTGACCTCAGGAGTCTCCCCCGGATCTATGAGTCCGGCAGGGAAATTATATACCCATTCACCCGGAGCAAGTCTGAACTCCTTATCTATAAGGATCCTCTCATCTGCCTCGTCTGTGGCGATGATGACCACCGCATCTGCTGCCTTGCCATGAAGTCCCTCGAAATCGGTGATTTCTCCATTCCTGCTTATCATCTCATAGTTCTTAACTATTCCGTCTACAGTCTCGTACTGAACATCGTATCGTGTGATGAACTTTCCCTGTTCTTTCTTTTCAATTCCTACAAATTTCAAAACACTTTCTCCTCTACTTGCAAAGCTCTGCCACAACCTGATTGATGACCTTGCCGTCTGCCTTGCCCTTGAGTTCAGCCATAACAGCCTTCATGATCTGGCCTTTATTCTTTGTTGCTATCACATCTGCAAATTTTGTTGTGAGGATATCTCTCACCTCATCCTCTGACAGAAGTTTTGGCGCATACTCGTTGAACACATCATATCTTGCCTTGTACTGCTCCAGAAGATCTGTTCTGTCTGCAGGGCAGGTATCGATCTGCTCTTTTACAGACTTGATCTCCTTGAGGATAACACTGTCAACTATATCCTCAGGAATGTTGTCTCTGCAGCCGTTATCGATTCCGACCTTCTTAACTGCTGATACGAGGGATGAGATGCTGTCCTTTCTCTCCTTATCCCTTGCCTTCATTGCTGCTATCATATCCTTCTGTAACTTCTCAAGTGTCATTTTTATTTCCTTCTTTCTTTATTTTTATCACTTTTTTATTTTATACCATATTGAACGCTGCTTTTGCAAAACAACATTCTCTGCCTGAAGCTGTTCCAATTTCTTCTGAATATCTGCTTTTTCTGCCTGAAGTTCTCCAAGTTTTGCCTGAAGATCAGATTTCTCCTTCTCAAGTTCTTTTATCCGGATACCCCTGTCAGCCTTTTCCTTATATGTCTGCTGTAGTTTTGCATTTATCTCCGACTTTTCCTTGTATGTTCTTTGAAGCTTGGCATTTATCTCTGACTTTTCCCTGTAGGCACGCTCATTTTCTTCAATGCGTTTCTTTAATTGTCTGGAATTTCTACCAATCTCATTCCTCAATTCTCTGCGTTCTTTTTCATGACATTCACATACCCTGATCAGTGCATCCTCTACCGGCTCTCCATCATATTCAAGAATCTTATTCGCAAGTGCATTATCTCCATATTCAGGTTTAAGCCATTCCTCTATCTTCTGTAACTGAACGTCATTCTGGTCGGCGTCCACATTCTTATGGTAAAGGCCTATTTCCTGTGAGCCCGGTAAGTACCGAAGATCCTCACATGGCATAGCCGCCACAACCGGAACTCCTGACATGATCTCTATTAGCTTAAGCCAGATGTCATCCGCCCACAGGCACATCTCCACCATCTTGTCTTTGTCGAACCACTTATCATCATAAATTCCTGGTGGATATAAAGTTCCTGCGCCCCCGGTTGCAAATAACTGCATCTTTGGTCTGTACAGACAGGCAACCGTCTCCTTCATCCAATACCTGTACGGAATAAGCTGCCCTTTATCCGAAATGACCATCCAGTGTGTCCTCACAGCGGATACCGCCTCTGGATACTGTAAATATGACATATACAGATTCTCAAGCATGTATGGAGGATATTGCAGATCGTCATCTATCGTCACGACCACGTCGTCCGTGAACTCCTGCAGCGCATAGAAATACTTCTTGTGCGGCTTCAGATCATCACACCATCTGACCTCCAGCTTATCCTCAAACTGCAGCTTTCTGAGATCATCCGGGAGATCGTCATCCCTATTAGGGAACTGCTCCTCCGCCAGCCACAAAACGATCTTATCTGCCTTTCTGGTCTGTGAATATATCGACTCAAGCATCTGTGCTATGCCCGCAATTCTGGCGGGATAGGATGTGAGCGACACTATTATCCTTCTCGTCTTGAGCTTTTTCAGCTCCGATGAATCATGTTTCTTTATGATGGAATATTTGCGGAATAACTTGTCATCATTGAGTCCCTTCTCTGTCAATCCGTCAAATATCTCACTGTTAAATACGCTGTGCGCTTTCTCGTAAAACTCTATTCTCTCTGCAGAATCCAGTTCTCTGCAATACTTCTCATAATTGTCCACATACTGACGTATGGCAAAGTACATAACAGCATTCCACAGATCAGTCCTGTCTGCCATGCCCTTCACATGCTCCGTCACACAGTCAACGGTCTTCGGAACATCCGGCAGCTTCTCAGCCTCACTCTCAGGAACAACATTCCTTGAAAATGTCAGATTGCTTATATATGCTATCTTCTCCGCCGCTACAGCTCCAATTGCCGAATATATAGCTTCGCTGTCACAACCGGCAATGCCCAGTCCTGCATCTATTATGAACTGCTTTCTGTAGAGTTTATTGCCAACTAATGGTCGTACCACATTCATGATCCTGCCACGGCAGTCCTTCCAGTTAAACACCTGCTTTCCGCCGTGAACCCACTCAAAATGTACACCTCTTCCGAAGGTCTTCCCACCGTCACTGTCTATAAGCTCGCAGTTCGAAATCACCATGTCCGCCCCGCTCTGCTCTGCGGCGTCATGCAGCTTCTCCAGCATGTTCTCCGGATAAACCTCCGAGCCATCCACGAACAGTATATATTCTCCATGCGCGCGCTCAAGCCCCGCGAATCTGTCCGCTTCTATTATCTCGTACTCCTTAAATGTCTGGCCAGCCAGCTTTGCCCGGCATGTCTCCACACCGCTTCCGGCTGTAAAAATCACTGATATAACCGGTTTCATAACCCGATACTCCTTTCATTGAACACCATCCTATTGCTGTCCCTCATGATGTCCCGACTTTAGGTCTGTCAATAAATTTTATATCTTAAGTATTTCCGATAGATTCTTCTGTATTCCTGCCGCAACCTCAGGCTTATTCATGGAATACACATGTATATGCTTCACTCCATTTGCCATGAGATCTATGATCTGGTCTGTGGCATATGCAATTCCCGCCTGCCTCATCGCAGCCTCAGTATCGCCAAATGCATCGACTATGCTCTTGAATCTCTCCGGCACGTTACAACCTGAGAGCTTGACAGCATTCTTGACCTGTACTCTTCTTGTTATAGGCATAATACCCGGTATGATCGGCACTGATATTCCCGCCTCTCTGATTCTGTACATGAAATTAAAGAATATGTTGTTGTCGAAGAACATCTGGGTCGTGAGATAATCACATCCAGCATCGACCTTTTTCTTAAGCCCAATTATGTCTTCGTGCTTATTTGCCGAGTCTGGGTGTACCTCAGGGTAACATGCTCCGCCCACGCAGAAATCTCCTGTCTCCTTGATGAGCTCCACCAGCTCTGATGCATGTGAGAACTCTGCAAATACCTGTCCATCATAGTTCTTCGGTATATCGCCGCGGAGAGCAAGTATATTCTCTATACCGGCATTCTTCATGTCAGCAAGCGCAGTCTTGATGCCCTCTTTGCTGGCACACACGCATGTCAGATGTGCTATGGTCGGCACGTCGTACTTCTCCTGGATCTCCTGGGCAAGCTGGATCGTATGCCCCTTGGTGCTTCCCCCGGCACCATATGTAACGCTCATGTAATCCGGCTTAAATGCCGCTATACCAAGCGCCGCTGCCTCAACATCCGCAAAGTCTGTATCCTTCTTTGGCGGGAACACCTCAAATGAGAGTGTCGCCTTGTCCTGTGTTATCAAATCTCTTATCTTCATGTACTACCTCTGTATATTTGTCTATTACTGTTTATTTCAATCTGGACTCATTTATATCCGGACTCATTTGTATCCGGTCCCGATAAATAATTTTGTTTTTTTGCTTACAGCTCTTCAAGCAGCGCCGGAATATCCATAAGTTTTTTCACCTCATAGTCCGGATGTATATCCGCCGCCTGCTGACCATCAGGGTTGAACCATATCGTCCTTATCCCAGCGTTTATTCCGCCCTGTATATCTGATGTCAGACTGTCTCCTATGATCACAGTCTCATCTGCCTTTATCTCTGGTCTCCTACCAAAGCAATAGTCAAAGAATTCTCTGGACGGTTTCTCCGCTCCGGCATCCTCAGATATGAATATATCCTCAAAATACTTTCCTATACCGCTGTCCGCAAGTCGTCCGCTCTGTACATTTGAGCCTCCATTTGACACAATGTACATTCTGTATCTTCCGTGCAAGGTTTCAAGCAGCTTTATCGTATCAGGGAACATAAATCCCTTCTGGCTGAGCTGATCCTCATAGTAGGCTGTCGCCTCCGCAGCAGAGTAGTCAACTCCCAACTCTGCAAATAGTATCTCGTATCTGCTTTCCTTCACCTGCTGCCTTGTGAGCAGCCCCTGTTCAAGCAGCTTCCATCTTGATTTGTTGATTTCGCTGTATCTGGATATGACCTTTTCTGTAGGCTCCACCCCTATATGCCTGAGCATATTGGAGAGCGCTCTGCTCTCGCTGCGCTTGAAGTCCAGCAGTGTCTCATCCAGATCAAACAATATGTTCTGTACCATATAAATTCCTTATATCTTTCTTTTCAAATTCATATGCTGACTTATCAGTGTCTGTCGTTATGATTCTGCATTTTATACATTACTCTTATGCGTAGCTGCCGGATTTTTCCTGTGCGCACATTCTTAAATATTATATTCCACTCACCTGATAATAGCAATAGAGCCGGTTACAAATCTTCTGCTGTGACCGCCCTCTCTTCGGCAATCCTGCACAATCCGCAACCGGCTCTGTTCCGTCTATTTTATTAAGTTTAGTTGTATTTTCATTTACTTCATGCTCTTGCTGAGTCCGCTCATTGCATACTCTGACAACTGTTTTCTGTAGAGAAGTGAACTGATCAAATACTCTATAACACCACCCAAAAGGATGGCCGCATATCCAAGGACAGCAAGTTTTACAAGCCCAAGGCTTATAACCTCTGATATATGATGGTGACACAGCCAGGAACTGATTGTCGACATGCAGGTTATTATCACCAACATAAACACAATAAAGCTTGCCACAAAATATTTGTAACATACACCGCAGAATATCATAGCTCCGAACAATATAAATATGATCATAAACAATGTATCCTGATAGTTTTCTGTATTCTCCGGATACATTCTGATAAGTATATATTTCTCCGCAACAAGTATTGTGAAAAGTACAAGATACACAACTGTGCTGACGATCACTGGCATTCCCACTTCCAGCTTTCTCTTCATCGCGCTTGACTGCACATAATCCGATGCATTCATATATATTATCATCTGATAGGCAAACATTCCAGTAAGCATAAAGTAGAAACCACCCAGCATATTCGTTCCATGTGATGACAGTTCGACCGCAAACCCTATTGCAGTGAACAAAATAAGCATCATCACATTTGTCTTTAACTTATATCCATATCTGAGAAGTTTAAAACCAAGTATCAAATCTTTCATCCCTTAATCCTCCTTGTCTAATATATATATCATTCCTCCCGCCGGCAGGCGGGGCGGATAGTCTAAGCCGTTTCCGGCCTTGAACAACAATCTGTTAATCTATATCCAGATAAGACGCCTCAACCTTGTGGTACATATGTCTGCGCGTCACATATATTCCAACCGGCAGCAATACCGCCAGTGCTGCAACTATGAGCCATGTAAACTTCTGCAATCCCGAAGATATCGTTATATATATAACCGCAGCTCCCGATGCTCCTGATGACAGCATGGACAGCAGACTCATGACCTGAACATTCTGGACATATCTCGTAATGTTCAGCACCCACACGGAAATATCTGCTGTGAGCAGTATCGACAGGCAAAGCAGTCTTACCGGGTTACCCACCATAATTCCATATGGTACGGCCACTATCACCATGCATATCGCGATCCTCACCGGTCGGACAAGCAGATCCGCCGTAAGCGCATTCCGTAACATGGCTTTCCCCTTTGTTGACGTCTTCAGATAATCCATTCCAAGGCAGCCCTTCACACATATTGCACCGAATCCCCAATAATCAGCCATAACCTCGATCGCAGTCATGAGCGCCGCTCCCACACCGAGCATGACCGCTGTTACATAATATTTTCTCACTCCTATATCGATCAATGCCAGTATCACCCCCAGTATGATCGGTATCAACACATTACACACTAGCCGGTATTTTCCATTCGTAATGGCTCTGTAATCCTTTATCATCCTCATAATTACGCTCCTATAAATACGTGAAACACTCTAAGCTGTTTTTACTTTAATACCATTTTTGTATTATTCTTCATGACCGCCACACTTATCTGAAACAGCGATGGTATCTCCTTGCTCACATTCATGCCGGCAAGCTTGTCCAGATTCTCTGCAAGACAGATTCCCTCAAAACCATATGGATTCTTAGTCATGGTATAAAGGATCTTTGATGCCGTCTCCGCATCCTGGGCATCTCCCTTTATCAGTATGTACTTTTCCTTCAGATCCTCCACAAATCCGCACTCGACCACATTTCCATGTTCCATGATGATCGCATAATCAGTGATACTCTCCATATCGGATATATTGTGTGTTGAGAACAATACACTCTTCTCCCCCGCTCCGTCGCTTATATAATCGCCGATCATCTGACACAGCTTGTCTCGCATAAGAGGATCAAGAGGCGATGCCGGCTCATCGAGCAGCAACAGATCTGTATCCCTCGCCATAACCCCGGCAAGCATCAGCTTAGTTCTGGTTCCATCAGAGAGTGCTGAACACTTTTTCTTCAGAGCAACACCGTCCGGGGAATCAGGAAATATCGCAAGTTCTCGGCAATATCTTTCGAACTCGTCCCTGTCAAAATTGTCAAAGAGCAGACTGCTTATCTCCTCCACATCAGATACAGTCCACTGTGGAAGGTAATATCTGCCTGTTCCCGTATAGCCTATCCTGTTCTTTACATCCGCCCTTCTCTCCTTTTCCTCCGATGAATACTTGTCAAAGAAAGTCAGCTCACCTTTGTAATCAAGCCTTATTCCTGAAAGCATATTGAGAAGTGTCGTCTTTCCCGCTCCATTTTCTCCGATGAGTGCTGTCGCAAATCCCTTTGGCACCCTCAAATCAGGTATATCCAGTGTAAATGTCTTAAACTTTTTGGAAATATTCTCCCCTTTTACAGCGCAGTCATAATTCATCATCCAATCCTCCATTAAACCTTAAACTCTCTTCACGTCTTTCTTTTTCCCTATTCTCTGTCCACTTTGTCCTCTGCCTGTCAAATCGTCAGTCCTGTACCATCAGCAGAGCATCAAGCATGTTCTTGAGCTCATCGTCCGACAACCCCGCAATACGTGCCGCAGCTATGGCCTCCGTCAAAGATGCCTCTACCTTTCGAAGATGCTGCTCTATCAGCATCTCACTGTCCTGTGCATTCACATAAAAGCCCTTGCCCTGTTCAGCGGTGACCAGCCCCTCCTGCTCCAGCAGCTCATAAGCTTTCATGGTGGTGATAACACTTATCTTCAGATCCCGTGCCAGCCCCCTGATAGACGGCAGATATTCGCCCTGGGCATATTTGCCCGCCAGAATGTCCGACTTGAAGCTGTCTGCTATCTGCTGATATATAGGCACTCCTGAGTTCTGAGAAAGTCTCATATGTACACCTCCTTAAACTGTTCTCAACTGTTTATATGTTATATATACACTATGCACAGATATGTGTCAACAACTTTTTACTCTAAACCCTAAAATAATAATATCTTCATCTCCTTGTCCACGCAAAAAATCCCCGCCGGCACTGATCTGTTCGGTACCGGCGGGGATTTATCTGTCATATTATTCTATTGTTCAAGCGGGCATGTTATCTGGAACATCTCCTCACACACCTTGTGTACAAGTCTGGCTGTCTCCGTGTCTGCCAGCTTGTAATATACCTCCTTGCCCTCTCTGCGGCTCACGATCAGGCCGCTGCCCTTGAGCTGCTTCAGGTGGTGCGATACGGCCGGATCACTCATCTCCATGGCCGCCGCTATGTTGCTGACACATTCCTCGAGGTGGCACAGCATCCAGAGTATCCTTAGCCTTGTGCCATCGCTGAGCTGTTTGAATATATCTGCCATGCTGCTACAATCTTCCACAGACGGCATGCATTTTATGATCTTGTTCTCATTGTCGCAGTGACAATGCGGCAAATGTATCTCTCCCATGCGGTCTCCTCCTATTCTTTGAAGCTCAGTGCTCTTGTCGCATTTAATACCGCAAGGATCATAACTCCTACATCTGCAAATATTGCCCACCACATGTTGACAAATCCAACTGCGCCCAGTGCAAGGCATGCAAACTTGATCACAAGTGCAAATACTATGTTCTGGTGTACGATCCTGAGTGTCTTCTTGGATATCTTCATGGCTGTCGCTATCTTTGCAGGATCATCATCCATGAGCACGATATCCGCAGCTTCGATAGCTGCATCGGAACCAAGGGCTCCCATGGCGATTCCTATATCTGCTCTCGAAAGTACAGGGGCGTCATTGATTCCATCTCCGACAAATGCAAGCTTCTCCTTCTCTCCCTTGGCTGCGATGAGCTTCTCGACCTCATCCACCTTGTCTCCAGGGAGAAGTTCACTTCTCACCTCATCCACGCCAAGCTCGCTTCCGACTGCATCTGCAACCTTCTTCGCATCACCTGTGAGCATGACTACCTTCTCCACGCCTGCTGCCTTGAGACCACTTATAGCCTCCTTTGCATTTGGCTTGACAACATCTGATATGAGAATATATCCTGCATACTTTCCATCCACGACAACATGTATCTCTGTTCCAACCGATGTAGGAACCGCTGCCTGTATGTTCATCTGCTTCATGAGTTTGACATTTCCTGCGGCAACCTCATGACCATCAACAACCGCTGACACACCGTGTCCGCTGATCTCCTTTGCGTCTGTGACCCTGTTGTTGTCGATTTCCTTGCCATATGCCTCCTTCAGGCTCTTGCTGATAGGATGGTTGGAATAGCTCTCGACCAGCGCTGCCTTTTCAAGAAGATCAGCTTCGCTCATTCCTCCCTCAGGATGTATCTCTGTAACCTGGAACACACCCTTTGTGAGTGTTCCTGTCTTATCGCACACGACATACTTTGTGTATGAGAGAGCCTCAAGATAGTTGGAACCCTTGACCAGAATACCCTTTGCCGAAGCTCCGCCGATTCCTCCAAAGAAGCTCAGTGGAATGGATATTACCAGTGCACATGGACAGCTTATAACAAGTGTTGTCAGTGCTCTGATGATCCACTTGGACCATGCTGCAGGATTACCCATGATAATGTTTACCAATGGCGGAAGCACTGCAAGCGCAAGTGCCGCTATACATACAGCCGGTGTATAATACTTTGCAAATCTTGTGATGAAGTTCTCTGATCTGGACTTCTTCATACTTGAGTTCTCAACGAGATCAAGGATCTTTGATACAGTTGACTCTCCAAATTCCTTGGATGTCTCGATCTTTATAAGTCCTGTGAGGTTGACACATCCACTGATGATCTCATCGCCGACATGAACCTCTCTAGGTACGCTCTCACCTGTGAGGGCACTTGTGTTGAGTGAGGATGAGCCCTCCACAACCTTACCATCGATAGGCACCTTCTCGCCCGGCTGTACAACTATGACTGTTCCGATCTGAACGTCATCCGGATCAACCTGTTCCAGCTTGCCATCCTTCTCTATGTTGGCATAATCCGGACGGATATCCATGAGTGCTGTGATATTCTTCCTGCTCTTGCCTACGGCGTAGCTCTGGAACAGCTCGCCTATCTGGTAGAACAGCATAACCGCTGATGCCTCCTTGTACTCACCGAGCACCATGGCACCTACAGTGGCTATAGCCATGAGGAAATTCTCGTCAAATACTTCTCCGTGTATGATTCCGAGAAACGCCTTCTTAAGTATATCGTAACCGATGATGAGATATGGAATCAGGTACGCCACGATCTCTATACATCTCCACATGATCGACGGATTTTCAAGATCTACAGTTCCGGTCTTTTCAAGAACTGTGAATGTGACAGCCATGGCAACCAGAAGAACCGCCGATATTATAATTCTTTTGAGCACTTTTTTCTGTTTCTTTGTCATAACATCCTCCTATCTGATAGAGCACAGATCTTTCACAGTTAGCCGTGACTAAACAACCTGCTATACCATAATCCGGCAGTCAGCATGCACATGCATAACCGCCTTTGGTTACATAAAGATCTCGCAGTCAGGCTCAACCTTCTTACAAGCCTTAAGTACGTTCTTCATAACCTCAGCCTCGTCAGCTCCGTCGTCGAACTCAACGCTCATCTTCTGTGCCATGAATGCTACAGTTGCATCCTTAACACCTGCTACCTTCTTTGTAGCCTCCTCCATCTTTGCTGCACAGTTTGCACAATCAACTTCAATCTTATACTTCTTCATAATAGTTATCTCCTTTTCATTGTTCTCATTGAATCTATGAACATTTAAACATGTATTTAATTATATGTCAACAGTAAAATGCTATTCTTTTTAAAATTTATTTATATGAACATCTGTGCATTTAAAAAAACCTGTGTATATAACATATACACAGGTTTTTGTTCCAGATATATCTGATTCCACTTTCAGATCATGTTTCAGATCCTACTTCAGATCCTCCACAAGCTCATAGAGAGCGATTGCTGAGTTGAAGTTATCAGGTATGATCTCATCACTTGGGATGACAACTCCGTACTTATCTGCTATCTCTGAAATGATAGAGATGATATCGAGTGACTCCAGGATTCCATCGTCAACGAGTGCCTCTTCATTTTCAAAATCAACATTTGGCTTGATCTTCTTGAGCATCTCAATAAATTCTTTCATTGTTCAATTCTCCTTTGTATGATCTTCTCTGCAAACCATCTATACGTTCTGCTCTGCAAGCTTTCTTACTTCCTTTCGCAGAACTGAACCCTTGAACGTCTTTGGTATACTTTCAACATAGATATACTTTCTTGGAAGCTTATAGCTCTCAAGTCTGTCAGCAAGAAAGCCTTCAAAATCAGCTTCCTCATAGCCATCCTTCTGCACGACCAGTATGACCGGAAGCTCTCCGGTGATCGGGTCTTTGATTGAAGTGTAAGCCACATCATCTATATACTCATATCCAAGTGCAAGGTCTTCTATCTCTGCAGGAGATATCTTGCTTCCACCATAGTTTATCACATCATCGGCCCTGCCTACAAGTATGCAGTCGCCATCCTCATCCAGATATGCCAGATCCTTTGTCCTAACATATCCATCCACAATGGTCTCAGCAGTGAGTTCAGGGTCATTGTAATAGCCTTCCATGACTATAGAACCGCCCCAGGACAGAAGTGCCGGTGACTCCGGGCTGCCATTTGTAACAACGTTACCCTCGTCGTCAGAGAATCTTACGACCGAGTTCACGGTAGGTCTTCCTATACATCCTGTCTTGTTGCCATTGCCACTGAACTCCAGTATGCATGCGCATCCGGCTTCAGATGAACCATAAAAATTATACAGTCTTGTATGTGGAAGCAATCTGAGCAGCTTCTCCTTGTCTGACTCGGCAAGAGGTGCTGAGCCTATCTGTATATAATCAAGCTGATCTGCATAATCCGCGATCCTGTCATCCGACAAATGGAATATCATTCCGAGTGATGCCGGTGATATCGCCATGGATGTCACTCCGTATTTCTCTATGAGCTTCCACAGCGTTCCGATAAATACCATTCCGTCCATCAGACATACTGTGCCGCCATTTACCATGTCTGACTGGTATCTTCTTATTCCAAATGAATGGTTGAGAGGCATTGGTATTATCTCCACATTGCCCTTCTTCATGGCTGTTCCCTCGATGACATTGCCGGCTATTCCCACATCACCTCTGTGGTGCATGACAACGCCCTTTGAAGATCCAGTAGTTCCCGTTGTGAAGAGCAGCATCGATCTGTCCTCCTCACCCGGAAGCTCAAGCTCTGCCTCGCTCTCATCCTTCATCCTGGTTATTATTTCCTTCTGGCTTATACACTTTATTCCATCCACAGGCTTGTCTGATATGAGACATGCCGCGTCAACTCTCTGGCCTATCTCAACTGCCCTCTCTGCGGATGTGGATTTCTCTATCGGCACGACAAGCACCTGCATGTACTGCAGTGCAGTGAACACTGTCAGATAATCTATGTTCTGTGTGCATCTGATCATTACATGATCGCCCCTGCATATGCCCATATCCCGCAAAGCGTGTGCAGTCTTTCTTATATTGCTCCAATACTCTGCGTATGTGACTGTCTTTCTTAGCTCACACACCGCCAGAGTGTCCGGCTGCGTCTGGGCATACTCCTGAATATAATGTAATACCGTCTGCTTATACATTATTCGTTCTCCTTCTTGTACTTCTCCCATTCTGCCATGAGACTGCATTCCTCATCTGCCCAGGCATCACAGGCATCAGTCCAGCTCTGCTTCTGCTCATCTGTAAGCTTACTCTGCAGGCCGTAATTGTCCTCTATATATTGTGCAAGATATGTGGTAACCTTCTTGGCACCCGCAATATTTACATGCTTGCTGTTGTAGAAATCTGTTGAATAATCCAGATTCAGTTCATCAAGAACATTGTTCATGTTCAGATAATCATATCCCTTTGAGGCTATGTACTCGTCAAGCTGAAGCTGCTTGGATGCCTGACCCCTTGATGGGTAGTAAGGTGTCGCAACCAGCAGAACCTTAACTCCGAGCTCCTCTGCCTTTGCCTCTATGTCATCTATATATCCGAGTGTCTCATCCGACAGATGAAGCTGTCCGTCAGACTCAAACACAGGCTCCTTGATCTTCGTGATCTTCGCCCTCTGCCTGCCCGTCTTGAACTCGTCCGTTCCCTGATTGAGTCTGTCTATAAGCACCTGTCTGTCAAATGTCAGCAGATTATCGTGATACTTCAGAATAGGGAACATGAGCTCGAACTTGGACTTCTCGTCCGCTCTGTAATACTTCTGTATCATCTCAAACTTCGTCGATGATGGTCTCATGCCCGATGTCATGACTTCCATACGATAATTGTAATGCTCATCCTTTATCTTTGTGACATCGCCTCGTATGATAATACTTCTGACCTCAACCACAAACAGATCCAGATCCTGGGTCTTGGCAGCCTCCTCCATGAGATACGGCGCAAGTCTTATATCCTGAGCCGCAGTACCTATGAGCATTGATGTGTACCCCTGCTCCTCATACGCCTGGGTCGGTATCCAGTATCTGTACATCGAGCTGGAGCCGATGAGCACCGTATTGATGGTGTTATCCTCCTCCGCATAGTAGTTTGTCCACACATCAGAGTCAAAATCCTGTGGTCTCGCCAGTTCTCCCGCCTTGTTCAAGCCAAGGAAAAGCACTGTACATATCGAAAATACTGATATTGTATATTTTATCCACGCTGGCATATCTTTCTCCCTTCTCATCAGAACTGTTCATATATAAATGACGCGCCCGCACCGGAGCCGTATACTCCGCAAATGGCAATGAATGCCAGACCTGCTGCCATGACCAGCCATTTGAATACTATGTTCTGCTTTGCAAGCCATTCTCTGACATCGCCTGTGTTGCCTCTTCTCTCCATGATCTCCTGCGCGATGGACACAGCAAGAAGGAGAAGGCATCCAAATATCAAAACTCTCCACTCTCTTCCTGAAAGTGAAAATTCATCCACAATATTATACACCCTTGAGTGATCAAAAACCATGGAACGGATCATCCAGATCGAGCTTCGGATTCCCTGTCCCATAAATATAAGACGTCCGATGACACAGAGGATGAATGTCCTGAGCATTCTGAATATCTCCCAGCTTATGCAGTCAGTCTTTATCCTGAGCGCCTTTGTAAGCTTTGCCAGCGGTTCCTCAAAAAGTGTCGACATGCATATCAGCACTCCGTGATACAAGCCCCATGCTATATAATTCCACTTTGCGCCGTGCCAGAGACCGGTCAGCACCCACACACACAGGATAGGTATGCTCGCTGCAAATACCTTTCCTATCACATTTCCTAGGTGATCTCTTATCTTGACATTGAGCTTGAGGAACAGCTTTGATGTTGACACCGGGTAGAATACATATTCTCTGAAGAATGCACCCAGTGACAAATGCCATCTTCTCCAGAACTCAGGAAGTGTCTGTGAAAAGTATGGTCTTCTGAAGTTCTCTCCCAGAACGATGCCGAAGCACTCTGAAGTGCCCCTTACTATGTCCATACATCCTGAGAAATCGCAGTATATCTGGATGGAATATGCGATTCCCACTGCCAGGAATATTCCGCCATGATAATCAAATGTATGCCCAAATATCTCTGTTGTAAAAGCTCCTATCCTGTCAGCTATAACGATCTTCTTCACAAATCCCCAAAGCATGAGCCAGACACCTCTCATGATAGTGTCCATATTGAAGCTGTGCTCCTCCCAGAGCTGATGTCCTACTTCCTCATATCTGGCTATAGGTCCCTGGGTAACATGTGGGAAATAAAGCACATATGACAGGTATCTGAAGAAATTCTTCTGCGCTGATATTCGTCCGTTATACAGATCCACGAGATATGAGATCATCATGAATGAGTAAAATGATATTCCCAAAGGTGCTATGAGATTCCAGTCAGGAATGCTCTGCAATCCGTCGTATGGTATGAATCTCTTTATATTGTCGAGCACAAAGCCAAATGCCTTGAACACCGCCAGAACACCGATAACTATGACAAGTGCCCACACAAGGAACTTCTTTCTCTTCGCCTTCTCAGCAGCCTTGATCTTTCGTGCGGTTCTTCTGTCCGCATCCTTTGCCAGCTCCTCCTGCTCGTCCAGACTCTTCTGCAGCCTCAGTGAGAACAGATAAACGACAACAGCCGTGGCAATGACCAGAAACAAATACTCTATCCCGGCATATCCGTAGAACACAAGACTCGCAAGGAGCAGTATCACCCACTGTATCTTCTTTGGAACTATGTAGTATAGCACTATTGTACACAATAAAAAAACTATAAATGTATAAGTTACTACTGACATGTCCTCTCCCTCTTCTACAAGTAAAAATTATTTATACACTGCTAAACGCCGGCCAGTATTTTAACAGCAGCGCACATACTACTGACATGACCGCCAGAACCAGCAGAGTTATCTTCCAGCCCTCTTTGAACATATACTTTGGCGACAGGCCGTATCCAACCGGTATCGCCCTGATGGATGTCGGAAGCATGTATGACAGGTTGACTCCCACAGATGCCACATATATGTACGGTATCGGATTGAGTCCGCAGCCCTGTGTGATGGATATTACCAGCGGCATGGCTACCGCAGCCGTGGCTGTGTTAGATGTCACATCCGACATGAGAAGTGTAACGGCAAGTATCACGAACACTGTGATAAATCCGCCCTTCATATCAAGCTTTGATATACACTCACCAAGTGCCTCTGCAGCACCGGATTTGTTGATGAGTGTTCCGGCGGCAAGTCCACCGGCAAATATATACATAAGTCCCCAGATGATCTTACCCTGAACATTCTTCCACACCATAATACGCTCTCCGTTCTTGTTGGTGAGAAGGAATGATACTATGGCGCATATGATAAATACATACGCCGGCTTGAGTCCCGGAAGTATGCTCTGGTAGAGCTGTCTGGTAAATGCAAGCACCGTGGCAAGAACAAATAACACAAGTGCTATCTTCTCCTCGTAGCTCATAGGAGGAAGCTCCTTGTATTTTGCTACAAAGTATTCCCTTGAACCGCCAAGCATCTCTGTCTTCTTCACATCACGGATCATGAACAGGATATTTACAAGCACAAGTATGAGCATGATAGGCAGGAATCTTACGACCCATGAAGAGTACATGTACTCCTCGCCTGTTATCTGCTGTATATATTCGACCGTCACAAGATTCATCGCACCTCCGAGCGGCGATGCCAGACCACCGAGTCCGGTTGCATATGCTATCGTGAGAAGTATCTTTGATGCAGTCTTGTTTGTCTTGATGTCGTCCATTCCTATATACTTGAGCATGGCGATCGCTATAGGTGTGATCGTCGCACATACCACTGCATTTGGAAGCACCGCTGACAGAACTGCAGACAACACAAACCAGAACACAAGCTGTATCCTCAAACTGCTGCCGATAAGTCTCAGGAATGTAATGGCTATCCTCTTGTCAAGCCCGGTATTCTCCCACATCACGCTTATGATGGAAGCTCCCAGAAGAAGCAGTATCGTCTCGTCTGCGTAGTTGGAAATGACCGCCGACATGTCAGTCATCTGAAATATCGCATTTAAGGCTATCGGGAGGAATGCAGTTACCGCATAGTCCACCGGGCCTGTTACCCACCAGTACGCCATCCACATGATGGTTCCTATCGCTGCTCTTGACTCAAATGTCGTGAATACTCCGTGTGGCAAAAGTGCCGTAAACAGCCCGAATAACAATGGGCCGATCAGTAAATGTACTATTCTCTTTCGTTCTTTCATAAATATAGCTCCTATTTTCAATAAAACACTGATTTTAAATTATACACATTTAAGATTAATCTTTCATTAAAAAAATTAATATATATTAAAATCCACAGACATTATTCTGCATTTACCGGGATTTTAAATGTAAACAGGCTTCCTTTTCCGGGCTCACTGTCAACATCCACGATTCCGCCGTAATATCTGGCGATCTGCATTACCTGTGACAGACCCAGGCCAAAACCCTCCGCACTTCTGTCTGGCTCACCTCTGTAAAAACTCTCAAATATCTTTTCCTTTGTGCTCTTATCCATTCCCCGGCCCTCATCCCTGACCGAGATAAAATAGCTGTCATTTTTCACACCGCAGGACACATGGATACTACCTCCATCATTGCTGTACTTCACCGCATTTGACATCAAATTGTTCACGACGATAACTATATGGTTCATATTCGCTTTGACCATCGTTGGCTTCAGGTCGTAGGTAAACTTAAGATTCTTCTTACAGATGTACTCCACATCATCGCACACAGACTCCACCACATCCAGCAGATCTACATCCTCAACCGCTATGACTGCGTTTTCATTGTCCATGACCGACATCTGAAGAAGCTGTTCTATGAGCCCCTTCATACGTGAGGTCTGTCTCTCGAATACCTCTATGCTCTCAAGCATCTCCTCATCGCCATTCTTCTCCGCGATCTCCCTGGAAAGCTGACACTGTGCATGCATGACTGCTACAGGTGTTCTCAGCTCATGGGATACATTTGCATTGAACTCAGCCTGTCTCTCAAGCTCCTGATGGACTTTTCTGTACAGGTTGTTATTCGCATCGGTCAGCATATCAAGCTCTTTGAACGGACCGTCATACTCCAGATTCTCTGTAAAATCAAGATTGTCCACGCTCTTATCTATCGAACGGTTCAGGCTTCCCATTGGAACTGCTATCAGTTTCCTCAAAGCAAATGCATATATCACAAATGCTATCAGCACGATTCCAATAACACAGTATGATTTATATAACAGTTCACTGTAATTGCTCTCTATATCCCTGACGGATACCATGACACAGATCTTGTATTTAGAAGTCTTCTTCAGCGGCTCTTTGTCTGTTCTTCCCTGCCTGACGACCGCAAAATACTTGACCTTCCCTGCATCTATAAGCATAAGATCTCTTATGCTTATATCCGGATTATCCGCATATTCCTCAGGCACCTCGCCGTCAAGGATCTCGCCGTCATTTCCCTGAAGGAACACATATATCTGCTCATTACTGTCCGGATCGTCTTCACGGTCGTAAAATCCATCATCTATATGTGGCTTCTTCTGTGAATCATACACTATGTATCGTCTGATCTGGGCTACCTCCTGTGTCAGCTTCTTATAAGCCATCAGGTTCATATCATCCTTCATAAGATTGTTCTGGATGACCAGCAGACAAGATATACCCACCACCAGAATAAGCGCTGTAATTATAATAGTGTATGTTACAAATGATATTTTTCTCTTTAACATTCCAGTTTATAGCCGACACCTCTTATAGTATGGATCAGCTTCTCCTCATAATTATCGTCTATCTTCCTTCTCAGATAACGGATATACACATCTATCACATTTGAATTGACATCGTCATCTATGTTCCAGATGTTCACCCGTATCTGTTCCCTAGTTACTACCACATTTCTGTTTCTGGCTAGGTACTCAAGGATAGCATACTCCCTGACCGTGAGATCAATTACCTTTCCATCCCTGATCGCCTGTCTGTTGTTCATGTCGACCACCAGTGAACCACAGGTTATCACATTCTCATTTACCGGATTCTGGGTTCTCAGCATGACCCTGAGTCTTGCCATAAGCTCCGAGAACTCAAATGGCTTTGTCATATAATCGCTGGCTCCGGCATCCAGTCCCCTGACTATATCCTGTGTCTCCGTCTTGGCCGTGAGGAAAAGCACAGGAACCTGTATCCCCGCATTTCTCATCTCGCGCAGGACTGTTATTCCGTCCTTGTTCGGGATCATTATATCCATGATCGCCCCGTCGTAATTCTCCGCTTCCATATAATCAAGTGCCGCCTGTCCGTCATAACAGGCATCCACATTATAGCCCTCTTTGACCAGCTTACTGCATATTATGCTGTTCAGATCCTTCTCATCCTCAACTACAAGTACACGCATACATCCATCCTCCCTGTCATTTTCATCTGTTGGCCACTACAGTATATCGCTGCACGATCGCTGAACAGATATATATTGCCATGCTTTTATGAAAATAACATTAAAAGCCGTCACTTACATCTGCCAAATGTAAATAACGGCTCTCAAATGCTGTTTTTATCTATTCTGTCTTACCGCTCTTCTCATCGTAGGTATCAAGAAAGCTGTGTCTCACGCCTCCCTGCTTGTACTCTATAAGGGTATCGATATTGACATTCTCCACACTCTTGAATATGTTGCCCTCCACAAACGGATTTGTCTTCTTGAGTGTCGCTATAAGCTGCTTGATCTCCTGACGCTTGGACTTCGTCTCCTCATTGTTACATGTTGTGCATGTGTCAGTGAACTTACATGCGCACTGTATGAAATGAAGCTCGTTGTAATCTCTCCACGCCTTGATGTCGTCCTCTCTCACCATATAGAGAGGTCTGATTAGTTCCATTCCCTCAAAATTGGTGCTGTGGAGCTTCGGCATCATGGTCTGCATCTGCGCTCCATAGAGCATACCCATGAGTATGGTCTCTATGACATCATCGTAGTGGTGTCCAAGAGCTATCTTGTTACAGCCAAGCTCCTTCGCATAGCTGTACAGATGGCCTCGTCTCATTCTTGCACAGAGATAACACGGCGACTTCTCTACGTTATACACTGAATCAAATATATCAGACTCAAATATCTGGATAGGGATGTTCAGCATCCTGGCATTATCCTCTATGACCTTGCGGTTTGCCGGGCTGTAACCCGGATCCATAACTATGAACTTGAGCTCAAATGGGAACTTGTTGTGCCTTTTCAGCTCCTGAAAACACTTTGCCATGAGGAAGGAATCCTTGCCGCCCGATATACATACGGCTATCCTGTCGCCCTCCTTCACCAGCTCATATCTGTTGATGGCCTTTGTGAAGTTGCACCATATCTTCTTGTGGAACTTCTTGCGGAGGCTCTTCTCAACGTCGGCACATATATCAGTCTGTTCCTGCTTGCCCATGGTGTAGAGCAGCCATGATATATATCCGCCTTTGAGGCTCACCGCATCGTATCCCAGCTCCGTAAGTCTCTCCGCCAGCGGAATGCTGTTGGTTCCGTGGGTGCAGCAGATTATGAGTTTCTTTCCCTTTGAGTTGTCCCCGGGCATATATTTCTCAACCGGGAATATCTCACTGGCTGTCTCCGCCAGATTCTCCGGCATCAGCTTGTCCGTCTGGACTGCCATCGCACCCGGGATTGCTCCGTGGGATATCTCAACTTCATCCCTGATGTCAACTATCAGATATGAATCCTTATCCAGTTCCTGTATCTCTTCTATTGTGATTTCATTTGAAGTTTCTTTTGAGTTTTCTAATGCCATATCCCTGTCACCATTTTTCTTAGTATTACAAATAAGCTATTTTTATATATGCTACTGTCTGCTGCATATGGCATCGCCGTCATCCGCAGCTTACTCCTTACCATCCCAGCAGTATGTACAAAGCTTGCACTTCTCAACTCCGCATGCCTCAAGCATATCATCAAGTCTGTTGAATCTGAGTGATGTGAAATGCAGCTCCTTGCAGATCTCATCAACCATTTTCTCATACTTCTCTGAATCAGGATCTGTGTACTCCTGAAGTACCTCGTCTGTCACGTTGCCGTTCTCAAGTCTCTCGATAACTCTTCTTGTTATAAGATCCATCTCTGATGATGATCTTGAGAAGTTAAGGTATTTACATCCGTATACAAGTGGTGGACATGCAGGTCTGATGTGCACTTCCTTGGCACCGCTGTCAAACAGATACTCGGTTGTCTCTCTGAGCTGTGTTCCACGCACGATGGAATCGTCTATGAGCAGAAGGCTCTTATCCTTTATAAGATCCTCAACTGCCAGAAGCTTCATCTTCGCGATGAGGTTACGCTGGCTCTGTATGGTCGGCATAAATGAACGTGGCCATGTCGGTGTGTACTTGATGAATGGTCTTGAGAAAGGTATTCCTGATTCATTGGCATAGCCGACTGCATGCGCTGTTCCTGAATCCGGAACTCCGGCTACGATATCAGGCTTAACGTTATCTCTCTTTGCCATGCTGGCTCCGCAGTTGTATCTCATCTGCTCTACACTCATACCCTCGTATGAACTTGCAGGGTAACCATAGTATACCCACAGGAAGGTACAGATCTTCATGTCCTTGCCCGGCTGCACAAGCGTCACGCAGTTTGACGGTGTGAGTACAACAACCTCACCAGGACCGAGTTCTTTATAGTCATGATAGCCAAGGTTCTTGTAGGCAAAGTTCTCAAATGACGCACAGAATGCACCATCTTTCTTGCCTATGACCACAGGAGTTCTTCCATACATATCCCTGGCTGCATATATTCCATTCTGGTTCATGAGCAGGAGTGACAGAGAACCATCTATCTTCTCCAGCGCATATCTTATTCCATCTATCAGATTATCCTTCTGGTTGATGAGGGCTGCCACAAGCTCTGTGCTGTTGATATCCCCTCCGCTCATCTCAAGGAAATGTGAATGTCCCTGATCAAATATCTCCTTGGATATCTCGTCAACATTGTTGATCTTGCTGACAGTTGTCAGAGCATATGTTCCGTGATGTGAACGCACTATGAGTGGCTGTGGCTCATAATCGGATATACATCCTATTCCAAAATAGCCCTTCATGTTCTGCATATCTTTGTCGAACTTTGTTCTAAATGGAGCATTCTCGATATTGTGTATGGATCTGTCAAATCCCTTATCTCCATACACTGTCATGCCTCCGCGTCTTGTTCCAAGATGTGAATGATAGTCTATTCCAAAGAACAGATCAAACACACAGTCATCTTTTGCCGCTACTCCAAAAAATCCACCCATTGTTTTCCTCCTGAAGTGATAAAAATTTGTCATTTTCGCAAACATATCTATATTAGCATAGTATCGGCGGTGATTACAATACCTTCATCGCCAACTTCACTATCCCCGCAATGAAGATCAGCACAGCCAGTCCGAAAAAGCAAACCTCCATCTCTCTGTACACCTTGTTTGACTTCTTCTCATAGGCCGTTCTCTTTTCCCTAGAGTATAAAAGTTTATACTCGCTACCGATAGAATGTTTCTTTCTGTTTATCTCCTGATTTACCATATAAGAATCCGGCTCACCGCTGTATGGATCGATATATTCCACTGTGGGTTGTGCATATCCCGGCAATTTTGTCCTGCCGGTCAGGGTATCGTATCCTATGATCTTTCCGGTTATTTCCTACATTTAACACATTCTCACTGTATATAAACCTTCTATCATTTAACCAACTACTGAAAAAGATCTGTATTCATACCAAAGACATCAATAACTTTCAAAATATCGGAAAGTTCATCCCTAAATTTCTGACGATACTCCTCCATGTCACCATTATCCCTGCCATTGTTACTAAGTTCAAATAAATCTCTGTCATTCTTTATCGCTACTGCCACCATATTGCCAGCGATCTGTATCTCCATAAATCCTTCAAGTCCCATAAGTCCCTGCATAAGCTGTGGCGTCAATACCCTCAAAGCAAGCTGGCTGTCAGAGGCATATATATCGAACCTGTTATCAAATGACGCGTTGCCCGTCATAAAACTGTTACGTGAATTCTCAGAACCCAATACTCTTGATAATATGCCACTTTTCTTTTCGTTTTTCATTCTTGGACTAATTCTCTCCTGGATCTGTACAAAACCATTAACATTCTTGTGGGAAGTAGCCATTATGAGCTGGCCTTTAAAATTAACAACATTATCGCCAGGAAACTCACCGTCCGGTGAACCCTTTGTTTCCGTTCTGAGTGTGAGATCACTGAATGTAAATTCTACTCCCCTGTATATTCCATGTATAAAGTCAGAACCATCCATATTATTAAATGAAGGAAGAATCGGACAATTATGTAAAAATGCCTCATTTGTATATCCATTTGGCATGTATTCAATCACATGCAAGCGCTCTCCAAGGACACTCCGTACAACATACTGTCCCATGAGTTCCTTGAGGTCTTTAAGTTTATTTGTCTCCATATATGAGAACAGGAAAAATCCGCCTACAAACAAAGCCGGAATCAGCAGCCAAGCAGAGTCTAATTCATAGCCATTTCTAGATACCACCATAAACGCAACAAATGGCGCAAATATTCCTATAAAAGAAACAATCTTAAACACCTTAAGCACTTTACATAGTTTGCGTTTTTCTAATATTTTCGATTCTATATTCTGATCCATCTTCTCATCTCCAAACTGTGATAAATACTCTATACGAATCTCAGCGCCTTACCGAACTTTTATCTCATAAAAAAATCGCCCTATACCGATATATAATATACCAGTATAAGACGAATTCAAACTTAATTAAAAAGATTTTCCCTGAATCCTAGCCGATGCTCTTAACGCTTTCTCCCTCTATCAGGGAATATGGCACTATCTCATGTTCACCATCTGCTGCATAATTTATATGCTTGAGCATGATGTCAACACTTCTCGATGCCATGATCTCTGTATTCTGTTTTATTGTTGTAAGTCTTGGTACACAGTATCCTGCCAGCTCTATTCCATCAAATCCAGTAACTGACAGCTCCTCCGGAATATGTTTGCCCAGATCAGCAGCCGCTCTCATGACGCCGATCGCTATCGTATCACTGAGAGCCATGATTGCTGTAACCTCCGGCTGTTCCTCCAAGAGACGCTTCGTGGCCTCATAACCTGCCTTCATAGAATACCTGCACGGAATATATGTAAACTCCGCCCGGTCATCATGCTGCCACTCATCTATAGCCCTCTTGCAGCCTTCATATCTATTGAAACTTATCTGTTTCTCGGACACTTGCCCTCCTATGACTCCGATGCGCCTGTGGCCTTTTTCAAGAAGATACCTTGTCATATCGTATGTCGCTGCCGTGTCATCTATCGTTATGGAGGATATGTTGTCATTTGCAAGAATCTCTCCGCCGGTCGTGATTATGACTCCCGGGATCTCAAACTCTTTCACACGCTCATCAAAAAGTGCAAGATTGGCACCCAAAAACATGATTCCCTTCGGATTCACGCTATGAGTGAGTTTGATGGCATACTCGATCTCGTCACCATCCTCGTCTATGTACTCCACTATGACATCCTCATCATATCCAGCAAGCAGGTTCTGTATCCGCTCTACTATATCCGCAAACAACATATTCTGGTTTCCTTTTATGATGACAACCACCGCCGATTTCGCTGACATTTTGAGGAGCTTTGCGTTGACGTTCGGCTCAAAGCCGTTTTCCTCTATAACCCTGAGTATCTTCTCTCTGGCTGCATCGCTGACTCCGGTCTGATTGTTGATCACCCTGGACACGGTTCCGATACCATAACCTGATATACGTGCAATATCCTTTATTGTCATAAGCTGTATCCCACTTTTCTCTTTTATTCCCAATAATTATATTATCCCAATATGTGGAGGTCAAGAAAATACTCTACTTATCATTTCCCGGTAAATATTTTTAGAGAGTACTTTTTCACATCTTGCTTCTCCCGGTCATCAGTGTAAGTCTGCCTATTTCCTCTGCAAGATCATCATCCGTATCGTCGGATATCATGCGCCACCTCCAGTTATCGCCAACTGTGGATGGCTTATTCATCCTCGATTTATTGTCTAGCCCCAAATAATCCTGCATCGGTATAATACAAAGATCTGCAATACTTCTCATAGCAAGCGTGATAAATGGGACATTGATCAGACGGTCCGGTGTATAATGAGCTGCCATATAATCCCTTGCCATGTCTCTGGATCTCTGATCTATACTGCTCCACCAGCCAATAAGGGTCTCATTGTCATGGGTTCCCGTATATACAACACAATTTCGTATGTAATTATGTGGAAGATAATCAGATGCCGCCCCGGTGTCTCTCACATCAAAGGCAAACTCCACAACCTTCATTCCCGGAAATCCGGAATCATGCACAAGCTTTCTGACCGAATCAGTCACAAAACCAAGATCCTCGGCAATGACATCTCTCTTACCCAGAGCCTTTTCTATATTCCTAAACAGATCCATCCCAGGGCCCTTTTTCCACTTGCCATTCACAGCTGTTTCCTCACCATATGGAATGGCATAATATTCATCAAAGCCTCTGAAATGATCAATCCGGACTACATCATAAAGTTTATAGCTATGTCTCATTCTGGCTATCCACCAGCTGTAACCGGTCTGCCTGTTCAGCTCCCAGTCATATATTGGGTTTCCCCACAGCTGTCCGGTCTCCGAAAACCCATCAGGCGGGCATCCGGCAACCTCGTATGGTCGCCTGTCCTCATCAAGCCTGAAAAGCTCCGGGTGTGCCCATACATCTGCGCTGTCCATAGCTACATAGATTGGGATATCTCCTATGATCCTTATATGGTTCTTGTTGGCATAGCTCTTTAGTGCATTCCACTGAGTATAAAACAAATACTGCATGTACTGCTGAAAATGTATCTCATCCGCAAGCTTAATCTGCATCTGCTGCACCGCATCAGGCTGCCTGTTTCTTATATCCTGCGGCCACTCTGTCCACGGAATTCCACCAAGCGAATCCTTTACAGCCATAAATAGTGAATAATCATATATCCACTCTTTGTTCTCATCCATGAACATGGAAAACTCCATGCTGTCAGTCATTTTCCATCTCTCATATGATTTTCTCAGGATTGGATATCTTCCTTCATATATTGTTCTATAATCCACATATCTGCCATCGTCGCCCCAGTCTATCTCTCTGCACTCGCGGTCTGTGAGCAGTCCCTGATCCACAAGTGTATCAAGATCTATAAAATATGGATTTCCAGCAAATGTCGAAAATGACTGATACGGCGAATCCCCATACCCGGTGGGACCCATGGGAAGTATCTGCCAGTAACTCTGGTGTGCAGACCTAAGCCAGTCAACGAAACGATATGCCTCTTTTGAGAAGCTGCCAATTCCATACTTTGACGGGAGGCTTGATATAGCAAGCAGTATTCCTGCTGATCTTTCCATCTGAAATCTCTCCTTTTAACCAATTTCAGGCGGCTGCGAATCTCACAACCGCCTGTTTTTTATAATAATATTATATTACTATCCCTTTACAGCACCAGCTGCAACACCCTTGATGATGTACTTCTGTGCACAGAGGTAGAATACAACAACCGGAATGATAGCCATAACAAGGCACGCCATGATCGCTCCCATATCTACTCTTCCGTAGCTGCCCTTCATATACTGGACAACTATAGATATCGTCTTGTATTTCTTGATGTCGAGTACCAAATATGGCAGAAGGAAATCATTCCATATCCACATAGCCTCAAGTATTCCTACAGATATGTAAGTAGGTTTCATGATAGGGATAACAACCCTGAAAAATGTCTTGAGCGGCGTACATCCATCTATCATCGCAGCCTCCTCGACCTCCAAAGGAATGGACTTGATAAATCCGCAGAACATGAATACTGCAAGACCTGTTCCAAATCCAAGATACACGATCACGATTCCCCATGGAGTATTAAGGTGAAGTGCATCCGCAGTTCCAGCCAGAGTAAACATAACCATCTGGAAAGGTATTACCATAGAGAACACGCAGAGCAGATATATGATCTTTGTCGCTATATTCTTGACTCTGGTTATATACCAAGCTGTCATAGAGCAGAACAGCAGAATTGCCACTACTGAGAGAACCGTTATCACAACTGTCCAGCCCACTGCCTTAATGAAATCATACTGTGTTATAGCCGTTTTATAATTGTCCAAGCCTATGTAGCTGTGCTCATTTGGCAGTTCAAATGTCTCCAGACTGATAAACGTCTTGGCTTTCAGCGAGTTTATAATTACGATTATTATCGGTGAAACAAATATTATGGAAATAATGGTAAAGAATAAAGTAGCCAGAATTCCCGTCAACGTTGGTTTTTCTTTCACTCTGTATACAGGCTTTTTATCCGCTGTATTTGCTGTTTTCTGTATCTTCGCCATTACTGCTGCACCTCCTTTGATCTTGTAATCTTAAGCTGTATGAGTCCTATCGCTACTACCAGTATGAAGAATACGACTGCCTTGGCCTGACCTACTCCCTCATATCCTACTCTTCCATAAAACGTCTCATATATATTGAGCGCTAGCATCTCTGTCTTATGGAGTGGCTCGCCTCCTGTGAGTGCCAGGTTCTGGTCAAACAGTTTGAATGAGTTGGTTATTGTGAGGAATGTACATATAGTTATGGATGGCATCATGTTCGGGATCGTAACCCTGAAAAGTCTCTGTGTTCTATTTGCACCATCAATCATGGCTGCTTCCTGAATGTCTTCAGGAATTGCCTGAAGTCCTGCAATATAAACGATCATCATATATCCTATCTGCTGCCAGCACACCAGTATAACCAATCCCCAGAAACCGAGGACTTCATTGAGCTTCAGGGCTGTATCAAACTTTGAGAATATGGCATCGAATATAAGCTGCCATACATATCCAAGTACGATACCACCTATAAGATTCGGCATAAAGAATACCGTTCTGAATATATTAGTTCCTTTGATCTTCTGTGTAAGTGCCAGTGCCACAAGAAATGCAAGAACATTTATAAGCACAAGTGTGACAATCGCAAATAATGTTGTAAACTTAAATGCATCCGGGAATGTTGAGTCCTTGAATGCGTCTATATAATTCTGAAATCCTACAAATTCAGCGTCCCTTATGGTCGTGAACTTACAGAAGGACAGATATATTCCCTCGGCAAATGGCACGATAAATCCTATTAGAAACGCAGCCATTGTCGGTATCAGAAACACCGGCCAATATCTTTTTATCGTTTTCTCCATAATTTTTTTGATAACCTCCACTCTGTTGCATATCAATTTTCTTTCCAATATCTTCTGAGTCTAAAAATGGATATGTAGACATATTTGCATATGAATACATATCCATCTCTAGTCTGACACCTCTGGGTATGAGCTGCCTTTGCAAAGCTGTTAGCCTTCCTGGTGTCCTGCAGCTTGCAGAACTTTATTCATATTTTAAGTTGGTTTTATTTTGTGATGTTTTTTTATTTTTGGGTTGTGTACTATTGTTTATTTGTTAATATGTTTTATTTTGACTTTGCTGCAGCAGCCTCTTTAGCCCATCCATCTACAAATGCGCTCTTTACAAGATCCCAGTTGGCATCTGTCTGATCTGCCGCATATGCTGTAAGTGCTGATCCAAGGTCGTTCTTCCACTGCTCTGATGGCATTGTTGTGAAGTTCCAGCTTACAGGTGTCTTGCCCTCTGCTACATACTCATTTGCGATGTTTACAAGAAGGTTTGTTGACTCAAGGTTCTTCTTGAATGGTGTTACAAATCCCATTCCATCGGCTCCTGATGGCATAGCGCCCTTTGAACCACAGATTGCCTTAAGTGCGGTGTCATTTGTAGCACACCACTCCATGAAGTCAAGAGTTGCCTGGATATCTTCCTCTGAAGCCTTAGCATTTACACACCAGTAATTCTCACTTCCTGTACAGAGTCCCTGATTCTCCTCACCATCTGCTCCTATATAGATAGGGAGCATTCCGAGGTTGTCATCGCCAAGTGATGATACATCTGCGTATGCCCATGTACCATTCTGATAAAATACTGCCTGTCCTGAAACAAACTCTGCAACCGCATCATCACCAGTCTTTGTGCTGAGCTGCTTTGGATCGGTTGTTGAGTTGTTGATGTACAGATCCCATACATTTTTGTAATTATCAAGATATGTACCCTTGATCGCATCTGTAGTATCGATTCCATCAGCCTTGTATTCATAGTAGATTGGAAGATTTGCAAGATGTGTCTTGAATCTCCAGTCTGATGAGCCATCCATTCCAGCTGATGTGAATGCTGAGAATCCTAATTTGTCTGAATTGGCTGTTATATCCTCTGCCACCTTCTTGAGGTCTGCAAATGAATTGATATCATCCTCTGTGTATCCAGCTTTGCTTAAAAGCTCTTTGTTGTAAATGATTCCGTATGACTCTATAACATATCCGATTCCTGCGACCTTATCGCCATCCTTAAGTGCAAAGTCCTCAGAAGTGAGTTCTTTATACACCTGTGATGATCCAAGATCATAACAATAGTCCTTCCAGGAAGCAAGACCAACCGGTCCATTTACCTGGAACAGGGTAGGTGATTCTGACTTACCCATCTCACTCTTAAGAGTAGTCTCATACTGACCAGAAGCCGCTGTAACTACCGTCACATCAACGCCAGTCTCTTCTGTGTACACCTTAGCAAGCTCCTGCCACTGTGCATCCTGCTCCGGTTTGAAATTCAGATAATATACAGAGCCCTTTGCATCTGCCTTCTTTCCTGCTCCATCTGAATCTCCTGAGCCACATCCTGTCAACATGGTACCTGCCATCATAAGTGACAGTCCAAGTGCCGCAATACCTTTCTTGTTCATATTGGTTCCTCCCATAAAATAATAAAAATTTTTCCTTCAGTCATCTCTTATACGAGCTGCTTAATGGTTACTTTGTTTTTTCGGAAACGTTTTTGGAACCGTTTCCATTTGATATATCTTATATTAGTTGTTTATGTACAAAATGTCAATACTATTTTCAATTTTTTTATCACTTTTTGCATTTTTTCACATAGCTCACAATCCAGGTTACATAAAAATGTATAATTTTTGTCATATTCTATCCTTTCTGAATACTATAAATAGAACTATTAAATCTGAAAGGACTATCCTATGAAATGCAACAACCATTGTTCTCCGAACAGACCTGACTGTCGTGACAACATCTGCACTATAGACCTCCGGGATAAAGCGTTACAGAACCACAATTACCGCGAAACCGTGTGGACCGGCTGTTTCATGCAGATGACAGTCATGTGTATACCTGCCTGCTCAGACGTAGGTTTGGAAATCCATGATAATACCGATCAGATCATCCGGATCGAACAGGGACAGTGTTCAGTCAGAATGGGCTGCTGCCCAAACGAACTGTGCTTCCGTCAGAATCTTTGTGCAGGAGAATGCGTCTGTATACCAGCCGGCACATGGCACAACATCATCAACATTGGCAATAATCCACTGAAACTCTCATCCATATACGCCCCACCACATCATCCCAGGGGAGAGACACAGACCACCAAAGCCAGGGCTATGGGAATGGATTGCTAGTATCTTTTCCTGCGACATGAAGTAGATGCCACTATAGAATCAAATAAAAAAGACACCAAATTCTGCCTGCCCGTCTGATATTGGGCAAGCGGCATTTAGTGTCTTTGCTGCTTCTACTATACTTTATTGTTTTCTCTGTGTCATCACTGCATTGGAAAAACTGTATCACATTTCAATCATGAGATCACATTTCTCCTACTCATTCTCATCCTCTTCCTCTTCATACCAATCGTCCTCATATCCATCTTCCACATAGTCTATGTCATATTCATCGGCTTTGTCTGCTTCTTCATCGCTCAGTTTAGCATATATTCTTCCATCGTCCCAATCATCTGGCATATAGAGATGCGGCTCATTGTCCCCCCACTTATATGAATGCATCACCTTAACGTCAGACAGATCCAGGACGGACTCCATCAATATTGACTTCATATAGTTCTTCACTGTTTCCGGCGCAAGATTGACAAATTCCACTATCGGGTATCTCTGAAAACGGATAGCATTGGTCGATGTCCCATACCCTGAATTCTCAAAGCTGGCATTTACCGGTCTTTCATTTACACTGAGTGATATATTTGTAACAGTGCATACCTCTCGTTTATCAAAAACATATATTTTACCCTCGCTGGTCAGTACCTGTACACGACCATCATTTATTCTGACCTTATCAATACTTCCTGTTTCTCTTTTTGTTTTTTCTACACCTGTTGTTTTTCTTGTTAATGGCATAATGTTCTCCTCCTGTAAAACAAATTTTTAATGTCATGCTTTGTATTCCGTACGGTATATCCAATAGTACACACTGACCTTTTTTTACTCAACGTCTGGGTAGATTTTTTTATCCCTCTGGGTAGACCTCCGATATGTCATTTTCTTGTTTTTTTGTGCATGGGGTAGATGGCATCCCTATCTGCCATGCCTATGTTTCTTATTTCATTTATATATGGGGGAGAATTGCTGCCTTGTTTCTTATTATTGTTTTGTAAATTTTGTATAGTATAGTTTCAGACGGTTTTTCAGATTTTTAGTGATTATTTTTTATATAAACAGAAAATCCCGGTGCATCATTTTTTCGATACACCGGGATCTTATACATCTTTTATGAATATGATGAAAGAAATTGTTTTGTCCTCTCCATCTTCGGATTGTCAAATACCTGGTCAGGTCTTCCCTGCTCAAGTATATATCCATCATCCATGAATATGACCTGACTTGCAACATCCTTTGCAAATGCCATCTCATGGGTAACAATTATCATGGTTGTCTTTTTGTCTGCAAGGTTTCTGAGAACCTTAAGTACCTCTCCTGTGAGCTCCGGATCAAGAGCCGATGTAGGCTCATCGAAACACAGGATGTCCGGCTGCAACGCAAGCGCCCTTGCTATGGCAACTCGCTGACACTGTCCTCCGGAAAGCTGGTGAGGATAGTTGTTCATTCTGTCCTCAAGTCCCATCTGGCGTAGAAGTTCCTCTGCCTGGACTCTTATCTCGTCGAGTATATTCTTCTTATTTACTTTGAAATCCGGTCTCTCCTTTGCAAGAAGCTCTCTTGCAAGCATTACGTTCTGAAGCGCAGTGTACTGTGGAAAGAGATTAAATGACTGGAACACAAGTCCAAAATGCAGTCTCTTCTTGCGCACCTCCGACTCCTTGAGTGTCTCCGGCTTGTCAGTGTCAAGCAGGATTTCATCATTTACACGGATAACTCCATTGTCCGGCATCTCCAGAAAGTTCAGACAGCGAAGAAGTGTTGTCTTTCCACTTCCTGATGATCCTATGATAGAAAGGACCTCGCCCTGCTCCAGAGAAAAGCTTATATCCTTGAGCACATCTGTCTTGCCAAACTTCTTTTTTATATGTTCAACCTCTAATATAGCCATAGCTGCTCCTCCTATTAATCTGTATCGCCCCTCTGCTCCGCAGCGGGGCAGATCGTCGGAGCCGATTCCGAGTATGAACTGCGTTCATTGCGGCTCCTCCTATTAATCTGTATCGCCCCTCTGCTCCGCAGTGGGGCAGGTCGTCGGAGCCGATTCCGAGTATGAACTGCGTTCATAGCGGCTCCTCCTATCTAAAGAAATCAAGTTTCTTCTCTAATTTGCCAAGTAAAACTGTGAGTACGCCATTCCATATCAGATAGTAGAATGCGCAGAAGAAGAGTGGCCATATCGCACCAGAGATTCCCTGTGAACCCTTCATGAATGCCTGTCCTGCCCAGATTATCTCCTGAAGTGCGATGATACGGGCAAGGGACGTATCCTTGACCAGAGTTATGATCTCGTTGGACATCGCCGGAACTATCTTCTTTATCATCTGCAAAAGCTTGACCTTGAAGAATATCTGCTTTGGAGTCATGCCAAGCACAAGTCCGGCCTCCTCCTGTCCTACAGGAATACCCTGAATACCTCCACGGTAAATCTCTGAGAAATAGCAGGCATAGTTCACTATGAATGACACCGATGCCGCTACAAATCTTCCGCCTTCGCCGCCGCCCCATACCGGGTTGTGGAATACAAGTCCCGGGAAATAATATATGATGAGCAGCTGTATCATAAGTGGTGTACCTCTCACTATCCATACAATGAACTTCATAAGATAGCTGAGCGGTTTAAACTTTGACATGGAACCGAGTGCTATGAGAAGTCCAAGTGGAAATGCACCGAGCAATGTCACGAAGAACAATTTTAATGTCTGTATAAATCCTGTATTAAGAGCTCCAAGTACGACCGGGAGCTGTTCAAAAAACAAATCCATAATAATTTTTCTCTCTAAGTGATGGTAAAAATACTAATTATATCTTATCTATTACTTTGCAAGTGCAGCCTGTACCTTATATGTCTCAGCACACTTCTCCATTGAACCGTCAGCCTTACTGTCTGCAAAGAACTTGTTGAGCTCAGCTACAAGATCTGAGTCCTTTCTGAAGCCAACGCCATACTCCTCGCTGTTGAGACCTACGGTATATGTGAGCTTGTCATAACCTGTTCCCTCACCAACCATAGCTGCTGCCATAAGCGAATCAATGATTGCTGCATCTGATGTTCCAGCTGCAACTTCCATGAGTGCATCTGCCTGTGCCTTTACCGCTGTATAGTTGAGACCAAGCGCCTTGGCCTGATCCTCGCCTGCGCTTCCTGCCTCTACAGCAAATGTAAGCTCCTTGATGCTGTCTACTGTCTGATACTTGTCTGCCTTATCATTTGGCACGATAACTACCTGAGCATTGTTGCAGTATGCATCTGAACATGCCATTGAGCTTGTAACCTCATCTGTAAGTGTCATACCATTCCATACACAGTCGATGGTCTTGCCGTCAAGCTCCATGATCTTGTTATCCCAGTCTATCTCTACGAACTCTGCCTTTACGCCAAGGCTCTCTGCAAATGCTGATGCCATATCTGCGTCAAATCCGATCCAGTTGCCTGACTCATCCTTGTAATCCATCGGTGCGAAGTCTGTAACGCCGACAACGAGAGTTCCCTTATCCTTTACATACTCCAGATCACTCTTTGACTCACTCTTAGATCCGTTATCAGATCCGCCACATCCAACCAGTGAAAGTCCCATTGCTGCCACTAAGAGCAGTGATAATAACTTTTTCATACTTCTTTCCTCCTGAAATATCCTTAAATATACTTGGCAGATGCATGAAACACACTACACCGGGCATCTGCATGATATATAAGCCCTATTAGGGCATAACACGGTAACATAGTAACAGTTTATCATGGTAAAGTCAAACCTAAGATTGAGGAAATGCCTGTAAATGTATTATGTATTATGTAATAATAATAACCACAGAAGGTCTTACTATTCTGTGGTCAGGATGCTCACCATCTGGAATTATTTTACATATGCTCTATCAATATGTATCACACAATAGTAATTTTTATTGTACTCACTAACTTTTTCCTTGATATAGGATATTATCTGTTCTTCTGACATTTGATATCCATGTGGCAAAACCACATCAAAAATCAGATTGGAATGTGTTGAACCCTTTACCATTCTAAAGTCGTGAAACTGAACATTTTCATTTTTTCTGCTATCCTTATTAAGTGATTCTATAATTTCAGTGATCCGCGCTTTCGCAGCATTTGTCTCCTCATCGTCATCTACTATCGGATCCATGTGAATGACAGGCTCACAATTTAATTTTTTTCTGAGAGAGAATTCTATCTGATCGATCAGATCATGCAGTTCAAGAATATCTTCCTTATAAGGAACTTCTGCGTGCAGACTAACCATAAGTCTGCCAGGTCCATAATCATGGACCACAAGATCATGAATACCAAGGATCCTTTTATCACACCTCACGATCTTCTCGATCTCGTCCACAAGCTCTGGTTCCGGTGCCTGACCAAGCAAGGGGCTGACCGTATCCTTCATTGCAGTGATGCCAGCTATGAGTATCATTACGCCCACCAATAACCCGCAATATCCATCTATAGGTATTTTCCAGAAATGAGCAGCAAGTGCAGATGCAAGAACAACCATTGTGGAAAATGTATCAGATAAACTGTCTTTCGCCGTCGCTATCATGGTCGCACTCTCTATCTTTCTGCCTATACTCCTGTTGTAGAAATACATATATATCTTTACTCCAATTGAAACAACGAGTATAACGGCAACTAGACTGCTGAATTTTGGAAGTTCCGGATGTAGGATCTTTCCGATTGAATCTTTAATAAGCTCGTAGGCCATCAATATGATCATGACTGCTACAAATAAGCCCGATATATACTCTATTCTTCCATGTCCAAACGGATGATCCGGGTCCGGTTTTCTGCCAGATAACTTAAAGCCTATCATAGATATAAACGAGCTTCCTGCATCTGATAAATTGTTGAACGCATCCGCCGTGATCGAGATGGCACCCGAAAGTAATCCAGCGAAGAATTTTCCCAGAAACAATAATACATTCAAAAATATACCAACAGCTCCGCAAAGAACACCATATTTCTCCCTCACCTTGCTATCCTTATAATTATCTGATTTGATCCACAACTTCGACAATAATGTCACCATATCTTTTGTTCCTCCTAATCTGAATCTCAAAAGTTCTGAAAAAAAGAACCCACAAAAGCGTTGGACTTCTGCGGGTTCTTGATATATCTGAAATGATATATAATTATCTCTTTGAGAACTGTGGAGCACGACGAGCGGCCTTGAGACCGTACTTCTTTCTCTCCTTCATTCTTGGATCTCTTGTAAGGTATCCAGCCTTCTTAAGGATTGGTCTGTACTCAGCATCAACCTCAAGGAGTGCTCTTGAAATACCATGTCTGATAGCTCCAGCCTGACCTGTGAAACCACCACCACATACGTTAACGAGTACATCGTACTTGCCCTCTGTGCCTGTAGCAACGAGTGGCTGCTTTACGATAACCTTGAGTGTATCAAGGCCAAAGTACTCATCCATATCCTTCTTGTTTATAACGATCTTACCAGTACCTGGAGTGATGTAAACTCTGGCGATACTGCTTTTTCTTCTTCCTGTTCCATAGAACTTTGTTGTCTTAGCCATCTGTTAATCTCCTCCTTCTTAGTACTTAATCTCTAATACTTCTGGCTTCTGTGCCTGATGCTTGTGATCTGCACCAGCGTATACGTGAAGCTTTGTGATCATCTCTCTGCCAAGTGGTCCCTTTGGAAGCATTCCCTTAACTGCAAGGTAGATAACATCCTCTGGCTTCTTAGCCATCTTCTCACGAAGAGTTGTCTCTTTCATACCACCTACATAATCTGAGTGGTTGTAGTATACCTTCTGATCTAACTTCTTACCAGTTACCTGGATCTTGTCAGCGTTTACTACTATTACATAATCACCTGTATCAATGTGTGGTGTATATGTTGGCTTGTTCTTTCCTCTTAAAATGCTTGCGATCTCTGATGCAAGACGACCTAAAGTATGTCCTGTAGCGTCAACTACATACCACTTTCTCTCTATTGTTGATGGGCTTGCCATAAAGCTCTTCATCGTGGTACCTCCTAAATTATTCTTTTATAATCTTCTTTACTAATGTATATTCAGCACATTCCTTACCGGGGCATTGGTTCGAAACACACTTATAAACTTCGCATACTTTGCAAGTATATTATAATTACATTTTGTTGTCAACTATTTTTTCAACAAAAATATCCGGCGATACATGTGCACCGCCGGATACCATATTATCATTCATTCTTCTGTCTGTAAATACTATCTTTTATTTAGAAATCCACCTCTGTGTCATAGTAGCAGCACTTCAGCAGCTTCTCCATCTCCTCCTGGCTTGGCTGTCTTGGGTTGGAGCCTGTACATGCATCAAGTATCGCATTTGCAGCGATCTCAGGAAGTCTCTCAAGGAATACGTCCTCCGGAACAAAGCCCTGCTCACATGGATAGCTGTCAGATCCGTAATTCTTGATACAATGAGGAATGTTCAGCTCGTCATTCATCTTGCGCAGATACGCAATAAGAAGGTCTACCTTCTCGTCGAGTGTCTCACCGCCAAGTCCCATGAAGTCCGCTATCTCTCCGTAACGAACCTTTGCGGTCTCATCCTTTGCATTGAAAGCTATAACCTTTGGCAGATACATTGCATTTGCTGCTCCGTGGATGATATGTGCGCCATAGTCAGCAAATGCTGCTCCGGTCTTGTGAGCCATCGAATGAACTATTCCGAGAAGCGCATTGGAGAATGCCATACCTGCAAGACACTGTGCATTGTGCATTGCGTCTCGCTTCTCCATGTCTCCGTTATATGATCCAACCAGATCATTCTGGATCATCTTGATGGCATGAAGTGCCAGTGGATCTGTGAAATCGCAGTTTGCTGTCGATACATAAGCCTCGATTGCATGTGTCATGGCATCCATACCTGTGTGAGCAACCAGCTTCTGAGGCATGGTCTCTGCCAGCTCAGGATCTACGATCGCAACATCAGGTGTAATCTCAAAATCAGCTATCGGATACTTGATTCCCTTCTCATAATCTGTGATGATCGAGAACGCGGTAACCTCTGTTGCAGTTCCTGATGTTGAAGAAATAGCGCAGAAATGAGCTTTCTTTCTAAGTTCAGGTATTCCAAATACCTTACACATATCCTCAAATGTCGCATCAGGATACTCATACTTTATCCACATAGCCTTTGCTGCATCTATAGGTGAACCACCGCCGATGGCCACTATCCAGTCTGGCTCAAATTCAAGCATGGCTGCTGCACCCTTCATAACCGTCTCTACTGAAGGATCTGGCTCAATTCCCTCAAATAACTTAACTTCCATTCCAGCTTCCTCAAGGTACTGAACTGCCCTGTCAAGGAATCCAAATCTCTTCATGGATCCGCCTCCAACACAGACCATAGCTCTCTTACCCTTGAATGTTTTGAGTGCCTCCAAAGCACCTTTTCCGTGATATAAATCTCTTGGTAATGTAAATCTTGCCATCGTTTGCCCTCCTAAAATCAAAATAAAAAAAGCCAATCATGTTATCTTCACTGAAACACCTTGAAATATTCCGAACACTTCGAAACAATTCCTGACATATCCGTCATGTATCAGCATTTCAATGTAATTATAACATGATTGGCTCTTGTTTTCATTATTTTTTGTGCATTTCACACAATGTTTTTCATCTATTTTCCACTGTTTTGCTAGATGTTTTCCACTTTTCATTCTTATTTCTAGATTATTTCAAGTCCACTTTTCCAAATTATTATATACAAAATATAACCACGCTGTTTTATGAACTGCCAATATATTATTAGCAATTTTATCTTATCCCGGCAAATATTATACGTCTACAGCCGTTTACGTTTACAGATATTTTATCTCCACAAGAGTAAGCCCCTTTGCTTCGGCTTTCGGTCCTGCTTTCGTCCTATCCTTCGCCGCAAGTATTGACTCCATACAGTCCTCTGGCCAGATTCCAAGGCCTATCTTCATCAAAGTTCCCACTATGATACGGACCATATTGTACAGGAAACCATTTCCGCTTATCCTTATATGTATCATATCACCAACTTTATCTATGGTTATATCTGTTATTGTACGGACTGTATTCTCTACCTGTGATCTTGTTGAACAGAAGCTCTTGAAATCGTGCTCTCCTACCAGAACAGCCGCAGCTCGTTTCATCTTATCTATATCAAGCGGATAATAGACGAATGTCGAGTAAAGACGCTCCGTCGGCATATCAAATCTTCTGTTTAATATCTTGTATTCATATGTCTTGATCGTATCACAGTATCTCGGATGAAAATCGTCCGCCACCTGGCAGGACTCTTGTATCCTTATGTCTTCCGGAAGCCGCTGATTAAGCGCAAATGAAAACTTTTCTCCTGGTATCCCTGATTCAGTATCAAATACCGCCACATTTCCCAGGGCGTGCACTCCGGAATCCGTCCTACTAGCTCCTATCACCTTTATATTCTCGTGGCAGAGTTCGCTGAGAGTCTTATTCAGGACCTCCTCCACAGTTATTCCATTTATCTGGACCTGCCATCCGCAATAATTTGTTCCATCGTAGGCTACGATCAATTTTACTCTCTTCATATTCATACTAGGGATGTATCTGACACATCCGTATCCTTTTCTATATTATCGATGTATCTGAATTACGCTCCAATTCTTAATCAAGCCCGATCGTCATTGACTCTGTAATATTTAAAACAAATCTATATACAAACGACTTTTGATCCCGAAGTGCGCATGTATCCCGAAATAAGATTGCAGGATTTCCTACATCACACATCTGTATACTATCATGCATCCCAGATACACCAACACTATAGCATAACTTACATAGTCTGTTCCACTGTATTTTAACGGATTCATGCGGCTCCTGCCTTCGCTGCCGTCAAAACATCTGGCATCCATGGCCTGGGCAAGATCTGTGGCCCTCCTTATCGCCGATACAAATAATGGTACAAATACAGGTACATAACTCTTTATCCTCTTGAATATATTGCCACTCTCGAAGTCCGCACCTCTGGAAAGCTGTGCCTTCATGATCTTATCCAGCTCCTCCATAAATATCGGGATAAATCGCAATGCGATCATAAGCATCATGGCCATATCAGACACCGGAACCTTTATTTTCTTCAAGAATCCCAGACTGCTCTCCAGTCCATTTGCCAGATTCATCGGTCTTGTAGTGTACGTCATGACAGATGAGCCTATTATGAGGTATACAAGGCGTATAACCACAAGCACCGTAGTCATCACACTGTTATCTGTTATGCGAAGTCTGTGCCAGCTCCAAAGTACCCGTCCGTCCCCGTTGAACACGCTGAATATTGCTGTAAACAGAATAAACATCCATATGACCTTCAGTCCCCTGCAAATGTATGTTATCGGCACCCTGCTCACCGCCACATATATACAGAGGAATGCCGTTGCGGCAAGTATCATGATCCAGTCCTTGCAAAGAAACAGCGATATGGCATATAGAAATGTTATTGCAAGCTTTGTTCTCGGATCCATTCTATGTATCACAGAATTGCCACTGTAATATTGTCCTATTGTAATATCTCGTATCATAGTAAATCTCCTATTCCGGGCACCCGGAAACATCTATACCGTACCGCTCAAGTAAGCTCCTGTCCTCAAAAAACTCACCTGTCCCTCCATCATACACTATCCTTCCATGCTCCATAAGAAGAATCCTCTCTGACATCTCATACACATCCTCCATGTCGTGGGATACCAGTATGATCGTCACATTTTTCTCTCTGTTGAGCTTTCTGACGAGATTCCATAACTGCTCCCGGCTCTCTCCGTCAAGCCCACATGCAGGCTCATCAAGGATCAATACGTCTGGCTCATATGCCAGTATTCCCGCTATTGCCACCCTCTTTTTCAAACCACCGGACAATTCGAATGGAGAATACTCCGCATATTTCTCCGGTACTCCCACCAACTCAAGCGCCTTTCTGGCAGCATCCTCAGCCTCTCTCTTTGACATTCCAAAGTTTATCGGGCCATACATTACATCCTTGAGCACCGTATTCTCAAACAACTGGGACTCAGGGAACTGAAATACATACCCTATCCTCCTGCGGATATCCTTGATATTCCTTACACTCTGCACATCCGTATCATACAGATATACCTTGCCACTCTGTGGAACTATCAGCTTATTTATCATTTGAAGCAGTGTACTCTTTCCCGAGCCGGTCTGCCCTATTACAGCGACAACCTGTCCTTCATATATCTTGATGTTTATATCAGAAAGCGCCTGAAATGACTCATTTCCATTCACATACGAATATGATACATTCTGAAGCTCAACTATACATTTTTCTGAATTATCTGCAGTCTTCTCATCCTCAGCATGATTACTCTGCGCATTGTTCATATCGCTGCTTATATCCATATGCCTGTTCTTATATTTATAGCAGATATCGATCGGTATTCCGGCCCTACGCTTCATATCAACCGGTATCTCCAGTCCATAGCTCTTAAGCCGGTCAACATCTGTGAATACATCTCCAGGTGTACCCTCTGCCACGATCCTGCTATTATCCAATATGTATACTTTATCCGCCATAAGTGCCTCAGCTATCCTGTGAGTCACCATTATTACGGTTATTTTCTTTTCTTTGTTCAATCTCTGCACAAGCTCCAGCATATCCTTTGCTCCCTGCGGGTCAAGCATGGATGTCGCCTCGTCTAGCACTATACAATCCGGAGTCATCGCCATGGACGATGCGATTGCAAGCCGCTGTTTCTGTCCACCGCTTATTCTTGACGTATTGGCATACTTATAGGCTGTGAGCCCTGTGAGCTCCAGCATCTCATCTATCTTCTTCCATATATCTTCGCTGGAGACGCCAAGATTCTCCAGCCCAAATCCTATATCCTCAGCGAGGGTGTTGCCGACTATCTGGTTATCGGGATTTTGAAACACCATTCCTACCTGTCGTCTGACGGATGTAAGCTCTCCCATCTCCGCCATATCTTTTCCACCTATGACTATCGACCCCTCATGCGGTGCAAGCAGTCCATTCAAATGTCTTGCAAACGTAGACTTCCCTGAACCGTTTCTGCCAAGGATCGCGATTATCTCCCCCTTGTCGGCAAGAAAATCTACATCCTTTATTGCCCAGTTCTCCCCTATCTTATTGCCGTCTTTGTCCTTTATATTAAATTTATGAGATAGTCCTTTTACATTTATGAAGCTCATAATCTTTCCAATCTATATCAATGAAATCTTTCTATATTTCACTAAATTTTATTAAAAAACAGGGCCGCCGTACACGAACGTAAACTAATACGTCTATGTACTGCAGCCCTGTTTATTTATCTGTATAATATCAATCTATCAATCGATTATACTAACTCGAGAATAACCTCAAGAGCCTGATCACCCTTACGCTGACCGATCTTGATGATTCTTGTGTAACCACCCTTACGTCCTGCGTACTTTGTACCATACTCATCGAATAACTTCTGTGTTAAGTCGATCTTCTTAGTACCGGCCTTCTTACCAGCAGCATCTGTAGGAACTTCAACAACTGGATATAAAACCTTGAGCATCTCTCTTCTGGCATGAAGTCTTGAAGGCTGATCCTTCTTAACTGTCTTCTCAACTGTGTCGTATACTGTAACCTTCTTACCGTCTACAACTTCCTTGATTCTCTTGCCATCTTTATCCTTCTTAGCAACCTTAGCCTGAACTGTAACCTCATCGTAGTTGTCCTTCTCAGCAACTGCTAAAGTGATGAGCTTCTCTGCGATCTTAACAACTTCCTTAGCTCTTGCCTCTGTTGTCTTGATCTTTCCATGATACAGTAACTGAGTTACCTGGTTACGAAGTAATGCGTTTCTCTGTGCGCTTGCTTTTCCAAGCTTTCTATACTTTGCCATTTTAATTATCCTCCTATACCCTTTGCGGGTCTTCACTGTGCTTACTATTATTCAGCTTGAGTGGTATACGGGAACTGCTATTAGTCCTCGTTCTGATTAAGTGATAAGCCTAACTCCTTAAGCTTAGCTAATACTTCATCCAGTGACTTACGACCAAGGTTACGAACCTTCATCATATCCTCTGGTGTCTTGTTTATAAGTTCCTGAACTGTGTTGATGCCAGCTCTCTTCAAACAGTTGTATGAACGAACTGATAACTCGAGCTCATCGATATTCATCTCAAGAACCTTTTCCTTCTCGTCTGTTGTGCTCTCAACCATAACATCTACAAGACGTGCGTTCTCTGATAAATCTACGAACAGCTTCAAGTGCTCTACCAGAAGATTTGCAGCAAGACTTACTGCCTCATCTGGAGCAAGAGCTCCGTTTGTATATACATCAAGAGTTAACTTATCATAGTCAGTAACCTGACCAACACGTGTATTCTGAACTGTAAGGTTTACTCTTTCAACAGGGGTGAAGATTGAGTCAATAGCGATGACATCAATTGGTGCATCTGCTTCCTTGTTCTTGTCAAGGCTTACATATCCACGTCCGTTGACAATTGTAAGCTCCATCTCAAGCTTTGCGTCCGGACCACTAAGGTTTGCGATTACAAGATCAGGATTTACGATCTCTATATCTCCGTCAACCTTGATATCTCCTGCCTTAACAACGCGCTCACCAACAACATCGATGTATGCCTGCTTTGGCTCAAATGTATCTGAGTTATTCTTGATAACGACATTCTTGATGTTCATTATTATCTCAGTAACATCCTCTTTTACACCTGGTATTGAGCTGAACTCGTGTAAAACACCCTTTATCTTAACGTGGCTTACAGCGGTACCTGGTAATGAAGAAAGCATTATTCTTCTAAGTGAGTTACCAAGTGTTATACCGTAACCTCTCTCTAAAGGCTCGATTACAAACTTGCCATATTTGTTGTCATCTGAAGTCTCAACGATCTCGATTTTTGGTTTTTCAAACTCAAACATCTAAGCCCCTCCTTTACGGGTTTTAAAATGCTACACTCCAAGTTACAAAATGTATAAATAAAGAACAAATCTTACTTAGAATATAACTCGACGATGAGAGTCTCATTTACAGGAACATCGATCTGCTCTCTGCTTGGCTTCTCTACAACTTCACCTGCGAGGTTATCTCTGTCTGCTGTTAACCAACCTGGTACGAGAACACCCTCTGTTGCAGCCATGATATCCTTGTATCTCTGAAGAGACTTGCTCTTCTCTCTGATCTCGATCTTATCGCCTGGCTTAACTGAGTATGAAGGGATGTTTACACACTTGCCATTTACAAGTACGTGCTTGTGATCTACGATCTGTCTAGCCTCTCTTCTTGTTCTTGCAAAGCCTAATCTGAAGATGATGTTGTCAAGTCTAAGCTCAAGTAATGTCATGAGGTTAGGACCTGTTAATCCCTTCTGCTGCTCAGCCTTTGCATAAAGGTTACGGAAAGGCTTCTCAAGTACACCATAAATGAACTTAGCCTTCTGCTTCTCGCGGAGCTGAAGTCCATACTCGCTCTGCTTTCTATTTGATCTGTTTGGTCTTCTATTTGACTTCTTGTCTATTCCGAGATACATTGGCTCCATGCCTAAAGATCTGCATCTCTTAAGAACTGGGGTTCTATCTACTGCCATCTTGTTTGTACCTCCTCTAATTAAACTCTTCTTCTCTTTGGTGGACGACATCCGTTATGTGGAACCGGAGTAACATCCTTGATACTAACTACATCTATACCACATGCTGAGAGTGCACGAATTGCAGCCTCTCTTCCTGAACCTGGTCCCTTGACAAATACGTCGATTGTCTTGAGTCCGTAAGGTGCAGCAGCCTTTGCGGCTGTCTCTGCAGCCATCTGAGCAGCATATGGAGTTGACTTCTTAGAACCCTTAAATCCTAATCCACCAGCGCTTGCCCATGAAAGCGCATTGCCTTCAGCGTCTGTTAATGTAACAATTGTATTATTGAAAGATGACTGAATATGAGCCTGTCCGTGCTGTACGCTCTTTCTGACACGCTTCTTAGCCACTTTTTTAGTTGCCTGCTTAGCCATTAGCCTAAACCTCCTATGGTTTTTTACAAATATATTCTATAAATATTACTTCTTCTTATTAGCAACAGTCTTCTTAGGACCCTTACGAGTTCTAGCGTTAGTCTTAGTCTTCTGTCCACGAACAGGAAGTCCCTGTCTATGACGCTTACCACGATAGCAAGCGATCTCCTGTAAACGCTTAATATTGAAGCCTATCTCTCTACGTAAATCTCCCTCTACTACCTGAGTTGCCTTGATAACCTCGCTGAGTCTTCTAACCTCATCGTCAGTCAGATCTGCGCAACGTGTATCAGGATTAACGTTTGCTTCCTTAAGAATACGCTGTGATGAAGGAAGTCCGATACCATAGATATAAGTAAGACCAATTTCAACACGTTTCTCTCTTGGTAAATCAACACCTGAAATACGAGCCATTATAATAACCTCCGTAAAATCTTCTTTTAAGCTGAATCCACAAATGTATCCCATAGCACACGCTATGGGGTGAAATGCATACACCGCAAACTTCAACTAAGTTGTATATTTCTATAATTGTATTGGCATATCTACGTATGCCACAGCCGCTTTTAAATAATACAGTACATTAGATATATGTACTGACGCACGAAAATAAGTATACTTCCGGATGGGCTATCATCCATATACTTCTTTTCCTTTTTTGATTAACCCTGACGCTGCTTGTGCTTTGGATTCTCGCAGATAACTCTAACGATTCCCTTTCTCTTGATAACTTTGCACTTATCGCAGATAGGTTTTACTGATGCTCTAACCTTCATTAGAAACTCTCCTTTCAAAAAAAGTCCGCTACGAATTAGCATTCTATCATTTTCATTGATAAAATGCAATAGGGAAATTCATTTTTTTATTATTTATCTCTCCAAACGATTCTTCCCTTGGTAAGATCGTATGGTGATAACTCTATTGTAACTTTGTCGCCAGGAAGAATCTTTATATAATTCATTCTCAGCTTTCCACTTATATGAGCAAGAACCTTGTGTCCATTCTCAAGTTCTACCTGAAACATGGCATTTGGAAGTTTCTCAACTACTGTTCCTTCTACTTCAATTACATCTGCTTTTGACATTTTCAAAAATCCTCCTATATATATAAATCAACTTATGAGTTCTCCATGATATAATGAATATGTCATCGTGCTTACGAACGACGACATATGATATCACATCTACAGCTCAATTCCATCGGCCCTTGAAAGTATCTCAGGCTCTCCATCTGTTATAAGTATTGTATTCTCATAATGTGCCGCCAGTGATTTGTCTGCGGTGACGACCGTCCATCCATCCGGCATCCACTTCACTTCGTAATCGCCAAGTGTGATCATCGGTTCTATCGCTATCGTCATTCCTGCTTTCAGCTTCGGTCCTCTTCTTCTTGTTGCGAAGTTTGGGACCTCCGGCTCTTCATGAAGATTTTTTCCAACTCCATGTCCCACCAGATCGACAACAACTCCAAGTCCACACTCATCGGCATAGGACTCGACCGCTATTCCTATATCCCGCACATGATTTCCCGCACGGGCCGCTGACAGTCCTTCAAAGAAGCTTTGCTTCGTTGCCTCTATGAGATACTTTGCCATATCAGATATCTCGCCAACTCCATATGTTCTGGCTGAGTCTGAATGGTAACCCTTATAGATAACACCGGCATCAAGACTTACTATATCTCCATCCTGAAGCACTCTGTTCTTTGATGGAATTCCATGTACCACCTCATCATTTACAGATACACACACCGACGCCGGATATCCCTGATAGTTCAGAAATGATGGTTCACAGTGATAACTTCTGATAACCTCTTCACCGAGCTTATCTATATCATATGTGGTCATTCCCGGCTTCAATGCTTTTCTCATCTCCTCATGAGTTATCGCCAGAATTCTTCCAGCCTCTCTCATAAGCTCAATCTCTTCCTGGGATTTTATGGAAATACCCTTCATATTTACTCACCTAATATATCAGTGATAGCAGCGAATACATCCTTCATATCTACGGTTCCGTCAACCTCTTTCAGGATGCCCTTTGCCTTGTAGTAATCGATGAGAGGCTGTGTCTGCTCATGATATACATTAAGTCTCTTCTCTACTGTCTCTGGCTTATCATCGTCTCTAAGGATGAGATCAGCTCCACATGCATCACACTTGCCCTCAACTTTTGTTGGGTTGTATACGATATGGTATGTTGCTCCACAACCTACACATGCACGTCTGCCTGACATTCTCTCGATGATATTCTCATCAGGTACCTCAACATTGATAGCGTAATCAACTGAATCGCCGATTGCTGAGAGTGCCTTGTCAAGTGCCTCTGCCTGTGGGATAGTTCTTGGGAATCCGTCAAGGATATATCCCTTTGCACAGTCATCAGCCTTGAATCTATCTATTACCAAGTCGACAACGAGCTCATCTGGTACAAGAAGTCCCTTATCCATGTACTCCTTTGCCTTTGCACCAAGCTCTGTGCCGTTCTTTATGTTCGCTCTGAATATATCTCCTGTTGAGATATGTGGTACGCCGTACTTTGCAGCGATCATCTTTGCCTGTGTTCCCTTGCCTGCGCCCGGTGCGCCTAACATGATTATCTTCATATATTCAACCTCCATTTTTTTGAACGTTTCCCATTCTTATCAAATACTATTCTCTCTATAATACACGAATAGGAAGTGTACTATACGGCACACTCCCATTCGTGTTTATTGCCACGTCATATTTTAGTCTAAAAGGAATCCCTGATAGTTCCTTACCAGCATACGTGACTCAATATTCTTAATTGTCTCTATAACAACACCTACAACGATGATAAGTGATGTTCCTCCAAATGAAACATTTGCTCCAAAGAAACCACTGAAGAACATTGGTATACATGCTACTATGATAAGTCCTACAGCACCTATAAATATGATGTAGTTTAAAATCTTATTAAGGTAATCCTGTGTTGACTGTCCAGGTCTTATACCAGGGACAAAACCGCCACTCTTCTTCATATTGTTGGCAATCTCCATTGGATTGAATGTGATCGCTGTGTAGAAATATGCGAAGAAGAACACAAGTAAAATATATACGATCAAACCGATCGATGCCCAAGGATAAGATCTGTTAAACCAGTAGCCCTGACTCATACCCTGGATTATCTTTGCTCCTACACCAGATGTCTTGATGTTGAACAGATTCACTACGATCTGTGGAACAGACAGTATGGATGATGCAAAGATGACCGGAATAACACCTGCAGTATTGACCTTAAGTGGAATATGAGAGGACTGTCCGCCCATCGTCTTTCTTCCTCTTACTGTCTTGGCATACTGTACAGGAATTCTTCTCTCTGCGCCCTGAAGTGCACATACAAATACTACTGTAATAACTACAACTGCAAGGATAATGAGTCCTACAAGTGTAAATCTTACAAAGTCTCTGCCCTTCATGAACTGTGTGTATAAATTCTTGAAGTCATTTGGCATTGTTGAAACAATGTTGATCAAAAGGATTACTGATATACCATTGCCAACACCCTTCTCTGTTGCTCTCTCGCCAAGCCACATTACTATAGCACTTCCTGCCGTAAGAATGACTACGATGCAAAGAACTGTCCAGAAGTTATAATTCTCAATGACTCCCTTGTTTCCAAATCCTACTACAAGACCAGCACTCTCAAGAATAGCAAGACCTACTGTCATATATCTTGTGATAGCGGTGATCTTCTTTCTACCATCTTCTCCGTCTTTCTGCAGTTCTTCCAAAGCCGGTATAGCAATGGTGAGAAGCTGTATGATGATGGAAGCTGTAATGTAAGGTGTTACCGACAATGCAAAGATCGACATCTGCTCGAACGATCCTCCGGTGAATGAACTGAAGATGTTCAGTGAATCACCGAGTGCATTCTGCATGTACTCTCTTATTGCATCCGCACTTATTCCCGGAACGGTAATCAGACTACCAAGTCTGACTACCACGAGAATGAAGAACGTATATAAAAGTCTTCTTCGTATATCCTGTACCTTAAATGCATTGATTAAGGTTTTGAACATATTACATCACCTCTGCTTTTCCGCCAAGAGCTTCAATTTTCTCAGCTGCTGACTTTGAAAAAGCATTAGCCTTAACATTGAGCTTTTTAGTTAACTCTCCATTTCCAAGAATCTTAACTCCATCACGAGGATTCTTAATGATACCTGCCTCTACTAATGTCTCAACAGTTACGTCTGAGCCATCCTCGAATCTCTCAAGAGCTGATACATTGATTGCAACGATCTCTTTGTGATTGATGCAATTAAAGCCTCTCTTAGGAAGACGTCTATATAATGGCATCTGTCCACCTTCGAAACCTGGTCTAGGTGATCCAGAACGTGCCTTCTGACCCTTATGTCCCTTACCTGCAGTCTTGCCATTTCCTGAACCATGTCCACGGCCTACACGGAAATTAGCACTGTGCTTTGAGCCTTCAGCCGGCTTTAATGTAGATAAATCCATGATCTGCGTATCCTCCTTCTCTTATACTTCCTCAACCTTTACCATATAACTTACCTGCTTAACCATTCCAAGTGTTGCAGCGTTATTTGGGAGCTCTACTGACTTATTAACCTTCTTAAGTCCAAGAGCCTCTACTGTCTTTCTATGCTTTGGTACAGCACCGATAGGGGACTTTACCAAAGTTACCTTTAACTTATCTGCCATCTTCTAATACCTCCTTAGTTAAGTATCTCATCAACAGATTTTCCACGAAGTCTTGCGATATCCTCTGGGTTCTTGATCTCTGTAAGGCCCTTGATTGTTGCAAGAACTACGTTCTGCTTGTTGTTTGATCCTAAGGACTTTGTACGGATGTTCTTATATCCTGCAAGCTCAAGTACGCTACGAGCAGGACCACCAGCGATGATACCAGTACCTTCTGGAGCTGTCTTCAGAAGAACTGAAGCACTGCCGAACTGTCCATTCCAGTCGTAAGGGATACTACCAACTTCATTTACAGGAACTGTAACTAAATGCTTTGCAGCATCCTCCTTACCCTTACGGATAGCTTCTGGAGTCTCAACTGCCTTGCCAACACCAACGCCAACGTGGCCATTTCTATCACCAACAACTACGAGAGCTGCAACTCTAGAATTACGTCCACCCTTAACAACCTTTGTTACACGCTTGATGGCAACAACTTTATCTTCTAACTCTAACTTACTTGCATCAATTATTTCACGCTTCATACGTTGTTCTTCCTCCTTACTAGAATTCCAGACCAGCTTCTCTCGCTGCATCTGCTAATGCCTGAACCTTACCGTGGTATACGAAACCGCCTCTATCATAGATAACAGTCTTGATACCCTTCTCAAGTGCTCTCTCAGCAATAACCTTACCAACGTAAGCTGCTGCATCAACATCATTTGTCTTCTCAAGCTCATCCTTAATAGCCTTCTCTGTTGTAGATGCTGCTACTAATGTCTTACCAACTGAATCATCAATAATCTGAGCGTACATATGATTATTACTTCTGAATACAGCTAAACGTGGTCTCTCTGTTGTTCCAGCTAAACGATTACGAACACGCATATGCTTCTTTACACGAATTGCGCTTCTTGATTCTTTATTAATCATCTTATCTCACTCCTTTATTATTTCTTACCAGTCTTACCAACTTTACGTCTGATAGTCTCATCCACATACTTGATACCCTTGCCCTTGTATGGCTCTGGTGCTCTCTTCTCTCTGATCTCAGCAGCGTACTGACCAACCTTTTCCTTGCTGATTCCGCTTACTATGATTTTGTTTCCATCAACTGATGTTTCGATACCATCTGGATCAACCATCTCAACTGGGTGTGAATAACCAAGAGCAAGAACAAGCTTATTACCCTGCTTCTGAGCTCTGTAACCTACACCGTTAACCTCAAGCTCCTTCTTGTAACCCTCTGTAACACCTACTACCATGTTGTGGATAAGTGTTCTTGTGAGTCCGTGAAGTGATTTCATCTTCTTTAAGTCGTTAGGTCTTGATACTGTGATTGTATCGCCGTCTAACTTTATATCCATTTCCGCAGGGAGAACTCTCTCAAGAGTTCCCTTTGGTCCTTTAACAGTCACTTTATTATTTTCTGCTATATCTACAGTTACGCCTGCAGGTACAGCGATAGGCATTCTTCCGATACGTGACATTTTGCCGTCCTCCTTTTACCAAATAAACGCAAGTACTTCTCCACCTACGTTCTGTTTTCTAGCTTCCTTATCTGTTAATACACCCTTGTTTGTAGAGATAATAGCAGTTCCAAGTCCACCAAGTACTCTTGGAAGCTCATCCTTGCTTGCGTATACTCGAAGACCAGGCTTTGAAATTCTCTTAAGACCTGTGATGATCTTCTCGTTCTTATCTGCACCATACTTCAATGTGATCTTGATTGTCTCGAACTTACCGTCCTCAACGATATCTACAGCCTTAACATATCCTTCTGATAAAAGTATGTCGGCAATAGCTTTCTTCATCTTTGAAGCAGGGATTTCTACTGTATCATGCTTTGCTGTATTAGCATTACGAATTCTTGTAAGCATATCTGCAATTGGATCGCTCATTGACATAATAAATTTCCTCCTTCTTACTCTTACCAGCTTGATTTCTTAACGCCAGGAATCTGTCCCTTATATGCTAACTCACGGAAGCAGATTCTACAAATTCCGTACTTCTTTAAAACTGAGTGTGGACGTCCACAAATGCTGCAACGTGTGTACTCTCTTGTTGAGAACTTCTGCTTGCGCTGCTGCTTAACTTTCATTGATGTCTTAGCCATTTCTCGAATCTCCTCCTTTATTATTTGCTATAAGGCATGCCGAACAGTGTAAGTAACTCACGAGCTTCCTCGTCAGTCTGTGCTGTTGTTACGCAAATTATATCCATACCTCTAACCTTATCTACCTTATCGTACTCGATCTCAGGGAAGATAAGCTGCTCCTTAATACCGAATGCGTAGTTACCTCTTCCATCAAATCCGTTTGGATTGATACCTCTGAAGTCACGTACACGTGGGAGTGCAAGATTTACAAGACGATCAAGGAACTCATACATCTTCTCGCCACGAAGAGTTACCTTACATCCGATAGGCATTCCCTCTCTCAGCTTGAAGTTAGCTACTGACTTCTTTGCTCTTGTTACAACTGCCTTCTGACCTGTGATTGTCTCAAGATCCTTGATAGCAGCGTCGAGAACCTTAGCGTTCTCTCTAGCTTCACCAACGCCCATATTGATAACGATCTTATCGAGCTTTGGTATCTGCATTACATTCTTATATCCAAATTTCTCAACCATGGCGCTCTTAATTTCAGCGTCATACTTTTCTTTAAGTCTACTCACCTAAGACGACCTCCTTCCAATTAATCTATCTTCTCTGTCTTGCCATCAACTTTGGCTACACGAACCTTATCCTTACCAGTTCCTTCAAAACCAACTCTAACTGGCTTGCCCTTGTAAAGATACATTACATTAGAGATGTCAAGTGGGGCTTCCATCTCGATGATTCCGCCCTGCTGGTTAGCCATGCTTGGCTTGCTATGCTTAAATACTTTGTTGATTCCTTCAACTACTACGGTACCATTCTTCTTATCTACTGAAACGACCTTTCCGCTCTTGCCCTTGTCCTTACCAGCGATAACCTGTACCATATCATCTTTCTTAATCTTCATTGTTGCCATAGTCACACCTCCTTATAATACTTCAGGTGCAAGTGATACGATCTTCATGAATTTCTTATCACGGAGCTCTCTTGCAACTGGTCCAAAGATACGTGTACCTCTTGGATTCATATCGTCTTTTATAATTACAGCAGCGTTCTCGTCAAACTTGATGTATGAACCATCCTTACGACGAGCGCCATGCTTTGTTCTAACTACAACGGCCTTAACTACATCGCCCTTCTTTACAACTCCGCCTGGTGTTGCATCCTTAACAGAGGCAACGATGATATCGCCGATATTCGCATATCTTCTAACTGATCCGCCTAACACTCTGATACAAAGTAACTCTTTTGCACCTGTGTTATCAGCAACTTTAAGTCTTGTTTCCTGCTGAACCATTTAATTTGCCTCCTTACTTTGCCTTCTCGATGATCTCAACAAGTCTCCATCTCTTATCCTTTGATAATGGTCTTGTCTCCATAACCTTTACTCTATCGCCAATCTTGCACTCGTTATTCTCGTCATGAGCCTTCAGCTTTACTGTTCTCTTTACAATCTTACCATAAAGAGGATGCTTAACATTATCTACGATAGAAACAACGATTGTCTTATCCATCTTGTCACTTGTAACTATACCAACACGTGTTTTTCTCAGATTTCTTTCCACAATAATTCCTCCTTCCAAGATAATTAAGCATTAGCCTTCTGGGCTATAACTGTCTGTATTCTTGCTATATTCTTTCTAACGTCCTTGATTCTGCTTGTGTTGTCAAGCTGATTTGTAGCATTCTGGAATCTCAGGTTGAATAATTCCTTCTTTGCAGCTACTAAATCTTTCTGGAGATCGTCAACGGACTTGCTATTTAATTCGTTCATAAAATCCTTAGTTTTCACTGCCTGCTACCTCCTCTAACTCTTCCTTTGATGCGATCTTACACTTAAGTGGAAGCTTGTGCATAGCGAGTCTGAGAGCCTCTTTAGCTACCTCCTCAGGTACGCCCTGAACCTCAAACATAACTCTGCCTGGCTTAACTACTGCTACCCAATACTCAAGTGCTCCCTTTCCTGAACCCATTCGAGTCTCAGCCGGCTTTGCTGTAACTGGCTTGTCAGGGAAAATCTTGATAAATACCTTACCACTACGCTTCATATATCTTGTCATTGCAATTCTGGCTGCCTCGATCTGATTTGACTTGATCCAAGCTGGCTCTAATGCTACGAGACCATACTCACCGTTTGTAATCTTATTGCCTCTAAGTGCCTTACCAGCCATTGTTCCTCTGAACTGCTTACGACGCTTTACTCTCTTTGGCATTAACATTATTTATTTCCCCCTTCCTTTACTGTCTTTGTTGGAAGTACTTCACCATGGTAGATCCATGTCTTTACGCCAACCTTACCATATGTTGTATCTGCTTCAGCAAATCCGTAATCGATATCAGCACGGAGTGTCTGAAGAGGAATTGTTCCCTCGCTGTAGAACTCTGTTCTAGCCATATCAGCACCGCCAAGACGACCTGAACATGCACACTTGATACCCTGTGCGCCTGACTTCATTGTTCTACCCATGCAAGACTTCATAGCCTTTCTGAATGCGATACGATTCTCAAGCTGTGCTGCGATGTTCTCTGCAACGAGCTGAGCGTCAGCATCCGGCTTCTTGATCTCCTTAACGTCGATAAAGAGCTTCTTATCTGTTAACTTCTGAGCGTCAGCCTTGATCTTCTCGATTCCGGCTCCACCCTTTCCGATTACTACTCCAGGCTTAGCTGTGTATAATACGATCTTTACATTCTTTGCTGATCTCTCGATCTCGATCTTTGAGATGTTTGACTTGTAAAGAGTTGTCTTTAAGTATTTTCTAAGGATCTGATCTTCTGCTAAGTTCTTAGCAAACTCGTCATTTCTCTTGTCAGCATACCAGTTTGAATCCCAATCTTTGATAATGCCGACTCTTAAACCATGAGGATTAACTTTCTGTCCCATATTTTACCTCCTATTTCTCGTCAAGCACGATTGTGATGTGGCTTGTTCTCTTCTCGATTCTATATGCTCTACCCTGTGCTCTTGGATGAACTCTCTTCATTGTAGGTCCCTTGTTAGCGTAACACTCTGCTACGTAAAGGTCCTCCTTCTTCATGCCATTGTTGTTCTCAGCGTTAGCAATAGCAGACTTCAAAAGCTTCTCTATAACGCTTGAGCCATATCTTGGGTTGTATTCTACGATAGCAAGTGCTGTCTGAACATCCTTACCTCTGATAGCATCAAGCACAAAACATGCCTTGGTTACTGATACTCTTGCGTATGAAACCTTAGCTGATGGTCTTGTATCTTTGTTCTCATTTCTGAGTCTCTTGTCATGGGATCTATGTCCTTTAGCCATTTTGAAAAGTCCTCCTTTCAAATATTCCTAATATTATCTTCTACCCTTCTTTTCGTCCTTACCATGACCTCTGTATGTTCTGGTAACTACGAACTCACCGAGCTTATGTCCTACCATATCTTCTGTTACATATACTGGTACGTGCTTTCTTCCATCATGAACGGCAAATGTGTGGCCAACGAATGATGGGAAGATTGTTGAACGTCTTGACCAGGTCTTTATAACTTCTGTCTTATTAGCAGCGTTTAAAGCATCTACCTTCTTAAGCAGATGTGCATCTGCGAATGGTCCTTTTTTTAATGAACGAGCCATATTTCTTCCTCCTTAACTATTTAACATTCTTACCGTCTCTACGTCTTACGATCAACTTATTAGACTGCTTGTTCTTCTTTCTTGTCTTGAGACCCATTGCTGGCTTGCCCCATGGAGTAGAAGGACCTGGACGACCGATAGGTGCTCTACCTTCTCCACCACCATGTGGATGGTCATTAGGGTTCATGACAGAACCACGAACTGTTGGTCTAACGCCCATATGACGCTTACGACCGGCTTTACCAATGTTAACAAGGCCATGCTCGATGTTTCCTACCTGTCCAACTGTTGCTCTACAGATAATCGGAACCATTCTCATCTCGCCTGATGGAAGTCTAAGTGTTGCATACTTTCCTTCCTTAGCCATGAGCTGTGCAGCGTTTCCTGCTGAACGAACTAACTGTCCGCCCTTACCTGGATAAAGCTCGATGTTGTGTACCTGAGTACCAACTGGAATATTCTGAAGTGGAAGACAGTTACCAACCTTGATCTCTGCCTCTGCGCCATTCATCAGCACATCGCCAACTGCAAGCTTGAAAGGAGCAAGGATGTATCTCTTTTCTCCATCTGCATAGAACAGAAGTGCAATATTTGCTGATCTGTTTGGATCATACTCGATTGCAGCTACTGTTGCTGGAATACCATCTTTGTCATTTCTCTTGAAATCTATTATTCTATACTTTCTCTTAGCACCACCACCGTGATGTCTTACTGTTATCTTACCCTGATTGTTACGACCAGCTGTCTTGCTTGTTGAAACAACGAGTGACTTCTCTGGAGTTGTCTTTGTGATCTCTGAGAAATCAAGGCCAGTCATATTTCTTCTGGAAGGTGTATATGGGTTATATGTCTTAATTCCCATTGTTGTTCTCCTTTCGGTTCAATTTATTCTCACGCTTTGATTGCGTATACAACTAATGTGATGAGCGGCTATACTGTGCAGCCACCCACGGCTATATCTTAAAGTCCCTCGAAAATCTCGATGTCCTTGCTGTCAGCTGTAAGCTGAACGATAGCCTTCTTGTACTTTGCTGTGTTACCAAGTGTCATACCACGTCTCTTGACCTTACCGTCATTGTTCATTGTGTTGACCTTTGCAACCTTTGTTCCCTCGAACATCTTCTCTACAGCTTCCTTAACCTGTGACTTGTTTGCTTCTGGATGAACAAGGAATGTATATTTCTTCTCAGCCATAGCGTTCATGCTCTTCTCTGTGATCACTGGCTTAAGTATAACGTCATAATATTTGATATCTGCCATTATGCGTACACCTCCTCAATTGCTGCAACTGCTTCCTTAGTAAGAACAAGCTTCTCATACTTGAGAATATCGTATACGCTAAGTGAATTAGCTACTGTTGTCTTAACTGTTGGAATGTTGTTTGCTGAAAGAACAACGTTATTGTTCTTATCCTTTGTTACTACAAGAGCCTTAGGAGCTGAAAGCTTTGCAAGGATCTTTGCAAATACGCTTGTCTTAGCCTCCTGAAGATCAAGCTTGTCAACTACTACCAGCTTGTTCTCAGCAACCTTTGATGAAAGTGCTGACTTCATAGCAAGCTGCTTCTCTTTCTTATTCATCTTAACTGAATAATCTCTTGGCTTTGGTGCGAATACAACTCCACCGCCTGTCCACTGTGGAGATCTTGTTGAACCCTGTCTAGCATGACCAGTTCCCTTCTGTCTCCAAGGCTTTCTTCCACCACCAGAAACTTCTGAACGTGTCTTAGCGCTCTGTGTTCCCTGACGGTTGTTGGCTAACTGACCAACTACAGCCTTATGCATTATATGCTCATTTATTTCTACACCGAAAACTGCATCATTGAGCTCTAATGTCTCAACTTCTTTGCCTTCAATGTCATAAACCTTAACTGATGCCATTGTTGTCTCTCCTTTCCAAAGCCCTACTTACCAGACTTTACTGTATCTTTAATCATAACCAATGACTTCTTTGGTCCTGGAACAGCGCCCTTAACCAAGATTACATTGTTCTCAACATCTATTTTAACTACCTCAAGGTTCTGGATTGTAACTCTTACGCTACCCATATGTCCAGGCATCTTCTTGCCCTTGAATACTCTACCTGGAGTAGTTGCAGAACCGTTTGAACCTGCATGTCTGTGATACTTTGAACCATGTCCTGAAGGACCTGACTTAAGGCCGTGTCTCTTAAGACCGCCTGCGTATCCCTTACCCTTTGACTTAGCAGTAACATCAATCTTGTCGCCAGCAGCAAATACGTCTGCCTTGATCTCTGCGCCAAGCTCGTACTCAGCAGTGTTCTCAAGTCTGAACTCTCTATAGAAAGCCTTTGGAGTTGTTCCCGCCTTCTTAGCATGACCAACCTCTGCCTTACCAGCACCATGTGGATTTCTGATAACTTTCTTTCCTGATACGTCCTTTGTTGTTACTCTTTCCTTCTTCTCGCCGAATCCTACCTGAATTGCATCGTAACCGTCATTCTCAACTGTTTTGATCTGGGTTACAACACATGGACCAGCCTGCAATACTGTAACTGGTGTTAATACACCGTTCTCGTCGAAAATCTGTGTCATTCCGACTTTTGTAGCTAATATAGCCTTCTTCATTTCTGTTTCCTCCTAATTTAATTCACAGCGGATTGCATCTGCAATCATACTAAATTACATCCGAAAATGCATTAGGTACTGTTATTTAATTGTTTCTGCGGTTTGTTTTAAATTAGTCCGCATCTAATTGGGTTTCTTTTGAATTGCTGTCTGACTTTGATTATTTCATCTTAACATCGATGAACACGCCAGCGGACAGATCGATCTTCTGTAATGCATCAATTGTCTTCTGAGTTGGTGCTACAACATCGATAAGTCTCTTATGAGTTCTCTGCTCAAACTGCTCTCTTGAGTCCTTGTACTTATGAACTGCTCTTAAGATTGTGATCTTCTCAATCTTAGTAGGCATTGGAACTGGTCCGCTTACCTTTGCGCCAGTCTTCTTAACTGTATCAACAATCTGTGCTGCTGCCTTGTCGATAAGTTTGTGGTCATAAGCCTTAAGTGTAATTCTCATAATCTGATTTGCCATAAAAAAAGCCGCCTCCTTTTCGCACTTAATCTTAGTACAACAAGCGGTGACTGTACACTCTCCCGTGTGTGTCCTAAGTTAAAACCCAGAACCATCACGTCGTTTCTGTCCTCTTGACAGACGGTTATATTGTACAGTGACTTGTCGCCAGTTTTGTAAATTGACATTCGCTCCACGAAAAACCTGCGTCATATATGTACGCAGCAACCTCCGCTTCTCAGCTATCATGCCACAGCACGTTTGATTATATACTAGGGATTTCTTTAAATCAAGAGGTTTTTTTAATTTTTTTATGTTTTTTTGAATTATTTTTTAACGGGTATTTACAGGGTATCACTCGCCAGATTCACTCAGCTTGAATGTCCTCTTCATTTTGATCCCCTTGTTCTCCCATATCTCAAACTTCGAAAAGCTTAAGATGAACCCGTAATCTGTATGGTAACCATAATTCTCCATCGCAAACCCAGGGAATCTGCTTCGAATCGCATCGAGCAGCTCTGCCATATCATCTATCTTATATCCCCTGCCCGTCATATACTCATATGCAAATGTGTCTATCTCCTCCCTGTCATCGACCAACGTCAGCTTTGTCACGCCATTTTCATCGGTATAAACCTTCACTCCACTCACATTATTCTCCACAAATGTATCAAGATGAGTATAGCCATAATTTCTGACATCAAAATCCGGGTATCTTCTCACAACGCCTTCATACACCTGTTCCATGACAGCATCTCTTCCCTGTCCTTTATAATAGGAAGAAACCGAATATATCTCCTTTGCTATATCACCTATATCCGGTATATCAGCAGTGCATTTCCCTCCGGCAAGAACATCTATATACATATATCTCTGGGCGCTGTTCACAAGGATTTTGTCTGCGTCACATGGACCGGCAACCACAACCTCTATATCCGTGAGCCTCAGCTTGTCGAGAAGCGGTACTGTCAGACTGTCCCCCGTTGCTATATATATGCGCTCTGGCTTTGAAAGCGCAGCATCCGCCATAACCTCCACGGCCAGCGCAACCATCGCCGATGACACCTTATACTCTCCGTGCATGCAGTCCTGTATTCTGAACCTCCCTGCACTCTCCATAAAACTGTCATCGTCTTTGTCGGAATTAAACATCTTGCAGATCACAAGCTTGTCCGTTCTGATTATATCCTCATATATAGCAGGCACAGCCTTTGCCTCTATGCTATCACAATCTATATACAGCGCAGCCCTCATGATATCCTCCTTAATAATATTCCACAACCATCACACACACAACAAACCACAGGTTTAATCCAATTATATCCTGCCATCCGCCTTAATCATCTCCATCAGAGTCTGTCTAAATCCAAACTCCTCACAAAGTGCTTCCGCATCCTTAAGAGCCTTCTTTCTCCTGTCCGGAGATACATTTTTCTTCACAGCTCTTATGAGCAGATTTTTAGGCGAATGTGCAATGTCTATAAATTCCATTATATCAGTCTTATATCCACACGCCTCAAGCATATGTCCGCGGATGGAATCTGTTGCCAGCGCAGCTATCCTCTCCTTGATGATACCGTATCTTGTCAGCGCAGCCAGTTCATCAGAATGCATCTGTTTATTCAGCTCATGCTGGCAGCAAGGCACGGACAATATATACTGTGCGTTCCAGCAAATGGCATTGTACAGCGCATAGTCCGTGGCAACATCACATGCATGCAGCGTCATGACCATATCCACATCCACATCCGTCTTATACCCATTTATATCCCCAAGTTCGAATTTTAGTCCGGTATATCCAAACTGTTCCGCCAGCGCATTGCAGTCTTTTATCACCTGCTCCTTGAGATCCAGGCCGGTTATATGGACATCAAGCCCCTTAACCTCATGCAGATAATAATAAACTATAAATGTCAGATACGATTTGCCGCATCCAAAATCTACTATATTAATAGAAGGTTTGTTGTAGCTCTTCATGACATTGTCCACGATCTCCGCAAATCTGTTGATCTGCTTAAACTTGTCATACATGGAGTGCACAACCTTGCCATCCTTTGTAAATATGCCCAGATGGGTAAATACAGGGATATCCATTCCCTCTTCAAGTATGTATTTCTTTCTTCGGTTGTTCCCCTGAACAGTTATGAGTTTATTCTCCGTGTGCCTCTTATTCACAGCTACTTTGCCCTTCTTTGAGATCTTCACATCCCACTCCTCCCGGGCCGAGAACATGTTTATCTGTCTGAATCCATCCTGCAGATCTCCGGCCAGTGCTTCTTCAAGCTCGTCCTCATCTATATTCTGGTGGAACACCTGCTTCTCCGTATACCTTTCTATCTGAAAGCACCTTTTACCGCCTATGATTTTTCTCTCAAATACCACTTTTCTGTATTCACCGCGTCCGCCACTGAGGATAATCTTGTGGGGATCACTCTGTACCATCTCTTCTATTAATTCTTTTATACTTATATCTGCCATTATTCCAACTTCTCCATTACCAACAATCTGTATCGTAATTAATCTCTGTCATCAATCTATGCACACAGCAGCCTTGACGCAGTGCTTTGATACAAGTATAATCTATAGGATATATTTTTTGAAGTTATTTTTATAAGGAAGGATTACATATATGTGGATAGCAGATGGATGGAAGGATTATGAAGTTATTGACTGCTCTGACGGAGAAAAGCTTGAGCGTTGGGGCAAATACACTCTGCTCAGACCGGATCCCCAGGTTCTATGGAGCACTCCAAAGAAAAATCCTGCATGGAATAAACTGAACGGACATTATCATAGAAGCAACAAAGGCGGCGGAGAATGGGAGTTTTTCAGCCTGCCTAAGCAGTGGACGATAAATTACAGGGATCTGACTTTCAATCTGAAGCCATTCAGCTTCAAGCACACTGGTCTATTTCCTGAGCAGGCTGCCAACTGGGACTGGTTCAGCGAACTGATAAAGGACTCACCTAAAAAGGATATTAAGGTGTTGAACCTGTTCGCATACACAGGGGGCGCAACATGTGCAGCCGCCAAAGCCGGAGCTACAGTCACCCATGTTGATGCATCCAAGGGAATGGTTACCTGGGCAAAGGAAAACGCAGCATCATCAGGGCTCGCCGACGCACCGATCAGATGGATAGTTGACGACTGTGTGAAATTTGTCGAAAGAGAGATCAGACGAGGCAACAAATATGACGCGATCATCATGGATCCTCCTTCATACGGCAGAGGACCAAAGGGTGAGATATGGAAGATCGAAGAGAAGATCCATCCTTTCATCAAGCTCTGCAGCCAGCTTCTCTGTGACAAGCCGCTTTTCTTCCTTGTAAATTCATATACAACAGGTCTCGCGCCTGCGGTGCTCACATATATGATATCCACAGAGGTAAAGAGCAGATTTGGCGGACATGTTGTGGCAGATGAGATCGGACTTCCTGTCACAGAGACAGGTCTTGTTCTTCCTTGTGGTGCCGCCGGAAGATGGCAGAGATAACAACGGATCGGTCGAGGCAGATACATTTTGCAGATAAACTAAAAGCAGGAATATGAGCCCCTATAACGAAGTTTGCTGGGGTTCATATTCCTGCTTTTTTCAATTTTCAGCTTCTTAATTTCAGCTTTTTTGTCACGTAATTTAGTCCTTTACACCGTCACATCCACATACTCCAGACGTATGACCTTCTCCAGATCCGCAGGGGCTATCTCTATCTGATACCCAACCTTACCCGCACTTACATACATCTTATCAAGATCTTCAGCACTTGCATCTATCGTGGTCCTGAAAAACTTCTTCATACCGATAGGTGAGCAGCCGCCATGTATATATCCGGTAAGAGGGAGGAGTTCCTTTGCCTTGAGCATATCTATCGACTTCTCTCCCACAGCCTTCGCAGCTTTCTTGAGATCAAGTTCCTCCTTGACAGGAATTACAAACACGTAATTTGCGCCAGACTTCGCAACGGTCACCAGGGTCTTATACACATACGCAGGATCCTGTCCAAGTATAGCAGCAACCTTCTCTCCATTTGTCTCGCCCGTCTCCACATAACAATAATGGTTGTACTTTATCTTCTTGCTGTCAAGTATGCGCATGACATTTGTCTTTTCCTCAGTCTTTGCGTTCTTATTCTTATCTTTCATGTTCCAAGTCATCTCCTTGTCATCAAATGCACTAAGCGCCCCAACCTTGTCTATTGAAGATTGAAGCGCTGTATGCATATCTATTGTATTCTACGGCTTTATCTTAATCTGCCGTACATAACTTTATCTGTCTTCCATCGGCAGATACTCTCTGTGTGTTCCCACATACTTGTATGCAGGTCTGATGATCTTGCCGGCATTGACAAGCTCCTCTATTCTATGCGCTGACCATCCCGCAATACGTGCGATGGCAAATATAGGAGTAAACAGCTCGATAGGGATACCGAGCATCGTATATACAAATCCACTGTAGAAATCTACATTTGCCGATATAGGCTTGCCGCTGCGTCTTCTGGCCGCAAGCAGTCTTCCTGATATCTCCTCAACCTTCTTGTACAGCTCAAATTCCTTTGTCCTGCCCTTCTCCTGGGCAAGTCTCTCTGCATATCCCTTGAGTATCCTAGCTCTAGGATCTGAGTTGGTGTATACCGCATGACCCATTCCATATATAAGGCCTGAATGGTCAAAGCCCTTCTTGTCAAGAAGTCCTGTGAGATATTTCTCCAGTGCAGCCTCATCACCCCAGTTCTTGACATGGCTCTTGAGGTCATCAAACATCTGCTGAACCTTGAGGTTCGCACCACCATGCTTAGGTCCCTTCAGTGATCCAAGTGAACTTGCAACTGCAGAATATGTGTCTGTTCCTGTCGACGATACTACATGAGTTGTAAATGTGGAGTTATTACCACCACCATGCTCAGCGTGTATAACCAGACATATGTCAAGCACCTGCGCCTCAAGCTCTGTATATTTCTTATCTGATCTGATAAGCCTCAGGAAATTCTCCGCAGTGGAAAGCCCCGGCTTCGGATTGTGTATTACAAGACTCATGTCGTGGAAATAGTGCTTGTAGCCCTGATAACCATATGCGGCAATCACAGGGAACTGCGCTATCAATTCCATACACTGTCTGAGAACATTCTCTATGCTTATATCATCCGGATTATCATCATATGAATAGAGTGTGAGAACACATCTCTGCAGAACGTTCATCATATTCTTGCTTGGCGCTTTGAGGATAACATCTCTTGTAAACTTTCTAGGAAGCTCCCTGTAGCACTCCATCATCTCAACAAATCTCTTAAACTGCTGCTCATTTGGAAGCTTTCCAAACAACAGAAGATACATAGTCTCCTCAAATCCGAATTTACTTCCGTGAAAACCTCTCTCAAGATCCTCAACATTGTACCCCTGATAATACAGACGACCATCAGTCGGCACTCTCTCTCCATCTATTACATCATATCCTATGACATCAGATATCTCTGTGAGTCCCGTGAGTACACCTTTTCCTGTGGAATCTCTGAGGCCTCTCTTGACATCATAATTGACATAGAGGTTCTGGTCTATCTTGCCAGATTCTGTACAATAACCTGTAAGCTCATCCAGTATTCTGTTATATTCCTCGCTGTTTCTTTCCAAACCTCATGTCTCCTTCCTTTATCCAATCCCTGTTCATCATCCCGAAGCTTCTCCGGACCTTATCAATAAACTATATCAACTCACCACAGTTTATCAAAAAAACTCCATTTTCGCAAGAAAGACAGCAATAAATTTGATTTATTCCTGTCTTTTCGCCGAAATTATTTAATTTTAAAATATTTCTGCCTAAATTTCAATAATATATCTCTCATAGGCATTTATGATCGTCGTGTCCTCGTATTTTGATTCGCGGACAAAATCTCTTCCATAATTTATATGCACATGGCCATGGACAAAATACTTAGGTCTGTACTCCTCCATAAGCGTTCTGAAACACTTAAAACCTGTATGTGGGAGATCCTCGGAATCATTTATCCTGTATGCAGGCGAATGGGCAACAAGTATGTCAAAGCCCTTGTTCCTCATGATCTTAAACCTGAGTTTCCGTACTCTTCTGGCCATCGCACGCTCGGAATACTGATGATCCGCACCACCAAACTTGTATTCCATCGAACCGCCAAGTCCCAGAATTCTGACACCCTTATACACATAAAGCTTGTCGTCTATGCACTCGCAGCCCCCCGGTGGTGTATCCTTGTAGCACACGTCGTGATTGCCATGGACATAGAGAACGGGCGCATGACTGAATGTCGCAAGGAACGACAAATACTGTGGCGATAAATCGCCACAGGATATTATCAGGTCTATTCCCTCGACCTTACTCTTATCAAAATAATCCCACAAATACTTGGATTCTTCATCCGCCAACAACAAAATCTTCACGTATCTATTCCCCTGTACTACAGTATACCTTCTCCGTAGGAGATTTATCTTATTTCACTTCCGGAACCGACTTGAGCTCCAGACTCTCCGGTGTGTCTATACCCTGAAGTGCAACTACCGTCTTTGCCTCATCGACAAGATCGTCCTCTGTAGGGAGCATGCCCACTACATTCTCAGCAAGCCAATCCATCTTGAGTATATCTTCATGGAGCATCGCTCCGTCATCTTCATTTCTCACTATTCCGTTCTGGGATGTAAGCTTTCCGCTGAACGGTGTGATAGCGCCCTCTCTTATGAGGTTTGTCATAACCGATATGAGCTTCTGTGTTCCGGCCGGAAGGTGCTTTGAGCATATGACGTCAACTATTCCCGCTGACATACCCCACCAGTAGCTTATCGCATTGCTGGTCTCGTTCTTCTCCTCCTGCTTCCAGTTGCCCTCCAGTATGGATCTAAGGATCCTCTCATAGAATGCACCCCAGTTGTAGAAAGGCATGGCAAGGTTGACGACCTCTCCATTCTGATCATAGTGATAAAGTCCGAAGTTTCGTGACGCATCATCCGGCATGATCATGTCTCTATCGGATATATATGTTATTCCATTTCTCTCGAAGAACTTCTGTGGATCAGCATTCTTAACCTTTGTCCACTGCAGATATATCTTTGCCCTAGGGTTGACCATCCTTGCTCCGATGGCAAATGCATTGATGTTCGCTGTTGTTCCGAATATCGGATAATCAGCTACATATCCTATCTGTCCGTCAGCACACAGGCTTCCCGCTATCATACCTGTGAGGAACTTCACCTCGTACATTCTTGCATAATAGGTACGCACATGGCTGTTCGCAAGGCTGAGGGAACAGTTAAGTATCTTTATCTCCGGGTGGAGCACTGCAGTCTTAAGAGCCTCAGGAAGCATCTCAGGCCCTGTCGTAAATATCACATCATACTTCTCATCCACAAGTCTTCCAAGGCACTCTGTCAGCTTGGCAGGTGTATCCACATTACAGAAGGTTCTGCTGTCGATAGAATCTCCGAGTTTATTCTCCATGTCCATTCTACCCAGTTCATGGCTGTATGTCCAGACCGAGTTGGCTGGCGACTTATCATACACAAATGCCACCTTCAGGTTCGAAGGGCCTGATGGCTTTATAACCCTGTCGAGTATAGACTTCTTAGGCTCCACAGGATCGAGCTTTGGAAGAACCGTCTTATCCTTCTTCTCATTTGTGAGGACTATCTCATTCCATACCTTGTCAACACTGTCCTTCACCTGGGATGTAGTCATGTTCTTAAGAGCTTCATAGCCATACACATTGAGGAATACAAGCATGGCATCGTCCACTGTTATAGTGAGCTCCTCATTGCCCTTCTTAGCAAGATAAGCCTTCTCAAATGCGAGATGTGCCGAGTTGAAATCCAGTCTCTCATCCTCTGTGAAAACCGCATCCTTAGTGATCCCTATGAACTCCCTGAGCTTATCATATCCACCGAGCTGTGAGAAATATACATAGTTGATCCCCGTCTGCTTGTGGAAATCTATAAATTCAAAATATATCTTATTCTCAAGTGAGTCTGTCCTTCTAGGTATCTTTCTTGTAACCATGGCAGGAACTGAGTCCGCACCAAAGTATTTGAGCACACTCACTCTCTTATTTCCTTCTACTACATAGAATTTGTTCATATACTCATATACCTTTATCGGATCATGTATACCTTCCTCTATGTGGGACTCACACAATGCGGCCCATTTCATTCCAAATTCAGTATGATAATCCAATATAGGCATAAAATTACTAGCAAACGCCGTCGTCCTTGCAGCGGTAGCGGTTCCAACCACGCGGTCAAGCGATATGGTCTGGAGACCAAGATTCACCTCACCCACAGTGTCGGATGGTGATATTATCTCATCCAAAACCGGAAGATATGGATATTCATTTTTTGCTACGGCTGCCTGATATCTCTTCTCACCAAGCTTCTGAGCCCTTAAATATTCGTTTGCTGACATACTATCACTCTCCTTATTCAAGACCATATAGTAATACTATAAAATTCAATAATCAAGAATTTGTTTCCTTCCGATCCGCCAAAATTATCTGCCTTTCAACTGCATGTTTTGTGAATTATGCATAAACCGCATTGTATGTTATGCATAATTACCACTTGATTTTTTCCGTAACGTGCTGTATTATATTATTAAATTCAGAAGATTTCACATATTTTCGAACTTAATGTCGGTGTGTGTGAATACCAATATACTTAAGGAGTCTGGCTAAAACACTTCCACCAGGCTCCTTTTTATTGTAACATCTATTCTGTCCTTTTACAGTATTTCATCTCAACATTCATTGATTTCGACTGCATCATTGTTCATCTTCCCTGTATTTATCAAATGTCACCGATATATCTGTTCCCTTTCCAGGTTCACTTATCATATCCAGAACTGCATTGTTACGTGCAACTATATGCTTTACTATGGCCAGGCCGAGACCTGTACCACCTGTGGACTTGGATCTGCTCTTGTCCACCCTGTAAAACCTCTCAAATATTCTCTCCTGATGCTCCTTCGGGATTCCTATTCCCGTATCCTTCACCCTGAGTATAACCTTTCCATCCACTGTCTTTACAGATACATCCACGCTTCCACTCTTATTGTTGTATCTGATGGCATTGTCTGTGAGGTTGTACACAAGCTCCTCCATCATCATCTTGTTCGCATATATATATCCGTGACTGCCATCATAGCTGAGCGTCACACTGTTCTTCTCTGCGTTTATCGCCAGCATATCCGTGGCTGTTCTGGCTATGACCGCCAGATTGATTTTCTCCATCAGTGGCGCATCCTCGGATACATCCAGCTCTGACAGTCTGATTATATCATTGATGAGGGTGAGAAGTCTGTTGGAGTTCTTGTGGATCTCAGTTGCAAAATGATGCACATCCACCTCGGTCGCCATACCGGTCTCAATAAGCTCCGAATACCCCGATATAGATGTGAGCGGTGTCTTAAGCTCATGTGATACATTTGCCGTGAACTCCTGTCTCATCTGCGAACTCTTCACTATATCCGCATGCTGCTTCTGTATCATATCTATGAATGGGCGCATCTCCTTGTACGCAACTATGTGGGTATCGTCATCCAGACTGTTCGCCATCTGCTCTATTGGTTTCAATATGTTTCTGGTCAGATAGTGTGTCACTATGATGGTGACACAGACAAGGATCGCCATCACCACCAGCATGACCGGCACAGCCGCAAGGAACATACTGATTACATTGTTGGTCTCCCTCGCTATTCTCAGCACCCTTCCAGACTTGAGCAGTATCGCATAGTAATATGTGCTCTTATTGAGGGTTGCCGACTTTCTTATAACATGTCCATCACCATTTTCAAATGCCTCTGCTATCTCTGGTCTGTCAAGATGGTTCTGCATGGAAATCTCATCGGCCTGATTGTCATACAGAACACTGCCGTCAGGCGCTATAAGCGTCAATCTGAGGTCATTGGTATCCACGCTTGCATACACACCAGGGTCATCCGCGTCGAAATCCCCGGTATTCTTAAGCACCTCAGCATACCCCTTCAGATCCCTTATGATCTCCGCCTTGTACACCTCATAGAATATAAACGTCGACAGGACCATGGTCACCGCTATGGCCACCAGTGAAAAGATGATAAACTCCAGATTGATAACCTTTTTCAGCCTTTTATCGTCTCTCTTACCCATATGCTACTCCATCTTATACCCTACATTTCTAACCGTCTTTATCATATTACCTGCTTCGCCAAGCTTCTGTCTCAAAGTCTTGATATGCATATCAAGGGTTCTGGATTCGCCCTCGTAATCCGTTCCCCACACATCCGACATGATCGTGTCTCTGTGAAGGACTATTCCTGCATTAACCATGAGAAGCTTTAAGAGTTCAAACTCCTTGAAGGTAAGCTCACACAACTCACCACCCACATGCACCTCGCGTCTCTCTGAATCAAGGGTTATATCCCCGAGTACCATCTGCTTGTCATCCTGCAGCGCCCTGCTTCTTCTGAGCAGCGCCTTGACTCTGGATATGAGCTCCATCACGCCAAATGGCTTGGTGAGGTAATCATCCGCTCCTATATCCAAGCCCTTGACCTTGTCAAGTTCTGTAGTCTTGGCTGTCACAAGGATAATCGGAACTCTGACAGTATCAGGTCTGCTCCTGAGCTTCTTCACAATCTCAAGACCATCCATGTCAGGGAGCATGATATCCAGAAGCACCAGATCAGGAACCTTCTCCACAGTCCTTGAGAAGAACGATTTCGCATTCTCAAACTCCTCCACCGCATATCCGCTGTTTTTCAATGCAAACATCTCGATTTCTCGTATATTCTTATCGTCTTCTACAATATAAATATGTACTGCCATTTTGTCTCCTTTCCCTGTGTAATACCACTTTCATTTACATGCGTATTGCATTATATTTTTATCATTATTTTTTATATTAATGCACGCCAGATATCACTTCAGCTTGTACATCTCTCTGTAATATGTGTACATGCTCTGGAAATCTATGTTGGAATCCTTCTTCATGTTATCCAGATATTCATGTGTATCAAAGTTATCTGATTTTAACTGAAGCATTGCCACCGCCACGTTGGAACAGTGATCTGCAACTCTCTCATAGTTGTTGATAAGATTCTCCAGTGATATTCCGAGCTCAATGGTACATTTCCCCTTCTGAAGTCTCTTGATATGCTGCTTCTTAACTGCGCTGTTGAGCTCATTGATGGCTTCCTCAAGCGGCTCCACATGGGATGCCTCCTGAAGGTCTTCTTTGTCGTAAGCCTCCACAGTCATGCTGACTATGTTCTGAACTGCATCCTTGTATACACCAAGCTCTGACCTTGCCTTTTCTGAGAAGGACGCGCCCGCCTCATTCATCTTCCTGCATATATCCGCTATGGTTATGGCGTGATCCGACATTCTCTCAAGATCACCTATGACATGAAGTCCGATTGATACCTTCTGGCTATCCTCATGGGAGAGCTCCTTGCTGCTGAGCTTTACCATATAAGAACCGACCTCATCCTCATAGGTATCTATGATGCCCTCAAGATCCTCAACCTTATCCCTGACCGCTTCATCATAATTATCAACCAGTGACAGTGCCATATCAACACTGTTCTTTGAAAGCTGAGCCATGTATTTTACGACCTCTATACAGTGTCCAACAGCAAATGCTGGTTTCTCAAGGAATCTGGCATCCAGACGCTTGAGCATCTCCAGCTCTGCAGGAGTATTTTTCTCCACCTCATCCTTATCTCTGACAGTGAGCGTTGCAAGCTTCTCAAGTCCGCCTGAGAACGGAAGCAGAAGAAGTGTCGCTGCAACGTTGAACACACTGTGTACAACAGCTATACCAGCTGCATTCGCTGAATCATTCAGGAACTGGAAGTGTACAAATGAATTGACCGTGTAGAACACCACCATGAACACGACTGTTCCTATGATGTTGAAGTACAGATGCACAAACGCAGCTCTCTTGGCATTCTTCTTGGTTCCTATACATGATATCAGTGCCGTTACACAGGTTCCTATGTTTTGACCCATGATGATTGGGATCGCCGTCCCAAATGACACAGCCCCGGTTGCACACAGCGCCTGGAGTATACCTACAGACGCCGAAGAGCTCTGTATGATGGCTGTTATCAACATTCCCACAAGCATTCCAAGGAATGGATTGGAGAACATGGTGAGTATATTCGTAAATTCCGGTACATCCTTAAGCGGAGCAACCGCACCGCTCATCATCTCCATGCCAAACATGAGCACTGTAAATCCAAGAAGGATTCCACCTATATCGTGCTTCTTCTCAGACTTGGTGAACATGAGGAATATTATTCCTATTACTGCGAGTATAGGTGAAAAGGATGAGGGTTTCAACATATTAATAAATATATTGTCACTCTGTATTCCTGTAAGGCTGAGTATCCATGATGTTACTGTTGTTCCTATATTAGCACCCATGATGATACCCACTGCCTGTCTCAGCTTCATGATTCCAGAGTTTACAAGTCCAACCACCATAACCGTGGTCGCAGATGACGACTGGATCACTCCTGTCACCGCGGCGCCCAGCAGAACACCCTTTATAGGTGTGGATGTGAGCTTTTCCAGTATCTTCTCCAGCTTACCGCCAGCCGTCTTGGCAAGGCCATCTCCCATCACGTTCATTCCATACAGGAACATTGCAAGTCCGCCCAGAAGGGATAACACATTGAAAATATCCATATCTTTTGTCTCCTTATTACATTTCCAATTACTTCTGTATAAGGACTTGTATACACAATATCCCTTTTACAGCGTCTGTTTTGTCAGAGTCTATTGTAAAAGGGATATGTAAAATGTGAGATATGTGTATGTAAAATCTGTGTAAATTTAAAATCTATGTAAAATCCTGCAAAATATTTGGCACAGTTTTGTGGTATCACATAGACCTTTTTTCTGTTTTCATCTGTTTATTTGCTTCCCAGAGGCTCATTTATGAGCAGATACACCGCACTTCCAAACATTCCTACCAGGAACATGCCGTAGCCGCCACATATGAACATCAGCTTTGCTAATGATACATCTCCCAGCACAGGGATCATGTGGAGCAGCAATGCTGCAGCACATCCCGCAAGTCCGCACACTACCATGCTGACTGTTATGAAAAGTTTCATATTGCCTATACCTGTTATGTGTGACAGTTCATTTATCTTCGTACATACCCACTTCATAGAAATCACCTCTTTTCGTCCATGACTCAATCATCAGTCTATATGTTCTCCTGTTATCGAGAAGAGTACCCACTCTGATATATTCGTTGCGTGATCGCCAATCCTCTCAAGATACTTGGCAACCATAAGAAGGTCACAAGCCTGCTCTCCATCATCCGGATTCTCATGTATCATTGTGATGAGTTCATTCTTGACCTTGTCAAAAAGATCATCGACGACATCGTCATGCTCTATTACACTCTTTGCCTTTTTCTCATCTGCGTTGACATATGCCTCTATGCTTGATACCAGCATGACGATCGTCTCTTTTGCCATCTGCTGTATGTGCTCAAGCTTCTTTATATATGGTGTGCCAGCCATGCACAGTGTGAGTTCTGATATATCTGAGGCGTGATCTCCGATCCTCTCCATATCCGTTATCATCTTGAGTGCTGCGGATATATTTCTCATATCCCCGGCAACCGGCTGCTGGGTAAGGAACAGCTTGAGGCACAGATTCTCAATCTCTCTCTCCTGATGGTCGATGGCGTCATCCGCCTCGATCGCCTTCTTTGCGAGCTCTGTGTCCTGGGCCACGAGAGCCTTGATCGCTGTCTCGATCGCCTGCTCGACCATAGTTCCCATCTCTATCATCTCTGCGTGAAGCTTTCTAAGCTGCATCTCATATTTGTCTCTCATCGTGTCCCTCCTAACCAAATCTACCGGTGATGTAATCCTCTGTACGCTTGTCAGCCGGCTTGCTGAACATCTTTTCTGTCTCTGCGTACTCAACGACCTCTCCGAGAAGGAAGAACGCTGTGTTGTCCGCAACTCTGGTTGCCTGCTGCATGTTATGCGTAACCATGATAATGGTGTAATTGTCCTTCAGTTCAAGTACCAGGTCCTCTATCTTGGATGTCGATATAGGATCAAGGGCCGATGTAGGTTCATCCATGAGAAGCACCTCAGGCTCCACTGCCAGTGCTCTGGCTATACAGAGTCTCTGCTGCTGACCACCCGAAAGACCCAGGGCTGATTTCTTCAGTCTGTCCTTAAGCTCATCCCATATTGCCGCCTGTCTGAGGGATCTCTCAACTATCTCATCAAGCTTTGCTCGGTTTCTTATTCCATGGGTTCTTGGGCCATATGCTATATTGTCATAGACACTCATCGGAAAAGGATTCGGCTGCTGGAACACCATTCCAACTCTCTTTCTCAAAAGGTTAATATCCATTCCGCTGTATATATCCTCTCCATCAAGCCTCACATCACCTGTTATCTTGCATCCCTCTACCAAATCATTCATTCTGTTGAGCGACTTAAGGAATGTTGACTTACCACAACCTGATGGTCCGATAAACGCTGTAACCTCATTTGCCGGAATATCCATATCAATCCCCTTAAGGGCATGGAACTTTCCGTAATAGAGATTCAAATTTTTAACGCTGAACTTAACGTTATTATTCATCTATTTTTCTCCATTCTTAATTTGCTTTATCTGCTGCAACCCTGCCTGCAATCTTGTCGGACGCAAAGTTGATAAGCACTACAAGTACAAGAAGCACTACCGCTGTTGCATAACCCTGATCCGTGTGAAGTCCTTCTTTTGACAGAAGGTACATATGAACCGCCAGAGTTCTTGTTGAATCGGTAAGCTTTGTCGCCATCTTTGCAACCGATCCTGCTGTGTATATGAGTGCTGCCGTTTCGCCCACGATACGTCCTGTCGCAAGTATGATTCCTGACAGTATTCCAGGAACGGCACTTGGAAGCACTACTTTGAATACTGTTCTGAGCTTTCCGGCTCCCAGTCCAAAACTTCCTTCTCTATAAGACTTAGGCACTGCCATGAGTGCCTCCTCTGTGGTTCTCATTATGACCGGAAGAACCATTATCGCCAGGGTTAACGCACCTGATATGAGTGATAATCTAAGCCCACACGCATTTGTGAAAAACAGCATTCCAAATAGTCCGTATACGATCGAAGGTATTCCTGTAAGTGTCTCCGCTGTGATCCTCACTATCCCCACCAGCTTATTGCCAGTCTTCGCATATTCGACAAGATATATCGCTGCAAATATTCCTATCGGACCTGCTATCAGGAGAGACAGCAGCGTCATGTAAACCGTATTTATAAGTGCCGGCACCAGCGAACAGTTGTCCGATGTATATTCCCAGCTGAATATGTCCGCATTAAGATTTGGGATTCCCTTTACCAGTACATACACCAACAGAAATCCTATGGAGAGCACAGTTATGAGTGTCGCCAGATGTACAAAGATAAACATTATGAATGATCCCGGTCTCTTTCTGTACTCAGCCCATTTCTCAGACCATGTGCTCTTGTTTATAGCCTCTATGCTGTCCACATCAACTATGGATGAAGGATCGTCCTCAGGTGCCGTCTTTTTCGTGCTGATTATTGTATTTTTTGTTCTGTCATCGCCACATGCGACAACTGTCTTTATTCCTTCTACTCTCTCTGTCATCTATGCCACCGTCTTTCTCTTTATGATGGAGAACAGGAGGTTGATAATGAGTATGAATACGAACAGTACAACGCCCGTCGCTATCAGAGCCTGTCTGTGCAGGTCCGTCGCATATCCCATCTCCATTACTATATTTGTGGTGAGTGTTCTGACACCTCTCAGTATTCCGTCAGGCATATGGACCTGATTTCCAGCGACCATGATGACCGCCATAGTCTCTCCAACTGCACGGCCAACACCAAGGATAATCGCTGCCATAACTCCTGACTTTGCTGCAGGGACAACAGTCTTGAACACGCTTCGCTCATGTGTTGCTCCAAGTGCCAGGGCTCCCTGATAATACTTGTCAGGCACCGCTCTGATGGAAGTCTCGGATACACTGATGATCGTTGGAAGGATCATCATACCGAGAAGTACCGAAGCTGTGAGCATCGTGTTACCATTTACTCCGAATATGCTTCTGACCATTGGAACCAGCACGCACATTCCAAAGAATCCATATACAACCGAAGGTATTCCAGCCATCAGATTGATAAATGGCTTTATAACTTTATATAATCTGTCGGGACAAAACTTTGCCAGATATATCGCTGTCAGAAGTCCTATCGGAACTCCTATTATCAGTGCTCCGGCTGTTACATATATGCTTCCTAATATGAAAGGAAGAATGCCGTAGTATCCATTTGTAGGCTTCCAGATCTCACCAAGGGTGAAATCCCCGAAGCCTATCTCTTTAATGGCCGGTATTCCATTCACAAACAGGAACACACATATGAGTGCTACCGCCGCGATGGATACCAGTGCCGCTATCAGGAATACTACATGCATAATTGTTTCTTTAAGTTTATGCATAAGCTGATTACTTTACGTCCTCCCACTTTGCTGCTGAACCTGTGAATATGTCCTTGACCTGATCTACTGTGTAGTCCTCAGCAGGGTTGTTGTTATTTACTATAACTGCGATTCCGTCCATAGCTATTACAGTTGCCTTGAGACCAAGTGCTGTCTCTGTGTCCTTAAGCTCACGTGATGCCATACCTATATCGCATGTTCCATCTGATGTTGATGTGATACCTGTTGTTGAATCGCTCTCCTGAAGCTCGATGTCAGCATTTGTATTGATCGTCTTGTATGCCTCGATAAGCTTTTCCATAACAGGTGTTACTGACGATGAACCTGCAACAACGATCTTGCCCTTTGGATTTGTTGAAGTAAATGCTCCGCTGTTTGCAACCTCGATGTACTTATTTGCTGATATGATCTTCTGTCCATCCTCGCTCATGATATAGTTGATAAAATCCTGTGCAACATCGCTGATGCCATCCTTTGTAACGATGTTGAATGGTCTTGAGAGGGTGTATGAACCATTGTTGATGTTCTCCTCACTTGCCTCAACTCCACCGATCTTGAGTGCCTTTACTGTATCGTTGAGTGCTCCGAGAGATATGTAACCAATTGCATAATCATCTCCTGCTACTGTTGTGAGTACGACCTCTGTGCTGTTGCATGTGATGGCATTTGTTGTTGTGTTGTCGACCTTATTGCCATCTGCATCCTTCTCCTCAACTCCTGTGAGCTCTACGAATGCTCCTCTTGTTCCTGAGCCTTCCTCTCTTGATACTACTGATATATCCTGTGCTGCATCGAATCCGCCATCTGCGCTCTTTGATGAATTATTTCCACAGCCTGCAAGACTTCCTACCATAAGTGCTGCTCCAAGTGTAACTGCCAATACTTTCTTTAATTTAACCATTTTCTTTTTCTCCTTACTTTGTCCATATTCTTTCTTGGAACATCAGCCATGCAAAATCGCTTTATGGTATGGCTGATGCTACATAACAAGTTTTCTACGAAAACTTATTACATGTATTCTGGAACATCAGCCATGCAAAATCGCCTATCGGCGATGGCTGATGCTGCATAACAATTTTCTCCGAAAATTGTTACATGTGCCGGTTATCTCTTGAACCGGTCTTTGCAAATATTGTATTATTGGGACATATCATTCTTTGCTTATTTCCCGGAAAAGAACTCGCGCGCCTTTTGTTCTTTTCTTTGAACTATAATAAATGGCATAAGTAAAATACATAACCAACGCTATGTAAATTGAATGTAAAGTCGGCGTTAATCAATGCATGCTGAATGTACAGCAAATAATCTGCCATAACTTATAAATTGCAACCAGAAAGTGGGATAAATATACATGACAAATACCAGTTTAGAAGTAATAGGATATGTGAGATGTGACTATAAAGAAAAGTTCGGCATTCCAAGGCAAAGCGGTCTGACAGACTGCGCCACCGCTTTTATAGAGATGCTTCCACCGTACAATCAGGCAGAGGCGTTCAGAGGACTTGACGGATTCTCCCACATATGGCTGCTGTGGGACTTCTCCAGGGCTCACAAGAATGGTTTTACCGCAACAGTAAAACCCCCAAAGCTGGGTGGTAACCAGCGGATGGGGGTTTTTGCCACCAGATCACCTTTCAGGCCGAACAACATCGGACTGTCGTCGGTGAAGCTTCTGGACATTATATATAATGAAGAAACTGGCTGTGTACACGGGCTTGTGGTGTCAGGAGCCGATATACTGGATGGTACACCGGTGTACGACATCAAGCCTTATCTGCCATACACAGACAGCCACCCGGAGGCGACCGGGGGCTGGACGGACCCTCTTGATATTCCGGAGCTGTCAGTACGTTTCTCTGACGATATCGCCACCAAACTTGAAACGATATTTTCAAATACACAGATTGAGGCCCTGAAAGAGATACTTGCGCAGGATCCAAGGCCTGGCTATCAGGATGAACCGAATAGACGCTATGGAATGCTGTACGGCGGATACGATATAAGGTTTACAATATCTGGTGACACTCTTACCATATGCGAAGTGGCTGAGCCCGGACCACAATGATACAAAAAGGCATTTTACCGGCATGTAGCTGAAAAATCATGATATTTTCTCATCATCCTGGCAGTGACGCTCCTCTCCTCAAAGCTGATATTTCCCAGTATTTTCACCGGCATGACCCCCATCAAGGAATTGGTCACAAAGCATTCCTGATATGATGACAGTTCATCAGGGAATATCACCGTCTGCGTGACCGCCTCTGATTCACAGATATACCCCCTTACTGTTCCAGGCAGAAGACCTGAGTCTATCGCGGGTGTGTATATCCTGCCATCTCTCACAAAAAATATATTGCTCACCGTACCCTCGCATATCTGTCCCTTTGTATTCAGGAAGATCCGTTCATCCATTCCAGCTTTCCTAGACCGCCTTTTTTCAAGAATGCAGTCTCCGTAATTCATGGTTTTATGATATACGAACGGCGACGTCTCATTTCTTCTAACATTACTTATGTCCATTGCAAACCCCCGTTCGTATATATCCGTGGTGTATGGATTATCTCTCATTGAAAAAACCACATTTTTCTGAGTCAGCATGATCTTTAACGCACATCTCCTCATATGACCTGATCGATCTCTGTAATCATGCTCACTCATCCACTTTCTCAGATATTCCAGCACAGCTATCCTGTCTATGCCCCGTTCTGCTGGCATGCCAAGATCCAGGAATCTTGCAGCATCTTCCAGGCGTCTCAGATGCCTGTCAAGAAATATCAGCCTGCCGTCAACCACACTTATAGTTTCAAATGCTCCAAGACCAAATTGAAAGCAATCATCCATTTTTACATTCATTTTACATTTCTCCCATTTTCATCATTTTCAAATGCTACTGCAATGCACTGAGTATTGCTTTTGCCTTATCCCGTGTCTCTTCATACTCTGCACCAGGATCTGAATCGGCAGTAATACCGCCTCCAACGCCTAGATAATACCTGCCGTTTCTGTACAATACAGTTCTTATCACTATATTAAAATCACATTTTCCATCCAATGTAATATAACCAATAGAGCCGGTGTAAATATTTCTCTTCCCGCATTCAAGTTCATCTGTAATCTCCATAGCCCTGCGTTTCGGCGCTCCTGTAACAGAACCACCCGGAAATGCCGCAGCAAGAAGAGACATCACATCTTCCCCATCCTGCAGCATACCTTCAACATTTGCCACCTGATGGAAAACAGTCGCATAATCTTCTATCGAAAACAGTTCAGTCACTTTTACGCTTCCCGGTCTGCACACATGGTTCAGGTCATTCCTCTCAAGATCTACAATCATCAGGAGTTCACTCTTTTCCTTCTGTGATTTCTCAAGCTCCCTCCTGAGTGCCTCATCCTCCCTGTCAGTCTCTCCCCGTCTCCTCGTCCCCTTTATCGGCCGGGTGTACACACGACGATCCTTTATCTGCATAAACCGTTCAGGAGAGGCGCTCACTATCTGATAATCTCCCAGATCAAGATATCCACCAAATGGCGACGGATTGCTAACTCTCAGGTCATGGAACACGTCCAGAGGCTTTTTATCGCTGTCGACAATTATATGCCTTGTCATATTTGCAACATATACATCCCCCTCGGTTATATAATCCTTCAGTCTTCTTACAGAGTGCTCATACTCTTCCCTGCTGCATTCTTCGTACACATTCAAGTTATACTTCTTCCTCTTTTGTACAGCTTCACTCGTCCTGTCAATTATATTGCCATTTTCCCGATCATCCCTGCCGCAATACTTCTCTATATCATTCTCCATTACATCAATATTTGACTGTGCATCACCTGTCATCCCATTTGCCACAAGATATGTCTCTTTTTTTAGGCAATCTTCAACAACAAAACAGTCATAGAATGTCATAACTGCCTCTGGAACAGACACAAGGTCTTCATTGATGGAATCAAGCCCCATCCTATCCATTCCATAATCGTAGGATACATACCCTATCGCTCCTGATACGATTGGCAAATCCTCCGAACTCTTATCCATATGCTGTACAAGATACTGTCTCATATATTCTTCAAATGTTATATTCTTTTCAGAATCTCCATTAACCTCAAATGTATCCCCATTCTTAACAAGCCTGAGATACGGGCATCTCCCTATGATCGAATAGTGTCCCAGATTATTCACAAGGGATGAGTCAAGAAATGCTATTCCTGTCTCATCCTCATATATTTCAAAAACATCAGCTGCACACACATATCTGTCAAGTTTTTTTAGCACTCGCCTCATATTTCTCATATATGACTCCTTATCTGCAATTAAATTTCTCCGCCGCTATACAAAAATTATACAATATATCATGACCATACTCCGTAAGTACCGCTTCTGGGTGAAACTGCACCCCGTACAACGGCAGCCTTCTGTGTGATATTCCCATAACTGCACCATCCTCGGATATAGCATCCACCTGGTAATCATCCGGCAGACTACTGCCATTTATTACCAATGAGTGGTACCTTGTGACATGAAAGCTTTCCGGCAGCCGCGCGAACAGACCTGTTCCACAGGTATGTATCTCTGTCACCTTTCCATGCATTGGCATCTTTCCTTTTTCAACAATGGCGCCCGCACAATACCCAAGTATCTGATGTCCAAGGCAAACTCCAAGTATCGGAATCTTTCCCTTATACATGTTCACAACATCCACACACATTTTTGCCTCCCATGGCCGCCCAGGTCCCGGTGAAAGTATTATGCCCTCCGGCTCCAGATCTTCCACATCATGCAGAGATATCCGATCGCACCTTTTTACGGTCACACATCTTCCCATCTCTTCAAAATACGCCTTCAGGTTATACACAAATGAATCAAAATTGTCTATCATCAGATACATGCACTTCTCCTTATCCGCAATCACTATAAAACACAAAAAGGATAACAGCCGGCATGCCAAAGCATGCACAGTCGTTATCCTTTTCGGTCCGTAATCTGCACGTTATTTTTATCTTTGATTTTTACAGATTCTAACATATCTGACCGCAGAAAGCAAATGCCTTTGCTACTTTTGCGCAGTCTCACTATGCAATGCGCCTACTGACGTGCCCTCTCATAGGCATCTGCATACTGCTGTTCCTGATACGCTGCTTGATCTTATCATCATATATAGGTGTAGCAACCTCCACACGGCGGAGAGTGTTACGTGTCATAAAATCTGCTGAAGCTATATATATCTTGTCTCTGTCAGGAGTTCCGAAGATATATATTCTTGAGTGCTCAAGGAAACGTCCGACAATACTTCTTATATGTATGTTCTCCGTCTCGCCGGGGATTTCCGCCAGCAGACAGCATATTCCTCTGACTATAAGTTCAACCTTAACTCCCGCATTTGATGCCTCAACCTGCTTGATGTGACATGAATTAGCGCATATATATCAAGTTAATCACTTGATAACAAATAAAAAAGAGGTCTCCACGTTCTGATGCGCACCCGGAATTCCAGATGTATTCCAGTTACATTGATTGGGAGAACCTCTTTTTTATTTTCTTATATTATTCTCTTCTAATTGTGCTCTGGCACTACAGCATAGAACACCAGATCCTCATCGCCGTTGTTCTTCAGACTATGGCTGTGTCCCGGCGGGCAATAATGGCAGTCGCCCGGATTGAGTATCTCCATGGTATCGTCATACTCCATGGTTCCAACTCCTGAGATGATAAATATGATCTCGCTGTTGGTGTCATGTGTGTGCAGGCCAATGGAGCTTCCTGCTGGAAGTGTTGCCCTCATGATCTTGTTGTAATTGCCTACGTGCATGCGTGGCTTGAATACGCCTTCGCCACCCTTAAAGTTCTGAATATTCTGCTCCTCAAGGGAATCGAATGATATCTTCATCTGTTGTCCTCCTTACGAAAAATACGAAAAAATCCTGCAAACGCATGAAATGCGCTCCGCGCGGCGTCTGCGTGCTATGTCGTCAAGTGCACCACACTCTCAAGAAGTCTGTCACAGGCTTCCTCTATTATATCTTCTTCTATACCCGAATAATTGATAACCAGCGTGTGGCTGTCCTCCTGCTCTTTTCCGTGGCAGTACTGGCTGAGGCTGGATATGTTGATTCCTGCCGCGGCAGCCCTGTCCACCATCTCTCTGTCCGTGTATGACGTGTCGATCTCCATAAGGAAATGAAGACCTGCATTCTCTTCCTTTATCGTTACCTGTGGATACAGCCTGTGACTCCTGATACAACCAAGTATCCTGTCCCTGCTGTTCCTGTAAAACTTTCTCATCCTGTTGATGTGCTTTTCCAGATACCCCTCCTGGATAAACCTTGTGAGTGTATACTGATCAAAATTCGACACCGTACACGCATAAAAGCTTAGTATATGATTATACCTTACCATGAGCGGTATTGGCAATACCATGTAGCTTATTCGTATGGTTGATGACAAACTTTTTGAAAATGTATTCATGTATATGACCTTATCTGAGGCATCTATACTCTGAAGTGCTGGGATCGGATTGCCCACCAGACGGAATTCACTGTCATATTCATCCTCTATGATATATCTGCCCTTCTGCTTTGCCGCCCAGCCCAGCAGTTCATATCTCCTGCTCGCCGGAGTGACAGTTCCCGTAGGGAAATGGTGTGACGGTGATATATGCACCACATCAGCCCCGGACCGCTCTAGCGAATCTATGTTGACACCGCTCTCATCCATGTCTATATAACAGCATTTCACTTGATATGCATCGTATATGTGCTGTATCTTCTGATATCCCGGATTCTCCACACCGTATACGCTGTCCCTGCCGAGAAGCTGTATGATAAGACCATACAGATATTCCGTTCCCGCGCCGACTATGATCTGGTTTGGGCTTACAGACATCCCCCTGAACTGATAGAGATAATCCGCAATGGCCTTTCTGAGTTCAAATATCCCACCAGACGGCGATCTCTTCATAAGCTTTTCCCGGTCATCCATCATCGTCTCCCTCATGAGCTTCGTCCATGTCGAAAATGGGAAGTTCTCACTGAGGGTGGAATTGTTCACAAAGTCGGCAAAGAACCTGTTCTGGTCAGAGGCTTCTGCGTGTTCCCTGATCACATGAGTATGCTCTGTCACATGGTCTTCCGGTCGACTGGTATAGCAGGCATTGCTCACTCCCACAACATCCGCATCCTCAGCCTTCACGTCACACACATAGAACCCGCTCTTCGGCTTGGAATAAATATATCCCTCAGCCAAGAGCTGACTGTATGCGTTTTCCACTGTGACGACGCTCACATTCAGATGAGCTGCAAGCGCCCTCTTTGACGGCAGCTTCTCATGGGCTTTAAGATTTCCCATCAATATGTCATTTTTTATCTCTTTGTACAAATGCTCATAGAGGAAATCCATCCCTCTGTCGTCAAATGAATATGTAAGCATCCACTACTCTCCCAATACTATATCAACGATCTTCTGTGTGTCATGTATGACAAATGGTGCGCCAAGGCTCATGATAAACTCCTCGTCTCTGAATCCCCAGCCGACCATGATGACATCCGTTCCAGAATTTCTTGCTGTGGCAAGATCCACATCAGAGTCACCTATATATACGACATCCTTCTTCTCAAGACCAAGCGTTCTGAGGCACTCCTCCACCATGTCAGGTGCCGGTTTCTTGGCTATGCCAGACTTCTCACCAAGTGCGAAATCAAACATTCCCGGGAAATAGTCAACACACAGATCCTGGACTGCGAAATCCGCCTTGTTGGACACAACCGCAGTCTTCACACCTGCTGCCCTGAGCTTTGCGATGGCATCATGTATTCCGTCATATGGTCTGGTCTTGATGGCACTGTGCTCCTTATAATAAGAAGCAAATGTATCAAACACCTTATCTATCGTTGCCACATCAGTTCCCGCCGGCACAGCTCTCTCAATGAGCTTTCGTATGCCATTTCCAACAAATCTTCTAACCTCATCTATAGTTCTCTCAGGGAATCCATGATGAGAAAGCGCATAGTTTGTACTGTCTGTCAGGTCCTCCAGAGTATTGAGTATTGTTCCGTCCATATCAAATATCGCTGCCTTGTATCTCATGTCATACATCTCCTTGTCTTATTTGTAATTATGCTTATTCCCATTATAATCTGTGAGTTAAGGTTGTCAATCAACAATGACGCCACAAAAAATCCGGCACAGGAGGGAGGTTCCTGTGCCGGTCATCAACACTACGAAATGTATTTAGTCAGCAGACGCATTATATGCGCTTCGCGCGGCGTCTACATGCTTTGTGAAGTATTATTCAATTGTTATATACTTTGACTTTGGCTCCTCTGGTTTCTTTTCAATCTTTGGAACTGTGAGCTTAAGGACACCGTCCTCAAACTTAGCCTTGATATCCTCCTGTGTCAGATCCTTGCCTACATAGAAGGTTCTGCTTCCTGAGCCGCTGTAACGCTCTCTTCTAATGTATCTACTCTTCTTGTCCTCTTCCTTTGTCTCGCTCTTTGTTGTAGCGTTCACGATCAGGTAACCGTCCTTGAGCTCAATCTTCACATTCTCTTTCTTCACTCCCGGAAGATTCATCTCTACTGTATAATCACTTTCACTTTCTGTTACATCAGCCTGCATAAATCCATTCATCTGTGTCTGCTTTGGTGCTGTGTAAGTCCTCTCTGGATATCCAAAGAAATCATCTAAAAAGCTGTCTCCAATAATACTAGGCATTAACATAAGTCATCTCTCCTTCCAATATCTATCCCCTCTGCCTTTATCACATCAGGTATATATATGTTAATAATTTCGTTTTCTTTTCAAAGGATCGCTTCAAGGCTTATCGTTAATTTCTATTTAGAAGCTCTTTCCTTTGACTGATTATGTTATACCACTTCTGTTAGCACTCGTCAACACAGAGTGCTAATAAATTTTGTGAAAAAATTGTGAAATCATATAAATAATACAACTAGACCTTAATGAAACTTAGCAAAACATAAATTTAATGTATTTTATATCTTTGCCCAAAAAGAAAGTCACTGTAAAACATACAATTCCTTGGTTTACAGTGACTTTCTTCATATTTTTCTATTAAATTCTTCTGCCCTGTTTATATCAGCGAAACTTAGCGAAACTTAAATTAAGCCCAATACGGAATATACTTTTTATATCTTAGTGCTGTATCCGAATCCATTACTTTAATATACCCGGCTTCAACAGCACTGGTAAGAAGTCTCGATGCCTTAGCCTTCTCCTTTTCTCCCAAGCCAAATATTTTTCGAATATCTGAATTAGAAATACCTTCAAAATTGACATATACTAAGCACGCCTGCATATAACAGGTTCTTATACGATCTTCTTTCGTAGTCAATTCAAATGGCACTTTTGCAAACAATATTGCCTTTGTGAATTGATTATTCTGATTTTCAATTCTCGGAGCAAGCAGCTCATTCTTACCGGTTGCCTCTACTATCTTATCATAACCACTTCCTCGTTCCTCGCAAATACCACATTTGTGCATAAACCCTGCAATATTTTCATTCCTGGATACCGGAACTGAGTCCACAATTCTTTCGATTGCAACCAATGGCGCTCCTGCATTCGAGAATTCAATTCGATTTTTAAACACATCCACCATCGGATTCGTACCCCTTTGCTGAAGATCCTGATGTATCATTGCATTTGCCAGCAGCTCACGAATAGCAATTTCTGGGAAACTGACTACTGATTTTCTCGTAGCATCCACAATAACTTCTTCCTGTGTAATAATGGTCATAATATACTGCACGATTTCTTCATGTTAAAATACGTAGCCTGCACAAAATTCTTTCTCTCTTATAGCATCCAGCCTGGAGTTTTCTTTATACCATACCACTCTGACAGTTCTTCTATGCAAAAATTCAAATTTCTTTAAATCTTTTGCAATCATCAAAGCACCCATCGCTATTCGCAGTTCATATGGGGTGTAATCAAATGTTCTCCACAATTCTCTTTCTTTGTCCAGATACTCTTTTAAGTTCTTTTTGTTTGTTCCAGTTCTTATATATTCCCCACCAGCAAACTGCACCGGTTGTTTCTCTGCGCAGGGAATATCCATCAACACAATGGTACCTTCATCCATCGGAACTTCAAAAAAGCGAAAATTAATCCTTGGTGAAAGCATCCTGGAAAGCCATGCTTCCAACTCTTCATTCCCCTTTTTCATTTTGCGATACTGAAATTCAGTGCCTACAATTTTGTGCGTTGCATCACCTCTTTAAACTTATATTATTTCATTCTCTATGCAATACATTATATTTTTTATTTGTCCACAATTAATATTATATTTTACAGAACTAAAAAATGATGTCAATGCACACATCACACATAGAACACTTCTTCATCCTCCAGCCTGATACACGCAAGTCTTGCATTCTTTCTTGTGCCCCTCATCCAGCAGCCGCAGTCTATGTCATAGAACAATATATCACGTTCTTTATCGTACATGCGGAACACACGCCCATTGTTCCATGCAAACTCACCTTCCTTGACTGTCGGTGTATGACCGGCGATTATCGTACTATGGCACATACCGCCAACGGTATACCCATCATACCTGGCATTCATATAGAATTCTTCCCTTGAACTGTACTTTGCTTTAAGCTCCGGTGTGTCAAGCTTTCTTATATATCCGGCATGGACTACTATACATTTTCTGCCATTCACATCCATATCGTAGTAATATGGCATGTGCTTTATCCTCTCCGCCCATGCAGAGAGCTGTGAAAATGTGTATCCGGATTCTATCAGTTCATTCACCGTTCCGCATCGGTCAAACCTTACACTGTCATCACGACCTGCGAGCCTGCTCATAGACTTGTACAAAACCTTTGTATCCTTCAGGTCCTCCACGTCAAGATCCATTTTATAGCTGATAATTCTCATCGCCTCTATGTTCTGAACAAAATCCTCGTCATGGTTTCCCCGAATCAGAATGACATTTGCCGGCGCACGCATAATCCACTCCAGCATATCAGCATTCTTCGGTCCTTTATCTATATAATCTCCCGCACATATCAACGTATCCCCATCGCCGAATTGTATCTTTTCGAGCATCTTCTGCAGCTCATCGTAGCATCCGTGGATGTCCGATATAACGTAACTACTCATTTCCAGTCTCCTTTTATACAAACAAACCTTTACTCACAACAGACTTATGGTATTACCTTCATGTAAAAGTCGATACCGCGCAGATGTAAATTGTGGGTAAACGTATGATAATTATACACCCGATGTCTCAGCAAATGGGCATAAAAACAGTCATCTGCCCCTATATTTTTTTGTTATTCACATCAAATTAAACAGTCTTAATTACTTTCTTTCATTTTTCCTGTACCATATATTTCTGATAAATACATACAAAGGAGATTAACTATGGACACCATGAAAACATCTATAAAAAACTACTTGGAATACTGTGACAAACAGAAATGCCTAGATGAAAAGACCTTGAAAGCATATAAGATTGATTTAAATCAATTCGTAAGCTATATTTGCTCATCTGACATCACTGACATTTCCACAAATATATTGGAGGAATACATCGGAATACTTAATAACACATATAAACCCAAGACTGTAAAAAGGAAAATCGCATCTGCTAAGGCTTTTTTTCATTATCTTGAATACAAAGAAATTCTGAATAACAATCCATTTAATAAATTGCAGCTTAAATTTCGCGAACCCATAATATTGCCCAAAACAATTCCAATTCGCACCATTGAAATATTTTTGTCTACTATTTATGAACAACTTAATTGTGCCAAAACCACCTACCAAAGAAGAAATTCTCTGAGGGACGCCGCTGTTATCGAGCTTTTATTTGCAACTGGCATGAGAATTTCTGAGCTTTGTGCACTAAAAATCAATGATATCAACCTATATGATGGAAGTATCCTTATATATGGCAAGGGCGATAAGGAGCGACGAATTCAGATAGGAAGTCCTTCTGTTATAAATATACTGAATAAATACAAAGTTGATTTTCATTCGGAAATAGTAAATTGCAATCACTTTTTTGCAAATCAATCTGGTCGACCTCTGACCGATCAGGCTGTACGCAGAATGATAAATAAATATACTTCACTTGCCGCTATTGATCTACACATCACCCCACATATGTTCAGACATACTTTTGCCACCAGCCTGCTGGACGCTGATGTAGATATCCGCTATATTCAGGAAATGCTTGGACACAGTTCTATCAATATTACCGAAATATACACTCACGTTACATTGGCAAAGCAACGAAGTATCTTGGCAACTAAGCATCCAAGAAATAATTTTAATATTTGAATGCTGAAAATCTTACCAACTATTTCTCTCTACGTTCTGGTACATTTAATGGATAATTCTATATTATCATTCATAAAGCGGCTCAAATATTTAGCACATAAAGGATAAGCTAACATGTATATAAATAGAAAAAATGAGAAAGAAATAATAGAAAAATATATAGATAATGATAAAAATGTAATGTTTATAAATGTTAAGGGAAGTTCTGGATTCTCAGCATTTTTGAACGAACAATTAGGTAAACACAAAACATATCATATAATATATGAAGATCGCTCTATTGAAAGTTTAATGGAGAAATTAATTAAACTAATGAAACCGGGAGAAATTAAAAATATAATATCTTACGCCAATAAAGAATATGGAGAATACGATAAATCATTCCTATCAGCTTTGGCTTCCCAAAACATTCCATTTATTGGGGAGGTTTTAGCAACAATAAATGAAGGTAAAAGAGGAATTAATTATTTGAATTCAAACTTTGAAATCCTTAGTACGTCAATAATAGAATGCTTCAGAGAAATTTCAAGAAATGAAAAAGTAGGAATTCTTATAGATAAAGCTCAGTTCCTTAATGAATCTGATTTTGATTTTATCCATAAACTTTCTCAAATTAAAAATGTTTTTTTAATTATTGCATATACATCATTTACAGACAATATAAGAAAACTGAAGCTGAAAATGAGTGCATATGAAGAATTGACTTTTGGTCATCCTAATTCATATACCATTGTGGAGTTGTCTAAGCAATTTAAACATGAGATTTCCAAAGAAGAGGCAGAGGCTCTCTTGATTGATAAAGATTATAATATTCATAAAATATTATTTTATATTAAAGAGGCAGATAAAAATTTAACTATTTCAGAACTTGATAACGAAATCATATCGATATTGAACATACTTACTAATGGAATTGAAATTACAGAGCTGGAAAAAATAATTTCTTTTGATACCAATACTTTGCATATAGAGACAGATATTACTGAGGCCTTGAAGAAATTAATTGAATATGGAGTTATAAAGCAGCAAGAATCAATTTTATATTTATGTACCAGCGCATTGAGAGATGACAATATCAAATGTTCACAAGCTGATATATTTTACTATAAAGATCTTATTTTGAAATATTACTCTAAAGAAAATTCAGAATCAATCAGTAAAGCAGAAATTTGTTATGAATTAGCAAATGATTTAAACCTGAATAGCCAAGATTGGCTTGAACGAATACTTGTATATAAAATGAGAATTGATTTACCATTTGAAGCTAAATTGATTAGTTATATCAAAGATAATAAAAAATTACAGATAATAGCCTATACATATCTCAGATTATATACCGATGCAAAAAGAGAAATGAAAGAATTGAAAAAGCAGGAAAAATTAAAACTAGAGTGGGAAGAGCTTTTTGCAGTATTACTAAATAGGTGTAGAAAGCATAAAAAAGCTGAAAAAAAGATATTGACCTGCTTAGCAGAGGATCCGAATAACTATGTACTGAAAGCTTTTCTTATAAGTAATTACATTCATACCGAACAGTTGGATAAAGCAAGAAAACTTTACAAAATAGAAAAAAATAATTTAAAAGATACTAGCGCTGATAAAAATGCAGGTTATTTTTTCAGAAATTGTGGAGCTGCATTCTGGGATGATTTAACCCCTTTTAAAGACGCTTTAAAAATCTTCGAAAACTTTAAAGATGAGTTTGGTAGTATTACAACAATGTGCAACCTTGTTACCCGTAAAATGATACTTGATCGGAATGTATCGCAAAGTCCAAAATTCAGGGAGTTAGAAAATAAAATACAGAAATTTGGAAATAATAACATGCATATTTTTTATAATGATTGGGCAATTGCAGAATTATTAGACCGTAATTTTGATTATTGTCACAAATTATTAAATATGGCACATGCATACTCACATTCATTGATGCCTAACATATTTATCAAAATTAACGAAGCATGTTCATTGGTATATGAAAGTAAATTCTCGGAAGCCCTCAACATCATAGATGCAATTGAAGATGATGTTGAGGAAATATCCATAGAACGTGTAAAACAAAAATATTATATAAATAAGGCACTTGTGTATTATGCGAATAATAAATTAAGCACAAATATTCTGGAAAAATGCAAACAATATCCAGATAGATATAATAAAAATTTAACGTATACGAAAATACAATTTTATCAAAATCGACTCGAAGCAAATCAATGCTATATCACAGAAGATTTTACGAAATGTTATTGTCCGTGTTACTTGGAATATTGGTATATTAATCCTTTACAGCTTTTGTCCCAAGAAACTATCGATGAGGTTTTGTCTATATAAACTTGAATATAAGATATTATTGATGAGCTCTGAGTAAGTTATTCCTATATTTTGGGCAGCCATATTTATAGCCGCATGCTTACCTAAATTGCAACATACATTAAATTCTATAAAATATGGCTCCCCATTTGAATCAATAATATAATCTATTCGTGTATAATCAAGCGGTTGGATTGACTCGAAAAATGCTGTTGAAATTTTTTCTATTTGATTTTGCATAGAGCGATCAGTATTAACCGTTCGAGTTAATCCACTAGTAATTTTCCTTTTTTGTTTATACGTAATGACATTGTAGTTTAAATTAGAATTTTCAATAACAAATGGAAGAACCTTAGTTTCTCCGAAATTGTTCAAAATAGGAACCGTAATAGATGTTCCTTCGATAAATTGTTCAACAATAATATCAATATTTTTATCATAAAACTGTATGGCTTTATTTTGGACATCATGCAAATTATCACAAAAACAGGTAGAATCAATATTCATAGACGACGCACCATAACGTGGTTTTACAAAATATGGTCCGTCAAATGGGATACTGTTTATAATTTGATTTACATTATAAGTGCACCAGTTAGGTGTATTTAATCCCACATGTTTTGCTTGCATTTTAGCAATATGCTTGTCTTCAGCGATAGATCTTATATTGGGACGTGCGCCTAAATAGGCAATATTGTAGTATTCAGCCAGACTTGAGACAAATATTTCTGAGTTTCTAAATGGCAACCTGTTATAAAGTGAAAAAATGTAATCAACTTCAGGCCGCTTTTGAACATACGAATCAATATTGTTCGTGGATATAATATCATGAAAATTATTATATAAAATATTATAAATATCATAATGATATTCTGCATATAGTGTGTCTTCTATCCCAGATGGCAATGGACTATTGATGGAGTCGGGAGCATATTTGGCTAAAAAAAGTATTCTTATATCGTTATTTTTCATTTGTGTATCCTTCCAAAAATTAATTTGCGAATGATAATATAGAATTATCCTCTATTTCTAGACTATCAATTTAATTGGAGATTTTACTCATCCCCAACCACAATATACTCGTTTTTCTATATATTGTCAATTAAAAACACTCTTTTTAACCAGATAAGAAGCTTGTCCGTCAAGGCAAAAACAACTACTCCTACCATGCACCAAAAAGGATCTATGCGACATACGCATAGATCCAACTGTTTCGTATCTGCAACTGGCTACTATTTTTACAAACCCTGTAGCTTTACGTCACAGCCTTTCGACTGCTTTACCCATATATTCAGATGTTTGTAATTCTATTTTGATAGCAGCACAATCAAGCCAATCCAGCACTTCCACCTTCTCCAGGTTTTCGTCAGAATGCTCTATCTCTCTTAAATATCTGTATGCAAGTTCTATAAGATCGTCTACGAAAATCTGCTCTCCATTTTTCAGCCGCCTTGAAGAATCACCAAAGGCGACTCTTACGCTTTTATAACCTCCACTTATAAGGTAGGACTCACCTTTAGTAATATTTTTATTTTTCCGTAACATCTATAAACTCATCAGAGCCTGTATCCTCCCACTGCTTTTTGCCGCTGCTGACCACTTTCTTAGTTTCAAGTACATATGCATATATGTCAACCATATGCCCTTCATCGTATGAAACAGTTTCATCTGCAGACGCATCCACCTTATACCGTACATATATGCAGCATTTGCCATTGGGTGATTTTCCATTATAGACAATGTAATCAATCATACCTGTATTTTCATTCAGCACACATCTGGACGAACGCTCCGAGGCACCATATGTGACGTCGAATTCTGTGCGATTGTCATCGTTATACAAATCGTATACCGCCTTATATCCAGCTGTTATGCTGACGTCATCAGGCATTTCTTCAGAGTTATTCCCTGGTATTTCGCCACCTGTTGTTTCTGTATCCGTTCTCGCTGTTTCAGTGGTTGTGGCAGCTGCCTGTTTTCGAATCGTTGTAAGCCTTTTTCTTTCTACACCGCCATCAAAATACATGGTAACAAGTTCATCGTATTGTTCGTTTCCGGATAATACAACTTCCACTCTGTCGGATCACCATGTCACATCCCAACTGTCCTCATCAAATCTGGCTCCGTCATTGGCTATTTCAAATTCTGCTCTTGCCACCTTGCTATTTGCCATTTCCAGTATCAGCCTTCCCGGCGCACCGCCAAATGGCCAGTACGGCTCTCCAACCGAATACATCGACAATATGTATTGTTTATCAGGAGAACTTGTTTTATCAACGAGTTTCTCTTTATATCTGGTTGTGTATCTTAAACAGACAAACGGAATAAACACAATCAGCGCCAATACACCAAGTGTAATTGCCACTATTTTTATTGTCTTCTCCATATATCTTTATTTTTCTTCAATCTCCTCATAATACTTATTGAACACCAACCATGCAAAATTTTCATTGTTGATATTCCTGCATCTCCATCATCAACTCATGGCACATCACCAGTCGATCACATCAAAAAACTCTTCTATATTACTGCTCTTTATATTGATATTATCCATATCCACCACAGTATCTTTTACCACTATTTCAAAGTTCTTCTTCTTTATCTCATATCTGTTATATAGCAGCTTATCTTTTCCGGTAAGTGAAGACAGCATATTTACATATGATAACTCCCCACTATTGAGATAATTGTAAATATCTTTATTTCCCTTGAAAGCGGCAATACTTTTTGTACCAAATGATGACTGAATAAACTTATGAACATCCTGTCCTTTATACGCAGGACTGTGCAGGCAAGCCACATATTCAAAATTAGGATTGTCCATTATAATGAAATGTGGAGTGTTGCCTTTTTTATTTTGAATCATGCAATATTCAAGCAGCTTATTGAACCCATCCAGCTCGCCCTGTATAGTAGTAAGCCTATCCGCATCCACAATAATAAACTTTGCCAGATAGTTACTTTGCGACTCTGTTCTTATTTTCTGCAAGAAATTTGCATAGCCCCCACCATGCATATTAATTGGTTTCAAAACCAGTTCAACGCCCTGATTTCTTCTCATCTTATCTATATAATTATATTCTGTATCTCCTTCACAAAATATTGCAAATCTTTTCTGTAGGATTCGCTTTTTTCTACTCAAACGCTGTACCTCCCAAAATCCCCTTCATGTAAAACTCATATATTTTTGTGTTTTCGTATCTAACTTCAGGAAAATCCGCAAGAGAATAAAGCTCTGAAACAAGATTCTCCCTGTTCTTTGTAATAAAATATATCTGTTCTTTCATATATGTCTTCAAGTTCAAATGAAGTACATTATGCGTTGAAAAGATAAATTGTCCTTTATGCTCCATTCCATTTATATATGCAATTACACGTTCTGATAAGATTGGATTAAGCACCCTATCCATCTCATCTGCAAATACAACCTTATCTGCATATACAACCCGAAAGATCTGCACTGCCCATGCAAAAAATTCACGAACACCAGTAGAATCCTGAGAAAGCTCTCGTTTAAATGTCTGTCCATTTGCATTTGAACGAATTATCATCGTTTTTGAATACGGTTTCTCTTCATCTACCTCTATCCCACATATGCTATAATCCACCATTCTGAAAATTTCCACATATCTTGGATCTTTGAGAATTTCAATATCCGACTCCTGTCTTATTATGTTTTCTACCTGTTCAGAAGGCAAAGTTCCCGGATATAATACATCTGCCATCCAGTCAACAGTCTCAGCCGCATCTGCATTCCCCAACAACGCAAGCTTGCTTACAAATAAGCCATAACTATTGTTGCTGTTCTCCAGTACAGTTGCGATTTCCTTTGCTTTTCCTCTTTTCTGTATATATTTCGAGTCTGAATCCCGCTTAATTTCAAATACCTCACTTGCAGCTCTTTTTCTGAGCTGACTCCTTAGGAGTTTTTCACTATATATTCCCAAACTGTCCACTACTACTTCATATTCATAAACAAAATGATTTCTAGCTACAAACACGATATTAAATCTCTGTTTTGGTATTTTCTCATTTACCAATGTATCAGTATTTATATAGGCATTTACAGACTGCACTTTCAAGTTAGTATCAAACAACGATTTCAAATACTTTAAGCTGTTTATAAAATTAGATTTTCCACCTGCATTTTCACCGACAATTACAGCAGTCTTTAAAAGATCATATCCAATCAGAGTTGTTGTATAATTATCAGGAAAACGTTTCTTTACTTTTCCCCCAGGGGCTTCCATGGAAAACTCACTCTCTGCATTAAAGGAGCAGAAATTATCAAACGTATATCTTATAATCATATTTTTCACCACCTTTTATCACTAATTATATGCACAAAATTGCCATTGTAAACCATTTTTTTGTTTTACTTTTTTATATTTTCCCTAATGAATCTGCATATCATAATCATCCACACAAATAATATGAAAACAAAAATACCACTTCGCAATCTATACCTCTTCAGCTTCTGGCTGCACCTGTAATAGGATTTCTCCAGAACATCCTTGTCAGAATACAACTTTCTCTCATTTATGGACTTAAGCTCATCGCAGGTATCCCTCCAGAAATCAAAATCTGACCACTTTGACGGCAGATTTATGTCCGGTAAAATATCTAGATAATCTATAACATAGTAAAAGCTGTTGCCATAACCATGATGACAGGCTACATCATCTGCATATTCACTCCTATAATTCTCATCCGATACGTCGAGCACTATGCCATTTATAGTTTTACTGTCAACAAACTCCCAGTCACCTCCACGTTCCTGCCCTGCCTGAACGATTATATAACTTTCCTCAGAGTCAACGATAGAACGGACAACATAAGTTTTTTCAAACACTTTTATAATAGAGCCAACGGTGCGACTGCTTCCAAACAGCGTATATGAAAGCTCCCCGCTTATTATGCATCCATCTGTATCATCTCTTTGCAGAGCCCCGGTTACCCCTAAAATATCCTCTACAGTAAAATCAACAACAACTATATCAGATTGGACTTTTTTATATACACTGTCCCCGGCAACTGTCTCCTCTGGGAAAATTCTATATGTTCCCTTTACATAGTCCTCGTCCTTCATTCTGGTGTACACAGTCTGCCCTGTGGTGACAAATGCATAGTTTCTGTCGCCATCATACCTAATACTTATATTTATTACATTCATGACATTCCATATAAACAACCACACCAATACAATACCGAAAACTATGCCGATCACAGCGCTCTTATAAAACCTTCTATTTTTCACGTACAGTATCACCGGCTTCCACTCTCTTATCTGAGCTTACAATAATCTTATCATCACTGGTCAAAGGGCTCTTCTTCAAACCTACGTCATAATTATTTGTATACCCGACTGTCACATATACCTTCGCAGCAACATATTCCGTCCCAAGAAGGTTTTCCTTCGGTCTCTCGACAAGCACATATGACCCAGACACATCAGCACGTATTGCGGCCACAGGAACCACAGAGCTGTAACTCTCAGACTGATGTGAAATCTCTGCCAGCACGCTGTCACCCACTTCAAATATATCTCCTGGAATAACTGCCTCCACTATATATCCCTGTCCACTATCAGCATCACTGTATATCGCAGATATTTCCGTATTCACACCGCTGCCGTCCTGCTGAACCATAACCTTGTCCCCTTTTTCTATATACCTTTTCTGTTCCTCTGTCACAGATATTTTAATAGTGTATTTATCTGCTTTCTCCGTGACCACAAAAGCCGCACTCTCCTCAGTTTTATTTCCTACATCGACTCTGGACTCCGATATGATTCCGTCAAGCTCCGAATAAACAATTCCATCATCATCCATAAGTTTTTCCAGAGATTGGAGCTGTTCATCTACCACTGCAATTTTGTCATCCATAACATCCATCTCTTCTCCCCATGTATACCAGTATTGCTCCTTCAGGCTTTTCTGCTCAAGCTTCTTCTCAAGATACACAGATCTGGCCATGTTCACATCCACCCTCATAAGCGGATCTCCCCGGTTAATCTTTTCCCCTGCACTGACAAATATCTCCTGCGTCGGGAGTCCGGGATAGATATACACCGGCGTCTTCTTATCCCCATCTATAACCACATCCTGTAAAACCTTCATAGACACCGTCCCCGACACTGCATACTCCGTTTCAACCCTCGGGGTAAGAGCACTGCTCGCAAACCTCGACACAAATGTGCCGACAATAACCACCGCCATAAAGATCATAACGGCCTTTATACCGCAGTCTGTCCATCGCTTTCCTGCAAATCGTCTCATAATACTTCTCCTGTTTTCTCCTACAATCTGCCTTTATCAATCTTCGGCAGAACCTATTGATATTCCATCAGCCAGAATTCCCCTACCGACATAGAACACGATCAGTGACGGAATACAACTGAACAGTGCAAATGCAAACGCTCTTCCCGCACTTCCCTCCGTCACATTTGGCAGATAAACAGACAATGGCCACAGGTACTTGTCCTTGAGAAACACGACCGGCTGCTCCACAACATTCCAGTATTCGAGAAATCCCAATATCACTGCAGCTATGATTCCTCTCTTTGCTATGGGTATGGCCATGTGTAAAAATATAGTGAAACTGCCCGCACCATCCAGCCGTGCCGCCTCTACCACTGAATCCGGGATCTGCTCAAATGCGCTATACATAATAAATATCGGAAAGGTTGAGAACATCAACGGCAGAATAATCGCCCAATGCGTATTTATCATGTTTAGCCTATTTAACACAATGTACTGCGACAGCATTGTCACCTGAAATGGAAGTATCATGCAGAACATATACAGACCAAATATCAGATTTGCCCATCTGCTGCCGCTCCGCGACAACCCCCACGCTGCTGGCACAGCGAACACAAGCTGTCCGGCTATCACCACCCCGACTATCTTCACGGAATTCCAGAAAAGTACATAGTATTCCGGAGTGTCAAATAACAGTTCTACAATATTTTTAAATGTCGGATATAGCGGGATCATATGCCACACAACATGTCTCGCACCACTATCTGCCCCCTGAAACAACAACTGATCCAGCTCCATCTCACCCATAAATGTTCCACTTAACAGAATCAATAAAGGGATTACCGCCAGCGCCGCTCCCATTATGACCAGTATCTTCAATAACAAATGTATCCCCTCTGCTACATACCTCATTTGATTCCACGTCCTCTCAGTAAAATCTTTCTTTTATATTTAACTGATATCTCATGCCAATCAGTGAGACATACCAAACGAATTATAAGTATGATTCCGAAAAATACCACGGCTGTCATAACTGCCCCCGCCGTAAGCCTGCTGATTTCCAGCTTCTCAAACCAGTTGTTAAACACATGCTGTATCTGATATATGCTCATGTCCGGATAGCTGCCTGCCATCAAATATTGCTCCCTAAATATCTTAAGGGAATTCACCACAGACAACATGGCAACTATGAAAAATGACCTTTTCATATTTGGAAGCGTGATCCTGAATAGCTGGGTATATCTTCCCGCTCCATCAACTCTGGCAGCATCGTACACAGTCTCCGGTATCGCCGACAACCCAGACATCCATATAAGCATATTGTACCCTGTGTTCTTAAATATAAATGTGCCCACAAACAGCCAGAAGACCGCCTTTCCCGAAAGAAGATCAGCAAACAATAGCCTCCAGACCACCGCAAGTGAATTTGATGGTATAACAAGCGGCACGAGAAATGCAAACCTGACTGCGCTGCTTTTCATTCCATATACCTCTACCGCAGCTATCAACGAGATTACCATGAGAAGTGGAACACTCACCAGCTCAAACTGCAGGGAGTTGCCTGCTGCTAGTCTGAATGCCGTATTTTCCCATACCGCTTTGTAATTTTGCAGTCCTGAAAAGCCACCATGCCCCACACTCTGAAATGACGATATAAATACATCCATCAGCGGAATAACAACAAAGATCATAACCCCCAAAAAACCCGGAATCACAAATCCGACTGTTCCTTTTGTCCTTCTGCTAACTAATTTATTCACTCAAATACACCCCTAAAAGTTTATCTATGGAATTAACTGTGCTGTCCAGACTATCCCCATTTTCAAGATAGTCTCCAACGTTATCCCTTATCACACTGCGCACCCTCGCATCAGTATTCGACGGAGTATCAAGCTCTCTCAATTTATCTATATAGTCCTCAAGATACTCATCCTTACGCCAATACGACCAATCCATGTAATCATTTCCCCCCAGGGTGATCTTTCCTCCCGGAGTTCCCATGGACTGTGCCTCTCTGTTCCATTCCCGCACGCCCTCCATATTGACCGGATTTCCACATTCAACGCCGTAATATATTTTCTGTACATCCGTACTGAACAGATCCTTCATAAAACTTATAGCCTGATCTAAACTCTTTGATCTGGAATTTATCGCAACAACCGTGTTTGGCACAAACACCTTTCCTCCACCATTTCCCCATATTTCATATGCGTAATCCGTATTTTCGCCGCTCTCACCTGTTCCGACCTCATAGTCCTCTTTTATACTGTAAAAACGCCAGGATTCTCCCATCGTCTTCATGTTCACAAATGCTGTTTTTCTTCCAGACCAGGCGCTGTTGAACAGCGGGCTCATATACTCACTGTTTATAGCTTTTTTTATCTGATCACTGTAGGTGCCCCACGTTGCACTCCACTCATCAATCTGATCCTGAGTCGTCCTTTCCATCTCCGTGTCATACAAAAGCTTTAAGTCCTCTAGAAATTTTCTGAGCATCTCTTCGTCATAATTTCCATTGCTATCCACAATCTCCGATGCGTATCCTGAATACAATATATCAAAATAACACTCCCAATTATAGAATGACAGGTCATTTCCATATTTTGGTCTGTCTTGACTGCTTATATATGCTGCAAGCGACTGTACATCCATCATGTTCTTTACCTCTTTTTCCGGCCCGATAATTGCAGTAAACGTCTCCATGGATGGAATTGCGTATATCGAACCATCCTCTTTCCTGTATGTGTTGAGAACATTTTCCAGACAGTCTGAATTTTCCTCCAGTATATCGTCATACACCTGTGACAATTCCAAGAGCACTCCGGTATCCTCATAGCTTCCCACATTCAATCCGTCCATTATGATAACATCAGGTCCCTCACCAGCGAGAAGCTGTGTATTGAGCGCTCTTATTGCATCGCTCTCAGATATTCCATTATCATCATCTATTCCCCATGTATACTTCACCGTCATGTCAGAATGGTATTCCTCGTACCATGAGATGAGAGTTTCATAGCTCTCTGCATAATATAACGAATATAGTGTAACTTCATTATCACCCATCTCTTCTTTGTCTTCTGCTGAAGCATAACCTGAATCATATGAATACACCACCACATACTTTCTTCCACTCTTGCCACCAGCTATCGCAACAAATGTATCACCGCCTTCAACCACATAGTCGTACTCAATATCTGAATCCCTGAACGTAGCAAGTCTAATTCCCAGCCTATCCTTCAGCTTATACTCATATAAACCTGTGCTCAGCATAAGATACAGTGAGTCCGAATCTTCGTCATATTTCATGATATTTCTGCAGCTCACCGCATCCATCCCCTTTTCGTTGAAGGTCTCGTCCAGGTCGTCCGCCATACTCTTATCAAATGCTGTGATGTTTTCAGTCTCACTTCCATCGGATATGTCATATGACAGAAGGCTCTTCTCTGTCAAAACCATAATCCTGTCGCTCGCCACACATATATCTGTGTAATTCATATTTTTGATGACAAATCTCTCTTCACCATCCATTGAAAAACACCTTATATCACCGCCCGGGCAGCCCGAGATATAGCCGGATCCGTCAGCAAGCACTCTGATAGCTGTCACATTTCCCTCAAATTCATCAGATAGCTGTCTGACCTCTCCATTCCCTGTTATGACGGCTATCCTGCTCTCCATGTCTCCATCTCCCAAGACACTGCTCAAAGCTATATATATACTTCCATCCCCATCAACATATGCCGCTGATATCTTCTCGTCCACTGACATCACGAAAGCTGAGTCAAGCTTTTCCTCCTGTACCTCACCATTAGGTGACGTGAATGTCAGCTTTACAGCCTCGCCGTCAGAATTTTCTCCTATACACACATAACCGTCCTGTGTCTTTCCTATTCCATACACCTCCGCCACATTCAATTGTGTCATCTGATATTCAGACAGTTCCTTCACCACCTCTTCATCTCCTGATGTTCCAGCGCAGCCACAGCATATTATCATGACAGCGGCAAGCAGTAAAAATATATTTATACGCCCCATGATTACCTCCTTTTCCCCAGTTAGCACTTCCTCTATTCACATATTTTCATGTACAAATTGTAGCATCTACAGACTCTCAGATTATCTAAAAACCATCTAAATTGCGTATACCGCTTTCAAACGCTCCCCAAATGAATTACTATAAAGTAAGAATGAAATGAACTACATTCCAGATTACAATAACGAAAAGGGGATATGTATGAACCTGCTGCTTGTGGAGGACGACCTCAATCTTGGGAAAATACTGAAAAGACAAATGGAAGATCACGGAATATCTGTGACGCTGTGTACAACTGGAAAGCAGAGCACAGAGCTCATATATTCCGGGGTGGATATCGACATCCTGGTGCTTGACTGGATGCTCCCTGACATGTCCGGTCTGGACATTCTCAATCAGTTATACTTTGACAGGATATCGATACCCGTGATTATGCTCACAGCCCTTGGGACACTCGAGAACAAAACTGCAGCATTTTCCCACGGTGCCGACGATTATATTGTCAAGCCTTTTGAATTTGATGAGCTGTTGGCTCGTATAAACGCACTTTACCGAAGAACCCAACAGATTGGTACATTTGACTATTCATATGGTGATGTCACTTATATGCTCGACAGCCGGACACTTCAATGTGGTACCCAGTCGGTGCGGCTCACCAACAGAGAATCCCAGCTATTTGAATTATTGCTGAGATCTGCTGGTAAGCTGGTAAGTCAAGACGAGATCATCGAAGCCATATGGGGACTGACCTCAAATGTGGGAAATGGGAATATACTGAATTACATTTATTTTCTGAGAAACAGATTAAAAACCATCCATAGCAGTCTTGTGATAAAGGTCGTATACGGCAGTGGCTACATGCTAGTCTGCAGAAAGGAGGACACATCTATATGATAGAACAGCTCAAAAGAAAACTTTCCATATTTCTCTCCTCCGTCATAGCAATTATTCTGACTGCCATGTCCATTCTTCTGCTCCACACTGTGATAAAGGAGTACACAAACAGCACGTACATATCGTACACAAGGGATGTAAACCTTTTATTCTCATATCTTGAACAGGTGAGCATCATAGACATGCCTATCCTCAATGAATATAGTGAGAAAAATCTTAATATAGACGTGCTGCGAAACAACAACACAATCGTCTCCACGAACAGCTTTGCAGAGAGCGCGTCAATTTTTGAAGCTGCATCTCCTTACAATCAGCCGATGTACTGGAAAGATTATTACAATGCGATAAATCAGGGCGAAAACAACAGGAGATTTTATATTGTCAGATATGATCATACCGACTACTGGAACAGCTACAGCATCATAAATATAGGTGGAAATTTCTATACCATACACACCATATTCAACAACGCTACGCTGTCTGCATACAAAGCAAAAATGATGATTTTATTTCTGATCATTACTACCATAGCAATAATACTTCTGTCCATATTCTCATGCATTTTTACAGGCAGGATACTTATCCCTGTAAATGTGGCTTATAAGAAACAGGATATGTTCATAGCTGTAGCATCCCATGAACTGAAGACTCCTGTAACCGTCATAAAATCATGTCTCAACGGACTGTCTGGCAGTAATCCTGACAAGACTGACAATGATTATATTTTGACAGCCCAGAGGGAATGTGACAGAATGACCGATATGGTGAACAATCTCCTGACATTTGCTGATATAAAGAAGTCAGGCAGGGATAACTTCGATGACATTCACCCGGAAGATATAATAATAGAATTATACGATCGCTTTGAATCAATTGCCATGCAAAAAAGTCTTGACCTGGCAGTATCCATACCTGACAATCCCCTTTCACCTGTCTACATGGACAGGGATAGAATGCTTCAATGCCTATCTATTCTGGTGGACAATGCCATATCATGCACCGCCGATGGACAGATAGCAATATCTGTATCCGCGGATGTTTCAAATCTATACTATACAGTATCAGATACAGGTTCTGGAATAAGCGATGAAGATAAGCCGCACATTTTCGAAACCTTCTATTCCAGACGCAACGACCATAAAAATCACTTTGGACTCGGTCTCAGCATCGCCAGGAGCATAGCAGAGCTCCACGGTGCTGACATAACAGTCAGTGACAATATTCCGCACGGAAGTATATTTACTATAACATTTAAGCTGTAAGTTACTTATTTCTACAAGCGGTGTAAGGCTTAATTTTGCAAATCGTTTTTACTTTCTGCCAGCCTGCGTATTTGCAACTATATAGCTGTAATACACTGTATCAAGCATCTCCCTGTCGTTGAAGTCATCGCCAAAGCTTTTTCCATTTCAGACTTATACATTTCTATCGTGTTGTCCAGAATTTTCATCATCTCCTCACAAACCAATAGACTAATCTATCTTTCCAAACCAATCCAGCACTTCCACCTTCTCCAGGTTTTCGTCAGAATGCTCTATCTCCCTTGAATATCTGTATGCCAGTTCTATGAGGTCATCCATGGAAATCTGCTCTCCATTTTTCAGCCATCTGGCCATGAGCAGCATATAAAGCTCAACAGCATGTCCTACGCAGGCCTCCACTTTGCCGATGATGTTGTCGTCGTACACGGCTCCCAGAAGATATATCGAGATGAAGTATACTACGATCTGCTCTAGCACAATCTCCATAGAAGGCAGTATTTCACCGACAGATGCATCGCAGAAATCAGAGTTCAGATCGCGCATGCCTTGATCATCAGCATTTACATTCTCTTCTGAAGCATTGCTGTCCGCAGCCCGCTCATCTGCCATATCCTGACACGCAGAATGCCTGCGCCACCATGCCTCAAACCTTCTCCTGTTCTCCGCAAATGTTTCCGCGCCATCGCTGAACAGAAGACTCTGTGACTCTATGAGCACATCCTCCCAGTCGTCGTACAAAAGCTCCAGCTCACCCCGAAGAAAGCCAAACTGTCTCTGTAACAGGACATATTCATCATCTGAAAAGACTTCATTATTGATCTCCGTATTAGAATGCTCCGGGCAAGATTCTAATTTCCTGCAAATCTCCGGCTTATCCTGCTCTCCGCAGTCATCCCACATGACAAGGTCGCCCTCATCATAGTGTCTCTGTGCCGACGCGCCAATCTGTAGAACTCTCCTGACACGATCACGGATATCTGTATTTCTGTCCTGAATGATCTTCAGAATCTCCTCCCTTATATCCTCAAGATTCGAGTACAGGAAATAATCAAAATCGTCGAACACCTCATCCTCGTCATCCTCCTCGGTCACAAATGTCACCTTGCCCGTGATGTTCATCAGCATCCGTGCCACCTCCGGGCACGACAGAGACAGCGAGATCTCACGGACATTTTCAAATTCCTCCGTATGTCTCGGATACTCCCTGCATGTAGTGCAGAGGCTGTCCTTGCCCATATGTATATACATATCACACAGCATGTCATCCCGCAGAAATGCACACTTTCCACTTCTGCCGTGTCTGAAAACGCCCTCTTTCCAGTTTACTTTCCGGTGAAGTTCCGGTCTGTAATCTCCATCATACTCCTGATACCTTTCAAGAGAATCGTCATCTATCACTATCTGCCATTTGCCGCAGCATGTGTCCGGGCATTTGTCCGCTATGCAGCTGAATTTCTTATAATAATCCGGGTATGTGTAAATCATATGTACTCCTTTATATATAATCATGCCATTATTCCATTCATCGGCTCTGCAGCACGATCACGAACTTGTTACCATCCTTTTGTGGAATAACACTTAACATTCCGCCCTGTTTTTCTATGATCTCCCTTGACAGATAAAGACCTATTCCAACGCCATCCTTGTCACCGGAATTTCTGCCACGGTAAAACCTCTCAAATATATGTGTACGCTCATCCTCTCCTATTGGTTCATTCTCATCTGTCACACTGATTTCAACCGTGAGCCCTAGTTTTCTGACCGACAGGACTATCTCACTTCCGGTTTTTCCGTATTTTATCGCATTATCCAAAAGATTGAAACACGCTTCCGCAGTCCATCTTCTGTCATGCTGTATATCACATTTCACCTGTTCATCATATCTGATAGTTATATCGGCGTTTTTCGCACTCACATATACATCTTTCACTGCCTGCAGCACAGTGTCATTTATACTCTGGCTTTTCACATCGAGATTGATAAGTCCGCTTTCCAGTCTGGATACCTTTATCATACTCTCCAAGAGAAATGACAAGCGCTCCACCGCCAGTTCAAGGACTTGCAAGTACTGAGTACGCTCATCATCACTTATATCCGGATTTTTCAGAAAATCCGTGTACATCCTCAGGTTCGATATTGGCGTCTTCAGTTGATGGGAAAGATCCGATACCAGCCCCTTAATCTTCTCATGCTCCAGCCTCTCTCTGGAATTCTGAAGCTTCAGCGCATCGATTATCTTGTCAACCTTGCTCTGCAGCCTTGATACCAGCGAGTCATCATTTTCCGGAAATACCTGCTGCCGTTTCAGCTCAGAGAGATTGTCCAGAAGATCCGACATAGCTGCCACGACCTCCGAAATAAAGTCATCATCCGCCTTCTGCAGCAACTTTATGACAACAAACATAACTACACCACACGCCAGTGCACCTATGGCCGCAAGTATTTTTCCTGAACATACATACTCAAATACTGCTAAAAACACAAACAAAAGAAGTGAGCATACATACAGCATCCTCACTCTCTTCGTATATTTACCATAGTTTTCAATATATTTATCCATATTATCTCTGTTATCTGCCCCTGCCTATGTCTCGCCAAATGTATATCCAATTTCAAACACCGTGATCACGTACTCCGGATTGCCGGCATCCTTTTCTATCTTCTGACGCAGTCTTCTGATATGCACATTCAGCGTGTTCTCATCCACATAATTTTCATTGTCATCCCAAATCTTCTGTATGATCATATCCCTTGTGAGAACGCGCCCCTTATTTTTTATCAGCAGTTCCAGTATCCTGTATTCCGTAACGGACAGCTTTACAGGTTCATCCGATATGTACACCTGCATCCGTTCAAAGTCAACACTCATATCTCCATAATGAAAACGTTCGCACTTTACCCCGTCCAGTGCATTTTCACTTCTTCGAAGGACTGCCTCTATCCGCTGATACAGAAGTTCCACGGAAAACGGCTTCGCTATATAGTCATCGCAGCCGGCCCGGAACCCCTCTATCATATCAGCCTCCGTATCTCTTGCCGTGAGGAAGATGATCGGGACTTTTGTACTTTTTCTCAGTTCTCTGCAATAGTCAAGACCTCTTCCATCTGGAAGGTTTCTGTCAAGCAATATCAGATCGAGGCCATGTTCCAAACAGCCATCCGCCTCCTTGCATGAGTACGCAGTTTCAACTTCGTATCCCCTCTTTTCAAGGAATAGCTTCACACCTCCACATATGATCACATCATCCTCCACGACCAAAATACGTTTCATACTTTCTCCTATCAATTACATGCTGATTCCATGTCATTTTCACGACTCCCGGTCTGCCAAATATCTATGATGCTTCTCTCAGCCGGCTTGTCACCGTATCTTTTGTCACAAGTCTGAACACCATCGCCGGAACCACAATGCATATAGCAAACAGCATAGCAGCTACTCCGGCAACAAGTGCATACGGATAATGAAACACTGCATAATCGGCTATATTCACACTTAGCCGGCCAGCTCCATACATCATAAGGCTTCCAAGTGTCACAATAAGTACTGTTGTTATAATACCATAAAACATGCCCTCGTACATAAGCATATTACGTATCTGCCTCTTTGTCATTCCAACGCTCTCAAGCACTGCCAGTTCCAGTTTTCTCGTATATACACCAGTGATCATGACATTGATATAATTCACCACTCCGATAAGTATCAATATGATCGACATTCCACCACCTATCACCTCAAGCGACAGCATAGACTTCTTGAATTCTGAGCCCTCCACCGACTTGATATCACTCCCGGCTATGACTGGATTTTCCTTTACGATGCGCTGTACATATGGTGTCACTTCTGATTCTTTTCCTTTCTCCGCATCCGCAATGATGCATGAGATCTCCGCATCCGGAAACAGATCATCCATCACCGCATCACTCACAAATATCGCCTCTGGAGCTCCACCAAGTGTCCAGTAATATCCGGCGGTGATTGCTGACTGCTCTGTTCTCATCATGGCTGCACCGACTGTGATCTGTCTCTTCCCGCCCGTCTGGTCATTTACAAGTGTCAGAGTCTTATCCGCCATCCGCTCCGACGCTGATATGGAATCTACATAACCTATCAGACATACCGCTCCTTTTTCGAATGCATCTATATCTATCTTCTGTCTGGCAGTTTTGTTGTAGAGCTTTATCATATCTGAATTGACCGATATCAGCGGTGCCCCATACTGTGCCTCACTGTTGGTCGTTGTCTCATAAAATGTCGCAAGAGATTCCGGGTCATCCTCGCTCTCAATAAACGGTGCATAAAGTTCAGCATCAAATGGCAGTTTTACCTTTGCGCTTCTGTTCACCTCTACAGTACCCATACCCGGAATGTTTCGCATCTGTTCCGCGATGTCTGCCATGGTCGCCTGAGGCTTATAGTTATCTGATTCTCCGCCGCCATATAGCACATAATCATTGTGAAGATAATGCTCTATATAACTGTCCACATCCATGCATGATATAAATGTATTCACACACAGAAATGTAACTGAACCCATGAATATCGATGCGAACACAAGTATACTTCTCTTTTTTTCACGAAACACATTCCTCCATGCCATCTTCCAGGGCCTTCCTCCACTGGTGGACTTATATCTTGTTCCTGATATATTTCCAGTATATTTCATTGCATCGATTGCAGATATCTTCCCGGCATATTTTGCCGGTTTCCTCGCACTTATAAATACAGTCGCAAATGCAAATACCACGGAGAATACATATATTCCCGGATTGAAACTGACCGCCGATGAAAGTGCAGCTTCCCTGTCTATCGACAGCATGTTCATAGCAAGAGGAACAACGCCAAACGACACCGCAGTTCCAAGGAGTACCCCTATCGGAATTCCTACACAAGCCAGATATAGGGCCTGTTTTTTCACTATCTTCTGTATCTGGGACATCGTAGCCCCGATGGTCTTGAGCATTCCATAGAATCTTATATCCTTTGTAACAGATATATACATTACATTATATATAAGAAGATATCCACTAAGGAGTATCATAAGAGCTATAATGCCTATACTTATAGCTATAAAAACACGGTTTGAACCATTTTCAGACTGAACATCATATTTCACGTCAAACTTCTGGTCCTGCCTCAAAGTAACATTCTTCTCAAGTTCATCTTGGAGTTTATCACCCTTGCCCTCCTTTGCGGAGATACTGACACGTCCATCTTTCTGCATATCTATTCCCTGGGAATCCACATATTTCTTTGACACCAGGCATACGCTGCTCTTGGCAAATCCTGTGTACCAGCCTGAGAGCACAAAATTTTTCCTCTCACCATCCATGACCAAAGTAACGTTCTGACCTACCTTTGGCGACGTGATACCCATATTGCCAAGTATCTGCTTTGTGAGCATTATCTCATTCTCATCCTTCGGATAACTGCCATTTATATCGGTTATGGCAGGTTTCAGATTCTCATTAAATTCCGTATCATCATCATACTGAAGCAGATAACTGTACTCGCCTGATTCCGTGCTTACCGTCTGTGCATCAATCTGTATTCCCGCCGCAAGAAGTGACGGACAGGACTTTATATCATTTATCTGACCTTCAGATGGATGCTCCATATATATAGAAGATCTTGTTCCCTGAAGTCTGAGCTGCATCTGGTTAAGATTTTTAGCTATGGAAAATCCCAATGTAAATACAGCCGTGAACATGAATGTTGTGAGAACGATCGCCAGAATAACAATTACATTTCGCACTTTATTCTGCTTCAACATTCGATGATATATCCTGCTCACTGCCGCCTGGTTATTGTTTCTAAGCATCCTTCTCACCCCCATTTGCCCCATCTGGTACTCCTGCTGAGAATATCCTGCCATCTTCGATCCGGATCATCTGGTCTGCCATGGTTGCTATCTCTTCATTATGAGTGATCATCACTATCGTCTGTGCAAATTCTTTACCAGTCAGCTTTAACAATGCAATGACATCCATACTGGTCTTGCTGTCCAGATTGCCTGTCGGCTCATCAGCCAATATGATAGAAGGTTTTGCTGCCAGCGCTCTGGCTATCGCAACCCTCTGCTGCTGGCCTCCTGACAGCTGGTTCGGCATGGAAAGTTTCTTTTCCGACAAGCCGAGCACATCCATAATTTTATCTACATACGCAGTGTCTATCTTCGTTCCATCCAGCTCGATCGGAAGCACTATATTCTCATACACATTTAATATTGGCACCAGATTGTAATTCTGGAAAACAAATCCTATCTTTCGTCTTCTGAATATCGTAAGTGCCTCATCGTCCATTTCAAAAATAGCTTTGCCGTCCAGTATAACATCTCCTGATGTTGGCCTGTCGAGACCCCCTAAGAGATTTAGAAGTGTTGACTTTCCACTTCCCGAACTGCCTATGATAGATACAAATTTTCCCTCTTCAATATCAAGTGACACATCTGTAAGCGCATGCACGACATTGTCTCCTGTTCCGTATGTCTTTGTAAGATTGTGGGTTGATAATATATTCATGATACCTCTTCCTTTTCATTTCTTTTTCATTTTCTGCCATTTCTTTGTCTGATCTACTTGATGGTTTTATTCTAACATCCACATCTTACAATCTTATTACGTTTAATATTAAGATTTAGTGGTCACTGCTTACATTATCAATATATTAAAAGACCCAGCCCCTGTTAATAAGAGACTGAGTCTTTGATTCCTATCCATTATTTATGTCTGTTTCTATACTTCGCCTACAAGTTGGCTGCCAGCACCTGTTCCATAACCTGCAGCACTCCCCGCTCCTCATTGGATGGGGCGCAAAATCTTGCAAACTTCTCCATGCCAGGCTGCGCATTTGCCACGATATAGCTGTAGTATACCGTCTTCAGCATCTCCGCATCGTTGAAGTTGTCTCCGAATGCCATCATCTCGCTGGTATCGATACCAAGAAGTTCTCCGATCTTTCTCATGGCCATTCCCTTATTGATACCTTTATTCATGATGTCGATCCATTCTCTTCCGCCCACAGTGACTGAGAAGTTATCTCCAAAACGTGGCGTATAGATCTCTTTGTACTTCACCGCAGCATCCTTATCCGGAGTAAATATCGTAAACTTATTGGCCTCGACGTCAAGGCTTCTCATATCATCAACAAACACAAGATTACTGAGAAATGCTTTGAAAAACTTCGCATACTTCTCATATTTTCTCAGGACATATGCTCCGGATAGAGCACACAGTACAGCAACACCATCCGTCTCGTCTTCCACAAAGCGTATCATACTCTGGTACTCTTCCACATCCATCAGGCTCTTGTATATGATCTTGCCGCAGTTAGAGATAGCCGCACCGTTATCACCGATGACCACCATCTTATCCATCTTGTCTCCGAACATGTCCCTCAGGGTGTACATCGGTCTTCCGCTGGCTACAACAAAACGAATCCCCTTCTCATCCAGCCTGTCAATGTAATCAAAGAAACCATCCGGGAGTTTCCCATTCTCCATAAGCAGTGTATGATCCATGTCGGATGCTATTAATTTTACGTTCTTCATGTCTTCTCTTCCTTGTATATTCTCTAATGTTATATTCTCTGATGTTATACTCTCTGATGTTATACTCTCTGGTGTTATATTTTCTGATGTCTATCAGGTAATATTATATATTAACCATGCATCTGTCAGCTTATACCTTGCCATGCATCCTATTTAAATAAGAGCGCACTATTCTTCTCCAGGTCATACTCTCTTGTATAACCGTCATCATCGTACAGCATATAACTGCTGTTCTTATAACCGATCAGCTGCATTGTAGTCTTGTCAATATCAGCAACGCACTCCGCCACATCCACGACAGGTATACATTTGCCACTTCTTACAAAAAGGATAACTTCATTCAAAGGTACCTCAACAAAGTGATGTCCCGCAGGCATCTCCGTCTGCGTGGCGCTGCCGTCTGCCGTAAATCTTACAAGCATCATATCCTCCGGCAGATACACATATCTTCCGATGGCATTCTGCGTGTAAACCGGTGCGATCATGATCTCATTTCCAAGCATGAGCTGATCCTCAACATGAGCCGCGATCCTATCATTCGGATATTCAAATGCCAGTGGCTTGAACATCATGTCGTCCGTCAAGGCCGCCTTCATGTACTCACTGTATATATATGGAAGCAATCGGTAACGGACACCGATCACATTCCTGAAATCTTCTATATGCTCAAACTGATAGCACTCCTGATTTCTTGTACCCTCACAAGAATGGTCACGCATGAGCGGAGTGAACACACCGAGTGCAAGCCATCTGAGCAGAAGGTCTCTGGTCGTGTTGCAGCCAAATCCACCGAGATCCGCACCCGTATACAGGAAACCGCACATATTCATGGACGGAAGCATCTTGATGTTGAGCAGGATGTGTGACCACCACGATTTGTTGTCACCCATCCAGACTCCGCCATAACGATGCATTCCGATATATGAAGAGCGTGAAAACAAAAGTCGTCTCTCATCCGGTGAGATCTCCCGAAGCGCCTCGCCTGCTGCCCTTGTCATGTTATATCCAAAGAGGTTGTGAACCTTGTCGTGACGCACCATCTCACCATCCACATTATGGTACATGGATTCGTAATCCTTCGGGTTGTTGGCAACGCCTGCTGCCATTCCCGAGATTCCCCATACATCATCCACGGTCTCGTCCTTATCAATGAATTTCTTCATCGCTTCCTTCAGCTCGCTCACGCCCTCCGGTGTGAAGAATATCGCCGGCTCATTCATGTCATTCCAAAAGCCCTCTATACCTGCATCTGTCAGGATCTTATATTTTGCACCGAACCAGCGTCTCGCCTCAGGGTTCAGCACATCAGGGAAATGCGTATATCCCGGCCATACCGCCGCAACGAAATCACTTCCATCTGCTCTCTTACAGAAGTAGTTATTTGCCACGCCCTCCTCATACACATCGTAACCTTCCTCAATCTTTACTCCGGCATCGATGATCGGGATCAGGCGTATATTATCCTTTTTCAGATTCTCCACATACTCCGAAAAATCGCCAAAGTCGTCATTTATGGTGAAATCCTTATAGCTGTCCATGTAATCTATATCCATGTAGACCATATCGATCGGAATGTGGTTCTCTCTGTATTTTCTCGCCACCGTCTCAAAGTCCTCCGGTGTCTTGTATCCCCAGCGGCTCTGTCCAAATCCAAATGCAAACTTTGGTGGTATATAGCTTCTGCCTATCATCTTTCTGAACTGCTTTGTGATATCATATGGGCTGTCACCTGTTATCACATAGATATCCAGATCTGCGCTGTCACAGAAAATGTGCAGCTCATCGCACTTCGTATATCCCACGTCAAATGTGATCGTGGATGGATAGTCAAAATACAGGCCAAATGTCTGCGCGCCCGAAACTATGATAAAGTTGTGCGCCGCATACAGTGAATATACATCCTCGTGATGATGAGGAATGTCCGTATTGTTGCTTATATACTTGTAGCCTCTCTTGTTGATACCACGGTTCGCCTCGCCAAGACCATACACTATATCACTGTCCTCAAGACCAAATGTGTACGAGAATCCGGCTGTTAAGTCTATATTGCCGTGATCTGGCTGTCCTTTTTCTGCTGCGATATCTACCACTACTGATTCTGTCTGAAATGGCTTTCCGTATGTATACTTCTTTATCATGCTGTCACCTCTATGCATCTCTCTTTTTTCTCCTGTATCTCTTTTTCTTTCTCCTGACCGTCTTGCCACGCTTTGCCGCCTGAGCCTTCCTGAACTCCTGTATCTGCTCTATCATAGCTGCATAATCCCTCTCGAACAGGATCTCACTTATCTCATGGTGCACGATCTCCGCCGGAAGTCTGTCCACTATAAGTGTCCTGACGAAATCCTTGCTCTTTCCTTTATACATCGGAAGGATGTAGGTCTCCTGGATATGTGCAAGCTCCGGTCTCCACAATATACGTATGGTACGAAGCAGATCAGCCCGTGGATTAGGCTGCATCTCCCTGACCACGTAGAAATCGATCTTGTGAGTCAGCTTGTCTGACACTCCATCCTCCAGGCCTTCTGCATCTGGCTTGCCACCTGTATCTGACTTGATGCCTGTATCATATTCTTCAACAGATATGATCCCCCAGTAGTCCGGCACATGCTCTGCCACATGACCTGCATGTGTGCTTCCCACCACGACGATATTCTGGTCAAAATACAGATCATAGTCTGCTACCTGACTCTCCAGCCGCGTGTATGTATCCGCATCACTTTTTATCTCGATTCCCACTATCTTGTCTGGAATGACCATTACCACATCCGCACGGGAGTTTCCGACGGTCTTCTCCTCAAGGATACGCACCTTGCCATATCGCTCCTCAAGGAAATCAAACAGGGGTTCTCGTATATCTTTATCTAATAACATTTTCCCTCCTGAAATCAATTGTTTTAAGTAATCTTTATATGTATTTTTGTCTGCAAAGTCAAGAATCTCCCGCTTTAGCTGAGAAAACCAGGGCAGACCGCTCATAAAGTGAGCTTTCCGCCCTGGTTTCTATGTGAACATAATATTATCAGCCCTTGTTCACAAGCTCTGTGAACTTCTTAAGCGCATCCTTCGCCTCTGGTGAAATGTTCCTTGGAACTGCAATTCTCACGGTCACATAGTGATCTCCATGGGTATTGCCACCCCTTGCCTGAACACCCTTGCCACGAAGCCTTATCTTGCTTCCCGACTGTGTACCAGGTACTATCTTGCACTTCACGTCGCCGAACATGGTGTGGACCAATATCTCTCCACCGAGAACTGCCGTGTCAAATGGCACAAGAGCCGTGGTGTATATATCCAGTCCTTTTCTCTCATAACCTGCCTTGTCTCTTACATTGACCTTCAGCAGCATATCTCCAGGCTGACCCTTGCCGGTTCCGGGATATCCCTTGCCAGCCAGTCTTATCACACCGCCGTTGTCTATCCCCGCCGGAATGTGTACAGTGAACTGGGAACTTCCTCCCCGTCCATCATTGAATGACAGAGTCTTGTCGCAACCATATACTGCATCATCAAAATCTACCGTGACACTTGCCTCCATATCTCTGCCCCGCGCATTGAAGCTTCCCTGACCGAATCCGCCAAATCCACCTCTCTGTGAGCGGCCACCGCCGCCAAAGAACGAGCCAAATATATCGCCAAACATATCACCGAAGTCTCCACCCTCAAAGTGGAAGCCTCCGCCTCCGAATGGATCACCACCGGCGGCTCCACCGGAGCCATCGAATGCAGCCATTCCAAATTGATCATACATCTTCCTCTTCTCGGCATCAGACAGTACCGCGTAGGCCTCAGAGGCCTCCTTAAACTTCTCTGCAGCCGTCGCATCGCCAGGATTCGTGTCCGGGTGGTATTTCTTCGCCAGGGTTCTATATGCTCTTTTTATCTCAGCGTCTGTGGCTGTCTTTGATACGCCGAGAACTTCATAATAATCTCTTTTTGAAGCCATGATTCCTACCTCCCGATAAGCCTATGTATAGTTTAACACTATCTGTCAAGTGATTCCATATTTTTAATGTTAAAATACACACATATTATCTGGCAATTTTTAGTCATTTTTTTATTTAATTAAAGTATAAAAAAAGCACCTCCACCGATGATTCCACCAGTGGAGATGCATTCGTATGGCTAATGCTATTATCCTACTGCTTTACGTTGAAAGCTTTGATTCCAGGATATACAGCTGAGTCGCCAAGCTGCTCTTCGATTCTGAGGAGCTGGTTGTACTTTGCAACTCTCTCTGATCTTGAAGGAGCACCTGTCTTGATCTGGCATGTGTTGAGTGCTACTGCGAGATCTGCGATAGTTGTATCCGCTGTCTCACCTGATCTGTGTGATGATATTGCTGTGTATCCAGCCTTATGAGCCATCTTGATAGCCTCAAGTGTCTCTGATACTGAGCCGATCTGGTTGAGCTTGATAAGGATACAGTTTGCGCATCCCATCTTGATACCCTTTGCAAGTCTCTCTGTATTTGTAACAAACAGATCATCACCGACAAGCTGTACCTTGTCGCCAAGTCTTGTTGTGAGCTTCTGCCATCCTTCCCAATCCTCCTCGTCGAGACCATCCTCAATTGAGATGATAGGATACTTCTCAACAAGCTTTGCCCAGTGCTCGATGAGCTGCTCTGCTGTATACTCTGTTCCAGCCTTTGGAAGCTTGTACCAGCCCTTTCCCTTTTCGCTCTTCCATTCTGATGAAGCAGCATCCATAGCGATCTTGAAGTCCTTACCTGGCTCATACCCAGCCTTCTTTACAGCCTCGAGAATTGTCTCGATAGCCTCCTCGTCAGACTTAAGTGCCGGGGCAAATCCACCCTCATCACCTACTGATGTAGCAAGGCCTCTCTCCTTGAGGATTCCTGCAAGTGCGTGGAATACCTCTGCACACCATCTCAGACACTCCTTGAATGATGGAGCGCCAACTGGCATGATCATGAACTCCTGAACGTCAAGTCCTGATGACAGAGCATGACATCCACCGTTTACGATGTTCATCATTGGAACTGGAAGCTTGTTTCCTGAGATTCCACCGAGGAATCTATAAAGAGGAATGTCAAGTGAGATTGAAGCTGCTCTTGCTGCTGCGATTGAAACTGCAAGGACAGCATTTGCTCCAAGGTTTGACTTGTCCTTTGTTCCATCAGCCTTGATCATTGCTGCATCAACTGCATATATATCAGACGCATCCATTCCTGTAAGTACGTCATTTATAGTAGTATTTATATTCTCTACTGCTTTCTGAACACCCTTGCCGAGGTATCTTGACTTGTCTCCATCACGAAGCTCAAGTGCCTCAAACTCACCTGTGGAAGCTCCACTTGGCGCCGCACCACGGCCTACTGTTCCATCTGCCAGATACACCTCCGCCTCAACTGTTGGATTCCCTCTTGAATCAAGGATCTCTCTTCCTATTACCTTTTCGATCTCAAGATAATTCATCATTTTTATATTTCTCCTTTCTTGTATCGCCCCCTCCCTTACGGTCGGCGGCAGTTCGTCGGTGCATTCCGATATGTGCCCACAGGGCACATGGCACCTCCTCTTTCGCGCGAGTATAACCCCTGCTGTCCCTCCGATTCAGCAGTTTACAGAGGGTACAGGAGCTCACATGATCTACGATGTTAGTTTAAGCTAACTTATGTTTAAAATCAACATAAGTAGTTGCTCATATTTTATCATTTAGCATTTTTCGTCATTATCCAAGTGCCACATCCAGCACCATCATAAGAGCGAAGCCCACCGCCGCACCGATGGTTCCTATATTGGTATGCTCGCCCGCCTGAGACTCAGGTATCAGCTCCTCTATGACCACATAGAGCATGGCTCCCGCCGCAAATGCAAGGAAATACGGAAGAAGTGGTGTGACCTGGACAGCCAGCAGTGCTGTGAGGAAACCTCCGACCGGCTCCACAGCTCCGGACAGCATTCCATACAGAAATGCCTTCTTCTTGCTCATGCCCTCGCCAACAAGCGGCATGGACACAATTGCACCCTCCGGGAAGTTCTGTATAGCGATTCCTATGGAAAGTGCAAATGCACCTGTGATGGACACGCCCATATTGCCCATGGCTGCGCCGGCGTACACAACGCCCACTGCCATGCCCTCGGGGATATTGTGGAGCGTGACTGCAAATATCATCATGGTCGTCTTCTGAAGCTTTGACCTGACGCCCTCCGGTTTGTCACTTTCCAGATGAAGGTGAGGTATCACCGTGTCAAGAACAAGCAGGAATATGATTCCAAGAGCAAATCCGATAAGTGCCGGCAGCCACGCTATCTTTCCCTGTGCCTCCGCCATGTCTATGGACGGAATGAGCAGTGACCATATGGACGCCGCGATCATGACCCCCGCCGCAAACCCGAGCAGAGCCTTCTCCACAAGCGGGGATATCTTATCTTTCATAAAGAAAACCATGGCCGCTCCCAATGTTGTTCCGGCAAATGGTATAAATAATGTTATGAACTCTGACATTTCATCACCTCTTTATAATATGTATTCTGTCTATACTATATTCGTATAACCTCTTCATTAGTTCATCTTTCTTTTTAAATTGCGACTACAATTTAATTGAACAAGTTCACTTTGTCAACACAAGTTTTTGCATATGATAGAAGTTATCAATACCGGGCCAAAATGCTTCACATTTCGACAATTTAAGTGCTATAATACCAAGGGTTATGCTATAATAGGCATGGTTATACCAGCTTGGATATATTTGTATGCAAATGGAGATAAATATGAAGAGAACAGAACTAATGATCTGAGTATTTTTTATTTGACATAATTATTTATAGAAAGCATAATAAGTGATACATTTAGTCGTACGGATCATAAGTCCGTACAAATACAATAAAAGACACATTCCAAGGGGAAAAGTATGAAAGAGAATTTACAATTTACAGCTTTATTGGATATTTTAAGCGGGCAGGATCTTATAACTGAATATTCGGAGGATTGCAAAGACATCACTCCTTCCCATATAACCATCAATTCCAAGGATGTGGTCCCAGGTACATTCTTCGTGTGCAAGGGTGCCTCATTTAAGGAGGATTACCTGAAATCAGCCATCGCACAGGGCGCCATCGTATATTTGTCACAGCAAAAGTACGACGACGTGGACATTCCTTATATTATTGTAAATGATATAAGAAAGGCCATGGCTCTTGCTGCCAGATGGTTCTTCGGCAATCCAGGCGATAACATGGTCAAGGTCGGGATCACCGGAACAAAGGGAAAGACCACAGTTACATTTGTCATGAAGGATATACTGGACAAATACACCGACAACAGATGCTCAGCATTCTCAACCCATGAGATTGATGTTGGAACAAAGGTTTTTGAGACCACTCTCACCACACCTGAGCCTATTGAACTCCAGACATACTTCGACATGGCTGTAGATGAAGGCTGTACACACTGTATAATGGAAGTTTCTTCCCAGGCCATGAAGATGAACCGTATCTACGGAGAGCACTACAAGGTCGGAGTATTTACCAATATCGACTACGATCACATCAGCCCGACAGAGCACGCCTCCATGGAGGACTATCTCGGATGCAAGGTATCCTTCCTGAAGCAGTGCGACAACGTTGTACTGTACAGTGACACAAGATATTTTGAGACTATATATAATGAAGTAAGGGACAAGCACGTTGTTGTATACGGAAGCAAGGAATCAATTGAAAAGCTCATGTCAAGGGATGACGATTTCTTTGAAAAGGACACTGAATTCGCCAGCATCCACAATGAAGATCTCACAGACCATAACAGCTACTTTGAGCTTATATACGGAGGAGAGAACAGAGCATACAACACCAACCTGATTGGTGATTACAATGTTGAAAATATTGTTGCCGCCATCATCTCCTCTCTTCTCATCGGCATTCCAAATGATCAGATCAGAAGCAGCATCAGAGATGTATATGTTCCGGGAAGACTACAGGTATATCACTGGAAGGATCGCACATTTATGATCGACTACGCACACAACTATATAAGCATGTACAGACTGTATGAGATGGTTAAAAAGACCATGAAGCCAAAGTCTATAACCGTTGTATTCGGCTGTGGCGGTGAGCGTTACAAGAAGCGCCGTGAGGATATGGGAAGACTTGCTGAGCAGTATGCCGACAAGGTTGTTCTCACCATGGAGGATCCGGGCTTTGAGTCCTGTGAGGAGATCTGCAAGGAGATCAAGCAGTACATCACAAAGCCTTGCTATATAATCGTTGACAGGGAGCAGGCTCTCACAAGAGCCCTCGATGAGGCTCAGCCTGGCGAGCTTGTCATCACGACTGGAAAGGGTATTGAGAGTACCCAGAGAATCAACGGAACTTTTGTGCAGTGTCACTCTGATGCGCAGGTCATCGAGCACTGGCTGACAGAGCATCCGGAGAAGTAAGGGACGGACGGTAATCAGTCCTTCATCTGTATTCAGTTCATGAAAAAAGAGATGTATGTTGTGTATGTGCTATCACGTTCGACTGCTGTCGCTTCAGAATTTTCCATTTGCACTCGCTTACGACCGCGATAAGGGCGCTGCGGTCTTCAGCTCGGCAGGAAAATCCTCAAGCTCGGCAGTCTTCACTACCGATAGCCCACACACAACATACATCTCTTTTATTATATTTTTTGAAGCAGATGAATGGCTGATTACCTGTGTTTTGACTGAACATTAGATATGCAATGGTAAACCACAGGTTTATTGCCTTTCTTGCGGCTCAGCTTATAATGAATAGTAGAAACGGGGCGAAAGCGCTGTTATGCAGGTGACAGGAGTTGCCTATCAGACTGACGTAAACTTAATAGTCGTAGCAGGCTGTAGAGTGATGATGCGTGTGATGTTCCGGGAAACAGTGCATGGCTGAGCTTCATAAGGGTTGTTTGTTTACCAAAACCCGGATAGGCAGAGATGCCGAAAGAAAACATTCAGGGAGTTCTACTAAGTAGAACTCCTTTTTTATCTGTTATCTTCCACCACTTTCTCCCTCATCTTCGGATCGAATTTTCCATTTCGGATCATTGCTATCTCCCGTTTGAACGGCTCGTAGCTTTTCTTGCTGTTTTCCGGGTCTTTGATGTATGGGGATTCCAGGATCTTTGGGACTTCCATGAAGTCCGGATGGTTCATGATGTACATGAGTGGCTCAAAGCCGATCTTGCCAAACCCAAAGTTCTCGTGTCTGTCTTTAGCCGCTCCCGGTTCGTTCTTGCTGTCGTTCATATGGAACACGGCTATCTGATCTTTGCCGATGAGTCTGTCGAACTTCTCCACGACTCCATCGAAATCATGTATGATGTCGTAGCCCGCATCGCTGGTGTGACAAGTGTCAAAGCACACACGAAGCTTGTCATTATGACTCACTCCATCATAAATTCGCGCAAGCTCCTCAAAGTTTCTTCCAATCTCACTGCCCTTTCCCGCCATGGTTTCCAGAGCTATGTGACATGCGGTGTCCGCGGTCAGGACTTCATTCAGGCCCTTTACTATGCTTGCAATTCCCTTGTCCACGCCCTCTCCTACATGTGAGCCCGGATGAAGGACTATGGTCTGTGATCCCATCGCTGTCGCCCTGTCAATCTCCTTTGCAAGAAATTCCACTGCAATCTCATAGATTGCAGGATTCACAGTATTTGCAAGGTTGATTATATACGGCGCATGGACCACGAACTCCTCTATGCCGTTCTGAACCATGAGTTCATGTGCCTCCTGTATCCTAAGCTCCGATATATCTTTGCGTCTCGTATTCTGTGGTGCGCCTGTGTAGAGCATAAATGTATTTGCGCCAAATGCCACAGCATCCTTCACTGAGCCTAGCATCATCTCCTTGCCCGACATACCCACATGACATCCTAATTTTAACATAATTTATCTCCATTCATTCTAAACTGGTTTCAGTTTACTCTATCCTCGCCGACTGCACAATACGCTGCCGCTGCAATCAATAAATAGTTTTTTCTAATTTTACCATATATTATGTAGACTGTTTGCAAATCATTTGGTAAACTAAACACTAGAAACCAACTTATATTATACACTTGGGGGAAAACCGCTATGCAATTAAAAAATGTACTAATCGTCGTAAATGACATTGAACGATCAAAAAAATTTTACAAAGATATCTTCGGGCTTGAGGTTATCTTGGACAACGAGGGAAATGTGATCCTGACGGGAGGGCTGGTCCTTCAGGATGCAACTATTTGGGCTGAATTCATTGAAAATCTTGTAATTCCACATAACAATGCTTCGGAGTTATATTTTGAAGAAAATAATATCGAGGAGTTTGCACAAAAACTTGATGAGTCGCCATACAACATTGAATATGTCAATCGTCTCATGACTCATTCATGGGGACAAAAAGTCATCAGATTCTATGATCCTGACGGCAATCTTATCGAGGTCGGAACGCCATAATTTTTCCTATATCCATTCCCTCTATTTCATGTTACAATTAATGACATATTACCCAATTGGAGGACAAATTTTTATGAGTAACACAGGAAGAACCTGTAAGGTTCACTACACAGGAACATTCAACGACGGAACAAAGTTCGATTCTTCATATGACAGAGGCGAGCCTATCGAGTTCGTTTGCGGTGCAGGACAGATGATTCCGGGATTTGATCAGGCAGTTGAGGGCATGAACGTTGGCGATATCATCGATGTACATCTTCGTCCTGAGGACGCATACGGAATGCCTGACCCGGAGGCCATCATCAAGGCTCCTCTTGCAGATATGCCTGGCGCTGAGAATCTTGAGGTCGGCAATCAGGTATACCTTGCCAATTCCATGGGACAGCAGTTCCTTGTAAAGGTCATTGAAAAAGATGACGAATCCATCACATTTGATGCAAACCATGAGATGGCCGGCAAAGAGCTCAACTTCAAGATAGAGCTTGTATCAGTGGATTAACACTTAGACATGGCGAAGAATTCGATTATATAAGGGGGCAGGAATCGTGAACATTTACATAGACGAATCAGGTTCTATCAATAAATATGCCACAAACGATCAGTATTTCGTGGTGTCTATGATCCATGTCCTCGATCCCGTCGCCCTTGAGCGTGCTTACAAGAGATTTATTTCTTCCAACTATGAGATGCTTCTTGATCTGGACAGTGACAAGGTCGATGACATGACCGGCAAGATCACCAAGCACGGCGGGAGAATGTTCCGGGACGGCAAATTCCGTGAACTAAAAGGTGCACAGTTTGACAGAGACATGAAGCACATATTTGTGGATTACTTCTCCAGGAAGCATCACTTTGACGTGTACTATATCATGATGAAGAATGAAAATCTGCCGAACCGCTTCTTCGACAACATCTCCAGGACATTCAACTTCTCCATCAAATCTGCCCTGCTCTACTTCATACAGAATGGATATCTTCCTGACGAGGACTGCTTTCTGCAGCTTGACGAGAGGAATGAGCGGGTGGAGAACAAATCATTCCTTGAAAATTACCTGAACACCGAGCTTTCACTGTCAGGTCAGGTAGCGGGGAATTTCTCAGTGAGCTACTTCGATTCAGCCTGTAACAAGTTTGTGCAGATAGCGGATGTATTTTCTAATCTGTTCTATTCACATCTGCAGACTGGACATTACACTGAGGAACTTGAGCTTATGAGAGAACTTGGAATACTTAAGGGTGTTTACGAGCTGACATAATCAAAAAGGGATTGAACCTTGCGCCCCATATCGCGGTTTCAATCCCTTTTTTGAAATATTTAAAATACCAATTGCCTCCGAGCGATGCTCACACAGAACACTTACATAGATAAACGCACTATCGAAGGACTTACTGTTGGTACTTATATAATATCATGTTTTGCTTCAAAAGACAATAAGTCCGTGTTAAATTCACTGAAATTTTCACTCTTTTTTATCTGTCCTGCCCTCCCGTCCATGTCCAAACGCCAGATAGCCTATGAAAAGAACAAACAATGCTGCAACTCCCATCCAGATACACAGCAGTTTTGGTCCCTTCGGGGCAAATGTATCGTAGTATCCCTTGAAATAGATTACCACAATTATAAGCGGCAGCACGTATGACATGTATTTTCTTAGGTACTGCGGAAACGGCTTACCGATACCGGTGTCTGCCTCAGCGACAAAGTTTTCAAATCCCCATCCATTCTTTCTTGTACAGAACAGGACAAAAAGTAATGATCCGAGTGGTAGGATATTTCCCGATACGAGAAAATCTTCCAGATCCATGATATTTGTACCCGCTCCCATCGGAGTGATTCCTGAGAGCACATTGAATCCAAGCACAGCCGGCAGGGAGAGCACTGATATCCCGATCAGATTTATAATAAGTGACTTCTTTCTCTTCCATCCAAACATATCTATACTTATCGATATGATATTCTCAAACACCGCGATAACCGTGGAAAGCGCCGCAAATGACATGAATATGAAGAACAGAATTCCCCACACTCTTCCTCCCGGCATGTGGTTGAACACATTCGGCAGGGTCATAAACAGAAGTGATGGTCCCTTGTCCGGGCTGATCCCGTACGCAAAGCATGCTGGCAATATGATGACTCCGGCCATGAGTGCCACAAATGTATCAAGGTACATAACACTCTTCGCCTCGCCAGACAATTTTCTCTCCTTGCCTATATAACTTCCAAATATCTCCATGGATCCCATACCTACACTGAGTGTAAAAAATGCCTGGGTCATGGCGTCAAATAATACATTGCCCCAGCCTCTGGCATTTGCACGCTCGATACTTGGAACAAGATAGAACTTAAGTCCTTCTTCGTTGCCCGAGAGCATGAGCGAATTCACTGCCATGACTATCATCAGAACTATAAGTGCAAACATCATGATCTTTGTCACCCTCTCCACTCCGTTCTGAAGTCCCAGTGAACATATACCTATACAACACACGATGACCGCAAGTGTGATCGCGACCATAAGTCCCGGTGATGCAAGCATCCCTGTAAATTTGTCTTCTATTGCTTCTACTGACCCACCATGAAGCTGTCCTGATCCCATGACGTACACATAGTATACCATCCAGCCCGCTACCATAGTATAAAACATCATCAGCAGATAGTTGCCGGCATAGGCATACCAGCTGAATTTATGCCAGTTGCCGCCCTTCGGTGCAAGCTCCTTAAGTGCTGAACCAACGCTCTTGCCGCTTCCTCTGCCTATCGCAAACTCGCAGGTAAGGATAGGATATCCCAGAAGCAACAGACACAGCAGATATATCACGATAAATATCGCTCCGCCATTCTGCCCGCATATATACGGGAACTTCCATACATTTCCAAGGCCAATAGCACATCCCGCCGACACGAGGATGAACCCAAGTCTGGAGGCGAACTTTTCTCTGTCGCCGTTGTTATTTTCTTTACTCATACACTTTTCCTTTCACAGATATCAGTATTATTTGCGTCAGATGTTTACTTCAAGCTGTTACATTCTGTATTATTTTTTCATTTATGCTGACACATACCTTGTGATTGTAACATATATCATTGCATTTGTGTGTTTAAACTTTTACAGTTTAAAGCAAATTTTATCACATATTTGAACCAGATAAAATACAGATATTTTTATGTTTGCTGTGCGTTTTCAACAAGTATATTTTCCTGCAAAATAAATCTATTAATTTACATATAAAGGATTACATTTTTCCATATTATATTTTATTATAATGAGTAGAATGTTCTTAATACTAATAAGATCGTTCTCCGTATTTTGAGGCAGATTTCTGTGTGGGTTTGCAGTACCTTATACCTTATACCTTAAACCACCAGCGCATAGCTGCAAGTGCGCTGCTCATATTATGGAAGAACGAATAGTAACGCATGCGCCGCGCGAAGAGCATTTATATGCGCATGCTGCATTTTTATAAGGAGGACATTTATTATGGCTACATGGCTTAAAGACGCAATTTTTTATGAAATATACCCACAGAGTTTCTACGATACCAACGGCGACGGTATCGGTGATTTTAACGGAATCACTGCAAAGCTTGACTATATCAAGTCTCTTGGATGCAACGCTATCTGGATGAATCCTTGCTTTGATTCACCATTTTCCGATGCAGGCTACGATGTAAGGGATTACAAGAAGGTTGCCGAGAGATACGGAACAATGGAGGACATAGAGAACCTCTTCGCTGAGGCTCACAAGAGGGACATGCACATTCTCCTCGACCTGGTTCCAGGCCACACATCTGAGGAGCATACATGGTTTACCGAGAGCAAAAAAGCTGAGCCAAATGAATACTCAGATAGATATATGTGGACTGACGGATGGCTCTGTGGCGGTGCAGGTCTCAACTACATCGCAGGAGAATCACCAAGAAACGGTGCCTACATCGTCAACTTCTTCAAGTGCCAGCCGGCTCTCAACTATGGCGTCCTGAACCCAACTGAAAGATGGCACAAGAGCATGTACGATCCTGCATGTATCGCAACAAGAGAGGCTATGAAGGACGTATGCCGCTTCTGGCTCGACAAGGGCTGTGACGGCTTCCGTGTAGATATGGCAGATTCACTTGTAAAGCATGATGATGCTAACAAGAGCGGAACAGTTGCCGTATGGCAGGACATTCTCGGCGATATACACGCTGAGTACCCTGAGTCAGCATTTGTATCTGAGTGGGGAAAGGCTGAACAGTCAATCAAGGCCGGCTTCGACATGGACTTCTATCTCGACTGGATGGGCAACGGATATAACTCTCTGGTAAGAGATTACGAAGCTCACCTGAATGCATTTGCATCTCTTCCTGAGTCTCTTGACGACAGCATGGAGAACAACAGCTTCTTCAAGGCTGACAGCAAGGGAACCTGCGACCACTTCATTGATGAATACATGGGAAGATACGAGCAGATAAAGTACAAGGGTGCTATAGCCCTCATCACAGGAAATCACGACACTACACGTATCAGCTACGGGCTCTCTGAGGATGAGTTAAAGCTTGCCTATGCATTCTTCATGACCATGCCCGGCAATCCATTCATCTACTACGGCGATGAGATTGCTATGAAATTCAGAAGCATGGCAAGCAAGGAGGGCGGATTTACAAGAACCGGCTCAAGAACTCCTATGCAGTGGACAAGCGGTGACAACATGGGCTTCTCATCAGCGCCTGCCGACAAGCTCTATCTGCCGGTTGATCCTGCAGAAAATGCCGCAAATGTCGAGGCTTCCGAGGCAGACCAGAACTCACTGCTCAATACAGTGAAAGCCCTCACTTCCCTCAGACATTCACAGGCCGATCTGCTGGACAAGAGCAACCTTGAGATCATCAGCAGAAAGCCACTGGTATACAAGAGAGGAAATCTACTCCTTGCAGTGAACCCTAAGAATACAGACACCCAGTCAAGGAAGCTTGCTGAGCTGACTGGTGACGCAAAGGTTATCTATTCTATAGCAATAAACGGCACACAGCCAGGTATCGCTGACGGAGTTATCACTCTTCCGGCACAGAGCTTTGTTGTGATAAGCTGCTAATTTGGAGCAATATATAACAACTCAATAACCATATAAAAAGGTCATCACATAATATGGCAATCATACACAACGGAGATTTCATTTTCCATGTGGGTTGCTCATATTATGCGATGGCCTCTTTTTATCTTCTTCCCTGTGGTCATCTCCCCAAACTTGTGGTAATATTTAATGGATTATATGCTCATATGCCACGACAGAATAAATGCACATGACATACCGGATTATAAAGGAGAACAATATTATGAACATGCAGGAAGCTACAAGCATCATGAAGGCTGACAGCTACAAAATGGCTGCACTTTCAGAAGATACAAGAAACAATATACTAGTACATGTAAAGGACGCACTCATCGCACATAAGGATGAGATATTTGCGGCAAATGCAAAGGACATGGCTGCTGCCGAGGAGAACGGGATCGCTGCATCAGTCAAGAAGAGACTGAAGTTCGACGAGCACAAGCTCGCTGACGTGACAAATGGAATCGATGAGCTCATAAAACTCCCTGACCCGGTTGGACAGATCCAGCTCAAGAGAGAGCTTGACGAGGGGCTGGTCCTTCAGAGAGTCTCCTGCCCTATAGGTGTCATCGGAATCATATTCGAGGCAAGACCGGATGCGCTGGTCCAGATATCATCATTGTGCATCAAGAGCGGCAACTGCGCAGTACTCAAGGGTGGCAAGGAAACTGCCAACACCAACAAGGCTCTCTTCGATGTGATCTACAGCACAGCCGTTGCAAACGGAGCACCAGAGGGCTGCATGCTCCAGGCAAGCCAGCACAACGAGATCGATGAGCTTCTGTCATGCAACAAGTCCGTTGACCTGCTCATACCTAGAGGCTCAAATGCATTTGTGCAGTATATAATGAACAACACCAAGATTCCTGTCATGGGACACGCAGACGGAATCTGCCACACATACATAGACAAGGATGCAGATATAGAGAAGGCTATCCCTATCATCATAGATGCAAAAACACAGTACACCGCTGCCTGCAACGCAACGGAGACACTTCTCATCCACAGGGATGTGGCAAATGAAATGCTTCCAGTCATGGCTAAAGCTCTCAGGGAGAATGGTGTAAAGCTACGCGGAACCGCAGAGGCAGCGGAGATCATCAAACGGGCATACACAGCTGACGGTCAGGCCAATGGTTCACATACGAATGCCGCAACTGACAGCCAGAACGTTTTTGAGATCATGGGAGACGACGATTTCAATACAGAGTATCTTGACCTAGTACTCTCAGTCAAGATCGTGAACAATGTCCAGGAGGCTATCTCACACATCAACCACTTCGGTTCACACCATACTGACTGTATCGTGACTGAAAATGCCGACACTGCCGACCTCTTCATGCAGCTTGTCGACTCGGCGGGAGTATACCAGAACTGCTCCACAAGATTTGCCGATGGCTTCAGATACGGTTTCGGCGCAGAGGTCGGAATCAGCACAAGCAAGATCCATGCAAGAGGCCCTGTAGGACTTGAGGGACTTGTAACTTACAAATACAAGCTTTACGGACATGGACAGATAGTTGATGACTACGCAACCGGAAAGAAGCAGTTCCATTTCAAAGACCTGTAGAATAATGAACGATCATCAGCGGGGACTTTCTCATGTACATCAGTCCTCGCTGATGCATTTACTATATAAATAGGAATTACATAAAAATGAAAACAATACTGAAAATATTTAAAAACGACCTGATCGGTATCAAAAAAAGTATACTCACAATAGTTCTCGCCGTTGGACTGTGCATACTGCCTGCGCTGTATGCATGGTTCAACATATTTGCAAACTGGGATCCATATGCCAATACCGGCAATATCAATATCGCCGTCGTCAACCTGGACAGGGGCTACACAGACGCAGACGGCAACGAGATGAACATGGGTCAGTCCGTGGCTGATAAACTGAAAAGCCAGACCAGTATCGGATGGGTATTCCCAGATTCTGAAAAGTCCGCCATCGACGGTGTGAAATCAGGCAAATACTATGCCGCCGTCGTCATTGATGAGGATTTCTCCTACAACATGTTCAATGCCCTGACGGACAACTTCGTAAATCCAAGCTTCACCTACTATGAAAATGAGAAGAAAAATGCCGTGGCACCTAAGATAACCGACACCGCAGTCTCTACTCTCAAGACAAGTATCAACGAGACCTACGTCAAGGCGATATCACAGAAGCTTATCACTGCCATTGACGACTCCGACACGGATCTGTCGAAGGATCTCAAGGGAACGGACTTCATCACAGCACTCAAGACCGTCGATGACAATCTCGCCGGATATCAGAAAACCATAGATTCCATAATCAAGGCAAATAACAAACTCAAGACCAGCACAAAGCTCAAGGACGCAACTGACAAGAGCAGCAAGCTTCTGTCCGATGCGGGTTCCGCCATTGATTCAAGCATGTCCGATATAGACTCAGTGGGCTCAACCTACTACACTGTCAGGAATTCTCTTCAGGATCAGATTGACAGCATCGCGCAGGACATACAGAATCTGAAAAGCTCTGCAAAGCTTATCCATATGAAGGATGATGCAGAGAACATATCTGCCGATCTTGAGAATATCAAGGCAGATGCAGACAAACTTCAGCAAAAGATCGATGCAGTCGACGAATATATCAAATCTCTTGACATAAGCAACACGAATGAGGTTTCAGATGCACTCAACAAGCTTGACAAGCTGAAAACAGAGGTTAAGAAAATTTCCTCTCTCACCGCTGACACCATCGATAGTCTGGATATGTCTGCGATCACAAATGCAGAAAATGCCGTATCAGATAAGCTCGACCAGATCATCGACTCTGTCTCAGACATCGACGATACATTTACCAGTCAGGTCATTCCTGACATGGACAACATAATCCTGAACATCAAAAATGCACTGAAAAACGCTCAGGATCTGTTAAATACCCTGAATTCTACCATAAACAGTGCAAGCTCTGTATTTGACAATTATAAGGTTACCATTGCATCAATGAACACCAGTCTCTCAGATCTCTCTGATCTCATAAGCGGCATCAGGGACAAGATCCAGACCGCCACAGACGAGATAAACAAGGCCGCTGACAGCGAGGTGACCGACATGATCATCGCCTTCCTCAATGGAGACTCAGAGGCGCTGGCGTCATTCCTGTCAAAGCCTGTTGCCGTCGAGGAACATTACTACTACAGCATTGCCAACTACGGCTCGTCCATGGCACCATTTTACTCAGTGCTTGCCATCTGGGTCGGAATGACAATTCTCGTCTCCCTCATGAAGGTGCATGTGAAGGATGCGGACTATCTGAAGGATGCCAGACCACACCAGTTGTTCTTTGGAAGATACCTTATTTTCTTCCTGCTGTCTCAGCTTCAGGTTCTGGTCATAGTGCTTGGAGATCTGTTCCTGCTGAAGATACAGTGTCTGCACCCATTTGCATTCTGGGCAACTGCGGCACTCACAGGGCTGACATTTTCAATATTGATATATTCACTCACCATATCATTTGGCGACATAGGCAAGGCCCTCGCTGTTGTGATCATGGTGCTGCAGATAGCGGGGAGCGGTGGAACCTACCCTATTGAGGCTCTTCCGAACTTCTTCAGACAGGTGTACATATTCTTCCCATTCCCATATGCGATAAATGCAATGCGTGAATGTATTGGCGGAATGTATCACGCAGACATGTTCAAATATCTGCTTGAATTGTCAATTTTCATTGTGGTTGCACTGGTCATAGGACTTATAATCAGAAAACCATTTATCCATATCATGCACTTCATCGAGAAACGTATGGAAGATACGGATATGATGTAATGCAAATAAGGAGGAACACCCATGAACGAAGATACAAATTCAAATACAACCAGCACCGAACCATCTGACATAAAGTCCCAGGTGCTTGCATTCAGAGACAATGCCCATGCAGCAAATGTAAAAAAGCTGAAGGCGGGTATTAAGTGTATATTCACTGTTCCCGCATGCTTCCTTATCCTGCTCTTTCTGACCGGCAGCTCCAAGATCATATTTCTTGTTCTGTGGATCGCCAGCCTGTTCATAATCGCGGCGTATCTGATACATGTGGAATACTCGGATTACAAGGTACAGGAGATGGTTAACTCGCTTCAGGATACGGAAGATAATATTGACGGTCTCATCGACATCAACAGCATATATACAAAAGTCGCTGCACCGAAGAAGAAGCTGGACGACATAATAACAAATGTAAAAACAGACATTCAGACACAGATCACCGCCGTGCAGGACAAGGTGGCTGAGATGGCTGAGGCTGTGCAGAATGATCAGAGTGTGTCTGTGCAGTCTGATGAGCAAAACAAGAAAGTTCAGACAGATGAACATGGCGACTCGGTTCAGACGGATGAACAGGATGAAGCCACAGAAAACACAGAAGCTGACAAGGAGGAATTATCATGAAAAACATTTGGCGTGTATACATATCTGATCTGCGCAGGATCACCACAAATGTTGTCGCACTGTCCATAGTCATGGGTCTGTGCATAATCCCTTCCCTGTATGCGTGGTTCAACATCCTGTCAAACTGGGATCCGTATGGAGAGTCCGCCACCTCACTCATGAAGATCTCCGTCTACTCTGAGGATGATGGAATCGAAATGAGCGGAATAAATCTAACCATCGGAGACATGGTGATCGAAAGTCTTGAAAACAACAACACTATCGACTGGACATTTGCCGATAATAAAGATGAGGCACTTGAACTCATCGCCAGCGGGGAATGTTATGCCGGAATAATCATACCAAAGGACTTCACGGCGAACATGCTCAGCATACTAAATGGCAACATCGTCAATCCAAATATCGAATACTACGAGAACAGCAAGAAGAACGCCATTGCCACCAAGATAACCGGCAAGGTCAAGACGACCGTCCAAAACGAGATAAACACAAAGATCATAAGCACGCTGACCGAGGTATTTGCAAATGCCGGAGATTTCATTTCTGGAAATAACATAGACGGTTCAGACCTCGTTGCCGGTCTTGAGAGCAAACTGGAACAGATCTCATCCACGCTGGACAATTACGTCTATATGCTGAATACATTTTCACTGCTCACAGAGTCTGCATCAGATGCCATCGATACCACTCAGCTTCTGTTTCCAAGCATAGACAGCATGGCACAGAGCGGCTCAAGCAGTCTTGGAAATCTGAGTGACAGCGCAGGCATAAGCAGCGACGTTGCAGACACCTCGATATCACTGCTGAACACAGGTCTCGACATGATCTCTGACAGACTTACAGAGCTTGGTAAAACCGTGGACAGCCTCTCAAGAACCCACGATATCGGATCAGTATCAATCGAAACTGACCTCAATGGTTCCCTTGGCACCAATGTTCTGGACACCATAAACCGATTGATCGAAGCCCAGTCACCTATAGTATCGGATGCCAAACTTCAGTTTGAAAATCTGAACGAAGACTTAGCAAAGCTTGTATCCGACACAAGCCTGTCGGACGAAGAATTTGCATCACTGAAAAAAGCGGTATCGTCCGACATAAAGAAGTGTACAAATGACATTGCTTCAGTGAAGGATCTCATAAATAACGAACTTTCGCCTGAACTGAAATCTTCGTTAGAGAATATCCAGTCATCTCTGGCACAGGCACAGACCGTGCTGGCAAATGTTCCGGGAAACTTCAACGATATCAGCAAGTCCCTGACCGAGTATCAGGACATTCTGAAGGACGGAACCTCAGACATCGCGGGAACGATCAAATGTCTGAAGGATCTCAAAGAAAGCATAGACAAGATCAAGGCCGACATACAGACGATCACGTCTAACAGCAGCTACCAGGATTTCATAAATGCCATCAAGGACAATCCACAGGTGATAGTGAATTTCATCTCATCACCGGTACAGATGAACACAGTTGCTGTATACGAGATATCCAACTACGGATCAGCCATGGCACCATTCTACACGGTCCTGGCACTGTGGGTCGGTGCTCTCATACTTGTGGCACTCATACACGTTAAGGTCAAGGACAATGAAGAGCTTGAGGGCGTGAAGCCTTACCAGAAGTTCTTCGGAAGATATCTTAACTTCTTCGTCATCGGACAGGTCCAGACAATCATAACCGTTATGGGCGATCTGTTCTACGTGGGAATACAGTGCAAGCATCCGATAGCATTTGCACTGGCCGCCATAATGACGAGCTTTGTATTTACATTCCTGATCTACTCTCTCACCGTGGCATTTGGCAATATCGGTGAGGCCATCGCCGTGATCATCATGGTCATTCAGGTTGCGGGAGCAGGTGGAACCTTCCCTGTGGAAGTGCTCCCATCAGTGTACCAGTACCTGTACAAATTCATGCCGTTCTCATACTGCATGAACGCCCTCAGGGAATGTGTCGCCGGAATGTATCAGCACACCTACGGCAAATGTCTTGCCACCCTGCTGATATATGTTGCGATATCCGCGGTCATCGGACTGCTGCTCGCCAAGCCTTGTGCAAAGCTTCTTGACAAGCTTGAGCACAGCAAGGAGAAATCCGGATTGTTTATATAATTAACGCCTCAGGTAGTATCCGTATGAAGCCGTTGTGGTGAGGTTGTAGCACAAAAATATCTCTAAAATGATTATTTGCATGAAAAAAAGGATAAAATTCCCTTGCTTTGTCCCAAATATCACTTTTCAGGACATTTGACGAGAATTTTATCCTCTTTTCATATATAATTCAGCTAATAGTTATATTATTTCTTACTTGAACAGATTGTCGTTCTCGAAGTAATCTATCTTCATCGCACGGCGCACATCTGCAAGTGTCTCTGCTGCCTTTGCTCTGGCAACCTCGCTGCCACTCTTTAAGATGTCATATACATCCTGTGGTCTCTTCTCCCACATCTGACGACGCTCTCTGATAGGTGCAAGCTCAGCCTGAAGAACATTGTTCAGGAACTTCTTGACCTTTACATCACCGAGGCCACCTCTGGTGTAGTGCTCCTTGAGCTCATCCATACCACTGTAGTCTGGAAGGAACTCCTCAAAGTACTCTGGCTTGCTGAATGCATCAAGATATGTAAATACTGAATTGCCCTCGATCTGACCAGGATCCTCTACACGGATGTGGTTTGGATCTGTGTACATGGACATAACCTTCTTCTTGATATCTGCAGGATCCTCTGACAGGTAGATACAGTTTCCAAGTGACTTACTCATCTTGGCCTTACCATCTGTACCTGGAAGTCTGAGACATGCCTCATTGTCAGGAAGAACGATCTTTGGATCAACAAGTGTCTCACCGTATACCGAATTGAACTTGTGAACGATCTCCTTACACTGCTCGATCATAGGCATCTGATCCTCTCCAACAGGAACCTCTGTGGCCTTGAATGCTGTGATATCTGCAGCCTGGCTGATAGGATAACAGAAGAATCCAACAGGGATACTTGCCTCGAAGTTTCTCATCTTGATCTCTGCCTTAACGGTAGGATTTCTCTGGACTCTTGCCACTGTTACAAGGTTCATATAGTAGAATGTGAGCTCTGTGAGCTCTGGTACCATTGACTGGATGAATATAGTAGACTTCTCTGGATCTATGCCACAGGCAAGATAATCCAAAGCAACCTGCATAATATTCTGTCTGACCTTCTCAGGATGCTCTGCGTTGTCTGTAAGCGCCTGCGCATCAGCCACCATGATGTAAATCTCATCATACTTTCCTGAATTCTGAAGATCGACTCTTCTCTTAAGTGATCCTACATAATGTCCCACATGAAGACGGCCCGTAGGACGGTCGCCTGTTAATATTACCTGTTTCATAACCTTCTCCTTTATATTGTATCTTTTATACCTGTCATTTATATATCTTTTTATAATCAGTCAGCTTATTTTTTACCCACTGCCAGCCTCACCGATTACTCGGCCAGCAGCTTACTCAGCTCATACTGGAAGGAATCGATCTGATTGTTCTGTATATCAATTGCCTCTTTTATATCATAGTCTATAAGTATATCGTTCTTGATAGCTATCATACGATTTGCCTTGTTCTTCTTGAGTACATCAACGGCATACGCACCCATGAGTGAGCCATACATCCTGTCCTTTGCCGTTGGCTGTCCGCCTCTCTGTATATAGCCAAGCACCGATACCCTCGACTCTATACCAGTCTTATCAAGAATCATCTGTGCAAGCTCTGGAGCATCTGTAACACCCTCGGCCACAACCACCAGATAGCTGTTCCTTCCGTCAGCATGCTTTGCCTTTATCGTATCTATGATACTGTCATAGTCACCATCCCATTTTTCAGGAATTATGATGGCATCAGCTGATGTCGCCATGCCTGCCCAGAGCGCTATATAGCCTCTCTTTCGTCCCATGACCTCCACGACGCTGCATCGTCCGTGGGAAACCGATGAATCTCTTATCCTGTCAATGGCCTCCATGGCTGTATTCGCCGCTGTGTCAAATCCCAGGGTATACTCAGAACATGCAACATCTCTGTCTATTGTTCCAGGGATGCAGATGGTATTGATACCCTCATTCTGAAATGCTATGGCTCCACGGAGTGTTCCATCCCCACCGATGGCAACAAGCGCATCTATATCGTGATCTCTCAGATTCTTTGCCGCCTGCTCGCGGTATTCTTTCTGAAGGAATCTCTCGCTTCTGCTGGTGAAAAGTATCGTTCCACCCTGATTGTTTATGTTCCTGACGTCCGCCAGGCCGAGCGGCTGTGTCTCCCAGTCGATAAGTCCCTCGTAACCACGCATCACTCCGACTATCTCTATTCCACTGTTGATGGCCGATACAACCACAGCCCTAACAGCTGAATTCATGCCCGGAGCATCTCCTCCGCTGGTAAGAACCGCTATCTTTCGTATGTCACTCATTTGTATGTCCTCTAATTATTTTTATACTGAAGCTCCTGCTTCTTGGCAGTAACCCTTGTATCCTTCTCTACTGAGTTGGTGATAAATGTATTACCACCCACAACAACGTTGTCCTCGATGATAGTCTCGCCTCCAAGGATGGACGCGCCTGAATAGATGGTTACATTGTCACCGATGGTTGGATGTCTCTTGGCTCCCTTGAGCTTCTGACCTCCCTGTGTAGAGAGTCCTCCAAGTGTCACGCCCTGATATATCTTCACATGCTCGCCGATAATAGTCGTCTCGCCGATAACGATTCCCGTACCATGGTCAATAAAGAAATACTTTCCTATGGTGGCGCCCGGATGAATATCTATTCCGGTCACGCTGTGGGCGTGCTCAGTCATGATCCTTGGTATCATCGGCACATCCAGCAGCCAAAGCTCATGTGCCATACGGTATACAGATATGGCATACAGTCCAGGGTATGAAAGTATGACCTCATCCTTGCTGCCCGCAGCAGGATCCCCATCAAACGCTGCCTGGATATCAGTCTCAAGATAGTCTCTTATCTGAGGTATCTTGTCCATGAATTCATATGTTATATCCATCGCCTTATCCTCAAGGTCAGCATCTGTGAGCTCAGGAAACTTTTTGCAATACCTGAGAACTATCATGATCTGCTTCTTCAGATGGAATATTACATCCTCTATGATAACAGACATGTTATTCTTCAAGCTGTATATCTTATACAGCTTGTCGCTGTAATAACCCGGATACAGAATCTTCATGAGTTTGTCGATCACATCGATAATGGCTGTCTTATCCGGCTCGTTGCACAGATCCGTCTTGTTGATGGCTCTGTCATCGCCGAAATCATCCAGTATCCTCTGCACGATTCCCTCAATTCTCTGTTTATCTGATCTATCCATTACTTATTCAGATCCTTTCTAATAATATCTCCCAATATCACCTGCCCAGACAAAATCTGCCGCGATGATATCTTCATATTATAATATGTGCTTAAGTCGATAAACACACAGCTATTCTAACAAATTATGCACGTTCATTCAATAGTGGGATTCTGCGTACAAATTATCCGCAATCCGATTGCAGAGATTACTGCTAAAAACAATCAACCAAAAATGATTATCTACATTATGCGCAGCATAATCATATAACTCGCAGTTCCCAGCAGGATACTCAGAAGCGTATTGTGCCTCCATTTGTATGTCCCGCCTGTCACCAGAACGCCAACGAGACTTGGTATTCCAGTTGCCACCGGAGCCGCCACCGCCCCCTTCAAACAGTACACTATGAGCACCGCCATGATGGTCGCCGGAAGCACCTTCCCAAGCTTTACCAGCATCTCCGGCATCTGTCTTTTTCCATTAAATATGACAAATGGAAGTGCCCTCAGTGCAAATGTTACAACTGCCGACACCGCAATTCCTATCAATATATATTTCGTATTCATGTTATTTCCCTGTTCTTCCTACACTTCTTAAATCGTACTGTTTCAATTTTATCTGAGACTTATTTGCGTCTCATATTCCACACCACAAGCACCGCTGACGCTATGATCAGTGATGGCAAAAGGAAATACTGCGGTCCAACTACCAGCAGACACACTGCCGCTATCACAATTCCTGCAATCGCCGGGATATGGCTCTCCGCCTTCTCCCACTGATTGATAAATATGATGACAAACAGCGCCGTCATACAGAAATCAATCCCCGTCATATCAAACGGAATGATCTGCCCCAGGATTCCCCCGGCAACCGCACCGACCATCCAGTAACACCTCGACAAAAAAGCCACCCAGAACATGATGCTCTGTTTCTCCTTACCGGTGTCCGGCAAGGTGCAGTTCACGGCATAAGTCTCATCCGTCATTGTATGTATCATATATAACTTCCGCTTTCCCATACGGTTGAATTCATCCACAAATGTCAGTGCATAAAAACTCTGCCTGCTGTTCATCAGAAATGCAGTGAGTGCCATGGTGAGTATGGATGCTCCGCTTGAAAGCAGCGTCACAAGCACAAACTGGTACGCCCCCGTGTACACCGTCAGGCTGACCAGCAGTGAATAATACCATTTGAATCCGGCATTCTCCATCATAATTCCGTATGCCATGCTGACGAACAAATAACTGCACATGATTGGGATTGATTTGATGAATGCTTTTCTGAATATATTTCCCACGATTTTTCCTTTCTCTCAAGCTAGCGCGATGGTCTCCAAATTCACTTATTACAATAGCTCTAAATCAGCACAGCACAAACTTGGGGCTTATTGCCACGCAGACAAAGCAGCCATAATTATCCTACTATTTCTATAGGATAACCATGATCATTCTAACATACTGCATATTATTGGGCAATACCGCCATCTCATTCAAAGGTATAAATTCTCATCTCACAGCCCCTCTATATATAAACGCCGCGCACACCGCCGTTATAAGCTCTGCTACCCAGAACGCATTCCACACACCAGCAGGTCCGAAACCACAAAGCCTTGAAAGTATCCATGCAGCCGGGATTATGACAACCACATATCTGAGCAGGGATATGAGCAGGGACGGAGTGCCCTTTCCCAATCCCTCAAGTGCTCCAGATGCAGTTACCGACACAGCCGACACTAAAAATCCGGCGCATATGATGCGCAGTGCTGTTCCACCTGCATTTATTGTAGACATATTCTCTGTGAACATACCTATAAGCCTCTCCGGGATGAGCAGGCACACAACTGTTCCAGCCAGCATGATTCCAACATTTAATGCAAGCGTTATGGTGAATATCTTCTTCACCCTGGCATGCTCTCCAGCACCATAGTTATAGCCTATGATAGGACGCATTCCCTGAATGATTCCATTTGCCGGCATATACAGGAATGTCTGAAGCTTGTAGTACACGCCCAGGATCATGACATAAGTTGCCGAATACATGCTGAGTATGGCGTTGAGTGCGCTTGTGAGCAGAGAAGGCAGTGCCATATTGAGTATAGCAGGTATGCCTATGGCATACAGCTTCTTCACCATCAGACCGCCCTCATGCAAATGCCTTATGCCGAACTTCACATTTATCGGTCTTCCAAAGTACACAATAAAATAAATGATCAGTGTAAACACCTGTCCCAGACCAGTTGCCAGCGCAGCGCCTTCTATCCCCATTTCAGGAAATGGTCCCACACCAAATATCAGCAGCGGATCAAACACTATATTCACAATACAGCCGCCCATCAGTCCAACCATTGTAACTATCATGCGTCCAACCGACTGGAACACCTTCTCAAATGCAAGATCAACCGAAATAATTATAGAAAATCCAAATACTATGTCTGCGTAACGACAGCCAAGGTCAAGGACGTCTCCACTTGCCTTGAAGGCTCTGAGAAACGATGGAATGATGGCAATACACACGACTGTCATCACTATTCCCTGTATAACAGCAAGAAACATCCCCCAACTAGCTGCCCGATTTGCCCGATCATTATCCTTGGCTCCAAGATATATGGCTATCACCGCGTTTATTCCAACACCAAATCCGATCGCCACAGCATTTACAAAATTCTGCAGCGGAAATACATACGAAAGTGCTGTCATCGCATCCTCACTTATCTTCGCCACAAAGAAACTGTCAACTATATTGTACAAAGCATTCACCATCATCGATATAACCATAGGCAGTGCCATGGACATCAAAAGTGGGAACACCGGCTTTTCTTTCATAAAATTCTCGTTCATAAAACCTCCGTCCCCGGATGGCATAAATAAAGCCCCACAACCTTGCGGTTGTGGGGCGAAAAGATGACCTGATCCGGAAAAATCCACCAACTTGTTTTCGTTAAAATTATTATGTATTATTTTATACTTCAACCAGCATATATGTCAAGATCCTGTACGACCACAAAGTAGCCTCTGTCACCATCCTCTTCCACTGGGATAGCATGTATAAGGCTTGCACCCCCATGGTTGTTTGCACAGCTGACTGACAAAACCCCTCTGAGGAAATTTTCTGTCTGATATTCCGTATTGCCGCCTGCGTAACTCTCCATGCGCTCACGGCTGAGAAAATCTCTGACTATTTTTCTTGACCGATCCGAGTCAAACCGGTTACTTATCAATCCAATTACTTCATCGTAGTTATTCGCACAAGATACAGCATTGTTCAGCTCAGAATCGCCTTTTATAACACGGTATTTATCGTTCTCATAATTAACATATATAATATCAGTATACATATATGCGATCCTTGCCTCTACCCTGGATTGAGCCTTTTTTATATCAGACTCTATCTTGTCAAGTACGGTCACTCTGTCCGTACCATCCCTGTTGATGCTGTGGATCACGCTGACATTCTTGCCCTTCTTTTTTGCTTCATACAGCGCAGTGTCCGCGACATTCATACACTCTTCTGTGCTGAATCCTGAACCATTGATCTGACATATACCAGCACTGCAATGGACATTCTGCCCTCTCTCCATTGTCTTGCGCTGAAGTTTTCTGGCAAATCTTATCACCTTTGACTCCAGAACAGATATATCCGATAAGCCCTTGTGAAGCACAACATACTCGTCTCCACCATACCTGCAGGCAACGTCCTCTTCATAGCAGTCACTCCGGAGAAACTTTGCCACCTTCTCAATCCAGTAATCACCAACTGCGTGACCATATGTATCATTTACACTCTTGAAATCATCTATATCCACAAATACAAGAGAAGCACTATCTTCGTCAGTCATGTTATCTATATACTCTCTTATCCTCTGCATTCCGGCTGTCTTGTTGTACATGCCGGTCAGAAGATCATGCTCAGCCTCGTACTTTGTACGCTCAACCTCCTGTCTGGATCTCGCAAGTGATCTGTCCATCTCGACCATATCAACTGCAAACATGATCTGTGTAGAAGCAACCACAGATATTGTCTGGAATGAAATCCCATAATAGAATATGACAACAACCGTGGATATACATGGCAGGATAAAATACAAAACACTTGACCAGAAAACTCTTTTTTCCAGTCTTTTTTTATACTGCAAAAGTATCGAAAAACTTAGAACAAGTCCTGCTGCTGCAATAAGCTGCGACAACAGATAACCGCTGCTCCTGTTATAGAAGTTATTATCATCTATATAATAGAACAGCTTGTCACTGAACTGGGATATAATGAGCAGGACTATCCCAGCAGCACTCAGAACTACCACGCCCCTTGCTTTCGCTGGCATCTTCGTCTCTCCTCTGTTGAGAATGACAAGAAGATAAAACGTAAACAGAGTCATATATAAATAGTTGATAAAGAACACGGCAAAATTGCTTATCTTCAGCATGTAATAGGCTGTCTGTCCTGTTTTTCCCTGATAATACCATGACAATATATCTGCAGCCAGCAGGATGATACATGCAGCCTCCATACATAGACTCACATTCTTTTTATCTCTATTATTATTCTTCTGAAGGAATATAACCACAAATGCAAACAGACAGATTAATATTCCCCACATTTCAAATGCTATATTAAATACAGCAGTCCTATCCACTAACTATGCGCCCCCTTAAACTTCCTGGCGATTTATTGTAGTAATTGTACAATTTGATTTGTGCAACATTTTCTCAATTTTATAAGTTCATATGAGAATCATTCTATATATCATACCTTAATTTGTCAATTACTAGATAACACATATTTATGGAATTTTGTCGCCACAGGGGACATATATGTCCGGCTGTCATGAACAACATAGTAAAGCCTGTCAACCGGCTGATGTTTTATACTAAGAACCTTCACATCAAGCCTTTTGAGCATATCCATGTAAGGGACTACCGCTATTCCAAACCCTGCTGCCACAAGTCCGGCTATGACCTCATCCTCCTCCGTTTCGCATGCTATCTCAGGAGCTTTGCCAAGCCCTTCAAACATCTCATCCACAAGACTTCTCATTCCAGATTCCTTCGAAAAATATACATGTTTATACCCAAGTGTATCCTCAACTGTCACCGAATCCCTGTCTGCCAAAGGGTGTCCCGACGGTGCTATGACAACAAGATCCTGTCTGCCAACTGGAATGGCGGAAAATCCCATCGTCTCAGGCGGTCTCGAACAGAAAACCATGTCATATTTTCTAGCCGCAAGATCATCAAGCAGCTGTCCTGTGGTTCCTGTGTGAAATGTAAATGACACATTTCTGTTTTCATCCTTCTTCAGATACTCCGCTGCCAGACGCGGTACAAATTCCATTCCAAGAGGTCTTATGAGACCAAGCCGTATCACGCCATCCCCGGCAGCCTCCTTTTGTATGGACTCTACCCCCGCATCAAGCGTGCCAAGCGAACGCTCTGCACATGCAAGGAATTCTCTGCCAAATGCAGTGAGCTCCGTATTGCGCCCATTCTTTTCAAAAAGCATTACCCCAAGATCTTCCTCTAGCTGGGATATTGCGTGACTGAGACTTGGCTGCGTTATATTCAGATTTCTGGCTGCATTTGTATAATGCTGAACATGGGCCAGTTCAACAAAATATCTAATATATGACAGATTCACTTATACCTCCCCCTTTTTCACTATTTATATATGATCCTATTCATATTTTAATACAATCCGAATATTTTTTATAGACAAAATCTATCAAACCATAAAAACTATTTATTTGTTATGTGGTGTTGTCGGTGCTACAATCAAAAACCGCAGGGATATACATATATGAAGTCTTATACAATTAAAGCTTCCCTGATGCTGGGGAAATCAAAGGCTATGTTATAAAACACATTATATAAAGAAAGAAATGAGGAAAAGCAGAAAATGAATACTCAATCAGGAAATGCACATCTGCATAACATGTGGGGCGAAATTGCCCTGATAACAGCAGTCACCATCAACAGTTTCGGAGTGGTTCTCATGCTCTATTCTGCAGCAGGAATATCGGCAATATCCAGCGTGCCATACGCATTCTCGCTGGTTCTTCCAAGACTGACTCTCGGAACCTGGACATACATATTTCAGGGCGTACTTATTCTCACCCTCATGATCATGAGAAAGAAATTCGTTCCCCAATATCTGTGCAGTTTCATAGTTGGTTTCGTATTTGGCAAGATGCTGGATATCCATGAGATGTGGATCGGGGCTTTGCCAACTGCCCTCCCATGGAGAATCCTTTACTTTGTGATAAGTTACATTTTGATATGTATCGGAATCGCACTGTCCAACAGATGTGGACTTCCGATCATCCCGACAGACCTTTTCCCAAGAGAGCTGTCTGAGATTATATCAGCAAAATATTCCAAGGTTAAGATTTCGTTTGATGTGATCTGCCTTGCAACGACAGCTGCCATGACAGGTTTTATCCTCGGTCATATCTACGGTCTGGGAATCGGCACAGTCCTTGCTGCCTTCACCATGGGCAAGGGAATCGCCATAGTTGGAAATGTCATGGACAAACATGTTACAATAGCTCCATACATAACAGCACACATTAAGCGCCACGGCAGCCATAACGCCCAGTATGCAGGACGCTAAGAACAAATTCAACACAAAAAAGAACCGCCTGAGAGAATCACATTCAAATTACAGATTTTCTCAAGCGGCTCTTTTTATATCCCCACGACCAGGCACGTAGATAAAAAATAACCATATATATGCCAGTCGGTAGTGAAGGCTCCATTGGTTCGATCAGTTACCTGCTAAGGCGAAGCAAACAACGCCCTTATCGTTTGCGTAGCCGCATGCATATGTAACTGGTCGAATCAATGGAAGCCGAACGTGACTGCATATATATGGTTATTTTTTATCGTCCGTGCCGTCCGTCAATCAGGCATTTGCCAGCTGGCGTCCAAGCTCCTTACACTCCTCAAGGCCTTCTGCGTCAGGTGTCTCATGGCACATAAGTCCGGCTCCGCCTACGAGTTCTGCGCCTGCTGACTGCATTCTCGCCTCCCAGTCGCGCATCCACTCGCCATCTCCCCAGCCGTATGAACCGAAGAGTGCGATCTTCTTGCCTGAAGCAAATCCCTCAACCTCAGCAACAAATGGCTCCATCTCAGCCTCCTCAAGCACCTCAGCTCCCATAGCCGGGCATCCCAGTGCAAATACTGGTTCATCCTTGAGTGCATCTGGTGTGATGCTGCTTACAAATACTACCTCCGCTTCCTTTCCGGCATCTCTCACGCCGTCTGCGATAGCCTCCGCCATCATCTGTGTATTTCCGCCCTGTGTCCAGAATACGATATTAATTTTGCTCATAATAATCCTCCTTATGAAATTATATGTAAAAGGGGGCTTTCCCTATACATCCTTGTAAACTGTGTTTATCTGCATCTTTCCATATACTTCTACGCCGCGTTTCTGCTCGCCGTGTACATCCCCATGATATCTCTAATATGCAGTCCATTTGAAAGAAATTGAATAAGTCTCTCTTCCGCACATTCAAATATATGAAATGTTCTCCGCTTTGATTCAGCATCCTCATATACCTTCCAATAACCGGAGCAAAGTGCATTTCTTCCGTTCTGCAGAATAAATCCCTCCACATCCTCTGGCGGGTATCCCAGCAACAAGCCCATCTCGTGTGGGAACCACTCCTTGCCAAGAGATCCATCGCCACAAGCCAGATCTTCATGTGCCGGTTGTTTTGAGGTGAATCTTCCTCTGCTCTTTAAGTACTGCTGATATTTTTCACGAAACACCGCAAGTATCTCAGAAAGCTCCATGTCCTCATATCCCAGCTCAGACATAAGTCTTTGCACATCATCCCTCCGGACAAATGCCCTGAGCTTTGCCGCATTGTAGATAAATACATTTACCCTGCCACAGGTTGCTCCCAGTGTGTACATACATATATCACTGTCCTTCAGTATCTCCACCATCTGACGATATCCGCTGAGTTCTATGTTCAGCAGATTTGACACCTTGACACCCGTTATCACCGGTGCACATTGAAGTGCCATCTGAAGTTCCACGTCACCGAGCTCCATGCCCTTCATGATCTCCCATGTATTTTCACTCATACAAAACCTCCTTGTGACAAATAGGTTTGGTTAGGCTTGTCTAACTCTAGTGAAAATACTACATGATTCCTCCCCGAACGTCAATAACCCGGAGTGAGACATTTTCTCACTCCGGGTTATCTTGTTGATTAAAAATATACATTTATAAATTCTGCTTTATCATCGTCCTGCGTGGCTCTTTATTTCCGCCTGTTACCATATTGAGCAGCCGCCACACACCATATGCACAGATCCCACACACAGCCACAGGTACAAGGAGCACTACTATGACTCCTGTGCAGACTCCTGTAACCAGGTATCTAAACCATTTCATCACATCACCATTCCTCATATCTACTGCCATCTTAATGCATTCCTCTCATTACATTATAAGCTGATCTTCTTAGTAAGCAGTGTCGCACTTCCTATATAACTGCCGATCATGCATACAACATAGAGAATAAGCTGCGGTATGTTCTTATACATCGCGTCAAGCATAGTCTCCACCTGCACGTTCTTCCCAAGGTGCGGAAGCTTGTATGCTATGTAGCTCACCAGCACATAAAGAGCCACAAAAAGTATAAAGCTGACAACGCCCTTTATCTTCTTATTCTGGAGCACTGTGGAAGACAGTGACACTGCGAGGTACGCTATGGTGATCATTGTATAGAATTGAATAAGTGCTACTACTATGAACCCTGCAACATTTGCAATGACACTTCCTATTGACAACCCTCTTGTTCCCAGAATATCATCCAGCACAAGCTCAACGCCAGCTACACCGCCGTTATGTGACTTAAGCAGGTTATAATCAACAACTATAAGCAGTCCAAGAAAGGCCACAAGTGTCGCACCGGTGAGCAGGATTGAAAGCAGCTTTGCACCGATAATCTTGTAATTTGAAATTGGCGTCATAAACACCATATACCCCGTCTTGTTCTTCAGATCCTGACTGTATATTATCACACCATATATCAAGACGAACATAAACGAAGCCCAGCCTCCCATCACAAGGAAGATGATACCAAGTCCAGCTAACAAATCCTTTTCTGCAAATATTCCAATCACGAACAGCAATTCTGCTGCCGCAAGAGCCGTTATAACCACCAGAAGTGGAAATACTCCACGTCTGTATTCATATTTCATCATCTTTAACATAATATCTATTTCTCCTTCATCAACAAATTTAACTATCCAATATGTATCGCCCCTCTCGCTCACACGAGCGGGGCAGGTCGTCGGAACCGATTCCTAGTATGAACTTCGTTCATAGCGGTTCCTCCTAAGCATATATTTCCTTATACATATCAACTATCGACTTGCCCCTGCTCACTCGCAGCTCCTCCGCATCACCCTGAAGCACACAGGTGCCATTCTTGATAAAGAATGCGTGATCCACGATCCTCTCAAGTTCATCCACAAGGTGGCTCGACATGAGCACGGCTGTGTCATCCGATATATTCCGGACAATCGTGCTGATGATCTTCTCCCTAGCTATGATGTCTATTCCGTTCAGTGGCTCATCAAGCATAACGATCCTGCTGTCTCTGGACAGAGTAACCGCTATCTTGAGCTTTGCCAGCATTCCTGAAGACATGCTCTTCGCCTTCTGATCTGGATTCAGCTCCATCTCAGCAAGCAGTCCCATGTATTTGTCATAGTCAAAGTCATCAAAGAAATCTTTGTAATACTTTCCTATGTCTTTACAGTTCATATATCCGAAGAAGAAAGCCTCCGTCGGCATATACGCTATGTCTTTCTTTGACCTGTATGTCATAGGCACTCCATCTATTGTGATAGTTCCTGAATCCGGCTTGACCAGACCGGCTATGATCTTCATAAGTGTTGACTTTCCACTTCCATTCGGACCGAGCAGCGCATATATGTGTCCCGGCTCAATCTCCAGTGACAGGTCAGATATGGCTGTGGTCGTGATATACTTCTTAACAAGATGTTCGCATTTTAACATTGTATCATTTCCCTTCTTTTTTATTCCTTCTTGTTTCTTTCCTTTTTTCCTTTTTATTTACTTCCCAAAGTGTTCTTTTAGCAACTCTAGGATCTCATTCTGTGAAAATCCCATACCAGTGAGCTGTTCGTCAAAGCTCTGTATGATTTCCTCTATTCTCTCCTTTTTCAGGTCGTCTATGACCCTGTCATCCTCCGTCACAAATGTTCCTATTCCACGTCTGGTATAGGACAACCCCATAGACTCCATCTCGCTGTAAATCCTCGCTGCAGTATTCGGATTTATCTGGTATTCTATGGCAAGTTCTCTTGATGACGGAAGCTTAGATCCCAAAGGCAGTGTGCCCGCTATGATCTTCTGCTTTATATCCTCTATGACCTGAAGATATATGGGGATATTCGTCTTAAATTCCATCACACACCTCCTCCTTGTATGCTATCTAGCTCTTCTGTACCGCTGTACTAGTTGAATAGTACACTAGTGTCATGGTGTTGTCAACTGTATTTTTGAAATAATATATTCTTTTAAGTTTTTAACCATCCGGATAGCACCTCATGTCCTCTTTTCCTGAGTTCATTTGACAGATTGACAACCGATGTCACAACTCCATTTATAACAGGTTCATACCAGTCCGTAGTAATAAGTATCTTCATGATCTATCGTCTCCTTCTATTTCAGGCGGCGTTCATTCTGTACATCACCGCCTGCGCTTTATCCTCATATCAACTACTTTCTGGTTATTACTCTGCCATTGATAGATTTTCTGTTCCATAAAAGAACTTTTCGGATACCCTGAAGATAAATTGCCAGGAAAATCTCTTGGTGAATTTAATGCCAAATTATTTAGAAAACTCCTTGCATTTTTTTCAGAATCTTCTTATACTATTATGGCAGTGTTGATAAACACTATCGGTGCGTGGCTCAGCTTGGTAGAGCGCTTCGTTCGGGACGAAGAGGTCGTGGGTTCGAATCCCGTCGCACCGATTTTTTTGTATTCTTTTTTATATTTCACAGATATACTTTAGCAAATTTGCGTATAAAACTCCTGTTCACTGTCCATACTCTATTTAGAAGAAAATCCACAGACTGCCAGGCAGTCACCAGTTTTTTCAGATAGATTCATAATTTCAGGAGGTATACAGTACATGTCAAATATGTTTTGTTTTCAGTGTCAGCAGACAGCGGGGGGATCCGCATGTATCAATACTGGAGTGTGCGGCAAGCAGCCATCCACATCTAATCTACAGGACGAGCTTGTGTGTGAGCTTATAAAACTTGCAGAACTCTCAAAAAATGAGAATAAACACAGCGCGGTCGCCGACAGACTTATCATAGACGGTCTTTTCACAACCCTGACAAATGTAAACTTTGACGACAATGCAATAAAAGAATTTATGGGAAGGGTTAAAAACGAGCAGAACAAGATCAGCAGACCTGAGGCTGAAAAGATACAGGTGATCGACCTATGGGATGGTGACACGGATATAGTGTCCTTGCGTTCCACCCTGCTGTTTGGACTCAAGGGTATGGCGGCATACGCCCATCACGCCATGAATCTCGGCTACACAGATAATGAGGTTCTGAAGTGGTTCTACAAGGGACTGTGCGAGGTTAACAGGGAGCACAGCGTCACCGAATGGATAGAACTCATCATGGAATTTGGCCAGGTCAATTTCAAATGCATGGAGCTGCTGGACAAAGCCAACACTGAATCATTTGGCAATCCTGTGCCTACGAGAGTAAATGTTGACATCAAAAAAGGGCCATTTATCGTGGTCTCCGGTCACGACCTGAACGACCTGTCACAGCTCCTTGAGCAGACTGAAAAGACAGGAGTAAATGTATATACCCACTGCGAGATGCTGCCTGCGCACGGCTATCCGGAGCTTAACAAATACCATAATCTGGCGGGCAATTTCGGAACCGCATGGCAGAGCCAGCAGACAGAATTCGAAAATATACCCGCGCCGGTGCTCTTTACCACCAACTGTCTCATGCCGCCAAGGCCGAGCTACAAGGACAGGATCTACACCACATCAGTCGTGGGTTATGACGGCATGGTTCACATCTCAGGTACAAGAGCAGGGAAGAAAGATTTTACCCCTCTGATCAAGCACGCACAGAAGCTTGGCGGCTATGAACACGACAGGAGCATGAGCGGCATAAACGGCGGCCATATGCTGACGACCGGATTTGGCCACAACGCAGTTCTGTCACAGGCTGGCAAGATCATAGATGCAATCAAGGCTGGTCATATCAAACACATTTTCCTCGTTGGCGGCTGCGACGGCGCACATCCGGGACGCAACTATTACACCGAATTCGTAAAGCAGACTCCGATGGACACCCTTGTCCTCACCCTCGCCTGCGGCAAATACCGTTTCAACGATCTCGACCTCGGCGAAATTGACGGGATTCCTAGAATACTCGACATGGGACAGTGCAATGACTCCTACAGTGCCATCAAGGTTGCTTTGGCTCTGGCTGATGCATTTAATTGCAGCATAAACGACCTCCCACTCACCCTTGTCCTGTCATGGTATGAGCAGAAGGCTGTCTGCATACTCCTCACCCTGCTGTCGCTGGGCGTGCGCAACATGTATATCGGACCGACACTTCCGGCATTCATGTCCGAGACCGTGGTGAAATATCTGGTGGAGAATTATAAGCTAAACCCGATCACTGCTCCTGAACAGGATATGGATGCGATACTGAAACGTTGAGTATATCACTTATACTCTCCGCCATATCCGCATTTATCCCTATAGCTCTGTTTCCAAGACTTTCTGGAATCACAGCCTGATCGAGATTTAACCTGACAAGGGTTACGTTATCGTGTTCTCGTGTCAGCTTCTCAAAAGGAAAGCGGATTATTGTTGGGGTGTTAAAACCTACCCCCAGTTCAAGAAGTACAAGCTTACTGTCTATAGACTTTGTGACAAACTCACTAAAATTCCGCTCTGCCTCATACCAGGCACTGTCCTGAACAAAATAACCATCCTTGCGGAGGTTCATGTCCATAGAACCTCCGCAGACAGGGCAGCGTGGATACAGTTATCGATACAATTGTGGCATGGCACATAACATCCAGTCATACCGCTGTTTGCAGCGTTTACTATGCCTTTCTCATCATTTACCTGTGTCAGGTATTCATCCTGTATCAATAGAACGGCTCAAGCACATATCTGCTGTCATCCGGGTACACATTGTTCATAGATGGATTCTCCGCAAATATCCTGTCGATCCACAGCTTCTGATCATCCAGCCTGTGCGCCTTTCCGCTTAACCTTATCATCTGATATTCTCTGTTCATGCCCGTCACCGCAACATTTCCATCACGCATGAGCTGCGCGTAAAAATCCTTGTCCCTTGCCGTGCAGAAATAAACTTTCACACCTTCAAACAGCACTGAGAAAAAGACATATACTTCCGGCAATATATCTGCCAGATGCAAAGTTACAGTAAAATAAAAAATAAAGTGGACGGGGGATTCTATCCTCCGTCCACTTATATATTTTATATTTAGTTGTTGGATACCGTTTCCTCGGACTGCTGTGCCTCCAACGACACAGTCTCTCCGGACATATACTTCACATAATCCAGATAGTCATTATTCCAGTCCGCATACTTTTCTGAATGTCTCTTATCCTTAAAAGAATAATTCTCTGAAATATATTTTCCAAGATAGGCGCTTACCTTCTCTGCGCCCTTACAGTTGAGATGTCTTCCGCCATCCCTCGTGTCGGTGCTCCAGTCAATCGCATAATCACCCTTGAGCGTATTCATATCGACAAATTCAATATTCTTGGCCTTAGCATACTTAACCATTGCATTGTGTCTTGCATAATTCCATGACTTCGCCGTCGGAGTCTCCATGAACATGATCTTGATTCCATTCTTCTCACACTTGTCTATAAGCTTATCGAGCAGTATCTTTGATACCTCCGGTATGTCCTCAACAGCCTTGGTTTCCACCATCTTGCTCTGGCCTGAAAACGGCTTGACCTCCATGCTGAGATACTGTCCTCTTGAGGCTGATCTGTATGTGTAATCCCTGGCACCGAACATGTCCGAAACACTCATGCTCTTCCACCTGTTGTGGTACTGTGCAAGAGGCAGATACTTATATGCCAGATTCTTCAGGTTGTTCTCAACCTTTTTCAATGTCGTCTTGCCTGTCCAAAGCATATTCACATCAAACACCACCAGCTTTGGCTTCTGACATGTGAGCACTTCATCCAGAAGGTTGGATGCCCCGGTCACATTCTGGAATCCCTCAGCCGCCACATATGTTGGAATTCCATATTTGTTCCATATATACATCGGAGAACATGCACTGTAGGCATTGCTGTCTCCAAGCACCAGTACGTCTATCGAATTCTTCGGTTCTCCATAGAAGCCCCTTGCATTCGAGTTGGTTATTCCGCTTCCCGGATCGCTCCGCTTCGGAGTAAACGCAGCTCCCAGCACTCCCATGATCATCACGGCCACCAGGGCAAATGCTATGGATTTTATTATATTACGTCCACTTTTCTTCATAGATAAATCACCTCTAAAACTGTGCATATATAAATCCAGCCACCTCATAGCCCTTGCCATATGCTCCGAGTATGATCACTCCAAACAGCAGCACATAGTAAACTGCCCATCTGAGGGCTATATTCTTCGTTGCAAGCTCTGCTCTTATCTGGTGTCCCTTCTCCTTGTAAAGTCCAACCAGGAACAGAATGAGCGCGCCCACTGCCAGCACTGCAAAATCTGCCATGTCAAGCTTCATTCCAAGCAAAGTTCCATTTGTCAGATCCGCAAATGTAAATCCCCTGAACATGGACACAAACATGTGTCCAAATGCTGTAAGATCATCAGCCCTGAACATGAGCATTCCCACATTCACAAAAATGAAGGTCCTGACAACCTGAAGCAGCCTGTATACCTTTCCCTGGCGGTCAACATTCATTTTCCCATACAGCTTCTTGAAAAGAGGCTCCATGAGAAGTCCGATTACCATGATAGCCCAATAATAAAGACCATACATGACGTACTTCCAGCTTGCGCCGTGCCAAATACCCGTTCCAAACCACACTATGAACATCGCTATAGACATAGGAACAAATGTCGCGAAGAAAGTATTCATATGTTCCCTGGTCTTCTTACTCAGCTTCACAAATGGCTTGGACAGTGAAACTGAATAGAACACATAGTCCTTGAACCATGCACCGAGAGTCATATGCCACCTTCTCCAGAACTCACTGACCGTCTTTGACATAAACGGCTGATTGAAGTTCTCTGAGAGTCCTATTCCGAACATCTGGGCACTTCCCCTTACTATATCCATACAGCCTGAGAATTCCGCATAGAGCTGTAATGTGTAGAGCAGCATTCCCACTACTACCGGAAGTCCTGTGTAGCTTGCGTAATTGTCAAATATCTGGTTCACATACATATTTGCGCGATCTGCAATAACTATCTTCTTGAAGAAGCCCCACAGTATAAGCTGGAGTCCCATGGTCATGTTCTCATAACTGAACCTATGCCCCTCATACATCTGCTCTCCAACAAGATCGAACCTGGCTATAGGTCCCTCAACAATGTGCGGGAAAAATGCAAGGAAAAGTGCAACCTTGCCAAACTTGTCCGATGCCCTGTATTTGCCTCTGTACACGTCCACTATGTAACTCACCGCAGACAGTGTGTAGAACGAGATTCCAAGCGGCATCATCCTCTGATACATCGGATTCTCTACATTTATGTGTATGAGTCCAAGCACATCTGTAAATACCTGTCCAAGGAATACCGAATATTTCAGGAATACCAGGATTCCTACATTCACAAGCACCACGCATACGCACACGCACTTTTTCTGCCATCCGATAAGTGCCTTGTACTCTTTTTTGTTTTCCTTTGGCAGAGCTTTCCTTGCCATGCTGCAGCCATCATCTATCTTGTTTATCAGCAGGCCGCCCACATATATGGTCAGCGACCCGAACAGGATAAATATGATATATCTGCCTGAATTGATAAAATAAAACAGATAGCTGAATGCCAGCAGCACCTTCCATCTGTGCTTCAGCGGCACTATATTGTACACTATAAACGCTCCGAGCAATATAAATACCAGATACGATATCGACGTATATGACATATTTCTCACTCCTCCAGTATTTTTTGACGGCAGTCAGTCCCCGCCATCTTCCAATATCTATATCTGCTCTTACTCGTCTTCAAGTCTCTGGATCATATCGTATATGGTCTGGACTGTCTTGAAGTTCTCCGGTGTGATATCAACAGGAGAAATGTCTACGTCAAACTCATCGCTGAGCTGAAGCACCAGCGTAACCATCGTGATGGAATCCAGCACGCCATGTCCTATAAGATCTGTCTCGTTCTCATAATCAACTCCAGGTTTTACCTCATTCAAAATCTTTAATAATTCTTCCATAATCCCATATCTCCTTATAATAAAAATTTTCTACATATTATAATTTTCACGGCAATACCAACGCAGCACATAAAGTGAATTATATCTATATAAGCTTGATAATACCACATGAAGGACATTTGAGGTCGCCGGCACTCAACGCGCTTGCAAGTGCTAGTGCCGCTGCAGACCGAAATGAGCGAGAGCGTTCCGAATGTGGTATATCACGCTTATGTAGATATTCGCTATTTTCCCTGCGCGTATTCCGCCTTCAGCCTCTTCCTGTCTATCTTGCCATTTGCATTGTGGGGCATGCTTGTCACCCTGACAAAACGGTTCGGCTCCATGTAGTGTGGGACCCTCTCCTGAAACGCCTTAAGCAGCTCCGTCTCGTCCTTCTTCTTGCCCTCGTAGATGAACACGATCTTGTCAGCCGCATCATCATATATACAGGCATAGCTTCTGATACCGTCTATGGCTCCCGCTGCCGCCTCGATCTCGCCGAGCTCTATGCGGTAACCCATGTGCTTGATCTGGTAATCCTTACGGCACACATAGACCAGCTCGCCGTATCTGTTGTACTTCACCAGATCACCGGTCTTGTATACCAGCTCTGGATAGTTCGGATTGATCGGATTCTGGACAAATGCCTCTCTCGTCTTCTCCGCATTTCCGAAGTAGCCCAGCGCCACAAATGAACCCCTGGCATAGAGCTCCCCCTCACGACTGAAGCCCGTCTCAGGATCAATCTCCGGTGACACCTCCCTACCGTTCTCATCAAGAACAAACACATCACAGTTGTTGCACGCATGTCCCATCGGCAGCGGCTCGTCATCGGCAAATACTCTGTCCACCACGTAATACGTACATATGTCGGTCGTCTCTGTTGGGCCGAACAGATTTGCATACATGGCATCCGGAAGATTCTGTATCCAGTAATTCAGCGGCTTTGTCGGCATCACCTCTCCGGCAAACAGCACCTTCTTCAGCTCGGGAAGCTGGGCGTACTGGAACAGCTTGTAATTTGCAACGATCTGCAATGCCGATGGCACCCAGTATATCGTGTTGATCCTGTATGTATTCATGAATTCCATCAGCTTCATAGGGAAGGTGAAATACGCCTTCGGTATGATGTACAACGTGGCACCATTTTTAAGAGTGCTGTAGAGATCTGACACCGACATGCTGAAGTAGAACGGTGTCTGGCTTCCGAATATCGTACTCTCGTCTATACCAAATGCCTCCGTGTACCAGTAGGTGTAGGATATTACATTCCTGTGTGATACCACAGCGCCCTTTGGAACTCCGGTCGAGCCCGATGTGAAAAGCGCATACACGGGATCCGTGTCTATCGCCCTGCTTCTGACCGCATCCAACACCGACTGATCTGCACTTGTGTCCAGCTCGTCAAGATTTAATATCCTGAATACCTCTTTGTTCTCGCCTTCCTGTCCCTGGCATCCATCTTCATCCACGCCATTTCTGGAAAGCTCCAGTGCCTTCTCCATATGCCCGATGTCAGTCACGACTGCAACCGGATTCAGCGTTCCGAGTATCGACTCGGCTCTGGACGCCGGCATCTCCGCATCCAGTACCACATAGAAATTGCCACTGTAGACAACTCCCATATAGGCAGCCACACTCCCAGGCTTTTTGTCCAGCAACACGGCAACAGGCTTATTCCTCACGCCATCTGTCTTCTCATATATCCATGCACCGATCTGTCTGGAAAGCCTCTCCATCTGACCATATGTGAGTCCGCCTTCCTCATCTGCAACTGCCAGCTTATCTGGATATTTTAAAGCCGAATTCTCTATAAATTCCAATATATTTTTCAATATTTACCACCTCGTTTAACCACCTTTTTCTTTCTTCCAAAATCGAATAGATTATATGCCAAGCCTTTCTGCCAGTTCAACTTAATATACATTCAACAGACTTAATTATATGTAAGAGTTATTACAATATGGTTACACTTCCTCAATCCATCAGCGTAATCCGCACTGCAGCTTCTCACTACACCTGCTGATTATAGCCGCCATCCCTTTAAGTTTCAATGAGGCGAATCTTTAAGATATCTTTAAGTAAAACAAAAAACAGCGGCAGACATGTCCATCCACGGACATATCTGTCGCTGACAAATGTATAAATATTTGTTTTCCCGGCACGGCTTACACGCCATACCTGATCCTTAGTCTCTTGACAAATCCCACAGATTTTCTCGCATTGTATAGCTTATCGGCAAATATATACAGGGTTCTGAGCTCTGCCTGCAACACGTGCATCAAACTCCAGATTCTCCTGTCTGTCCCAGCCCTCATATTTCTTTCTGAACTGTCTGTATACCTTCTGATCCATAAGCTGGCTTACCGCACTTATGTCCTCCCGCCGCACCAGCATATGCGCCTCATCCGTTCCGGCACATACCGCACGATCATAAAGTCCTGCTCCATCTTCTCTATTCCTCTGCCTTCTTTCCCTTCTCCTTATATTAATATAAAGATTAAGTATTGCGACAAGAGCTATAAGTTCCAGTATAACTCCTGCCACAAGGCATATATTCATATATTTCATTTCAAACAATCCAAACATTACAACCATTCTTTTCGTTATAACAACATATTATCCTAAAGTATATGGCAAAAAGTAATTCCAGACGCACAAAAACCGCCAATATCGCTTATGATATGGCGGTTTTGTCGATATTCTTATTACTTTCACTCTTATTCCAGCTCCTCCAGAGCATCCAGATAACTCTCCATCCACTGCACCTGCTTTGCGCTTTTCGCATCTTCTTCATCCGGTTCGTCCGGATCATCCGGCCACTCATCGCCCTCGTCAAGCTCCTGCATGGTCAGCCAGTTGTCAGCCACCTCAAGCTGAAGCATCCTTCCATCGTCACACTCCAGACTCACCAGCACCATAAGCGGCTCCCCCGGAAGCCTCTCCTCACAGCCGAAGTCGGCCTCATCTATTCTCTTTATTGTCCACATATTATCACCTCATGTTCTGTAGATGTCATAAATCACTCTACCCGTATCTTCAAAAAGTCTATGAGTGCTTCCAGCGTCAATTCCTCCTTGCGCCATATCCACTCTGTCTCTATCGTATAGAACAGCCCGCCGCCTATGTCACATGCCGCCGCAAACTTCTGTCTCTGCTTTCTGGACTTCTTATACTTGAATATATAATAGTAATAAAGTCTTCCCTCTATCACTTCATGTTTCAGATATGCCCTTGTCCGCAGTTCCTCCGGGCAGGCTTCATCCTCCACCAGCTCATCCAGCACGTAATCCTCAGCCGTCTCATCATCGATAGCCTCCTGAAGTGAACAATAGACAAGTTCCGGCTTAAGCTCCTCATTAAACCCCGCAAATGCCGGATCACTGTCATCGCCATCTATCAGTCTATACCTCTGAGGCAGGTCAAAGCTTATCTTTCTGGCACCTGACTGCAATGAATATGTATTGATTAATTGTGCATCTCCAGTCATCCCATAGATGTCCGCATATGGCATATCGTTTTTTCCATATACATTCCTATCATTTTCCATACCTGAACCTTCATCTAACTTTATAGATGTGTCCGTTAAATCATATGTATATCCGCCACCAGCATTTATCGTGCCAGAATAATCAGCCTCACCATATCCTACACCATCATACTCGTTCCCACCGTTAGCAGCTCTATCCGCCTCGCTGGCCTTCTTCGCCTGAAATCCGGATACTAGGAACGACACAAAAGCCAGCAATCCGATCAGAAACATCAATCCCTGTTCCGAAATATACGACCACAGCTCTGACAGATCCGATATATTTCCATGTGACTCTTGATATATATTGTATATTCCTGCTCCCCAGAACAGCACCAGCATGGCCCCGGCCACGACAAAGCAGGCGATCGCACTCTGTAAAACATACTTTAATCTTCTCATCTACCCTTCACCCCTGTCATTTCGCTTTTAATACACACATGCTTGCATCAACATACCGCAAGCATCTACCCCAAAGATACCGCATATTATACCCTCCAGTTCGCAGAATATCAATTACATTTGATATTTGATTACTCTTCTCATACAGCCGTTTCATATAGTCTCTTATGCCATATCTGTTATAAAGTCCTGTGAGTGCATCGTTGGAGCTCTTGGAATCGCTCTTCACCATGACCTTCATTACGTCCATGGACTTAACAGAAAACTTGAGCTCAGCGCCATACTTACCGGACTTGTTCATGCCTGCGATCATGGATTTTGATCCGTCTCTCACACCAAAAGAGAACCCCAAATCTGAAGTGTGTACTTCTAATCTGGGGTCCTTTTTCATATATACTAGATATATCCTATTTTAGTACAGCTTCGCACCTGCAGGAATATGGTTATCAACCATCAGAAGGTGAAGCTTCTCCTCGCCCTCTTCCTCATGGATAGCTGAAAGAAGCATACCGCATGAATCGATTCCCATCATCTTTCTAGGTGGAAGGTTTGTTATTGCAATAAGTGTCTTGCCGACTAACTCCTCTGGCTCATAGAATGCATGGATTCCTGAGAGGATGGTTCTGTCTGTGCCTGTGCCGTCATCCAGTGTGAACTGAAGGAGCTTCTTGCTCTTTGGCACTGCTGAACATTCCTTAACCTTTACCGCTCTGAAGTCTGATCTTGAAAATGTCTCAAAATCAACCTCATCAGCAAAAAGTGGCTCTATATCTACCTTGGAGAAATCGATCTTCTCGTTTGGTGTGAAGAATCCGTTGTTGTCACCGGCTGTCTCAGATACTGAATCAGAATCTGAACCACCCTCACTCTTCATAGTCGGGAACAGAAGAACATCTCTGATCGCCTGTGAATCTGTAAGGAGCATAACCAGTCTGTCTATACCATAACCGATACCGCCTGTTGGAGGCATACCGATCTCAAGCGCATTGAGGAAATCCTCATCTGTGTGCTCAGCCTCGTCATCTCCGGCTGCGGCATTCGCATCCTGAGCGGCAAATCTCTCACGCTGATCGATAGGATCGTTCAGCTCTGAGTATGCGTTACACATCTCCCATGTGTTGATGAAGAGCTCGAAACGCTCAACCTTTGTAGGGTCTGAAGGCTTCTTCTTCGTAAGTGGTGAGATCTCGATCGGATGATCCATGATGAATGTAGGCTGGATCAGCTTCTCCTCACAGAACTCCTCGAAGAACAGGTTCACGATGTCGCCCTTCTTGTGGCGCTCCTCGTACTCTACGTGATGCTCGTCAGCGATCTTCTTCGCCTCAGCGTCATCAGCAACCTGGTCAAAATCAACACCTGTATATTTCTTGATAGCGTCAACCATAGTCAGACGCTCAAATGGCTTGCCAAAGTCGATCTCGATTCCGTTGTATGAGATCTTGGTGCTTCCACATACCTTCTCTGCGAGGTAACGGAACATGGACTCTGTGAGCTCCATCATACCATAGTAATCTGTGTATGCCTGGTACAGCTCCATCAGAGTGAACTCAGGGTTGTGACGTGTGTCAACACCCTCGTTACGGAATACTCGTCCGATCTCGTATACTCTCTCAAGACCGCCGACGATAAGTCTCTTCAGGTAGAGCTCAAGTGATATACGGAGCTTTACATCCTCATTGAGTGCATTGTAATGTGTCTCAAATGGTCTGGCTGCGGCACCACCGGCATTGCTGACCAGCATAGGTGTCTCAACCTCCATGAAGTCACGTCCTGCCAGGAAGTTACGGATCTCCTTTAATATCTGTGATCTCTTGATAAATACTTCCTTGCTGTCCTGGTTCATGATGAGATCCACATATCTCTGACGATATCTCATATCTGTATCTGTCAGTCCGTGGAACTTCTCAGGAAGGATCTGGAGTGACTTAGAGAGAAGTGTGATCTCCTCTGCATGTATGGATATCTCACCAGTCTTTGTTCTGAATGCATATCCCTTAACTCCATATATATCACCGATATCTGACTTCTTGAAGTCAGCGTATGACTCCTCACCGATCTGATCTCTTGCAACATACACCTGAATGTTGCCCTTAAGATCCTGAATGTTACAGAAAGAAGCCTTACCCATGACACGCTTGAACATCATACGTCCTGCGATGCTCACATTGATAGGTGAAGCATCCATGATGGCTCTTCTCTCATTGTAATCGTTGTTTAAAACTTCTCTCTTCTCTGCCTCTTCAAGGTCCTCAACTGAAGGTGTCTGTCTACCAGCCAGAAGCTCTGCCTCATGTGCTGTGTACATCTCCTTCACATCTGCGCTGTGCTGCTGCACATCATACTTTGTTATGACAAATGGATCCTTGCCTGCCGCCTGAAGGTCTGCCAGCTTCTCGCGGCGCACCATCTGCAGCTTATTAAGATCCTGATCTTTTCCCTTGTTATTCTGCTCTGCCATCTTCTCTTACAGCTCCTGTCTCTTAATATCAAGTACCCTGTACTTAAACTCTCCGTCCGGTGCCTCCACCAGAACCTCTTCGCCAACCTTTGCACCCTTGAGTGCCATTCCAACAGGTGACTCATCTGAGATCTTGTTGTTCATGATATCCGCCTGTGATGAACCAACGATATCGTACTCGATCTTCTCATCGAACTCGTAGTCATATACAACTACCTTACATCCGATACCCACAACTCCTGTATCGACCTCATCTTCGTCGACTACTTCTATATTCTTGAGCATGGCCTCGAGCTGCTCGATTCTTGCCTCGATGTCTCTCTGCTCGTCCTTGGCTGCATCGTACTCTGCATTCTCTGACAGATCTCCCTGCTCTCTGGCCTCTTTGATCTTAGCTGCGATCTCTCTACGTTTATTAACCTTCAGATTCTGAAGCTCTTCCTCTATCTTCTTGAGACCTGAATAAGTAACCACATTCTTCTTCTCTGCCATTGCCGCACATACCTCCTAAATATCATAAATTATTGACTCCACAGCTCAGCATTTCCGCATACTATGGTATAAAAAAATGCGGAAGATGGGACTTGAACCCACACGGTATTGCTACCACAGGCACCTGAAGCCTGCGCGTCTGCCAATTCCGCCACTTCCGCATGTTCACAACGAACGTTAATATAATATACTGTTTGCCTTGGTATGTCAACCACTTTTTTTGCATTTCCGCAAGCATTTTCCCATAAAAAAGGAAAAACATATATACCACATTTCCATGCATGTATATATGTTTTCCCGCAAATATATCTACTGCTTGTTATTACCTAACATATGCCATTACTTTTTGCTCTTGGCACTGGCGGTCTTGGAGTATGCTGACTGAGCAGCACATCCACCGTCGTTAACTGCCACTGCAGCGACCTTGTAATAGTATGTCTTGCCCTTTGCAGCCTTCTTGTCTGTAAAGCTGCATGATGATGTTGTACCGATCTTAGAGTACTTACCATTCTTCTTTGTTGCGCGATATACTACGTAGTTCTTCGCTCCTGTAACGCTACTCCACTTTACTGTGATCTTCTTGGCTCCGGTGTTAGATGCACCTGACATCTTTGGTGTACCTACAGCATGTGTATACACTGCCTTATACTGCTTTGCAACTTCATAGTCAATGCTGCAGTTAACCCCGCTGACAATTGTCGATGGCTGTATAAAATATGTATACTCAAGCTTGGTCGTGAGCTTGCGGTCACTGAAGTTTGTTGACGTTGTCTGTCCCAGCCACTGGGTTGTGCCGAGAACAGGGTTCATTCTGTATACTGTGTAAGAATCTGCACCAGGCACCGCTGACCATGTAACTCTGACCTCGGATGTGGACTTTCTCACAGCCTTTACATTCTTAGCAAGAGGGATATAGTTGACGCTGACGGATGTCATCTCGCCCTGCTTCTTACCCTTGTATGGCACTACGTATGCAGAGTAATACTTAATACCCTTACTGCTGCTTCCTGTATTCTTGAACTTGTATGTATTTCTGGCTGCAGATTTGATCACTGCAACCTGCTCAAGCTTATTTGTGTAGTTATTTCTCGCAAATATCTTGTAGCCTGAAGCTCCCCAGACTCTGTTCCACTTGAGATTGGTGTATATCGTCAGGTTTTTCTTGTCTTTGCTTGCAGATACCGTGGATGAGACAGCCTCGAGCTCTCTCACGCTCTCTGTGTATCCGGTCTGGAGCCATTTGTATGTCACGTTCTCACAAATGACCTTTCCACCTGAAACGCTCTGGCTCTTAAGCTTGAATGAATACTCAGCGCCAGATGCAAGTCCCTTGATGGTGCATGATGTTCTCTTTGTCGCAACAGCTCTCTTATATCTGTCTCCCGATATATCGGATCTCATATACCAGACTTCATACATATTTGCTCCGGCTGCCTTATCCCATGTGAGCTTTACTGAGCTCTTTGTGTTCTGAACCGCTGTGAGCTCTGTGGTACCCATGAGTATCTTTACGCCGCGGACCTCACTTGCAGTTCCCTTTGAAACCGCTCTGGTAGAGGCATCATAATACTTTGGAACTACCTTGTAGTAGTATGTCTTTCCAGCCTTAACTGTTGTATCTGTATACTCCGGTGTGTATATCGTCTTTATCTTCTTAAAGCCCTTTGTCTTTGAAGTTGAACGGTACAGATCGAACTGGTTGGCAGCGCCGTAATCGCTTACCGTTATATCAGCACCCTTTGCGCCTCTATCGACTGAAAGCTCCGCTGTTCCAAGCCTGCAGTCCACCTTTGCAACGGCTGATGTCTCTACAACCCTGGATGTCTTATTGTATGAGTCAGTTCCGGTTACTATCTTCGCCATATAGTAATAGGTATTTCCTACTTTTACATTATCATCATAATACCTCACTTCAGAAGCTCCATACATGTAACCGACGCCTGACAAAATCCTCGTAAAGCCTCCTGATGGCTTTGTGGATCTGTACACCTCATACCAGATATCATTCTGTACGTAGCTGTCAAATGGGAACGACACAGATACTCCACCTAATTCTCTATATCCGGTATCTCCCGTAGAATATGATACGTATTCTGAAGGCTTCCTGCTGCGGCTGAACTTAGGTGCTTCAAAATATATCTTTCCCGACTCCTGCGACACCGTCTGTCCATTGTCATCACTGACTACCAGCTTAAACTGATATGTCGCACCGGCAACTCCTCTGAATTCCGTATCCACATGCCAGCTTCCGTCATAGTCACTGTCTGTCCACGAGTCATACCATGCTCCATTTACATAGAGAACAGCCTCTGTTCCATATCCCAGAGCGCTTATATGTACAGAACCGCTACTTACGGTATCCTGACCTCCTACACTAAAATATGTTATGGATGCTTCTTCAGCAAACGCCACCTCAGCCTGAGCGGACTGTACATCTGCACTGCCGTCTGCTGCCATTGCTGGCAATGCATCACCAAACACCATGGTTGAAGCAAGCGCCACGCATAAAGCTTTCTTTATCAATCTATTCTTCATAGTTTACCCCTTTTCATCTATTTGCGGATCTTTATTCCCTTTGCATGTGATGCAACTGACTTGACTGTCTTTCCTCCATCATTAACTGTTGAAGCCACAACCTTGTAGTAATAGGTCGTTCCCTTCTTGAGCTTCTTGTTCATGTATGAAAGCTTTGTAGCTCCAGTCTTGCCGACCAGCTTGTATGTTCCATTCTTGCTGGTTGAACGATATACATAGTATCTGGTTGCATTTGTAACCTTCTTCCATGTTACAGTCGCTGTACCCTTGGAACCGTTTACAACCTTTGTTATGGCCGGTGATGCAAGCTTATGTGTATAGTCACTGCTATACAAATCATATCCGCTGCTGAATCCAAAGTCTGTGCCTACAACAACAGAGTATGTATACTTCATTCCGTCTGTCACGTTCACATCCGTGAAGTTAGTTGCCTTTGTCGATCCTATGTACTGGCGTACACCGAGCTCTGTAGTTCTGTATACATAGTATTCCTTTGCCCCGCTTACAGCAGACCATGTTATCTTGGTCGATGTTGTGCTCTTCTTTACAGCCTTAACACGCTTTGCACTTGGCATCTCTGAATTCCACAGAGTGTTATCCTCGCCTCTTGCCTTTCCCTTATATGGTCTCACATATATCTGAGAGTATTTGCGCTCCTTGCCCTTGGCACTTGTGTTTGTAAATGTATATGATGTCTTTTTTCCCGATTTTATCTTCTTGATGGTCTCTATCTTGCCTGTACTGCTGTTGAGGCCTGATATAACATATCCTGATGCGCCCCAGTCTCTGTACCATGTGAGAGAATATCTTACAGACAGGACATCCTTCCTGCCGTTCAGTGATGAAGATACAGCTCCCGCAGTCAGATCCTGGACTCTCTTGGTGTAACCCATGGTCCTCTCAGATGTATCTGTCGTCTCATATCTCACGGCAGCTCCTGATTTCTTGACTGTCCTTATCATCACCTTGTATGTTCCGTTCGGATCAAGCTTTGTAAGGGTGCATGAGTTTTTCTTGGTGACCACCATACGCTTGTATGCATCACCGGTTATATCGGTTCTCTTTGCCCATACCTCGTATGATACGTCTGCGGTATTGTCCGCAGCCCATGTACACTTCAGTGATCTGTTGCCTGTCTGTATAAGGCTAGGTGCACCTGCTGCATTCATGATAAACTTTACGCCGACAACACCAGATGTCTTTCCTGTTGTTATCTTTCGTGTCTGTGAGTCGTAATACTTTGGCACTACCTTGTAGTAGTATACCGTTCCACTCTTGACCGCTGTGTCCGTGAAATCAGCAGAATATATAGTCTTTATCTTTCTGTAGCCCTTGCTCTTGTTTGTTGAGCGGTACACATCGTACTGATTTGCAAAATTGCTGGTCATCCACAGGAATACTCCCGGCTTACTTATCTTTTCTGATACATTCATGCTTGAAGCATAGAGCTGATCCACCTCTGGAATGCCCACCTTTACTGAAGCTGTCTTACTTGTAGCTATGACCTTGCTCGTCTTCACATACTGATCTGAACCGCTCACGATCCTGAATCTGTAATAATATGTAGTTCCGGTCTTCGCAGTGCTGTCAAGATATGCAAGTCTTGACGTGTAAGATTCACTTCCCGTTGCAATCGTGGTAAATGGCCCACCTGACTTGGTCGCTCTCTGAACCTCATACTTGACCTCATCTGAATGCCTGCTATCAAGATATACGCTGACAGACACATAGCCTGGTTTTGCATAGCCAGTGCTTCCGACTGTATATCCTACACTAACACTAGGATCACCATCAAAGCTCACCTTGTCAGTTTTGACCGGTGAAACCTTCTGTACAGTCACCTCTCCATTTGAATCGTAGGCTCTAACCTCTGCGTTGTAGGTGGAATCAAGCAACGCCGGGATCTCACAGTTAATACTAAAGGACTGCTGGTCCTCTCCGTTGTACTGTTCCCCGCACTTTACTCCATTGACCCAGACCTCAACTCTGTAAGCCCGGCCGCTTGCATTGATCGTTATGGTCCTTGAGTTCTTATAAGCTCCCGCATACCATATGCTGACATTGGCTGCCGCCACATCAGCCTGTTCCTCCGCCGCCACTGTGGCAGCAGTTCTTCCGTCTGCCGCATTTTCCACACTGGCTGCCATAGCCGTGCCCGCCTCACCGAGCATCATGGCTGAAGCCAGAGCAATGCACAGACATTTTCTCGCAATGTTCTTTCTCATAATATCCCCTTTCCTTTTCTATCTTTAAAATAAAGACATGTTCTCTTTTATTTTAAATTCCCGGAGCCCCTTAGTCAATGTGGATAAACCACAGATTCATTTGTCTATAGACGACAATAGAGACCGGGCATAAAACCTCGGTCTCTATCAGCTTATCCATATTCAAATATATCGCGTGCAGCTTACTCCTCTGTGGCTGCCTCAGATGCATCTGTTGCAGTTGCCTCCACCTGAACTGATCTGTTCATGAGATAGTCAAGCACGTTCTCCTCTGTGGCATAGAACATCAGGTCTGACTCTGAGTAATACTTGTCCACGTCTGAGTCATTCTCCAGATTGTTCTTGTCCATAACCTTCTGTCTGTACGCCTTTATGTCTGCGTTATCGGCGATGAGGTCATTGTCCATTGCTATGCATGACACAACGATCTTCTCCTTCATGACGTTCTCAACTGTGGTGTGAAGGTACTCAAGGAATGATGCCTCGTCCTCATATCCATAGAAATACTTCATATATGCCTCGAAGTCGATTCCGTAGTTGTCTGCGGCACTTCTCACATTTGACACCATGGACTGAACGTAGGAAGCTACCTCATCCTCAGGATACTTGTCAAATGTAACCTTCTCCTCAACAGCCTTGAGAACAGAAGTTCTGTCTGTCTCGTCCGCGGAATCGTCCTTGTCCTTCTGAACATCTTCCTTCAGATGTGCTGTGTAGTCATCGGTTGTTGTGTACTCACCATCAGTAGCCTTCTTGACCAGTGCGTCTGTGTACTCAGGCACCGTGGTAACTGATATATAATTGATCGTAACCTTGTACTCTGCTGTAAGTCCGGCAACTGTTGTGTCGCTGTAATCATCAGGATATGTCACTGTGATCGTCTTGACATCACCCGGCTTACTTCCTATGAGCTGATCGTCACTGCCATCACCAAGAGTGTTATTTCCCATGGTCAGTGTGTAATCTGTCTTGCTGTCCTTCTCTGTTCCTGAGACAGTCTCAACATAGTCCACATTGATCTTGTCGCCATCTGCCACTGTGCTGGTCTTATCCTCTGTAGTCTCAGAATTGTCACTGCAAAAACTGCTTATCGCACTGTTTACATCGTCCTCGGACACCTCTCTCGATGCCGGAACATATTCGATATCAGTGTATGCCGCCTTGTCTATGGTCGCACACTTTGAAAACTTCTTAAACTGGCTCTTTGTGTCATTGCTGCCACAGCCTGTCATCAGGCCTGCGCACATGACTGCCACCATTCCTGCTGCAAATATCTTCTTTGCTCTCATATCTTTCTCCGTACCCCTTTACTTACTCTTCAGCCTGCTCTGCGTCAGCCGCCTCTGTTGACTCTGTGGTCTCTGCAGCCTCAGTTGTTGCTCCAGTTGTCGCCTTTGCATTGTCCATAAGGAAGTTCATGACCTTCTCTGCCAGAGCGTTATACTTTATCTCAACGTCTGTAAGATTCTGTCTGAGCGTAGACTCATCAACACTGTTCTTCGTTGCATAATCAGCTATATACTTATCAGCCTCGTCATCTGTGACACTGATATTCTCCTTCTTGGCAATGGCACATACGACCATTCTCTCCTTCTGTGATTCCTCACAAACCTGCTGTACATACTGTTCAAATGCAGCGCTGTCATCATATCCATAGTAATAGTAGATATATGTGTCATACTCTATTCCGTTTGTCTCTGCCTGAGTCTTTATGGATGTTATGATCTTGTCAGCATTCGCCTGAACATCATCTGCTGATATGTTCTCTATTGTACTGTTGTTTATAACGGCAACCATGACCTCATTCTGAGCACTTGCAAGAGCTGAATCCTCCTTGTCCTGCTTGAGCTGCTCACGTACAGATGCCTCATACTCAGCAGTTGTCTTATATGAAGTATTGTTTGCAACCAGCTCATCATTGTATGTAGCCGGTTTATCTATCTTTATATAGTTAAGTGTCGTCTCGAACTTGGCCGCCTTGCCATTTAACTCATCCTTGCCATAATTCTCAGGAAAGGTTACATTCACGGTAAATGTCTCTCCCGGCTTATGTCCAACTATCTGATCCTCAAAGTTATCTATGAATGAACCAGAACCAAGGACGAGATCATATCCGCTGCCATTGGTATTGCCTCCATCGAACTCCTCACCATCTACAGTTCCGACAAAGTCAATATTTACTGTATCTCCGTTCTTCGCCTCGCTGGTTGTGTCCTTATCAAATGTAGCAAGTCCGTTCACAAATGAATCAACCTTGGCCTGAACCTCATCATCCGTGACATCAGTGCCCTTCTCCTCATACTCCATGCCCTTGTATTCACCGAGTGTGACATCTGCCGCATACTGATCCACCATATCCTCTATAGAAGCAAATTCTTCTGATGAATTGTCAGCACTCTCTGTAGCATCAGAAGATGTTGCCTTACTCGCTGTATTATCCAGCTTTCCACTCGTACCATTACTGTCGCCACAGCCTGTCATAAATGACATGGACAGAGCGAGTGCAAGAACAACTGCACATCCCTTATTAAATTTTCGCATAATCATACCTCTTTTACTTTTTATTAGAAGTGTAACCATCTTCATGATAAACTTCAACGAGTAAACTTATACCATATTTTCCTGTAAAAATAAAGCAATTTGAAATAATTCATAGAATTCTCACAAATGATTTCACATTCCTATAACAGGCAGTTTTACATCTGTTTTTGTGATGTATTTTATCTGTCCCACATTATTCAAAGGCAAATCCACAATATGTTGTGTCTACATATTTTTTATTTTTCTATATTTTGTACTTTTTGCAAATAACCTGTAGACAAACAAAATTGGGAATGATATAATCGACCATGTTGAGACATCAGTGTGAGATTTGCGACGAGGCACCTTATTTGTCGCTAATTTTTTTGCGGCTTTTTCAGTCGGCATACCATATATTGATGTCTCCTGTATGGTAGTATACAATATTTAGGGGGCGTACTTTTTTTAACGCCCATTCACATCACACACAGGGAGAATGGGAAATGCAAGTTATCAAGAGAGACGGTCGTGCTGTTTCTTACGACCGAAGCAAGATCATATTGGCTATCCAGAAGGCTAACTCGGAGGTTGAGCCTTGTGAGAAGATCTCTGACGAGAAGATCGAGGAGATCGTCGGAAGCATCGAAGCCAAGAACCGAAAGAGAATGCTCGTTGAAGATATCCAGGATATCATCGAGCAGGGGCTTATGGCCGACGGCAAGTTTGTCCTTGCCAAGACCTACATTATATACAGATACAGCCGCGAGCTCATCAGAAAGGCAAATACGACTGATGATTCTATCCTCAGTCTTATCCAGAACAGGAATAAGGATGTCATGGAGGAGAATTCCAACAAGAATGCCACCGTCGCATCCACACAGCGTGATCTTATCGCAGGAGAGGTATCAAAGGATCTTACCAAGAGAATGCTCCTCCCTGAGAAGATCTCCAAGGCTCATGAGGAGGGCGCCATCCACTTCCACGACGCAGATTATTTCCTCCAGCCTATATTCAACTGCTGCCTTATCAACATTGGGGATATGCTTGACAACGGCACAGTCATGAACGGCAAGCTCATAGAGAGCCCGAAGAGCTTCCAGGTGGCATGTACCATCGTGACTCAGATCATCGCATCTGTCGCATCCAGCCAGTACGGCGGCCAGTCAGTCGATGTCCGTCACCTTGGAAAGTACCTCAGAAAGAGCTACAACAAATATAAAAAGAGATACACCGAAGAGTTCGGCGACAAGATAGACCCTGACACACTTGAGAAGCTCATCACCGAGAGACTCAAGGACGAGCTGAAGTCAGGAGTTCAGACTATCCAGTATCAGATAAATACTCTGATGACCACCAACGGCCAGTCTCCATTTGTCACTCTCTTCCTCAACCTCAGAGAGGACGACGAGTACATCAAGGAGAACGCCATGATCATCGAGGAGATCCTCAGACAGAGACTTGAGGGAATCAAGAACGAGGCAGGCGTGTATGTTACACCTGCATTCCCTAAGCTCATATATGTCCTTGACGAGCACAACTGCCTCAAGGGCGGTGAGTACGACTATATCACAGAGCTCGCCATCAAGTGTTCTGCCAAGAGAATGTACCCTGATTACATATCAGCCAAGAAGATGCGTGAGAACTACGAGGGAAATGTATTCTCATGCATGGGATGCCGTTCATTCCTCTCCCCATGGAAGGATGAGAACGGAGAATATAAATGGGAAGGCCGTTTCAACCAGGGAGTTGTCAGTCTTAATCTTCCACAGATAGCTATACTTGCAAAGGGAGACGATGACAAGTTCTGGAGTCTTCTGGATGAAAGACTGCAGCTCTGCTACGACGCACTCATGTGCCGCCACAGAGCCCTCGAGGGTGTAACCTCTGACGTCAGCCCAGTCCACTGGCAGTACGGTGCCATCGCCAGACTTAAGAAGGGCGAGGTCATCGATCCACTGCTCCACAACGGTTACTCAACCATATCACTGGGATACATCGGTGTATATGAGACCACCAAGCTCATGCGTGGTGTGAGCCACACAGATCCTGTGGGCGAGGAATTTGCACTGAAGCTTATGCACAAGCTCCGCGCAGCCTGCGACAAATGGAAGGCAGATACGGGACTTGGCTTCGGACTCTACGGAACTCCGGCCGAGAGCCTTTGCTACAGATTTGCACGTATCGACAAAGAGCGTTTCGGAACCATAAAGGATGTCACAGACAAGGGCTACTACACCAACTCTTACCACGTTGATGTCCGTGAGAAGATCGATGCATTCAGCAAGTTCAGATTTGAGAGCCAGTTCCAGACCATATCATCAGGTGGTGCCATCTCATATGTTGAGATACCAAACATGCGCAACAACCTGGATGCTCTGGCAGAGGTCGTAAGATATATATACGACAACATACAATATGCTGAGTTCAACACCAAGTCTGACTACTGTCATGTATGTGGATACGATGGTGAGATCCTCATCAACGATGACGGCGAATGGGAATGTCCGCAGTGTGGCAACAAGGATCACAACAAGATGAATGTTACCAGAAGAACCTGCGGTTATCTTGGCGAGAACTTCTGGAACGTGGGCAAGACCAAAGAGATAAAGGCAAGAGTGCTTCATCTATAGTCTTTTATAGAAAAACACTTGATATATTCAGGCAACTGATATAAAATAACAATATGCATTAATAATTTCAATTGTATGGTCTGCATGTCGTAGAGGGCAACGCAGGCCATACTTTTGTTTTAAGATAAATTTAGAAGGGATCACATTATGAATTACGCAGATATCAAACTATTTGATGTGGCAAACGGAACCGGCGTCAGAGTGTCTGTATTTGTATCCGGCTGCACACACCACTGCAAGAACTGTTTCAACCCTGACACATGGGATTTCGGCTACGGCAAGCCGTTCACGGATGTGGAGATCAACCACATAATAGATAGTTGCAAGGAGGACTATATAGCAGGTCTCTCCCTGCTCGGCGGAGAACCTATGGAATATGTGAACCAGCAGGGGCTTCTTCCTCTGGCAAGAAAGTTCAAGGAGACCTACCCTGACAAGACCATCTGGTGCTACACCGGTTATACATTTGAAACCGATCTCTTAGACCGCATGTGTAATGAATGGGAGTATACAAAAGAACTTCTCTCCTACATTGACGTCCTTGTGGACGGAGAATTCATAGACGAACAGAAGGATCTGTCACTGAGATTCAAGGGCTCAAGGAACCAGCGTATCATAGATGTACCAAAGTCCTTGAAGACAGGCACCACAGTCCTGTGGAATGAAAGCGGAAAGTATTTTAAATAAAAGAAAAGCGGTCTGGCACACCATTAAAATGATGATGCACGGCCGCTTTTTTGTTACTTTCCTGTTGAACCGAATCCGCCGGCTCCTCTGACTGTATCGCTGAGCTCGTCCACCTGATGGAATGCTCCAACGATATAAGGAGCGATCACAAGCTGTGCTATTCTCTCCTCAGGCTCAACCGTCTGTGCCTGGGTTCCGTGATTGTGGAGTGCAACCATGATTTCCCCTCTGTAATCCGCATCCACAACTCCAACCTTATTGGCCGGTGCAAGCCCCTTCTTGGATGCCAGACCGCTTCTCGCATACACAAGTCCTGCAAATCCCTCAGGTATCTCCATGGCTATACCCGTGTGAACCATCACCGTCTGTCCCGGCTCTATAGTAATCGCCTCATCAAGACACGCATACAAATCCGCCCCCGCTGCGTAATCTGAACCGTATGTCGGTATGACTGCCTTTTCATCCAGCTTCTTAATATTGATATCGTATACTGTTGCCATCTTTCTTCTCCTCTTATTCGTCAAATTTTATCTTGTTGTACACATCCATATCCACACTCTTACTGTATGAATATCCGTTGTCCAGCTCATCTATCCAGTCCTTCATAAGGTTGTCATAGTATTCCGCATCAGCGGCATCCGTGAGCTTCTTCTTGTTCTCGGCCGTGGCCTTCTCATCCGTAATGCTTATCATCTGGAATATATGGTAACCATACTCAGTCTCCACCACCGTGGATATCTCGCCATCCGACATGCTGTACAGTATGTCCAGCGTATCCTGGCCATAGGTGCTCAATATATCATCCCTGCTCATCGTATGTGTTCCCGCATACTTAAGCTCCTTTGCGCTTCCAAGGAATGATATATCCATATCTGTGCCATCCGAGGCTTCCTCTATGGATTCATATGCCTCATCCGCCTTTTTCTTCTGCTCATCTATCTTGTCCTGTGAGTACAGGGTGATATTTCCATAATCGTCCTCCGAGTAGCACTCAAAGAACATGTCATAAAATGTACTCATCCTGGCCTGCTCATCGGATATCTCCGTGGAGCTCTGCTTCATCACATAATCATATATCTTGTCTGCCAGTGCGCTCTCACGCAAAACTCTCTTCACCGTATCGAGTTCAAGTCCAACCTCTGCGATCTGGGCATCAGCCAATTTGTCATAGAACTCTTGCGCCGCCGTATCCTGATCCTTCTGCTCGCTTGCAGTCAGGCTTATGCCGTACTCCCCGGATTTGGTTATAAGAGTCTTGGTCTTTATGAGCTTTGATATCGCCTGACGCCTTGCTGCATCCACGGCATCCATCTCCAGACCATCATCAGTCACTATGCTCTGTTTCCACACGTCACTGCCATACTTTGATTCGTACTCCTCCTTCACAGTCTGGGCATAAATATACACCTCGTCTATCTCTATGTTCTGCCCGTTGTATCTGAGAACTACCTCCTTGCCAGTCTCCTCAGTGGCATCACTGCCACATCCAGTCACGGCAAATGCACATATGAGCGCCAGCAGCACACACAACCATCTCTTCAACTTAACCGCACCTCCTTATCTTTGTATTCTCCTGTCTGTATATTTCTAACTCATTATCTATGCTTTGTTATCCACACTGTCTTCTTCACTGTGGGTCATTATCAACATCTGGGACATATCCGCCACGACAAATTCCGCCTTTCTGAGAAGATCATTTTTCTCCTCCCGTCCAAGCTTCAATATAAACTCAGGCTTTGCCCCCATGACAAATTTCATCCTGCCTGAATAACTCTTAACGAGCTCATCTATCCCATCTACATTTATGTCAGCCCTGTTGTACATGACAAATCTCAGGTCTCCGTCCTTGTACCATATACGGGTTATGAAGCAGATATTTGCATTTGCCCTTAACAGTGCCACATCAAGAAGATTCATTGTCTCGTCAGGGATGTCGCCAAATCTGTCAATGAGCTCATCCACTATGTCATTGTACTCATCCTCATTCTTGATGAGGGATATTCTCTTACAAAGCTCCAGCTTGACAAAGTCGTTTTTGACGTACGTCTCAGGGATGAACGAATCCACCGGAAGGTCTATCTCCGTCTCGTATTCATGGAAAACCTTCTCGCCGCGGAGCTCCCTGACCGCATCATTAAGCATCTTGCAGTAAAGGTCATAGCCCACGACCTCATAGTTGCCCGACTGACTCTCGCCCAGGACGCTTCCCGCACCTCTGATGTTGAGATCCGCCTTGGACACCTTGACTCCCGAGCCGAGATCCGTATATTCTTTTATCGCTCTAAGTCTCTTCTCAGCGACCTCGGATATCATCTTGTTGCGCCTGTAGAACATAAATGCAAATGCACTTCTGTCCGAGCGACCAACTCTTCCGCGTAACTGGTAGAGCTGTGCCAGACCAAACAGGTTAGCGTCGTGTATGATTATGGTATTTGCATTCGGTATATCAAGTCCGGTCTCTATGATGGTCGTGCACACAAGCACGTCTATCTCCTTTTTGTTGAACCGGTACATGATGTCCTCCAGCGTGCGGCCATCCATCTGTCCATGGGCAAACTCTACATTTGCATATGGCACGAGGCTTCTCACATCATCCGCAAATCTCTCTATGCCTTCGACCCTGTTGTACACATAGTATACCTGACCATGCCTTGCAAGCTCTCTGGCAATCGCCTCCCTGGCAAGCTCCCTGTCATATTCCATGACATAGGTCTGTATCGGTCTCCTGTCCACCGGAGGTTCCTCAAGCAGGCTCATGTCTCTGATTCCAACAAGACTCATATGGAGTGTTCTCGGGATAGGCGTCGCCGTCAGTGTCAGAACATCCACATTGGTCTTCATCTCTTTTATCTTCTCTTTGTGATTTACACCGAATCTCTGTTCCTCATCTATTATGAGAAGTCCCAGATTCTTGAACTCCACATCCTTTGAGAGCAGCCTGTGGGTTCCTATGACTATGTCCACCTTGCCCTCTTTCAGCTCTCTGAGTGTAGATTTTATCTCCTTCTGGGTACAGAATCTACACAACAGTCTCACCGTCACTGGATAATCCTTCATTCGCTCTGTGAACGTCTCATAATGCTGCTCGGCAAGGATCGTGGTCGGCACAAGATACGCAACCTGTTTGCTGTCACCGACAGCCTTGAACGCAGCACGGATCGCCACCTCAGTCTTGCCAAATCCAACGTCTCCGCACACCAGTCTGTCCATGATCTTATGGCTCTCCATGTCCGCCTTGACATCCTCTATGGCCTTTAACTGATCGTCAGTCTCAGTATAAGGAAATGTCTCCTCGAACTCCTTCTGCCACTCGGAATCAGGAGAATAGGCAAAGCCTTCCCTCGCCTGTCTCTCTGAGTACAGCTTTACAAGATGCTGAGCCACCTCGCTGACATGGCCCTTAACCTTGTTTCTTACCTTCTGCCACTCACTGCCACCGAGTCTGTTGATCTTCGGGGCTCGGCTCTCCTTGCTCCTGTACTTCTGGATCCTGTCCGTCTCGGAAGCCAGGACATATAATTTGCCGCCCTCAGCATACTCGATAACCAGATAGTCCTTCAAGGCGCCGTCGACCTCTATCTTCTCAAGCCCACGATAGATACCTATTCCGTACTTCTCATGGACCACATAATCGCCCACGCTCACATCCGAGAATGACTTTACTATCTCCCCGGCACGCGGCAGCTTCTTCCTCGAAGCCTGCGAATGTGATGTCTTGCTGGAGAACACATCTCCCTCACTGACCACGATGAGCTTCATCTCCGGGATCATAAAACCGGCTCTGAGCCTTCCCGGCATGACCGCCATCTCTCTGGCAGCCAGAGCTTTGTCCGGGTCGTTCAGGTAATGACATATGACGTCATTGTCCATGAGGTTATCGACCATTCTCTTCGCACCGACCGATGATGGCGATACGAACAGGACGCTGTATTTGTCCTTCTTCCATTTCTTGATATCAGTAACCAGCGCATCAAAATTGTTCCTGTAGCTGTGAACCTCCCTGCTCTCGATCTCCACGCGGTGAGCATACTTTACACGGTCATCCTCACCCACAAATGAGTCAAAGCCCACAACCTTGTAGCGTCTGCATTTTTCCAGGACATCATCATAAGTGAACAGAACCTTCATCTGCCCCGGGAGGATATATCCCCCCTCCAGCCTGTGCGTCAGGCTGCTAAGAAAACTCTTCTCACTGCCATCCGCCTTCTCCGTGACCTTCTTCGTCTCATCTATGAAAATGTACGCATCCTCCGGCAGGCAGTCCACCAGAGACACCGTGTCACTGTAGAAATAATCAACATAGCTGTCCACTCCGTATATCGCACTGAACTCCGTGAGCTGTTCCTTCAGCGTGGCTATCTCGCCCTTTATCCTGGCATACGCCTCCGTCTGAAATGAATCCTTAAGCTTCTTCGCATACGGCTTCAGCTCTGCCTCCAGCCTGTGTATACCTCTGTCGATCCTCTCCTTTGAAAGCACCATCTCTCCCGCGGGATAAATTACAAGTTCATCCACATTCTCTATGGATCTCTGACTCTCCGCATCAAATGTCTTGATGGTATCGACTTCATCGTCCCACATGTCTATTCTGTATGGACATTCCTCAGTCAGCGGAAATATGTCCACGATACCGCCTCGTATGGCAAATTGTCCCGGCTCCTCCACACTGTCAGTTTTTTCATAACCAAGGTCCACCAGCTTGCCCTTGAGCTCATCCAGATCAAGAGACTGTGCCGCATGGATATTTATCACGTATTTTTTCATATAGGACAGTGCAGGTATCTTGTCATACATTGCATCTACCGTGGCTATGATCGTACATGGTTCTCCCGTTGCCAGACGCCGAAGGACCTCCATGCGCCGTCTGGTTATGGCATTGCCGTGGACATCTGCACTGAAGAACAGAATATCCTTTGCAGGATACATATATACATCCCTTCCGTAGAACTTCATATCGCTGTACAGCTCCTCCGCACGCCTGTCGTTATATGTCAGTATCAGGCGCACCGATGCGTCATCACCGAAGCCCTGCATCATGAATACTCTGTCCGTGCCCTCGCCCGTCGTACCTGTCACATTGACAAATCCATCTCCGGATGCAAGCCACTCCTTCAACTCTGTATATATATTCAGTTTTTCAAATGGCTCACCAAGTACACGTATCATTCTTCATCACTCTCAATTAAACTTATTCATAGCTGCAACTGTGCCATCCGCCAGTATGGTCTCCACCGCATCGCAGGCATTACCACAGCTCTCTCTTATATTCGCCAGATCTTCCTTTCCAAATCTCGACAACACATAATCAGCCAGATCCATGTGATCCGGCTTTTTGCCAACACCCACTCTGATCCTGACAAATTCCTGGCTGCCAACGTGCTGTATGATATTCTTCATACCGTTATGACCGCCGGCGCTTCCCTTCTGTCTGATCCTGAGCTTGCCGACGTCAAGATCTATGTCATCGTACACGACTATCAGATCTTCAACCGTACATTTGTAGAAGTCCATTATCGCCCTTACGCTCTCTCCGCTGAGATTCATAAATGTCTGAGGCATGGCGAGTATGACCTTCTCTCCGTCTATTATACCCTTTCCTATAAGTGCCTTATGCTTTGCAGTGTCTATCCTTATATTATGTCTCTCTGCCAGCTCATCCAGAACCGCAAATCCTACATTGTGTCTTGTTCCGGCATATTTCGCACCGGGATTGCCAAGTCCAACTATGATCTTCATTTGGTCTCTCCATTTTCCTCCACCCAGGTGGATCGTTCTATTGTTATCTGTTCTCCATGATCTTCTCAGCATCTGCAAGCTGCTCCAGGGTGTTGACTCCTCTTATCTGGTCAGCATCGTCCATCGGAACAGCGGAAGCCGGAAGCCCCATTTTCTTTATTATCTCTATCGCATCCGGAAGATAATACTCTCCCTGGGCGTTGTCATTTGATATCTGTGACAGTGCGTCCTGAAGTGCTGCGCAGTCAAATATATACATGCCCGAGTTAACTTCCTTCACAGCCTGCTCCGCTTCGTCAGCATCCTTCTGCTCCACGATCTTTGCCAGGCTGTCACCGTCCCTTATGATCCTTCCATATCCAAATGGATCATCAAGCATCGCCGATATTACAGTTACACCATTCCCGCTCTCCTTGTGGAAATCAAGTGCTTTTCTGAGTGTATCCCCTGTCACAAGCGGTGTATCTCCACAGAGTATGATCACATCCCCATCACGTCCAATAAAATCTGCAGCGCACTTTACCGCATGACCTGTTCCGAGCTGCTCCTCCTGAAGCGCATAGTCAACCTTCACATCGTTGACACTGGCAGCTATGGCTGACTTCACCTCGTCTGCCTTGTATCCAACGATCACACACACCTCGTCTGCACCCGCCTGGCGCGCCGCTTCTATAGAATAATATACCATCGGTTTCCCCATCACCTGATGAACTACCTTTGGCTTATCTGACTTCATTCTTGTTCCCTTGCCTGCCGCAAGTATAACTGATTTTACCATTATTATATCCTCCATATTCTATCTGGATCTAAACAGATACATTCTACTTTATACTATATTTTTTTACAAGACCATATAAAAAGAGCCAATGCTATCAGCTTGGTGACTTACGCCTCTAGCACTGGCTCTGAATGTCTATTTGAGACTGGTATTACTCTTCCAAAGATTCCTGATACTTTGAAAGAATCATACTCTGCAGACGCTCTCTTGTAGCTGTATTGATCGGATGAGCGATATCTCTATATTCTCCATCCGCTGCCTTTCTACTCGGCATCGCGATGAACATGCCCTTCTCACCCTCGATGATCTTGATGTCATGCACAACAAACTCGTCATCGATCGTAATAGAAACAACCGCCTTCATCTTGCCTTCCTTCTCAACACTTCTGATCCTGATATCAGTTATCTGCATCTGAATTACCCCCTTAACCCTGACACACATTGCGATCCCACACGCAACTGTCATTTGTACTACTTATACCGTATGCATCCTACAACGCATATCTGAAATCCTTCTCCACTATTACCTTGATGTCCTCAGGTGTTCCCTGATGTACTGTGTTCGCGCGGAGTGTATCCCTGCTCTCCACGATACAATTCTCGATGATGGAATTATCACCGATGTTGACATCGTTAAGTATGATCGAGTTCCTGATCACACAGTTATTTCCAATGTATACCTTCTTGAATATAACTGAGTTCTCAACGGTTCCGTTGATGATACAACCGCTTGCTATCAAGCTGTTATTTACCACCGCATCTGCATTGTACTTTGCTGGTGGGAGATCATCCACTCTTGAGTAGATATCCGGATGCTGTTTGAAGAAGAAGTCTCTTACGTCCTTCTTGAGGAAATCCATATTAGCTCTGTAATATGACTCCTTTGTTCCTATGTTTCTCCAGTAGCTGTCCATCTTGTATCCGTAAATTCTCTTGACACCCTTATATCTCACGAGAATATCTCTTACGAAATCATTTCTTCCCTCGTTGGCACATGTCTCAAGAAGTTCGATGAGCTGTCTTCTTCTTATGACATATACACCTATGGAAACCGTGTTGGTTCCTGCCACAAGAGGCTTCTCCTCGAAGTCTATGATCCTGCCATCCTCGTTCATCTTGATAACACCAAATCTGTTGATGTCATCCTCGCCCGGTGCCATATCCTTGCATACAACCGTGATATCTGCACCATTGCTTATATGCTCCTCAAGAACCTTGTTGTAGTCAAGCTTGTAGATACCGTCTCCTGAAGCGATAACTACATATGGCTCATGGCTCTCCTTGAGGAACTTGATATTCTGATAAAGTGCATCTGCTGTTCCCTTGTACCAGTAGCTGTTAGCTGCTGTGATGGTAGGTGTGAAGATGAACAGACCTCCCTGCTTTCTTCCGAAATCCCACCACTTGCTTGAGTTCAGATGCTCATTCAGTGATCTTGTGTTGTACTGTGTGAATACCGCTACCTTCTGAATATGAGAATTGGTCATATTGGAAAGTGCGAAATCAATTGCTCTGTAGCTTCCTGTGATAGGCATGGCTGCAACGGCTCTCTTTGCTGAAAGATCTCCCAGCTTATTGCTGTTACCACCTGCCAGAATAATTCCTAATGCTCTCATGTCTACTCACCTGCCTTTATAATACTACCGCCACTCGGAAGTGTTCCGTCCGGATAATCCGAAGGATCTGTGTCACCGAATATTGCAGTGTTCTTACCTATTGTTACGCCCTCAGGTATAACTGAGTTCTCACCTATAGTAACAAGGCCAAATGCGTAGATATTAGGCTTCATCTCATTGACAGCTTCCTCACCAACTCCAAGCTTGGCATTTGCACCAACCTTGACATTCTCGGCAATGATTCCCTTTTCAACATAGGCACCAGCTTCGATCGTAACCCCATTCATTATAATCGAATCCTTAACGACCGCACCCTCTCCTATGGTTACACAAGAGCCTATAACTGAATTCTCAACGGTTCCGTATATCTCGGTCCCCTCTCCGATGATACACTTGGATACCTTTGCCGCTTCATCTATGTACTGAGGGGGTATGGCGTCTGTCTTCGTATATATCTTCCAGAATTCCTCATACAGATTGAACTCAGGAACTATGTCGACAAGCTCCATGTTGGCCTCCCAGTATGAACCGAGAGTTCCTACATCCTTCCAGTATCCCTTGAAATCGTATGCACATATCTTGTTGCCGTTCTCATGGCAGTATGGAATAATATGCTTACCGAAATCGCATCCCGGCTGATCCTTCATGGTAACAAGTGCCTCGCGGAGGATCTTCCAGTTGAATATGTATATACCCATGGAAGCCTTGTTGCTTCTTGGGTTCTCCGGCTTCTCCTCAAACTCTGAGATGATGCCGTCATCATTCGTTATAACTACTCCGAATCTGCTTGCCTCCTCCCATGGAACCTGGTATGTGGCAAGTGTCACATCCGCATTCATGGACTTGTGATAGTCAAGCATGTGTTCATAATCCATCTTGTAGATATGATCACCGGAAAGTATGAGAACATAGTCTGGATTGTAATAATCTATGAACTCTATGTTCTGGTAGATAGCGTTGGCAGTACCTGTGTACCACTCGCTGTTGTTGCTCTTCTCGTATGGTGGAAGAACTGTGACACCACCAATGTTTCTATCGAGATCCCAAGGAATACCGATTCCGATATGCTGGTTAAGTCTGAGTGGTCTGTACTGTGTAAGTACACCTACTGTGTCAATCCCCGAGTTGATACAGTTGCTCAGTGGGAAATCGATTATCTTGTATTTGCCGCCAAATGCTACCGCTGGCTTGGCAAGCTTGGATGTAAGAACCCCAAGACGGCTGCCCTGTCCACCAGCAAGGAGCATGGCGATCATTTCTTTTTTAATCATGTAAGTCACCTCTCCATGCAAAATTATAAAGACATTATACCATCCTTTTTATAATAATCAAAGTTTTTTATGCATTTTCACAAAAAAAATGCGCATTTTTCGATTTTTTTAAACATTTTTTACTCAGAGTATATATGACAAATGATGTATTTTGTCAGTATCAGGCGATATTTTTTAGTTATTACTTACTTACACTCAATTACATTTCTCATATTTTTCTTATATATTATGTAATTTTCATTTTGCAAACGGATATCTTTTTCATATAATGACTATATTGGAAGAAAATCATACAAAATACAAATGAGGTGTTGAATATATGTCAGAGATATTAGTAAAAGAATACCGTGGAAATATTGTTGAGAATGCACACCGCGGCTCCATCGCAGTTGTGTCATCCACAGGAGATACAATCGCCTACCTTGGCGACATAGAGAAACAGACTTTCATGCGTTCCGCAAGCAAGCCTATACAGGTGCTGCCTACACTGCTGGCAGGACTTCACAGAAGGTTCAACCTCACCGACGAGGATGTTGCCATGTTCAACTCTTCCCACTGGGGAAGCAACCATCATATATTTGTGCTGGAGGAGATCTCGCGCAAGACAGGATTGAATCCCGATGACATGATCATGAAGCCATGCGCTTCCACATCAGCTTCAGCGCTGGCGGCAAAGCTCACCGACAGGTCAAAGCTCCACCCAAGGCAGGGACAGAGCAAACTTCAGCACTGCTGCTCGGGAAAACATTTCAGCCTTATGTTGCTCCAGAGAGAGCTCACCGGTAAGCCGGACGGCTATCAGCTCAAGGATTCCCCTGTACAGCAGCAGATAATCAATTTCATATCCATGCTCAGCCAGACCCCTACATTCAAGATCGGGCTCGGCATAGACGGCTGTGGAGTTCCAGTATTTGCACTGCCACTTAGAAGCATCGCCATGTCCTACGCAAAGCTCATGGATCCATTCAGCCTGTCAAACGAACTCCGGGAGACTATAGACTACAACTTCTCATGCATCCACAAATATCCTGAGAAGATCAACGATTACGGAACACCTTCATATTATATCAACCAAAATCCTGACCTCATAATGAAGGACGGCTCCAGGGGTGTTATATGTATGGCGATAAAGAGCATGAAGCTCGGTATCGCAGTAAAGCTTGAGGACGGATGGACGGATGAATATCAGGGAATGATAATCGCAAACATACTCGAACAGCTCAAGTACGAAAACACTGAACTCATCGAGAAACTGAAAAACTGCTACACGACCAAGCTGTTCAACGACTGCGGCATTGAAGTGGGTCACTCAGAGGTCGACTTCAAGCTCGATATAGATCCTACATTTTTTGAGAAGCCTGAGGAGTATGTCGACTCCGATCCTGAATTTGGCGACACTGAATCAGATGAAAAATATGACCCTGATCTTGACAGCGCATTTGCTGATGAATACGATCCTGATCTCGACAGTGCATTTGCAGACGACGATACGGATACTTCCATCCACGCAGAACCGATAATTACAGATGCGCTGGATGACGATACGGATGATGAGCAGGAGGAAAATGACAGCAGCTTTGAGATAGACCTTTTCGGAGACGGCAATCTGGTGGATGCCGCCCCTGAGCTCACACCAGAGGAGGAAAGAGAGTTTCGCAACAAGAAGTCCATCCTCGGAATGACAGTTGTAAAGCCTTCGGCCAACAAGACATTTATCAGCAATCCACGCGTGGATCCTATAAGTGTAAACTCACATACAGTTGAGGCGCAGCCGGACACACCTGAATCTGACCAGAAAGACAATTCCGCGATTCCTGAATTTATAAAGAAGGAAATAAAATCTGCAAATATCATTTCACAGAAAAAGAGAGACTGACAGAGCAGATAAGATACAGGCTCTTGGCATTGCCTGCACATACAAAAAGGCCGGTACACATACACCGCATACAATATGCGTTTATGTGTACCGGTCTTTTGCATTTCCCCATCACAGACTTTTCAGGCTGTCCTTACAGGATGGACATATCCCGATGAATTCCAGGTTGTGTGACAGTATGACGAAATCGCTGTCCGCCTCCACGCCCATCTGTGTGATGGAATCCTGATATGGAAGCTCACTGTCAAATATCCTGTCACATACCTTGCAGCGTATGTGATAGTGATTCTCGGTATTGCCATCAAAATGCTCCATCTTGTCCCCTGAATACACATTCATGACAATTCCCTCATCAACCGCATCAGAGAGCACCCTGTACACAGTTGATTTGCCTATCTTATATCCTCTCTTTTCCAGTTCATCTATCAGACTCTGGACTGTAGGATGAGTCTTGAGCTCCTTTATAACAGAGTATATGACCTGTTTCTGCCATGTGTTACGCTTCTCACTCATTGTATAGTCCTCCTTCTGGTATTTATAATTTTCTATTAGGAACAGTTCTCTATAAGAGTAAGATAACACATTCCATATATTATTTCCACTATTTTTATAATGTAAGTTTTTCATGTGATTCAATTCCATATATGAGCATTTGCATGTGATCATATATATCACTGTCTGGTGAAGGTATATAACCTCAGTCCATGCTCTGTCCAGAGAGCGGTCTGGTCGTTGTAGCCAGTTCCCGCAAAGTTCGGAGTAAGGTTCACTCCAACGCGGTTAAACACTGCACCGGACGCCTTTACATATTCCTTCTCGCCCTGAAGCTTTACCACCTTGTCTATCGCACTCTGGGTCAGGGAATCAGGTTTCACATGCACCGGCGTAACAGTGTTGATGAGATCTCCCATGAGCTTTACGCTGTACTGCAGGCTTCTGCCCTCCATGACATAAACTGCATTCTCGTCAAGTCCCTTAGTCCGCATATGCTTGTAAGTGTAATTCGGTATCACCTGTCCCTCATAATAGCAGGACACCGCCTCGGAGCCATCCTGGGAAACCGTCATGAACTGGTACACATTCCTCCGGAGATCTGACACTGTGCCATTCTCGATCCTGTGATATTCGCCGAACTGAAATGTGCGCCTGTGTTTCTTGTAGAACTCCACCTGATCCTTTATGGCATCAAGATCTTTCTTCTTCATGTCACACAGGTTGCACTCATAGCCCAGCACGCCAAATGCCGCCACTCCGAATCTCGTCTCAAGAGGAGTAACTCTGAGTGTCTGGTGATTCGGACAGCCCGACACGTGACTGCTGACAACCGACATAGGGTAGCCATAGCTGTAACCCGTCTGTATCTCAAGCCTCTCCCTGGCATCCGTGTCATCACTTGCCCATATCTGCGGCATATAGCACAGTATGCCGAGATCAAATCTGTTGCCACCGGCAGCACATCCCTCAAACAGAATCTCAGGGAAACGCTTAGTAATCCTTCCCATGATATCGTAGAGCCCCAGCACATACCTGTGTCCAAATTCGCCCTGCCTGTCAGACGGCAGCGTCTGGCTGTACCTGTCAGACATGATCCTGTTCATATCCCACTTCACGTACGAGATATTCGCAGATGAGAACACATTTGCCATGGCTTCCACTATATGATCTCTCACGTCCTTGTTGGTGAGATCCAGCAGCATCTGATGACGCCCCTCGGCATGACTCTGTCCCGGCACTCTGACTGCCCACTCCGGACGAGTCCTGTAGAGATCACTGTCCTCGTTCACCATCTCCGGCTCGACCCATATACCAAAGTCAAGTCCAAGTGCATTTATCTTGTCAGCAAGCTGCTTTACTCCACCCGGAAGCTTGCTCCGGTTCTCCTGCCAGTCTCCAAGTGAGGATGTGTCATTGTCTCTGTGTCCGAACCAGCCGTCATCCATGACGAACAGCTCTATGCCGCACTTCTTTGACTCTTTTGCAAGCTTCAGCAGCTTCTTCTCATTTATATCAAAGTATGCGGCCTCCCAGCTATTCAGCAGAACAGGCCTCTCCCGGTCCGCCCAGCGGCCTCTGACTATATGTCTTCTGACAAATGCATGCATATGACTGCTGACACCGCCAAATCCTGAATCTGAATATGTCATGACCGCCTCCGGCGACTGGAATGACTGTCCCGGCTCAAGCGCAAATGAAAATCCTTCCGGATTGATGCCGCTGAGTATACGCATACGTCCATATGAATTCTGTTCACAGCTCTCCATATGGTCTCCTGAATATATGAGATTGAAACCGTAACACTCACCATGTTCCTCTGAACTGCCGTGCTCAACCACCATGAAGAACGGATTGGCCCTGCTGCCCGAGGTTCCGGTCGACGATGAGACAGACACTCTTCCCTGCCTTACAGGGTGCACCGATCTGTGCATTTCCCTTGCCCAGGCTCCTCCGAAATGTATCATGTCATATTCCTGATACATTCTCATATCAAACTGCATGGACATAAGTCTGTCCACCCGCTCCACGTCATCACTTTCATTTGTCAGGCGGGCACTTCTGGTTATCACGTCGCAGTCATCCCATGTGACATATATTAGCTCAAGCCTTTGTCTGTAGAATTTGTCCCGGAGGGTTATTGTGAGCTGTGTTACCTCGCCCGCTGTATTCTGTCGCTCATATGCTTGTATGCTCTGCAATCCACCAGCCACACCGCTTCCCACTTCTGTGCCTTGCTGCTCATTTACTGTGTTGAATCTGCCATCTGTCCCTCTATGATATTCCACCGCACACGGAAGTCCTTCAAGCTCATCCCTGCCGTTTTTTATCTCGTATGATTCGTACACAAAGTCGCAGGTCGTACTGCCATTTGCATGGGTCATACAGACAAATGGTTCGCTGACATCCCCCTTGCCGGTTGACGACAGTTCCTGCAGCAGACTTTCTAAGGTAAGTCCACCATCCAGCGCTATGGCATTGCCGGTCTCGAACAGGCTGCGGTCATGTGCCACATCCCAAAGTCCCACAATATTCTGATCTCCGCAGTCCAGACTCCTGCCACCGTAGTACAGGTGCTCAAGGTGTCCATCCGGGCGCACGCACATGGCATACTGCGTCGACTTTGTCCCCAATATGAATACCTGATGTTCTTCTATATATCTGATCATAGCGGTTCCTCCTATCTAATATGTATCGCCCCTCTCGCATATGCGAGCGGGGCAGGTCGTCGGAACCGATTCCGAGTATGAACTTCGTTCATAGCGGTTCCTCCTATCTAAGTTTCGTCATGATCTCCTGCATCCTCTCCTCGGTCAGCTTGTATTTCCTGATGAAGAATACAAGTCCTATGATGAGAAGGACTATCGGAACGACCGTCATCATCATGGAAAGTCCCATGAGAGTTCCTGTGCTCTGCTCTATGACTTCCGATGTTCCATCTGCCGGCTGGATAAGTCCGACCCATTTGATCGCAAGTCCGGCAAAGAACACTGCAACTCCCGATGCAAGCTTTACTACAAATGTCTGCATGGAGCATATGACGCTCTCATCTCTCTGCCCATTCTTGTACTCTCCGTAGTCTATGCTGTCGGCAAGACACACGGTTATCAGCACATTTAGAAGTCCGCTTCCCGCAAATACCAGAAGTCCCGGGATGAACAGAACGTACCAACAAGGCACTCCGCCCACCGTCATACGGGTAACACCGGCAAGGCTGCAGGCAAGCAGCATCACATATCCGACGATCTCATATACTACCGAATGTACAAACAGCTTTCTCTTGGACATCTTCTTTCTAAAGAGCGGGAACAGCATCATAGCAAGTATCTGCGCACCGCCGCCAAATGCGGAGAACAGCGCATATCCGCTCTCACTTCCTATGTCATATGTGAAGAAATATATGAGCAGGTTGCTTGTTATATAGAGTGCAGAGTTTACGAGCACGATGGTGATGACCACCGCCAGAGCCTGGTCATTTGTCACCAGCGAATGGAACATCTCACCTATGCCATGGGACTCCACTACTGTGTCACCCCTCTCCTTTACATTTGCCACGCAAATGGCCTCCGAGATGACGAACACCACTGCAACCAGAAGAGCCCACCACTTGAAGCCGATGCGGTAATCCGTGATCTTCAGCTTGTCCGCCGCCAGGGCTGCGCCGCTGATGGCTGGAACTACTATCATAGTAAGTACAGTAGGGATGGCAGAACCCACGCCCGCGCAGGATCTTGCAAGTGCAGACAGATTCTCCCTCTCCTTGCCCGGCTCAGTGATGGCCGGGATCATGGACCAGTACGGAATATCCATCAACGTGTATGTGATTCCCCACAGGAAATATGTCACTGTCAGAAACACCTTCATCCCACCAGCTCCCATGCTTTCCGGCACGGCGAACATCGCATAGAGGACAACCGCATTCAGCACGGTTCCCGAGAATATCCACGGTCTGAACCTTCCCCATCTGCTTCTGGTCTTTGCCACCACGATACCCATGATAGGATCGTTAAATGCATCAAACACTCTCGCCACCATCAGCACTGTTCCTATGAACACTGAGCTGACACCAAGCACAGAATTGTAGTAGTACAGTATATAGCTGGCTACCAGCATATACACCATGTCTTTTCCCACGGCCCCTACTCCGTAGGCTATCTTTGTCTTTTTCTGAAGGCCGCCCGCAGGTGCGCCGTTCTGTGTATTATCCTGTGAATTTTCTCCCATATATAACCTCCTTAAAGGCCTAACCTTTTATATCTGCAAGCCTTGTCTCAAGCCACTTGTCAATATCGTCAAATACCTTATCCCTGCACAGCTCATTCAGTATCTCGTGTCTGCAGTCCTCATACAGATAGCATGCCACATTGTGCGAAACTCTCTTGTGGTATAACTCGTAGAGCTTCAGAACATCCCTGCCGTAATGTCCAACAGGATCCCTGTCACCGGACACAAACAGAACCGGCACATTCTTCGGTATTTTCGCTATGTTCCTGTCCTCCTGTATATAGTGGAGTGTATTGAACAGCGTCTCGTAGCCCTTCAGGGTAAATGAGAACTGGCACAGCGGATCATCCACATATGCATCCACGCGCTTCGGGTCACGGCTCACCCAGTCTTTATTCGTCCTCTTTCTCACCTCACCGTCCACGATAGTGGTCTTCGGGATACCCCTGTTGTATGTTCCAAATGCCAACACTTCCATGAGGGTACTTCTGTATCTCTCGCCGTGCTGACTCTTCTCAAGCTCCAACACAAGTCTTCCGATCTGCAGCATATACTCAGGCATGCTTCCAGTTCCCATGCAGATAAAGCCGTCCACACTTGAGCCCTCCGTGTAAGGTGACGGATATTTTGGATCCCAGCCGTAGTCACTCATGTATCGTCTCGCCATAAATGAACCCATAGAGTGTCCCATCAGGAAGAACGGTACTCCTTTGTATGCCTTCTTCAGACTTCTAGTGACTCTATGAAGATCCGCGACTATTGCCTTGCTCGCATCGTAGGCATTCATATATCCAAGCTCATCCATATTTGCCGCCGTGAGTCCATGTCCCAGATGATCATTTCCTGCCACCACAAAGCCCTTTGCTGCAAGATACCTTGCAAATTCATCATATCTGTCTATCAGCTCTATCATTCCATGGGATATCTGAAGTATCGCTCTTATCTCCCCCTGTGGCTCCCACACGATAACGTGCAGCTTGTCCTTGCCATTTGATGATGGTATAAATGTCTCTTTCTTCTTTACCTTATACATAATGTAACCCTCCATTCTCAGTTCTTCATATCCATCGCCAGTTTTACGACCTCATACGCTCCGTCGTATATTCCATCCAGTTTGTTCCGCTTTATGTTCTCACACATATCTGTGAGTATGCTGTCATCCTGCATGAACAGCTTCATCATCTGTAGAGTGTGCGGTATATCACGGCACTCCAGTGTTCCATCTCCGATCTCCGCCGAGTGTATCGCCCCCCACTGCTCATGCCCGCCAACTCTCTTGATGAACAGCTTTGGAACTGGATAAAAGGCCAGCTCAGACGGCTTCGTTATGAGTACATCACAGCTTCTCATGAGAAGGTTGGTGCAGTACACAGCCTCATATATATTCTCATGGCAAAATGCGTGTATTCCGTACACCTCTTCCTTAAGAGCCTTATCCGCAAATGCTGTGGTGTCGCTCCAGTCATCGAAATGTGTAGTGACAAGGCTCTCCATAGCGGGTATCTCTCTCACCAGCTCTTCCCACACGTTCATGTAGTCGCCCACATTTACATACAGAACCATGTTGCCCTTCTTCACGCTGGCAAGCGCCGTCCTGATGATAGCTGCAAATATATCCTTCTGTGCTCCGGCACCTCCTATGGTGAGAAGGAAACGCATCGGTGCCTTTTTCTTTCTTCTCTCTATTCTCCTGTCGCAGTCCTCCTCTATGGCTGCCACCAGCTCATGGTCTATATAGTGTCCAACGTATCTGATTGAATCACCGGGCATAGGCTTAAGCACCTCGTCGCCCTGCATGCCGTTCAGGGTCCTGTATCCGAGGTATGCCGATCTGGTCTGAACCGTGTGAAGGCTTCCCTCCGCAAGGTGGAGCGCCATAGGCCAGTTGTCAGGGATTGCATTCACCACATGTTTCATTCCTGCATGAACCGCCGCCTGAGCCGGCCACACATGTGTAGCCACAAGTGGGATATCCTTTGGAACATTCCTAAACACCGGTGTCATAAGCTCCGCATTCATCTGATCCGAGGCATTGTATGACAGCTTCCTGAAACCCTCATAGTTCATCGGCTCCCACACTGCTTTGTTAAAAACCTTGCTCTTTCCCGATATCCTGGATCCCATGGAATAGAGCTTATTCTGTGCCTCAATAACCTTTCCTCCCGTGGTCTCACTGTAGGAATTGAGATCCATCCAGTACGGCTTGTATCCCAGATGATTCGCTGCAGACGCTATCGCCATGGATATTCTGTAATGTCCGAACCCCATCCTGATATTGCCAACTATGATTCCTTTGTCCCTGTCAAATTCCTCCCGGCCGCCATCCGGTATATCATCACTGACTCCGCCGTCGATCACAATATTGGAGACACCGAGAGTATCTCCAATATACGGATTCTTCACAACTGCAAGAGGATAATCCACGTCACTGTCATCACCGAATCTTTTTACAAATCTCTCTTTGGAGTTCTCCGCCTTTTTGACGACCTGACTGCTCATCCTGTTGCCAAATACAACCTCAGATCTCTTACCCATAACACAACCTCCTGTCTTTTATATATACCGCCCATCTCGCCCCAGTGAATGAAACCGGCCGCGGGCATCAATTCCATATAATCACTTCATTCATAGCGGTTCCTACTCCTTACAGGATATGCCATCCATAAGTACATCAAGTGTATACTGCACCGCCTCGTCAAATGTAAGTCCCGCGTCTATCAGGACTGTAGTCTCCATGTATTTCTCAAGCGTGGCCTCGAACATGGTCTTGATAACCGGTATCGGAATATCTCTTATAACTCCCTCGTCAATTCCACGTCTCAGGAGCTCTATGGTATTATCCCACTGCTGCTCCATCATTACTCTCACCCTGGCAAATATCCTTGGATACGATTTTTCAAGCTGATATATCTGTCTCCAGTCCAGCTCGCTGTAGCTGTCAGGCATGGCTATGAGTATTGCCTTTATCTTCTCCACCGTGGTCAGGCTGTCGTCATCCATGACCGCCTGCTCACTTCTCTTAATCTGCTCATATATATATGTCGCTGTGTCAAAGAACAATGTTTCCTTGTCTCTCACAACCTGATATATTGTCTTCTTGCTCACACCAAGGCGTCTTGCCATATCGTCCATGGTGAATTTGAACCCCTTCTCACGGAACTCTTCTATGGTCGCCTCGTATATCCTCAATTTAAGCTGCTGCTGTGCTTCTCCGTCCATAACTCCCTCCTGTCCATCCGTGTCTGTCAGCTTCCTGTACATACTTCCCGCTCAGGAAACTCAGAAACTATTTTTAGTTTCCCCGTTTCCTTAATAATAACATTTCTTTGTGGATATTGCAACAATAAAAATGCGTTATCTCGATTTATGTATAATTTTTGCACAATCAACACAAATCTCAATTATGGCTGGCGAATAATTTACAGAGTTCTGACACTCACAATTACATTTCTGCTCAGGCGTACCATCTGCCATATAGCAACAATAAAAAATACGGCATCTCCCAAAGCGGAAATGCCGTATAGTACATTATATATGTTCAGTTGGAATCGCGATTTTCCCGAAAAATATTTCTAGATATAATATTTCTGTCTTTGTATCACTCCTATGGCTGCTCCACATCAAGCACATACAGCTCATGGAGTGCTCTCGTACAGGCTATATAGTGCGCATGTCTTGTGACCATGCTTCCGTCGTAGGTTCCGTCCGTCATGACGTACACTGCATCGAACTCCATTCCCTTTGCAAGGAACTTTGGAAGTACGACCACACCGCCCGCATAGACAACCGACTGATTGGTGATGAGCGTCACCTCGGTGTACTCCGAAAGCTGCTTGTACACTTCGTAGGCGTCTGCCTCGTCATTTGTCAGGATAGCTATGTTGTCGTAGGCGTCCATGTCTCCGTAGCTCAGCTTGTCATTTATGAACTCCACAGCTTCATCCAGTGACTCACACTGTATCTCCTCAGGCACCCTGCCGTGCCTCTCCACGGTATTGCCGCCTACCCCCTCACCGCCAAGTATGCCGTTACAGAACTCTGTGATCTCCGCAGTTGATCTGTACGATGCGAACAACTCCTTGAGCTCGTAACCGCCCTGTCCGTTACGCTTTGCAAATATCTTCATCAGAACATCCACAACAGTCTCCTCAGGATCATAGAAGAGCACCTGATACCTGTCGCCTAGGATAGTCTTCTTGCAGCCAAACACCCTGTCTATCACCGCATACTGGAATATATTGTAATCCTGCATCTCATCTATGACGAGGTGCTTGATATTGTTGTAGGAATGACATCCGTAGAAATACACCTGCAAGTAAAGTATAGGAAGGATATCCTCATAGCATATCTTTCCATATTCATTTCTGTACTCCGATATACCCGGATATTTCTTCTCCATCTCCGCCAGGAATCCAACATACAACTCAACCAGATTCCTCTCTGCAAATAAATTTACCATCTGCTTCTGTATCTGCCTTGCCAGATTACGCTTCTTCTCGTCCGGGAACTCCTTTGGTGAATTATCCTCCACCCTGTCTACTATGAAGTATGCTATGTTCTCGAATCTCTCATACACAGGTTTTCTTGTAAATCTTCCATTGAACATGGCAGCTATATCCTCGCCTGTATACTCCACCTTCTGATAGTGGAAATTTCTGAACTTCATACCTGACACATACCTGTCCAGATACTCATTGAAACTGTCGTAGAAAGAGATGGACGACTTGACCTTGATATTTCTCATCCTCTGGTTGTCCTGATCGCCGCTGTCTATAATGAACTCCGACTGATCCAGCTTGCTCTCATATTCCTCCTCTATGAAAAGAAGCTCCTCAAGCAGACTGTCAAATTCCTTCTCAGGCACACTGTTCTCCTCGAGCTCCGGGAGAACCTCTGATATATAATCACCAAATATACTGTTTGGAGACAGTATCATGACATTGTCACTCTCAAGTGTCTTGTAATTGTACAACAGCCACGCCAGTCTGTGCATGGCTATGACCGTCTTGCCGCTTCCGGCGCGGCCGTCCACTATAAGGTTATACGCCGTGCGGTTTCTTATGATCGCATCCTGCTCCTTCTGTATGGTAGCCACCACATTTTTCATCTTCACACCACTGTTGCCGCCAAGGGCCTCCAGCAATATGGCGTCATTGATGTTGGAGTCAGTATCCACCGCGTCTTTAAGTCTGCCATTTGACACCAGAAACTGTTTCTTCTCCACTATGTCTCCAGAAAACTCGTCATCTTCCATGTCATCCACATGGACATTGTAGGATGCCGGTCCCTTTTCATAAGCATAATACATAGAGGATACAGGTGCTCTCCAGTCGTACACAAGCTGCTGCCCATTCATATCTGACTGATAACCGCTCATACCCACATATACCGTGAGATACTCTTCGTCATCTTTATATTTGAATACAAATTTGCCAAAGTACGGCACCTTCTTCTGGTGCTCATACACCTCCAGGCGCTTCGCAGCTCTTCTGAGGAACGCCTCATCATTGTTCACCGACTGCATGTTCTGCAGGAACTCCTCGTCGTCCATGTCTCCATGGCTGTCACGCATGTACTTCTTCTGTTCCTTTATATTGTCCTTTCCAAGCTCCATGGAACCCTCAGTTATACTGATGCTGTAGTCGAGCTCCATCTCTACATTGTCAAAATAATCCTCTTCATCCTCCATCGTGGAGATCTTGTATCCTTCCAAATCCTTATTTTCTGCCATCTTATCTGCCTTTCACTATTTTACCTTTATGCGCTGTACACTGCTCCAGCCGCCATGAATGGTCTTGCCGCCAACTCTTCTGTAGGTTCTCATCCTCACATAATAATATTTTCCTGAGAACAGAGAGCTTATCCTGCGTCTGAGTTTTGTGGACTTATTTATCGTTGCCACCTTATATCTGTCAAATTTCGACGATGTACTGTACTGGATCTGATACCCGCTGACATACCTGACCTTGTTCCATGTTACATCCATCGTCTTTCTGGAATTTGATCTGACCGTTTTCGCCTTGCATCCCGGCATCCTGTACAACCTGACCCCCGCAGTATCATACGAGCTTGCAGAAGTACCCTTGAACGCCTTGACCGTGTATGTATAGTTTCTGTAATTAGTCACATTCTTATCGACAAATGTGAGCGTTCCCGCTGACAGCACCTTGTACTGCTTCCATCCGTTCTGCCCCGGTGCCTTGCGGTATATTTTGTATCCACTCGCGCCCTTTACTTTGTTCCAGGATACCTTCACGCCGGAATATGCATTCTTCACGTTGTACTTCGGCTGGGTAAGTCTGACCAGTGCCTTTGTAGCCGCCGGCTGTCCCTCGGCCGTGCCGTTCACGCCCCTCACCGCATATCTGTATCTGATTCCAGCCGCCGCAGTCTTGTCAGTGTATGTTCTGACTCCTAAACCTTTTATCTCAGCTATACATTTGTATGCGCTTGTCGCAGTTTTCCTGTATATCTTATACCCACTTGCATTATCCGCCGAAGTCCACGACAGTCTCAGTCCATCCTTCGCATTTCCAAGACTTTCCACCGCACAGGTTCCGACCTTTGTCTCCGGATGTTTTCCGCCAAATGTATTAGCAAAATAATCCGCCATGTATGGACAACCGTAACCGTAGTATTTATCCTTTCCCGCTGTTCCCAGATCCACGGAATATGAGATAAGTCTATTCTTCAACTGGTCACTGTCAAGCTCTGGCTCCGCCAGCTTCACGTAGGCCGCCGCCGCTGATATATGCGGAGCCGCCATGGATGTTCCTGAAGTGGAAAACCCATGATTTGTTCCGGTCTTCCACGCCGATGTTATTTTCGTTCCGGGAGCGGAAAAATCTACAGCATTTCCATAGTAAGAATAGCTATCGTCAAATTTCACCGCATCCGTCGATATCCTGTCTGCTGTCTCCTCCGTTCCAGCCTTCTGCATAAGCCCCGACACTGTTATCACATCACTGCTGTCCGCAGGATATGACACACCTTCCACGTCGCTGATCTCCCAGTTGTTCACAGTGCTGTTCGTATTGCCTGCTGCCACACACATGATGACGCCATCTTCTTTTGCACTTTTTAACAATTCGTCAAGCTTCGACCTGGTGTTGTCACTTGCATTTTTACCATAGAAGCAGAAGCTCATATTGATCACGTCCGCACCGCTGTCAAGCGCAGCCATGATTCCCTGCTGTACCGTTGACACTGTGGTTGCTCCCCGGCTTGTGAAACATTTGATGATCGTGAGCTGGACATTGTCCGGTGTCGCATCCGCTATTATACCCGCCACATGACTTCCATGTCCCATGTTGTCTCCGTAGTCGCTCCGGTCTTCGCCCTCGCAGCAGTTCATACTTCCTTCCTCATTTATCCTGCCTTCAAACAGAGTATCCGAGGAATTAACTCCGGTATCTATAACCGCCACATTTACCTTAGCATCCAGCTTGTACTCTGACACCTCCGCCTTCAGCCTGTCCATTCCCATGTACCTTGTGCCCCAGCTTACAGCCTTATATGTCTCCGATGCGGCAAGCATGGCATCAACGTTCCGCTGTGCAGCATACGAATTTGAATCCAAATCCGCCAACACATCTTCTGAATATATGACCTGATCAAGCATACATTTGTCAGGCTCGTACTCTTCCTGAAGCTTTTCGTATGCCTGTTTCGTCTCTTCCTCGGTATCGTAGCCAAGCACATAGTAATCGTATTTGTCATAACAGATGACTGTTGTCGCGCCATAGGTCTCCGGCACTTCATCTGTATACAATATGATCCTGCGAAGACTGTATATGTCGGCTGACTCACTGCTGTACATTGCCGCTGCGTCGACATCCGCTCCTCTATCCATCACATCGGCCGAGTTTACCACATCAGCTTCGTCCATGGAATCTCTAAGCTCTGACACACTGGTTACGTATTCTACATTTTCATAATCCTGCGCGTACACCTTGGTATATGTGCCAGGCGCTGCCAGCCCACCTGCCAGCACCACACAGGCAATCAGGTACGACCACCTTTTCCTTCTCACCTATATTCCTCCTGTATATAAAAACAGCTCTTTAAACCACATAGTTATCTTTTAGTATAACATAAATGTGCCGCAGATGGTGAGTAATATCTGTAACCCAAAGCCTCCACAGCACATATTTTATATCAGAGGTATATAAACCTCTGACAACACAATACGGAGGTAAAGTAATGGCAACATTCACTAATCAGGCAACTCTGTCCTACAACGGAGGATCCACCAATTCCAATATCATAACTGGAGAAATAATTGAAGTCCTCACAGTCTCCAAGACGGCTGTGGTGGACACCTACCGAACACCGGATAAGATCACGTATGTGATAAGTCTCATCAATTCCGGAACTACCACACTCACAGGTCTGTCTCTCACAGATAATCTGGGAGCATATGCAGTGGGAAATACAACAGTATATCCTCTCACATATATTCCGGATTCCATCAGATATTACACCAATGGAACTCTGGTAGCCGCTCCGGCTGTCGGTGCTGCAGCTCCGCTGACACTCACTGGAATCTCCGTTCCAGCGGGTGGAAATGCTACTATTATATATGAGACAACAACAAATGAATTTACACCTAGAGGCAATGAGGATTCCGTGACCAACACTGTTACAGTAACCGGCGCAGGACTTACCAACGCAGTCACTGCAACTGAGTCGGTTTCCCCTGTTGCAGCTCCCGATCTCGCCATCACAAAGTCTGTGAGTCCTAGCATAGTTGCAGAGAATGGTCAGATCACTTACACCTTCCTTATAGAGAACTACGGCAACACCGAGGCATCCGCAAGTGACAACGTCATCATCACAGATACCTTCAATCCGATTCTCACCGGAATCACTGTGACATACAATGGAAATGCATGGACAGCGCCAGCCAGCTACACCTACAATGAAGCAACAGGCGAGTTCGCAACAGTTGCCGGACAGATCACTGTTCCAGCGGCAACATTCACACAGAATACAGCCACGGGAGTCATCACCACAACACCGGGAACGGCAACCGTGACCGTCACAGGAACCATCTAGCTGGCATGAGCCTGTCCGGGTCGACAACCTGACAGCTTTGGGAACATTTCCCACAAAATAGCAAAAAAAAGAAAATTTTGTGCTCAAACTCCCGGATTCCCACTGAAAAGATACACGACTTCTAATCCATGTATCCTTTCCAGGGATTCGGGGGATTTACAGCACAAAATTTTCTCTTTTTTTCATAATACCTGAACACAGCCTGACACATCACTCCACATTCTTGAGCGCCTCGTCCATAGGAATCTTCTTTATCCTCTTCATCTGCAACAGTGAGATCACCAGATAGCAGGTAAAGCTGAGCACGAACATGAGTGGGAATATCCATGGTGCCATGTATATCGGCATCCAGCCGCTTAGCATATCTATCAGCATTGCCCTGTATATCACCTTGATCGACAGGTAACTGAGCAGTATATCGAGCAGCGTCACCACCGCAACCATGACAGTTGTGGATGACAGATACAGCTTACTGATCTCCTTTGTGTCATATCCCAGTATCTTAACCATGGATATGGACACCGTGTTCTTCTCCACTATTAGTTTTGTGAGCAGATATACGAGAAGCATGAACATAACAAGTGAAAATACAACCACTATGTAGAACATACCTCCCATGGACTTGGTGAGCTGTCTGGACACCTTTATCATATCATCCTTTGTGATCTCTGACACTACATGATCCTCTATATCGGTCAGCTTGTCATTCGAGAAATAGCCGGTGAAGTAATCCTCGTCCTTGTCAAATATTTCTCTGAAATCACCCTCTGTCACGAACACCGCAAGGGCTGCCGGATACACCACAGAACCCGTCACCTTGAGCTCATATGTGTCATCAGTATAGCTCTCCTTGAGCTCAAGTTTGTCGCCATCAACTATCTCATATTTGTCTGCGTAGCTGTCAGATACCAGCACATCTCCGTCGTCCAGCTTAACCGGGAAATATTTACTGTCCGAGTGTATTCCATACACCATGATCTCATCATCTATATCTCCGGTCGTCCTTAGCGTCTTCATACAGTAGGTTTCCGCATTATTATTTGCCGTCTCCACCTGTGAATCCAGAACATACTGGTGGTCAGCTACCATATTATCCAATATGTCATTCTGATAGTGCTTCAGCATAGGATTCAACATAAGTCCGAACATCAGAAGAACCTGTGCGAAGTAAATTCCAAGAAGCATGACCACATATCCTGGAATGTTCTGAAGTATGACACGGGTCTTGAACCTTGTCATGAACTTCCAGTGAGGCAGCTTCACCGCCTTCTTTCTCTTTGATCTGCTGAGATCATGCCTCAGGAACCTCAGTGGTGAGAGCTTCAGTTTGCTGTTTACCACTAACAGGTTCACAACGATCATGATTATAAGAGGTATGACTGTGGTAAGCACAAATGCATCGGCATTCCAATACGTCACATACTTAGTGAGGGAATAGCTTCCATAGTAAAGCTGCGCACCCATATCCTTAAACACCGAATAGCCCAGCACGTTTCCCACCACTGATGCCACAAATGTAACTATGACAGGAAGTGATATGTAGTGAATAAGCAGCTCGCCCTTCGTATATCCTGAAGCCCTCAATGTTCCAATAACCGACGCTTCCTTTGTCAGAGTGTTGCTGATGGTTACCGCAAATATAAATGCAAGTATAACTATGACGATGTATTCAAACCATTTCATCATATTTGTATCACTGCCAATATCATCCCCTGCAAAGTTGATCGCCTGGTTCTGATACCTTGGAATGTAGCTCTCCACCGTAATGCCGTTCATGACCGCCTGTGTATACACAGTCTCAAGAAGGTCATCCGCCAGCTTTTTCTCATCGTTCTCCTCATCCGGCATTCCATCATCGTACATCCATGAATACGACCAGGTCTTATTTTTCTCCGGGAGATCATCAAATTCCTCATTTGACACAACCGCAATTCCGAATATCGTGGCATCAAACATGGTATCATTGTTGTTCTGGAACATGGTACTGTAGTCGGAGAGTGCCACAAATCCGCACACGCTGTATACCTTGTCACCCGCTTTTATATCATCACCGATCTCTATATCGTTGTTGACCGCATACATTCTGTCAATGGCGATCTCATCAGTTCCTACAGGAAATTCACCATCCATCAGGCACATTTTATTTACATCGTGTCTTGGTGCGAATATCCTCAGTGTCCTTCCCCCATCATCTGCAGCATCATTTACAGAATTCACCGTATCATCTTTTGTCTCTGCATTGCCTTCCACATTACCACTATTGCCATCAGAGTCTGATCCGATCTTACTCATAGGCAGTTCATAATACGACATATCATAGAGCTTCACGCCCTCATCCTCTATATTGTCCTTCATATTGTCAGACGCCTCATCCGACAGATCAAAATGTCCATCCTCCACGTTGTATTTGTCAAATGTATTGTCGTAGGTTTTCTTCATGCTCTCACCTGCAACCATGAAGCCCGACACCATTCCCGTCGTGATGACCATGAACAGGAATATGACTATATATTTTCCAAGCTCTTCCTTCAGTTCCTTTGGAATTCTTCTCCACAATGGATTTCTCATAACAGATCCCCTTTCCTATTGAACATCTACCCTGTCTGCCCAATTACCAGTCAAGCTCTACAGCGGATATCTTGTTCTCATTTACAATGTTGCGTCTTATCATGCCGTCCCTGAGCTTCACAGTCCGGTCCGCCATATTCTTGATGGCATCATTGTGGGTGACCATGATTATTGTGTTGCCATACTTCTGGTTCACATCCTCTATGAGCTTAAGTATCTCCTTGGAAGTGTTGTAGTCAAGGGCACCTGTCGGCTCATCACAGAGAAGTATATCAGGATTCTTCACGATTGCCCTTCCAATCGAGGTCCTCTGCTGCTGTCCACCCGACAGCTGATTTGGGAGCTTATGTCTGTGCTCATAAAGCCCCAGAGTCTTTAACAGATCATCAACATCAAAAGGATTATCACTAAGGTATGCTCCAACCTCCACATTCTCCTTTACATTGAGATTAGGTATGAGATTATACATCTGGAATACATAACCGAGATGCTTTCTCCTATATCTGGTCAGTGTCTTCTCATCCATATCCCCTGTCTTCTCTCCATCTATGGAGATATAACCGGAATCCGGGCTGTCGATCCCACCTATGATATTGAGCAGAGTTGACTTGCCAGACCCCGATGGGCCAAGCAGCACACAGAACTCGCCCTTTGCGACCTCAAAATCAATTCCTCTAAGTACCTCAGTTCGGTTCTCCCCTGAACCGAAGCTTTTCTTTATCCCACTGATCTTCAAAAAACTGTTGTCTCCCATGATTCTCTCCTTTTCCACATTTTATATTCTCCATAAACGCATCGCATAGCTCTCATGCCGTACGTTGATATTTAAACGCATGATTATATGTTCATATATTTATTAGCACATATGTAGGCTCTGTGTCAACTATATTAGTGATAAATAATATCAAGTATTCTTTTATACACATTTACAGGAGCATTTGGGGATATCCCAGAAAAAAAGAGAAAACCACATTCACATCATATTGATCTGCCTGCTGTTTTCTCTTTTTTACATCTGATACCACACATGTGGCGATCAGAATCTATATTCTCTTATCTCACAGTTCTTTATGCCAAATGCTGCGAATTCCTCATTTGTCATATCATTGAAATACGACTGTACTATTCTTGATATTCCATTGTGGGCAACCAGAAGATATGTCTTCCCGGAATCTTCCGACTCAGCCTTAAGCTCATCTAACAAATTGTACACCCTCTGACACAGATGAACCATGGTCTCTCCGCCCTCATAGTGATCCAGAAAATGCGTCTTCGCCTTGGCGAATATAGCGCCGTTTCTGGCTGTTCCCTCGTATTTGCCAAAACACTGCTCACGGAGTCTCTCCTCGGCTCTCATAGGAATTCCTGTTATCTCGGATATATGTCTTGCCGTCTCCGAAGCCCTGACCAGAGGCGAATACAGGATCTCATCTATGTGATAATCTCCATTCTTTATCATCTCACCAAGCTGCTCCGCCTGCTGATGTCCAAGCTCTGTGAGTTCAATATCCGTGGCTCCACATATCTTGTTTTCCACATTCCACACGGTCTGCCCATGGCGGGTGAAGAACAGTCTTGGGCCAAACTTCTCAACAAGCACCGCCTTTGCATCGTCATATCCCTGTGTTATCCTCTTCTCAACACCTTCAGGCGAAAAGTCAAGCATGCCATCTATGGCACCACCAAGAGGAATAGACGGATATATATGTATCATCTCTGCATCATCGTATCTATCGGTCTTCCTCTCATCGAGATGCACCACGACAAATTTTCTGTAGCCCTCATCATAGAGAGGCTGTATTGGCACATTATCTCCCCCAAGGAAGAAGCCTCCATCATAATACTTTGTCTTGTCTATCGTCTCCATAGGGAATATGACCGGTATGGCTGAAGAAGCAAGAAGTATACGTTCTATCTCCTCCGGTTCCATGCCTGACAGCTGGAATCTCTCAGGAGTAGGCTTGCCCTCCACATTGAGACATGTAGCATAACAGCTCATGTCACTGTTCGACACACCATCAAGTACTGGTGAATTCTCCAGTATGTCCATAAGTCCTTCTCTGGAGAAGAAGCCATCCTTTATCCTCATGCCTTTTGCCACAGCATCCAGTCCTATGCACTCTATTGCACTCTGTATGACTGGATTGTCTATGGTCGTAAGCTTCTCCTTGATGGACTCAAACCATTTGTTCCTGTTGTCCTCGTCTATATCCTTGTTGGACAGTATCCTGTCGTTGGTTATGTCGTACCACATCTGTGTAGCCTTATCCAGATCGCCGCAAGCGTACAATGCCGCATTCAGTGCGCCTACCGAGCTTCCTGATACCGCCTTTATATCGATCACATCTCTGTACTCCTCAAGAGCCTTCCACACTCCGATCTCATAGGAGCCACGGCCACCACCGCCACCGAGCACCAGACCGTATCCTTCCTTAACCGGCACATCCGGCTGCCCGTCCTGACCGCCCAGTTCCGTGTAATGCATCTGCTTCTTCTGCGATATAGTCTCCTCTATCGCCTTATGAAGCTCCCCGGCCTTTTCCTTTATCTCCTCTGTTCTCTCCTGAAGCTCCTGTATAACCTTTTCTTTATCCATATATTAATCCCCCTTACTATTCCATAATAAAGCTGCTCTATCCAATATTGTCATCTGATATATCCACCAATTATGATCATATGTGTGTTTCATTTTAACATGTCAGCAACTATACCCACAACCTTATACTCACTATATTCAGAAGCTTTACCATTTATAGAACATTTATTTACGCTTTATATATTATTTCTTTTATGAACATATTTCTTTAACATCCGATACACAGAATGTACACAGTACCATCTTATTATATATACAGATTGATGAGGACAGCAGATGTGCGACATGCCCAGGCAGCACCAGCGTATCTGCCGTCACTCAAACTAACAACAATCCAATTTATATAGATGGGAGGCCGGATACCTCACAAGTCCGGTCACAACACCTAAAACCTTCCTTTATAACTTTTATAAAAAAGACGGATATCAGACAATGAAACTTTTACCCATTTTCCATTTCTGACATCCGTCTTTTTGTATATATCAATTATTCTACAAGTATTTGTACAAGGCACTGCCACTCTCAGCCCTGCCGGTCATGCTAAGTGCGGTCCTGTCTCATGGTGTACCACCATTTGAAAACTGCACTTCCAATGATGATCACATATCCTATAATGCTCAGCATGTCAGGAATCTGATCCAGGAATACAAATCCCAGTATAGCCGCAAATATGACCTGACTGTAGTCAAATACCGATATCTCCCTGGCAGGAGCCTTCTGGTATGCTGCGGTTATACTGAACTGTCCACCAGCCGCCGCAAGTCCGGCACAGAGCAGGCACACAATCTGCTGCCATGTCATAGGTGCGTGGTCCAATATGATAAATGGAAGCGTCACCAGACATGAGAATACAGAGAAACACATGACTATGACCGGTCCGCGCTCACCCTGTTTTCCAAGCTTTCTCACATAGGTGTAGGCTATTCCTGCCCCAAGGCCGCCTGCCACACCAACCATGGCATACAGAAAATCCATATGAAACGAAGGCTTCACAACGAACAATGCACCAGCGAAAGCCAGCACAACAGATGCCCACTCTACCCGGTTTGCCCGTTCATTCAACACAAAGTATGATGCGATGATAGCAAAGAACGGAGAAAGCTTGTTGAGGATATTGGCATCCGCAATATTCAACTTGTCAATTGCGTAGAAATTACATATCAGCCCCGTCGTTCCACATATGCTTCTCGCCGCGATTCCCGGCCAGCTGCTCTTCTTTATCTTGAATTTCTCCTCAGTCCTCATGAGCATGGCAATGGCCACAGCAGCGGCCACTGCATTTCTAAAGAATGCCTTCTGCATAGTTGGCAGATCTCCAGACAGTCTCACGAAGAAGGTCATCAGTGAGAAAAAGAACCCTGCCATGATTATGAACAGGATTCCCTTATATTTATCTTTTATTACCAGTATTTTTGCCATTTGATCAACTCCCGATAATGATAAAATGCCGCCAGGTCCCGCAGCACTTTATCTATTTGAAAGCATCATCCTTGAGCCCATGCTCATACAGATACTGCTCCCACAGACTGTAATACTGCGCCTGCAAATGTATGTCATCCCAGGTATAGTCCTTTACAAGACCACCCTTGCCATCGTCCACAACCGTATTCATATCCAGATAGAAAAGCTTTATTCCATCAGCATATGCAGCTATGGCGCCATTCTTGTCATCGATATTGTCATTGTTCACAATATCGTGGCTTGCCGAATAGTCGCTGGATACATGCATGCAGCCCATCATAAAGATCACTGCGTCCGGCTGAAGCGCCTGTATCTGGGCCACCGCATCGATATATGTGGATGCGTATGTCTCCGTATCGTAACCCGCCTCATTTATGCCGAGCATGATGTATATCTTTCTGAATTGTTTGCTCTTAAGCAGCTCTGTGAGTGTCTTTGTTCCATTTGAGGCGATCTTCTCACCCATCAGTCCAAATGATGTAAGGCCCTCCATATATGCAAATTCTGCATTGTCCAGTCCGGAATACAACGCCAGTCCTTCCACTCTGGAATCACCTATGAACAGAGCATCGTCAAAATAAGACTTGTCAACCTTTATATATGGGTACTGGGTCTCAAGAGCGATCTGTGTGAGATCTCTGTAGCAGCTATTTCTTGCCTTTCTCTTCTTAACCTTCTTGTATTGAGTCTGTCTTGTCACCGGAGCAGCCGAACCGCCTGTATCTATGGTTGCTTTTTCCGTAGTTGCCTTTTCGGTGGTCGCTTTCTCTGTAGATTTCTCTGTTGTCTTCTCCGTGGATGCATTCTCAGAAGTCTGCTTCTCCGTGGATTTCACCTCCGTTGTCTGCTCCTCTGCAGCCGCACTGCCCGTGGACTCCGACGTCAGCTCGCTCTTTCCCGGAGCATCCGTGCTTGTTGCGTCAGTTCCGGTTGCCACCCTCTCATCAAGCAGCACAGTCTGGGCCATAGGATGATGAAAGCTGACATCCCATTTATACACGCCAAGCGCAGCTCCCACATAACCGCCTGCGGTAACTATCACGCCGGATATTATGAGTATCGAGAACAGTGGACAGCCTTTTATCATTTGCCATAATTTCTTCATCTGCCCACCTCCTAAAATCTAAAATAAAGGAATGGATTGGAGCCACCCTTTGCTATCTGATATACACAGAACCAGAACAGTGCGAGCATTACAAGCTTGCATACCCAGTTCTTGTAGAATTTCTCTATGAGCTTTCTAGGCCACGGTGTACAGAAGATCACGCAGATCAGCAGTAGCCACCAGTATGTGTGTCCCAGCATGATCAGCTTGTCCATGGCATGTGTGGTGACTGATCCCTCTATGTTCATGCCAAACATTCTCTTCAGGTACAGTCCCAGAAGCTTCAGATCAGATATGTTAAATATTGTCCATGATATCGGTATCAGGAAGAACATGTACACATGGCCAAGAACCTTCACCTTGTCAAATACCTTGCCAAGGAACAGCTTCTCCATGAGAAGGAACACGAACAGGAACAAGCCCCATATCAGGAAATTCCAGTCCGCACCATGCCACAATCCGGTAAACATCCACACAGTGAACATGGCAAGTATCATTCTGAGCTTTCCCTTTCGGTTGCCGCCCATCGGTATGTACACATACTCTCTGAACCAGCGTCCGAGTGTAACATGCCAGCGTCTCCAGAAATCTGTGAGGGAATGTGCCATATAAGGATCGACAAAGTTCTCCGGTATCCTGAAGCCAAGTATAAGGCCAATTCCTATTGCCATCACGGAATAACCCATGAAATCAAACAGGAGCTGGAATGAATATCCCCATGAACCAAGCCATGCGGTCACAGTGTTTATTCCATAAGGGCCAACCGTCTGCACATCGTTCCACAGACTGGCTATCTTATTTGCCAGAAGCACCTTGTACGCAAGTCCCAATACGAACAGTGTCGCACCGCGCTCTATATCGTCCGCCTTGACCTCTCTGTGATCCAGCTCAGGCTTCACCTCATCGTAGTTGACTATAGGGCCGGCTATGAGCTGAGGGAACATGCTCACATATGTTCCGAACTTGATTATACTCTTGTCCGCCTGATACTTGAGCCTGTACACGTCAAATATATACGATGTTATCTGGAACGTATAGAAGCTTATTCCAAGCGGCAGTGTGATCGCCACGCTATCAAATATCTTTGTTCCCGCTGCAGTGTTTATTATCTCTATAAAGAAGTTGATATATTTGAATATGAACAACATTCCAAAATCAAACACCATAGCCACCGCCAGCCAGCAGTTTCTCTCAAATGAACAGTCGATCTCCGAATATACTTCTATATCATAAAAACGCTTGATTCGTCTTGCCACCGAATAGTTAAATATAATAGAAAACATCATCAAGAACACGTATATGGGTTCGCCATACGCGTAGAACACAAGGCTGCCTAAAAGCAGTACAACATTCCTGTACTTCGGCTTTGTCACAAAATAGATAAGCAAAAATAAAGGCAGGAATCTAAATAAGAACTCCATGCTCGAAAAAACCATAATATACTCCTTAAATAAATACTCAGTCCAGTGTGAGTATAAATACTTTTACCACTTATGTCAACCGACACTAATCCTATTTTTTCTTAAAAAAACTATTGTTTTCGACATATTTTCTCACCACCACAACATATGGTACTTCGCCCATATCCACGCCCCTATTAACATAAAAAATGCGTGATCCATATTTCATGAATCACGCATTTTTTCTCTATTCTATATATGATCATATTAAGATCTTATGATATGACACATATCCCTATGCCATGTCTCAGCCTCATCTTACAGATAATCAAGTGGGTTGACATATGAGCCATTCAGGAATACTGAGAAGTGGCAATGTGTACCTGTTGAATATCCTGTTGAACCTGCATACGCAATGGTCTGTCCCTGTGAAACCACATCGCCAACGCTTACTGCAAGTGATGAGTTGTGAAGGTACATCGTCACAAATCCATTACCGTGATCTATCATAACGTAGTTACCACCACTCTCGCCCCACTCGGCTACCGTTACAACACCTGCATCAGCCGCTGCGATAGGCACTCCGTATGAACATCCTATATCTATACCCATATGATTGGAGCTTGCTCCTGCTGTCGGTGACTCTCTAGGTCCGAAGTAGTCTGTGATAGGTCCTGATACAGGCCATATGAACTGACCTGAACCGGTTGTTGAACCGCCATTGTTACTTCCACTGTTGTCGCTGTCACTGCCTGAGTTATCGCTTCCACCGTTGTTATCCTGCTGCTGTTGTTCAGCTTCTCTCTGCTTACGCTCCTCCTCCAGTCTCTGCTGTTCCTGACGCGCAAGCTCTGCCAGCTTGTCATCCAGCTCTGACTCCTGCTTTGCGTATTCAGCCGCAAGAGCTTTCTGCATCTCAACATCATCACTGTACTTGTTGATCTCCGCATTCTTCTGGCTTATAACATCATCGAGGTCTGCCTGCTTGGTCTCCAGGTCTGCCTTTACCTTCTCTACATCCGCCAGATCATCCTTGAGTGTCTGCTGATACTCTGCTATGTCATTCTTAGTCTTTACCAGCTTGTTGAGCTGCTTCTGGTCATATGTGCTGAGCTGATCAACATACTCAGACTTGTTAAGACTATCCTCAAATGAAGCCGATGACATAAGTGCATCTATGTAAGCAACATCGCCCTCCTCGTAGAGGTACTGTATCCTCTTCTTCATCGCCTCATACTGATTATCCTCACTGACCTGAGCCTCTGCAAGCTTTGTCTGAGTCTCATCTATCTCATTCTGAAGATCCTCAGCCTGCTGTTTCTTCTCCACGATCTGTGTGCTTATATCTGTGGCCTGCTTATCGAGCTCATTTACAGCCGCTGTAAGCTTGTCTACCTTCTTCTGATACTTCTCTGCGTTTGCATTCGCCTCTTCCTGAGCCTGCTGAGCCTCTTCCTTCTGCTGCTCAACATCCTCCTTGGTCTCCTCAGCATGCACGCTGAACACAGGAGCCGCAAATATGGATGTAAACGACATGAGCAGTGCTCCTGTAGTAACCACTGCCACCTGCATACCTTTCTTCTTTATCTTGTATAAATCTATTCTCATCATTCATGCCTCCTAATCGCATTTCATAATGTTATTATCTTTTTGCCCTACTTATCAGCATTATAACACATATTGTTCCTAAAAAAGTAATAACAATTTGTGAATTTTTTGTGCATTGCTCTGACCGCATTTAACACTACACTCTCAGGTGCTTTCTTGTGGTAAGAATACTTCCTACCAGACCAACACCGATACCGAGCACAAGTCCGACCGGTACCATAGTCCTGAACAGATCCTGCTGGCTCACAAATGCGAACAGCGTTGTGACAACCTTGAACCTTCCGGCAACGTATGTCAGTATCTTATCGTACATGTAGTACAGAAGGACCAGAGGTATAGCCGAACCGACCGCGCCTATGATCACACCCTCTATGATGAACGGTGCTCTTACAAATACATTTGTCGCACCGATCAGCTTCATGATCCCTATCTCTTCCTTTCGCACTGTGATACCTATGGTGATCGTGTTACTTATAAGGAATATAGATACCAGCATCAGTATCACAACTATTCCTATGGATGCATATCCCACAAGGGATGACAGTGTCGTGATGCTGTCCGCAGTCACGTCAGAACTCTTTACCTTTCTGACTCCTGAAAGGCCCTGGGCAAATGCCACGAACTCCGGCTGTCTTGATACATCCTTGAGCGTGATCTCATATGACGCAGCATTCTTTAACGGGTTATCTCCGCCAAATGCATTCTTTGCAACCTGTGGATCATCGTAGTTCTGATCTGCAAACTTGTCCCATGCCTCATCGGCTGAGATGAAATCCATCGTCTCAACATAATCGACCGTTCTTATCTGTTCACCTATGAGCTGTATGGTCTCATCTGACGCATCCTCGTCGAAGAATACAGATATGGTGACTGTCTTCTCAAGCTCCTGCATACCTGACTGGAAGTTTACAACCACCGCATATATGATTCCGAAAAGGAACAGACATGATATGATGGTTCCCAGTGATGCAAGTGAGAACAGTATGTTTCTTCTTATATTCGCAAAGCCCTGTCTGAGGACATAGAAAAATGTACTAATCTTCATCTATGTAGCCTCCTTCCTTCTCATCACTGATTATAACGCCCTTCTTCAGGGTGATAACTCTCTTCTTCATCTCATTGACGATATCCTTATTGTGGGTTACCACGACAACTGTGGTTCCTCTCTTGTTGATATCCTCAAGGAGGTTCATGATATCCAGTGAGTTCTTAGGATCAAGGTTTCCTGTAGGCTCGTCCGCCAGTATGATGTCCGGATTGTTGACCAGTGCTCTCGCCATGGCAACTCTCTGCTGCTCACCACCTGAGAGCTCCTTCGGGTATGATTTGTATTTGTCTGCAAGTCCAACCAGCGTCAGCATGGCCGGAACTCGTCTTCTGATATATCTCGCCGGGGTCTGGATGACTCTCTGTGCAAATGCGACATTCTCGTATATAGTCCTGTCCTTGAGAAGTCTGAAGTTCTGGAACACAACCCCTATCCTTCTTCTGACCTTCGGTATATCCTTCCTCTTGATCTTGCCGTAGTCGTATCCGGCAACAGTGATATTGCCCTCCGTAGGATCGAGCTCCTTGAGCAGAAGCCTGAACAGAGTGGTCTTGCCCGAACCACTGCTTCCAACGATAAATACGAACTCGCCTTTCTCTATATTAATATTGACATTCTTGAGTGCCTGATTGCCCCCAGGATATGTCATACTCACGTTCTCTAATTCAATCATAATATCTGTAGTCTCCTTCGACCTGTATCTTTATTTTTCTCCCCTTTACTCAATCCAAGCAGAATTGTAACAATTCTGTAACATTTTGTCAAGTGCTGACATATATTACATATCTTAAGTTTATTTTGGAAATTTCACTATTCAAATTGACCTTAGTGTAAATAAACTTTATAATATTTAACTAAGAAAAAATATGGGAGGATTATTACTTATGGATAATCAAAAAGAAGCCATTCGTGATGCACGTAAGCTTGGAATTCCAAAGATGCTTTTACTTGGATTCCAGCATATGTTTGCCATGTTTGGTGCAACAATTCTTGTTCCGCTTCTCGTAAACGGATACTTCGAGGGTCAGGGACTCTCAATTCAGGTAACTCTTGTATGTGCCGGTCTTGGAACACTGTTCTTCCACTTATGCACTAAGCTTAAGGTACCTGCATTTCTCGGTTCTTCATTTGCATTTCTGGGAGGTTTCTCCACAGTTGCAGACCTTAAAACAGGCATATTCAAGGACATGCCAATGGGCGAAAAGCTTCCATATGCATGTGGCGGTATTGTGGTTGCAGGACTTCTGTATCTGATACTTGCACTGATCGTCAAGCTTGTCGGCGTGAAGCGTGTCATGAGATTCCTTCCACCAGTGGTTACCGGACCTATCATCATATGTATCGGTCTGAGCCTCGCACCATCAGCTATATCAAACGCATCCACTAACTGGCTGCTTGCATTTATCGCACTGGCTGTTGTCATTGTGTTCAACATCTGGGGCAAGGGCATGTTCAAGATCATACCTATCCTCATGGGTGTACTTATCTCATATGGCGTTGCACTCATACTTCACTTCTGTGGTATGACCAACCCTGATGGTTCAGCAATACTCAGCTTTTCTGGAGTTTCAGACGCACATTTTCTCGGTCTGCCACCTTTCCAGATCTGTAAATTCGACATCACTGCTATACTCGTTATGGCTCCTATCGCCATCGCTTCCATGATGGAGCACATCGGTGATATCTGTGCCATATCAGCTACAGTTGACCAGAATTTCCTTGAGGATCCGGGTCTCCACAGAACACTTATCGGTGACGGTCTTGCAACATCACTGTCAGCTCTCTTCGGCGGTCCTGCAAATACGACTTACGGAGAGAACACAGGAGTTCTCGAGCTCAGCCGTGTACACGATCCAAGAGTTATCAGACTTGCTGCTTTATTTGCAGTCATCCTCGGTTTCATACCTAAGGTTGCTGCAGTCATCAGCTCTATGCCACTTGCCATCATCGGCGGTATAAGCTTCATCCTCTACGGAATGATCTCAGCCATAGGTGTAAGAAATGTGGTTGAGAACCACGTAGACTTCACGAAGTCAAGAAACCTGATCATCGCAGCCGTTATCATGGTATGTGGACTTGGTTTCTCAAATGGCCTTACATTCACGATCGGAGGCACAACTATCACTCTTACAGGACTTGCCCTCGCAGCTATATTCGGCATCCTGCTGAACGCTATACTGCCTGGTAACGACTATACATTTGGTGAGAACACCAAGGGTGATGTAAGCCGCGGACTTGGAATGAATCCACAGAACTCTGACATTGAGGCATAATAATTATCTGTATATTATTTATTAGGAGGTTACACAATATGACAGATTACACAGTTATGACACATCCACTTATTCAGCATAAGATTTCAAAGCTCAGAGATAAGAACACCGGAACTGCCGAATTCCGTGCACTTGTTGAAGAGATCGCCATGCTCATGGGATATGAGGCTCTGAAAGATCTTCCTACCGAGGATGTATGTATAGAGACTCCTATCGAGGAATGCATGACTCCGGTCATCGCAGGAAGAAATCTTGCGATCGTACCTATTCTCCGTGCAGGACTTGGAATGGTCAGTGGACTTCAGGCTCTGGTTCCTACAGCCAAGATCGGACACATCGGTCTGTACAGAGACGAGGAGACTCATGAACCTCATGAGTACTACTGCAAGCTCCCTGATCCTATCGATGAGAGACTTATAGTTGTCACGGATCCTATGCTTGCAACCGGAGGATCAGCTGTTGCTGCCGTTGATTTCATCAAGCAGCACGGCGGTAAGCATATCAAGTTCATGTCGATCATCGCTGCACCGCAGGGAATTGAGAGACTTCTCAAGGCTCATCCTGACATCCAGCTATACGTTGGTCATGTTGACCGCGAGCTGAACGAGAACGCTTACATCTGCCCAGGACTTGGCGATGCCGGCGACAGAATCTTCGGAACAAAGTAAGATCTTTCAGACATGATATTTATACCAGCAAAGACATGCCGCAGCCCAGCACATATATTGGGCTGCGGCATGTCTTCTCTTCCCAACATTTTCACACTTCTAACATTTTTATTAAGATTTCTTTTTCGATATCCATTTGCAGGCCTTTCATGTTATCATATAGAGACTGGAGGTCTTTTTTATGGAATCACAGAAGAGATATACGAAAAAACAGAGAACACTGGACATTATCGAGAGGCTGAAGAAGGAATATCCTGACACAGTATGCACCCTCGATACTTCACACGCATGGCAGCTTCTTGTCAGTGTCCGCCTGGCGGCGCAGTGCACTGATGCAAGGGTGAATGTGGTAGTCCAGGATTTATTTGCCAAATATCCGGGAGTAAAAGAACTGGCTGCTGCCGATGTCAGTGACATCGAGGCCATTGTGAGACCTTGCGGACTGGGGAAGAGCAAGGCCAGAGATATTAGTGCATGTATGAATATGCTTGTTGATTCCTATGATTGCCAGGTTCCTGACAGTCTAGATGAGCTGCTTAAGCTCCCCGGCGTAGGCCGCAAGAGCGCAAACCTCATCATGGGTGATATCTACGGCAAACCTGCCATTGTAACAGATACCCACTGTATACGCCTTGTCAACCGAATGGGACTGGTTGACGGGATAAAAGATCCGAAGAAGGTTGAGATGGAACTGTGGAAGCTTGTACCTCCAGATGAGAGCAATGACTTCTGTCACAGGCTGGTGGATCACGGCAGATCCGTGTGCACAGCCAGAACGAAGCCACATTGCGACGCATGTTGTCTAAGCGACATATGCAAAAAGATCATCTGATTTATCATACAAACGGAAAGGAGTTACTTATATGGAGTATATGGAGAATCTGACAGAATACGTGGAGAAGCAGGCTTCTCTCTGTCAGCAGCATGATGTGATAGACAAAGAGCTCTATGCCAGATACGGAGTAAAAAGAGGACTGCGTGATGAGAATGGACAGGGAGTTCTGACCGGTCTTACCAATATATCACAGATCATAGCATTTAAGGATGTGGATGGCCAGAAGGTTCCGTGTGACGGACAGTTATTGTACAGAGGCTATGATGTACAGGATCTCGTAAAAGGCGGCAAAGGAAAACGCCATATATTTGAGGAAGCTGCTTATCTTCTTCTCTTCGGAGAACTGCCTACCGAGGCTCAGCTCTCAGAATTCAGCAGTGTCATCGCCGAGTCCATGAACCTGCCGACCAACTTTACCCGTGATGTCATCATGAAAGCACCTAGTGTGGATATAATGAACTCCATGACAAGAAGTGTGCTGACTCTGGCTTCATACGATAATCAGGCTACCAACCTGGATATAGACAATGTTCTCAGACAGTGTATCGGTCTCATCGGAACATTTCCTATGATGGCTGTGTATGGTTATCACGCATACAACCATTATGAGAACGACGGAAGTATGTACATTCACAGACCTGACAAGGATGCTTCCGTGGCTGAAAACATCCTCAGGATGCTCAGGCCTGACATGAAGTATACCGAGCTTGAAGCAAGAGTACTTGACATAGCACTGCTGCTTCACATGGAGCACGGCGGTGGTAACAATTCCACATTCACCACAAGAGTTGTAACGTCATCCGGCTCTGACACATACTCTGCCATTGCCGCCGCCCTTTCATCCCTCAAGGGAAGGAAGCATGGTGGTGCCAACCTGCAGGTTATGAACATGATGGACGATATCAAGGAGCACATAAAGGATTACCATGACGAAGATGCCATAGAGGCATATCTGGATAAGCTGCTGAACAAGCAAGCCTACGATCACAAGGGACTCATCTATGGTATGGGCCATGCCGTTTACTCACTGTCAGACCCAAGAGAAAAAGTCTTCAAGTCATTTGTCGAACAGCTTGCCGCTGCCAAGGGCAGGGACGAGGATATGACTCTGTACAACAACATTGAGAAGATCGCGCCAAAGCTCATCGCCAAGGAACGCAAGATATACAAGGGTGTCAGCCCTAACGTAGACTTCTACAGCGGATTCGTGTATGAGATGCTCGGAATTCCTAGGGAGCTCTACACACCGCTCTTTGCAGTGGCACGTATAGTTGGATGGAGCGCTCACAGAATCGAGGAGCTTGTCACTACAGACAAGATCATCAGACCGGCATATAAGAGTCTGGTTAAGTATAGAGAATATGTAGACAGAGACGCCAGATAGTCAATGTGTTTTCAATAACCTTAAAGCCCTGTCAGACTTAACATTCATATGTATCCATAATATGAGACCCATATGAATGTTAAGTCTGACAGGGCTTTATGTTTTTCCTGTTTCTAGTTTGTATCCCCACTTCAATTCAGATCCCAATTAAAATATCTGGGATACATATCACAGACAATTATTTGATCTTCTCAATGAAATCGAGAAGATCATACTTGGATATAGCTCCGACACTCCTCGATGCCTCAACACCATTCTTGTACAGTATCAATGTCGGAACACTGAACACCTTATTGGCAGCCGCAAGTCCGGGATTCTCATCCACGTCCACGCTGAAGAAGTCCACTTCACCATTCAGTTCATCTGCAACCGTGTGAAATACCGGTGCCATCATCTTGCATGGTCCGCACCATGTTGCTGAGAAATCCGCAACCGCCACACCGCATGCCTTTATATCTTCAAAATTATCGCCTTTTACCGTTTTTACCATACTGATCATCCTCCATTCTATTGTGATGAACACACGCAGCATGCTGCGCTCCACACACATCTGTATATTTTCATTTCATAAACATTCCAGATAATATCTGCTAATATTCTGCCCTTATGTTCAGCTATCTACTCATGTTTTATACGTACATTTTGTCATATCCTGTCGGCCCGGTCAACAATTCTTACAGATTATTTTTATTATTAAAAACAATATTAAACGACAAAACTACCCTCCTCACTGATGTTCCAAAATCTCAGACATACATCCCAGTGAAGAGGGCAGCTTTATTTTATATTCTATATGATTCTACGCTTCGATCATCAATATAATTCTACGCTTCGATCATCAATCCAGCAGCTTCTTCATACTGTCAAAACTTATGAGAAGCGTCGATGAATTGTGAAGCAGTGCTGATGTGGTTGGCTGGATAACTCCCATCACGCCCAGGATGATAAGCCCTGTGTTGATGGTCACTATCTTGCGATAGTTCCTGTTGATCCTGCTCATCAGCTTATTACTGAGTTCCTTAAGTGTTACGAGCTCGTACAGATTGTCCGCACTGACAGTTATATCTGCGATCTCTCTGGCAATCTCCGCGCCATCACTTACGGCAATTCCAGCATCGGATGCCGACAGTGCAGGTGAGTCATTGATTCCATCTCCCACCATGATGACCTTTCGACCCGCAGTCTTCTCAGCCTCGACAAACTTTGCCTTGTCCTCAGGAAGGACCTCTGAGTAATACTCATCCACTCCTACCTGCTCTGCAATAGCCTTGGCCGTTCTGTCACTGTCTCCTGTCATCATGACAACCTTCTTGATTCCCAGCTTCTTGAGCCTTGAAACAACCTCGGCCGACTCAGGTCTGACCGGATCCTTGATGGATATGACTGCTGCCAGCCTGCCATCGATTCCCATGAACAGATGTGAATGAGTCTTGGACAACGACTCGTACAGCTCTATCTTATCCTCAGGTATCACACAGCCCTCATCCTCAAATACGAAATGATAGCTTCCTATGACAACCTTCTTGCCGTCTATGCTTGATGAGATACCGTGAGCCACAACATACTCAACCTTGGAGTGCATCTCCTCATGCTCCAGCCCCTTGGCTGCAGCTCCTGCCACAACCGCTCTTGCCATGGAATGAGGGAAATGCTCCTCCAGACATGCAGCTATCCTGAGCAGTTCATCAGGATCTCTTCCGTCAAATGATACGACGCGTACAAGCGTAGGTGATGCCTTTGTAAGTGTTCCTGTCTTGTCAAATACTATCGTGTCTGCATCAGCTACAGCCTCCAGGAATTTGCCGCCCTTGACTGTGAGGTGATGCTTGTTTGCCTCCTGTATAGCAGACAATACCGCTATAGGCATGGACATCTTCAGTGCACATGAATAGTCGACCATGAGCACCGCAAGTGTCTTGGTGATATTCCTTGTTAAAAGGTATGTGAGGATAGTTCCACCGAGAGTCCATGGCACAAGACCATCTGCAAGATGCTCTGCCTTGCTCTCAAGTCCTGACTTAAGCTTCTCAGACTCCTCTATCATCGCAACAACTTTATCATATCTGCTGGTCTTACCAGTCTTTACAACTCTGACTACCAGCTCACCTTCCTCAACAACTGTACCTGCATATGCACTGTCTCCGTGTCCCTTGTGGACCGGTACTGACTCTCCGGTGAGGGATGCCTGATTGACCATGCCCTCGCCCTGATCCACAACACCGTCAAATGGAATGACATTGCCCATATGAACCACTACCAGATCATCCTTTGCGATCTTCGCACTGTCCATAAGTACATCACAATTATCCACACGCACCCATACCTTATTGATATTGAGTGACATGCTTCTTGCCAGTCCATCCACCGACTTCTTATGTGTCCACTCCTCAAGGATCTCACCGATCTCCAGAAGGAACATGACTGATCCCGCTGTCGCGAAATCATTTGTCAGAATGGATGCTGTTATGGCTGTTGCATCGAGAACCGGCACCTCAAGCTTCCTGTTCGCAAGACACTTGAGCCCCTTGCCTATATACTTGAGAGCTTTGACGGATGTCAGACAATACCGAAGTGGCATTGGCATGATCCATTTCTTGGTCATGTACCAGGCGGCCTTCCAAAACAGCTTGTCCTCATACTGTCTGTTCATGACTCTGCCTGATGTCTCTGTGAGATCCGCCGGAACCTCCACCCTGTCATATCCAAACTGTCTCAGCGCATCTATCACCGCTGCACGGTCACCATCATATATGATGATCGCGTCACAGGTTCTGTCGTGCACCTTGACCTCTTCCACTGCCTCACAGTTCTCCAGATAATACTGAAGTATGTCGGCCTGTGCCATGGTCATGCGGCTCTGTGCCATGTGTATACGCAGACGATTCTTTGTTTCATTTAAAATAGAAAACTTCAAGATCTTCGCCTCTTTCTTATGTTTTGTCTTATACTGATTACTCTTCTACAGTCTCTGCTGCGTCAGCGCTCTCAGCCTCTGTGCACTCAGTATCCTCAAAGTCAGCCTCTGCTGCCTTCTGTGCTCTTGCCTCGTTGATATCCTTTGCTCCTGCGTAGATATCACCACAGTTCTCCTGGATAGTATTTGCTGTCTTCATGACACAATCCTTTGCTCTAAGAACACCAGCTGTACAATGTGTATATACGTTCTTTGCATCCTTGCTTGAGAGAACCTTGATACCAGCTGTTCCAAATAATACTCCACCTGCAAATATTCCAAGCTTCTTCCAGTTTACCTTCTTTAATGCCTTCATCATGATTTTGTCCTCCTTGATTATATATTTATTCTGATTAATGATATGACCACTTATACGCATGATAGATTATATGACAGGCTTCGCCGTGATTCGATTTTTCTAATCACGGTTTGTTCAATCAAACTCTCCTTAACGTAAAAAATGCATTCTCGATCTTCGTACTGTAGAAAGAGTCTGCATCTGTTTCGTGGCTTTTTATTTGCTGTAAGTATAGCACTGCCCCCAGCGTTAGTCCAATATAACATTCGCAATTTAAATGACTTTTTTTCTCAATAAGTATCAACAAGCTATCTTACACTTGTGACATTTTGTAAGGTTGCTTTTTTTCCTTCTATATACTATCTTATTACTATTGGCAAAGTCATATATACAAAGGAGATTCCATGTATGGATAATTTCAATATCAAAAGTATTCTGGTAATATTATTTTTATTTTTCATAGGATGCGTCATGGGCTGGTGCATTGAAGTCATATTCAGAAAGTTCTTATCCAAGAGCAACCCAAGCCACAAATGGATCAACCCGGGATTCCTCATCGGACCTTACCTGCCTCTCTACGGTTCAGGCCTGGTGGTGCTGTATCTCCTGTCCCTGATCCATATAGATGCTGTTGACGCCCATCCTGTTTTGCAAAAGGTTCTGGTGGTACTGATCATGGCCATCGCCATGACCGTTGTGGAATACATTGCCGGACGTATATTTATAATAGGAATGAACATCAAGCTGTGGGACTACTCAGATGAGTGGGGCAATATACAGGGCATCATATGTCCGCTGTTCTCATTCTTCTGGGGTGTGATCGCGGCACTGTACTATTTCTTCCTCCATCCACACATACTGAACGCTGTGTACTGGCTGGCGGATCACCTGACATTCTCCTTCTTCATCGGTTTCTTCTACGGGGTATTCGTGATCGACTGTGTTGTATCATTCAACCTGATGAGCAAGGTGAAGAAATTTGCGAAAGAGAATGATCTTATTGTCCGTGTTGAGGAACTCAAGTCCCGACTGGCTCTGGATCGTGAGAAGTTCAAGGAGAAGCCAAGCTTCCTTCTCTCTCTTCACGATACAGCATCGATCAAACGAGCATTTGAGAATAACCCTGAAAGCTTCTCCATAACAAAGAAGATCAAACTGAAGGCTGAGGAGCTTACAGAGAACGTAAAGGAAAAAAGCGCTGTGATAAGTGAAAATCTCAAGGAAAAGAGCGAGGTGATCACCGAGGGTATCAAGGCTGCCGGAACTGAGGCAAAGGCCCGCATAGGCGAGACCCTGAATCGAAATGATTCATCAGATGTGGCCGACACAGATCTGTTCGACAATTCCCACAGGGACATAACAGAACACAAGAATGAAAAATAATATCATTCTAAGCATATAACAAAAGCAAAAATACCATGTACAGGCGAAATGCTGTACATGGTATTTTTTTACGCGCTCTATTTACTTTTTATCTGTACTTGACACTAGCCTTCTTGTAGGTTCCTGCCGTCTTTCCTTTGTATGGTTTTACAAAGTATGTGTACTTTGTTCCTGACTTCACACGGCGGTCAAGATATGTTGTGGTCTTTGCTTTCACAACCTTCACACATTTGAATCTGCCGCTGCCTGTCTTTTTGTATATCTTATAGCCGGCGGCTCCCTTTGTCTTCTTCCAGGAGACTCTTACTCCCTGTGAGGTATTCTTTGCTCTTGCGGTCGTGCAGCCTATATAATACTGGCTCTTTGCCTTGGAGCCGCCCTTTGTATAGCTGTTGTATGCCGATACTCTGTATGTGTAGGTCTTTCCTCCTACAACAGATCTGTCTACCATTGATCTCACAGAGCTTCCCTTCACTGTCTTTATAAGTCTGTATGCACCCTTGCCTGTGCGTCTGTATACCTTATAACCGGTGGCTCTTGAATCGGTATTCCAGGTGAGGCTTATTCCCTTACCTGTATTCTTCGTTTTGACCGTCACCGTCGCAAGCTTCAATTTGTCGAGTGTGACATTCTTGGTATATCCGCAGTTGCTGCATTTGTACTTCTGCGATCCCTTGGATGTGAATGTCGGCTGTTTTGTAACCTCTCCCGCCTGCCATTTGTGGCTCATACATGCTCCGAGATAGTAAGCGTCCTTTCTTGTACAGGATGGAGTATCGGAAACCCAGATCACAACATCATTTCCGTAATATCCCATTCCATATATGTTTACACCTGATACATACTTCTGTCTTATGTCATATATAGCCCACGCCTTGCGCTCATTTACCTCAAGATCTATCCATGCAACATATCTCGATGTGCAGAAATAGAGCTTTTCCTGTGCAAGGAACAGTGTTCCATACTGTTTGTTAAGTGCCGTACCATCTGTATCCAGCCATTCATCCTGCCCGGTAAATATCGTTGTATTTACACCGTTGGTGAAGCTGTACTTGTTTATCTGATAGTATGATGACTGGCTGCCCTGCTTTATGCTGTACCAGTAGCCCTTTCTATAAAAGATGACCTTCTCAACGCCATTCCAGAACTGGCCTTTTTCATATCGCTTATCCGTGGCATTGCTGTATGTTCCCTTCCATACATTTCCCACCTTTGTGTCATATCTGCCAAGATAATAATCGCTGCTGGCGGCCTTAGTCTTACTGTTCAAGGTGTCAAAGCTTACAAGGAAATAATCATGCATCGACCTTCCCGGTATATCACTTGCGGGATCATCCCAGGTTGCGTCAACGTGATACCACTTTCCACCTATATTTACAACATTCCACGCATGGTTTACATACTGGCTTGTGGCAACTCCACTCGGAACCCCGGCTTTCCTGAGGAAATACCACATGGTCTCCGCATATCCCTGACACACGCTGCTCCTCTTAACCAATACACCATACATATCATACATGTGGTCTCTTCCGGTTGTTGGATCAAATTCCTTAGCCCCGCTGGTGTCATATGCAACTGTGGATGTCAGGAACTCATGATATGCAAGCACGATCTCTGCCGGCTTCATGTTCTTTGTATTTATCTGCTTGTTCACTTCCGCTATGGCTGCATCCAACTGCTTCTTTTCGGTTCGGGCATTTGGCTTGTATGAGAACTTCAGATACACGACCTTTCCTGTGGTCTGGTCATACAGATAACTGTATCTTGCCACATACACGACCTCGGGATGCGCATTCATTGCGGTTGTGACTACATTTGCAACATTTCGTGTGGTCAATCCCCAGCTCTTTACATTGAGTCTCGGTGAAAATTTCTCCACAGCGCCGACAATGGCACTCTCATATTTCTTTGAATTTGCCGCTGCCAGTGACGCTTCCGATGAATCCGATGCTTCATCTTCTATTATCTGTCCGCCAAATTGCAGGATACCTGAAGTATCGCCCTCCTGCTCAAGCAACTGACCATAGCTGCTCTGTGATGAGTCATACTGTTCCTGAGTATCTTCCGCAAATGCTGGTATTTTTCCGCCGTACAGCACACACGCAGCGATGACGCCCACCACAAATATCATCCTGATACGCCGCACAGCTTCTGTGAGTCTTACATTTTCATATTTCATTCTTTTTCTCCCTTATAATTACGCAGTAAGCATCTACCTTTTTATTCTCTTCTGCGGTGACGCTGCACTGTATGTCTTATTATTCACTGCCTTCACAATGTAATAATAAGTCTGACCTTTCTTTGCCGTTTTGTCTGTCCAACTGAGAGTTTTCGCTGTTACAGTCTTGACTGCCCTGTATTTGCCTGTTGGTGTCTTTCTATACACAATGTATTTTTTTGCACCGGCAGACTTTTTCCAGGAAAGTTTCACTCCCTGTGCTGACTTCCTGACCGTGACAACCGGAGCCTTGATGTAGAGAATACTTGCCTCTGTATATCCACTGAGTACATTTCCATTATATGCCTTTACACAGTAGTAATACCTGTTTCCTGACTTGACTGTCTTGTCTACATAGCTTGTCGTTCCCGACTTGACTGTCTTGATGCATACATATCTTCCCTTGGCGGTTCTCCTGTATATCTTGTAACCAGATGCCCCTGACGCTTTATTCCAGGTAAGCTTTATCGCGCCGGCCTGCTGTGCAGACTTTACGGTTACCTTCGCAAGCTTCAGCCTTGCAATTGTGACCTGCTTTGCTGCGCCACATGTCTTGCACGTATATTTCCTGACTCCTGTAGCTGTATATGTAGCTTTCTTAGTAACCGTTCCATTATCCCATGCATGGGTCATACATACAAGCTTAGCTATAGTCTCGGTCTTTGTCTCGCCACAGTTTGTACAGGTGTACTTTCTTGTTCCCTCTGTCTTGTATGTTGGCTGTTTTGTCATTACTCCGGCATCCCATGCATGATTTATACATACAAGCTTGGCTATAGTCTCGGTCTTTGTCTCGCCACAGTTTGTACAGGTGTACTTTCTTGTTCCCTCTGTCTTGTATGTTGGCTGTTTTGTCATTACTCCGGCATCCCATGCATGCTCGGTGCACACCAGTTTGTCCACAAGCTCGGTCTTTGTCTCGCCACAGTTTGTACAGGTGTACTTCCTGGTTCCCTCTGTCTTGTATGTTGGCTGTATTGTCACTACCCCGGCATCCCATGCATGATTTGTACATACAAGCCTGGCTATAGTCTCAGTCTTTGTCTCGCCACAGTTCTCACATGTATATTTCTTTGTACCTGTGTTTGTATACGTAGGTGCTGTTACAATTACTCCGGCATCCCATGCATGGTTTGTGCAACCAATTTTCCCGATTATGTCTGTCTTTGTCTCGCCACAGTTCTCACATGTATATTTCTTTGTACCTGTGCTTGTATACGTAGGTGCTGTTACTACTACTCCGGCATCCCATGCATGATTTGTACATACAAGCTTGGCTATAGTCTCGGTCTTTGTCTCGCCACAGTTTGTACAGGTGTACTTTCTTGTTCCCTCTGTCTTGTATGTTGGCTGTTTTGTCATTACTCCGGCATCCCATGCATGCTCGGTGCACACCAGTTTGTCCACAAGCTCGGTCTTTGTCTCGCCACAGTTTGTACAGGTGTACTTCCTGGTTCCCTCTGTCTTGTATGTTGGCTGTATTGTCACTACCCCGGCATCCCATGCATGATTTGTACATACAAGCCTGGCTATAGTCTCAGTCTTTGTCTCGCCACAGTTTGTACAGGTGTACTTCCTGGTTCCCTCTGTCTTGTATGTTGGCTGTATTGTCACTACCCCGGCATCCCATGCATGATTTGTACATACAAGCCTGGCTATAGTCTCAGTCTTTGTCTCGCCACAGTTTGTACAGGTGTACTTCCTGGTTCCCTCTGTCTTGTATGTTGGCTGTATTGTCACTACCCCGGCATCCCATGCATGATTTGTACATACAAGCCTGGCTATAGTCTCAGTCTTTGTCTCGCCACAGTTTGTACAGGTGTACTTCCTGGTTCCCTCTGTCTTGTATGTTGGCTGTATTGTCACTACCCCGGCATCCCATGCATGATTTGTACATACAAGCCTGGCTATAGTCTCAGTCTTTGTCTCGCCACAGTTTGTACAGGTGTACTTCCTGGTTCCCTCTGTCTTGTATGTTGGCTGTATTGTCACTACCCCGGCATCCCATGCATGATTTGTACATACAAGCCTGGCTATAGTCTCAGTCTTTGTCTCGCCACAGTTTGTACAGGTGTACTTTCTTGTTCCCTCTGTCTTGTATGTTGGCTGTATTGTCACTACTCCGGCATCCCATGCATGATCTGTACATACAAGCTTAGCTATAGTCTCGGTCTTTGTCTCACCGCAGTTCTCACATGTATATTTCTTTGTACCTGTGCTTGTATACGTAGGTGCTGTTACTACTACTCCGGCATCCCATGCATGATTTGTACATACAAGCCTGGCTATAGTCTCAGTCTTTGTCTCGCCACAGTTTGTACAGGTGTACTTCCTGGTTCCCTCTGTCTTGTATGTTGGCTGTATTGTCACTACCCCGGCATCCCATGCATGATTTGTACATACAAGCCTGGCTATAGTCTCGGTCTTTGTCTCGCCACAGTTTGTACAGGTGTACTTTCTTGTTCCCTCTGTCTTGTATGTTGGCTGTATTGTCACTACTCCGGCATCCCATGCATGCTTTGTACATACCAGCTTGGCTATCGTTTCGGTCTTGGTTGTTCCGCAATTCTTACACGTATACTTTTTGGTTCCCTCTGTCTTGTATGTCGGCGCTGTCACAACCTTGCCGCTATCCCACACGTGGCTCGTACATACAAGTTTGGCTATCGTTTCGATCTTGGTCTCACCGCAGTTTGTACAGGTGTACTTCTTGGTTCCTGTACTTGTGTAGGTCGGCTCCTTTGTCACCACTCCAGCATCCCACTTGTGGCTTATGCACATCTCGAATGTATACTCGGCATACTCCTTGTTATACTTGCTTGAATTGCTTGAATCCTTAGTTTTCTTTATATTAGGAGAATCTGTAATAAAATACACCAGCTTACCATACTGTTCTCCAAACGCATATAAATTATTTCCTGTTGAACTATTATACTGTGTTCGTATATTTATAAGCTCTGTAGGAATTACATTTGTCGATGTTATATCTATCTTGTTCAAGCTATCCGGAGTAGTAAAATATAAATTATCACCTCGGAGATATATTGAACTATAAACACCAGGATAATACCCACCACTCGGAGTTGTCCATTTTGCAGTGCCCGAATACAAAACCTTGTTTATGTTAGTCGAATACTGGTACTTATTTATGTTAAATGATGTTTTCGAACTGCCCTCACTTATGCTGTACCAATAACCGTCTTTATAAAAAATAGCTTTCTCAATACCATTCCAGAACTTACCACTCTCATAAGTGGTGTCCACCGCTGTCGTATATGTATCTCCCCACTGTGCACTGACAACCATATCCGTTCTGTCCTTAGTATGGTTGATGAGTGTATTCTTATTCATTGTATCAAAGCTGACAAGGAAATAATCATGATATGATCTTCCAGGCATATCCCACACCGGATCGTCCCAAGTTGCATCTATGTGATACCATTTTCCATGTATCTTAACTATGTTCCACGCGTGATTGATATTTTCACTTGATGCGATTGCACATGAAAGACCAGCCTCTCTTAGCAGATAAAACATAGTCTCGGCATATCCCTGACACACACAACTATGTTTAACCAAAGCTCCATACATATCGTACCCGTGATTTGCAGCAATCGTTCCATTGAAATAATCCTCATATGCATATGCAACTGTGGATGTGAGATACTCATGATATGCAAGTACTATCTCTTCATCGCTCATTCCACTGGTATCTATCTTACTCTTGACTTCCTGAAGTGCAGCATCAAGCTCCTGCTGCTCCTCCTTTGCATTTGTCAAATATGTAAATGCTATTTTGGTGATTGAAGAGCCAGAAGTCCAATATGTATAGCCTCCCGATAGACTGATAAACTCGGGATGAGAATTGATAATAGATCTTACTGCCCCGTTATTAATATCGTCTCTCGTAAGGCCAAGTTCCGATACATCTATACTCGTCTGCCATGCCTTGATTCCTTCAACAATAAGCTTCTCAAGTGCTGTTGCATCATATGTAGATGCCAGTGAAGCCGCACCATCCTGCTGCTCAACGACAACGCCAAGTCCGCCTTTCTGCAAAGTGTCGTCCAGATCATCATACCCTACCGTAACCTGACTCTCATCTGAACTTACCCGTGTCTGATCAGATGCATATGCTCCCACTTTACCGCCTGGCAATAGCACAACCGCCGCTGAAAATGCCAAGGCACCGATACAGATTTTTCTGCTCAGCTCCCTTAACAACTCAGACCTTATACTGCCTGCCACCACTCTATATGATTTCCTCTTTTTTATCATAAAACTCCTCCTTAAACGATACGTTCCAACCTTATATTTCCGTTCATCCCTCAATACTTTTATTATATAGATTTTTGACACTGTTCGATAGCTTTTTACCTCACTTTTGTACATCTTGTAGGAATTGACAAATTGCGCAACTTTGAGCAATTCATGATATCTTAATCATAAGCAACTATATCTCTTATTTCAAGCCGTTTTTCTTAATTATATACAATATTGTCCTGATGAATGGCAGTGTATATATTTTGTATATTTTGCACAAATTGAAATGTATTGTCAAATTACAATTGAATTATTTGTCTATTTGTGCTACCTTTAAATAGTAAGTTGTGCAACCGCTTGCGCATATATTTTAAACTTAGAACAGTTAATATAGAGTACATTACCTTTTATTTACAGGAGGATGACAGATAGATGAACAAAAACAAGCTTTTCCCACAGATAAATGGAATACTACACGGCGGTGATTACAATGCTGAACAATGGCTGGACCGCCCTGATATCCTGGCTAAGGATATCGAGCTGATGAAGGAGGCAGGAATGACTTCCGCTACTCTTGGGGTTTTCTCATGGTCAGCTTACGAACCTGTTGAGGGCGAATATCATTTTGACTGGCTGAAAGACGTTATGGATAATCTTTATAATGCTGGGATTTACACAGTTCTCGCAACACCATCGGGTGGCAAACCGGCATGGATGGCGCAAAAATATTCTGAGATCAGACGTGTGGATTCCTATGATGTCCGGGAACACCAGGGCGTCCGTGAGAACCACTGCATGAGCTCACCTGTATACAGAGAAAAAGTTGCCAATATCATCCGTCAGCTCCACGCCCATGTGGGAAACCATCCGGGACTCATCATGTGGCATGTGTCAAATGAGCTTGGTGGCGAGTGCTACTGCCGTCTCTGTGTGAAAAGATTTCAGAATTACCTCGCAGAGAAGTTCGACCACGACATAAACAAGCTGAACAAAGCATGGTGGACCACCTTCTGGAGTCACTCATACAACAGCTTCTCCCAGATCGAGCCGCCTTATAAAAATGGAGATTTCAGCATTATGGGACTGAATCTCGAATGGAAAAGATTCACCACATGGAACATGAACGATTACATGAAGTCAGAGATAAAGCTCCTCAGAGAACTCACCCCTGACATACCGATAACTACCAACTTCATGCAGCTCTATGACGGTCTCGACTACAGACCGATGGCAAAGGAGCTGGATGTGATCTCATGGGATTCATACCCTAGATTCCACAATGACTACGAGAGTCTTGCGGATGTCATGGGCCAGAATACATTTGACCACGCGGTCATGAGATCCATGAAGAAGGATAAGCCTTTCATGCTCATGGAGAGTGCTCCGGGGCTTGTAAATTGGCATCCATATAACAAACTCAAAAGACCGGGCATCCACAAGCTGTTCTCATACAACGCTATAGCCTGCGGTTCTGACACTGTTCAGTACTTCCAGTGGCGAAAGGGCAGGGGCTCATTTGAACAGTATCACGGTGCCGTTGTTGACCATCTCGGAACAAATGACACCAGAATATTCAAGGAGGTTGCCGCCCTCGGCGCAGAGCTTGATGGGCTCTCCGAGATAACCGGCACACTCATCAGATCAAAGGTTGCACTGCTGTTCGACTGGGACAATATGTGGGCCATAGATGATGTCAAGGCTCTGGGGCAGGAATCAAAAAAATATCCTGAGACCTGTATGTCTGTATACAAAGAGCTGACAAAGCGCGGCGTTGACGTGGACGTCATTGCATCCGATGAACCACTCGACGATTACGATGTGGTTGTTGCACCTATGCTCTACATGCTGAGAGATGGCGCAGCCGAGTCTCTTGCCGCATTTGTAAAGAGGGGCGGACAGCTTCTATCCACTTACTTTACGGGCTATGTAGACAAGGATCAGCTCTGTATACTCGGTGGATTCCCGGGAAATGGACTTGCAGATGTATTTGGAATCATCAGTGAAGAGATAGACACCCTGTATCCATCTGACAGAAACAGCGTGAGCTTCACAGATGGCAGTTCATGCGAACTCCGTGACTATGCTGAGATCCTGAGAGTCGGAACGGCGGATGTACTTGGAACCTACGATTCTGATTTCTACGCCGGAAATGCAGCAGTGACAGTGAACAGCTACGGCGAGGGCAAGGCCTACTACGTGGCTGCAAGAATAGATTACAGTAAACTCGGTGAGATCATGGAGCAGATGATGGTGAACGCCGGTATCGCCATAAAAGATCTCCCTGACGGAGTTCAGTATCACTGCAGATATGCAGATGACGGAACTGCATATGGATTTTTCCTGAACAACACCAACGAACCTCAGACAATATCTGAAGTTCACGGAACCGACATTCAGACGAAGAATATATTTGATGGCAAAATGGAATTGGCTCCGTTTGGAGTATCCATCATCAAGGAAAATAATTAAATCTGATAATAACTTTTTCCTTCCTTAAACCTTTTTGAAAAAGGCGGTGATACTTCTGTTGTGTATCACCGCCTTATGTGTTCTATTTCCAGCATGGACTCTCAGTCCTATATGCATTTTTAGTTCTTTTCAACCTGCTCCAGCTTATCCTCTATCGCCTTGATAACGATCTTGAGGGCTTTTATTCTGGCATACTTCTTGTCATTTGACTCCAGTATGTGCCATGGCGCAAAGCTGGTGTTGGTCTTTTCCAGCATCTCATCCACCGCAGTCTCATAGTCATCCCATTTATCACGGTTGCGCCAGTCCTCATCTGTGATCTTCCAGCGTTTCTCAGGCGTGTTCTGTCTGAGTGTGAATCTCTCAAGCTGTGTATCCTTGTCGATCTGAACCCAGAATTTGATGACGATCGCACCCCAGTCGTGGAGTTCCTTCTCGAATTCATTTATCTCGTTGTACGCTCTCTGCCAGTCATTTTCCGAACAGAAGCCCTCAAGTCTCTCAACCATGACTCTGCCATACCATGTTCTGTCAAATATCGCCACATGTCCTGACTTAGGAAGTCTTGTCCAGAATCGCCACAGAAAATGCCTTGCTTTCTCATGCGGCTCAGGACTTGCTATAGGATTTACCACATAACCTCTCGCATCAAGTGCCTCCGCTATCCTCTTGATATTTCCACCTTTGCCTGCCGCATCCCAACCTTCGTAGCCTATGATAACAGGTATCCTCTTCTGGTAAAGCTCATTGTGCAGTCTGCCGAGTTTCTTCTGCAGCTTGTCAAGTTCCTCCTTGTACTCCTCATCCGTCAGTTTCTTGTCGAGAGACACCTCGGAAAGTTTCGGGATCTTCTTGAGCGCAAATGTATTCTGCAGTATAGGTACAGCATGCCCCTGATTGAGCAGCGCAGTCTCTATTCCCTGATTGATGATATCTAGTATCTGAAGTTCTGCCCATTTTCTCTCCTTTGTATCTATCATGTACCACGGTGCATTTGACAGATTGGTGTCATACATAAAGCTGTCAAATGCCTCAAGATACTCGTCATACTTTTTGTTCTGCTTCAGATCATGCTTAGACACTCTCCAGCTTGTAGTATCATCTTCAAGAAGTGTTTCAAGCCTCTTCTTCTGCTCATGCTTGTCTATCTGGAAGAAAAATTTCATGACCAGATATCCGTTGTCCGCCAGAGTCCTCTCAAATCTCTTGGTGCTGTCAACTCTCTTCCGGTATTCCTTGTCTGACAATTCTCCAGACATCTTGCCACCTACTATGTCCCTCATCCATCCACCATCCAGAAATACAAACTCCCCCTGTTCCGGTATTCTCGTAAAATACTTGTACAGGAATGGTCTGCGTTTTTCCTCATCTGTGGAATACTTCACTGACTCAACGTTGAAAAATCTCGGATCCATATTCTTTATGATCCTTCCCACAAGACTTCCCTTACCTGCGGCTCCCCAGCCCTCAAATATGACAAATACAGGTATCTTACCTTCCTTTACCTTGATCTGATTGCGTGTCAGATTCTCTCTGGCAATCTTTAACCGAGTGTCTATCTCCTCATCCGATGGACGCTCCGGCTTGTTCCAGTCCTTTAACATGTAACCCACTGCTCCTTTCACATTGTCTCTTCATTTGTTTTTATGAATAATATACCCCGATTTACAGAAACTAATGCCGCTTCGCATTTACTAATACAAATGCCGCTTCGCGTCGCGCATTTTTCCTTCTTGCTTTTGGCAGACTCGAACCCTCGCGCTGCCGCGCTCCATGTTCGGCTCCGCCGAACGGGTTCTCGTTGATATCGCAAGGAAAAAACAAATGCCGCTTCGCGTCGCGCTTTTTTCTTCTTGCGATATCATTATACTACTTTCTTTTGAGTTGATACATCTGAAAAAACATTAAGATATGTGAGGAAAATGAATGTTGCGAAGGTAAAATTCATATGATATAATGTCAGCAACAATGAAACAAGAAATTCTGACATATGCTTTCCCAAAAGCATAACGAAAACCCCAGTAGTTGGCGCTACTGGGGTTTTCTCCGTCTTTTAAAGGCGACGTACTCCTTGGGCTGATTACCACTTACTTATCTCCGTCCAGCCACTTGCAAATATAGTAGGCTACTATACTTGCCACGACGGAAATTAAAAATGAAACAAGAAGTTCTGTCACTGCGCTCCCCCCTTTCCTAGCCTATCTAGGGGTGGCAACATCTGTATTGTGACATATTATCTTTTTCTTTTCAATGGGTTTACATAACTATACAAAATGTATAGTTTTATACATTACTACATATAAAATCCCCAGCAGCATACTGACATGTGTCCTGGATTTCAGGTACATATCAAAGGCCACCGGGGCTTAATTATCACTATAATTCTCTATATTATGACAGCTCCAGATCAGGCTTGCCATACTCAGCAAGCTTCACATCATATGCCTTGCGCATAGCTGCCTCAAATGGTATCTCTTTCATAGGAGCATCCAGTTTTTTCAACAGATAATGTACAAAATCAGGATTCTGAATGAGCAGTGGTCCATGAATGTATGTCGCAATTACTCTGTTCTTGCAGATTCCCTCATTCATGGTATCAGGATTGCTGCCCTGTCCGATCTCCACCTTGCAGAATGTCATATCATCAGGTATTCCGTAAGTGTGGGCAAATCGGCTTGTGTATCCGATGAGTGTCATATCGTTGAACTTCGCCTTGATGAGCGTGTTGAAACGATTCGGAGTCTGGCGGACTGAGTACATGCCCGGAACAACGCCAAGTCCTGTAACTCTGGTTCCATCCTCTCTCTTGATATAATCACCAAGGAGTTCCATGGAATTGCCAACCAGAAGGAAAAGCGCCTTTCCATCCTTCATGCATGCTGCGATCTCGTCCTTGTACTGCATCAGTCTGTCAAGCACGAGCTCCTGGCTCTTCTCGCTCATGGAACACATATACACCATGTCTATATTCTCTTTGAGGAAGAGTGGCTTCTCATTAAGTCCTGTTGTCACAAATTCCGCATCCGGCAGACATTTCTGCAGGTACATTGTATTTCCTTTGTCACCGTAGAGTGTACATATTTCCGGATATAAAATCTCAATCTTCATTATTTGTCACCCTCCAGTCTCTTGATTATCTTCTTCTTCATCTCACATGACATTCCGTAATTCTCACAGTCGTACAGGATGTATATTCTGTCAACACCATCTATAGTCACATCATCTGCCGCAGCGACCTCGCTGAGATTTGTGAGTATCTTCTCCTCAGGGATACCAGCCAGTAAGCATCTCACCTTGTGGTCGTAGCATCTAGGTCCTGTGCAGATGACCTGTACAACATCATCCCTGTTGAACTGCTCATACTCCAGATCATATATCCAGCCTGAGAACTCTATACTCTTCTGTCTGTCCTCAAGATCGTCCATCGCAAGGAGGATAGCCTTCTTGCCCTCCTCATTTGCCACATACTCAAATGTTCTGGATGAAGAAACCGCACTCTGTCCCTTTGAGAGCGCCTGGATTACTGTAACACCATTCACTGTGGTCTCGTTGTGGCGGGAATCCGGTATACGGATCTGACCCATGAGTTCCTTGATTCTCTCAGCCGAGAGACCGATCTCGCGCAGTGCCGAGATAACTGTAACTTCATTATATATATTGAAGAGAGCTGTATGGATCAGCGGATAAACTGTCTTCTTGTCTCCCTCCTGTATAGTAATTGTCATCTTCTCTCTGTCTATGTCGGTTGCCAGATACTTCTTGTCTGGTGAGTGAAGTCCACACTTCGGGCATACCACATCGCCGATGTGATGATATCTGAGGTAATTGTACTTCAGCTTCTCGCCGCAGTTAGGGCAGATCTGGTAATCCGCGATAAGGTTGTATGGCTCGGTCTTGTCATCAGGCTGCTTGCCGATTCCATAGAACACTCTGTAGCTGTCTTTCTTCAACATGCTTGAGCAAAGCTCGTCCGCATTCAGGATAACCTTTGCAGAATCAGGGCAGTAGGTATCTATGACACTGAAAATATAGTCAGGGTGAGCATTTCTCTTGAGTGAATCTCTGAAAAGCCCTGTTACAACAAGATAATCCGGCTTCACATATGGAAGTATCAGCCTTGAAGCACGCTCGTCCACCTCAAATACAGTGGCATCCACTCTGACCTTTCCCGTAAATGTAAGGCTGTTGATGACATTTGTCGTACAGCCAGGGACGATATTGGAACCTGTTCTGTTGCTGACAACTCTTCTTCCATCCTTCTCCAAAACATCAGTTATCAGGTTACTACAGGTGGTCTTACCATTTGTTCCTGTGACACATATCGTAAGCGGTGCCTTGGGCGCCTGTGCCAGGAAATCCGGACATATCTTCAGGGCGATAACTCCAGGTGTATGCGTACCGTTCCTACCCAGGAGCTGGATGAGTCCCTTGCTCAGTTTTGCGGCTGCGAGAGCCACATGAAATCTAAAAGATGACATAGCTATTCATTCTCCTTATATATACAAATAAAACTCATGTAATTCTACAACCTTTGACAGATGTTGTCAATTATACCAGCACATAACAAGACTATGATTTCGCCTCTTTCCAGTGTTTCCTGTAATTTATCCTGCGATATGAATTCGGAGTCGCTCCATATTTTGTCTTGAAGCATTTTGCAAAATAGCTTCCGCTGGCAAATGCCAGATACTGCGATATCTCCGTACAGGAAAAATCTGAATACAGAAGCATATTTCTGGCAGTCTGAAGCTTCTTCTCCATGATGTAATCTGAGATTGTCTGACCGACCTCCTTATGAAATAGTTTGCTCAGATAAGAGCGTTCCACTCCCACAAATTCTGCCACTTCCCGCACATCTATCCGCTCATGCAAATGGTCATATACGTAATCCATAGCCTTGACACAGTGTGGCGATATGACTGTTTTCTTCTTCACCCGGCGCATCCTTTTGGCATAATCCATGATTATCTGATTATGTATCTCTATGACCTGCTGCGTGGTCTGTGCTTTGTCCAGCTTATTAATATAGAAGTCACTGAGATTGTAGCTTTCCATCTCCTCCATGCCCTCTTCTATGCAAAATCTGGATATCATCGCCACAAGCACGATCTCGTGATATCTTCTGTTTCGGACTTTATCCTCCGACAATATTCCCCTGGCTGCCAGAACCTCGGCATCCTCCTCTCCTGCGAGGAGCATACCCGACAGTGCCTTCACATTGCCACTGCTGACAAGCTGATAGAAGTCAAGTTCACTGTCGTATGTCGGGTGCGCCAGTCCGTATTCTCTCTGTACAAACTGCTGTTTTACGATCTCGTTCGATATATTCATGGTCCATCCTCCTTTCTATTATATTACTATAGCATAATTATTATATTAATGACACATTTGTTATATTTGCATAAAGCTGCAAATGCTACTATAAAGTCACAGAAAACGAAACTGATAAGCACTCCCGAACGGCAAATGAGTGCAATATATATTTTATTATTTCACAGGAGGTTAAAGATTATGAGAACTTTAGACGGATTCAAAAAAGGCGTAAATTTAGGTGGATGGCTTTCACAGGGACCACTTGACAAGGAGCATCTTGACACATTTATCACAGAAAAAGACATTGCAAGAATAGCATCATGGGGACTTGACCATGTTCGTCTTCCTATCGATTACGATAATTTTGAAAACGAGGACGGAAGTGATAAGGAATACGGCTACGCTTACATCGATTCATGCATTGAGTGGTGCCGGAAGTACAAACTCAACATGGTCCTTGACCTGCACAAGACATATGGATATATATTTGACGATGAGGCTCATCTTCTTGAATTCTTCCATGAGAAGCCTCTTCAGGAGAGATTCTACGGAATGTGGAGAAAGCTCATAGACAGATATGCAAAGGATGCAGACATAATGATGTTCGAGCCGCTGAACGAGGTCGTAAGTCCGACCGTTGTAAACGAGTGGAACGAAATATCAAGCAAATGCATCGAGATCATCCGTGCGAAAGCACCTACTGCCAAGATCCTGCTCGGTGGGGTTGGCTACAATGCTGTTACATCTATAAAGCTTCTCCCTCATCACAACGATGAGAACATAGTTTACAATTTCCACTGTTACGAGCCAATGGTATTTACCCACCAGTCTGCTTACTGGGTAACAGGTATGCCTTCAGATTTTCATATCGAATATCCGGGGGATTTCAATGACTACATGGAGAAATCCCGCCAGATCGAAGGGTGTATGCATGGGGCCATCACCGAGAGTAGCCTTGGACTTAATTCCATCGGACCTGATTTGTTCGAAAAAATGTTTCTCGACGGCATCAAGGCTGTTGAAGAAAGAGACGGATTTATGTACTGCGGCGAATATGGTGTTATAGATCAGGCACCACTTGACGGAACTCTGAACTGGTACAAAGATATCCATTCTGTATTTGAAAAGTACGGAATAGGCCGCGCCGCATGGAACTACAAAGAAAAAGACTATGGTCTTGAAGGCGAACACTACGCTCCTATCATCGATGAGCTTGTCAAATATATGTAACGTGATTTAATTTACGATAAAACCTTCCATTTTTATAAACGGAGCCGGTTCTCACTCATAGAGAACCGGCTTTTTGTTAATTTTATCCACGATGTACCGCACCCGCCCTTGTGAGGAGCACCACGGTCTCTACCCCGCGGGTGAGCGGGAACATGTCCACAGGGGTCATCTTGATTACCTGATAGCCGTGCTTTGTCATATATTTCAGATCCCGAGCAAGACTCTCCGGGCCGCAGGATATATACACAACCCTTTTAGGTCCAAGTGTGATGACCGATGACATGAACTCCTCTGTACTTCCAGATCTCGGAGGATCCATGAATACCACATCTATGCTGTCACCCTCCTCAGCGACATCGACCATAAATCTGCCGGCGTCGTTGCTGTAAATATCAACATTCTGTATCTTGTTCATCTTCACATTCACCCGGGCATCATGCACTGCTGCCTCATTCAGCTCCACGCCGATGACCTTCTTTGCCCGGTCGCTTGCAGCTATGCCTATGGTTCCTATACCGCAGTAGGCATCTATCACAGTCTCCTTCTTCTTGAGATCCGCATACTTGATAGCTTTTCCATATAGAACCTCAGTCTGCTCCGGATTGACCTGATAGAAGCTGCCCGGCGATATACGGAAACGCTTTCCGCACAGAATATCCTCTATATGCCCCTTGCCGTAAATGACCTGGTTCCTGTCTCCAATGACCATGCTCGTGTCCTTCATGTTGATATTCTGGACAACCGTTGTGATCTCCGGATGAGCTGTCACAAGTGCATTTGCAAGATTCTTCTTGGACGGAAATACCGGCGATGCGGTGACTATGATCACCATGATCTGTCCGGTCTTTCTTCCGACTCTTATCTGCAAATGCCTGATAAGTCCGGTTCCTGTATCCTCGTTGTATATCTGGAGCTTGAACGACTTTATCAGTCCGGCAAATGTTCTAATGATGGCCGCAGCCTTCTCATCCTCCACATAACAGTTCTCGACTGGAAGTATATTGTGCGTCCCCTCCTCGTACACCCCGGAAATTATTTCTCCGCTCTTCATTCTCCTGAATGCCGCAGTGACCTTATTCCTGTAGTGATACGGATTCTCCATGCCTATTATCTTGTCCACAGGACCAAATACGCTGAGCAGGTCATCTATATACTTCTGTTTCTCGGCGAGCTGCTGCTCATATGGCATATCCACATACTGACAGCCACCGCACAGGTGGGATATAGGACATTTGCTGTTCGGGTTGAGCTTATATTGTGATGAGTGTGCCTGTCGCGATTTTCCCTGTACATTTTTACCTTTGCTTCCTGTTTTTATTTGTTTCTCTCCACCTGTTACATCGTACTTTCTGCTATGTGTCTGTCTTTTTCTTTCGTTTACGCTGCCACTCGTTTTATTGTTTTCTTCTCTGCGAGGCTTGCCCCCGTTTCTTCGCTCTGCCATCATTTTTACCACTCCTATTCTCCAGTGAGCGTCACCTTGATCATATCGTGGTGAACCGCCTCAAGAAACTTTCCAAATATATCCTCCGTCCTGACCTTCATACTTGATGTGTTCACACACGGATGGCATCCAAGATACTCGCCCTTCATAACATCCTCGTCAACAAGCAGCTGCACATGATTCTCATGGTCATTCATGAGACCCATGACGCTGACCGCCCCCGGCCTGATATCCAGATACTTCTCCATATCCTCCGGCGATGCAAATGAAAGTCTCGCGCTGCCTATCTGCGATGTGATCTCCTTTGTCTTGAACGGCTTGTCGCCCGGCATCATGAGCAGATAGAACTGTGTCTTCTGCCTGTTGCACAGAAACAGATTCTTACAAATGGTTGCCCCAAGCACCGCATCTATCTCGCTGCAAACTTCCATTGTGTCTGCTGGAGCATGATCTGTGCGCCAATACTCTATGCCGTGATCATCAAGGAAATCATAAACTCTGATCTCCCTCTCAAGTCGTCCTTCATTTGTATCCGGTCTGCCTTTGTATAATTCCATTTGTGTGCCCTCCGTTGGTGGTTTATATATTTTCTCTCATGCATTTACGCGTAAATCATATCACGTTTCTTGTGGTGTTGCCATATAAAACAAGCAATATAAAATCAATATAAAACCATGCCTTCGAGAGTGTAAACACATACCGGCAATACCTTGTCAGAATAAAAAGGAACAATCTGACAATATCAAATGCACCTGCGTTCAGCTGGCGCACTCAATAATATCCCATTGTTCCCATTTTGATAATATTATCTACAACCTATTGCCTTGCCTAAGATAATCAAGAAAGCCCTCACATCCCTGACACACATCCCTGTATGTCTCATCAAATCGTCCCGTATACCACGGATCCGCTATAGATTGTCCATATCTTCCCGCATAATCGAGCAGCAAATGTATCTTGTCCTGGTAGTCCGGACCGGTTATGCGCATTGTGTTCCTCACATTTGCTGTATCTGCACAGAGCAGGTAATCATAATATTCATAATCCTGCCTTGTAACCTGCCTGGCTCTCTTGCCACTAAAATCTGTATAAGCCGTCTTACCTATGCCATGCGCCCTTAGCACTTCCTTCGCCGGTGGGTATATCGGATTGCCTTTTCCGCCCCAGATCTCCTCAGTGCTGGTGGCCGCAGAAGCTATATCAAATTTATCTGCTATGCTGAGTTTTTCTACCATGTCCTTGAGGACGAACTCAGAGATGGGGGAACGGCAGATATTGCCGTGGCAGATGAATAACACTTTAATCATAAAATTCTCCTGTTCTGAAATGCCCTGTAATGCCGAGTTTTGCGTTGGTTTATCGACTTTTATGGCATCGTATTTTTCTTGTTTATAACTACACTTTTTGCAAAATACTTCAAAATGGTGCAATTCAAGGCAATGTGTAGTAGTCAAATCGTAGTCAGTTAAGGGGTTCAGACTACGGATGGGGTGTGCATTATTTAACGAAAGGGGCTGATACACCCCTACACTATTTGCTTTCTCGCCTTTCCTTAATATATTTATTTAAATCTTCTTCATTATTTATATTATTTTTGTGAATATCCCTATGAGTTTGCTTATTAACCAATATCCCTTTATTCGGATTTAATCTTTGCACTGTTTTGTTGACTACTCAACCGGATTGCCTAACGAACCGCTAAAAATAGCTGCATTTAAATATCTCATACATAAATATCTACCTCAAAAAGATTCTATTTGTTTTCTTCAAAAGCAACCTGCCACATACACATATCCATCAATTTCATCATAGGATACTCTGCTCCATGCAGACTTAACTCTGCTCTAACATTCTCGAAATCATCTTTATAAGTCAAATAATATTTTGCAACATCTTTTACAGATTCTCTATTGTAGTTACCTACAGAAATGCCATACTGCTTTACTGCCTGCACATAATATCTATCATAAGCTGGAACACATCCAAGTGTACCCAATAGAATTTTGGTCACCAAAGTATCCGTAGCATTATTTATTACCCCATCAAATGACGGTAACTCGTCTGCGTATGCCTTACGGATTCTAGTACTTACTCCATCTAACAGATCAAGATTTTCATTCTTTATAAGTTCTTCAGCTGCTATGCCTACTAACGGATTATACTGTTTTTCCATTATAATTTTTACAATTGGAATATGAACTTTATAGTCCTTCTGTAAAAGAAAAGATGAACCACGATACATTCCCCAACTTGCAAGATAAAATGCCAAATGGAGTGCAAGATAATCAAAGGTGTTATCATCCACATTGCTTCTGTTCAGAATAAATGCATTATAGCAATGCTGCCATGACAAATATCTTCCATGCGCATCCTTTACTGTTTCATTATAATATGTACGAATGCATCGTATAGCGTCTGCAACAGGCAGAGTTGCTATCTTCGATTGCGTCACCCTCTTGGATACATTTTCACGCTTTCGTGAGTTATATACCTCCTCTCTAACGAATTCTACAGTCTGTTCAGAAATATTAACTTGGCGTGTCAAATATCCTGCATTAAGCCAGCCAAATGCAAAAGACTGTGATTCTGAATTAGACCATTGTGCCGGGTATGAATATGCTGAATCCGACAACTTAAATCCTATTATTTTTTCTATTTCTGAAAAAGACATTCTAAGCTCGTCCATCCCACAGTTCTCCAAATATGATGTTAAAGCAATAAACTTATCTCCTTTGGGCATATTTTATCCCTCCTAAAAATCTTCTAGTATATTATATCGGCAGACCGCCCTTATTTATATTATAAATCTTATCAGATGTGATGTCCAAAAACATGTACTTTAAGACGTTGATTAACATCTTTCTATAACCAAACGTTCTTCTTCACAAAGCACTTTTATATTTGTCCCCGGTTCAAATCCACAATTATTCTCAAGCCATGCCCCTTGTAATCGTATTTGTGGAACAGACTTATATTTCGTATCAATCCCTCGTGAAACTGTTGTTGCCTCATATACCTTCATCTTTCGTTCTTTCTTAAATGCTGCCATAGTTAACCCTTCCTTTCTGTTTCATCCATCTGACGGTTTTTCCATTTTCAATCACATATGTATCATGGTTCTTAATGCTTTCCACCACCATAGCTACCGTCCAGGTTCTTGTCCTTTCCAAGCTGTTCCCTGAACTCTGCCAGTTTCTCCCTTACAGATACTCTGCCACGCTTCTTCTCATTAACTTTCACAAATTCCTTAAATGCCTGTGTGATCACATCGGCATCCTTGCCCTTGAAAAATACCATATACTTCGGGGGGGCCACCGTCTTATCCTTTTTCACAGCAAAGTCAACATTGTATTTCCTTGCCACTCTTTCAAAGGACTTGATGTTGTTATCCGTAACCTCAATACTCGAAGCTCCCATACCCTGACCGACCAGCTTTTTCACTGACATTTTTCCATGTGTTGCCTGTTGTCCGGCTTTCTGGCGCTCCAGATACATCTTCATGGCTTTTTTCAGTACATCGGCGGTCAGCCTTGAGGACTTAAAAACAAGGGCAATCGTTTTATGTGTAACTTCCTCCTGCATGGTTTTCCTCCTTGATTTTTTGTAGCTGTAATTCCGCTATGGTGGAACACATAGCCTGTGCAGTAAATACTTCATAAGCTCTCCTTTCCACTTCTGGACATTTTGTCCAAAAGTTCTGTAAACGCAAAAAGGGCAGCTACAAACCTTTACGGTCTATAACTGCCCTTGCGCTGTTATATACTAATATTAAAATTCATAATTAATATGTGCAATATCGTCCTTTTGAAAAGAAACCATCAACTTGAATGCATAGCTTTCCTTACAGAATAATTTTTGTACGCTCAATATTGCTTTTTCTTTTGGCATCAAGACTCCATCGATATTATAAAAACCGTTATAACATTTAGAACCCTCGATGTACTCTGCACATTCATCCAATGTTAAATTCTCGAACTCAATCTTAGATATTTTAATATTGAATTTAAAATGTTCTTTATTAAAATACATATTTGGGAAAATTTTAGGGGTAGAAATAACTTCTATACCCTGTTGCATATCTACCAAAGCCTTAAAGCTTTGCTCCTTCCTATATTGAGCTAACGCCCAGTCATCTGTATAAGAAAAGTTTCTTGCATCAAAGTTGTTTTCACAAATAAACTCTAATAACCGTTTAATTCCTTCCATATCAAACGTTAATTCTAATTCATTTGTATTTCTTTGAATGTATCTTTCAACTGCTTCAATGATTGCTAATTCCAATGTTCTAGCTGTATTTATTGTTGTCCTGTATTCTTTTCTACCTATACAAACTGGTGTGGTGTATTTTATATAGCTCTCTGAAACAAATTCAGGTGCCCACCCAAATATCTGATCCTTCTCCATTAAATCGGATATACTTTGATAAATTTCCTTACTGTCTACTTCTATCTCTCCAGAATCTTCAATGGTGCTAAGCATTAATTTTTCCTGTTCTTCTCTTAAGTGTTCGAAAAGATTTGCTTGTTCTTCATCATTGATTTTATATGTATGCTCTAATACAACACTAAACTGCAAACATTCTTCCTGAAATTCATTTTTTAAAGTTCTGCTGTTATAATCAAATTCATGTGTAATGTGATTTAAGATTTCCAACTTTGATTTACCATCCAAATTATCCCAGTCCATAAATCTTCCATACAAAGAATAAAAACCTATTTCGCTATGATATATAATATAAAGCATGAACATAAATTTAATATTAAACTCTTGTGTCCAAACAACTGTTTTCACCATCATAAACGGTGGATAATATTCAAATCTTCGTTCAAAATTACTTTTTTTACTGATTCGATTACCAACAGATACTAAAATTTCTTCAATATTTACCTTTATAAGAGTAGAAATTTTAAAATTCTTTAACGTAGCGTTTGTAATTGGTTGCATAAATGTTTTTTGTAATTCCTCTCTATATTCTGCAGTTAATGTTTCACCTTCATAAAACGCATATGCATAAAATGATTGCAACATTAAAGATAACACATCAAAGAATTTTCTTTCTCGTGAAAAACGATTATTATAAAGTAATTCTTTAATAAGTACGTTAAATATGTAATTTCTTTCTTTCACATTCTCATTTTTTAGCACAAAATAGTGCCATATATTTATTGCACCTATGCAGTCTATTGGCAAAACAAGATCATTCCTATCCTTCCAATAAAACTTTGTTAAACTCCACAAGTAATTTTCAATAATTGTTTCTTTAACTATTTTTGTACATACCTGATTTTTAATAATATTTTCAAAAAAGCAATAGAATATTCTTTCAATTTCGGAATCTTCTACTAATCCTTCCTCATACTCTTCCAAAAAATCAATTTCTTTTATTTGATCAAAATAATTATTCTTTACTAACATTTGATCATCCCAAAACCTCATATTTTGAAGCGGAATTACATATAAGTCAATCCTTTCGTATCGTGACTCTGGCAAATTACTATAGATTTTTATAACGTCCCTAATCATTTCATTATAACCAAAATTATTGGATATATCATACACACACTCCTTCATTTGACTATAAAAATATTGATATATCTCATTGGAATCTCCTAATACTACTACCATTTTTTCATCAAGCTCTGACAATAGCTCTATAATATTATTCTTCCCCTCACTATCATTTGCTTTTATGTACTGTTTTAATGCAAAAAACAATCGTTCGATTTCCTTTTTATATAAATTATAATCTTCACCATTTTGAGGAAAAGTTTTATAGTGTGAAATTACCAATTTATAACACACTGACTCATCAACCATTATTTTATAAATATTATATGCCATTTTCCCTTCTAAAAAAATCACAGCAAACAACAACATCGTCAGGGTATTTACACAACACAAATTAAATTCAGCAAATAGTAGTATTGTTGCAAAAGCAATCGACGCAAACGACCAAAAAATATATTTTTTGAAATTAACTGGTGATTCTTTAAATTGAATAATTTCTCCTAATTTATATCCATAATAAGTATTACTAAACATTCCTGCAATCAAAGCAATTATTGAAAAGCTTAAAATTGCTATTGTAATTATTGCACTATATATATAATCCATATAAGATTCTGTCACTGTAACTAATGAAAATTTTGTGATATTTACACCTATATCCATTACAATTCCGCATATTACTATTACTCCAGCAACATAACCACTATTCATAAAAAAATTTCTTAATCTTGACTTCATTTTTTGCACCACCAACTATTTTTATAGAAGATATATTACACAAAACTCCGCATACATCTTTCCATCTTCAAATTTAACATCATCAAGTAATAAGGCCTGGAATAACACTTCCCGGACACTCTCTAATTTTACCATAGAAAGTTCCGCTTCCGATAGTCCCTCCAGCTCTATATTTTCCAAACCTAAAATGAATTTCTAAATTCCATCGTTCCATTGGACGGTGGAATTTACTCTCGCACAGTAGATATTTACTCTTTCATACAATCATGTTATAGTTAGTACTCCTTCTGACAGCAGTAGAAGGAGAATCATTATGAGTAATTATATACCAGGGAACCAGAAACATCTTACTTTAAATGATCGGCTCTATATTGAAAATGAACTGGCAAAAGGGACTCCATTTAAAGACATTGCAGCATTTCTATGTAAAGATCCAACAACTATATCTAAAGAAGTCCGTGCTCACCGGATTTCAGATTGGTATCACAAGGGTACTTTTTATAACGCAAAGAACTTTTGTATTCATCGTTACCATTGCAAAAAGACCAACGCCTGTGGAAAAATCCTTCTCTGTGGCATTAAATGTGCCTCATGTCCAACCTGTAATCAGACCTGCAAGGACTTTGAGAAAGAACGATGTAAACGATTGGACAAAGCGCCATCCTTGTTTGTCAGACGTAAGGCTATGAGAGTTGGTACAATGTCCATTCTCTTGGCGGTGTTTGCTTGCATCTCAATTCTGAATATGCTTGGCGTGTCCGCTCTTAGCATGGAAAGAACCTACTTTGACCGTTATAAAAATAATTGGGATTTTCTTGTTACCGTCAAAGGTGACACTTATAGCGAAGAATTGCTGAATGATATTAGAAACACGGAAGATGTAGCGGGTTGTATTGTTCATCGTATTGTAAATGGTAATACTCAAATCCCTGCGGATTATCTTAGTTCTGATGTTCAAAAGCTGAGTCTTGAAAAACTCAACAATAGTTTCGCAGCTAACGAAGCAGGTGCTTATAACACAAAAGTGCCGATTTTTATTTTGGATGACAAGAGTTTCGCAGAATATCGTGGTGATGCAAACGATGCCAATGTAGTTGCAGTTAATATCATTTGGGATAGTGTCAACTCGGAAAGAACAGATCGTCAGTATGTACCATTCTTGAATGAGGGCAAAGAGATTGTTTTGAATGTAAACGGAAAGGACATTCCCGTTTCTGCATTTAACGATTCCTTGCCTGTATTGAGAGAAGAATTAACGCAGTATGCACTGACACTTGTTATGTCTGAGAGCTATTACGCAACCCTCGGTTTCGATTTGAAACCTGACGAAACAATTTACACCATCAAAATGACAGACGAAAGTAAGAATGATGCGCTTGAGGAAAAATTGCAGGGAATGTTAGAAACATATCCTGGTTACGCTTTTGAAGGTCGTGTGCAAGAACTTGCAGACGAGATGCAGATACAGCAAGGTTTACGAATGATTATTTATCTGTTCACGGTCATACTGACCTGCATCGGCCTTGCCAATATCTTTGCATCTACTTTGGGACAGATTCATCAGCGCAAGCGTGAATTTGCAAGATACTTTGCAGTTGGTTTAACACCAAAAGGTGCAGCCAAGATTTTGGCTTGGGAAGCCGCAATCGTTGCACTCCGTCCAATTTTGCTCACCATAGTAATAAACATTCCTTTGATGGCATGGATGCTTGATGCCGGAGGAATTACCGCAGGCGATTTCATTGCTAAGCGTTTGCCGTTGGTTCCTGCAATTCTGCTCTTTGTGGCAGTTATTGGTTTTGTGGCATTGGCTTACTACTTAGGCGGCAAGAAAATCTGCGATATGAACCTTGTCGAAGCGATTAAGGATGATACTCTTATGCTGTAATTCTACTCATATAAACATTAAAAGTCCCATGTCGCATTATAAAATTTGCAACATGGGACTCCATCTTTACATATTACTTCTTATCTTCTGTCGTATGACTCTGCCATACAGATTCTCTATTACTTTGTAAATGTTCAACCTCTTGAACCAAAGTATAACATCGCCGCTCGTAATGCGGTTTTAATATCTTATATTTCGATACATAACGGAATTTTAATTCATTGATATAATAATTGACCAATGTACGAATTTCTTCCTTAACAACTTCATCTTCATCTGCATAAGGATCATAATCCGGTGTCCACATAGGAGGATCAGCAACCACTTTTACGGTTTGCTCTGTATTGTCAGCCGCAAATAAATATATGTATTTACATCCAACTTTTTCTGCGATTTCCAATAAATGCGGGACAATCATTTCCCAGAAAACATATACGCCCAGCCTAAAATCCAATTGAATTTCTGGTTTATATTCTTTGTTTCTTCCGAGAAACTTAATATCTATTGCAGGAAATGTGTCTTGTACCTGCTGCGTATGCTCTCCTTCTCCAGTCTCCGACAAAGCTTCTCTTTTTTCTTCTAACAATTGAACTTTTTCATCTGCCAAACTCAGCAAATAAGATACTCGATCAGGTTCTTGCACAACTTCCCATAACTCTCCCATTGATTCACTTATCTGTTCATTTGCTTTTTCTTCATCTTCTTTGCTCAGATTAGAAGCCTTCAATCTCTGCATTGCTTCAACATATTTATCAAAAGGAACCTTTTCAGCCTGACTTAAATTCCAAATATTAAGCTCGCTAAATAAAATTCCACAATTTATTGCAAAAAAGAACACGATTTCTTTCGTTTTTTGATCTCGCACTAAAAATACCTTTGTATTTCTATCACAGTCATCATTCCAAGCATTATTTATTAAATAACTGGAGATTTTTTCACCTTTTGTAGCTTGGACAAATGCTTTTATATCATCTTTATTCTCTTCCACTTTTCTTAATGGTTCCGTTTTCAATCTATCAAATAAAAACTTCTTCTGTTCCTCAATTGATAACTTCATTACATATCTCCATAATAAACAATCCCACAGGTGTTTACTCCTGTGGGATATAATTCTATGCCAGAACGACACCTTTTCGTCTAAGGAATTCTCTCGTAGCATCAGCTTTCATCGCAGTTAAACTCATCTTTTCATTTCCAGCTTCACCTGCAACTAATCCCTTACGTGCCTGTCGCCAAGAATGTTCTGCATGTGACAATGTACTCAATTGCCATGCATCATATTCATCGTATCTTTTATAAACCGATTCTACTAATTCTTTCTCTGTATCACTCAGTTCTTCATATTCCCCATCAAACATATGCCCCGTCAAATATTCGCTTCTCACATTTACAAGAACTGGGCCATATTTCCAAGCCTCAAAATCATCATTGAACAGAGGATTTCCAGAGATCATCAAAGACTCCCTTTGTGAAAAGTACATCATCTTATGCATCTTCATTTGATCCATAGCGCGTCCATGCTTTTTAACATGTAAATTATTCAAATATTTCGCTACAGCTAATGTCTGTGCCATATAATCTCCTCCTCTCTACATATCTTGGTCATAGTATTATACTACTTCTATTTATATTATACAATATTTTTTTGATTTTGTCTCGAAAAAATAGAAATTTCCCATTTTATTACTGTGCTACGCTTCTGTTACACGTAGTGTAACAGAAGCGTAGCACAGGGTCAACCACTATTTATTATAAATTTATTAATTCACTCAACACAATTTCTTCTGCACGATTGAAAATGCTATTCATTCTCTGAATCCATTCCCATTGATTATTCTCTTTCATTTCCTCAGTTACAGACTCGGCTTTTTGCATCTGTGAGATGATGATCTTCAATCTATCCTGTGCTTGCCCATTTATATCTGCAAGATAAGTCCAGAGCTGGCAACTCAATACCAAATCATTAAATAACACCGGATGATTTTCTTTTAGATATTCTCGATGCATACGTCCATATTTTCCGATAGAACGTTTTTCCTCCGGCAACTTCAAATCCGGTATGTAATAATCCCCAACCAGTACATAATCAATTCCGCTCTTCTTAATTCTTTCTTTCATCATATTTTGACCTCTTTCACAACGTATTTATCATAGCTTGACTCCATCTGTCGTAAAAGTGTCGTAAATTCAGGTCGTATTTTGGAAAAATCCTTGATTTTCAAAAGTTTTCAGCACTATTTTCGTCACTTGCCGTGGCAGATAAATACCACTTTTATCATAGTTCAATTCACTCCTTTTGCCAGAGAAAGCCACCTATAAAATAGGGGCAAGCACTAATACGTGCCCACCCCTACGATGCTTAGCAATCTGTTATTACTTGTCTGTTATAAATGTGTTATATATTGCCTTTATGGCTGTCTCAAAATCACTGTTCTTTACTCCGATTATGATATTCAGCTCTGATGAACCCTGGTCTATCATCTTTATGTTAATGCCTTCCTTTGCAAGTGCGCTGAACAACTTGCCTGCTGTACCACTTGCTGACTTCATTCCACGGCCTACAACAGCTATAAGCGCAAGTCCTGACTCAATCTCAACTGAATCCGGCTCTGCAAGTCTATGGATGGCAGATATAACTCTCTGCTCCTTGTGTACGAATTCATCTGCATGAACTACGATAGTCATCGTGTCAATACCTGATGGCATATGCTCAAATGAGATATCATTCTCCTCAAATGCCTGAAGCACCTTTCTTCCAAATCCTATCTCTGAATTCATCATAGCCTTCGTAATAAATATTGTACAGAAATCCTTCTTACCTGCAATACCTGTTACAACATAATCCTGCTTCTGGCAGGTACTCTCAACGATCCATGTTCCTGCGTCCTCAGGCGCATTTGTGTTGCGGATATTGATTGGGATACCACAGTGGCGTACAGGGAATATCGCATCCTCATGGAGAACTGATGCACCCATGTATGAAAGCTCACGAAGCTCTCTGTAAGTAATATATTTGATCGGCTTTGGATCTGGAACAATACGTGGGTCAGCTACAAGGAAGCCTGAGACATCTGTCCAGTTCTCATATACATCGGCTCTGCTTGCCTGTGCGACTATCGAGCCCGTTACATCTGAACCGCCTCTGGAAAATGTCTTTACCTTGCCATCCTTGCCAAGTCCATAGAATCCTGGAACAACCGCATGCTGTGTCTTGGCAAGTCTCTCACCAAGTACCTTCTCCGTCTTATAGCTATTGAGATTGCCCTCTGCATTGAAAAAGATAACCTCTGCAGCATCTATAAACTCAAAGCCAAGATATGCAGCCATAATCTTACCATTGAGGAACTCTCCTCTTGATGCCACATAGTCCAGTGTGCACATTGGGTCCGGATTGGTAAGATCCTCCAACTGCTTTGTAATCTCCTCAAAATCCTTATCAAGTGAAAAATCCTTAATCTCAAGGCCTGTGATGATCTCATCATATCTGGCCTTGATCGCCTTCACTTCCTCTGTGAAATCATTCCCTGCCTTCGCAGTTTCATACACATGAAGGAGCATATCTGTTACCTTTGTATCATCTGAAAATCTCTTTCCAGGTGCAGAAGGAACAACGTATACACGGCTCTCATCTGATGTGATGATTGCTCCAACCTTTTTAAACTGCTCTGCACTTGCCAATGAACTTCCGCCAAATTTTACTACCTTTTTCATAATTCCACTATTTCCTTTGCCATATTCTTATTTGAATGTCTTTCTTCTTAAGATTCGCTGGCGAATCTTGCCGCAAGCTGCCAGTCAGCTCTGCTGACATATATCATATCAGCGGCTCAGCAATCCTCACGGAGTGTATATCTCCGTCGAAGATAGAGTCCAGACTGAGATATAAAACATAAAAATACACATGCATTTTAAACGTCTTTTTGCAATATAGCAAGAGAATTTTAATTTTTGCTATTAAAAAAGGGCAGGCACTCCAATGCGCCCGCCCCTCTGGTATGCAGTCTTCACCACATGATCTAATAATAAACTATTTTGAAATTTCTTCCTTAACCTGAGCAACCCACTCATCAACCGTACCATACCAGTCGATCATTTCCTGAAGCTTTTCTTCCTCAACATCATCATCGCTCTCTAAGATCTGTTTATGCTCATTGAGCACACCGGCCATGTCGACCATTGTATCAACCAAATCCTGATCATAAGCCTGTGGATTTTCGTTGATAATGTTTGCAACCTCATTAAAAGATGTACTTGTCTTATTGAACGCATCAATCGCAGGCTGCTTATCTGCACCGCCGCACGCCACCAGAGACATTCCCATCATCATGGTCATTATGAGAACCATCAGTTTTTTCATTGCCTTTTTCATAATAATTTCCTCCTCTTTATTGCAATCACATAATCTGAGTATATTTTATTATGTATTTGCAATCAGTGAGGTCTAAATGCACGAATCGTACCAAAAATGTATCGAATCGACACTCTTTTACAATGACAGTCTGAGCGTAAACTTGCCATCCTTTTCCGCAAAGCTGAAAACCCCGCCGTAACGCTGCACGATCGCACATATGCTCTGAACGCCTATACCATGTCCTTCCATATCAGACACAGGTATTCCATTTTGAAACTTTATGGGAGCTTTACAGTCATTTACCACCTGTAAAAAAAGGTGTTTATTTCTTTCATAAAAATTCACATCAATCTCGCATGATCTTCCCTCTGCAGCCAAAGGCACACATGCATGCAAGGCATTTTCCAAGGCATTAGACAAGAGCACACACAGATCACTTTCCGACACAGTAAGATCTGCGGGAATTGCACATTGTATCTTTATTTCAATTTCTTTCTTCCTGGCTCTACCCGCAAATGAAGATAGGATCAGATTCACTGCCTCATTTTCACAGTATATTTGGACCTTCTGCGCCTCAATCTCCTTACATATTCCCGATATATAAGCCTGCGCCTGTTCAACTTCACCATTTTCTATACATGTAGACACATACTGCAGGTGATGACGCATATCATGGCGATACTGTCTGGTCAATGTCTGCGACTCACGCAGACTGCTGATTTCCCTCACCGCCTGACTTAACTGCAGATCCAGATTATTCCGGATCAGCTTCATCTCATTCTGCATCTGTTCCTTTTTGGAGTTATATAAGAGAAAGGCCAGATATGCAACACAGCATACAAAAGGCATAAATTCCGCTACAACGTAACTGCCACTCAAAAGAAGGTTCGTATACACTATTGTAAAATAGTCAAATACATAATATAGCGCCGGTATGATTCCAAACTGCCATTGCTCCCTGAGACTTTTATCTGACAATCCTCTGACTGCAGGTGACACAAAATGAAGCAGAAGCAGCAATGCAGGGATTGTAACCACAAGTTCTGTAATATCCTGCATCATCTGCCTTCCCGAAAATGCAGCAACTGTGGCAAGTGCAACCCATCTTCTAAGTTCGCAGCACAAGTATGCCGCCTGTACAGAAAAAACAGACCACAGCAATTTTCCTGTCAACATCCAGAGAACAATGACCAATGGAAGATGCACCGCCAACGGATAAATATGTCTTACAAAATCAGCGCCCTTGCTGAAATATAATATGCTCTGTATCAGCGGGAGTAAAACCATGCATCCTATGAAAATGAGTTTTCTTTTCCTAGTGGATAGCGCATTACAAAAAGACGCTGATAATATTCCCCCAAAAAAGCTCACAGCCATATTGTTAAGGAGCGAAATATATAGGCTCATATCATTACCTGCCTGTTCTGGAACGCATATTCAAGGAATGCATCCTTTACTTCATTGTATTTTCCCCGTGGAACCGGTATTTCTGCAAGACTAGACATGGTAATCCCCCTAAATGTTATGTTTTGCACATATTCCAGATTTACCAGATAAGAACGGTGAGGTCTGTGAAAAAAAGGATACGTGGAAAGCTGCTTTACAAGCTCATCCATGCTGCCGGCGCTTTCCAGTACTTTTCCTGTATTCAGGTGAAATATAAGGGTGCGGTGAATGACTTCGCAATATTCCAGGGCTTTTATATCTATACGGGTGATTCCACTCTTACATCGCAGAATGAGGCTGGTCTCCGCCTCCTTTTTACAGGCTGCAAGCACAGAATCAAGCAAACGGAAAAAGCTCTCTGCCCAGATGGGCTTTAATTGATAATAGTATGCACCTATCACGTAAGACTGCACCGCAAACTCAGAGGACGATGTGACAAATATGATCTTGACATTTTTATCGTATTTTCGTATCTCCGTTGCCGCTTCAATTCCATTCTCTCCCGGCATCAAGACATCCATAAACAGGATATCATATCTGTTTCCCTTCTCTATTTCCGCCACCAGGTCAAAAGGATGATTGAAAATATTGTATTCTATTTTGCAGTCTCTCTCCGCGCAATACTGTTCCATGAGCCTTTGCATCTCATCAAGCACAGAAACATCATCATCACAAAACGCAATTTTTGCCATAACCCCCTATATGCCTCCTTGGTGCCAAATATTTTCTCCAGCACTTATTATCGCACATCTTTTACAATTCGACAACAAGGGGGGGATATTGCATTGATTTGTATGAATTTATTTTCTCACCCACCTGGCGTAGAGTTTTCTGCTGCCGGTGCTGCCGGCTGCAATCTTCGTAACCTTTTTCTTGAATTTTGGATCGCTGTACCAACCCTTGAATATATAACCTTTTCTGACTGGATTCTTCAAGACTATAGTCCTGGAAACGACGGTATAACTGGCTGGATTGGACCGGCTGTTTGCCCCCTTGCCAAGACTGTACTGGATCTTATACTTTACCAGCTTCCACCTTGCGTATAATGTCTGATTCTTGGTAGTCCTCACAACCGAACTGCTGCCGATCCTGCTGCCGCCACTCTTTGCTGTGTACCAGCCTGCAAATGTATATCCCCTTCTGGTAGGTGTCGGCAGGGTTCCGTAAGTTTTTCCACAAATGACTGTCTTACTTCCAGAACTCACACGCCCTCCATTTGAAGCAAATACTATTCTCACGCGCTTTACTGTGTCCGTATATTTTGCAGTAAAAGAAAGCTTGGTGGATGTTCCTGCCACACGCAATGCAACCTTTTTACTTCCCGCCTTCCACGTCATCTGATTTAAGGCATATGCGATAATCCCATTTTGAATACCCGAAATGCTCGGCGGATATGACGCATTGTCAGTGCTGACTTCGAATTTGGTTTTACCTGCATTGAGATTTTTCTGAATCCTCTCAGCGTAGGCTCGCGCCCACTTTGCGGCATCTCCGTTCCTGACAAAATAGTTATCTGCCAGACTTGTGGAACGTGTGCCATAACCGCTTGCCGTATAAATCTTATTATGACCGTTGTGTGCCAACGCCATGAGTTCATCCGTCAGTCCAAAATACAAATGCGTAGGATCAAAGTTATAATAATTGTCCTTTGTATCATCCCATGTACAGTCCACCTGATACCATTTGCCATCCAGTTTCATGGCGTTCCAGGTATGTCCATCATAGGTATCCCTTGTCTCAGCATTTGTTATGCCGGCTGCAGTAAGCAGTTTTGAATAGGCACTCTCATATGCTTGACATGTGCCCAGTTTTCGTGTCAGTGCACTCTCTGCCGAAGACCATTTCAGGGAATGATCGTAATCAAGCTGCTGCAACAGCCAGTCATGCAGCCACAATGCCTTTTCATAGTCTGAACCATCAGTCTCCTTGCTGCACTTTTTTACCGCAGCATTCACGATGTCACCCACGCTCGGATAAGCCCTGTCAGATACCTGTATATTTGTGCTCACACGCATATAATAAACCCCTGAGGTTTTATCCATTACATAAAACCTGAAGTTATAGACTCCCGAAGCAGCCATTGTGAATTCAAAGTCGTGAGATTCGCACTCATCTGTGTATTGAATCCACGCTCCGCGGCTTGGATCCGCCACGGATTCAAAGCTGTACTCACCCGGATCGGAATAACTCGGTGCATCCATTCTGAACAAATACCGGCCACTGCCACCATCCGCTGAAACATGGAATGTTGTATCCTCCCCTAATTTGGGCTCGTTCCATTCAACCTTCAATGCTACACCATTTTGAGGGTCACTTTCAGCACTGTACTTATATTCTGTAACTCCCTCTTGGGGATTTGTTGATGAACCAGAAGATTCTTCCTGCGCATAGCCTATCACACGAATCGTCGATACACCTGTCATCACCAGTATTAATGTCAACATAAATGTTGCAAATTTTCGTTTTATCATAAGCAATACCTCATCACTTTCACAAATCAGACACCCTTAAATCTACTCCCCATGCCTCTTCACCTCAATCCTGCCTCTTCCACTCTCCTTAACATCATAGAGGGCGTTATCCGCCTCCTCATACATCTCGTTGAATGTCAGTTCAGTTCTTGCGATCACCGCACCCATGGAGATTCCTGTTCCTCCCTCTGTGGCCTTCACAGTCAGGTTCACCTTGTCAAATATCTGCTGGGCACGTTCCCTTATCACGTCATCAGACACACTCTTGTTGAAGAACAGCATGGCTGCAAATTCATCACCGCCCATACGGCATGCATGGTCATCACCGCGGAGTGCCGCCTGCAGTGTCTGTGCCACAAGGACAAGATATTTGTCGCCATTGTGATGTCCGTAGGTGTCGTTGTACTGCTTGAATCTGTCTACATCCATCATGATCATCACCGCTGTGTGCGTACACTCAAGAAGTCTCTGCTCCATGTCACTTCTAAATGCCGCATGGTTCAAAAGTCCTGTGAGGGGATCTGTACGATAGGTATTCTCCCAGTTTCTGAGTCTCACATCCGCCTTATTCTGCTCCGCATCTGTCAGCATCTTCAAAGCATATGTACTTGATACATCCACTATTACTATTTCTCCTCTGTCTTTCTGAAGTGCCGAATCATAAAACATTCTTCCAGTACATAATACATATATATCCCTGCCATCCTTCCTATGTATCTTGTGTTCCTGAAATACAAATGTGCTCTTTGCCAGATTCGCATTTACCTGACAGAGATATTCTGTTTTATCCTCGTCCGGTATAAGGTCGATCTGGGTTATGATATTATTCTCTATGTCCTCCTTGCTGTAACCCGTAAGCTCCTCAAAATTATCGTCTACAGATATGATCCTCCAGTTTTCATCCACCAGATATCTGCTATATTTGACTGTATGTACACGAAACGCATCCTTGCCATATTCAGTAGAATCCACCATCTGTCTGCGCGCCATAATCCGGATCTCTGTCTGTTCGTCGTCTGTGCTGGCGCCATCACCATCAGCGTCCGCCAGACCATCTCCTGGGGCAGTTCGATCACCAACATTCTCTCCATTACCATCTGCACCGACACCACCATCAGCAGCCCCTTGCTTTGAGTCAGCTGCCAGCGAATCTGCATACTTCTCTGATACAAGCCTTATAAACTCCGAAACTATATATGGATCAAACTGGCTGCCCGCGCAGCTCTTTAATTCTTCTATCGCTTTTGATATCGGCATACCCTTTCTGTAAGGTCTGTCATTGATCATTGCGTCAAATGCATCGACCACCGCGATCACACGTGACAGAACCGGTATGCTTTCACGGCTCAGTCCATCCGGATATCCATTTCCATCCCATCTCTCATGATGATGCCTTATCTCCTCCGCGATCTGTCTGAGTTCTGTGTTGCTCATGGCGATCTCATAACCCTTCTCAACGTGGGAACGCATGATCTTCCATTCCTCATCCGTGAGTTTTCCCGGTTTGTTAAGTATCTCCATAGGAACTCCTACCTTTCCTATGTCATGGAGCAGACAGAGCAGCGCCAGCTTGCTCTGCTGGCTATCTGACAGCTCTATTCGTCTGCCAAGCTCAGCCCCCAGCTCCTGTGTACGACGCACATGCTGTTCCGTATCGCTGTCGCACTCCTCAAGAGCCCTTATAAGCGATGTCAGCATATCTGAGTGCGATGATTCACTGTCCACAAGCTTTTTTGTCTTCATGGCTGTTGCCGCATCAGTGATTGCAGCGACGATGCTCTGTCCCTCATCCGCAGCCACCCCCACTGCATACTGTATACTTCCATCATACTGTTCTTTGACCTTTTCAACACATGCCGCCATCTCTTCCTCACTGCTGTGACTGCAAAGTGCTATCAGGTGCGCATCAATACCCCTGACGTAATATGTTCTCTCCGGAAAGTCCTTTCTCATGATGCCCGCAAGTGCATTTATCCTCTGGTCACCCGCCTGATTACCCAGGGTGCTGTTGATCACGGACAATCCGTTGATATCGCATATTGCCACTCCAACCGGAAACGTAAAATGGTCCACCTCCTCCATGGCAAGTCTCTGAAAGCTATCCCATTTCTGAAATCCTGTAAGCATATCCGTCTCCAGAGATATATCCGAAAATACGAACATCTGGCCAAGCCTTCGGCCTTCCTTGTTGTCAAGCCTTCTGATGTCACACCTTAAAGGTCTGTCTCCATCATCACCTTTTATATAGCACTGCAGAGAAAAACTGTCGTCATCAGCTGCAAGATCAACGGACAGATCATACGTCTCAAGAAACTGCTGCAGATTCTCACATCTGCAGAGGAGTTCCTTTCCAAGGAAGTCATCCGCTCTGTCATTGTGCAGGATCAAATGGTTGTCATAATCAAACAAAACTATTCCCTGACCTATATTCTCGAATATGTTTGTCTTTAGTTTGTTGAGCATGCCATGGGTTGAATAATTAAAGCAGCTCCAGTACAGAATATATGATGTAAGACTGTAGCCGCAGATGGAATAATCCAGAAGTTTGTACACCTCCGATCCCGGAACGTAGAGAAATATTGCATTTATCCCAACGAGCACAGAGAGTCCCAGAATGACACTGCTGTACTGCAAACGATATTCATGCGGAATCGTGCAAAGCTTCTTTACAAGGAGTATGAGTACCACACCCACCAGCGCATATGAAAAAACCAGATGCATATCATACAGCGGCTTCATATCATAGCTGTATTTTGCTATGACGGTGTCCCTTCTGACATACCCTATCGCTATATTTTTGAATGGGTTTATGGCAAATATTACAAGCTCATACAGACAGTAAAAAAAGCATAAGCCTATCGCCGCCTTTCCATACTTTGAAAAACGTCCGTTTGTAAAATAAACAGTAAATATGAGCAGACATACCAGCATATAATCAATGCTTACAAAATATATACTCGACATGACGGACATGGCCATATACGAATCGCTTATAATGCTGATAAGATAACTGACATCAACTATAGCTGCTCCTATGCAGGCAAGTCCCAGAAACCTTCCCGTCGTCTTATTCTTTTTTATGGATTTCATCGCCAGTATAATATCCATGACGGCTATTATGATTGACGAAAAGACATATATCTTTAAAACGACTTCATTCATACTCATTCCTCCTGAACACCCGCCATGCAAAATATGGTTATATTTTACTACGTATCAAGATATGGGGCAATGTAGAAATTTTACCCATTCCCTCCCTTTTGCACATAAATTTCACTTGGTCTGACGGAATTCAAATATTGAACACACCTGTATTTGATGATAAAATCTACTATATTTATTGAATTTGGAGAACTAAGATGCAGAAAAAAATCGCTCTAATAAATGATGTTACAGGATTCGGAAGATGTTCCATCGCTGTCATGGCGCCGATAGTGTCCGCCATGAAGATCCAGGCAGTCACTGTACCGACGGCAATACTGTCTACACATACACAGTTTCCTATATTTTACTTTGATGACTACACACCAAAAATGCGGGATTATATCCAGACCTACAAGGATCTGGAGTTGCAGTTCGATGCCATATCCACAGGATTTCTCGGTTCTGAGGAACAGGTTGATATAGTTATCGACTTTATCAAATACTTTAAAAACGAGAAGAATTTTGTTATCGTTGATCCCGTCATGGGTGACTACGGAAAACTGTACCCGACCTATACCGCATCTATGTGCAGCAAGATGAAGGAGCTTGTAAAATATGCCGACATTATCACTCCTAATCTGACGGAGCTTTGCACCCTCCTTGATCTTCCATATCCGGAGCACACTGTGACCGTGAACGAGCTCAAGCAAATGTGCATGGTCCTGGCAAAGCAGGGACCGGAACATATCGTTGTGACAGGAATACATTTCAATAAGACTCAGATAGCCAACTTCATCTACAACAAGGATGAGGATTTCCAGATGGTCATGGTTGACAGGATCGGCGGCGACAGGAGCGGCACCGGGGATGTGATTGCAGCCATCATTGCGGGTATGTATATGAACGGACACAGCGTCTATGAATCCGTTAAAAAGGCAGCTTCCTATGTGTCAAAGTGCATCAGCTACTGTGTTGAGAACAATGTTCCGGAGAACTGGGGACTGTGCTTTGAAATGTACATGAAGGATCTGACTGAGGAATAACTTAAACGATTGGAGATTCAACTATGGTTTTATACACTGTAACCGGAAAAGTCGGTGAGGAAGGTTACCTCGACATTGCAAAGAGCGGGGATCTCACAGGCAAAAATATATATGTAAACATGACAAACAAATGTCCATGCAGCTGTGTGTTCTGCCTGAGGCAGACAAAAAAGCAGCAGGAGAACAATACTCTCTGGCTGAAGGATGGCGAGCCTTCTATAGAGGAGGTTCTGGAACTTTTCTCAAAGTATGACCTGAATATCATAAATGAACTTGTATTTTGTGGATTTGGCGAGCCTCTTGAGAGACTGGAAGACGTGTGCGCGGTGATCGATTCACTGAAAAACACATATCCCAATCTCAAAGTCCGTCTCAACACCATCGGACTTGCCAATCTTATATATGGGAGAGATGTCACACCTGAGCTTGAGGGCCGATTCGACACTGTATCAATATCCCTGAACGCCCCTGATGAAAATGAATTTCTTGAACTGACCAGATCACGCTATGGGATCCAGTCCTACGCGGCCATCAAGGATTTTGCCGTTCTTGCCAAAAGGTACGTTCCCAATGTTGTCATGACCGTTGTAGAAAAGGTCATGCCTGAGGACAAGATCAAGCGATGCCGCCAGATATGCAAGGATTTAGGCGTGACTTTGAGGGTTCGCCCATTTGAAAATTAACCGCTTTTTACAGTGACACTTACAAAGGAGGTACCGCTATGTTTCAATCTCTAGAGTTAAAACACCCAAGATTTTATCAGGCATTCCGCCTGTTCATCGTCGTATTTGCATCTATACTATACGCATGGAATCTCCGATGCTTTGCCAAGACCGCAGGACTGTTTCCAAGCGGGTTCTCCGGAGCATCCCTGCTTCTCCAGAACATTGGAATAAAATTTCTGCACATAAGCGTGCCTTTTGCAGTATTCAACATTGGACTGAATCTATTTCCCACATACATATCATACAAATATATCGGCAAAAGATTTACCCTCTATTCGATCATAGTCATTCTTCTGTCGAGTATATTTGTGGATATTCTGCCATCATATGTATTCACTGACGACATAATGCTTGTAAGCCTGTTCGGCGGTCTCATCAACGGACTCGCCATCAGCCTGTGCCTGAACGTTGGAACCAGCACCGGGGGAACTGATTTCATAAGCATATTCCTGTCCCACCAGAAGGGTATTGATGCATGGAATTACATACTGCTCGGAAACATCGTGATGCTGATCGCTGCCGGCGCGCTGTTTGGCTGGTCTAAGGCTCTGTATTCGATCATTTACCAGTTCTGCAGCACCCAGGTGATCCAGCTTCTATATAAGAGGTATAAGAAAGAAACGTTGTTCATCATCTCCGACAAGTCAAATGAGATCTACCACGCCATCAGCGACCTGACTCACCATGACGCTACTCTGTTCAAGGGTGTCGGATGTTACGAGGAGAAGGAGAAAACCCTCATCTACTCCGTCATCAACTCGGAAGCGAAGCGTGAGCTCATACCGATGATCCGTGGGATCGATGAGCACGCATTTATCAACGTGGTCAAGACCGAGGAGCTGGACGGAAGGTTCCATGATATTCCTCACGACTGACGTGTGGCATCCCCTACCGGGATCCGTATCTCCGTGACAAACTTGCTCGTGTCACTTGTAAGGCCGTTGTCGATGAGGGTTATCTCCCTTGCAAAATCTGTCATTTCCAAATGTTTTTCTTCTATATATTCCATGAGTCTGCCATAGTGTTCCGGGGCCTCGTTGTGACTGCCGCGGAATCTTATAGTGACGCACCTCTGTGCCGGGATCAATTCCACATCGCCGCGGTATTCCTCCTCATCGTCCAATATGAGGAACGCCCGGTCGTACACATATCTGCCGTGCCGCAGATTGTCCTCAGATATTCCCACGCCGACTTTGCCCAGGAACACCAGTATCTTATCCTGATTCTCCTGAAATCTGCGGATCGAACCTTCCAGTCCAAGGTATGTTCCAAGTTCAAGCTTCTCCCGCACCTGCACTATCCTTTCAGGCGGAATTATCTTCTCTGTTATAACTTCCAGCTCCGATTCAGATGCGTCCCGAAGAAATTCCAGCCTGTGGTCCAACTTCTTTGATATGAGCTCCAGATCCCGGATCTTTGCCGACACGATCTGTTTCTGATTGAGCAATTTTTCCTCTATAAGCTCCACATCCCTGTTCTGAATGAAGTCTCTGATCTCGGATAGCGGCATGTCCAACACCCTAAGATAACCTATGGTATTGAGCACCTCAAGCTGGCGCACTCCATAATATCTGTAGCCGGTATTTTCATCTGTATATTCTGGTGTGAGAAGTCCCTCCTTCTCATAATGGCGCAGTGTACCCATGCTCACATGATACATCTTCGCCACTTCACCTATCTTGAATAATCTGTTTTCATCCATATAAATCTATCCTCACGACAATAATACCTTTACGAAAGGGACGCTCAGTAAACATTACTATCACCAATAAACATATCTCTTATAGGTTCGCCTTATACAGCGTACCGCGTCTCTTCATCCACACAAATGCGCTCACACATATAACTATCGAGATAAGTGATCCCGCAGGAGCCGCAAATCCCATAGGAAACAATGTATCAGGATATTTGATCGATGCCAGATATGAGCCCGGAATCCTTGCACATACTATGGCTATCATGTTGTGTATAAATCCTATGTAGGATTTGCCATATGCACAGAAATATCCGGTGAAGCTGAAATGGATTCCGGCAAATACGCAGTCCACGATATAACTGCTTATATACTGGACACCCATGGTCACAACCACCTTGTTCTTGCTGAAAAGTCCCACAAGTTCCGGTGCAAATATTTCAACTACCGCAATAGCTATGGCTCCGTATACCACTATGATCCCCAGCGCATACCTTAGTATCTGCTCCGCCCGGTCATGCTTTCCTGCGCCAATATTCTGTGCGGCAAGTGCCGACACTGTGGCGAGCATTGACGATGGAACTATGAAGATAAAGCTTATCATCTTCTCCACAACGCCCACTGCCGCCGCGTCATTTACACCACGTTTATTCGCAATGACGGTTATGATGATGAATGCTATCTGTATACAGCCGTCCTGAACAGCCACCGGAAGACCTATCTTTACGATCTCTCCGAGCACAGATCTTCTCGGAACAAAATCATTTTTCGTAAGTCTCAGCCCTGTGTTCATTCTCTTTATCGCCACAAATGATATTATAACGCTGAAGGTCTGTGCCAGCGTTGTTCCAAGTGCTGCGCCAAGAGGGCCCATGCCGCAGACGCCTATAAATATATAATCAAGTGCAATATTAAGGCCGCATGCAACAGCGATGAAGTACATTGGACTTTTGGAATCGCCGAGTCCCCTGAATATGGAACTTATCACGTTGTATGCTGTTATAAATGGAATTCCTATAAAGCAGACTATCAGATAATCCGTGATTCCTTTGACAGCCTCCTCCGGGGTATCCATAACTGCAACTATTGGATTTATAAAAATGAGCAGCATTACTGTAAGCAATACTGATATTATCATGAAGATGGTGACTGTATTTCCGATGGCCGCCTGTGCATCCCGAAGCTTCTTCGCCCCCACTGCTTTTCCTATGACAACTGTGGTTCCCATGGCAAGTCCCACCAGAATAACTGTGAGCATGTGCATGACCTGGGAGCCATTTGCCACCGCTGTGGTGGCCCCGGCATCATTGCCACAGAACTGCCCTATGATGAACAGATCCGCCATCCCGTATAGAGTCTGTAGAAAATAAGATAATAGATAAGGCAGTGCAAAATACGCCATCGTCTTTGGCACACTGCCGGTCGTAAGGTTCTTTTCCATTGATTTGTATGGCCTCGTCTTTCATGTTGATATGGACGGAGGGCGTCCGTTACCTCCGTCCCCACATGATATTAAACCTTACAACAGTTGTAATGTCAACACATCAACTCTACCAAGGATACTGTCCTTTCTTGGCATATGGCAGGAGTTTTCCGTCAAACTTGATGATGACTCTGTGGTTGCCCTCGGCATCCTCAGTCACATCCACGTCAAGGCCAAAATCGATGGCACTCATGATGGCATTTCCGCCCTGCTCGTGGATTATGTCCTTGATGGCAGGACCATATGTATCAATGACCTCATGAAGTCTGTAGAGAATAGGATCCGTGTTGCCTTTATATGGGTGCTCTGCAAGAAATGCCGTGGCTGACTTATCTATTCCCAGTGCTTCTGCAAGCTTATCGCAATATTCTTCAGGCACATACTGCTGTCCCTCAAATGCTGATGCGAGCCATACTTTATTCACACCTATTTTCTCTGCCAGCGCCTCATATGTGAGTCCGCTTGCCTTTTTTGCTGCCTTCATAGCGTCAAGTTCATCTGCGTGCTGCAATCTGATAAGATAATCTGCATTGTTCATCGGTGTCATAACATCATCCTCCTCAAAAATCTGTACGGATATAAAATCCATCATAAAAAAAATAGAGGCACTGCAAGATTCTGCAGTACCTCTTTGTACTTTCTGAGCTAATAATAGTCCTATATTCCCAATATTGCAATATACAACATCATGTATTTATATTTTTTAGATAATTCTTCCGTTCTAAATACTTGCATATTCAGGGCAGCCACTATCAGGCAACAATCACAGACATAAGATAAAATGGTGTAGTGCCGGCACACTCATCATCAAGAACCATTATTTCAAGTGTGTGTTTCTTCTTCTCACCGTGATGAAGCACAGGCTCTATATACAGACAATCACCCCAGTCCTCATCAAAATTGCCATCTAATAAAACTGAATGCTCGATATCCCCATCAAGCACAGCCTGCGCCCTAACCGCAGGTCTTGATATTGTCTTTCTGTACTGTATACCTATACAACTTCCTTCAAGCTCAAATGTTATGCTATCACCGGCATTTTCTCCGATCCATCCATTCTTGAAATGATCAAGGTGTCCCTTCTTCTCATGAGTATCAGCCCTGAACCCTGAAAGCTTAGGACATATCTCGCGTATGGTAAGCCTCTTTGCATACTCATAAGCATTTGCGGTCACAGGTGCCGGAAGTACACATGAGCAGGCTGATTCGTCCTGGATATCATTCTCTGTGTCCGCGCCAGCATATGCGGTATCCGTATTTGAGTCATCAGACAATTTCTCAGACTGTTTGAGATCACCTACAATACTCTCAAGAAACTTTGTTATCTCACCGGCTACCAGGCCATGTCCCTTGTCATTTGGATGAAGTCCATCCGGGGTTATGTCGATCCTGTTATATTCTCCCGCCTTCATCCGTCTGTATATGGTGTCGTGCACGCTCACATACGGCACTCCATAATGATCTGCAAGTCTGTTGTGAATATCCTGGGTGCTCACACCCGTGTCGTAGAAAACATTATTGAGCACCACCACCGCCGGTCTTGAATGCCAGCCAAGCAGTGTTCTCAGCACACCTTCAAAGGTCTCTTCACAGTATATGTTATCCACATCATTTACACTGAAATCCACAACCACAAAATCAGGCTGGTACATGAGCACATCAGTCACAGCCCTGGACACACCATAGTATGAGTCTGTGCCGCCTATTCCGCCATTCACATAATTGAACTTTGCCTGTGGAAATGTATCACACCACCACTTGTATACCCTGTATGCATAAGTATTTTCATGCTCCGTCGCCAAACTTCCCTGCGTTATCGAACCGCCAAGGAACCCTATTGTAAGTTCCTGTCCACTCTGGGCGCGCTGTATAACTGATTTTATTCTTTCAAGATCATAATTTTCCATGGTTTATCCTCCATATTTGAACATCAGCTCATTAATAATCCTATATTACCTCTAAGTTAGGATATAATTTAATTCCACCCCTCAATTTCGAGACCTTCTATATATTCGGCCAGCTCCGTTGCCATCTCACACGCCTCCGGTATTCGGAGATGTCCTGGCGTGCCGCAGCCGTTTCTTCCATATACATAATGAGTTATCATTTTATCATTCATAGTGTCAACCACTTCATCTATAGCCTTGTCCCATGAACAGTCGTGACAGAGAAGTGTGGTACAGCAGATTATGTGTGCATCCGGATATGTCTTCCTGAGTTTTCCCAGAAATTTCATGTAATGGTCACGCCACGTTTCCGCCTGCCTGCCGTTATAGTCATTTTTCATAAAATCATACGGATGGTTGTCATTCTGTCCTATAGCAACTATAACAACCTGAGGTGTGTACTGGGAGAAATCCCACTGTGTCACCGGACCAAATGTAGGATTGTAGTGAATCTTATCCCACACACTTTCCATGCCAATCTGATTCGGCTCTTGGAACCATCCTATCCTGTCCATGAGAGCTATCCCTCCCTGGGCTATGTCATGAATCTGTGCTTTCAGCTTTCTTGCAGTAATCCACGCATACGAATACCAGCTGTTTGAATAACCGCCATTGTGTACCGGGTCTTCCTTTCCAACGCAGTCGACAGCCTCCGATACCTCGCCCGCTGACACCGAATCTCCATACACCTCTATTCGCCTGCCTGACAGCGGTTTCAAAGGAAGAAGTCTCTCCCCATCTCCAATCTCATACTCAAGTATTGTTACCTCATGGCATGCATCCTGTCTCTTGAAGAACAGCACACAATGTTCATTTGTATCGTTATCCGGAACCGCTATATCCAGTTCCATGATCCCTTCTTTGTTCAAAAAATAACTTCTCTGTGACTGGTCAATTATACAGCCCAGATAATTGTTCCAGTAATTGTTTCTGTTGGACACCTTTATCTTAAGAGTATTGCCCGTAAATTTCATCTCCGCAGATGTACAAGGATATACCCACACCGGCTTCTCCGCATCTGTCCAGTCAATACGTCCTGTATACCTGATCATAACATCATTTGGCTTGATCTTCATAATATTGTCTCCTGTCATTCCATTTGTTCTATATATATTATACATTTCTGTTTTCATATTAGTTAAGCTCTACCTAATAGTCAAACTTAATTTAGTTAAATATTAATTATTTTTTAATCACTTTAAACAAAATATGATTGAGAAGGTAGTTTCATATCTATAACACACCCCCATATACGTCTATTGATTATTTTTAACTGCAGTTCTATTATATGAAAGTAAACTATTCAATACATTTTGTAAGGAATGAAATCTATGAAAAGAGTAAACTTTGAAAATGGAAAGATAACTCAAAATATACTCGGTGTGGCCATGCCTATGCTAGTGGCTCAGCTCATAAGTCTGCTGTACAACGTGATCGACCGGATCTACATAGCAAGAATACCTGATGTGGGCACCGCTGCTCTCGGCGGAGTCGGTCTCTGTTTCCCGATCACCATCATAATCACTGCCTTCAGCAATCTGTTTGGCAGTGGCGGTTCCCCTCTGTTCTCAATCAGAAGAGGGATGGGGGATGATAAAACCGCAGATACCATAATGAATACAGCCTTCACTATGTTATGTGGTGCTGCCATTATTCTCATGGCTGTCGGTATGATATTTGCAAGACCGCTGTTGGTCCTGTTCGGAGCATCGGAAAGCGCACTCACATATGCGTACCCATATATGATGATATATCTGCTTGGCACTCTGCCATCCATGGTATCAACAGGCATGAACCCATTCATCAATGCACAGGGATATTCTGTAACAGGTATGCTGACAGTGGCCGTCGGTGCTGCCGCCAACTGTATTCTCGATCCCGTATTTATATTTGTCCTACATCTCGGCGTCAGAGGTGCGGCCATAGCCACCGTGATATCGCAGATCATGTCTGCCGCTTTTGTCCTCTACTTTCTGAAGAACAAAGCCGAATTGCAGGTAAAGCTGCTTTCATTGGGACAATTCAGGGAGTGTGTGACATATGCAAAGGATATTGTCAGTCTGGGAACCGCTGGATTTGTGATGCAGCTCACAAACAGCCTTGTATCAATATGCTGTAACAGTGTCCTGTCACGTACCGGAGGCGATGTCTATGTGTCAGTCATGACCATCGTGTCAAGCGTCAGACAAATCGTCGAAACTCCTATCTGGTCAATAGCCGAAGGTGCTTCCCCAGTCATCAGCTACAATTATGGAGCCAGAAAGCCCGATCATGTCAAAAAATCCATAGCCATCATGTCCCTGCTTGCAGTGATATATATGGTCATAGCATGGGGAATCATCCTGATTGCTCCGGGAGCACTTATATCTGTATTCAGCTCAGACAGTTCACTTATAAGTGACTCCATCCCAGCTCTCAAAATATATTTCGCTGCATTTGCATTTATGCTGCTTCAGTATATCGGCCAGACTACTTTCAAATCGCTGAACAAGAAAAAGCAGGCGATTTTCTTCTCTCTGCTCAGAAAGGCGATCATCGTAGTCCCTCTTACATACCTGCTGCCGTATGCTTTCCATCTCGGAACAAATGGCGTATTCATGGCTGAACCTATATCAAATATACTCGGAGGAAGCGCATGCTTTTTCACAATGCTGTTAACCGTAATACCGGAGCTTAACCGGATGAAAAAATAAAAATGATCCCACAGATATCCATAATAATATCTGTGGGATCAATAATTCTCTCTCTATTTTATTGTCTGGTTAAACTGCTTATCATCTAAGCTGCCTTCTTATCCTGAGTCATGTCTTTTGCATCTGGAGCCGTGATATCCTCTGATTCACGGTGCATCTTCTCACCCCAGTTTTCGTCCACAAAGCATTTGATAGCTGCTGCAAGTGCTATAACCCCAAATGTATAAGCCAATATATCCATTGCCATAATTATCTCTCCTTCACTGGTAATCTCTATTACATTTAATTCCCAATGAAGGTGCGCTTTTTCCCGTCTGACCTGTGTATATATTCCAGGAGTATCCATCTGCGGCTGTTTGTCATCTCGGGATATCTGCCTGCAGATGCACATACACAGAATATCAGACTCAACAGCAATGCCGCAAGAACCGCCGACAGCATCCATGTATCGTCTATGGATTCTTCTGAATTTCCAGTCCGTATGTTCCTTGTCTGGATCACAAGCCCCGCAGAACTGTCAACCATGAGCACATCGTTGTTCCCGGCGTCTATTCCCCGACTCTCACCAAGCAATGATACCGAATGCGCAGAATAATTCCTGACATTCGGGTTGTAAAGCCCACAAACTCCAAGATATGAGACGCACATAACCACAGCAATTATCCATGCATATATATTGTAATGTGCTCTGCATCCTGCCATATGTGCCACCTCCCATACTTGATAAATACATCTGTCTTACTTACCATGTATTATATTATATAAGGGAGATTTTTTCTTCCGATACACCGCTTCTTTAGCTGTCTCTTTGCCGTTTATTTGTCAATTCTTATCCTACTCAGGCTGGACAACCTCTATCCTGAACACATTGATCGTGTCCACATCAGGACAACAGAACACTGCAGTTCCCGGCTCATTTCCCGGGATGGTTCCACCATATCTAAGAATATCCACATATGGAAATGCCACATGCATGGCCATGGGACAGAGCTGCCCTCGCTCAGTATCAAAATCGTAGCTGTCACCTATCTTATGCCCCCTGTGGCAGCCGTGAGGGCCTTTGCGGTCTATGAGTGTTATCTTGATCTGCGGTCTGCTCATTCCGTTATCACCTCTATGTACTGTTCAAGAGGGATTCCCTTGTACTTGTCAACATTGTCCTTGTTCAAGGCTATAAGCTTCTCCACCACTTTCATGGCTGACTGCACACTGTCTTCTATGCTGTGTCCGCCTCTGTACTTTCCGATAAGCACAGCAGAGAATATATCACCGGTTCCCGGAAATCTCACAGGAATCTCTGTATATGGGAACACGTTCATTTTGTCTGTCTCGCCATCCAACAGGAGAGTGCTTGTCTGTCCATCTATATTCACGCTGGTAATAACTACGGTCTTTGCTCCATATCCGTGAAGCGTATGTGCCAGATCTTCGGCCTCCGCCATGGTCAGTATCCTCTTGTCAGTGTATTTGCTGGCAAGAAATGCTGCTTCTGTGCAGTTTGGCACTATGAGATCCGCCACTTTGCACATCTGTCTCATATAGCCAACCGTATTCTCCGTAACACCGTTGTACAGGATTCCGTCATCGCCCATGATCGGATCGACAAATATAAACGCACCCTGGTCTTTCTTCTTCTCACAGAACTCAGCCACAAGCCTGGTCTGTTCCTCCGATACAAGAAATCCGGTTGCTATGGTGTCAAATGTAAATCCAAGCTCACCCCACACTCTCATGCTGTTCTTCATATAGCCGGTGGTCTCAAGAATATCGAATTTACCGTAGTCCAGTGTGTTTGACACAAGGGCTGTCGGCAGGTTGTACACCTGAAATTTCATGTTGGACATGATCGGTATCATGGCTGACAGTGCAACCTTGCCATAACCAGCCATATCGTTTATAAGCAGTATATTATTCATAGTCTCTTCCTCTTCCTGATCAATTAAAGTATATTATTTTTATAACATATATTTGTCACCGGATAAAGACTGCTTTATGAACTCGTACTCTTCATCGGTGACTGAGTACAGCTTCCTAACAATGTCATCTATCTCTTCATACAATCTGTATCGCTGCAAATGGTCTTTACCTGTCTTGTACGTCTGCATTTCTGAATTCACAGAACTTTCTGTGATAAGTTCTTCTGCCATAAGCTCTTCTGCCTTTGAGATTATGCGTCTCTGTGTCTCCTCGTCTGCGACTGGAACAGGAATATTCTCTATATGGGATCTCAGAACCTTCACTGCGTTGTACCGCTTCTCATATATGTACTGCGCCACCCTTGAATTGAGTATCGCCATGATATATCTCATATCAAGTCCCGGTATATGTGGAATGACCACATTGCAACTGTTCAACGTAAGCCTCTGCCTGTCGTCATATACAAATACAAGCTGTCTGTTGATAAACCTGTAGATCAGTTTCTCCGGAGCCCGGTAAAGCTCCAGCGGCGCCGCCTGCTGATACAGGGTAAGTTCCGGATACATATATTTTTCCGTTTTTCCGCATCTGTATCTGTATACATCTGCTCCGGTTATCACTGCCTCCATTCCCTCTCCGCATTCTGTGGACACATATTTCGCATTATCCCCGGTCACTATTCCCAGTGCAAAATCTGCCTGTCCACGCAGAAATTCACAGTTATCTGTATTTTCTATTCTGCAAAGCAGCCTGTACTCATCATCAGTGAGCCTAAGCATAAAATTCTCACTGCCAAGCGGCCTGTCCGTTCCTACAACAAACTCTCTGCCGTCTCTCTCGATCACCGCACCTTTGCTATGTCCAGGATCAAAACTCTTTTCAAGCTGCAGCACCAACGATGGACATTGCACACCATAGAATGCATCGCCAAGGAAACTCACCCGGCTCACATTTGCCGATTCGGCTATGATCTCCCTGATCGTCTTATGATTATGTACATCTAACAATGCCTCCGGCAGCACAAATGCAAGAACTCCTTCATCTGTCAACAGCTTCAGCGCACACTCCACGAACACATCAGACGACTCCACGCCCCTTCCGGCTGCAGTTCTGTATGCTTTCCTGAGTAATGTCCGTGTCTCCCTGTCAAATGTATATCCCCACGGCGGGTTACCGATGATGATGTCATATCCCGGATCAGCCAAGAGCTTCTTATCATCCCCACCACATTCTGAATCATTCCTGTATTCTGAAATGAAGTCTCTGCGCTCTATGTGCTCATATATTGTCCGGATCGCTTCGTCCACATTGACATGTCTTCTTCCGGACAATCTCCCAAGTGCCAGATTGAACCTCGCAAGCTGTACACTGAGTTCATCTATATCGCACGCATATATATTATTTAGTTCTATATCATCCGGAAGCTGTATAAGGAAATTACCGGTTCCGCAACATGGATCGAATAATCGCTTACCACCCTCAGATATTCTGCTTCCCATATCACCGGTCACATCACTTATCAGCGTTCTTACTACCTTTGTCGGCGTATAATATGAACCAGCCGCCTTCCGGCTGCCTGCATCTCTTATAGACATATAGAGAAGTCCAAGTACGTCCTCCCCCTTTTGATAATAGTAATTGGTGTCCATAAGATTTTTGTTATTATTTGCCCATGATAATGCTGCTTTTTTGTCCTGAATTATATCATCGATCAGCGCACTCCATACACCAATTGTCAAGCTTCCATCTATATATGCAGGGAATATTTCTCTGTCAACAGTAATCTCACCACTGCTTACCAGCAGCTTGAGTGCACAATCCGCCAGCAGAGTTCTCATGACCATCTCAGTCACACATATATTCTGCCTCTCCAGCTTATCCACCAGACTTTTTACTGTGTCTGTACTCTCGCAAATGTCTGACACATATCTGTCATACAATCCTTTGCCGGACACATACCGCTTATTCCGCCGGCTTCTGAGCGACCTTCGTTCGCCAGTTTCCAGTGACTGTTTCAGATTACTTACGTACTCCTCTGTGAAATACATCTGACCGGCCGGATCTATGCCCTGTGATTCAATTTTCCCAAGTCTGAGCCAGTTCCGCCCCGTTGCCCTCGATATTGAAAGCTGCTGACACAATCCATCCAGCGTTATGTATTCCTCACTCATACACAGCCCCTCGTTTCTTCATATGTCTGCCTCATATGCTTTTCCTGATCATATTCAAATATATTCATACGCAAAATCTCCGCCTTATTCTTCTTCAAAAAATCAGCCAGAATATTATTCCTGCTCTTATGAAAAATGTGATATAAAAGCATGAGAAATTCGCAAATTATAGATACGTTGGAATGGTCCGTTTCTTACGTTCGGACTCATAGAAACCTTCGACTTGAAACCTATGCTTTGAACGGATTGTAACACCTCGCCCAGCCTTTGTCTATACTTTAGGCAAAACTCTCCAAAACGGAGAATTATGACTCTGGCTGAGGTTCTTTGGATGGCTCTACACAGCCAGAATCCGCAAGCTGTCTCTTAAATATAGTTCTGAATATCAATCTCACAAGCGGTCCGCAATAGCAGAGCTGCCAGAGCAGTGCAACAGGGAGATTCATTCCCCATGTCTGGATAAATGTACCAACACTTGGTGAATCCTTGAACAAAACAGTTGCTATAAGGCTCATGATTGGACACATCATTATGCAGATGTAGAATGATATCATGAAGGTTATCACCTGTGGTCTGTCAGTCGGTCTCACGATCTTGAACGCAAGCATTGGTGCAAGCTTTCCAACCACGAAAAGCTCAAGCACAATAGCTATCGGCCACATGATCGGCATCTCATGAAGTGCCATGACAAATGTCTGATTGGTGAAACCTCCTGTGCTTAATGCTACATTGTAGCAGATCATTCCATAGACCATGAACATGGCCATGATTGTTGTGAATACGAATTCCTGTAATTTGTTTTGTGGCATAATAATTTCCTCCTTACGAAAATAATATTGAGCATGCGCATTCAAAGGCGCTTCGCGCAGGCGCATGCGTGCTTCTCAACATGTCGTCAAGCGTAGCTTGATGACCTGCGCGCACATCAGTGCGCTTCCTCTGCAAGGATTCCTCCCGCTTACGCGGGCCCCTCCTTACGAAAATAATTGAGCATGCGCATTCAAAAGCGCTTCGCGCAGGCGCATGCGTGCTTCGCAAGGAATCTCCCGCCTTGACGGCGGGTCCCCCTTACGAAAATAAAAAGCCCAACGAAACTTTCATCTCGTTGAGCTTAACTGCGACTACCATTAATTGCCCCTATGGTAGCACAAATATTTTTAAATTGCAAGTAATTTTCTGTTTTTTATAAACAATTCGGCTTACGCCTGCCCAGCTACGGCCTTCTTGCCAGTGTACAGCTGATAATATCTGCCCTTCATATCTATGAGCTGGTCGTGGGTGCCTCTCTCTATGATGCGTCCCTGCTCCATGACCATGATACAGTCCGCATCCTTGACCGTGGAAAGTCTGTGGGCTATGACAAATGACGTTCTTCCTTCCATGAGGGCATCCATTCCCTTGGACACCATAGCCTCGGTTCTTGTATCTATGGATGAAGTAGCCTCGTCCAGGATCAGTGCCGGGGGATCCGCAACCGCTGCCCTTGCGATAGCCAGAAGCTGTCTCTGTCCCTGACTGAGATTTGAGCCATCCCCAGTGAGCACTGTGTTGTAGCCGTCAGGAAGACGCTTTATGAAATCGTGGGCATTTGCCAGCTTTGCAGCCTTGATGCACTCCTCATCCGTGGCATCCAGTTTGCCGTATCTTATGTTGTCCATGACTGTTCCTGTGAACAGATGTGTATCCTGAAGAACTATACCAAGGCTTCGCCTGAGATCCGGCTTTTTGATCTTGCCTATGTTAATATTGTCGTACCTTATCTTGCCGTCCTGTATATCGTAAAACCTGTTTATCAGATTGGTTATAGTCGTCTTGCCCGCGCCTGTACTTCCGACAAATGCAATCTTCTGTCCGGGCTTTGCATACATATTTATATCGTGCAGAACTATCTTGTCCGGATTGTAACCGAAATCAACATTCTCAAATTCAACCTCACCTGTGAGTTCCCTGTATGTCACTTCACCTGTCTCATGCCTATGTCTCCATGCCCAGAGCCCGGTTCTCTCCTCGGTCTCCGTGAGATTGCCATCTGCATCCTTCTTTGCATTTACCAGCTCAACATAGCCCTCGTCCTCCTCAGGCTTCTCGTCTGTCATGGTAAATACCCTGTCAGCTCCGGCAGCCGCCATGACTATGGCGTTGATCTGCTGACTTATCTGTGTAACCGGCATCGTGAAACTCTTGTTAAGCGTCAGGAATGCCACAAGCGTTCCTATGGTAAGACCTGACCAGCCATTTACTGCAAGTACACCTCCAAGTACAGCGCAGAGAACATAGCTTATGTTTCCAAGGTTCGCATTCACCGGCATGGTAATGTTGGCTATCATATTTGCCTTGTAGGCGCTGTCCTGAAGAGATCTGTTCAACTTGCAGAAATCGTCATATGCCTTTTCTTCGTGGCAGAACACCTTGACAACCTTCTGACCGCTCATCATTTCCTCTATATAACCATTTACCTTACCAAGATCCTGCTGCTGCTTCATAAAATATCTTCCCGACTTCGCGCCCAAGCTTGATGTCGCCTTTATCATGATAAATACCATGACGACCGACAGAACCGTGAGCGGTATATCAAGAACTATCATAGCAATGAGTGTTGAGATAAATGTGATGCTTGAGTTGATAAGCTGTGGCATACTCTGGCTTATGACCTGGCGGAGTGTGTCAACATCATTGGTGTACACCGACATGATATCTCCATGTGCATGCGTATCAAAGAAAGATATCGGAAGAGATTCCATTCGCTCAAAGAGCTGAACTCTGAGCCGCTTCATGGTTCCCTGGGTCACATTTACCATGATCCTGTTGTACGCGTATGCGCAGATGATTCCCAGCACAAGTATAAGTCCAAGCCCCAGCATCCTGTGGGCGAGAGGTCCATAATCAGGTGAGCTCTGTTTCATCATCGGTTCAATATATACATCGATAAGTTTCTGCATGAACATCGATATACTCAGTATTGCAAGTGCCGATATAAGTATGCTGACCACAACTGTAACGCATGCCAGCTTGTATTCCTTAAGAATATATCTGATCAGCCTTCCAAGTGCCTTCATGGGATTTTTGCCCTGATTCTTTCCAGGTCTCTTCAGCCCTGCATCCACTTTATCATCCATCTTATTTTCACTGTATTTCTCTGTATTTCCTGTCATTACACTGCCTCCTTTCCTTCATAATTAATTCATCTTCTCATCAAAATCTCCGCCGCCAGACATCTGGACATCATAGATCTCCTTATATATCGTGTTGTTCTTCAGCAGATTCTCATGTGTGTCAAATCCACTCACCATTCCGTTATCCAGAACTATGATCCTGTCGGCATCCTGCACACTTGATATTCTCTGTGAGATTATGATCTTGGTGGTGTTCGGTATCTTGGTTGCAAATGCCTGCCTGATCTTCGCATCAGTTGCAGTGTCAACTGCGCTTGTGGAATCATCGAGAATGAGTACCTTCGGACTCTTGAGCAGCGCTCTGGCAATGCAGAGTCTCTGCTTCTGACCGCCGGACACATTGCTTCCGCCCTGCTCGATCCAGGTGTTGTATCCATCCGGCATCCTGTCTATGAACTCATCCGCGCAGGCAAGCCCGCACACCTCACGGCACTCATCCTCCGTGGCGTCCGCCTTGCCCCATCTCAGGTTGTCAAGTATAGTGCCTGAGAACAACACATTCTTCTGCAGCACGACCGCAACCTCGTTTCTGATGGTCTCCATGTCGTAATCACGCACGTCGTGGCCTCCGACACAGACCGAACCGCTGTCCGGCTTCACATCATACAGTCTGCTTATCAGATTGACAAATGTCGACTTACCACATCCGGTTCCACCTATCACGCCGACCGTCTCTCCAGACTTTATGTGAATGTCGATATCCTTCAGCGTGTCCTCTGCACTGCCAGCCTTATACACGAAATCCACATGGTTGAAATCTATTCTTCCATCAGGCACCTCCATGATAGGCTCATCAGGATTGGTCATGGTCGGGGTCTCCTCAAGGACCTCAGATATACGTCTCATGCTCGCCATGCTCATGGAGATCATGACAAATACCATGGACAACATCATCAGCGACATCATCATGCTCATGACATAGCTGAAAAGTGACGTGAGATTACCAGTCGTCATACTTCCGCCGACTATGAAATGTGCTCCGATCCATGAGAGGAGCATCATGCATGTGAAGATAACAAACATCATGATAGGATTGTTGAAAGCCAGCAGGCTCTCAGCCTTTATGGACAATTCCGCAAGGACCTCTGCTGCCTTTCCAAACTTCTTATCCTCGTATTCTTCCCTGACAAATGCCTTTACGACTCTTATCGCTGATACATTTTCCTGAACGCTGGCATTCAGGTTATCGTAGTTTTTGAACACCTCGTCAAATATAGGTGTTACCTTGAATATGATGAAGAACAATCCAAATGCAAGAACCACAAGTGCTGCCACAAATACAAGTGACAGCTCCACGTTGATTGTAAAGCACATTATCATACTGCAAATGAGCATGAGTGGCGCACGGACTGCGATTCGTATGAGCATCTGGTACGCGTTCTGTACATTTGTAACATCCGTCGTCATACGTGTTATAAGACTGGCGGTGCTGAACTTGTCGATATTTGTAAATGAAAATTCCTGTACGTTCCTGTACATGCCCTCCCTCAGATTGCATGCAAATCCCGTCGATGCGCTGGCAGCAAATTTGCCCGCCATCACTCCAAAGAAAAGGCTCAGGAAAGCCAACACAAGCATGAGTCCGCCATACATATACACCTTGCTCATGTCCTGTCCGTTGATTCCCTCATCGATTATCTTGGCGGTCACAAATGGAATGAGGATCTCCATGAAGACCTCTGCCGCCGTAAATACAGGTGTGAGTATTGAGTCCTTCTTGTACTCGCCCACCTGACCAAGCAATGTTTTGATCATTCTATTTCCTCCTTGTTTCAGTTTGAAATGCTGACAGAATCCTCAGATGCACAAAATCAGGAATTTGATTTATGATATGCGATATCTGATCGTCAGCTATGTGTGATTTGACGCAAGTTGCATAAATATTAATACTTCTATTTTTTAATGTCAATAGTATACAGAGGCGTTTTATTTGTGAAATTTCTGTGTATTTAAAGTATTTAATGTCATATTAAAAATGAGGCATATGAACATCTTTTTAGTCCATATGCCTCATTTTATAGAGATCTAATATGTAATTTCCGCTCTTTTTCAAGATATTCCTGAATCTCCAAAGTCAGTGTCTTCAAAACTGTCTACCACTCATGATTGTATTTCTCCAAACCAACGACTCGCCAAATCATGTTGCTCATGGAAATCTTTATCCTCACAATCTGGTTTTCACTGATTTTCTATATCTGTACCTGCCGCCCTGGCTGCAAGCTTCTTATCAATCGCTCTAAGTATAAATCCTGCTGCCACTCCGGATGCCACTCCTACCACTATACCACCCAGAATATCCGTCGGAAAATGTACATACAGATACATCCTTGAAAAAGCAATAAACACAGCCACAACACATGCTATACTGCCCAAAAGCTTCTCTTTCCTCATGAACAACGCCGTGACAGCTGCAAATGATGCCGCCGTGTGCCCCGATGGGAAGGAATAATCCTTTGGTTTCTTCACTATCAGATCTGTAAAATTCGCCACATCATATGGTCTTGTCCTGGCGACAAGATTCTTTAACAGGCAGTTGGTTATGAGAAGATCAAGGATAAGTGCAATGGCCATGCACAGCCCTGCCTTCCTCGTCTTTGGAATGATCAGCAGCACAGCCGCCAGCACTATCCACAGTATTCCCGCATTTCCAAGGGATGTGATCGCCACCATGATCTTGTCAAGCCATGGGGTATGTATATTCTGGAGAGCGTCAAGTACTTCTATCTCCCACATCAGAAATTACCGCCGTTCCAGCCCCAGTCATGTACGCCGTGGTAAGTCACGTACACCGCATTTCCCGGGATTCCAAGTACATCTGCAAATATATCGCAGATCTTTCCTGTCATGGCATCACATGCCTTAGGAGTCACATCACCGAATACGCTGACTTCCACATATGCACCCTTATCAAGTTTCTTTCCGCCCATGAACAGGTCGTATCCATCGTTGATGCCGACCATAAGGTAGCTCTCCGTCTTGTTCATCGTTGTTATCGCCTGACCGAGACTGCTCTTGAGAGTCTCCTTCTGGTCATCGCTCATCTTCACTGTAACCTTTGAATCTATAAATGGCATTTCTTTGTCCTCCTAAATTATATTATTCATATAAAATATATACACGACTTTTGTAGACATTTGTCTTTGTATGCTATTATGATTCTGCCACGTTAATAACTATCCCAGGCAAATGTCTACAAAAAATCCTCAAATTCTATCTCAGACGGCAGTCTCAGATCTCCTCTCGGGCTGACCGACACGGTTCCAACCTTCACACCGTCCGGCATACAGTTCCTCTTGAACTGCTGGCGGAAGAATCTCGTGTAGAATACCTTCTGCCATTTATCGATCTCGCTGTCTGAGAAATTGTACTCGTCACTCTGTCTTACAGCCTCCTTGCACAGCTCATTTACCTCCTCAGGGGACATTCCATATCGCAGTGTATAATATAAGAAGAAATCGTGCAGGATGTATGATCCCACGGTGTCCTCCGTCTTCTGCGCGATGGTTCCGTCCGGGTTCGGTGGCAACAGCTCCGGGCTGACCGGTGTGTCTATAATATCGTCTATGATCGGCGCGATGCCCGCAAATCCGTCAACCTCCATGAAGTGTCCGACTTCGTTCACAAGTGAGCGCACCAGCGTCTTTGGTATACTTGTATTCACCGCATACATGCTCATATGGTCGCCGTTGTAGGTGCACCAGCCAAGTGCCAGCTCCGAGAGATCTCCGGTTCCAACCACGAATCCGCCCTCCTTGTTGGCGACATCCATGAGTATCTGTGTTCTCTCCCTCGCCTGACAGTTCTCATAAGTGACGTCATGCACGCTCTCGTCCTGTCCAATATCGGCAAAATGCTGTCTCACCGATGCAGCTATGCTTATCTCTCTGCTGTCACAGCCGAGCAGTCTCATGAGTTCCGTGGAGTTGTTCTTCGTCCTGTTTGTCGTTCCAAATCCCGGCATGGTGATTCCCACGACAGTTGTGGATGGAAGTCCCGCATTCTTCACCGCCTGTGCCGAAACTAGCAGAGCCAGTGTAGAATCAAGTCCACCTGACACTCCCACGACCACACATTTGCAGTGGGTCGCCTCTATCCTTCTCTGAAGTCCGGCAACCTGCATCTTGAATATCGCCATGCACCTCTCAAGCTTATTTCCCGATGGGACAAATGGTGTCATCTTCACCTTCATGAGCACATTTCCTTTGTCCATGAGCGGAGTATCGCACACCACCGTCTCATACTTTCTGAATGCGAAATCACGCTTACAGTCGGCAAATGACTTGTTGGCTATCCTGTCGTGTCTTATCTTGGTAAGACTTATATCCCTGATCAATACTCCGTCCTCAAATGGCTTTACCTCGCCGAGGAGTTTGCCGTTCTCGTACATCAGATTGTGTCCTGAAAATACCAGATCCGATGTGGACTCATACATTCCAGCGGACACATACACATATCCGCACAGGCAGTCCGATGACACACTTCCTATCAGCTTGTGCCTGTATGCAGCCTTTCCTATGACCTCATTTGACGCGGAAAGATTGAGTATCACCTCTGCTCCCGCCATGGCGAGAAGTCTTCCCGGCGAAACCGGAGTCCAGGCGTCCTCGCATATCTCTATGCCAAGCTTGACCCTCTGTTCTCCGCTGCCCATCTCTATCATCACATTGTTGCCAAACAGCACTTCACTGCCAACAGCCCTGTCCCCGGCTTTCTTTGAACCGGCATTGTATTCAAGCTCATCTCCATCATCTTCCGGGTCCATGAGATTGACCATCACCGCATCATACTTTCTGGCTGAGAACCATCTCTTCTCGTAGAACTCACCGTAGTTTGGAAGGTAAGTCTTCGGCACGATGGCCACGACTCTTCCACCCTGCAGGAACGCCGCACAGTTGAACAGCTCTCCGTCCACCTCAAATGGCAGACCGACCACCAGTGCCGACTGACCAGTACATGTAGCCATGGCAAGCTGAAGAAGTCCTCTTCTCGCACCATCTATGAGCTTTCTGTTCTCAAACAGATCCGCACAGGTATATCCCGTGATAGACAACTCTGGCGTCACTATGACATCCGCAGCATCCTTATACTCTTCATATATATCCATTATCTCTCTGACATTTCCGCTGACACTTCCGATATGAACCTTCGGCGTAACGGCTGCCACACGCAGCATATTCTTCATTGTTACCTCCTTGTAAAATCTCATTTGATTTTGCCTTTTCATAACATTTACACTTTACCACCCGGAGACATTTATTTCAACGAAGTTCACAACCTGATGAGTCTCTATTTTCGGTCATTTCCCAGTTCAGGGCTTGTCCGCCGGGTGTCAGATAACTTTGTGTTTTTATCTTTTGGCGAAAATGCTTTAAAAAAAGGCTCCCGGACATATCATTGCGCCGGGAGTCTTTTTTCTGCCATGCAGACATCCAGTGACATACGGTTTATCCGCCATCACTCAACACTGCATCTATATATTATAATGTACTGATTACTTTCCAAGTGGCTTGCCTGTGAGCTTCTCATAGCCCTCAAGGTAGATGTCGATGGTCTTCTGTGCGACATCATCAGGAAGCTTCCAGCCCTTGTCAGGATTAGCCTTCAGCCAGTCACGTGCGAACTGCTTGTCAAATGATGGCTGGCCATGACCTGGCTCATATACATCTGCTGGCCAGAATCTTGAGCTGTCCGGTGTGAGCATCTCATCGCCGAGAACGATGTTGCCATTCTCATCGAGACCAAACTCAAATTTTGTATCTGCAATGATGATTCCTCTTGTAAGTGCGTACTCTGCACACTTCTTGTAAAGTGTGATGGTGTACTCCTTGAGCTTTGAAGCGTACTCCTCGCCCTTGCCAGGGAAGTACTTCTCAAGGTGAGCAATGCTCTGCTCATATGATATATTCTCATCGTGATCGCCAATCTCGGCCTTTGTTGATGGTGTGTAGATAGGCTCAGGAAGCTTATCAGACTCCTTTAATCCCTCTGGGAGCTTGATTCCACATACTGTGCCATTCTCCTTGTAGCTTGCCCAACCGCTTCCTGTGATGTATCCACGAACGATACACTCGATTGGAAGCATCTCAAGCTTTCTGCACATCATGCTGTTGCCATCGAACTTCTCCTGCTGGAAGAACTCAGGCATATCTTTTACATCAACTGAGATCATGTGGTTAGGAAGAATGTCCTGTGTCATGTCAAACCAGAACTTTGACATCTGTGTCAGAACTGTTCCCTTCTTGGAAATTACATTGTCGAGGATGACATCGAAGCAGCTTATACGGTCTGTAGCTACCATGATCAGGCTGTCTCCATTGTCATAAATCTCACGTACCTTACCTTCTTTGATTGGCTTTAATTCCTGCATTTTTTTATCTCCTTGATATTTGTATTAATACCTGTTAGAAATTGTATTCATATAAGTGTGTATCACTTTTTATGGTTGCTTGTCAAGGCTTTGACAGCCCTCAAAAATTTTTTCTCAAAATTTGTCAAGGTTTATGCGCCTCACGGGATTTTTATTGTGTAAAAGCACATTTTTCATCTTTACAATATCATTTGTGATGACTATAATAACAGAGCACAATATCTAGTGGGTGCTTCACATTATTTCCACCAAATATATTGTGTTCACAATAATTATTGCATATTTTTCCTTTATAAATAATTCCATGCGGCACAGGCAGCCGCATCTACTATATTACGTCGAACCAGACCTGATTGGCCTGATTTCAGTTAACTTGAATGATTGGAATATTACGATTAAATTTACCATTGAATTGGAAGAGGGAGGCTATTGCTGTGTCAGAGGAAGCTAAAACACACGTACACGTAATCAAAAGGAATGGAGAAGAGGTGACATTTGACCTGTCAAAGATCGAGAATGCCATCAAAGCTGCCAACAATGAGGTTGACAAACTCCACCAGCTCAACGAATATCAGGTTCACGCCATCGCGGACAACCTGGAGAAACAGATAGAATCAATGTCCCACGCAGTTCACGTGGAGGACATTCAGGATATGGTCGAGACCGGTATCATGGAGATGAGAGGATATGAGGTTGCACAGAAATATGTGCGTTACCGTTACAAGAGAGAGCTCGCACGTAAGTCCAACACCACGGACAACGGAATCCTTGCGCTCATAGACCATATGAACGAGGAAGTCAATCAGGAAAACTCCAACAAGAATCCGGTGATCAACTCGACACAGCGTGACTACATGGCCGGTGAGGTATCAAAAGATCTGACCAAGAGAATGCTTCTGCCTGAGGATATAGTTGAGGCACATGAGGCCGGAATCATACATTTCCATGATTCTGACTACTACGCTCAGAAGGAGCACAACTGTGACCTCATCAACCTTGAGGATATGCTGCAGAACGGAACAGTGATCAGTGAGACCATGATCGAGAAGCCGCACAGCTTCTTCACGGCATGCAACGTCACCACGCAGATCGTGGCACAGGTTGCCAGCAACCAGTACGGCGGGCAGACATTTACCTTGTCTCATCTGGCACCATTTGTGGATGTTAGCAGGAAGAAGCTCCGTGCACAGGTCATCGAGGAGCGCAAGGACTGTGGCGAATCCCTTGATGATGCCATTATCGACAAGATAACAGAGAAGAGACTTCTGAACGAGGTCAAAAGTGGAATACAGACTATACAGTACCAGCTCATCACCCTGATGACATGTAACGGACAGGCACCATTTGTCACCATGTTCATGTACCTGGATGAGGTTCCTGAGGGACAGACAAGGGATGACCTGGCACTCATCATAGAGGAGGTCCTGAATCAGAGGATCAAAGGAGTTAAGAACGAGAAGGGAATCTGGATCACTCCGGCATTTCCTAAGCTCATATATGTTCTGGACGAGGACAACATCACCACAGATTCCAAATACTGGTATCTGACTGAGCTTGCCGCCAAATGCACCGCAAAACGTATGGTTCCTGACTACATCTCCGCCAAAGTCATGAGAGAGATGAAGGACGGCGACGTATATCCATGCATGGGCTGCAGATCATTTCCTACAAAGGAGGACGGCATCAGGAATCCTGATGGATCCCGCAAATATTACGGACGTTTTAACCAGGGTGTCGTGACCATCAATCTTGTTGATGTGGCATGTTCATCATACGGCGACATGGACAAGTTCTGGAAGATCCTGGACGAGCGTCTTGAGCTTTGTCACAAGGCACTCAGATGCAGACATGAAAGACTGCTCGGAACCATATCAGATGTCGCTCCTATACTGTGGCAGCACGGTGCGCTGGCAAGACTTAAGAAAGGCGAGAAGATTGACAAGCTGCTCTTCGGCGGCTACTCAACTATTTCCCTTGGCTATGCCGGTCTCTGCGAAATGTGTGTCCGTATGATCGGCAAAACACATACATCCGAGGAAGGCAAGAAATTTGCGCTCGCTGTAATGCAGAAGCTCAACGACAAATGTGCTGAGTGGAAGGCCGCTGAGAATATCAGCTATTCCGTATACGGAACACCTATGGAGTCCACTACTTATAAATTTGCCAAGAATCTGCAGAAGCGTTTCGGCATCATCCCGGGCGTAACAGACAAGAATTACATAACCAACAGCTATCACGTACATGTAACCGAGCACATAGACGCCTTCAGCAAGCTGAAGTTTGAGTCAGAATTCCAGAAGCTGTCACCGGGCGGCGCCATCAGCTATGTTGAGGTTCCAAACCTCCAGAATAACATAGACGCAGTCCTTGAAGTCATGAAGTTCATATACGACAACATTCTCTATGCAGAGCTCAACACCAAGAGCGACTACTGTGAGAAATGTGGCTATGACGGCGAGATTAAGATCGTGACAGACGATTATGGCAAGTTGGTGTGGGAGTGCCCTAACTGCGGCAACCGCGACCAGAACACTCTCTTCGTTGCAAGACGTACCTGCGGTTATATCGGAACCCAGTTCTGGAATCAGGGACGTACACAGGAGATCAAGGACAGAGTCCTTCACCTGTAGAATTAGTCAGCTTAAAACTGATACTTTCAAATAAAAATACAGACAGCACAATTGTGAATGAAGTGACCTCAAAAAACAATTGACTGTCTGTATTTTTATTACTTTCTTATAACTACAATATCTAGCATACCCTCATGTAAGCGGCATCATCTGCAAAATCCGGCTGATCCGAAACAAACTTTATAACATCTGCGGATTTTACGCCTGGATTTCTTTTGATATAAGCAGTGAGCATTTCTAATCTTTCTGCATTCTTCTGAGCATAATGCTCCATAGCCGAGACAAACTCAAAATAAGAATCATCTATATTGTTGAGCAGTTTTCTTAATTCTTCCATAACTACGCCCCCTTACATTTCTATTCTCATATATATATTATAGTTATCATATCCATGATTCTCAAAATAATACCAATATGGTTTATTATCTATTCCATACGAAATATGTACTGCGTATGTTTTTCCTTCGTATTTACTATAATTCGTATTTATTTCTCTGCAGATTTTTGCATATTCTGCCCTATCCAAGATAAATGTATTATAAACAAATCTCACAACTTCTCCTATCATTCATAATATCATCTGCACATAAATTACACAAGCTAACACCAAAACATATTATATACCCTAATTTGTGATAATTAATGCAAATGTAATTTTTGATAGATTTAGATGTAATAATCCATTTAATACGTCTCCCACAACTTCATATTCTTGGCATTATCCACTATGTCAATGCAGCTTCCGTCAATTGCATTTATACATATAATCTGGGATATCTCCCCTACCGTGTCCTGTCCCCGGAGCTCCTCGCTCTGTGTAAATATCCATGCAGGAATGTAGCAGAGCTTTCCATCGTCATCTGCTGTCGCCATGTATCTGAGTGCCACGTTGTTGAACTGAACCTTGCCATATCTGGTCTGGTATTTCTCATAATATGTTGCAATGCCCTCATTTGCCTTTGCGATCATGTCGTTCCAGCTCATGAGTTCCACATCCTCCGCCTGCAGGGATGAAGGATCTGTGTAAAGCTGGGCAAACATATCTACAACTCCATCATCATCAATATTTAATGTTACACTGTCACCAGGCTCAAACATATAGCCATTCTGTGTCTGGAGATTGTCAACGTTATATAATTCGCCCTCTCTCTCCTTTGCTCCGTATATAGACCTGCTGAGCGTTACCGAGTATCCACTCACCTTGGTCTGCTTTACCTCGCCATTGTCATCCGACCATATTCTGGCAAGCGGCTCTGTCTTTGTACTCTCCATACCGTCTATCCCCATCTTTGAGAGGAAATTCATCGCTTGGGATATGGCATCGTTCTCCGTGAGTTTGCTCTCATTTGTGACATTGGTCAGATCTATGTCTGTGGCATTGCTGATGCCCGTCACATAGGTGTATGTTGCGCCGCTCACACCATCCAAAAGCTTGTTCTCCTCACTCTCGGATTTGTAAAATGATATATACACACCTGCGTCTGTATTGTCATCCTCACCGCCATACTGTGATATACTCACCGTATATTCCTTGTCTCCATATTTGCCTGTATACGATGAATACGGGTCATCATAATTCTCCAGCAAAGGAAGTGAATCCGGTGCATCTGCCATCTGCTTCTTGTATGTCTCTATCTGGGTATCATACCAGGCATCCGACGAATCATCCCCCTGACCCTGAGCCTCCTTCTTGAACTTCTCTGTACTCTCTATCATACTCTTCAGCTCATCCTTGGTCTGCACTCCATCCTTGCGGATATATATGCCCTGGGACTTGTCCAGGAGTCCCTCGACAATGCTCTGTATCTGTGCAGCATCAAGCTTCATAGTGCTGTAATATACCCTCTTCATGGAATCCGTATCAGGAATATCTATCGAACCGGAACAGCTTATCTCTGACAAGCCCGAATTGCCCACATCAAATGTCTCATCACACTTCTCCGGGATTCCCAGACTCTTTGCAAGGCTGCCACCCGCATCGTTACTGCCATCATCACTGTATCCACTTGCCGAACCCGACTCTCCATCCAATGTATAATCAACCTTTTTATTTCCACATCCTGTCATCTGCATCGCCATCACTCCTGCCAGCACACATGCCGCTATTCTTGTCGCTCTCTTTCCCATGATTATCTTCCTCCTTGTCATTTCGCAAATATTCATATATTAGACATTTCACCTGACCATATCAGCACATTTATTTTGATATGGTTTTTGTTCCTGCCCCAGTCTCCGGGTCTGTTCCGTACCATGTCTCAAGACATTTTGCAGTCTCAATTATATCTACACAGCTTCCATCCACTGCGTTTATGTACACAAGCTGCACTATATTATCGTATGTGCCATGCTCCTCTGAGATGTCATTATTTTCAGACTGGGTCAGTACCCATGCCGGTATGTACACAAGATTTTCTCCATCCTGTATACAGGGAACATACATAAATTTCACATTGTTAAACCGCACCTCTGAATAGTCTGTAGGATATTTTTCATAATATTCCGCTATGTTATCGTCAGCCTTATTCACCATATCTTCCCAGCTTAGGAGATCCACCTTTTCCCTGACAAATGAATCCGTATCCGTACTTAAGATTGCTCTCACATTAAACACTCCGCTGTCATCCACACATACGGATATCCTGTCACCTTCGTACATGACGTAACCATTTTTATTCTTCAGGTTATCCACTCCTGTCGGGTCTATATAGGCAGTATCCACTCCGCCGATCTGTATTCCAAATTCGAACATGTACCCATTCTTTTCAGCTTTTATAATTTCAAATCCGCTGTCCAGCCACGACCTCACCACAGCCTGACTTCCGCATTTTGCCATTCCGGATATTCCCATCCTATCCAGAAATGCCTGAGCTTCATGCTCTGCTGTATTTTCATCTATCCCACATTTATTTTCCTGGTCTTCAATATCGCCGCCAAAATAGTTTTGCCCGGCGGTCTCCGTCATCACTGCATCTTCCACATCTGCAAGATATTTCTGCTCCTGATCACCCGCCGGCTCATATACTATGCTTACCCTGCCAGATGCATCTGCTGTGTCATCCCCGGATATCCACAGGCTGTACTGTTCACCGTCATGCTGGCCTATGTATATCTTATTTGTCGTATATTCTCTGACCGGCGTATACGAATCGGGGGCTTCCTTCATCCGCCTCTTCGTCTCTGCTATGTCACTCTCATATATCTCCGCAACATCCTGCTGCCCTTCTTCCAGAGCCTGCTGCCTGTACACCTCTATGAGGTCTATCTCCTTCTGTATCTCCTCCTTCGTCATATTCTCGTCGCCGTCATCACGGCAATATATTCCCTGGTTTTTGTCAAATACACTCTCCACCATGTCCTGTATCCTCGACGTATCCATCCTCATCCTGTCAAAGCTTACAGTATACGCCCTGTCCACATTTGCAACCTGTATGTCATCATCCAAAAGACTTATCTCCGAAAGCTTTGAATGACCGGTATCAAATGTTAGATCACAGCTATCAGGAACGCCAAGCCTTATACCGAGTAGTCCTCCGCCATGATCCTCCTCAATGGAATCACCATATATGTATTCTGTCCTGTCCTCATCACCGCTCGACCTGTTCTCACAGCCACATATGCCACATACGGCAAGTACAGACATGACCAGCGCAGTTTTCCGCCACGAATTTCCTGACATTTTCTGCCTCCCTTCACATTAAACTTCAGAAATGTCTCTGCTCATAATGTATTGTAAAATGGGTGTACATTAAGAAACAATTGCCGGGAACTTTAAGATATTCTTAAGACGAAAAAATCCCTTCCGTATGATGTACCTAATCATACGGAAGGGATCTATAATCCACATTATATTTAGAATTTGAAAAACATCAGCAGGAGTATGATTCCCACAAGCGTGAGTGCCGCTCCCACCAGAAAGGCTATCTTAAACCACTTCTCATCACCTGTCACCCTGTCAAATGTATCATCCTCAACCTCAACAAAGCTGAGTGCCGTCATGGTCATAAGCCCAAGTCCGGTAAAAATCGCAGATGAAGCAGGTATCCTTATGGCCGGTATAACCCACAATATAAAATATACTACATCACATCCAAGCAATATAAACAGCTTTTTTCCATACTTCTCAAGCATAACCCTCGATCTCCTTAATATAACACTTAACCTGTATCATAACACCTTATATGTGTTTACTCAAGCTTTCCGCCTTTTTGTTCTTAAGCCTCCTTATTATGTCATCACATCCACAGACTGCACTTATTCCCACCGCAATCCCAAGCACGAACAGCATTGTGGAATTGCCATATGCGCTTGCGGCCTTCCAGTCTGAATCAAATGCCGCGCTCAGTGTGTAATAGAGCGGAGCCCCCGGCAGAAGCGGGATAAGTCCGACTATGAGATACTGATTTGCTGGTGCTTTCATGATCCTTGCCGCTATCTCAGCATATATGGCAGCCCACAGGCTTGCCGCAAGAGATGGGATAAATACGTCATCTATGATATTTCTGACCAGAATGTATACTATCCATGTGCACATTCCATTGACCGCCGCCGGTATCACATTTCTCTTTCCTAGATTGAACATAAAAGCAAATCCCAGCGAACCTAATAGAGCAGTGACAACCTGTATGATCGTTTGCTGCACTTGTCTGCACCTCCTAAATCGTGATAAATACCGCCAATGCAAATCCGCAGGCTATGCCTGCCGCCCACAGCACTGACTCAACCAGTCTCAGGCTTCCAGTTATCGTATCACCGACAAACATGTCCTTCACTGCATTTGTCAGCGCAAGTCCCGGGATCAGCAGCATGATGTCTCCTATCATGACCTTGTCCTCATGTATTGGAAACACACGCCCCGCCAGTCCGATCAGCACTCCTGTGACAAATGAACACAGAAAATTAAACAGTATGTTGTTGGTACATATCGGGGCGAAATACATCTGCATCAGCCATATCCCCACAGCAAATGCCGCCGCCATAGCTCCATCAAGTATGGTTCCGCCGAAGAATACTGCAAGCGCTCCCGCCGCCAGCACGCTTCCCACGCACACCCGGAGTCTCGGCGCTGATGCCTGCTCTATCTCTTCAATTCGTTCTTTCAGGCCCTCAGTGGCTAGTGGCTGTCTGCAATACTCTCTGCTCAGGGCATTTATCCGCTCCAGCTTCCAGAAGTCCGTCTTTGTCCCATCCCTGGTTCCTCTGGTCATGGAGCACACCGATCCATACGGCATGTTCATGGTACATACCAGAGTGGATGTAATAGCAAATACGTCCATACGCTCTGCTCCATAAGCAGCTCCCATTCGTCTGAGTGTATCCTCCACTCTCTTCACCTCCGAGCCATTCCGGATCATCATGGCTCCCACATCCATGAACAGGCCGAGCATTTTCACATCCTCCGGACTTCCCTGAGGCATATCCCGCAGCTTCTCCATTCCGCTGTGCCTGTCAATATCCGCCATACCCATATGCCACCATCCTTTTTGTACAGATATACCTCATGCCATTATCTATCTCATTGGAACCTGCTGGAAGTACTGGTGTCTTCTCTCATCCACCATTTTCTCCAGTTCCTTCTGATTGTGGTTATATATCTTATTTATCTCATCGTTGTATCCTATTATTATGTATGGAACCATGCATTCTATGTATGCAAGGGTGTCATCACAGTCCTTCTCCTTCCTCATCGGAAGCGCCATTCCGCTGCCATCATTCAGCCTGACCTCGATCTGGTAAGACTTACCCGCCTTAATTCCGTACACTTTGTTCTGGTTTATGAGCTTATATACCCACATAAGCTCCCTGGTCTCGGCAAAATTCACCGTGTCACCCTTGATATACATGAAGAACTCGTTATTTAATCTGAGGCCATTCACTGCAGCACCTGATCTGTAAAACTGCTCTATCCTCTCCATCTCATATTCAGGATTTGGCTTCTTCTTGCAGTAATCCAGTACGTCTCTTATGTTGCTCTGCCTTATTGCCAGGGATACAAACCATGCCGCAAATGCGAGGAACATCGCGGATCCAAGCCCTATCCATATCGATCCTTCATCTACCCCCATTGCTGCAGCAACACCGGAGATTCCGATTGCTGCAAATATCACTGCTCCAATAATACATTTTATCCTGTACTTTGTTCCAAGCTTCTTTATCATCTGTTTTAACCCCATTTTCTTAATTGTATTCAGTCATATTCCACCTTCATCAGGCAAAGTCCATGTGGAGGCGCCGTAGGCCCCGCCAGCTGCCTGTCCATCCCGGCTATGATCTCAGGAATATGCTCCGCACTCATATTCCCATATCCAACATCTACCAGTGTTCCGGTCAGTATCCTCACCATGTTCTGCAAAAAGCCATTTCCATGGAATCTCATGTGGACGTAGTCTCCCTCCTTGACTATATCCACATCGTATATGGTTCTGACCGTGGATTTCTTCATCTTATTGTTGCCACAAAAAGATCTGAAATCATGCTTTCCGACAAGATACGATGCAGCCTTTTTCATCACATCCACATCAAGTGCACTGCCCTGCGGCACACACCACACATAATTTCTGTCAAATACAGGTTTCTCAGCACCTACATACAGCGTGTATTCGTAGACTTTACCGGTTGCATTCAACCTTGCATGAAACCTGTCCCCGGCCACAGCAACATCAAGCGCGCAGATATCCGCAGGCAGATATCTGTTCAGATAATCTTTTATCTCTTCCGGAGTCTTATCTGTTTCTAGCCTTCCGTTCGCCACCATGGCTCTGGCATGCACTCCCGCATCAGTCCTGCCTGCACCATGGATGTCGACCTTTGCGTCGACCATCCTGGTGAGGACCGCCTCTATTCGCCCCTCCACTGTATCCGCATTTGTCTTGCTCTCCCAGCCGTGATAACGTGTGCCATCATAGCTGAAAGTAAATCTGTAATTTACCATATGTCCTCTCCAGGGACCTGCTCGCCTGTGTCTGCCTCAAATTCCTTTACCTGTTCAAGCCAATATTGCTTATCTTTTTCTGTTATCGGTCTTATGACTTTACATGGATTTCCAGCAGCTATCACACCATCCGGAATATCCTTTGTGACAACCGCCCCTGAGCCTATGACAACATTTGAACCTATGGTCACACCCGGATTGATGACCGTATTGCCGCCGATCCATACATTATCGCCTATTGTGACCGGCTTGCCAAGCTCCACACCGGCATTTCTGATCATCGCATCTATCGGATGACTTGCGCAGTATATATTGACCCTTGGTCCCAGAAATGCATGATCTCCAATGATGACGTCACACTGATCCAGAACTATCAGCCCTGTATTTGCATAGAAATAGTCTCCCACATGTATATTTGTTCCATAGTCGCAGTAAAATGGCGGCTCTATGTAACACTCCTTTCCCATGTGTGCGAATAATTTTCCAAGATACTCGCCGGTTCTTGTCATTGTCTCAGACCTCGGAGCACCATTGAACTTATCAACCAGATCCTTCGCCTTCCCCTCCGGATCCCAGTCCACACATTTATATAACTTGCCAGCTTTCATTCTGCCAAACATTTTCTCTACTCTATCCATAGAATTTTCTCCTCGTATTATAATATTTACTCATCATGTTTATATCTGACTAAAAGATACCATTCTTTATGGCTGCAATCAACCGCAAATATAATTACTCGTAAATCGAATCCAATATAAGCAATAAACTGCTATCGTTAACAGAAAAACTGCTCTCCAGATATTATAATAAGCCGCGTGCCTGTATTCTGAATCGATAGCGTAATCGACTGAACTTCAGCGCTTATTGCCGGAGCGGCGCGCACAAACGCCCTTATCGTGCGCAGAGCGCAGTGCAAATATAAGCAAGCTGAAGTGACGGAAGATTAGTGTGATTCAGAATACAGGCACACGGCTTATTATGTCTGGAGAGCATTTTTTCGTCCGTCCTCAATACACATAAAGGTACATCCCAAATTAAAATACTAGTTTGATATTTTCCAACAGCTTACAAGCCGTTTATTTCTGTGCTTTTCCGTGCTGATTTTTCCATTTTTCCATAGTATTTTTTTATTTTAGTATCGTTGTAGTATCACCAGGGCATTGACACACTAAGTCAAACTTAGGGCGTCAAATAGGTATGCCCATACTCTCCGCAAGGCTCTGCACTGCTTCATTATGCTTTAACCTCAATAATGCCCTATATTCTGTATCGTTGATTGCCTGGTATGAACTCTGCAGCTTTTCCTTCATGTTTTTTATAGTGCATTTATTCTTGTACTTCATTTCTATAACTTCCCACTGTTTTGGAGATAATACACGCTCAGCAATCGCCCAGATCTCGGCCATTGCTGCATCATCCAGCGCATTGTTCAATTCTTCGCACTCCTTGCCTACTATATCATTCAAAGTGTGTGAATCCTCGTCATCGCTTGCTATAGACTTATCCAGGCTCTTTACAGTGCTATATATTATATCCTCTATCTTGTCGACCTCTTCCAGCTTAACGCCTATATAGTTCGCATATTCACGCCGTGACGGTTCTCGGCCATATTTCTGTGTGTATATGCTCTTGATCGTATTATATTTATATATTTGTTCCTGCCTGTATATAGGTAGCCCAATAATACGGTTTGTTTGTCGGACATACCTTTTTAACTTTCCATCAAGCCATATCATCATGTATGTGCAGAAGTTGGCCCCCTTTGACCTGTCATAATGCATGGCAGCTTTATACAGTATGATATAAGCCTCCTGCGTCAGATCTTCCAAGGACGCCCCCCAGGTGTATCTTCTCGCAATCTTGTAGATCATGCCATGATTCTGATTATATAGTTGTTCCATGTTGTCTGTGACGTTCTCACCGCTCTGTATAAGCTCAACAAGCTCTTCATTGGTCATTTATAAGCCTCCTTACCAAAAGAGCCCCCACAACGCACTGTGAGAGCTCTACAACAAACAATATATATAGTCAAATACGCCCCACGGGGAGGAATAGGCGTATTTATTGCCTTACTGGTGTCCCTCTGTTGACTGTGAAGCCACCGGCACAGCCTGGTAATATATAGCCTTCTTCTTGTTCTCCAGAACAAAGGCATCATACACTATACGACCTTCTACAAGTGCACCACTGATGCCCGGTGCATCCTGATGGATCTTGTAATCCTCTAACTTCGTAGGTGCCACGGTAGCGCACGGATGAGCCACCATAAAGCCGAACCCCTTCGGGAGTCTTACCGCTGGCACCTTAATGACTGTGAGGCCGTCCAGGTTGCCTATAACGCCCTTAGCTCGCATATCTGCCCCCACCTCAGTTTCAAGCACTATATCCTTGCTCTTCTTCATCAAGCGGTATATTGCAGGTGTTACAACAAGCACACGGCTTGTTTCTGGCACCTCTGCGTCGTCCAGTGCCTCGGTGGCTGCGGTGATCTCATCATAGATATTATCAATTGTCAGCTCCTTGGCTGCCGGTGTATTTCCTGCACCTGCTGCCATGACTCCATAGGTGTATGTATCTACCTCAGGGACTACAACAGCCCTCTGCTGTCTTGATAATGCTGATGCAGCCTGTAACTGCTGCGCTGTCTCGTCTGTGTCCAGCTTATCAATGGCAAATGTGAATGATCTGTCCTTTTTCAGTGTGAACTCCTCTGTTGTGGCGTCCAGGCTCTCCACCTTGCCATATCTGGAACCCTCAACACCTGAGCCGGTCCCGGTTCTGTCGTAGTCGTTCATGCTGCCGGTGCTGATCTTGTACACCTTGACTGTGTGAGCTCCTGAGAACTCAAAATCGTTATTTGTAAGCAGTGACTTCTTGCTGTCACTTGTAAATACCTCATCAACATAAGGTTCAAATTTATCTGTTAAATTTATAGCCATATTATTCACCTTTCTTTCTTAGCAGATTCCCCAAATGGGAATATGCCTCTAATCAAGGCCGAAAGCTTTCTTGAACTGGTCGGGCTCTATGCTCTCCCTAAACTCTGGCAGCCTGTTCTCGATTATATGACGCCTCTCAGGCCTGCCGCTGCCGTCCTGATCTGCTTTCATGCCCTGTATATTGCTGATGGCATCTATAGCGGTCTTTAACTCGTCCTCTGTGTCGTATTTAAGTACAGATGCAAGGCTTTTATCTAACCCTTTCTCACTGAGCAACTCCGCCGCTCTGATCGCCATCTCTCGTTTATTTATATCTTTCTCCCTCTGGTCAAGCTCTGCAGCAAGGGTGGCCTTCTGTTCCTTTAGCCTCTTGCTTACAATGGCATTTACCTGCTCCTGTGTAAATAAGCCGGTGCCGTTCTTCTCGTCCTGATCTTCGGTATTACCCTGGTTCATTCCAGTAATATTCATATGCTTGCGCTCCCTTCGTTTTACGCCCTAGGTGGGCTTGATATATCCAATCTATCCAACTCACCGCCAGAAGTCAACAGAGCCCCAAACAGGCTATAATACACAAAAACAGGCTATAGCACACCATAAACATATAAAGGTGTATGTAAAGCATTCAAAACCATTTATTAATAAGGTAAAAATTTTTTTTATATTTTTTTCAATGTCAACATTAGACTAACATTTACTAACATTTCATGCCATCATAAGGTTAACATTGGTTAACATCCGGGATGGGGTCATTACTAATGAGGTCGGGGTATCCGCAGTATGGATACCCTTTCGGTTCTGACGTTAGCATTTGTTAGCAATTTCTGGTGTCGCATTTTGCGACACCAGGAACAACCGTACCTAAAAGTACGCTTGTACCCTGACAGAACGATTCGTTCGGGGAGCTCTGTATATTGGTTTTTCTTGGCCTATATATTCTCTAATGTTGGGTTTTGCCAAGTTGTATATATCCCTGATGTAAAGTTTTGTAAGGTTGTATATATTCTCTAATGTCATGTTTTGACATGTTTTAGGGCTGCCCTGATTCGGGGTACCCTAGGTTCGTTATAGGTTCGAACCTTAACATTTATTAACATCTGACCTGTAGTTTTCTGTAGTAAAACTGAAGTTTTCTGAAGTAGTTTATGAATAGCGTCACGAATCGTTACTCCATACACCGATGGCCTCGCCAGTACCGACCTCATATCTCGGGTACCAAAACGGTACTTGAAATCCTGATTTAGGACTCCATCAAGCACTACCCCGATTCAGGGGAGTGTCACAAGCCGCACACCCTTAAACACACAAAAAGACACCCTACAAGCCTGTAGAGTGCCCTCTGCGATCAAAACGTTATTCATAAGCCTTCGGTTTGTTTGGGGTAACTTCCCCCAGGTGTTCCAGCACCTTTTTGCGAATTAATCCTTGACATCTCCGGATTGCTTGGATATATTGAGCTTGTATGTTGTTCAGAGTATACTGTACTGATGTTTATCCTTTTTTCTGATCGTAGTGTGAAAAGCAATCCGGATTGTCAAAGGTGTTAGGCGGTCTGGGTTGTTTTTTTTGCCCTTCTCGCCCTCTCGGCTCTCTTGCCGTATATGTACCCAAGTAATAGCACATCAATGCCATATGACACCATAAAGCTGTGTAAACTCTTCGATGCATTCGGTACATGTGCGTTTATAATGTCCTCTACTTCAGAACTCTTTACATCGCCTGGTAGCGGCATATATCCCAACATTTTCATAGTGTCATTGGCCTCATAAATAGATGTTGCCCTATCTTCTTTCGGTGTTATCTTGCCGTAAACTGGTATAGTTGCCATTGTTTAATCCTCCTTAAACTGTGCCATGAAATCATCATGATCTGTTTGTATCTGTCTGCTCCTGATAGATTCCTCTGGTAAATGGATAGTGATGGATTGGCTATCTATTCTATCTATTATTCGTTCGTCCATCTTTAGCTCATCTATGCGCTTATTGCTGGTATAGATTGTTACAAGTCTGTTTGCATATCTTTTATCTATCAGTTTGAATAAAACTGTATCCACCCATTCTTTAGCCATCTGAGCCCCTATATCATCAATTACAAGGACTGGAGCCATTTCTAAACTCTTCAAATCTACGGCCTCATTATAGCTTTTTTTCGTAAGCTCCAGATAATCATATATTGTCATAAACCTTGCAGGCACTGCATACCTCATTGTGACCTCATTCAATAATATACTGGCCAGCATGGTCTTGCCTGTGCCTTTTTTCTTTGCGTAAAGATATAACCCATATCCTCTATCCTGAAACTTCTCAAAATTTGTTATAAATGCATTGATCGTCTTTTTCATATCGCTGGTATCCTGCTCGTATATATCAAATCTGAACCGATCCGCTCGCATACCTGCATACATCTGCGGTATTCTCGCCCTAGATCTCCGATCATTTGCACACTCCTGGTCAAGCTTATTCAGTGCTACATACTCATAGCCATCATCAATATATACTCCTCTTGGCATATCTACGAATCGTATAGCATCTATTGCCTCATCGCTGCAGCCTTCGTAACTGGTGCCCTTGATCCGCTGGCGTATATACATATTGCGCTCTATGTGCTCTTCTGGCGTCATCTTCATTACGTGACTCTGTGGGAACATTGGATTCTCAGCGTATCTGTACCGGGCCAGCTGGCTGGCTTTTCTCTTTTCCATGTACTTACTCCTTACTGAAACGGATCATCCGGCTTTGGGGTGTAGTTTGGTCCTGCTATACCATCTATAACACCCTTCTGATGGTCTTCTCGTGGCTCTTCTGGAGTTTCAGGCGTATATCTAGGGGTGTACTGTGTATTATCGCTATAGCCCCCTTCTTTGCTCTCCCACTTGTCAAGAAGTGTTTGCCAGTCTGTTATATCCTTTCCATTCTTGTACTTCCATTCTCTGGTTTGGTTATATTCAAAAAACCTTGAAGGGCTGACCTTATAGTTATGTTCTTCACAATAAGCCTCTACTTCCTGATATGTTGGTATACCTTCCCTAGCTTTAGCTATAGCTATAGAGTTAGATATATTAATCTTACCTATCCTATCCTTACCTATCCTGTGGCAACCATCGGTTGACACTTTGTCGCCCATTTGGCTACCTTTTGGTATACCACATGTTGAACCATCAGAAGATGAGGCTAATATATATTTGTCATTCTCTACTTCTACGGTATCCAAATACTCTTTAAATCTGGTTTCTGTGTACCTATCTTTACGGATATAATTATTTGCTCTCCAATCAGTTATTAGTATTACTCCATCCTCAAAAGGGATAACGAAACCCTTAGCTACTAATAGCTTTAGATCATCTGGTACACTTCTACATACCGCAACTATTTTTTTAGGTGAGGAAACAAAGCCATCATCGTCTGCCCGCATACCCAAATGAAAATATAAGTTTTGAGCTGTCGGCGACATGTCCAGGAACTGATCCGTATCAACCACATCCAAGCTAAACATTCTGCGTCTCGCCATCGTTCTCTTTTACCTCCTGAAATTTAATAGCAGTCTTATCACTTATCTGTTTGATAGTGGTCAAGGTATCAACTGCAGTCTACATCATAACCAATGTTAATTTAGCGTCAGCATCTGACTGCTTGGATGCCCCATATCTTTCTAAGTAGCCCGTGAGTATTGCATATCCTATTACATCCATGAAACATCCTTCCATGGAATATCTAGTGTCGTGATGTTCTATATTATTCATCTTCATTACCTCCTGTAATCTCGTTTATGAACTCATCCAGCGCATAGCCCACGATCATCATTTCTTCTTTCGTTGCGCAAGTGTGCAGCGTCCTGACCATGACATTGTAGGCGTGTGCGTTGAGATCCTTTTCTGTCACACTGTAAACCTCTTCATCTTCCTGAACATCAACGCTTACGTTGTCGCCTACAATCTCGCTTGCTGGTGTGTCGTTCGGGTTGCCTATGGTGATAATATCGCACACTCCCAAAGCGTTATATATACGGTCTAACGTGTCTTTCTTTGGTGTCCGCTTGCCTGTCTCCCAACGCTGCAACGCCTGCGGTGATACGCCTATCATTCCGGCTAGATCTCCCTGTGTCATTCCTCTGTACTGCCTGAGCTCTTTTATTCCTGCCCTCTTACTCATGCTCCTGCTCCTTCCTGGTAGCAACGCTCATATAAATAGCGTTTGTTTACCTTTCCATTCACTGTTAAATATCCCTTAGCTGACATTTCGCCGTTCAGGTCCTTAATGATCTGATAAGCCTTTGACTTTGAAACGCCCAGAAGAGCCATAACATCATCAACATTTAGATATAGCTTATCCATTCGCAACGCTCCTTTCTTATCCTGCTTTCTGTGCCGCCAAGCTCTCCATTGTTTATAAATATTCATCTGCCAACAACTCGGTTATGTCGCAGCCTATAGCCTTTGCGATCTTCCCGGCTGTTGATGGTCTCATATCAACAGTGCAAGCCTGTGATATTGTGGTTGGCTTTATGCCTGCTGCAACAAGGTCATTGCGGCTCTTGCAAGCTCTTGCCATTGCTATATCTAACTTCTTACGGTCAAACTTCATGTTCTCACCTCCTTTTTGTTCGGTTTTGACTTACCGTGTTTTTATAATAGTTCGGTTCTAACTAACTGTCAAGCATTTTTTCGTTTTTGCCGTACTTTTTTATTTACTTTTGTTCGGTTTTGCTGTATCTTGTATGTGTGGAGGTGTATCAAAAATGGGAAATAGTAAAAAAAATCAAGAATTTGCTCAGAGATTAAATGAATTACTAAAGAAAAATAATATAACACAATCTGAATTAGCTAAAAGAATGGGAATAGCAAAATCTTCTGTTAATGGATGGTGTAAGGGTACAGCATACCCACGCATGGACAAGATGACAGAGCTTTCATCTATTCTTAACGTAGATATTTTTACTTTAATCTCAGGAGAAAAACCATATATTATATCGGTTGATGCTGAAAAATTCGCCCAAGCAATGGAAATAAAAGAAAAACCATTATTAAAACAACTTAAAGCCTCATTTACCAAACTGAATGAAAAAGGCCAGGAAAAAGCCGCCAGCTATGTGGAAGATCTAACGAAGATTCCGGAATATAAGAAAACAGAATGACGCCGTATTTTGCGTTTTAAGCCATTTTAGTAATTTAGGGTATAAATTACCGTCTAACTCTCTAAAATTAAAATATGGAGAGCTGAGACAGTCACAGCAACATATACAGATGTTTTTATATTGCTTTCTGTGCCGCCAAGCAAGAAGGGAGATATAAAACATGCCAGTATATAAGGACAACAAGACAGGTACATTTTATGCAAAATTCTATTACCAGGATTACACAGGACAGCGCAAGCAGAAACTAAAGAGGGGCTTTAAGCTCCAGAGAGAGGCCAAGGAATGGGAACGGCAATTCCTGGAACGGCAGCAGGGCACGCCGTCCATGACCTTTCAAAGCCTTTATGATATCTATATTGAGGATATGAGCCACAGGCTCCGCAAGACAACCCTAGACGGTAAAAAGAACGTATTCAAGAATCGAATATTGCCATACTTCAAAGATAAGCCGGTGAATGAGATCACCCCGGCAGATATAAGGACATGGCAAAATCAGCAGATAGCCGCCGGTTATTCTGCCGGTTATCTATGCCGTGTTGACAGTGCACTTACAACACTGTTTAACTATGCTATGAATTATTACAATCTGCCATCTAACCCATGCACCAGAGCCGGACATATAGGCAAACATACCAGATCACTGAACTTTTGGACTGTTGACCAATATAACCAGTTTATGGCAAGCCTTGACAACGACAGGGCACGCATGGCCATAGAGCTGCTATTTTATGGTGGTATGCGTGTTGGTGAACTTCTCGCCATTACAGGCAAAGATATAAACTTTGAGCAGGGTATCATAAACATTGATAAAACCATCAATACTGATTCTGAAGGTGCTCACATATCGCCCCCAAAGACAGAGAACGGCATAAGGGTGATATATATGCCTAAAGCCGTTATGAATGATCTGAGGGGCTATATTGATAAATTATACGGCTATCAAGATGATGATCGTATCTTTGATTTTTCAAGAAGCCTGATTCGAAACGCCATGGTGCAATATTGCAAAGTGTCCGGGGTGCCATTTATCAGGATCCACGATCTCCGGCACCCGTATGTCAAGCCCACGACAAAAAATTTATAACTTTTTTTGCAGTTTTTCGGGCAGCTTCATAGCTGCCCATAGCTGTTTCAAATGGGTGTTCACGGTTATACTTCCTTTTCGGATTCCTTAGTTTCTAAGAAATCCTGTGTTGCATATTCAATCTCAATCCGATCTCCTGGAAAGACGTAAACTTTATTGATAAGCCGGTCAATCAGAGCTTTTGTCAGCATGTTGGCGTTTCCGACTTTCTGCACAATTTCCTGTTGTTTCAGCTTAATCTCATAATCACTTTTTATCTGCTTTGTCTGTGCAGTGATGACAGCATGAACATTTTTGGCTTGTACCAGTTCCGTGTCATAAACCGCTTTTCGTGTCCGATAGGTTTCCAAATCAATCTCTCCGAGTGCATACTGCTCATAAAGATACCGCTTGCTATCTTGAATAGAACGGAGTTTTTCTTCATGTTCGGCCTGCTGGACTGTCTGCAAATCCAATTTATCCTTATTGCTATCAATTCCCAATGCCGGACACATTTGAGCCCGAATTGTTTCAAATACAACCTGCTCCAGATCTGCCATCTTTATGCGCACACCATGACAAGGAAGCGTTTCAGCCACCTCGGAATGACGGCAATAAAACCACGCACCATTTCGTAGAGACATTGCATGATCGCAGCATCCGCAGAATACCTTACCACGGAGCAGATAATCACGCGGCTTTTTATTTGACAGAGAGAAACGCTTAATTGAAGCATTGGCTCTCTCAAATAGATCCACACTTACAATAGCCGGATGATGGTTCGGGATTTTGAACCACTCACTTTCATCCTTTAACTGTGTATGTCGGCTGCCAATCTCTTTTACCTTTCTCTTGCCAATTACATAGGTACCGATATATCTTTGATCTTCTAAAATACGCAGAACCGTTGATGTACTCCAAACGCCGTTTGTTCGGGAAACATTGTAATAGGCCTTGCCTTTAAGTTTGCGATATTCCCCAGGGGTGGGGATATTCATGGCATACAATTTTCTTGTGATCTCGGCTGCGGTGTTGCCTTCAGACGCCCATTGAAATATCATCTGCACATTCGGGGCAACATCCTCGTCCGGTTCCATACGTCCGTCTGCACTCTTGCGATAGCCGTAAGGACAGATGACACTCTGATATTCCCCACGACGCATCTTTGCGTATTTTGCACTTTGGATTTTCATGGACATATCCCGGCTATACCACTCGCTGATAAGATACTTGAAAGCAATATCAATCCCTCCGGTATCACCTTTGAAATTAGCTGTGTCAAAATCATCACTGACGGAAATAAAACGGGTGTGATAAAGAGGAAATACCCGCTCAATAAAATAGCCGGTTTCAATGCTGTTACGTCCAAATCGGGAAAGGTCTTTTACAATAATACAGTTGATTTTTCCGGCCTGAACCATTGTTAAAAGTTCCTGCACCGCCGGACGCTCAAAGTTTGTCCCCGTATGACCGTTGTCAATAAATTCCAAAATCTCGCTGTCATCCCATTCCGGCAGAGACATAGCTTTTTCACGAAGAATCAGTTTTTGATTTGGTATGCTCAAACTTTCAGTTTTGAAATCTTCCACAGAAAGACGGATATAAAGGGCAATCACATAGTTGCGCACGGTTCCACCGCCTTTCCCTGAAATTCATTTTTGAAACGGAAGGTCACATGAATATTCCGCTCGTGGTCTATCTCAATTCGTTCAATGAGCCGTTTGATCAGTTCTACAGTCAGTACGTGATCCTGTGCCAGTGTTTTTGCATCCTTTTCCATTGCACGGTATCTGGCAAGCTGGTTGTCCAGAGAGTCCATAGATTTTTCAAATACTTCAATCTCACCAGACAGAGCATTGATAGCATGTTCATAATCCGCTTTCAATTCAAAGTATTCGTCATTTGTCAAAATACCCTGCACAAAATTTTCATATAGGCCACGGATCAGCCGGCGTGTTTTTTCAATTTCCTGCCGTTTGGCCGACATCTGAATTTTCAGCTTATCTTTTTCCTGTTTTTGTCTTGTCTCCAACTGAAAGAGTGGCAGCGACATTCCCAGCGCAACTGTCAGCTCTTTTTCAAGAATAGCCGTAACAGTAGAAATCAGTTCTTTCTCTTGTATCATCGCACCTTTGCAGCTATCTTTTTCTACCCGGCTGTTTGTAAGGCAGTGGAACCAGTAAGTGTCGGGTCCTTTCCGGCGCTCGGCGCGTTGCCTGTGAAGGCTTCTGCCACAATCAGCACAGAACACTTTACCTTTGAAAATGTTTGGTGTGTAGGGACGTTTTGGAGTTGCTTTGCTTTCTTCACAGATCTGTTTTCTGTATTCCTGAACTGCATTAAACAACTCATGGCTGATGATCGGTTCATGGGTGCATTTTGCAATAATCAGATTATCTTCTCCAGCCTTGACCTGCTGATGATCTACAATCTTTGTTTTTCCTTGCACCAGATCGCCTGTATAAACTTCGCTTTCTAAGATTTTCATCACTGTGCGGGTCTGCCATTTGCCACTTCCGATCAGTCCCGGACTGGTAATCTCGCCAGTGGTCTTTTTATAATGGCTCGGTGCCGGAATTCCCATCTCATTTAGATTGCGGACAATCCGGTTCAGTGCCACATGCTCATGTGCCCATTCAAAAATCTGTTTTACCACAGGGGCAGTATTTTCATCAATCAGAAGTTTATGGCAATTATCCGGGTCTTTCCTGTAACCGTAAGGCGCCCGTGCACCAATATAGTCGCCATCTTTCATAGCCTGCCGCGCCTGTGCTTTGATTTTTCGTCCAATGTCCAGAGCATAGGCTTCATTGATCATATTTTTCAAAGGCAGCATGATACCACCATGAAGATTTCCGGAATCCGCTGTGTCAAACTGATCCGTAACAGCAATGAAGCGAACATTATGAGCATGGAAATACTGTTCGATATAATAACCTGTGTCAATAGAATTTCGCCCTAATCGGGAAAGATCCTTAACAATCACACAGTTAATGTGGCCTGCTTCAATATCAGATAGCATTTGCTGAAATCCAGGGCGGTGAAAATTTGTCCCTGTCGCTCCGTTGTCGATATAAGTATCATACACAACGAAGTCCGGTTTATCCGAAAGAAAGTCATTCAGTACCAGTTTTTGGTTTTCTACTGAGCAACCCCGCTTTTTGTTATCCTCCACAGAAAGACGGATATACAGAGCCACATGTACATACAAAGATGGTGCCGGCATAGGAGCTGCCGTCTGTTTTCTGCTTTTTCTTGCCATTTAGCTCACCATCCTTTCTTCATTTTTTGTAGCAATCTGTTCAGCCAAAGAGATTGCTTTCTGATATTCATCCTGGTAATTAAATTCAATATGCAGTTCATCTTTACCCATTACCCGTATGCTTCGGATAAGCTGCATGACTGCCCGGCGGTCAATATCCTCCATAGTAGAAAATTTCATAAAATGGTTGATCCAACGGTTTCGTTCGCTTCGGTTTTCCAATACATCTGTAAGTTTATCGTTCCATTCAGCGATTGCCTTTTGGAACAGTTCAATATCTGCATTGTATTTTCGCTTATAAGAGAGAAATTCTTCCTTTGTCAGAATTCCACTCACCAGATTTTCATAGAGTTTTGCCTTAAAGCCCTCGGTCTGTGCCACACGCTTTTCATTTACTCTGATCTGTGCGGCATATTCCTGCGCCAATTCCCGGTTGATCCGTTCCTGACTGATACTGGACAGCAGGGCATCCAGAGAAGCAACATTTTCAATATGTCCTTTCAAACTGTCCTGCACACATTCAATCAGATCCGACTCTTTCAGCATGACCGACGATGTGCAGCCATTCTTTTTGCCGGTCGGGCAGTAATAATAGTGATACTCTTTGTCTTTATAGCGGTTCGTCTTGCGGGTCATACGGCAGCCACAGCATCCGCAGATCAAAATACCGGAAAACAGGTAAACCTTATCCGATTTGGGAGAAGTCCTTGTGTCAATCCTGCGGAGCCGTTGCACCAGATCAAAATCGTGCTTTTGTATGATCGCTTCATGGGTTCCCTCCACACGAATCCATTCCGAAGAAGGTTTGTCCTCACGCTCTTTTAATTTGAAATGGGGCGTTGTCTGTTTGCCCTGGACCAGTGTTCCGGTGTAAGTTTCATCCTGCAAAATGCGGATGATTGTAGTTGCAGACCATTTGCAATCCTTTCGGTCTGTATAGCCACCTTTTGCATGAGGCATTCCGTGATTGCGCTTATACGCTAAAGGCGAAAGAATTCCTAATCGGTTCAGTTCATCCGCTATATGGGAAGCGCTGAATCCCTCCAGCCGTTTTCTGAAAATATCCCTCACAACATTAGCAGCATATTCGTCTACTTCCAAGCTCTTGTGTTTATCGCCGACTTTCACATAACCATAAATGGTAAAAGCACCTACAAAATCCCCGCTGCGCCGTTTTACTTCCAGGGCGCTCCGTGTCTTAACGGAAATATCCCGACAGTAAGCCTCATTCATAATGTTTTTGACAGAAACCGTGAGATCATCGGCAGCGTCATTTTCCGTGTCCACATTATCGTTAATTGCGATAAAACGCACTCCATAGGCTGGAAATACCCTGCGCATATAACGGCCTGTTTCTATGTACTCACGACCTAAGCGGGAGAGGTCTTTGACAATCACGCAGTTAGCTTCGCCTTGTTCGATCATCCGCATCATTTCCTGAAATGCCGGGCGATCAAACAAAACACCACTATAACCATCGTCAATTTTTTCTGCCACAACCTCAATTTCCGGGTGTCGGGCTATGTAGTCATCGATCAGGCGCCGCTGGTTAGCAACGCTGTCACTTTCTACTGTTTTATCATCCGTATAAGAAAGACGGATGTACTTAATCGCTTTGTAAACCTGCATAAAAAAACACTCCTTTCGTTGCACAGAAAAATCCCCGCAATTCAAGAAGTGTGGTTATGCCATATTCAATTCCTTTTCCGATTCTTATTCTACCATGCTTTTACGGAAAAGTCAGCCCCTTTCTTAAAATTGCACCTATCGCAAAATACCCTTGATACATTCTTCCAGGGTAGCACCTTCAGCAGAAAAGCTGGCCTGTACAGTAAAACGCCCACACTTAAAATGGTATGGATTTTTGATTTGCTGAACGAATTCTGCAATCCGTTCATCACGGGAAAGTTCTTTGTTGACAGAGACATCCCGAATGTCTACCAGTGTACCCACTTCACTGACAATGGTATTCAATTCCATAGTATCAACTCCCTTCTGAAAACTGTGTTATCAAAACCACATGAATAGGTCGGATCTATGGTTATTACACACATAAATCCGGCCCATTATATCTGATTTCGATTTTACTGCCGTATTTGCCACGCACCCCGGCAAGTCCTTCTGTAATAAGGACGGGGCTGTTACAGGCTGCGGGTAGCGTCACCGCATCATAGTCCCGCATACGCCGCCGCTTTGCCAGAGCAAGCAAACGCCGCAGGAACTCTCCCCAAGTCTTTAGGAAGCTGTGAAGAAGTACCATTATGATCTGCGTCGTTATCGCGTCCGGCCTGCCACAGCCGGTTTCGTAGGTTGCGTTTATCGCTCGGACAGCCTGGATCCATCACCTCCTTAGGCCGCCTGTCACCGCGCCGCCCCATCTGCCGCTCGGAACACAGAATGAAGTACCTGTAACAGCGTATATTCGGTTGTCAAGGAACAAGCAAGGGGCATGGCAGACAAATTGATATTGCAGTTGGGGTGGGAGGATGTATATGCTTCCTTACCACACCCGTCCAGCTTGTCCCGCCGAATATGTCCCTCTACTATTCAGTACATTTTTAGGGGCAAAGTTGCCGTCTGTTATAAAATTTCTTTGAAATATTTTTCCAGACTACGCAATCCGGCTTCGATAGAACGGGTGATCCGGCTTTTGTGTGTTCCTTCCGCTTTGGCAATATCTGCTTTGCTCATGCCAAGAAAAAAGTGTGCATAGATTCGTTGGCGCTGCTTTACCGGAAGTTTGGAAAGACCTTTATAAATCAACTCCGTCATTTGGCGCTGTTCCCAAATTTCTGCCGGGTTAAGAGGCTTTTGCAATATCTCACGCTCAATACCTTCGTCTCGATCCAGAGAGTAAAATGCTTTATAGCGGTATGTACGAATCCGATAGGCTTCTTCCAACAACATATATTCCCGAAGCAACAAAGCAACTTCATCCGGCACCTCAACGATCATGTCCTGTGTATAATACGGGTAATAATCCCGAAGATTGATTTTCTTCATAGTAATTTCCTCCAATTTCGATGTTTGAGTTGATGGCAAAAATCGAAATCAGAGGGTGGGCTGCGGCAGCGATAAGGTCTAAGTCTCTTTCTGATTAAAAAAAGGGTACAAAAAAGCGCGCCCGTACAAAGAACAGGCGCGCCAAAGCAGCAGTATGAAATTTTTCCGGGAGGTTGACAGCGAAAATGCTCAAACTTTGTCGAAACCAAAAACGCCGCAATCCATACGAGCTGGACTACGACGTATAGGTGACTGAATGTAAAGCAGTTTATCTGCAGATCTGTGTTGCATAGACGCATAGGCATTTCCTCCCATCAAGGAGGAACCTGAATCGGCTGCTTGATACCTCCTTGGGAGAAAATTATATCGGTTATGTTTCCTTTATCAGTCCGCAGATATTCGCTTTTTACTCTTTATATTCGCAATTTTCCACATATTCCGCTCTTAGAATATATGCTGCAAAAAGCAAGCCCACAAGGGGAAACAACACCTTGTGGGCTCATGTTATAGATGTTCAAATTTATAGCCGATCCCGGCGACACTCTCAATATAGTTTGGAAGATCCGGTTCAAAGCGCAACTTCTTACGCAGCTTACTTATATGATTATGAATCGCTTTTCTCGAATAGAAATCACAATCCTCTTTCCAAACCAAATCGGTAATCAGTTCGTAAGTAAAAACACGTTTGGGATTGGCAATGAGCAATGCCAGTATATCAAACTCCTTACTTGTCAGGTTGATCATCCGTTCCCTAACCCTGACAGTGCGGTGTTCCAGGCATAGATAAAGCTCGCCTTCCTGTATTTCTGTTAGAGGATTTTTCTTTGCTGCGAAGGAAGTGTGACAGGAATTGAATACCGTTCCATGACAGGCTCCTTGTTCCAAAATATATTGCATTAGAGCATTCTTTTGTTCCTCGTTAAGAAGCAGAAATAACTTTTCTCCGATCTGCTTGCCGGATTCTTCTATATCAAAAACAGCTAATGTCCCATCACATCATCACCTCCGTATTTTAATAAATTTATTGATTAGAGTTCAATTCTTGCTTTCGATGGCTTATCTTCACAATAGATAACTTTAATCGTTGTTCCCTTGTCAGGGACTTTGTTTCCTGCGCCAATCCATTTTCGGCAGATGTAATCTTTGCCGTCTATCGTATATTTGACCTTGATAGTATGCGGAAAGGCTGCGCCATCCATCGCATGAACGCGGGCAGGTTTACGATTCACTTTTAACCACCATTGTTTTATAACTGAAATTACAGTTCCCATTGTTTCTTTTTCCATAAGTTATACCTCCAATGATATTTTTGATTGATGATACCTATTTTCTATTCAGCCTTTTCTTTGTTTGTAGTAAAAGCGGAACGCTGCTGCGCCGGTGGCCGCCAACTGTACCAGAATCAGCACAGCAAACAGACCGAAGCTCTCATAGTAGAACAGTTCATCCCAAAAATATAGTCTGTTCAAATGATGCCATTTATTGTATTCTAAATTTGTAGGTAAGCTGAACGGGTAACTTACCAAGGGATAGCGGCAACAGATGTCTATCTAACCATACTACCATTGAGATCGAAAAGTATGAATTGAAGAGTACAATAATAGGGTTGATTGAGGATCAACTTTTATTTTTTGTACCTTCATGTTAGAAGCCGTTGTGGACTATTACCTAAAAATAATAGATATAACACAAAGAGAATTATTCAATCTGTCCAAGCATAACAGGAAGGAAAAGATTGAAATTCCATAGGTAGTGGCTTCGTTGACGCGACTAAGTTCAATACGGAAAAATCGGTCTGCAGGTGTGTCAAACAGAAGACACTATTTTTTTATATCTGAGACCGATTGTTTCCGATACAATTTATGGAACATTCAGCACATCATGGACAAACCAAGTCTGAGCCGTGACCATAATGGCAAATGTGCAAATAGCAAAGAGAAGTACTTCAGCCACAGCATTGACACGGCTGGATTGAAGTTGCTTTTTCAGATTGGCAGGCAAGATTCTTGACAGCAGACAATAAACTAAAAATCCAATACAGGCTCCAGCGGTATTTGTCATCAAGTCATTGATGTCGGAAGAACCCCAGCCAAACATCTGGACAATTTCAACAGCCAAAGAAAACAGAAAGCCAGTCAATGCAACCGTCTTCATGTGATGATATTTCTTGTACAGCAGCGGCAGGAAAAATCCCAACGGGACAAACAGAATAATATTCAGAATGGTATCAATTGGCCCAGTTATCATACCGATAAATGGAGTCCAAGAAATGTTCGGGCGAAAGGTCATTGTGCTTGTAAAGCCGATGCCTGTGACGGTCAAAAGTCCGAATAAATAATAACCAAAAACAAACACTGCAGCGGTATGGAGAAAACTTTGTGTTCTCCCCAATTTTTTGAGCCACAAGAAATACAGTACGAAGACTGGAACCATAAACACATACCCACTAATTGAGCGGATGAGAATATCAGAAATTGGTATCATTATTATCTCCTTGTCAAATTCAAATTTATTGCCCATTCCAGCATTGAGCATTTTCTCATAAAGCAAACAGAATACTGTCATTAGTAACGACGGTATTCCCATAATGCTAATCGTAAGTCTAATTGTTCAATGTCGATTAGACATTCACTTTTACATTTTGGACAAAAGAGAGGAAAATTTTTAAGTACGGTATCTTCCCGAATTTTGTCGCGTGTTTTATTCCCGCAGACTGGGCAGCGGATGAACTCTGTTTTCTCCATATTGTTCACTCCGAATTGCGATCATTCTTTTTCTTATCCCGATATTTCCGTATGAGTTTATTACGGATAGGAACGCCAACACCAAGCAAAAGCACAACTGCCAAAATTGTGAAATCCATACAATCACCTCACATTTCTTTGTTCTTCATAATCCGAATGGACAAGAAGATCGAAACCGCATACATCACGACAATAGCAAAAACCGCAAGGAAAACGAGAAGTATCGGAGAAGATTCAACGACTGAAATAATTGATTTCCCGATGGCTGGCATTTTAGAGAGAAGAAGTAAAGTCACCAAAAAACCGGCCACTGGAATATACATAAATACCCGTCCTTTGATTGAACCGTACTTGTAATATCCCGGAATCTGGAACACGGTATAGAGTGCAAATAAGAATACTCCTGCAATAGCGGCAGTTACAATGTCAAATACGCCAACTGTTTCACCCAGCACTTTCAAGACAAGCGGCTGTGCAATCAAAGAAATAATCAAGGAAAGAAGCCCCATTGCAAGGACGAAAACATAGCGTCCGATCACAAGCTCGCTTTTCCGAACAGGTAAAATACCAAACAGCCGATCCATGCTGTTTTTTTCTGTGATGGAAAAGGTATATCCCGTCGTCATAGCAATAAAGCACATGGCAAATGATACCCCTGTCAGCAAAGAACGGTTGATTGCGGCAAACACAATCGGCAGAAGCAGGGTAAAGCAAATCGTCTTAAAATATGGTTTTACCAATGCAATATCTAATTTTGTGGATTTCAAAATATTACTCATAATCGTCACCTTTCTTGCTTGTAAACACTACAATTTCATCAATAGTGGCAGGCTCAACGGTCAGGTTAGGGAAACCGCTAATATTTTCGGTTTTCATCAGCGCCTCAAATCCCGTAGGGAATGTACGAATACCAGCCGCCTTATTTTTCAGATCATCGGACAGTTCCTCAATTCCACCTTTTACAATGCGGAACATATCTACAAAATCATCTTTGCTGCCAGTAAAGAACAACTCGCCATAACTGATGTAGGTAATATAATCGGCTGCACGCTCCAAATCGCCTGTGATATGGGTGGAGAACAAAACACTATGTTCGCCATCTTCAATATACTCCGAAAGAATTTTCAAAAGTTCATCTCTGGAAACCGGGTCAAGTCCACTGGTCGGTTCGTCAAGGATCAGCAGTTTTGCGTCGTATGAAAACGCACAGGCAAGCATTAACTTCATCTGCATACCTTTGGAAAGTTCTTTTACCTTTTTGGTTGGTGCAATGTGAAATTTCCGTAACATATCCGCAAATTTCTGGCTGTCCCAATTTGGATAAAATACCGAAATAGACTTTTCAACCTGCGACACTTTCCAATCATCACTGAAATAATTTGTATCGAAAACAACGCCAAGCTCTGATTTTACTTTTTGTTCTTCTGCGATATTATCCAGCCCCATCACTTTGACTGTGCCGCCGGTGCGCTTGAGCATATTCAAAATCAGTTTGATTGTCGTTGTTTTGCCAGAACCATTCGGGCCGATCAAGCCCATAATATATCCCTTTGGCAAAGTAAAGCTGATATTGTGAAGTTGAAAAGAATCAAAAGATTTTGAAAGATTCGTTACCTCTAAATAATTAGTCATCTGTTTTTACCTCCGTTAAAATGTCCAAAAGGCGATGTAATTCCTCTGTGGATAGATTTGCCATTCTTGCAGCTTTTATTGCTTCGGTGAGATTGTTTTCTACTTTGCAAATAAGCTGCTCCTTAATCAGTTCTGAACCAGACCCCATTACGAAACATCCACGCCCCTGCACATTTTTAACAAAGCCCTCTTGCTCTAATTCTGTGTATGCCTTTGTCACTGTTAAGACGCTGATCTTTAAGTCTTTGGCAAGTGTTCTAAGGGAGGGCAAAGTTTCTTCGGCTTGAAGCTCGCCAGATAAAATAGCCGCCTTGATCTGCTGTTTAATCTGCTCGTATATGGGGACGCCAGATACATTTGAAATAATCAGTTTCATTGCTGCATCCTCCGTGTGTTTTAACTGTTGTGCTGTTATGTATAACAGTATAACACGAAATTTTTCAAAAAGCAATATAGTTTAAGAAAAGTTCATAATAGCAAAAATTGGTCGGGACAATAAATTTACTGTCCTGACCAATTTCTCATAAAAAAGCGTCTATCCTGTCCACTACAAAGACATATTTTTATATGTGTAACGATCTCATTCCACAAAGAACAGAACCCGCCGGATCAGCTCCGGGATATTGACCGGGGCGGTGATATAGTCGTTCACGCCCTCATGCCGGTATTCATATTCCGTGGCAGGGTCGTTGTTCTCGGTGAGGATAAAGAACGGCAGAAGCCGGACATGGGGATTCTTCATTTGGAACATCCCCGCCACCCGCCGTAGCGTATGAAACAGCTCCATTGCTGTGCCGTCCGGCAGTTCCAGATCGCACAAGATCAGTTCTATTTCCTTATCCTCAAAAATCCGGCGCTTGGCTTCCCAAATCGAGGAAACCAGAATCAGGTCAAAGCCCTTTTGTAGCATAGCAGCCCGCAGCACTTCGGCGCTGGTATCTTCTGCATAGACAAAGAGCAGCTTGTGAAAAGTCGGGGCCTTTTCGCCGGATAACTGCCGGTAGGCGTATTCCACCAGCTTATCTTGTAGTAGCAGTCCTTTCATTTTGTCCATGCACAGCGTCGCGCCCCGGCGCATAGCCTCCTGTTCGTAGTCGTCCTTGTCATGGCAGGACGCCAGAACAAAAGGCAGCTCCTTGTCTGCGGCCCGCACCTCGTCCAGAAAGTCCATGCCAGAACCATCCGGCAGGTCGAGATCACAGCAGACCACCAGCGGCATTTCCTCTTGGATGGCGGCCCGCGCTTCTTTCAGCGTACAAGCCGTTTTCACCGGGTAGCCCCGGTGCTGTAAGTATATTTTCAGACACCATGTATAGGTGTCGCTGTCGTCGATCAGCAGTATCTTTTTCATGTGTCCTCACCCCCAATATTGATTTACCACAAGCATAAACTACAAATGTTACACAAATGTCCGAGGTGCCTTTGATTTCGACAGAAAAACAGGCTGAATTGTTACAACGCTCGGACATTTCAAAAATTTTTTTGAGAAATGGCGAAAAAAGCGGGGCAGCACACGCCGCCCCGCCGATCCCATACGGCTATTCCATCGTCCTGATTTGCTCAACAAGAGATTGTTTTTTCAGATTTCCAGTTGTGTAAGAAATCAAGGTGAATTGCACAATCAGCAGGATTGCTAAATATATCAATACGATCAGCCACGGAAATGAATAGTAAAAGTATGGATTCATCGTTTTCACAACTACCTGTACGGATAGGAAGCCCAGTCCAGTCCCCAAAACCAATGTTACCAGCGTAGCAAAAACTGAATACATCAACCCCTCATAGCACAGCATTTTGATAAGCTGCTTTTTACTCAAACCAATCGCCTGTAACATTCCAATTTCCTGCCTACGGGATAAGAAGTTTGTGATTGTCGTATTGACAAGGTTGATTAAAGAAAAGCACACAACAATAACAGCCACGATCAACAATACCCCGATGGAAAGTTGTTGAAGTCCGCTATAATAAGTGATACTTTCTTTTATGGTTTCCATAACCAAATCGCTATTTCCGTCTATCAGTTGATTTAATGCAGCTTCAACTGTATCAAATTTTTCCATATCGGTAATTACAGAAATCGTACCTGTGCAATCTATCCCGGTCGCTTCATTCATAAACTGCTCCGGAAGCGCAAAGCATTTTGAGAAGCCGGAGTAAGAATATTCGTTTACAATGCCCATGACGGTATAGGTCTTTGTGCAAATTTGGCCGGATTCGGTTTTATAGTCCACTTCGACGGTATCACCCAACGCAGCCTCAATATCATAGAGATCGGCACGCTCTTGAAGCAAGACAATTCCATTTCCTGCCACCAGTTCATCATAATCAGTCGTTCCCGCAATTCGCTCTTTCTCCAAATTCTGCTGTTCATCTCGGCAAAAGCCCTGAATCCATTTTCCAGAATTACCATTTACACGATATTCTGCGTCCGTGTAATACCAGTGCTTGATTCCTGTAACGCCATCAATAGATTCTACTGCATTTACAAAATCGGCATTTAGAGAATTCTTTTGCTGCAATCCAGACAAAGAAATACCAGCAGTGTCCCACGATTGATTTGCGTTGAGCTGAATGTTAAATTCACCGACAGGGAACGCCCTGCCTCTTGCCTCTGCAACGCCATCATAGGAAACTAACATTGTCGAAATCAATACAACCAATACTCCGCCGAGTGAAAGAGAAAGTATTGTTAAAGTGGACTTTGCCTTTTGTCTGGACAGATTCATTTTAGCAAGTGAAGCAGGCGTTATTTTACGGTGCAGCACGGAACTTTCTTTCATTTTCCCCTGATAATCGGAATATCGCAATGCTTCCAGCGGAGATACTGCCGCAGCTCTTTTTACAGGAGTATGAATGGCAATCATCACAATAATAAATGCAAAAAGGCCAACCCCGGCCGTCACACATAAAGTGGTCAGCCAGTACCAACCGGCAGGAACCAGAAAGTACCCAATCACATTTCCAATAACCAGACCAATTGGGATAGCAATGGCAGCAAGTAATTTCCCCTCGCGGTAAACCATCTTTTTGATCTGTCGTTTTGTAGTTCCGATTGTGCGAAGCTGTCCATAGTTACGGATACTGCTTGCTACTGAAATATAAAAAATCGAATAGATCACAATGCCGGAACCAATGAAAGTTACAAAACCAATCAAGAAATAGAACAGCATATCGCTTCCGTGATTTTCGTCCTTTAAGTTAAAATATGTGGAACGGACAATCACATTATCATCGGAAATTTTTAATTGCTGCGCCAGAGTGTTTGCATAGTTGGTGGCTTCTTCCTCGCTCATATTTTGAGCGCCTTTCAGCCCAATGTAATAATCAATCATGCCCTCGTCGCCATACTGCTGTCTTACTAATTCTTTCGATATAATGGCTGTATAGCGCCCAATATCGCCGGTTTTCACATCTAAGATTCCCGTCAATTTGAAATCATGGGTAGTGCCGTCAGAAAAGGGGATTTGAATTGTCTGTCCCAATTCATTTGAATAGCCCAAACTATCCAAAAAGGATTCTTGCACTACAATTTCATTCTCCGAAGCTGGTAAATCTCCCGAATAGGGCATACTTTGGGATTTTAGCATATCTGCATTTGCATAAGTAAAATTCACGGTTGAATGGTTTACCTGTTCAGAAAATGCGTTAAAAAATTCCCCAACCCACGCAATTTCTTCTTGCTTGTATAGTTCCTGTCCCTGTTGTTCAGAAATCGCATGATACATAATCTGCGCTGTTTTTTGGTTGCGGTTCTGCGTTTCCTGCATAACCCCAAAGCCATAGAGGACAATAGCAGATAGCAATGCGCTGGCAAGTGCAATCGTCAAAATAATAAAGATATTTCTTTTTCGATTTGCCGATATACTGCGGTTTGATATGCGCTTTACTATGCCGTTGGTATCATTTTCAAAAGGCCATGTCATAGCCTGCCACCTCCTTACTCCACAATCTTTCCGTCCTCAATGCGGACAATCCGATCTGCAAGGCGGGCAATGTCGTCATTGTGCGTAATCATCACAACAGTTTGCCGGAACTCCGCACTGGTGCGCTTGATAAGCCCCAGCACCTCGGCGCTGGTCTTGCTGTCAAGGTTGCCGGTCGGCTCGTCGGCCAGCACGATAGCCGGTTTGGTAATCAAGGCGCGGGCGATAGCCACACGCTGCTGCTGTCCGCCGGAAAGATTGTTCGGCATATTTTTCAGTTTATCTTCCAGCCCCAGCAGGTGAACGATCTCGTCCAAAAACTTCTGATCCACCGTGTCCCCGTCCAGCTCCACCGGCAGGACGATGTTCTCATACACATTCAGGATGGGAACAAGGTTATAGTTCTGGAAGATAAAGCCGATGTTGCGGCGGCGAAAGATGGTGAGCTGTTCGTCGTTCATCTTCGACAGTTCTTTGTCCCGGACAATCACATTGCCGGAAGTAGGGGTGTCCAGCCCGCCCATCATGTGAAGCAGGGTAGACTTGCCGCTGCCGGAGGTTCCCACAACGGCCACAAATTCGCCGTCATTTACGGAGAAGTTCACGCCGTCAAGGGCGCGGGTGATGTTCGGCTCTGTGCCGTAATACTTTTTCAGGTCGATAGTCTGTAAAATGCTCATAAAATTCAATCCTTTTTTTGTTTGTTGTAAATGCGGAACGCTGCTGCGCCGGTGGCCGCCAACTGCACCAGAATCAGCACAGCGAACAGGCCGAAGCTCTCATAGTAGAACAGTTCATCCCAAAATAGGAGAACATCACAGAGAGCAGTCAAGGCAACCGTGCAGCGGATGTGCCGGACCAGCCATTGCCGGAACACCAGCACAAGGGCAACGGGCGGGACGATCAGCAGCGCCAGATTCAAAATCAATGTCGGGGTCAGTTCCATTGCGTCGCCTCCTCACTTTTGTTGATAAGGGTATTGTAAAACCCAAATGTCCGCGAAATGTTACAGCGGCCAAAAAATTTCATTGAAAATCGGGGTGAAATGTTACAACGCTCGGACATTTCAAAAAAATTCACGGCGGACAGCCGGAAATGGTCGTCCGCCGAATCATACTACACAATCTTTTAGATAGATTGATTGTGAAATAATTTCAATCCAATCACCACATCTATCATAAGTTCCACAATGAGAATTATACTAATGGCAACATTAAAATTACATAGGTTATATAATCCGATATAGATTTCACAAGTAAGAAATACAACTTGCAGACACAAATTTAAGTATGTCACTAAATGCTCGTTAGTTCTATTCCACAATCTAAACAGGAACATTGTAAAAATAGGTTTTCCCGTAAAAGCAAAAAGCACTGACAATACCGGCACCAAAAATACATAGTAAGAATCTACTGCATTGCTGGGGGATGTACCTACCCATTGAATTGCTATTTTATCAGGAACAACGAAAAATAAAACAATAGATAAAATAACATTGATTATTAAGATGATTGTTGTTGCTTTGCAAAAATTGATTTTTTTCATGGTGTTTTCTCCTGTTATAAGTGTGCTTTATTTAGTCGGCAACATAATGGAAAATTCCGAACCCTTGCCCGGCTCCGAAACCACTTTGATATAGCCGCCCTGCCGTGTTACGATCTCGCGGGCCAGATACAGGCCAATGCCCACGCCCTGCTGTTCGTGTACTTCTTCCTCACGATAGAAGCGCCGGAAGATGGCGGCCTGATTGCTTTCGGAAATGCCCTTGCCGGTGTCGGCTACTTTGATTTCCACATACATTTCCCACAGCACCACCGACACAGCGATTTTCCCGCCTGCCGGGGTGTACTTCACCGCATTGTCCAGCAGGTTAAAAAGGGCTTCGGATGTCCACTTGCTGTCATGGAAAACGGTCAAATCCTCCGGGCAGTCCACGGACACGACGATTTCCTTTTTCTCTGCTGCATACACAATTCCACTCATGGCCTGTGCCACGGTATCAAAGAGGCGGCCCGGTTTCTTATCCAACTGGATCACGCCCGTTTCCAGACGGGAGGTTTTCACAAGGGCCTGAAAGAGAAAGTCCAGCTTATCCGTCTGGCTGCGGATTCCCCGGATAAAGTCGGTGCGCTCCGCCTCGGTCATGGGCTTTTCCAGCAGCGTGTCCGTCGCCATTTTCAGATTGCTTACCGGCGTTTTCACCTGATGGGAAATATCCGATACAAGGGTCTGTAACTCCTGCCGTTCCTCGTCCACCCGGCGGCGGTTCTCCTGCATGATCTGGTAGAGCCTTGCCAGACGGTGCCCAATTCTGGCAAGCTGGGTTTCGCTGTCCTCTGGGCGCTGGGGCGCTTCATTCCCGGCGATCATGTGGTCTAAGGTCTGGCACAGGTCAGCGGTAAACTGCGACAGCCGCTTTCCAAACGCCTGCGTCAGTACGAAAATCCCCACAAGGGCGCACAGCAGCAGCGCCCCGCCTGTCAGCAGCACCGCCGTCTGTTTTGTCACAAAAAACAGGACTATGGTAATCCCGGACATGGAAAGGACAAGCCCCATTGCTACCCGGCCAAACAGCCGCTTTACCGAGAGGTTTTGCAACTTCATTTTGCCTCGCCTCCCGTCCATTGATAGCCCATGCCGTAAACAGTTTTGATGTAGGGCGCGCCGCCGTCGGATTCGATCTTACTCCGAATCCGGCTGATGGAGGTTGTCAGGGTGTGTTCGTCCACAAACTTCTCGTCTATATCCCACAGCTTTTCCAAAAGCTGCCCACGGGTCAGCACTTGCCGGGGATTTTTACGGAACAGGTTCAGCATTTTGTACTCCATCGGGGATAGGGTCAGGGGCTTGCCGTTTAAGGAAGCCGTCTGCTCCGAGAAGTCCAGAAACAGCCGCCCATCGTCGTAAATGTCCTTGGCCGGTTTGTGGTGTTCCAGCATGGCGAACATGGCTTTGATTTTTCGCTGCAAGGCCCCGATCACAAAGGGCTTTGTGATGTAGTCCACCGCGCCCACCTCATAGCCCCGTATCTGGTCGCTCTCCTGATCGTTAGCGGTCAGGAAAATCACAATGGTGTCCGGGTGCTGGGGCTTTATCAGTTTGCACAGCTCAAAACCGTTGCCGTCCGGCAGGTTGATGTCCAGCAGCACTAAGTCAAATTCCCGCTGGCGTATGGCTTCGGCTGCGGTTCTGGCGTTTAGGGCAGAAGTCACGCCGTAGCCGTCTGCGGTCAGGTTATAGGCCAACATCTTATTCAAAAAACTGTCGTCCTCGACAATTAAAATCTGCTTCATATCCTCACTTCCTTTGCTTCTTGTAGATAGTATAACAGGCAAATGTCCTTTGTTGCAGAAAACACAATTTTCTGATAAAGGAAAATTTACTCCATTGTTTTAATGCGCTCGATCACAGGATGTCTTTTGCTATATCGTACAGAGAAAACGGAGTAAGCGGCCAGTATGAAGAAAAGCGCTACAAAACATATGCTTATTTCTAAAACTGGAAAATGATAAGTCAATGTCCCGAATGTCCCAACCTGATTGAAAACTTTGCAAAGTACAAATCCTGTTAAAGTTCCAATCGTTAAAGTTAAAATAGTCGTACCAGAAACATAATAGAAACATTCTGTTTGCAGCATTTTGGAGAATTGCTTACTGCTCAATCCCACAGACTGTAAAATACCAAATTCCTGCTGTCTTGATATAATGTTTGTCATTAGCGTGTTGATAAGGCTGATTAGTCCAAAAACAGCAATGAAAAATACCAATCCGTATAACGGCATTTTTATGTTATCCATTTCCTCTTGCAGATAAGTAATAATATCGCTGATACTGAAAACTTCTATACCTCCACGATTTTCCGCCAACTGGAAAATCTTATTCTCAACTTCTGTAAGCTGATCTCTTTCCACATCTACAATGCAGGTTATGTTGAAGTTGGAAACATTTTCTTTCATCATAGGTAAGAGTTCCTGCGGAAAATAGAAAGAAGCTGAATCCCCACCGAGATTAGGAGCTTTCCCAATCCCCATTACAGTAAATTCTTCCCATTGTCCATCCGCTGTTTCCACTTTGACTATATCGCCAATTTGAGGAGTGTAATTATAATAGTCGCTTAACAGCTTGGCGGAATTATCTACAATAACTCCTTTTCCGTTGATAAGTTTCTGGCGGTCTGCGGTTCCCTCAATTAGTCCTTGTGAAAAGGCCTCGTACTGATTTTCGGGGATTCCAATTTGGGTAAAGAAATGGCTGTTACCATCCTTGAAAGGAGTGGGAAATTCCATATTTGAAACACAGCCCTGTATAAATTCAATATTCTTTACGCCATCCATATCTGAAATCGTTTCTTCCAAAACTTCATCCAATGGATTTTTCGTTTGAAGTGCATTGATCCCGGCGGGGCGATCTTCCGCATTTGTGTTGGCGGGATCAAGGGAAAGTACAATGTCGCCATTTGCAAATTGCTGTTTTGCCATGCTTTCTACATCAGTTGAATTAAGGTAGGTGGCGGCACACATCAGTAAAACTCCGGCAAATCCCAAAGACAATACGGTTAGTATAGCTTTTTTCTTGTTCCGGGCAAAGCTCATTCGGGCAAGCGAAGATGGCGTAATTTTTCGATGTTCGATCCGCGTTTTTTCTGTCGCCGGTGTATCAGTCGTATTGATTCGCAGCGCCTCAATAGGCGATACCATAGAGGCTTTCTTTACAGGGGTATGGACAGCAATTTTCAAGGCAATTTCTGTAACAAGGGCAATCACAACGGCACATTCCAGTGTAGTCATCCAATGCCAGCCGTCCGGGACGAAACAATAGCCCAAAACACTTCCCAATACAACACCGATAGGAATTGCAGCACAGGATAACAAAAAACTTTCTTTTCGCACGATACGCTTGATCTGAACCGATGTAGCCCCCAGCACACGCAGTCTGCCATATTCATGTGTTTTCCCGATAACAGAAATGTAGAACAGGCTGTAAATAACCAAAGAACAGGCCAGTACAATTAAACTGCTTGCTCCGATAATCACCAATAGCTCCAGCGTGGATTTTTCTTCTGCCAATCCAAAGTAGGTAGAGCTATACATAACATACTGTTCAGGTACACCGCTTTGTTCCGCAATTTCGTTTATCAGCAGTTTCAAAGTTTCGCTGTCCATATTTTCGGTATTTTTCACGCGAACCAAAAGATCGTAACAGTTTGCTTTTTCATACCGGCTATATAAGCCATCCGATACAATGACTTGATAAATACGGGACGCATTACTGCTTTGAATAATGCCGCAAACATGATATGTCTGATTTTTTCCAAAAGGCATATCCAGTGTAACGGTTTGATCCAGTTGAACCGGCAACCCTAAATGCTCCAAATAGGACTGTTCCACAATGATTTCATTTTCTGCCTCCGGCATTTTTCCCAGCAAGTCAGTAACGCCTTTTAGTTCAAGTGCATTTTGATCTCTGTAATACACATCCAAAGTATAGTCATTGATACGGCTCGTTCCCATTGCAGCCTCTTTGCCGACTGCTTCAATCTGGTTGTTATGTTCCAGTTTTTCAAAGACGGTACTGGTACTGTTAATAAAGCTGCCCTGATAGCGTCCTTGCAGATAAAGCCTATTTTCACGGTCTGTTCCGAGATTATATAGTGCTAATACCATCATCAAACTAACTGCAAAAGCAATCGTTATGATAATAAACGCATTGCGTCTTTTATCCGCTTTCATGCTTCGGTCTGCTAATTTTTTTACAATGGCGCTGGTGTCATTCTCAAAAGGCCATGTCATAGTTGTATCACCTCCATATTTGATAAGGCCATTGTAAACCCCAAATGTCCGCGAAATGTTACAGCGGACAAAAAATTTTATTTTTTTGCATTTCTCTGTTATAGCAGTTCAAAATAATAACTCTATTATAGGCAGTTATCAAAGGTTTATCAATGCGGCAACTGTAAACAGATTCTCTGCCAAAGACTCTTAAAACTACTGGCAAGCAATGCAATCTTACGTAAGATTGCGTATTTAGCAGAAATCCCGTTTCCGGAATTCCTGCTAATGCTTGTTGGTGACATATCCCCAAACCCCTGAGATCATTGCCGGTGGCAATGGCTGCGCGTTCCGTTGGAACGCTGAAAACCAAAAGCAGACAAATCTTATTGACGGGATTTTTCTGTGCTGCGCTGCGGTTGTGGTGGGGAAGAAATCTCTAATAGATATTCCACATTGGCCCGAACATTATGAAGTTCTTTCATATCATTTTTGGCCTGCTTATAGGCAGAATAGGCTTTCCGTTTTTGTTCCAGAAGATCGGTGTATTCCTCTCGGAGAGATTTGACAGAGGGGAGCTTTTTGATTCCCAGTTCGTCAAAATGATTCTTCGCTGTCTGGTGCAGTAAGATTTCCGCCTCATGTGCAACACGGAATTAAAAGGCTGAGCGCCAGCGGAAAAGATACCTCCTGTCTACGCATTTAGGGCGTTAAAAGTCCACGGAAATCAAGGGTTTTTCCGCATGGCAGGCAGGCAGGTGGATAAAGTTATCCTGTTCCCCGCAAAACGGGGTTCTAAATGCGGGAAAAATGACAAAAAAGAAGCGCCAGATGCAGAGGCTTTGATACCTCTGCGCCCGGCGCTTTTTCAGCCTATTAGCTGATCTACATAGGTAATTAGAGGGTGCAGATGTTTCAGGCGAAACATCTCAAATAACTTATCTGGATTTACCCATTGAACATCCACAACTTCTGTTTCCTGTAAACGCATTTCTTCAATCTTTATATCCTTATGAAATAGCCAAACATCGTAAAAATCCTGCACATTTTCCCGTCTGCTCTGATAAATCAATTTTTCACTTCCGGGAGTAAGCAGTATTCCTAATTCTTCTTTTACCTCTCGGATTGCTCCTTGTAAACTGGTTTCCCCGGAAAGTACAGAACCACCCGTACATTCCCAATAAAGAGGGTATTGCTTTTTCGGATGCCGCTGTGATAAAAGATACTGCCCCTGCTGGTTGACGATCCATACACTCACAGATAAATGATACAGCCCTTTGGGTATGATTTCTCCACGGCACACTGTTATTCCAGACTTTTCCCGTTTTGCATTATATAAATCCCATTTTTCCATTTTCATACCTCTTTGTGTGGGATCGGTGCTTGCCGAAAATCAAGTAAGTAAATATCCGCAATCCTTTCTATTTCTGTACGCTGATCTGCGGAATACTTATCATAAATCCCGCCTGCTAACATACGGGCTGCCTTTGCGCTTTTAATTGCTGGAAGCACATCATCAAACACAATACAGTGTTCAGGTGCAACCCCTAATTTTCTTGCGGCCAATTCAAAGACATCCGAATATTCTTTTCCCCGCTGAACCTCATCTGTTGAACATAGAGCGTCAAATAATTCTAAAATAGAATTGTTCTTTAAGCATGGAATATAGAGCTTTTCCGGCAACCCCGTAGCAACTGCAAGTTTTATTCCATGTTCTTTTAAGCGCAGAAGATAATCAAGGGCATGGGGCAGCAGACCGACATGGTTACTGTATTCCTCGACCGCCATATTATTCCATTCCTCAATAATTCCCTCTACCGTTTCCTGCAATCCAAAAAGATCAATGGTATATTGTGCGGCTTCCTCAAAACTCCTTGCACATATTTCAGTTACATAATTTTCCGGGACGGGAAGATTTCTCTTTTTCAAAAACTGAATATCTATATGCTCCCATACATCCATTGAATCCAGAATTGTTCCATCTAAATCAAAGATTGCCGCATTAAAATCCATTTTTCTTTTCCTTTCCGCAAAATAAATCTTTCAGTTCCGCAGCAGCAGCTTTTATATCAGACTGCGCTATGATGGCAGATACAACAGCCAGCCCGTCAATTCCCATGGGCTTGAAACGCCCTGCATTTCCCTTATTGATACCGCCAATAACAACTATCGGCAAAGAAACGGCTGCGCGGATTTTCTGTAATTCTTCCATTGATACAGAATCAGCGTCGGTTTTAGTTCCAGTAGGGAACATTGCGCCAACTCCCAAATAATCCGCACCATCCTGTTGTGCCTGTATTGCTTCTACAATGGAAGAAGCAGATACCCCCAACAGCATATTTTCTCCTATTACTTTGCGGACGGCAGCCGCAGGTAAATCATGCTGTCCAATATGTACTCCCGCAGCCTGCACAGCCATTGCAATATCTATTCTGTCGTTTATGATGAGGGGAATATGGTATTTATCCGTAACCTGTTTCACGGCAACAGCCTGATTGTAAAATTCTAATGAGGACAATTCTTTTTCTCGGAGTTGTATCATTGTGCAGCCTCCTAAAATTGCCTGTTCTACCGCTTCTGTCAGGCTATCGCAGCTCATTAGTTGACGATCAGTAACAAGATAAAGTGTATAATCAAAGTTCATTTTGCACCTGCCTATTCTTTAGATAAACCATGCTGATACAATTCGTAGAAATGGTGCGTCGGGCCACAGCCTTTTCCAATCGCAAGAGAGTGTTCGATTGCCATTGTGACATAAGCCTTTGCAGATTCGACTGCAAGCGGAACACTTTTTCCCTTTGCAAGCTGGGAAGCGATTGCAGAAGAAAAGGTACAGCCTGTCCCATGAGTATTTTTCGTATCAATGCGGGATGTTTCAAAATGGTAGAAATTTTCTCCATCAAATAGGACATCAACAGCATTTCCTATATGATGTCCACCCTTGACAACAATCGCCTTACAACCCATGGCATATATTTTTCTTGCGGCAGCCTCCATATCTGAAACTGTGGAAATCTGCATATCCGCTATTTTCTCTGCCTCTGGAATATTTGGAGTAAGTACATCGGCAAGTGGAATTACTGTGTCTATCAAGGTGGAAACCGCCGTAGGATTCATCAATGGGCAGCCATTTTTGGCATACATAACCGGGTCGATTACAACATTTTGGGGCTTATATTGTAATAGTTTCTTTGCCACCGCTTTCATACATTCTGGTGTAGAAAGCATACCGATTTTTACTGCGTCCACTTCAATATCTTCAAATACGGCGTCAATCTGTTTTTCAATCATATCCGGGGTAATATCTTGGATGTCGATAACACGGCTGGTGTTCTCTGCAACAACAGAAACAATAACACTCATTCCAAATACACCGTGAGCAGAAAAAGTTTTCAAATCAGCCTGAATACCTGCACCTCCGCTGCAATCTGATCCGGCAATGGACAATACTTTTTTCATTTTGCATTTTCCTCCATTCTCTCGTTCCGATAGGCCATCTTCCAAAAAGCAAGCTCTAACAAACTTGCTTTTTCAAAAATATCAGCCAGATACTTTTTATTTGCTACTGATAACCCGGCACATTTATGCTCTGCAAAAGCAGACCATTCTTTGCAGCTTTCTGCATATTGTTCATCCGCATGATCTTTGATAAAGTCCCAATATCTTGACTGTCTGCTTGTAGGAACAGCCGCCAATTTGCGGAATATATAGCTGTAACTTAGCATACAGGGAAGAACCGCCATTAAAATTTCTTCATTCTTTCCATGTGACGCAATCTCAAACATGAAATCAATGTAATTTTGATTTTCAGGCAGAGGAGCGATCAGTTCAATATCATTATCCGTCATGCAAAATTGCTTTAGATAATCCAGACGCACTTCTGATTCCGTATCATTTACAAAATTCAGCATGGAATAGTAAAGCTGAATTTCTCTTAATGTATCAGCATGAAAAATTGCCTTGCCGTATATACGGGCATAGTTTTTCAGATAGATACTATCCTGAATCATATATCTCTTGAACTTTTCAAGAGGTAGCTTTCCAGTTTGCACTTCCTGCACAAATGGGGTAGCTGCACATTCTTCCCAAATGGGGATGTTGCGGGTTAAAATGTCTTTCATAAATGCCATGTTTGTTCCTCCTAAAATAAAAAAATAGAGCCTCTAAAACAATTAGAAGCTCTTTCAGACGCAATACGAGCGTAAGAAATTGCTTCCCTACGCCGGTATTAGCCGACAGGTCCAGAGGTCAGGTCTTACCTTTTTCAACTTGTTCAGTTCCCTCGCAAACACATATCATATCTTATTCAATTAAAAAGGACATTCCCAAAACAGAGAATGTCCAAAAAATACGAATCTGTATTCTTTAGCTCCCTGCGTTGGTATTAGCCAACAGGTTCAAACGGTCAGGTTTTAACCTTCTCAACTACAAGGTAGTCCCCCTGCTTGAGTATTATTATAGTTAAGAAGTCCAGGAAAGTCAAGGTCTATAGAATTCAAGTTAGCAAACCTTATTGACGGGATTTTTCTGTGCTGCGCTGCGGTTGTGGTGGGGAAGAAATCTCTAATAGGTATTCCACATTGGCCCGAACATTATGAAGTTCTTTCATATCATTTTTGGCCTGCTTATAGGCAGAATAGGCTTTCCGTTTTTGTTCCAGAAGATCGGTGTATTCCTCCCGGAGAGATTTGACAGAGGGGAGCTTTTTGATTCCCAGCTCGTCAAAATGATTCTTTGCCGCCTGGTGCAGCAGAATTTCAGCTTCATGTTCTGTTCGGAATTTTTTGCTGTACCCGGCTTTGCGATATTCTACATAGACAGCCCGCGTTTTCGCATAGTTTACGATCTGTTTTTGCAGCTCGGCATTGGCGTTCATTTTTGACTCCAGATCTTTGATCTGAACGGATAAGGTATTGAAATTAGTGGTAGTGGCGTTGGCTTTTTCCAGAAGATCCTCATAACCCATATCGCCATGTTCTTTTAAGTAGAGCACTGCCTGAGAAAGCTGCTTTAGGTTGAACACTTTTGCCCAGCGCTCATAACCAGGGCCCTTGCCGGAACGGATTGCAACTTCAATATCAACCAGCAATCCAACTTTGGAAACCGTTTTTTTAGAAAAGGCATGGCGGGGTTTTACTGTCCGTGTACCGGCAATCCGTTCTTTGATGGCTTGTTCTGTATAATCGCCTTTGAGCGTATCGCATCGGGTATAATTTTCTTGTCCCGGAACTCGGAACCGAAGATGTTTTCTTTCACGGTTGACTTCCAGCCCAGCAGTTTCCAGCTTCTGTAGAAGTTCCTCAAAATCTTTTGGCTTTTCCTCTAATGCAGCATCAATAGCAATGCGTATCTGCTCCTGAAAGGAAGGCTGCTTTTTATTTCCCAGCCATGTGCCATAATGCTCCCGGCTGGGTTTCGGATTTTCTACAATCGAAAGTCCATGCTCCAAACACAGCTTGTCATTCATTCGCCGGATTGCCCAGGTAGAACCCCAGAAGTTGCGAAATTTTTTCTGACAGTCCAGTGTAGTAGAGTTGATAATGATGTGATTATGGACATGGTGCTTATCCACATGGGTGCAGACAACAAAGGCATGGTTTCCTTTTGTGAGCTTCAGTGCCAGCTCCCTGCCGATCTGATTAGCTTCTTCTGGCGTAACTTCGCCGGGCTTAAATGCCTGACGGAGATGGTAGGCGATCACATCATCTGCACCCTGATTTCTGCCGGTCAGATTTGCATACTGTCGTTTGGACAGAAGAAACTCTGCATCAGCAAGCCGGGTATCACACTCATAGCCATAAATGAATTTTCCCAAATCGGTTTTCTGCGGATTTTCTACATAATCAATAATATCTGCAATCGCAGTAGAAATATCCCGGCCTTTTCCTATGTGCAGCGGCATCAGTCTTGTGGTCGCCATTTTCGTCACCTCCTTAACTTAATTTCAATCAGAGAAGTTATAATTGCAGAAAAAGAGCGGGGCTGCCTATGCGCCCCGCCAAATCTGCTTAACCAAATATAAAATCCTTTAAGGCACTGTTTGTCCCACCAATGATCCCTACCAGCCATGCAGCCGCCAGAGGCAGACCGTATGGACTGATAAGAAAGGCGATCATAAGCCAGGCAAGACCCGGCAAAAATCCTGCGACAAAGAACAGCACCAATGCTGCCAAAAAGATGATCCCGGAAAGAATCCCAAGTACCGCACCGGAAAGGACCACCAAAAATTTACATACCAGATAAAGAATTCCCGTAACCAGCATAAAAGGAAGTGCCAGTAATTTACCTATCAAACGCATACGCTTTGCCTCCTTTCAGAAGGGTATCTGCCCTTATAAAAATTTTACCGTGACGGCAAAAAGAAAGCAACGGCTTTCCGGATGTTTATGAAATGTTTGCAAATCCCCGGATCAGTTTGTCCATGCCATCCCAAAGGCTGTCCAGACGGGTGCGGATGTCCTCTATATCTGCGGCATAAATATTGCCGGTCTCATTGGCCCGTCTGGTATATTGGTTTAAGTTATTGGAACAAATGCGGAGAAGCCGGATCATTTCTTGAATGTCTCCCATATCAAGGTGAATGATGTAACCGTCTACGGCCATCTTTCGCAGATATGCCGACAGATTGGTAATGCCAAGTTCCGCCATGCGTTCTTTTACCAGTTCGGCCTCCGCTTCGGACATGACAAATTCGACGCGGACAGATTTTTTGTTATGCCTGCCCTTCATCGTTCCAACCCTCTTTTATGAGATGAGACCTCCTGTGTTGAAACCACCGTCTTTGCTCTTTTGAGTTTTTCCCGCAAGGTGGTCTTTTCCAGCTTATCAAGATATTCCTCCAGATTTCCGGCTGTCGCATGATAGCTGCGTTTGAAGCGTTCCCGTTTTAGGATCATCATCAACTCCGGCTCATTTTCTGGCAGATACGTCATTGTTTTAGGTGCTCCATGCTCTGGCATAAGCCGGTTCATAAGCTGTCTCCGTTCCTGATAGGGAATCGTGATAATATTTCCATCCTCAAATGCAACGGCTACATTTCCGATTGGACAGGTCAGTTTTTTCATCCGTTCCACATGTTCTCTGTAATTTAGCGGATAGAGATCGCCAAATATTTTTCCGTCCCTGACTTCTTTCAAAGAGATAGCATAAGCCAAAACGGGATCATTTGTATGTTCCTGGTAAAACCGCCACACTTTGTTTTCATGGCTGCCCTCCAGATAAACTTCCCGTTCACGCAGGGTATAGGTTCCGCAGGGGCGTGACATCCAAAGAAGCTGTTTATCCTCTGAACGGTCTGACACAGCCAGTTTTGAGATCAGTTCTTTATCCAGGTCAAAGTCCTCTTTATAATGTTGGGTATGAAGATCTACGATACGGGAAAGAGCACCCAGAAGATCTACATCCTCAAATCTTACCCCAGCCATCAGCGTTCCCTTTCCGGCACCGGAGGGATCATCTGCCTTGCTTCATGCTCCGGTTTATCTGCTTTCAGACGGTCCATCAAGGACGGCTTTGCTTCCGGCACCAGCTCCCGGATTTCTTCATCCGTCTGTCCATCTGTCAGATCCGGACGCACAAGAGGTTCGTTGTTCAGCCTGCCATCCAGCATATTGTAGTTGCCGGTTTGTCCTTCCTCATAAAGTTCCGCATTGCGAAGATAACTTTCTGGCGCTTGAAATGGCTGTCCGGCAAACAGGATTTCTCTTTGTGTGGTAAACTGTGCAAGGACGCCATTTTGCAGTCTCGCAAATTCTTCATACTGGCGCAGGGTAAGCCCTCGTTCCAGCATTTCCGTCTGGGTATGCGCCCAGCCTTCTCCATAAAGAAAATAATACATGTCGGGCTGATCACAGACAAAGCACAGGGAACCATCCTGATTGTCATAGTAAGATGGCTGCATATCCTGACAATGGCAGCGTTCCTCACGCCCCAAATACACACGGTTGTCCGCACCCAGCATAGCGACCATGCCTGCGTAATTACTATGAACCGCAGAGCGGATTTCTACCAGCGGATCTGTTTGAGAAGGAATCTGTCTGCCCGGAATCTCATTTTGTTTTTCCGATGCATCATTTCTTGGTGTCACTTCTTCATGGCTGCGTGCATCCAGCTCCGGTTGAGATGTTCCTTTCCGAACAGCACCGGGTTCCGGTTCTTTTTCTTTCACATAGTATCGGACATTTGCTGTCGTATGCTCGTTGGCTTCCTTTGCATAGTTTTCAGCATCGGCTTTGCTATCAAATTCCAACGGTTTTCCATTTTCCTTGCACCAGCTTTGTGCCGGTCCGAAAATAGAAGTGCTGCTTCGTACCGCCCATACACCATAGGTCAGTTTCTTTTCCATTCCGCATCCCTCCTTATCGTTCCTGCTGTTTGGAAGTTTGCTGCTTTTTTACCGGGTCTGCCGGTTTTGTTGCTTTTAGCTGCTGACGGAGAGAATTCTTATGCTCCGGTTCGGAATCTGTGATGTTGACATATTCGCCAATGATACAGAGCGCTTCTCCATAACTGCCGGAAGCAAATACCCGATCAGACATTTCTTTTGCCTGTTCTTTCAGACCATGCTCCCGCAAAGTACGGGAAGCAATACCCAGCAGATTAAAAATGTTCCCATCTGCTCCGATCAGTGGACAATCCGGTTTATCTGCCAACGCTTCCGGTGTTTCTATAAATCCGCCTAAATAATTCGGCACAAAGTCCGACAGCCATGTGCCGCCATAGACTTCATGGGTCTGTAAACGCCACAGGGCAAGTTTTCCTATATCCAGTTTCACATCATCAAACGGGTAAAGCAAACAGGTCAGTTCTCCGTGCTGAAAAGCAAACACATTCTCAAACTGACTGCCATCTTTCAATATGCCTGCCTGTGTCAGCATTTCATTGATTCCGTCTACCCATTCTGTCAGATCCCCGCCACAGCCCTGTAAAATCAGTCCTTCCTTATCCGGCATGCGGCGAAGATCCTCCGCAGTAATCGTGTTGATATTCAAAAAAATCGCCTCCTATCGTTTTTGTTAAAATATATGTTTTGTCCGCAACTTAACCTCATTTCAAAGCACTGGAGTATTCTTATACAGCGCCCTTGAAAACAGGTGCAAAAAGCCCTTGAAAATCAAGGACTTTTGGGGCTAAGTTGCGTACATATCATAGTTGGTTTTGCCGCTTCCGGCGTTTGCGTTCCCGCTCGGATTTCCGTCTTGCATAGATCCGGCAGGCATCAGAACAATATGCCTGGCTGGTTATAGGAAGATACACTTTTCCACACACAGGGCATATTTTCTGTCTCATGGAGGTGTCCTCGCCGGTAATGGCTGATTCCAGTGCTGCATCCACCGGCAGCACCGCTTTTTCAAAGTACCTGCAATAAGCACCGGTCCACCATTTATTCAGCATATAGCAAGGACTGTCCAAAGGAAGGCAGATCTTATCCTGAGAGTCATAGTTGGCGCAAAGCTCCGTAACCAGCTTTCGGATCGCAGCCCGCTCCGAGCGGTTCAATTCTCTCTCTGCCATAACGCCTACCTTTCCGGGGCACTTCTTTGCCGGCCGCTGGAAAATCCGGTTATATCAGTAACATTCCTGGACTGTGAAAGGGCATCGGCAATAGAGTTCCGCTTTTTCTGTTTTGGTTCATGGTAAATAAAAAGTTCGTTTTTCCCCGGCACATACAACAAACCATTTTCTTCGCACCGGAAAATGTCACATTCTTTGTCGGTTGCGACGGTATAAAAGTCTTTGTAATCATAAGGTGCTTTTTGCCGATCCTGATAGGTACACAACCCTAAGTTGAAGTCACTTGCCAGCCGTTTCGATATGACGAAAAAGTCGCCTTCTTTTTTGTGAAATTTTCGTATGGGCGTGAAGTGATAACCGCCATATTCAAAGGTTTTTCGGTCACTCATTTACGCCTGCCTTTCTTTACGGGAAATTCCAGCTTGAAATTCACATATTTACCGCCGGTATCATCCAGGATCACTTCCGCATCATAGGTCTTTCCTGTTTTTTCACTGTAAAGCCCGGACATAGAAATACGGCCCTCTTTCAAAAGAGCCGCTGCCACAGACTTTGTGATGGACTTTTTCTTGCTGGAAAAGAAACGGTTATCTTTCCAAAGAGCAAAAGAACATTCCCTGTTGTCGCAGAAAAAACCTTTCTTTCCTTCATATACCGGGGCTCCGCAGCGAGGACATACCCCCACGGCTTCATGTGCAGTTTCTCTGGAAGAAGGGAACAGATCCGCAAAACGTTTCTCCGGGGCGGTATGTTCTTTTACCAGCGTCCGGCTCATATCTGCAATCTGATCCATAAAAGATGTTGCCGACAGTTCGCCATGTTCCACTTGTTTCAGCATAGATTCCCATTCTGCAGTTAAAATGGGAGATTTGATATTGTCCGGCAGGACTGCGATCAGGTTCCTTCCTTTTTCCGTAGAAATGAGCTGCTTTTTCTTTCTCTGTACAAATCCGGCAGAAACCAGCTTTTCCAGTGTTGCCGCACGGGTAGCCGGAGTACCCAATCCTTTACGCTTGGCATCGTCCGGCATATCTTCCGCACCGGCCGTCTCCATAGCGGACAGCAGCGTGTCCTCCGTATAATGTTTCGGCGGTGAAGTTTTCCCTTCACGGAGACTTGCTGACACAGTTTCAAAAGTCTGTCCTTCCTTCAGCACAGGGAGAGCGGCATCTTCATTTTCTCTGTGTTCCGTTTCACTCTGCCTGATACTCATACGGTGAATCCGTTCCACCTCTTTCCAGCCGGACTGTAAGATGGTCTTTCCTTTTGCCGTAAAAGTATATCCCTGGCAGTCTAACATAGCGGTGACCGCTTCAAACCGGTTTGCCTGCGTTGTGGCACAAAGCAGTCTGACGGCAAGCAGGGTAAGCACATCCCGCTCCCCGGAAGGAAGCTCCGACAGGTCTGTCCGTGCAATCTCCACAGTTGGGATGATGGCATGGTGGTCGGTCACTTTGCTGTCGTCTGTTACCCGGTCAATGTCCGGCTCTCCGGCGCAGCCTTTTCCAAAGGGCATATTGTCACGCAGCCATAGGATCAGGGAAGCGGCGGTTGCCTGCATGTCCTTCGTCAAATACTGGCTGTCCGTTCTCGGATAGGTTGCCAGCTTCTTTTCATAGAGAGATTGCACATAATCAAGGGTCTGTTGAGCCGTATAGCCATAAATACGGTTACATTCCCTTTGCAGAGTTGTAAGGTCATAAAGGCGGGGAGGCTGTATAGTTTTTACCTGCTTTTCCACAGAACGCACAAAAGCGGAGTTGTGGTCACAGTCCATACGGATTTTTTCAGCCTCGGATCGTTCCGTCATTTTTTCGCCGGAAGCAGTAAAACCTCCGCAGGTGATTTCCGGCACATAAAAAGGCTTACTGATGAAGGATTCAATATCCGACTCACGCTGTACCAAAAGTGCCAGTGTCGGTGACATAACACGGCCGACATTTAGGGTGACACCATACAGGACAGAAAAAAGCCGGGTGGCATTGATCCCGATCAGCCAGTCGGCTCCTGCCCGGCAGACCGCCGCATCATAGAGTTTATCGTAATCACTGCCGGGACGGAGATGGTCAAAACCCTCACGGATCGCCGCATCCTCCATACTGGAAATCCAAAGGCGTTCCATAGGCTTATTACATCCGGCATATTCATAGACCAGACGGAAGATCAGTTCTCCTTCTCGTCCGGCATCCGTAGCGCATACCACGGAATCCACCCGTTTGTCCTTCATCAATCGGCACAAAAGGGCAAGCTGCGTTTTCTTATCCTTTGGCACTTCATATTTCCAGTTTTCCGGTAGGATCGGAAGATCCTCATACCGCCATTTGGCGTACTGTTCTTTGTAAGCCTCCGGCTGTGCCAGTTCCAAAAGATGTCCCACGCACCAGCTCACCAGATAGCCGGAACCTTCGAGATAACCGTCTTTTCTTTCCGTTGCGCCTAATACTGCTGCCAGTGACATAGCAACAGAGGGCTTTTCTGCAATCACAAGTTTCAATTTTTATTCCTCCTTCATAGTTTCAAATTCTTTATCCGCAAGTTTTCCGGTTTGCATAAGACACATCAACATAACGCCGGAAGCCATTCCTCCGGCAAAGGTAAGGAAATGTGAAATCAGGTTCCACATAAGCATTCCTCCTAAAAATGGGTAAAGAAAAACGCCCACTTCAAAGTGAGCGCATCAACAGGTATCTATTTTGTTTTTGGTTTCAAGTGATCCGGCAGGACGATTTCTCCAACTGGGATTTCCCGCAGTTCCTTCTTCATCCGGTGGGTAAAGCGGATCGTCTTTGCTATACCTCCGGTTTCCCGTCCGTCATATACAGCGATCACTCGGTCGGAGTGTTCCACCATATAACGATTTCTGTGGGAGTAGACGCTTGGGAGATATTTTTCCTGTATCACAACAACATCCGCACAAGCCTCCAGCAGTTCACGGGTTCTTGTTTTCTTATTTAGGCTGTCCAGACGCTTGCGGTAAGGGATCACTGCGATCAGCTCCAGTGCCGGGGTGGTCTGCTTTCTTTCCAGCACCAGCTCCACAAAATACTGGTCTACGCCATCTGCAAAACCGCTCATAAAACAGGTGAACCCATCTGTAACAGCAGCATCGATCTCATGTGCCAAGGCTGTTTTTATTTTGTTGATCTCATTCTGCGGTAAATCCCTGTGTCCGGTAACACAGCAAGTTTTTCCTTTCATCGGTCATCCCTCCATCTGATAGGTAAAATTCTTCACTTTTCATATAGTAATAGATTTAATTTAGCAAGTCAACGATAATACCCTTTTTCCTTTTGCGGATAATAAAGGGGCGTGAGGTACAATCTATTACAGAATGGGAGGTGAAGGCGATGTATGAAGATTTTGTCCCGGAACGATTAGCGAAACTGCGGACACAAAAAGGAGTTTCCGCACGCGATATGTCTTTATCGTTAGGTCAGGCAAACAACTACATCAATAATATTGAGAATAAAAAGTCACTTCCCGCTATGCAGTCTTTTTTCTACATCTGCGAATATCTGGGTGTGACACCGCAGGAATTCTTTGATGAAGGAAATACCTACCCGGAAACCTTAAAGGAATTCATTGCAGAGGCAAGACAGCTTGATCCTCAATCCATGCAATATATCCTCGGTATTATGAAAGAACTCAATAGCAGAAAGTAAGCGGTCACGGTAAAGGCCGCTTTTTTCGTGACTTTCTTTATTATATTTTATAATGTTCTCGAAATGTCCGCTCCCTATACCGATAAGTATTCAAAAACTGTTCTCCAAACAGCCTTTTTCTATTCGCCGGTACTGCCAAAGCTGCCGGTTCCTCGTTCTGTTCCCAGATCGGTTACAAAATCCGCAATGACGATCGGCGTGATCACAAGCTGCCCGATACGGGCTCCCTTAAAAAGAGACTGCGCCTGATTGCTTACATTGCTGATGATCGCATGGATCTCTCCACAATAGCCGGAATCCACAGGCGGCAGTTCACAGACCAGACCTTTTACCGCCATGCTGGTACGGGGAAAGATATATCCCGCATATCCATCCGGTATTTCCAGTCCAAAACCCAAAGGAATTTTGGCGATTTCTCCGGGCTGTAAGGTACAGTCATAGGGCAGATAAACATCCGCTCCGGCATCATTGCCATGCGGACGGTAAGGACGCTGGTGCTCCGGCACGCCAAAGTCGATCAGTTTTATTTTCATCGGCAGTCTCCTTCCCAAAGAGCAGGATAATCTTTTTCCAAAATATCCTCTGGCGTCATATTTGCCTGCAGTTTTCGTCCGCAGGTCATTTTCCCTTCCAGACATCGATCCATCTGACAAAAAGGCCCGGTCAGTGATGGGGCAAACAAAGCAGGGCTTAGTTCATAAAGTTCTTTCCAGACCTTTAGCAGCACGATCCTTGTTTCATCTGTATTTCTCCGGCATACCCGCTGGCTGATGATATGTTTCCACTGATAAGGGGTGGCGCTGATGAGCAGTACATTCCGCAATCCCTGGGGCGTGGCATAGCCGGCCGCATCGTGCCCGCTTCCGGCAGTGCACAGGGCTTCATAACATTTCATGCTTTCATTACAGCTTTTTAAGTACAGTTCCCGTACCACTGCCGGAGCCGTCATAATAGAATACGGGACAGCGAAATCCGCCTGTCCCGTATAGTTGCTGTACTGCAGCGATGCACTCATAAATTTTACTTCGTTCTGGTGGCGGGTGATCTGCGCCAGAAAACGCCTGCTGGCGCCGACAATGGCTACCGTGATCACCGCAAATTTCTGGATGGTAGGATGGGGAAGCGCCCCCATAGCCGCTACTGTCTGAACGCTGAATGATTTTTCGTAGAGCTCCATCAGGTCGTCCATTGAGGCAATCTTATGTCCCTGCTGGGTAAGCCTTGCCGCAAAGACCATGTTTTTTTCTGCTTCCGCTACCGCCTGGCAGTTCAAAATTTTTACTTCAATCTGTTTAATTGGTATGTCCCTCCTTTACAATCGCTTTCAGTAAGAACAGATAGTTAAGACTGTCTGTGATCTTTTCGTCCCATGTGTCCATCGGATAAACCACTTCTTCGGCAAAGCACATATCGTATAGAGAAACAATATGCTTTGCCAGCATACCGGCAAGGGCACGCTGGGGCGTTGTGTGCTGTAAAGCTGCCGCTGCCTTAAATGCACCCAGCCGGTCCGGGTCATCCCCGGTGTATTCTTTGGTTTTCCGTTTCAAGGTATCAGCACAGAGCCGCACCTGTTCGTCAAAAACGGCATTGACTTCATTTTGCGTAATATAGCATCCCTCCTTTGAAAACAAGAAACCGGCTATTCTAAAGCATCTTAGAATAGTCGGCAAATAAATGGATATGTAATTGTTTATAGTGTATTGATCTCTTTTTCCAGTTCCTGGACCGCTGCTATGACTGTCTCAAATGTCGGAACATCCCCATACAACATATCCTGCATAGAGTTATAGTCCGCTTCCAATGCTGCAAACCGATATTCCGGCGGGAGTAATTTTAATGTGCCCGGCACAGCCTCCGGGTACTTCGCCCATGATCTGGGATAGAATTTCATTTTGAAATCTACAACTTTCTTCAGGAGATCCAGCCTGGAAAAAGCAGCTTCTTTAACCGGTGTTGCAGCCATGCGGTAGAGATCATAATAATGTCTGGAATACCGCTGCGGCATTTCCAAATGTTCCGGTCTGTTCGCTTCATGGTGCAGGATTGTGGCTTTTTCCCAGAAGGTCCGTTCCGGGGCAACGGTAAGGATTGCGGTTTCTTTTTGCTCAAAAATCTTCGGATAATATTTTGCCGCGTAAGGTTCGATCTGCGCTGTTTTTGCAGGAGTCCACGCTGCCAGCGCACCAATCTCTAAACGGATCACCTGTAAGGTCGCCGTATTTGTAAAAAGGTGCGGATAGGCGAAAATGACCGTCTGTTTATCCTTTTCATCTATGTAGACATTTGCTTCACAACCGATTTCCTGGGATAAGCCGGCTTTGACTGCCGGGCAGAATGTTTCGGACAGAAATACCTCCGCACGCGCATTGGCTTCTTTGTTAAAAGCATCCTGTTTTGTATTGGAACGTTTCTCCCATGGTTCATCTTTGCCATATCCCAATACACGCCAGTCCAGAATCAAATCAATATCTTCTGAAAACCGGCTGATCAGGTGAAAGGCTTTTGAAAGGCTGGTACCTCCCTTAAAGGTGATGGACTCTTTCCATGGTGAGCGGTGAAATAAATAATCCAGCGTAAAACATACCCAAAAGTCTTTTTCTACGATGGCATCATTCAGTCCCATTTTATCTGCTGTATTTCTGAACAGCTCCCTGCGGTCGTTATCTGAAAGTCTTGCTATATTTCTCATTGTACCTTTTCACCTCCACAAATCTGTCGTATCGTATCGTAAACCCAATCCGTAGACTCTGTTGCTTCCTTCAAACAAGCCTGTTTATCCTTGTCTGTCAGTTTTTCGGAAAGCATCTGTATGACTTCTGGCGTAACATTCGATTTGCCAAGCGTTTTTAATGCCTGTATAACCAAACTTGTCATATAGGACAATCCGGTAATCTCCTTATTGGTCCGGTGCTTAAATTCCAGCTTTGTAGAGTTCCACTCGTAGGTCTTATATGGACCATCGCTGATATAGGACCATACTGCTGTTACCTGTGTTGAAAGACCTAACAGGTTCAATGCTGTATTCCCACATGGGGCAATCGTCCAGTGATAACTTCGTGCCAATGCGTTCGCCACCGCTTCCGGGTCTGCCGCCACATATTCATCCAGAAGTTTGCTATATTTTGGTTTTTCATAAACACCTTTCAAAATGCGGCGAAGCATACCTGCCTGTGTAAGCCGGTTTAAGTTCCGTCTTATGGTTTCCGTATCGGCAATATCCGCAAAATCAGAACTGATGAAAATAGTTCCTTCCGCCGCTGCTTTTATCTGCTCCTGAATCTGTTTGGAATAGCCATTTGCCATATTGCTCACCTCCTTTTGTCCCGAATATTATATATTATTCGGGACAAATTTTCAATAGGCTTCAAGAGTTTTAGCAATAGTATTCCACATAGAACAGAATTTATACATCAGTTTCAAATTCTATATCAGGAGATGGGAACTATCGTATTCTTATTTTGTCCCGAATATTGTGTATTATTCGGGACATTTTAAGCACTCGGCAGGTAGATCCAGTCGTGCATCAGGCACACGCTGGGTTCGTCCTCCCTTGGAACCAGACGGTAGGTACATTCCCCATAGACCGTGCGTTTGTCCTCGATCTCCATGCCATAGGCTTTATAAAAGCGGTATTCCAGATTGGAGATGATACAGCGCAGGGTTTGCAGAGCCTCCCTCTGAGCTGATACGATCAGGTCACGGTCAATGCTGCGCTTCAAAAACAGCAGCGACTTGTAAAGCTGTACCTCTGTGCGGTAAGGGCGGCAGTCTTTCGTTTCCAGCCATCCGCAAAAAGCGACCGGTCCGCTCTGGATCACACTGCGGTCCGGGTGATAATACTCGTAGCAGTCCAGGTTTGCCGTATTCAGAAGATAGAGCATTTCCCGGACTTCATTTTCCGGCATGTCGTAAAACCGCAAAAGTGAGCGGTAAAGATGGACATAGCCGGGAATGGAAATCATGGTATTTACCATAAAATAAAATCCTCCTTGTAAACAGCAGGTGCGGGAGCTTTTGCCCCCGCACCGTCTAAAATCTATATTTCGTTATCTACTTTCACGAGTTTTCCCATGACAAGGAAGCGTCCTGTGCCGCCCGGCGTACAGGTAGAAAGGGTCAGTACCTTATCGCTGCAGGTCACAGTCACATCACTTTCCACCGCAGAACGTTCCTTCATAGCTGTAAGCCAGGTAGTATAAGCACCGTCATCCTTCCAGGAAAGCTGCCAGGGAGAAGTTTCACTGCCGGATTCTTCCGGCTTTGCTGCAAAAGCCGCAAAGATCTCCATGACATAACCCCCCTTCGGAGTAACGAGATACATCTGCCTGTGAGCATCAAAGTAACTTTGTTCATCGTACCGGTTCAGCAGCGCAAACATGGAACCATCCCGCATATTATGACCATAAATGATCGTATTGCGGTCTGAAAAATCTGCCCGGTTTTCATAATCGGCAAACAGGCAGCCAACCTTGTTATAGGTTCCGTCATAAAGATGGTTCAGGTAATATTCGTTGTTGTCGGTCTGCGTTACCGGATAATTGAGCACCGTATCAGGAAGGGAAAGCCATCCGATGATGTCCGGTCCATTTTCACGGAGCGTTTCAAAGTCTACCGAAGGCAGGACAATATCGGCATCGTCCCGTTTTGGTTCTGTCGGATCGGGTGCCGACTCCGGGGAAGCTGTCTGCTCCGGTACTTCCACATATCCGGCAAGATCTCGATAGGCATCTTTACTCTCAGCATACTGGTTCAAGTCACGGAACACCAAAAAACCGCTGCCAAGAGCCACCAGAACGCAGAGTGAAAGGACAGAAACCCCGACAGCCGTTCTTTTCGGGGAAGTCCTGCTGTATTTTCCCTTTTTGAAATAATACACAGCAAATACGCTGCCGCCGATCAGTACGGCTGCCAGCAGTCCGCCATACAGGAAAATATACGGATCATCCCCGGTCTGCGGTACCGGCTTTTGAGGGGTGGAAGGATTGGAGGGAACAGAAGGCTTTTCCGGGTTCTTTGGGTTATCCGGCTTTTCCGGTTTTTCATTAAAGAACTGGACTGTAGATGTCTGATCTGCCTTAATCTCCACCGTGGCGGCATCAGGAATGATGTAATCCTTGCTTGCCCGGTTTGCAACTTCTGTTACGGTATAAATACCGACACGAAGGCCCTTAACTTCAATCACGCCGGATTTTGGAGTGGTGAATGTCTCGCAGTAGGAGCCGTCCGCACTCTTAACCTCGATGGCAAAACCATCTTTGCGCCCGTCGCTGGAATCCTTTGTGATCTTTAAGTTGCCGCGGTAAGCCTCATTGGTAAATCCGTGCCCGGCTTCTCCATTTTCCACAACTGCGACCTGTCCATCTTCTGTGATGGAAAAATAGTAAGCGTTTGAGTCAGGCTGATAGCCCTCCGGCGCTTTGCTTTCTTTGATAAAGTAGCCGCCAGCCAGAAGGTTTTCCGCCGTATGATAGCCTGCATCGGTTTCTTTCAGCGTACCGATCTTTTGATCGTCAGGATCATATTCCTGGTTGGCGTTGAAATCCGCATACAGGTCGAACACTGCACCGGGCAGGAAGCGCAGGAAAGAATTCTTGTCTTTCTTATCCTCCTTTTCCACAGGGGACGGTTCCTCCACAGCTTCGGTTTTAGTTACCTGCACACTGCCGCGGATCAGGGTGTTTTCCACACGGATCTCGATATGCTGTCCGTCTGCACCGATATATACATGGTGCTGCTGCGGGCTTACCGTATAAAGGTCAGGGGCAGAGATCTCCTTGACGATCCAGTGTCCGTAAGGAATGTTCTCAAAGGAAAAACTGCCGTCTTTTCCGGTAATAGCAGTAAGCAGCGCATTTTCTTCAGTAAATTCTTCGGTATCAGGTCTAAACAGACCCATGAGCGCACCGGCAAGCGTGACATCCTCGCCGCCTTCCGGGTTTTCCCCGACTTTTACACCGTCTACACGCCCACGGAGAAGTTCATTGGAAACAGCCTCGCCTTCATTGACAAGGATCTGTACCAGGGCGGTTTCCTGACCAGCATACTCAAAGACAACCGGATATTCCTGATTCGAAAGGATATAGGCGCCGTTGGTTGTGCGTTCCTTGACATAATAGCTGCCAAAAGGCAGGTCGGAAGCGAAGGAAGCGCTGTAACCGCCGGATTCCTCAGACGAAACAGAGACCACTTCCAGAAGTCCACCTGCCGGGATTACGCTGCCATCTGCCGCCGTCAGGTCTGCGGAAGCATAAAGTCCAAAGGAAATATCCTTATATTCCTCGTTCATGCCAAGACCGAACAGGTCATCGGTCTCCATTGCCTTGAAAAGTGTGACATCCACTTTCTGGCGTTCGTCATAAAGACCGGCCGCTGTCTGTGTAACCTCTACGGTCTCACCCGCATAGGTCAGTTCCACATATTCCGGTTGAGGATTCAACACACAGCCGGAAGGCGCCTGACGTTCCTCCAGACGATAACGGCCAAGATAGAGAGACCCGCTTTTCGCTGTGCCGTCCTCGCCGGTCGTAAGTGTTTCCACAACCGTATCTTTTTCTGCCCGCAAGGTACCGTCACCGGTATAAATATCTTCATCTGCGATCACATCATAGACCGCTCCGGGAAGTCCGGCAACCTCATATACCGGTTGGTACAGTCCGTCGTTTTCCTGGACAGAAGCAAATACTTCTCCGGTCTTTGTGATGGTAAGCTGGCCTTTCTGCGGCATATTGTACTGAGTGACCGTCACAACCGCCTCGCTGCCGTCAATGGTAAACGGTACCGGCTGATCGGAAAGCACATAGCCATAAGGGGCAGCCACCTCATAAAGTTCATAATCCCCGGCGGCCAAAGGCTCCGGCAGCATCAGCCAGCCCTCGTCAGAAACATAGAAGGTATCCAGTGTTTCCGGGTTCGGATAGTAGACGGTCTGGGTGATAAATTCCCCGGTGGAAAGATCCTTGATCTGAAAACCGGTTCCGGTCACAGGGATAATCTTTCCGGTCTCTGCGTCACATTTTTCAACTTTCAGACGGGCTGTGATGGTGCGGTTGTTCAGGATATAGCTGTAAGTCTTTCCGTCAGAGGAAATGAATACCGTAAAGTCCGGGACAAAGGCTTTGCCTTCCTCGCCTGCGATCTGATGGACCGTATAATGTCCATAAGGAAGCGGTTTACTGGAAGCAAAACCATCCGCATCCGTGGTAAGAAGGTCACGTTCACTTTCCTTTGCCGCGTCATAGCTCCCGGCTGCCTTTAAGTAAACTTCAAAGACTGCGCCTGCTTCCGGGCGTTCGATGATACCAGCATTGGGATCGTCGGTATTTTCGCCCTCAGGCACATCCGGGTCCAGGTCATCGGTGTGCTTGACAAGCTGGATATTTCCGTAAATAACCGTTTCCGTCACCTGATTTTCTGTGGTATTGAGTTCCACTTCATACAGGGAAGGGGATGCACCCACTTCATAAATGGTTTCATTCAGAAGATACCCGGTGCTCGGTTCGATTTCCCGGATCGTCCAGCCATCCCCGCATACATAATAGCGGGTCATAAAGCTGCCATCCGGTCCGGTAGTATAAGTGTCGATCAGTTCGCCATCACGGAAGATCCCATAGGCCGCCCCTGCAAGCGTGGCATCCCCCTGAGCATTTCCGGTGTCAGCATCACTCTTTACCACATGGACGCGAAATTTCTTCAGAATATTGCTGAAATGTACCGAAGAAGTCTGCCCGCTTTCAATGGTCACGTACTGTGCGGAAGGGGTCACATAGCGGTCCACCGGAAGTTCTTTTACCAGATAGGTTCCCGGCAGGAGCTTCTTTTCAATCTGGCCGTTTTCTCCGGTCGTAACTTCCTCATTGACTTCATTTCCCAAAATGTCCGTACCGGAGATATGGAAGGTGATACCGGAAACAATGCCGTCCTCACTGGTCTTGACAAGTTTTGCGGTACCGTAAGTTTCCGTTTTGAATTTTACAAAGAAGGAAACCGGATCGCTGGCGCCGGTCATCATGGTCTGGTAGCCGGGTCTGCCCCAGATCAGCATGTCGTTTGCCACCGGGATATTCTTTCGGAATTCAAACAGCACCGGGTCCATCATCATCTGCCTGCTGGTAAAGGTGTATTCATTTCCGTTTCTTGTCACAGAAACGCCGCTGCCTTTCAAAGCCTCCAGATCGATCTTCAAGTTATTGGTATCTGTGACCGTCAGGGTATAGACCTTTTTTTCTACATCCCATTTCAGTTCCAGTTCCGGTGCTTCGCTTTTCTTAGAAGAAGTAAAGGAAGGTACTGTGGAATGGGAAGCGACCTGTGCAAGAATCCAGTCATAGGCTTTTTCTGCCGGTCGTCCGGCGATCACGCTGAAATACTGGTCGGCGTCTGCGTGGCCGTTTCCGTGGCGGCTGTACGGATCGCTTCTAAGTTGCTGCTGGTATTCCCAAAGGATGATCTGGGTTGCCATCTTATAGTCATCCTCGTTGATTCCGGAAACAGGGAGCGCCGCACCGGGTTTCCAGCCATAGATCGCAGTCAGGGTGATCCCCCTCCTTGCCTCGGCAGGAAGCAGGTTCAGGTATTGGCTGTTGGTCCCGCTTTCCGAAACATAGGTATTTTCCGAAGTATGGTAAGGAATCCCGCTCTCCACACAGTAAACCTGGTGGCTGATCCCGTCAGAATCCGTCAGCATATAGTGCCGGTAAGCATTGCCCCCGGAACTGGTGTGTACATCGATGGTTCCGTCTGCATGGTAGGCAAGATAGGTGTAAGGCGCCGGGGCACGGTAGTGGTTCCCATCAGAGCCCACATACTGGTCGCCCAGCCAGGAGCTTGCCGTCTGTCCGACAGACATGGCAAAAGCCTGAGCCGGAAGAAGCCCCAAAATGCTTGCCATACAAAGCAAAAACGCCAACAGCTTGCGAAAGCCGCGGCGTCTGGTTATGATATGTTCCATGAAAAAATCCTCACTTTCATAAAATCTAAAAGGACGGCCTTATTTGCTGTCCTTGTCGTCAAAATCATCCTCGGAAAGATATTCCGGTTCCCCGTATGCCTCATCCGGGTCAAAGCCTTCGCCATAACCGTCATCCTCAAATTCCGCATCGTCCTCGGCCTGCTGTTTCGGACGCACGATTTTTACATAGTAACCGATCCCGCCGACCGCAAGTAAGGCAGCAAGGATAAACAGGATCGTGCCGACGCTGCCGGTTTCTTTCTTCGGCTTTTCCGGTTCTGCCGGTTTTTCAGTTTCCGCCGGCTTTTCTTTTCCTTTGCAGCCATTTAAGTCATTTTTGCAGACCGGACAGCCGGTATTAACCTTTCCTGCCTCACATTTTTCTGTGCAGTTACAGCTTTCTTCCTGGGGGATCATGCTCATGCTGCCATTGTTCTTTTCTGCAAGTGCCATCAGGTCGGACTCTGTGACGCCGTTTAAGAAGTAGACATTGTTATCTTCCCGTTTCCCGTCGATCACCAGATAAAAGACATTGCCCGCGTCCGTAGTGATGGTGTAAAACTGTTTTTCCCCATCCGTACCGCTGATGTTGTCCTGTACCGTTCCGGTGCCTTCCGGGGTAAATGCACCTTCCGGGATCGCAGAAGTATTTTCCTGCTGTCCGGTACTGTTATCTGAACCGGAAGAATTTCCGCCGCCGGAAGGGGTTGCAGCGTTTGAGCCGGAAGGTTTTTCTTCCTTAGGCGGTTTTGTCTGTGTACCGGACGGACTCTGGGGTGCTGTCGTAGCAGGTTTCTTTTCAGGAGCCGGTTCTTTGTAATACGGATTATCCAGCTTTACCACATCAGAACGGTTGCCGGCATAATCTTTTGCGTATATGCTTACCTGTTTTTCTGTTCCGGCATAATCTTTCAGTGCGACCGACGCTTTCCCGTCGGTGAGGGAGTTGATACGGTTTTCATCAACAAAGACCGCCTCCACGCCGGATAGATCGTCACTGCTTTCTATTTTCAGGGCATCGCCCTCCATGGAAGCAGTCAGCGTTGGCGGTGTGGTGTCTTTGGAACCGCCGGCATGAGCCGTTACAGGTAATGCGCTGACACTTACAAGAAGCGTAAGCGCCAGCAGCAGGGAAAGTTTTTTAAGCCTCATGCACATCCTCCTTCTCCTGCGGTAAAACAGTTTCCGAAGGGGCTGCCTGCTGTGATTTCAAAAAATCCGCAAGCTGCTGGGGCGTCAGTTTGAAACTGCGCGCCACCGCTACATAATCGGTATTTTCCAGCTCTGTTTTCTGTTCCTCCAGCTTATGGAGCTTTGCCTGCATTTCCGCAATCTTTGTTTTGGTCTTTTCAATTTCCTTTTCCAGTTTTTCAATTTTAGGATTCAATTTATTACCTCCAATCTGTTAAGGCAGACGCCCAAATGTATAAAAATGCTGCTGCCAGTAGCTTGTATTGATGTTTGCATAAGAAATCGGGTCTCCACAGTGGATCATCATTCCATTTCCCACATAGATCCCTACATGGCTTGCGCCGCTGGTGTTGTAGGTCCCCTGGAAGAAGATCAGGTCGCCCGGTTTTGCATCCGCACTTGATACCGGCGTACATACACCTAAAAGACCATCCGCGGTCAGCCTTCCAAAATTCCAGCCAACGCCGCAGTTGTTGATTACCCAGGACACATAGCCGGAACAGTCAAAGGAAGTGGAAGGGCTTGCGCCTCCCCATACATACGGATAGCCAAGATATTTTTCCGCCTCGGCCATCATTGCGGCAAACTGTTCATCTGCAAGGGCTTCCGGTGGAATGTCATAATCGAAGTAGTTTCCTGTGCCGCCTGAACCAACTTCCGGCAGGTGCCGTTCGCTGGTATCGCCGGTATCGGCAAAATACAGGGGATTCAAATACTGGCCGTCAACCAGGACTTCTAAGTGCAGGTGGGCCCCGGTAGAATTTCCGGTATTCCCGACCTTTGCAATCACATCCCCGGCTTTGACCTCCTGCCCGGCAGAAACAAGGATCTGGGAACAGTGCCCGTATTTGGTCGTCAGGGTATGTTCTTCGTATGCCTCGCCTTCAATAGCGACACACAAGCCATAACCGCCGGCATTTCCCGCAAGGGTGACCGTTCCGTCATGCCCGGCAAGGATCTCTGTGCCCTCCGGCATCCCGATGTCCACACCGGTGTGATAGTTCTTTTCCCCGCTGATGGGATGTACCCGATAGCCGTAGTAGCTGGTCACATAAGGAAGCCAGTTGGTGCCAAAGACATTTTTGACATACTGGCGGTTTCCTTTTGTCTGCAGCAGGATCTCGCAGATCTCTTTCTGGTCTGCGTTCATCCGGGAAACGACCAGGTTTTCCAGAGGTGTGACTGTGAGCTTGACATTTAAGATGCGCCATTCATAAGGCACTTCCTCCTGGGTTTCTTCCCCGGTTTCCGGGTCAACGGAAGTTTCTGTGCGATAACGGATCTCGGTTTCTTCTGAAAAGGACAGGGTATATTGTTCCTGAAAAAGCTGCCGCAGCACGCTTTCCACTTCATCGTAAGTAAATCCCTGATAAGCAGAAGTCAGATACCCCATCAGCACATACGGGTCATGCTCGATCGCGCCCAGGTTATACCGGTATTCGTCATAGCCGGGGCGGTCTGATTCCACCCGGTCTATTTCCATTTGCAGATCTGTTTCCCACTCGGTATAGGTAAGCTCCGCCTGATTGATGTCCTGATCGTCTGCAAGATAGGTAGAAGCAGCCAGACTTCCCAGACCGCCGGTTCCGATATTGGAGAATGTAGAAAACAGGGACATGATCAGGAAAATTACCAAAAGGAGAAGCAGGAGAACAAGGCAGATCACAGGGTGCTGTTTGACCGCATGGACAATACCGACGCTGACCCTCTCTGTTGCGACTGCGGCATTTTTGGCCTGTTTCCCGGCTTCACGGGCAGCCTTGGCATACTGCCTTTTCAGTTTTTGTTTCTGCCACATCCGGGCAATCGCATGTTTCTTCAACTCCGGGTGGTCGCTAAGAGCCTGCCGGTGGGCAAGTCTTGCGTTTGCCTTTGCTGATTTTTGCTGTAATTTCGCTGCCTTTCGGTAGGGGGCAGTTTTATGCCGGTGATATGCCGTGCGAAGCCCCGCCTCGCCCACAAGTTCAGAGCGGTGGGCTGCCTTGATCCCCACATTTTCATCCTCTGCCTCATAAATCTTTTTATGAGCGTAACCAATGGCAGTATTGGCGCCCGCCTTGACCGGACGCAGAGGTACAGGTCCTTTTACATGGGCCTTTTGGGATTTAACCTCCTTTTCAAATTTTAAGTGTTTTTTGGCTTTTCCGGTCTCCGGGTCGGAAACCGTCTCCATGCGCAGTTTCTTCCGGGCTGGCAGACGGTCTTGTGCCTGCTCTGCTTTTTGTGCAGTCCGTTCCGCCCTCCGTCTTGCATGGGTGAGCTTTTTATCCTTTGGCTCCGGCGGCAGTTCATCCGCAGTAAATTCCAGTTTGGATGTTTTCGGCGGTTCGCTATCCATACCCTTTTCCTTCTGCGCTGCCTGTTCCTCCGCCTGTGCCGCTTCCTGAAAACGCTGCTGATATTTGTTCCCATGCTGGTGTGTTCGGTAACGGTGTTCCTGACCGGATCTGTCTGTGCCGTTCGGTGGGGCTGAGCCTTCGGAAGAAGGAGCATATTTTCCGGTATCATGGTCTGTCACATCCTCTGTTACAAAAGAACGCCTGGAAGCCTCCTGCCGGAAATTGCTTCGCACGTTGTCCTGTATCGGGGGCGCTGTCCTGGTAGCATCCGGTGTCTCAAAGTGTTCCGAAAAACCATCCAAAGCGGTTGCATACGCTTCGCCCTGTTCCAGCAAGGACGCCGGTGTTTCCGGTGACAGATGGGAAAATTCCGTCTGTACAGGGATGTCCTGCCTGTGTGTCTTGCCGTTGACAGAAGAAGGGGTGTCCCGTGCCCTGCGCAGGTCAAAATTCTGTTCGGTCTGCCTGGCTGCCGGTTGATCCTCCCCGTGGGAATCACGCACCGGCATCCGGGTATCTTTGCGCCTCCTTTGAAATTCCCTGTCGTGTGCCATTGTTCTCACCTCCGATCCATTTTAATTTTTGTCTCACGCTTTGGTCCCCGCTACTTCATCCGGTCTTGTGGTAAGCACGCTGTACAAGAGTGTGTCCTTCGGGAAGTGGTCCACAAAAGGGATGATCACATTTCCAAAGAACAAAAGCCCCTCGCCGGGACCGGAATGGGTCACATACGAAAGCTGGTGCGGGGAGATTCCCAACTGCTTTGCCAAAATCTGACGGTCTCCCTGGGCCTGGTTGAGCATATAGATAAAGTCCGAGTTCTCAAAAATATTTTCGATCTCACGGGAAGCCAGAAGGTCCTTGACATTCTGCGTTAAACCTGATGGGATTCCGCCCCATTTACGGAAGCGTTTCCAGATCTCCACGCTGAAACTTCCTGTCTGCCCTTTCAAAAGAAGATGGAATTCGTCGATATAGAACCAGGTTGTTTTATGTTTGGAGCGATTGGCCGTGACACGGTTCCACACCGCATCCTGCATGATCAAAAGCCCGATTTCCTTTAAGGCTTTTCCCAGTGACTTAAGCTGGAAACACAGTACCCGGTGTTTATCCATCTGGATATTGGAACGGTGGTTGAACACGTTAAGGGAACCATTGACATAGATTTCCAGCGCCGTTGCGATATTCTGTGCCTCCGGTTCAGACTGTTTCAAAAGCAGCTCGTAAAGATCACCTAAGATCGGCATATTTTCCGGGCACGGGTCCTGCAGGTATTCCCGGTACACCAGTCTGGTACAACGGTCGATGATCGTCCTTTCAATGGGGGAAAGTCCTTCTTTGCCGCCGATGATAAGGTCACACAGCGACAGGATAAAATCACTTTTCAAAGTGATCGGGTTTTCATCATCGGAATAGTCCAGATTGATGTCCATCGGGTTGATGTAGTTCGTGGAAGTAGGGGAAATATCAATGACCTGCCCCTGGGAACCGAACTGCTGTACCAGCGGCCCATACTCATTTTCCGGGTCGGCGATAATGATGTCGTCCTCCGTCAGAAGGAACACATTGACGATCTCACGCTTGGCAGAGAAAGATTTGCCGCTTCCTGGGGTACCGAGAAACAGCCCATTGGGGTTTTTCAGCGTTTTTCTGTTCGCCATAATCAGGTTATTGGAAAGGGCGTTCAGGCCGTAATACAATGCCTCGCCCTCCTGGAACAGTTCACAGGTGGTAAACGGTACAAAGATCGCTGTGCTGCTAGTCGTAAGCCCGCGCTCAATCTCAATCTGGTTCGTACCAAGAGCAAGCGAGGACATAAGCCCCTGTTCCTGCTGGTAATCCAGCCGTTTTAAGGCACAGTTGTATTTCTGTGCCACACCCGAAGCGGCAAAAATATCATTGAACAGCTTCTGACGTTTGGCAGCGATATTTTCCACCAGTACCGTCACAAGGAACATGCGCTCATTGCGGCTCTGTAAATCCTGCAAAAGATTTTTGGCTTCTTCTCCATAGGTGGCAAGGTCGGTGGGAATGATGTCCATGTCATACCCAGATCGGACCGCTTTCTTTTGTTCCTCAATGGTCATTTTCTGCAGGTCCGACATTTTACGCTTGATGTTTCGGATCGCCTGCGCCTGGTCGATAGACTGGATATGCAGGTTGACGGTCACGGCGTCGTTTAAGTCAAGAAGATCCGCTAAAAGCCGGTCGGTAAGCTCCGGCGCCAAAATCTGCAAAAAGGAGACAGCACCGGAATGATCGCCTACCCGGAATGTCTTTCCATCCTTTGAAAAAGACAGCCCGGATGGGGAAATGAAGTCTTTGGTAGAAAGACCGGTCTTAGGCAGATCCGACCACTGGAAATGAAACTTTTCCTGACCGTCCGGGTGAAGCTGGCTGTGAAGAAGCTCCAGACGTTCCAGTCCGTTTAAGGATCTTGCCTGGACTCCAAGGGTCTTGAAATTTGCCAGCACATCCGTTTCAATGCGTTCCAGACGCATTTTCGCAGTACGCAGGTCATCTGCCTCGATCCCAAAGGTAATGTATTTACGTTTGGTGAGACCGTTATTTCCTTTCTGCAACTGGTTCTTTAACATATCCCCGTATTCCCTGCGGATTCCGTCATACTCGTCGCCGCGGGGAGGGATGTCAATGCTTCTGGTAAAATCCTGCATATTGGCCCGCTGGTTGATAAAGGTAAGCTGCACATGGATCGAGGCGTCGAAGTAATTTAAGAAATCGCAGTAACCCTCGAAGATCTGTGCTTTATCATCTGCCTGTGCAAGCTGATAGTTAATATCAAAAAACTGCACCGTTTTGGTGTAAAGGGTATCAGTCAGCCGGCAGATCCCATCCCGGTACATTTCACGGTAGGGAATGCTCTGCTGGACCGTCTGCGGGGCATCTGCTTTCAGCCCGGCAAAAAAGCCGCCTTTTTTAGACGGCTTGGAACGGGCAGACTTAGTTTTGCCCTGCTTTGCATCGGCTCTGGTCTTTTTGGCCTGCCTGATGTTTTTTTGCAGACGCTTTTCCTGAGCTTCCTGCTGCTTGTTTTTTGGCAATCTTTGTAACCTCCTTCTTTGACATAGATTTATACAGGTTATCCGTCCTGTATGGACGGTCCTTCGGCCAGAGCTTATAACGGAGCCGGTTCTTCAAAATCTTTTCTGCCGGCTGCCCGTCACGCTCATACATGGCGAAGAAGAAAAAGGGCATCATCAGCCCGATCATCAAAAGTACAGCCGCCGAGTTCCCGATCGCCCCGCGGGTAAAGAAATACACCGGAAGGCCGACAAGCCCGGCAAGGCTGAAACAAATAAGCTGGCGCTTCGTCAGATTGAAGGCCAGCTTGGTCTTAACTTTGGTTAAATCCTTTGGTACAGGTACATAAGGCATCTATACACCTCCCATCGTAATATAGTTTCCGGTCCATTAGCGTGCACCAAAATCGCGTACCGCTTTCTCCGCAGCCGGACATTCCCGCACTTCCTGAGCCGCATTTTGCAGCCGTGCCAGGACAGAAACAGCCGGCTCTCTCTGACACAGGTATTCCTGGCTGTCTCGGATTCCGGCAATATTTTCCCGAATATCCATATCCACGTCGAACACATCTGAAACCGGCATAAGCCAACGGTCTGCAAAGTATTTCAAAGGATTCTCAAGCGCCAGCACATCATCCAGCATTTCATCCCTGAACTCAAACTTTGTTGTCAGATAGGAATACGCCTCCTGCATGGCTGTAATTTCAGCAGCTTTTTCAATTAAGGATTCCTTATCTCTTGACATAAGGCTTTCCCTGTAAGCAAAGTAATTCTGTCCCAGCCGTTTCATCAGGAGCGTATATTTGTCCTGTGCGGAAGGTTCGCTTGTGAAATGTTCAAATTTTTGCGCTGCATCAATTTCTTTGAGAAGATCGCAGATCGGGAAACTGTGTTCATGGTTATTTTCTTCCCAACACCATCGGGCTACATCCAACGGGTCCTGAAAAGAAAGAAGCGCCTCTACTTCCGCCGGAGTAAATACATGCTCAACCTTCAGATAATAGTGGAGTTCCGAAAGTCCCTGTAACTCGTAAATACTGCCGATGTTCTGTGCATCCAGCATATCCGCATGAACCTTCAAACACTCGTCCAGCCGTTCCATAAGCAGCCGCTTTGCATCTTGTTCTATCAAAATCACCCCTTTCGCTCCGGTATAGTCAGCGTACAGTTCACTTCATTGCCCCATACATCCCAGCCGGGTGTCTTTTGTCTTGCAAACAGTTCCACTCTGGGCTGATCGCCCATGAGTTTTACGATCTTATCCCGCACCTCGTCCGGTTTCTTGCTGTGCTGCTCAATATGGGAGATCACAAACTGATGGATTCCCGCACATTGGCGTTTCGGACGGCCTCTGGTTGCCAGCAGGCAGACCTCCGCGTTTGAGCGGGTCCAAAAGCCCATGCCATAAAACCAGCTATCCGCTTTCCGGTTCTGTTTGAGCCATAGAAAAGCCAGCGTTTTATATTTGAATCCCCAGACATCGATCACCCGGAAGGCTTCATTGAGCTGCGGGAAGGTCGCCCACAGAAAAAGGGCACTGTCTTTTGCGGCAAGTTCCGATACCGGCAGGGCACAGATTTCTTCAATGCTCATTGTGGGGTAATGGTTTTCCGCAACGCCGCTTCCATGTTTCCTGTCATAATGCCAGGGCGGATCGGCATAGATAATGCCGTACTGTTTCGTTTCCGGCATTAGCGAGCCTGCTCATTCTTAGATGTGGCCGGTTTGGCCGGCTGTTCTTTGACCTTACCGGCATTTTCTTTCAATGCACCGGTCAGGGAAGGTTTTTCCGCTGCTCCCTTTGTCGCTTCAAGAGTTGCCTGCAAATTTTCAATAGCCTGCCCGTACCCATCGATTAAGGCATCGTTGAGCTGCTTGCGGAACTCTGCCGTAACCGGCCAGCAGACATCTTTCCAGTTGCCTCCCTTATCCTGGGTTGCGGGCATATTGACATACAGCCCCTTTTCACTGGAACAGATACGGAAGCCGTCAATCTTAAAGCATCCGCCAATCGTAACATTGGCAAACGCCAGCAGGTTTCCCATTGGGGCAATCGGACGCACGCGGACATCCAGCTTCATGCCGTTTGCCATTTCCGGCGTCTGTGTCTCCGGCGCCATTTTTTCTGTATTGGTTTTACTCATATATAAAATCCTCCTTTTTAGAATTGGTTTTGTTCATGCTATCTTGCATTAAATATGGATTTGGATAACGAACCTGTCTTAAACAGGGCAAAAGCCAGCAGTACCGTATAACCCGCCGTTCCCCAGATCGCGCCGTGCACGTCGCCGGACGATGGGATAGACTGGACCAGCACTGCATAAATGGCAACACAGATCAGGATCAAAAACCCCTGAAAGCCCAGGGCAAAAAGGGAACGCAGATACCCGGTTCCCATTTGTCCCCATTCCCGGTTTGCCATTGTGGAAAACGGGATCGGTGCAAGGCTCACGGTTAAATAAATCTCGATCATACGGCCATATACAATGACAAAGATCACGATGGACAGTACCCACATACACAGATTGATGATGTTGGTTTCCAGCCACAGTCCAATCAGTTCCCACATTCCCATTGCTTCAAGCTGGGTTTTCAGATCAGACAACGCCGCCTGCACATCCAGGTTCCCGTTTATGACACCGGCACTTTGCGACACCACATTTTGGGCCACATCAAAGACCGCCATCACAATCGTAAAACAGTTGGTGAGCAGGTAAGTGGCAACAAAAGTCTTGAAAATCCACTTGAAGATGTTGAATGTATCGAATTCGTGCATGTTGTTCTTTTCGAGAATCATCTGGATCAGTTCATACACCAGAACAAAGGTCAGGATCATGCCCGCAATGGGAATGACGACGGTTTCTGAAAGATTCTGAATCATGGAAAACACGCCGCCATTCCAGCCCTGCGGGGTCTGTCCTACCTGATTTGCCACATCCGCAACCTGATTGTTGACGGAGTTGAAAATACTGGTGTACTGTCCGGTGATCGCATCGATCAGGCCCTCTTTAATCCAGTCTGTTATCCATTCAAACAGACTGCCCATAAGTCAGCCCTTAACCGAACAGGCCGGAAAGCAGCGGGATCAGCGTTGCACCAACCAGAGCGATACCTCCGCCTGCCATAAGCTGCTTGATCCCCTGGGATTTTGCACCTGGGTTATCATTTCCGTAACCTTCGAGAAGGTTTACAACACCCCATGCGCCCAGACCTGCGCCCAGGGCGATCACAAGGATCTTCAAAGTATCAATCGCGCTTGCAAAAAATGCCATAATGTTCCTCCTTTAATTTCAGAAATTTTAATTTGTGATATGGCCGTATCAGGCCGGAAACAAAAAAAGCCGCCGCACTGTTTTTAGAAAAAAATCTGTTTCAAACAGCACGGCGGCATGGGGCAGGAAAAATCCTGCGGTTATTTACTTTTCAGGGAGAATCACGAATCCTCAAAATATCCTCCTTTCATCGTGACAAAAACAAAGCCTGCCAGGGCGTCATGCTTTGACAGGCAGGAACAACTCTATAAAGTCTGGGAAGCCAGATCTTCGGCTGTGACTTCATAATTACGGTATCGTTCACCGGGACGCATCGGCATCCGGGTAGAAAGAAACTTTTCGATATTAAAAGCGTTCTTCTCATTAAAATCGGAAAGCAGTTTGTAATTTGGGTGTTTGGTTATATCGTATTTCCGGGAGAGGAACGGCCGCACACCCCTGATCTGCAGCAGACATTTGCCCCCGTCCATAACTGCCAGTTCATCCACCGACATCAGGTCCTTTCCCAGCTTTTGAAAATTTTGTCCGTGGGATTCCTGATTTCCCTTTGTGACACTGGTGTTATACAGATCAATAGTCTCTTTCCCTAATAGGGAGTTCCAGCTTTTTAAGGTAGTTTCTTCTTTGCCTCCTAAGAAAAGAGAGGCGTCACAGTTACCGATGATGGTGTCCATGTTGTCTTTATACAGGGCTTTGAGCTGGCTTTGCGCCTGCAGCACCAAGCAGGCAGAGATCTCACGGCTTCGGATGGTCGCCATAAGACGCTCCAGGTTCGGGATCTGCCCGATATTTGCCGCCTCGTCGATCAGGCAGCGCACATGGATGGGAAGCCTGCCCCCATATACATCATCCGCCCGCTCGCATAAGCGGTTAAACAAAATGGAATAGATCAGACTGATCAAAAATGCAAAGGTTCCGTCCGTATCACTCATAATAAGGAAAAGAGCGGTCCGTTCATCCCCCAGCATATCCAGATCCAGCTCGTCATACATGGTAATTTCCCTGACTTCTTTAATGTCAAAAGGAGCCAGTCTGGAAGCACAGGAAATAAGGATCGACTTCGCTGTTTTTCCAGAGACAAATTGTCAAGGACTTTTTCATCAAATTCACAAAAAATCTACAAAAAAGGTGCCAGAAGCATTGTATGGCTCCTGACACCTCGTTTGACAGATTACATTTTTCCGTTCAGCAGGTCTTTGCAGAGATACGCGTAGTCTGGCAGCTGGTTGATATATGGCTCCCAACGCCGCTTGATTTCGGCCAATTCCAGCGGGTCGGCTGCTTCCAGCGCGTGATCGTTGCCCGTCATATATAGAACATCCGTAGCTACATCGTCCAAACACCTGTAACAGAGATCGGCGGCAGATTCGATTCTGATACCGGTATCCACATAGACTGGATTTACGCCAATCGCCAGCCAGACATAACCTACCTTGTCCGACCAGAGCAGTTCAAAATCAGGGCTTTGCCGCAGATGTTCCGCAAAGACCTCCTTTACTCGCTCAATTTCATGTTTCTCTTTTTCTGTGTAAAGCATTTTCGTGTCCTCCTTGGCTAAAAGTTTTGGCGTGTACCATCATCAGTTTAGCACAAGGCGGCTTCGTTTATCAGTCTTTCACATCTGCTGAATTTCATTTTTGAGCATACGCTTGATTTTATCGCTCATGGTTTCTGTGCTGGTATTGCTGAAATGGACATGAACCTTGTAGGTTGTCTTACCGATTTTCTTTACCATCGCTGGCGTGTTTTCCGGCGCTCTGGACGCAGTAGCGGCGTCTGCCACCTGCATAGTACGGGGTTCTCTGTTCATGGCGCTCCTTTCTCCGAACGGGTCTGTGCCGCCCGGTAAAAAATCAGTCATGCTTACTGCTTACAATGTCTTTTGCTGCCTGTCGGGTAGCACCGGCATTTTCTTCCCGGAAATTCTTCCCGTCAAAGAGAATCGGCGCACACCGTTCCAGAATACGGTCATAGATACGGGCGTGGGCCAGATCAGGCGGGTTTTTCAGCTCGGACAGTTTCAAGTTTGTTGTGATAATCATGGGCCTGCGGCTGCGGTAGCGGCTGTCGATGACGAAAAACATCTGCTCCATAGCATATTCGGTACTGCGCTCTACACCCAAATCGTCAATGATAAGCAGGTCGTACTCATCAAAGCTGGCAATAAACTCCGACCTGTCCTCAGAGAACATCCCGGTCAGGCGGTTCAGAATGGTGGGAAAGTTCGTCATCAGCACCGGCACATCTTGGTCAAGTAGAGCATTGGCGATACATCCGGCGAAGAAAGACTTGCCGGTTCCCACATCCCCGAACAACAGCAGGCCGGTGTTGTTTTTATATGCCTCCTTCCAGTTCTCCACATAGGCGCGGGCCTTGTCCATCAATGGGTTTTTGCCGTTGTCGTTGGCAAAGGTGTAGTCATAGAGATAGCGGTCTTGCAAACCCTGTGCCTTTCGGCGTTTGATACGCTCCATGCGGCGCTGCCGTTCTTCAGCAGCCTTGCGCTGCTCCTCAGCCTCCTGCTGGCACTGGCAGATGCAGCGTGGCATAAAGTAGCCGGATTTCCCAAAGCATGGCACAACGGTCTGCCTCTGGCCGCCGCATTTCTTACAGTGAATGAGACCGTCTGACGGATCTATATACTCGCCCTCAGCCAGTTCCGCACCAGCAGCTGCCTTGTCGATGAACGCCCGGATTTCTGCGGTAATCTTAATCATACAGTTTCATCCTCCTTTACGCTGTAATCCCGGTTGCGTGAGGGTGTGATCGTTTTTTTAGCGTCCTCACCGGCCCAGCGCCGGATGGTGGCGGCATGGCTCTGATAACGCTTGCCGGTAGAAGCCATGTACTCGGACAGCTTTTCGATGTACTGGCCCCATACAGTGGGAAAGCTGGCCTGTAAGTCTGCCAGTTCCCCGTCCGTCAGGAAAACATTCTGGTAACGGCCATAGGCGGGGGCGGGGTGTCCCTTCTCTATCTCTCTATTTATCTCTATCTCTTTCTCTATCTCTATCTCTGGTGGACGAATGTCGGACAAATGTCCGCCGTTTGTCCGGGGCGCAGAAAGAGCCTTATTTTGGAGCCTCGCAGCCCGCTTTCGCTCAGCCTCGGTAGAGGACTGGCCGATTAAAAGTTCGATGTTGCTCATGTAGAATGTGCCGCTGTCCAGCACCTCCACAAGACCCAGCTTCAAAAAGATCTGCAAGGCTCTCTCCACAGTGCCGATCTGCTGGCGGGTAATGGTGGCGATCATCTGCGCCGTGTAAGGAATGTCCTCGTCAAGTTGAAGACGTCCACCATGTTTCAGCGATTTCAGATACAGCTTGAGCAGAATGTTGGAATGCAGCACACCATCCTGCATACTTTCCAGCAGCACGATGGAATCATCGTCAAAATAGTTTTCTTTGAGTTTCAGGTAATAATATTTTCGGTTGTCTGACATAGGGTTCCTCCTTGGGGTTTCTCTTGGGATTCTGTACGCATTTTAAGGCCGTTTTAGGGGTCAGAGGATAAATCTATCAGCCTGCCTTTGACACCCTCGAAAAAAGCCTTGATTTACAAGGGTTTTTCAGCCCCTAAAGCGTGACATTTCTCCCGTTGTTTCCGCTTGCGCTTTGCGGCATTGATCCGCTTCATGCGTGCGGCACATTCCGGGCAGTATTTGGCCCGGTTGGAACCGGGGGTAAACAGCGCCCTACATACGGCGCACTTTTTCGCATTCAGCCGGTGGAACAGCGCCGTTTCCAGTTCCTTATTCTGCGGCAATACCGCCGTCCGAAACCACCTGCACAACAGGGAATAGGAAATGGACTGGACACAGACACATTCCTCCCCATCGTCCAGGGCGATACAGTTTCCGTCGATGTAGTTACAGCACTCATGCACCAGCCTCCGCACTCTGCGGTACTGGCGGTAATCCATGACGGGGATAGATTCAGACTTATTGTTCTTCATAAATGATTTCTTTCATAAAGTCGGTAACCTCCTTAAATGAATTTATTATTAAATATTCGTGCAAAGTATTGTTTTCTTCGTGCAAATGGCATATACTATAATTGCCAGCAGAAAGGGGTTGATCGTATGGCTGGAAATACCACAAACATCAGTATCCGCATGGACGCAGATTTGAAAGCACAGGCGGACGCACTGTTTACTGAACTTGGCATGAACCTGACTACGGCGTTTAACATCTTTGTGCGCCAGTCGCTTCGTGAAGGCGGCATTCCCTTTGAAGTAAGGCTGGAACAGCCGAACAAAGAAACGGTTGCTGCCATGCTGGAAGCGGAAAGGATTGCAAAAGACCCGTCTGTAAAGGGCTACAATGACCTTGACGAGTTATTTGCTGACCTGAAAAGATGAAAGAAACCAAATATACCGTCAAATACACGACCAGTTTCAAAAAAGACTACAAACGAGCCATCAAGCGTGGCTTGAAGATCGAGGTGCTGGAGCAGGTCGTAGCGTTGCTGGCGATGGGCGAACCGCTGCCGGATAAGAACCGTGACCATGACCTATCCGGCGATTGGGCAGGTCATCGGGAATGTCATATTCTCCCGGACTGGCTGCTTGTCTATCGCATAGAGGATGATGTTCTGGTGCTGACGCTGGCCCGCACCGGCACACACAGCGACTTGTTCGGCAAATAAACAGTCTGCCGCCGTATGGGGAAACCTGTACGGCGGTTTTTCTGTATGCAAAAGTATGTCGTGAAACGCGACGCACTTGACAGGGGTACGCCAAAATGCAGTATCCTTTACCGCTCCGGCTCCCGGTCGTGAGACTTATCCCTTTCCTGTCGTGACAGCTGATCGGCGGTTTTGCGGAGCCGTTCCACTGCTTTCAAATCCTCCCTCATGGATTTCATGGCAAGCGTGTCCGTCTGCTTTCCGGCGGTCAGCTGGTCGATCTCCCGCTGCCATGCCTTCGGGGTGATCCCCTCGCCGCTGTCTTTCAATTCTTTCAGATACCGGGCTGCTGCGTCATACAGGATCAGTTCCCGGCTGTGGCGCTGCTCAAACTGTTCCCGCTTTTCCGGCTTTACTTTGGCAAGCTGTTTGTGGATGGACTTGTACTGGTTGTACTGTTCCCACATCTCCCCGCGTTCGGTAAGAGTGGCGATCCGGCGCTCAGCCTTGACGATCTTTCCCCGCAGGTCATAGTAACGGCTGTTCATATCAGCGATTTTTTCATGAAGCTGCTGCATAGACTGGATGCCGTTTGCCTGCAAAAAGCTGAATAGTGCAGCGCTTTCCTGCAAAGCCCGGATTTTGCCGGTGCGGGTGCGGGGAGCGTTCAACTGCTGCTGGGCCTCCCACAAAGCTGTCAAGCTGCTTTGCTGTGTTTGTGGTTTTTCCGTTTCGGCGTTCGACCAGCGATAAAGACGGGTAATGCGGGCTTTGATTTCTTTCAGCAGCTTGTTGTCGGCGGCGATCTGCCGGTTTACTTCGCCCTTGTCGGTGCGGATGCCGCGCTTTTCCATTTGGCTGGCGGCTGGCCCCAGATGGACAGAGGGAATTTTATCAATGCCCTGGCGCTTGTAGCTGCGGTGGTCTACCAGGGCGGGCTGACCGGCGGCCTCCAATGCCCGGTTGGTATAAGCCGCCCATGCCGCCCGCCAAATCTCCACATTCCCTTTGTCGTTCCAGTCGGTGGTGTCCTCCCGGTGGTTCTTCCAGCCGCCTTTCCCATCCGGGATACGCTGGCCGTTTTCGTCCAGGTCGTATGCCTTGCGGCACTTCGCGCCCCATGCGCCATTTTCTTTCAGGGGCCGGACGGTCAGCATGATATGAACATGTGGGTTGCCGGTTTCCTTGTCATGGATGGCAAAATCAGCGCACATCCCCTTGTCCACAAAGTTGTCCTTCACATAGGCCCGGACAAGGGCAAGCTGCTGTTCCCTGGACAGTTCGCGGGGCAAAGCCGCCTCGATCTCGCGGGCAAGCTGGCTGTCCCTGGCTTTCTCGATCTGCTCCACACTGTTCCAGAGGGTGGAGCGGTCTGCAAACTCCGGCGGGGCGTGGGCGGGCAGCATGATTTCCGCATGGACAACGCCGCTTTTCCGGGTGTAATCGTGGGTCAGGCCGTCCCATTCATTCGTCAGTTTGGTTCCGCTTCGGTAGGCGGCTGCGGCAACAGCGGAACGGCCCTCGCTGCGCTTGATGATACTGACGGGAAAATGACAAAAATCTATGGGTGGCACCTCCTTTCGGCGGGGATATTTCAGGCTCCGTGGAGCCGAACAGACGCGAAGCGGGTGTTTGGCTGCGCGGGGCGCACAAGGGGTTTGGGGAGTGTAGCTCCCCATCGCGGACGAAGTACGCAACAGCCCCCGGCAGGGCGCACGACACCGGCAACGGTGTATAAGTGCGCCCTTGTAAACAAGGGACTTACGGCTTGTCCCCGGATTTCGGCAGTTTTGCGGCCAGTTCCGCCGCCCCCGGAAGATGGGACAGGGCAATCAGGAATGCTTTGACCTCTACGCCGGAAAGGTCGGGGGCCAGAGGGAAAATGCCCTCCAAAATGGCTCCGCGCTCAATCAGGCGGCGGGTGCGGGCCTTGCGTTCCTCGTTACGCTGCTTGTTCTCCAAAATCTTCTGGCGGTTCTCAAGCTGCCGGATTTCCTTCAGGACTTTCTCCCGTTCTTCTTTTTGGGGGTGGGCTGTAATTTTTTCGTTCATGTCAGGCACCTTTTTTCTTTGGAAATACTCATAGATTGACCGTCCATTTCTGTCGAGCAAAGTACCGGCGCAGCCTCCGCAGTGCAGCGTGGATGGATTTTCCCGCCTGTGATGGCGTGATACCCTCCATTGCGGCAATATCTTTCACTTTCATACCCAGCATATAGCGGGCGTGGACACGGCGAGCCTGCATAGGCGGCAGGGAGGAAATGGCTTCATACAATCGCCGTATCAGTTCTTCGTATTCGGCTAATTCTTCTTTTTCTATCAGGTAGTCCTCCGGCGATGGCTGCGCCCAGCCGATGGCGGCATTTTCGATTCCATCGTTACAATCGAGGGAATAAAACGCCTTATACCGGAACATCTTGCGATCTCTGGCGGCCTCGACTCTCTTGTCCAGAAGAAACGCTTCGACGATCTCATCGGACACCTCCACAAAAATGTCCTCTTTGCAAAATGGATAATATTGTTTGAGATTGATGGTCTGCATAGGCACGCCTCACTCTGTTTGAAAAAGGTCATCATAGCAGCGGCGCATATTCCGCAGCCCCCGACGGATGGAAACGCTGACCTTGCTGCTGTGGACGCCCTCTCTCCGGGAGATTTCCGGCTGCTTGATACCGGCAATGTAGTAGGCGTGAACTCGGCGGGCCTGTGTCGGAGTGGCATGAGCCAGAGCCACCGGCAGAGCTGCAATCAGGTATAGGCGGGTGGTCATTTCTTCTCGTTCCAGCAAAATATCTTCCGGCGATCTGCTGTGTTCCAGTGCGTAATTTTCCAGCCAGCTGTATGCGTCCAGAGAGTAGTAGGCGCGGTGGTAGACTTTCCGACGCTCATAGTTCTCCATCTCCCGCTTGGCCTGATACATCGCTGCCCATACCTCGTCCGTAACATCCACAAACTCGTCATGCCGGTAGTGGGGATACATCCACCGCAGATTGATTGTTTTCATAGGCTTACCTCCTGAAAATCGGAGAGGCGGGCAGCTTGTCCGCTGTCCGCCCCTCGCTGAGATAAGGGAAATAATCCCTTTCACTTGGTAGCCCGAAAACAGGTCATTCGTTAAGCCTGTTCTCAAAGAAATTTATAAATTTTTTTCTGACCGCCTCCACACTTTGATAAACAGCCACTTTGGAGCAGCCGCACAGCACACCGATCTCTGCAAGGCTCAGCCCGTCAAGCGCATAGAGCAGGAACCGGCGGCGCTGGGCCTCGGTACAGGTGTCCAGAACAGCCATCAGCTCATGCAGCGTTTCCATGCGGCAAAGGTATTCCTCCGGCGTTTCGCCGTAGACCCCTACACCCTCGGTGGTAATGATGTACTCGTCAAACTCCCGGCCATCCCAATGCCGCCGCTGTTCATGGAACAGGTTCTCCGTTTTGTGATCGGCCAGGTCAAGAAATTCATAGACTTCCAGCGTGACCTCCACGGCCACAGCTTGTCCGTTATAATTGATGGTAACTTCCATCTGCCTTTCCTCCATTCAGATTTTTTCGGGAAAATCTGAATGGGGCGGCGGAGAACGGCACCGGGGATAAAGTTCGGGCCATGCTGACCCGATGTTCCGGCTCCATAGGGACAAAAAAACGCCCGGACGGCATAAAGCCATACGAGCGTAATAGAGTATATTTTGCTGTTTAGTTACATGGTATAGTGCATACTTCTGACCGCATTGCTCCGCTGCTGGGAACAGGCTTTTTTTAACTGGTGCCGATCATGGATACTGCGAAAAAGAGAAAAGGACACGGCAAATTAACCTCCTATCGGCTACCGTGTCCCTGCAAGTCGTCATAGGATTGTGTAAACGCAAAGAAACGGCGGCTCTGAAAATCAAAGCCGCCGTTTCATAGGCGCGTGAAAATGTGTCTGCTCTGCGACGGCTTTTTTTCTTTTGCCGTCGCCCGGCAGAGTATTATTCAATATTTAATTCAATGTTTCCAGTGAAATTCTCACATTCAATGCCAATATAATTTCCACCATCAGGAAGTGTAATTGTGTCACTATAAGTTCCGGTTGCTTCAATCAACGTGACTGCTTCATCAGATCCAGAAATCCAAAATACTTTTGCAGTACCTTCCGTAATCTCCAAGGTGCAATCAATGGACAGCTCCTTACCGGCTTCTCTCTTTATGGAAGTTCCTCCGAACAAATACTCTGTACCTGAAAAGTTCGCATAATCAGCCGTATAAGTCCCTGTATAATCATCAATTCCTTTTTCTTTTTCCCCTTGCAGTGACGATTTCCCTGTCAGTTCTATGGAGCCCGCAGATTGAACAATGTTATTGTAATGATTGAGAATTTCATCTTTTGAACAGCCAGCAAGCATAAAACTTCCCACAAGGACGAATGTTAATGCTAAAACTATTTTCTTCATAAAATCATCACCAGCCTTTCTTTGGAGCTACCTTTTTGGCCTTTTTCTTTGTTTGGGTTGCTTCTCGTTCTTTCATGCACAAAATCAAGATGGCAGAAATAACGACAGCAAGCGCAAGACTGCAAGAACAGGTTCCGATATTCCAGTTGACTGCGGTATCATAGCTGCGGTAGCCTACCATTCCAAGACTTGCGGTAATCGGATAAAGGTTTGCTAATGTCATATTTCCTGCGGCAAACATCCCTCCATATCCATAGACAAAAGCAATGATTACACCGACTAAAAAGCTGCCTGCCCTCCGACAAGTAAGAGCGATAATCGGCAGAACCGCAAGATATAAAAAGAAATTAACTGCAGTAATCTGCAAGGCTGCTTTTAGAGCTAAGGAAATCTCAAAGCCGGGAAATCCCACAATCATTTCTGCTATGATTGTAAACAGACTGCATATCAGCCCGAAAATAATAGACAATACGCCGCACACAATCAATTTTCCGGTCAACAGTTTCTTAAAAGAGATCGGCACAGTCAGAATATTTTTCAATGTGTCATCCGTCTGCTCACGAGAAATCATATATCCAGCAATTAGGCTGATACACATCGGAAAAATCATGGACATATTGTTTTTGATGACCTGTTCTGTAAGATAGGCAAAATCCCAAACGGAACCATCATTCGCCATAGAGGTAAACAAGGTCAGCAGGACGGATAGGAGCATGAGTGCAACGCCCGCCCAAAGGATATGATACCTTTTCAATTTATAAAATTCTGTTTTTACAATGCGAACCATGTTTATTCCCCCCTCTGCTTATATAATCTGTCAATCAGTAAGAACGAAACCAATGCCATGATCCCAAGAATGAATACAACTTGAAATGTTGAGGGAATTAGCCCTGTCATTTGCTCCAAGTCCATTTTTATTCCATGAGCCGCCATATCTCCCGCACTCCAAAATGTAGTCAGTGGCGTGGGCAGAAGCCATAACATAGTTTTAGGCAGTGTGTCAAACAATGCCGTAGCACTCATGTTCAGAACGCTGTAAAAGACACACAACAAAATGGAAAAAACATAGGTCTTACTGAAAAAGACAACAAGGACAATCAACGGGAGTGTTCCTGCCGTAATGAAGATCCCCGTTTCAACCGCCAAAAACAGCTTATAACCAATTCCATAAACTTCTAATGTTCCAATTCCGCAAAGAATTGTTGCAATGGTAGAAGCCACACAAAAAACAATTCCAAAAAGAAAGAGGACAATAATCTTTGCAAGCACCATTTGCGTGCTGGTTACGGGAATTGTACGCAGATTTTTGAATGTATCGTTGTCGCGTTCCATAAAGAACAGGATAGCGGCAATCACTCCAATAATGCAGGGCAGTAAAAACTGGATACCATATCCCAACACCATGTTAAATAGTCCATCGAAAGCATCTGCCCGATCCGTATATCGCTCCATCATAGAGGGCGTTGTCATCAGATAAGTCAGCGGGATTGGAAACAGGAAAGCAGCCAGAATAATCAGCGGAATAAATTTCTTCCGTTTCAATTTCAAAAATTCGCATTTGATTAGTTTAAGCAATTCCTTCGCCCCCTGTCACACGCTTGAAGTAATCTTCAAGACTTTCTTCACAGGTATGTGCTTCTGATACCTCCAATCCGTTTTCTACAAAGGCAGTTACAATTTTACCCACAGGCAGATCCAGGTTGTGCAGGCGCAGATTATGGTCGTCCTGTATGGAAAAATGGTTTTCATGGAAATTGCGTTCCAAAATTCTTGCCGCCTGTGCAGTATCCGAAAGCGTAAAACGGATATGCTTACTGCTTTTTTGCTCCAGCTCAGCAAGGCTTTCTTCTTCCAGCAATGCGCCGTGGTCGATAATTCCAATATCGTCAGCCAGCAAGGAAATCTCCGAAAGAATGTGACTGGAAATCAAAATGGTTTTTCCTCGCGCGTCACAAAGCTCACGAATAAAGGAACGTACTTCTGCAATACCGATGGGATCGAGGCCGTTGATCGGCTCATCCAAAATCAAAAGCTCCGGATCGTGCATAACGGCAAGGGCGATGGCAAGCCGCTGCTTCATACCAAGAGAATACTGTGAAAAGAGCTTTTTATCTTTGTAGGGCAGTCCTACCAGATCCAGAGCATCTTTGATGGCATGATTGTTTGGTACGCCCCGCAGAGTAGCAAAGATACGCAGGTTCTCTGTGCCGGTCAGATTGGGATAAAAACCGGGGGACTCAATCAGGCTTCCGATACGGGGCAACAGCTTCTTTTCATTCCCTTGCAAAGACTTTCCCCAGATTTTGACCTCCCCGGAAGTCGGATTCGTTAAGCCCAACAGCATTTTCATGGTAGTGGTTTTTCCGGCTCCGTTTCTGCCCAGCAGACCGTAAATTCTCCCACGCTTCACATGAATATTTAAGGCAGCCACACTCTTTTGTGAGCCGTATTGCTTTGTCAGATTTTTTGTTTCAATAATATAATTTGAATCCATATTCAAAACCTCCTGTTCTGTAAGGTATTCTATCATGCCAACCTTGCATTAACCTTGCCGCAACCTTGCATTAACCTTGCAATTTGAAATCCAGTAAAATGACAAAGGCTCCCGCCATAAAGACGGGAGCCCGCTTAACTCTCCAAAGGAAAAAGCAACATAAATTCAGTTCCTTTTCCCGGCAAACTTTCAACTGTTATACTCCCACCCATCTTTTCTACAAGCTGATGGACAATAGAAAGACCAAGACCGCTTCCTTTTTCAGACCGTCCTTTGTCACACTTATAGAGCCGTTCAAAAATGTGTTTCAAATCTTCCTTCTCAATTCCCACTCCATTATCCGCCAGCAGCAGCTCCATGTTATTTCCCTTCTTTGACAGGGCAATTTTGATTTTGTCTGCATGGCTGTGAGCGATTACATTTTGAATGAGATTATTGACAATCCTCATATAGCTGTCCATATCCAATCTTACCCGGACAGGCTGTTCGGGAATATCGATGTCATACTCAACCTGTTTATCCTCAAAAATCGGTATCCAGTCAATGAGAATATTTCTTGTCAGCTCTGCGGCCTCAACGCTCTGGATTTCCAAAGTAAACTCGTTTGAATTTAACTTGAACCAGTCAAAGAGTACATCAATATATTCTTTCAGATCATGGGCTTTCCGGCGGGCGGTTTCAATATAATCATCCCGGTCTTTTCCTGTGACCAGTCCTTTGTGTGCAGCGTCAAGATACCCAATCAGAGTAGTAAGGGGCGTTCGCACATCATGTGAAAGGCTCGTCATAAGCTGGCGGTTGGTTTCTTCTGTCTGCCGTACAGTTGAAAGTCTGCTTTCATAGGCCACAACGATCTCGTTGATTTCATAGGCAAGAGGTGCTGTCAGTTCATTTGTTGCAGATAGAATACGCCGGTTGCCATTTCCGTTTTTCACATCAACCAGCGCATCGGTCATTTCTGCTATTTGTTTTTTTACACGCCGAACGAGAACGATGGAAGTCAATACAGCCACAACAGCAATCACAATGGACAAGAATACGATAATTTCCATGCTGACTACACCTCCTTATTAAACCGGTAGCCAATCCCTTTGACCGTTTGTATATACTTTGGGCTTGAAGGATTGACTTCTAATTTTTTACGAAGTCGGCTGATAATCGCCATAATGTTACTATCATCATAGAAATATTCTTCGCCCCATACTTCCTCATAAATCTGCTGTTTGGTCAAAATTTTCCCTTGATGTTTTGCACAGTACAGGAGCAAATCAAATTCCTTTGGGGGCAGTTCAAAAGTGCCGTTTGATGTAGTAACAGAACGATTTTCAAGGTCAATCTGCAATCCATCAAAATCCAGTTTTTGCACAGCTCCGGCTTGATGATTAAAACGGGTGTAGCGGCGAATGAGGGACGCAATGCGGGCAATCAGTTCATCCATATCAAACGGTTTTGTAAGATAATCGTCCGCGCCGGCCCGTAAGCCCCGTACTTTAGAAATGCTGTCATTTTTAGATGTGAACATCAAAATCGGCAGACTGTTCTCTTTGCGGATTTCTTCCAGCGTTTCAAAGCCATCCATACCAGGCATCATCACATCCAGCACCACAAGCTGATACTCCTGCTCTCTTAATTTTTGTAAGCCCTCTTTTCCGGTATTACAAAAATCAGCTTCTATGTTTTCTGCTTGTACGCTACGTTTAATCAAAGCGCACAGTTCTCTGTCATCATCTATAATCAGGATTTTATTCATGGTGCAACCCCTTCCCTTGTTTTGTCCTTCCGTCAATCGGCTTTTCTGCGTTCTTTGGGATCAGCCAAACACCAGCCATCTTTACAGCGCCGGGGATACGCCCAGCAGCGCAATAGTAATTTACTCTACGAGGTGTCACGCCCCACTTTTCGGCGGCCTCTTTCAATGTCATATAGTCCATTTCGCACCTCCACAGAGTACATTATAGTTCTCTTTCTCGAACAATGCAAGGAAGGAAATATGAATTATAAACTTCAACCAACCTGCATATAGCAACATTTCACGGGCAAAGTATGAATTATACAATGTAACTGGGTGATGTTATATGGCGAAAGTTGAAGATTGTCCCGGTTTTGAAACCTTCGGCGCAGATGTCAAAGCTGCACGAGAGGCAAAGCGTCTGGCACGAAAAACATTGGCAGAAATGGTTGGGATTGAATGGCGGTATCTTGCCAACATTGAGAATCAAGGTGCGATTCCGAGCCTGCCTGTGATGATCCAGTTGATTAAGGTCTGCGGACTTCCCGTGGAACGGTATTTTAACCCGGAGATTATGCGAGAAGAAAGCGAACAGCGGCAACGGGTCAGCCACAAGCTGAAGCTTTGCCCTGAAGAATACCTGCCGATTATCGAAGGTGCCATAGACGGGGCGCTCAAAATGGAACAGACTGCGAAGCAGAAGGAGGACGCATAATCGCGGCCTCCTTCTGGCATTTCTATATCAAGGTTCCCGGCACTTTTCCAAAAGTTCCCGACACCTCTGTTGGATTTCTCCGGTTTCTGTCACAGTCAGGTCACGGTCATTTCCAGTAATCTTATCTTCCAGAAAGTTGGCGTATGTACCCAACAAAGCATTCCGTAAATCCTCCGGGGTTTTCTGTATTTCAGCGCTGTACCAGTCATTCCGGTGGGGTTCCCATGCCATCAATGTATAACCGTGGCTGGTCTGAACCACCTCATACAGTGGATCATCATCCAGATATGCCTGAAACACTTTCAAAATCTTTTCAAAGGTCAGCATTTCCCGCACCTCCCATTCAGCTGCAAATCAGTTCCCTGATTAAAATTTCCTCAATCTGTGCCGTTAATGTGTTCATCAGCCCCACCCAACGCATAGGGTCACAGGCTTTCAGTTCTTCCGTGACACCCGCAGTCTCCATCATGTGAGGCAACATAGTGTCCACACGCTCCTGCGCTGTCCGGTCAATCTCTATCAGGTGTGGATACAGCTTCTCGCTCATCAGCAGATGGTTGTAGAGAATGGGGCGATGTTCCTTTAGGTAGGATTTTCGCATTCTGCCGTACTTGCCAATAGAAGTTTCCGGCTGTTCAGAAAGTTTTAGGTTGGGTATATCATAATCTCCACAACGAATGTAAGTCAACTTACTCATATTCATTCTCCTTTGCTCCGTGATGATTAGACTGCTGCGCTGGCTGCTATGCCGCCTTTGCGCGGTTCTTCTTTTGGTAGCTGCCCGACAGTAGAAAAAACACCTTTATTCATATCCTCAGCCCGGATCAGGGCTTTCTTAGCGTCCATTTCCGCTTTTTTCTTCGCCTTGATTTTGTCCTCATACTGTTTCTGTGCGCCGCTGGCTTTCCGCTTCAAATAATTCTGATGAAGCCTGTCCTTGCGTTCTTCTTTTTTCTGCAGTTCTTCCTGTTCCTCCGGGGTTAAAGGAACCGGCTGTAAGGATGGTGGGATATAGCGCCCTAAAAAATTGAAGTAGATTTCAATTTCCTGCGTGGTGTCCTGGCTGCCTTTTCGGGCGCGTTCGTGGACAAGGATTTTCTCTACAAACTCATTGAGCATGGTGTTTGTCAGAGTGTCAAAATTCTCATACTTATCAATTAGGGCTATAAATTTCTCTGCGGATTTCTGGCTTTGCTCGTAGCCGGTAACAGCCTTTTCCAGCTCTGCAATTTCAATCTCAAGTGCGTCCTGCTCTTTGGCATACTGTGCATCAAGTGCCCTATATCGTGCATCCGGCAGCTTGCCGAGGGCGTTGTCCTCATAGATTTTGCAAATCAGTTTTTCCAGTTCTCCGGCTCTCTTTTGGGCAGCAGCCAGACGCCTGCGCTTTTTCGATATATCGGCACTCTGTTGAGCAACCTGCGTCTCCTGAACAGTGTGAATAAATTCCGTCCGGTCATTTCTCGAATATTCAGCGATAGCCCGGAGCGTGTCGGAAACCAATGTCAGGACAGCACTCTCATTGATACGGTGTTGTGTAGGGCATAGTGTCCCACACGGAACTTTGGTATAATTGGAACAGGTATATTGAGAAATCCGCCTGCCATTGTTGGTGCGGTGGACATACATCTTGCCGCCGCAATCGGCACAATAGAGCAAGCCTGTGAGGGGAGCCGCTTCGCCCCAGCCGTTTGGATAACGCCGTACATTGCTACGGATTTTCTGCGTCAAATCAAAGGTCTGCTGGTCGATAATGGCTTCATGGGTATTCTCAAAGATCGTCCATTCGTCCTCAGAAACATAGTGGCTTTTCTTGTCCTTAAAGTGCTTGCGGGTCTTGAAATTGATGGTGTGCCCTAAATACTCTCGCTTTTTCAAAATGTTCACGATGGTAGATGATCCCCATCCATAGGGGTCTTTGACCGGCTTTGAACGGTTCACACCTTCGTTGAATCGGGCAAGGTGTACGACAGGAATTTCAATCCGGTCTGCGGACAACTTGCAAGCGATCTGATAAGGCCCATATCCCTCCAGCGTGAGGGAAAAGATACGGCGTACCACTTCGGCGGCTTCCTCATCTACCAGCCAATGTTCCCGCTTTTCATCCCACAAGTAGCCGTAAATCACGGTGCCTGTCAGGTGCTTACCACTCATGCCTTTTGACTTAAACACAGAGCGGATTTTCCGGCTGGTATCACGGGCGTAAAATTCATTCATGATGTTGCGGAACGGGGTAAAATCGTCATCACCTTTCAGACTGTCTACACCGTCGTTGATGGCAATCAGACGAACACCACGCTGCCGCAAAACCTCCATAACTTGACCGACCTTCAGATAGTCGCGTCCTAACCGGCTCATGTCCTTGATGACGATTGCCTCTACACGCCCTGCCTCCACTTCCTCCATCATCGCCAAAAATCCGGGGCGGTCAAAACGAGTGCCTGAGATACCATCATCGGTAAAGTGCGTAGGGTTGGGCAGCCCATTCCGGCGGGCAAAATCCTCTAACATCTGTTTTTGGTTGGATATGGAGTTGCTCTCGCCCTGTAACTCATCGTCCCGGCTCAGGCGCTCGTACAGTGGGGTAATTTTTTCATTTCTCATGGCTGTACCTCCTGAAACAAAAATGCTCTAAGTGATTGCTTCACTAACCATGACAAAATCATGATTAAGAAGTCACTTAGAGCATATATCACCGGCAGCGAGCTTATATTTTTTATATTGACGCAGGGCAAAATGATCCGGGTCTTTCTGTTCCAGAGCGTCAAAGAGAAGGTCAACGGCATTTTTGAATGACTCGTCATCCTCACGGACCTCCATTGCGTTCAGCATTTCTACCAGTGTGGCAAAATTCTGTTCGTTTACCGGAGCTTCATAGTAGATATATCCGATCAGTGCCGTATAAAGCAAGGTTTCTGCTTTGACCCAGAAATCGTCTCCGGCTTTTCCTTCGCCTTTGGTATTGGCGATCAGGGTAGTGACGATCTTCAGAATATCTTTCTCGGAATGAATGTAGGCGAATGGGTTAAAGTGCATACTTTTCTGAAAATTGATCGTATTGAATACCCGTATTTTATAGGGCTCATAGATAATCTTTCCTTTTTCATTACGCATAGGCTTTCCGTCCTTGTCCAGCTTTGGTGTGCCTCGCTGCAACATCTTTCCGCATTCCACAAGGACTGTACCTTTCGGATCGGTGACGACGTAGGAACTGTGCATTTGCATCAGATTGGGCTTGATGAAAAAGCGCGTTTTTCCCGAACCTGATCCTCCGACTACCAGTACATTTTTATTTCTTGCATTGGCCGGATTTTTGGGCCGTCCGTTTAACATCAGTCCTTCACTTTGGGTAAGAATGATATTGTTTTCCGGCTTTGGGTCCATAAATGGGGCAATATCGGCTTTATTTCCCCATCTTGCAGAACCATATTCCACATTTTTGCGGTATTTCTTAGCGTCTTTCCCTCTAAGATAGACTGCCAGCCGCATAATGGCTGCACCGCATAAACCAATCAGCCAGTCCATTGCCGCTCCCGGCCACATACTCTGAAACGCAAGGGCAAAGCCTTCGGACAGTCCTAACAGCTTTTGGGAAGCGTCTGCTCCGGGAGCCAGACGCACCGCCTCGCCCAGCTTGGCAAATACCAGAAGGAACAGAATATAAGGCAGATGGAGAATGACCTGTTTTTTCAGTGTTTCTGCATCAATCTTCATCGTTCCGGTCCTCCGTGTTCTTTGTTCTTTACACGGTCACGGCCAAGCGACTGCGCCAGTTCTTTGAACTTATGAAGCTGTGTAAGCAGCGACGGTCTGGTGCTGCGTGTAAGGTCTTTCTTCGTATATTCCTTAAAAGCTGCCGTCAGTGCATCCGCCTGGTTTGCCTTGAAATATACCGTCCATTTTGGGGGATCGGTCCCAAGTTCCTTTTCTATATGGTAGCGTACCTGATGTTTCCTGGCATACCGTTCAAAAGAGCGGATTCGCCCTGAAACTTCAATGGTATTGGCTCCGGGGTCTTTATAAGTCAGCCGCTTCATGCTGTTGCGCCCGACTTTTGGCATTGTGCGTTCCTGTTCCATCTTTTGGAGTACCGCAGCAATAGCCGCACGCAGTACCCGCCCTGACAGTTTTGCTGCCTGTATAGAAACAGAAACCGTTCGTTGTTCGAGATCTTCCTGCAAGAGCATCCTCCTTTCTGATAAAATCGGTATTTATAATATGGAAATAACTTTTTACCGGCTTTCCCCAAGAACCTGCTGTCGGGAAGCGTGTTCAAAGGCTTTTGCTGCCTGATCGACCTGAATTTTAGCATGTTTCAAAAGCGTCTTGATGATCGTAGCCGGGCGTTCCTGTTCCTCCAGATGATCGACCATCCCTTTGCACTCATCCGGGAGGTATTCCGCCATATCTTTCAACACATCGGAAAAGTTACCCATAAAGCCCCAGCAGCTATCCGACAGCTCCCCGTTTTTATAAAGCTCAAACCCATAACATTCGCCATGCAGATAGGAATCGTAAGCGGCGACTTCACTGCGCATCAGTGCGTCCGCTTTCTGCCGGATGGCGCCGGTCATCTTGTCAGCGTCAAATTCCTTTAGGGCATCTTCTTTGGAAACATAGATCCAGCCGACCTGTCCGCTGTCCCATTCTGCATGAGGGGCCCTGCCTGAGAAACTTTCTGTACTCATGGCAAGACCTGAGTGGTCGTAGAGATAGAGGGGGAGCATCAGATACTTTTCCGAAATTACTTTCTGCATTGCTTCATCGATCGCCCGTTCCTCTGTCTTTGGTCCATGCCGGAAACGGCTGCTTACAATGTTTACCATCCGTTCATAGCGTTTCATGCCGGCTTCATCATGTCCTACGGTATCTAAATACATTTCCCGCAGGAAGTCGTCTTTGTCCATATAGTTGTGATGGTCGCCCAGCGCATAGCGGGGATGGAAGCATACCATCGTCCCAAAATGTTCATCTACCTCACGGGGAGAGATCAGAATATCGTCCGGCTGCACCATAAGGGCATAAGGTTCATTTACTGCCATTAACATAATTGGCTCCTTTCTTTCTACAAATCCGGGCCGGAATGGTGCATCATCGGTTTTTCCCGGTGTTCATTGGTTGCAGGCTGCTTGACTGCAATGATCTCGCCGGCAATCCTTGCAAATTTTTCAGGGTACTTGAACTGCTCCCCGTATTTCTCCATCAAGTCCGGGGAAAGGTCTGTAAAATCTTCCTCGCCAAGACCAACGATCAGAAAATTCCCGGACACAATATCATAAACGTGGCCGTCATCATCAAAGAGAGCCCGGTTCAGAGGCAGTCCCATCAGCTTGCCTTCATCATTGCAGATCAGAGCCACCGGGTCCTCATACGGATAGACCGCCTGAATGTCTCCACCCACTGCCGCCTGCAAAGATTTCAGACCGCTTTCAATCTCCGCAGCATAAGGGGACTTGCCCGGCTCTACCATTAACACTTTCATAACTGTATATCCTCCTTCTTTTTCATTGCCATACCGGGAGCGGCTGGCGTTTTTTCCTGGGTTTTTGCCACAGAGAGCTTCCCCAGGACGGAAGGCTTCTCCTGGTTTTGGGGCGTAAAAATACCGCCCTCCGAAACCTCGGCGGCGGCATGTTCCGTTTTGGTCTGTTCCAGTCCTTCAACCGTATAACCAGGTAAGAGAGTGCCATGAACCATAAAATGACGCTCATATTCTTTCGGAATTGGCGGGGAAATTTCCGTGAATAAATGGGAATAGGCTTTCTTCCGCCCGTCCAGGTATTTTATGGCTGCATTCTTATCTGTATATCGTTTCTGGTTTTGTCCGGCAATCTTTTCTCCATATCCCTGCTTCGGGGAATGAATACGGACTTCCCATGTCACATACCAGGCAACCGGAATACTCTGTTTTGTTTCCCTGTCATATTTCGTATCTTCCCAAATACTGCAGGTCATCTGATAGACCCGGTTGCTGATTTTCTGATCCGCCCTCCAGTTATCGGTGTCTTTCCACTGATTGCCGGTATGTTCAATCTCAGGTGTACGAAGATATTCCAAAGCCCGGTTGATCGTCTGTGTTGCCGCTGCCTGCTGTTCCCACTGTTTTGCGGCAGCCACCACGATTTCATAGGCTTTCTGCTCCCCGTCGATACTTCCCTGGCGCATGGCTTCCAGGCTATCTGTTCCCATTGTGATCAGTGTAGAAATATCCACATTTTCACAAACTACGCTGTGCTCAATTTTAAGCTCCAATCCCGGCGTCAAGTGGTCGCCATACCGGTAGGCATGATAATCTTTATTTTCTTCCAAAATGCTGTTCACCTCCTGCTATATTTCCGGCTCGTGGTTTTTTCTGGAAAACGTCTGTGCCGGTGATTTTTTATCTGCCGGCCTGTTTGCCGCAAGCTGATCCATCACGGAAGGACGGCCGACGCCGAACATGGATAGCTGCCCGTCCGCCGCCTCACGAAGTTCAGAAACAGAGAGGGGAAGCGTTACATCGGCATGGGTCAATAGCTGTTCCCGTTTCAAATCCTGAATGATCTCGTCAAAAACAGCGTTGATTGCACGGCGTTCTTCCCCCACAGGGAAGGCTTTCAATACCTCCATTTCTCCGTCTTTACCGGAAACCAGGGTAAGGGCACAGTCGGCATGGCCTGCCAGATAATCCGATGTGTAGGGCAGTTTGTCCTTGATATAACAGGCAAAGGCTCTGGCTGTCATTTCCACATTGCTGTCCCAATAACCGCCGTCTTTTTCACATTCTTTTCCCATGCGTACCGAATTACGGTAAAAATCAGTTTCCGTCCGTCCAATCTGCGGAGCTTCCTGCGCCTGCATCCCGGAAAGCATACGCTCAAAAATTTCCAGCCGTTCCCGTTCACTTTTGGGAATTACCCGGCCGGTAACATTCTTCTTAAATGCGCTGATCTGTTCCACAGAGCCGGGTTCGCCGGACAAAAATGCTTCCCGCAAGACTGCGTAGGTTTCCATCTGTTCCTCATTGCCATACCGTTTCAGGGAGGCAAGAACCGAGGAATCCAGCCAGCTTGCCGCATTTTTCCGGGTGCGTTCTGTTTGTGCTTCCGTGCGCTTTGCTGCCTGTTCCGGTGTTTCCGGTTTATACTTCATGGTGTCAATGAGTTTTTGGAACGGCGCATAGAGGTGGGGCTGTTCTGACAGCATCCCTTTTGCTCCCATCTTTGTACCAAGATAATCGTCAAGTCCATGCCACCATTCATGTGCCAGGGAACCGGCCCCGTGCATTTTTGTAAGATTGATGACTGTACGCAAAGGTTCATAATGAGCTGCAGCATTGCCACTGCCTCTTGCACCAAAAGCGATAGCAAGTGTTCCCTGATAAGCAATATCTTTATCGCTGATCTTAAGGGCTGACGCCAGATCCTTTAGTGCTTCAAATCCCATGTTAAGGGAGGTCTGCCGGTCGTTCTGGTTCATCCAGTTTCCAAACTCACCGCCGCGGAACCCAAAGGTATCAAGATAATGCTGTCCGGTGATCTCCACGCCATTCCGATAATCCGGTCCGGTACGTTTGACATGGGCAAGCTGTGGAGGGACAAAACGGATCTTTCCGTTTTTGTTCCTGCCTTTGGCAAGTTCCTGCACCCATTTCAGGGCAGCTTCTTTGGTCTCAAAATTGGTCCGCAGGATCGAATAGCCTTTTGTCACATAGTAGGTACCGGGTTTCCAGTCCCCATTTTTAGAATAGGTCTGTTTCCCGTCGTTGAAGTGGATCGCATAACCTTTCGGTATTTTCTGCTCTTTGGAAACACAAAACTGTTCCTTTTTTGCTTTCTGAGCAAAGTTGCGCTCAAAATATTCAGCCGAGCGGATCAGCATGGTATTGGACAATTTGTTTGTGATCACGGGATTGTCCTGTCCCTTTTTCGTTGCCCGGTAATGGATTCCGCTTCCCCAGCCCTGTACCTTTTCTAAGTATCCATTGTCAGCGAAAAAGCGGTCATAGGCTCTTATGGCATCCTCCACAGTACGGACATCTGAAAGCACTGTCTGCAATTCCCGGACTGTTTTTATATATTCCTTTTGTCTCGCGGTCCGTTTTTCCGGGGTGTCATCCGTGCGGTAATACTGAGGGGAAGCGTTTAAGCCGTCCCTCGCTTTTTTGATAAAATAGACCACGCCAAGAGGAATCCCTTCCTCCAGCATGGCTGCATAGTCCGGCTTTTTCCAGACATTATCCTTTTTCACAAATTTTTCGGCTTCGCGCTCATTCATGGCTTCCAGATCATCCGCATACAGCCCGCGGTCTTTCCACAGGTCTTTTTTCGCACCGCCGATCTTTTCGCCGAAATCTTCATGCACTCCTGCCAATCTTCATCACCTCCAGTCTGTGTAGAATTCTTATCGCTCCGGGGCAGGGCGGCGTTCTTCGTTTTTGAGAAGTTGTGGGAGGTTTCCTGTGAGCCGGTCAGTTTCCCTGCGGATCAGTTTGTCCAGAGCGCCTAAATCCTCCGGTGCAATGGCAAACTCCCGGTAATTTTCATACCACAGGCCCGTAGAGACTGCCGCAATGGGCGCAATTTTCTCCGAACCGGATGGAAGAAGGCGATACACAGGGGCTTCGTCATAAAGAAGCATCTGTTTTGCCGTTCCCTGTGGTATGCGGTACTTATCCATATCCGGGTTCTGGGCTGCCTCCATATATTGCATATTCAGGCGTTCTTCTAAATCCTGGGGCATATAACGAAATGCCTGATCCATCCACTGTCTGAACATCGTGGAATAGTGGTACTGCCATTCCGTAACTTGATTCGGGGCATAAGAAAATCCCCAACTTTTCAGAGCATCTTTTTCGTAAAGCTCCATTTCAGTCCATTCTTTCAGGCTGACCGTAGCCGCTGAACCATCTTTGCGTTCGACATTGACGCCGCAGGGATAGAGGATATTTCTTTTTATATCCTGCCGCAGCGTGTCTAAATCCATCATCAGGACATCTCCGTACAAGTGACCGCCCTCTCTGCGATCCGTATGAAACAGGAAAACCCTCGCTCCGATAAACTCCGTTGTTGAGATCATTTGATGAAGATCCGCCGTAGAACAATAAGCAAACAAAGCGTCGGAAAGCCACATGTGATTTTTCTCCATGATGGCAATGGAATCAGCCCCGGTATTTGTCGCCAGAGAACGCATATTAAATTCGCATTCCCTAAGAAAATCTCCGGCAAAAATATGGAGCTCATACGCAAAGATGGATAAGTCTGTATCACGGATCAAATGAATCTGCGGTAGTGGTTCCTGATTCAATCAAATTCCTCCTTTCATGTGAACCTGACAATTACCGGCTTTCCTTATCATGGGAAGATGCCGGCTGCTTTTTTGCCGGTTCCGTTTTTGCTGCCTGTTCCCGCATTGCTTCCAAAACAGAAGGGCGCCTTTCCGCAGTCTGTTCCAACCGGGCAAGGGTATTAAGTGCCCACTCCGCATTACGGTTAATGGAGGATATAAGAGCGCCCTCCACTTTGAAAGCACCTTTGAACACCCTGGCAATCTTTCCATTTTCTTTTGCGTCTGTCTCCGCAGGTTTTCCTTGAATAGCACGGCCCATATTTTTGAGATGCCGCTCCATTTCGTGATATTCCGTACTGAAAGCGTCAATTCTGGCAACAGCCCTGTTGTTGGCCTGCATACTTTTTTCTGCTGCACTTTGAATGGACTCCAACACCGGTCTGACATGTAAAAACTGTGTGATCCCATTCAAAGCAACAGTACCTCGTTCCCTGAAATCGGCAAGGATATTCCTGCACCCGTTTATGATCTGGCCTTTGAGTTCGGAAAGACGGTGACGCATAACGGAAATATTCATCTCCATAGCTTTACAGCTCTTTTGGAGAGTATCTTTCAGGGAATGGTTCTGTAATCCCTGCATTTCCTGACGCACTGCCTTTAGTTCCTCGGTTGCCTCCAAAAGACGCTGCTCCATCCCGGTCACATGCTCGATTAGCTTGGCAAATTCTTCATATCCCGGTGTATTGTTGTCTTTTAGGAGAGCAAGCAGCTCTTTGACCTGCTCATTTTCCGCAATCGGCTGGCTATCTGTCTCCGTCATTCATCAATCCCTCCCATCTGCCGGTAGCTGCCCTCTGGCAATCTTGCCAACAATCTCCGGACCGGTTTCATAAATCTGCATGAGGCGTTTTGCTGTGCCGCAGGGCTGTGCAGCTCCGCTGGTCCAAAGACGCACTGTGGATGGGGCAACATTCATCAAAAGCGCAAAGCCCTTTTCGTTCATGTCCAGCTTTTTCATCAGCGATTTAACCATATCGGGGCCGTAGTCTGGACACCGGGAAGCCTCGGCAATCATCTGCAAAGCGGTATTTTCAATTTTTTTCATTTTCAAATCCTCCTGTTATTTGTTTTCCAGCCCTATGCCGGGGCAAAGCCGATCTGGTTGTGTTTCATCCTTTTGGCAAAGTCCGGCATCGAATAATTTACCCCGTCAATTTCTGCATGGGTGTCATCCAGACGATGGCAAACAGCAAAATGCCTGTCCCCGTTTCCATAGAACAGGCAAAGTAAACCATTGTCAGGAATAGAAAACAGCGCTTTTCCGGCGCTGTCTGTAAAGCAGATCTGTTGAGATCCATTCATGTTGAAATCCTCCCTAAATTGAAACAGCCGCCTCTTTTGGGCGGCGTTGGTGCTGGCTGGTTTGCAGTTGTTCCCGAACCTCCAGCAATTTTTCATTGTAATCTTTTCCCATCCGGGGAGGGTTGACACTTACCCGGATATGACGGAAACGTTTATCCTCGTGGAGCATGGTCTTGATTTTCCGGGCATTGACAAATCCGGCAAGATCGTGGTCCATATAAAGGGTAACACGCCGGATCTCCGGGTGGCGTTCCAGAAAAGAAGTCAGCGCCACATGGGAAGTACCTCCCAAAGACAAGCGGTAACCATTCCATTTCCATCCCTCCAGCTCTTGAAGCGTTGCATGGGAAAGCGCATCAATAGGAGCTTCAAAGACTGCCACATGCCGGCTACCCGGACTTTGCGGGGGATAACAAAAGTTATATCCTTTGTCGCTGCCATAGACATCCTTTTTGAGATTGCCGCCGATACTGCGCATACAGGCGAACTTCGCTTTCCCGGAATCATCTTTCCCTACAAATACACAAACCGGTTCTCCATGATACCGGGCTTCGTAAAAAATCCCGGCTTGTAAACACTGGCGAATGACTTCTGAGCTGATTCCCCGTTTCTGCAAATAGGAGACCGCAGCGGTCGCGCAACGTCTGGCCCAGGGGAGAGAGAATGCTTTCTTTTCCGGTTCTTTTGATACCTGTATTTCTGCCGTACTTCGGTAAGCCGGTGTATGTCGGATTTCGCCACCTACCAGAGCATGAACCGCATCCACAAGACCATATCCCCGAATCTGGATCAGGTAGTCCAGCGCATTGATACTCCGTCCACGGCTGTTCCAGTACCAGTACCTTTTCCCGGTCACATATACCAGACTGTCATGTTCCTTATGCCGGAAATTAGGTCCATCCCGTTTCAGCACACCGGGTTCATGGAACTGCAGGTAAGTAAACAGATCAGCTTCCCGCGCTGCCTGAATCTGTTCTTTGGTTACGCCGGGCATTGTACCGGCACAGTGATTCTTTTCATCGTGCTTTGCCTCCTTCCTGTGATGGAATGAAAAAAGACACCCAAAGGTGCCTAACAGCCGTACAGATCGTGATTGACCTCGGCACGGTAATAGCTGTCCATTGTAGCCGGGGCATTATACAGCGCCGCCAGCAGATATGCTTTGATATTTCCGACCTTCGTCGTGTTCTTGTCGATACAGTCAAAGACATACTCTAAGTGACCGGAATTGATCTTCAGGAACCGGCTCTTGACGATCTCCCGCGGAAAATCATCTCCGGCGATGCGTATGTAAGGGCGTTTCGACAAAATCACTTCAAGCATAAGTTCAAGGGTTTCGTCCAGACGTTCCCTGCCATACCGTAAGACCAGTAAGTCATATTCGATATTTTCTTTGATGATTTCACGATAGGCTTCTATCAGCTCTATCCGATCCATCCCATCCGTGCGGCTTGCCGCTTCCGGCTCTGCCGGATAGATTGATGGATAAGTTATTGATTTATCTTTTTTTGATTTTTTTGTTTTTAATGGATTAGTATTTAATTGTACCGGATTTGCCTGTTCAGGTTCCGCCTGTTTAGGTTTTGCCTGTTCAGGTTTTACCTGTCTTGGATTTTCCCGTTTAGGTGAAAGCCCTGTGTTTTCGGTGCTTACAGGCTGCTCATGGATCGTATATTCAATGTCTCCCAACTGCCCGTTATCATAGCGGAGGCGCTGCCTGGTGAGATAACCATGCCGCTCCAGTTCCTTCAGGGCAGTAGTGATAGAATCCACACCGTCCTTGCAGATATGGGCGAGTCCTTTCGTGGTATAATCCCAATCTTCCGGCAGCGACAACATAAGTGATAAAAGCCCCTTTGCCTTTAAGGACAACTCCGTATTGCGCAGATGGTGATTGCTCATTATCGTAAAGTCCTTTGTTTTCTCTACACGGAATACTGCCATTGTATCGCCTCCTTTCTTCGACTATTCCGTTACAAGGCATGATCCCTGTGGTCATAATGGAGATGACCGCCAGAGACCTTCGCATGGTTTTTCAGTTTCACTTCGCCCCGTTCCTGGCTCTCTAAAAATTTCTGATAGCCGGCATCTGTAAGGAACAAGCGCATCTTATCGCCTTTGTCGCCAACAGGGGAATCGTAAGACAATACATCAAAAATGATCATGTGCCTTACCTCCGGGTCAAAACGTTCAAGCGCCATGATGTCATGCCCCTTCAATTTTTCTGCACCTGATTGTTGTCTGGCCTCGGCGATCTTTTCTCCAATCGTCCGGGCTGGATAGGGCAGACGGTAATTCTTCTGAATATCTTTTACCAAGTCCATGCACTCTGCATTTGACAGAACACGAAGTTTTGCCATAAGACCTTCTGCCGCCTCCCGCTGTTCGGAATTATTTGAATACCGCACGGTCATATAAAGTTCATTCAGGATCTTTGTCTGATAATCGCCCTCAACCTGAAAGAGCAGCTTTTTTTCCATTTCGTTTAATTCCATGGGGATCTCCTTTCTCTCGAAAATGAGTATGAAAAAAGGGCGTCCACCTATAAAAGTGAAACGCCCACGGCAACCAGCGGTCAGACATAAAGCCGGACCGCTGGCACTATTAAATTTTGTCGTTAATAAAACAGCCTCCTTTTTTCTTTATAGTTTTCGTCAATTTTCAACTTGGAAAAGGAATTGAATAAAAGACGACAAACGCTCAAACCCCTTGAAAATAAAGGCTTTTTCTGTTTGTCGTTATTATACCGTAACGGCATTCCCATGTGTCTCTACTCATTGAACTGGGCTTTACTGTGCAACTCATAGCTGAGAGAATCGGCGACACCGTGCAAATGGTCCTATCGACATATGGCCACCTATACCCAAGCAAGCATCAGGAAGTTGCTGACAAATTAGATAACATAATAGTATCAAGATAGTATCAAAAAGGGTGTAACCAAACGTTACACCCTTATTTTATCTATATTTCATCAATACACAAACAGGTACATCCCAAACCAATGCAGCGCAGCCCCCAGCATCACAAAGATATGCCAGATAAAGTGCGCCCCCTTGGTGTCCTTCACAAACGGAATCATGCCAAGCGTATAGACAATGCCACCACCCACGATCCATCCCAAAAGCGGCTTGTCATTTCTGAACCAGCCCGGAATGAACATGATGGCGCTCCATCCGATGACGAAGTACAACGTATAGTGTATCGGTCTGAACCTGCCCGGTCCGAACACACATATGATGGTGATCCCCGCTATTATGAGCGCCCACTGCACACAGAACAACACTATTCCAAGCACATTTCCCCAGTACACAAGGTACAGCGGAGCAAATGTTCCGCCTATCAGCAGATATATCGAGGAATAGTCAAATCTTCTCCAGAGCCGCTTGACTGCCAGCCCGGATTTGTATGAGTGATACAGACAGCTCATGAGAAACATCAATATCAGTGATATTCCATAAAAACACGATGCCATCACTTTGAGTCCTGTGTCTGACTTCAGGAGAAGAAGGACAAAGCCGGCTATGGCAAGCCCTGCTCCTATTCCGTGGGTAACAGCATTTCCCACCTCCTCGAGAACGGTGAGCTTTGGCGGCTCATTCAGTTCCCTGTAGTGCTGCCTTTTTGCTCTTTTTGCCTCTTTCTTCTCTTCTTTGCTTTTCTCTTTGTCCAGTTCAGCTTTCTGCTGACTGCTCATGTCTGAATTCTTGATTTGTGCCATATTTTAATTTTGAACTTCTTTCTATCTATAATTTATACTGCTATCTATAATCTACACTGTCTTACAACCGCAGTCTCCAGCTCCCGTGCAGAGTACAGCCCTGGGATCATCATCGCAGACCGCTAAAGTGCCTCAAACACCTGCACCCCGCGTCTCTTCAGCCATATCCTAAACAAAACTGCAGCGGCTGCCGTCAATGCAGTGCTTATTGCTAGATACATTGTCGCTCCGGTAAAACCTCCGAATAACAAATATCCCACCACAAGTACAATAATATATACAAAATTCGATAAAATAGCAACAAGTACACCCATGCTCTGCTTCACGACCGATGCTTCCGACGTCCAGTCAAGCTTTGGCATCTTGAGATTGACTGCAAGCCCTATGTATGCAGTCAGGCACACATAAAGACATGGTATCAGTAACATCATCACGCCATCTACAAGTGATGGTGTCACAAAAACAAGCATCACTATATCAAGGATCAGCGCCGGAATCAGGGTAAGTATCACATGCATCCTCAGTTTTGCCCTAAGTATCTGCCACGATGTGACTGGAAGCGAACGCACGATCCAAAGATTCTTTCCCTCCAGAGATATCGATGGTGCAGTCAGATCATTCATCGACGCGGCGGCACATACGGCTATACACGCCCCAATTATAAGTACACCATCCGGTAGTCCGGGAGTTTTCGTAATCATATCTACTACATACTGTCCTTTAACAAGACAAACCACTGCCATAGCGATCATTATCAATGTCCCCAGGGAACAGTTGAGCATATATACGGCAGATGCTGCCAGTCTTTTGAACTCTTTCTGAAGAAGTGCTGCATCCTGGCTCTGCGCCTTTGCAGCTTTTATTATATTCTTCCTTTTTGTATGTCCGGCTTTTGTCGTCACGATTCCGATGAATGTTCTCTCAAGTACCAGCCACACTGCAAGAGAGATGATCAATGTGCCTGTTGCCACAAACGCCAGCTGCAATCCATCTCCTGTAGCCGCACGACCAATTGAATAGAGCGGATATGCAGCACCTTTTATCTTTGCACTGTATTCTCCGCTGTTTGCCAGGATCTTTGAGAGCAGCTTATTTGCATTCATGTATACAGCATAATATGCGGCTATAAATGCCAGTGACAATACAACTGTCACAAAGCTCTTATTTCTGGTCTTATTGCCTATCTTCCCCACTACCCAGCCAAGTATACATGAGAGCACCAGTATGACAAATGTCAGAAGAACCAGTACTATAATAGATGACACGACCGGCCACACACCGGGATGGGCTACTATTCCATATACTATGATACCGGGAACCATGGCGGTCACGGCGAACATCGCACCCATGATGTACACTCCTGACAGTCTTGCAAATAATATAGCCCTGACCGGGATGGGCAGTGACAGCATCAGGTCATTGTCTTTTGCCTGATACAAGCTCGCATATGTATTGAACACACTTCCTAATATACCGATGGTCAACGCCATCATAGACATCATCGCCATGTACATCCAATCAAGCCCCGCAGAACAAAGCGGCTCACACACCGAATATGCCTCCATTCCGAACATGGCTCCCATACAGCCCTGCAGCACTGCCACATAACTGATGATACCCAGAACTACAGCACCTTTGGATCTGGACTTTCCAGTCTTCCGGTCAACGAAAAATCCACTGAACAGCATCTTAAGCTGTTTCTTCATCAATATCCTTATCATGACTCACCCTCCAGATCAAGGAACACGGATTCAAGTGACTCGTCTCCCTTCACCTGCTCCATTATGCCCGCCTTCACCAGTCGTCCGCCTTTTATGATCGCCACTTTATCGCACAGCTTTTCTGCGACTTCCAATACATGTGTGGAGAAGAATATCGCCCCTCCGTCATCGCACATTTTTCTCATCATCTGCTTGAGTATATGGGAAGCCTTTGGATCGAGTCCGACAAACGGTTCATCCATGATGACAAGTTTCGGCTCATGTATCCATGCTGATATGATTGCCAGTTTCTGCTTCATACCATGGGAATACTCGGATATCAGCTGTCCTAGGTTGTCTTTTATCTCAAATGCGTCAGCATATTTGTCTATGAGCTCGTCCCTGACTTCCTCCGGCACGTCAAATATATCTGCTATAAAATTCAAATATCCGATTCCGGTCATAAAATCATACATATCTGGATTGTCAGGAATATATGCCATCTGTTTCTTGCATTCCAGCGGTTTTTCCTTTATGGACACACCATCTATAAGGATATCTCCCTCCTCAAAATTCAGGATCCCTGTACACGCTTTTATAGTGGTTGTCTTACCTGCCCCGTTGTGTCCGATGAAACCATATATCTCCCCCGGCATTATATGTAGGCTTAGATTGTCCACCGCCAACTTATCTCCATATCTCTTTGTGAGATTTTTTATTTGCAGCATATTATTTTCTCCTTTTTCAAAACAGGGGACGGAGGTACCTGACCTCTCCGTCCCCATAGATTATCGCGCTCTATGCTTATTTCGCTTCATCCTGCCCCTGAACTCATCAAGTGCCGCGCGACCAGGTCCCGTCATAGGTTTGATCCACCTTCCTTTTAACAAGTACGGTGTCAGTATGACAAATCTCAGAAGTTCATCCGTGTAAACAAATGAGAACACTGCGAGGAATGGCAGCTTGAGCACCATTCCTGCTACCCATGTAGCCGGGACCGAAAACAACATCAGTCCACTGATCTCCATAACTGTTCCAACGATGGCCTCACCGCCTGCACGGAAGCACTCGTTCTGTATATAGCAGCATGTTCTGACTGCTCCGAAGAACAGATATATTATAAGCATATACTTTGTGTACATCATCGCCTCAGCCCCGAGTCCAAACAATCCAAACAGCGGATTGTGCAGCAGCATCGTGATGAGCACAATTGTGAATGTGATGGCAGGACATACCAGTGCAGCTCTCTTGGCATAGGAAAGTCCCCTGTCCAGATTACCCGCGCCAACTTCATTTCCCACGGCAACGCTGGACGCATTTGCCAGACCACCAAAGAATGCATATACAAACCCTTCACATACACGGAATGCAGCCATGGCGGCTATGGCGGAATCACTCTGATGTCCCATGACAACGTTGATTATCATCTGGCCCACGCCATAGAGGATCTCGTTGCATACGATCGGGAATGCCTTGGACGCATAGGACTTCACAAATCCCATATCAATATCAAATGCCTTTCGCGCACTGAACTTTATCTCATGCCTGCTCTTTGCAAGATACAGAATGAGCAGCGCTATGTTCACGATACCAGACACCAGTGTACCTATAGCCGCACCAGCAACTCCCATCTTGGGAGCACCAAATTTACCATAGATCAACACAAAATTTATACAAAAGTTGAGTAAAAGTGAGATGACCGAGCATACCAGTGGCACCTTCACCCTCTCCGTTGACTTAAGGAGTGCTGTAATTATTGCGGCAAATACCTGAAGCGGATAAGACCATCCAACTATTCTCATATATGGCTTCGCAAGTGCTATGATCTCTACTTTATCTGTATATATTCCAAGTATCCACCCCGGTGCAACCACAGTCACCACCGCAAATGCTATTCCAAATATTCCCGCACATATGATCGCCAGACCAAATGCCTTGTTCATTCCCTCTGGATCCTTGGCACCCCAGTATTGAGACATGAACAGAAGGGAGCAGCTGACAAATCCCCAATATGTTGAAAACAAAAGTGATCCTATCTGTGCACACACGCCAACCGCCGCAACGGCGATCTCGCCCTCACTTCCTATCATGATGGTATCAACCATACTAGCGGTGGTCGCCAGCAGATTCTGCATCGCAATAGGCACAGCAAGCACAGCCAGCATTCTGGCAAATTCTTTCCATGTCACCTTTTTATTATTTTTTACAAAGCCCGTAGCAGCACTTCCCATTTTTGTTACCTTTTCCTGTTATTATCTCTTTCATCATTTAATTTGATGCGTCCGATTATTGTACTCCCGAATAATTGTATTTGCAATGGCTTTATACCTGTAGTATGAAGTATTTTCTTATTAATTTTAACAGGCGCACCACTTTTATTCCATCTGTGATGCGCCAAGCCTTGTTATTTTCAAGTATTATATTTTTGTGTGCCATTGTTACATACTGTTGTTGGTTGACAAATCTTCAAGCTCACGCTCTGCTCTCTCAAGCTCGCCGTCACTCCAGTTCTCCCCCAGTGCAAATACTGCCCTGCACACACTGAAGTTCACCTCGCCATCTGCGTTGATCTCCCCGGAGATCACTCTGTGGGATATCTTCTGAAGTGTGGAAAGTATGTCTATCCGCACGTCCGATATGACAGAAGGCTCTGCCACATTGCCATCTCTATTGCCTTCCTCGTGCTCTGTCCGTTCTTCTCTGTACACGCTCTCCCAGTCATAATCTGCAGTCCTGCCACATGGTGCACCGCATACACTGCAGTCAGGGACAATTGTATGCTTATCAGCATGCACCCTTGCGATCATCGCCTTCATGTCTGCATCAGAGATGCCAAGAGCAATATCAGACATGTGCAAACCTTCTATTATTATGTTATTTGTATCATCAGTCACATGCATCATCCCATCAGTGGCTCTCACCAGCCCTATCAGAGCACCGACCAGACGACTGCCTGTCTCAGTTGTAATTCTTATTTTATCTTCCATTGTCTTTACCTTTCATGGTGCTGTGAAGAGAATGTCAGTCAAGAATTCTTCCATCTATTGATATTGTTGCAACCTGCCATGGGATAAACTTGCCGCTGTCCTGAAGTGCCTTCTTCGCAGCCATCTCCAGTCCTCCACAACAAGGAACCTCCATACGGACTATTGTAACACTTTGTATGTCATTTCGCCTGATAATCTCTGTAAGTTTCTCTGAATAATCGACACTGTCAAGTTTCGGACAGCCGATCAGAGTCACATGTCCCTTTATGAATTTCTCGTGGAACGATGCATAGGCATAGGCTGTACAGTCCGCCGCTATAAGCAACTTTGCACCATCAAAGTATGGCGCATTTACCGGGGCAAGTTTGATCTGCACCGGCCACTGTGTGAGCTGGCTCGGGCGCTCATAATTATATATGTCACCCGCCTGCTGATTGACTGTTTTATCAGTTGTATTCTGTACGCATTCTACTGCTGCCTGTTCATATGAGCTTGCCTGTACTGCTTCACCTGAAGCTGCTGCCGGTCTCCTGAATATGCTTCTCGCCATGGAACCAGGGCAACCGGAGTGTGCCGGACTTTTTTCATGCATCACTCCTGAGCCAACCATATTTCTGGATTTTTCTGCATCGAGTCTTGCCTGTTTGTTTGCCACGACTGCCGCCTCATCATACGCAGCCGCCTCTCTCTCCACAAATGTTATGGCTCCTGTAGGACACGACGGCAGGCAGTCGCCAAGTCCATCACAATAATCGTCTCTGAGCAGCTTTGCTTTGCCGTTTACCATGCCTATAGCACCCTCATGGCACGCATTTGCACAGGCTCCACATCCATTACACTTGTCCTCGTCTATCTGTATAACTCTTCTTATCATATATATTTCCTCCAATCTTTTTCCTGCTTTTAACGTCATTATATTCAGTCAGAACATTTGTGTATGTTGAATTTTCAACATAAAAATGTTATACTTTTCAGGGACAATCCTTGTGACAAAAGAAGCGTCCCCACTAAGAGGTAATATGAACAAATACATGGACACATTATTGAAATCCAGTCTTTTTTCCAGTATCACCGCTGATGACGTTGACTCCGTACTGGACTGTCTGGGTGCAATCATCAAAAAATACCAAAAAAATGAGTGTATTCTCATGGCTGGCAACACAACAGAATATATAGGATTGCTGCTTACAGGCAAAGCGATAGTCATCCAGGAGGATTACTGGGGTGGTCGAAGCGTCATGTCTGCCATCCTGCCCGGACACACGTTTGCGGAATCATATGCCTGTACCCCTGGCTCCGTACTCGACGTCAACGTATATGCTGAAGCTGCAAGTTCTGTATTGTTTCTGAATGTTCAAAAAATGCTCACCACCTGCCCGGTAACATGTGGCAGACATAATCAGATGATAAGAAATCTCCTGTGCGATCTCGCCGGCAAGAACCTGAGGCTCGGCGAAAAATCAAAGCACATGAGCCAGAAAACAACCAGGGATAAGTTGCTCTCCTACCTGTCATCGGAGATGCACAGACATGGCAGCAACGAATTTGATATACCATTTTCCAGACAGCAGCTCGCTGACTTTCTGTCCGTGGACCGCAGTGGACTGTCTACTGAACTTGGCAGGATGAAGACTGATGGGCTGATCGACTTCCACAAATCTCATTTTGTTCTTAAGTCTCCTGCCCAGGGGTGGACTGATGTGTGATGTTGATGTATCATGTAATTAACTGTTCAGGGAAATTCATTACAGATGGGGGATTTTCCCTGATTCAGGATTTATCAATATAATATGATCAGGAGGGATTTCAATGAAACCAATGAAAACTATCAAAGACGGATGGAACAAATTCACTGTTGTCGTAAAGGATAAAGACTACTCAACAAGAGAGGCCGTGCTTTTCGCTATCTGCACATTCCTCACAGGGCTTGTGCTCGGAATGCTCTGCTCTCCTAGAAAGAGCCAGACATTTGGCTCATACAACGGCAACTGCAGCGATGGCGGCTGTAACTGCGACTGCGATTATGATGAGGACGATTTTGAGTAGGCTGCGAACTGATAACTAATATCCCAAAGCAAAAGACAGGTGTCGATTATCTGACACCTGTCTTCTGTGTTTCACAGGATACATTTCACTTATATCTTCCAGCTAACTGCCAGTTCTCTCGAATCCACAAATCTTCTGTAGATTCCGTCCTGCTTCATGAGTTCTTCGTGGGTTCCCTTCTGGGCTATTCTTCCCTGATCCACCACTACTATCTGATCCGCATGTCTTACTGTCTTGAGTCTGTGGGCGATCATGATGATCGTCTTCTCCTTTGTCAGGGCATCCACTGCAAGAGTAAGCTCCTTCTCGTTCTCAGGGTCAACATTTGCAGCCTCCACAACCTCTTCATGGGTTATCTCACCCAAATCCACATCCCAGAATCTAGCGATCAGATTGCACAGGGTTGTCTTTCCACCGCCAGATGGTCCGACGATCGCCGTCGTTGTCTTCTCCGGTATGGTGAGTGAGATTCCGTCTATTATCTTTCTCTTGTCGTAAGAGAACTCTATATTCTTAACCTCTATATCGTGATTTTCAGGATTGAGTTCCTTTCCATCTATATCCATTGTGTCAAGTCCGAGCACTACATTTGCCCTGACGCAGGCTTCATTTGCCGCATTGAGTCTCTTCGTCTGCTTGCCGGCATTCTGCATCACAGTATTTATCACAAGGAATATGGCAACTCCTGCAAGTGATACCAGCGCGATCCTCCAGTCGCAGAGCAGGATCATGAGTATGATCATGGATGTCTCGAGAAGTCCCTGAGTCGTAAGCATGACTACTCTCGTAGCCACATCTCCCAGATTCTCCATGGTATTTGCCGTGACTGATGCGATCTCGCCTATTCCTAATTTGGTTTGGGTATAACAGAATTCACCGCCAAATTCAACTACGGATTGCAGTTCTTACAAGGTTCATATCCCTCAGATATGAGCTCGTCCCTTGTGGTCGTTCTCTCAGATTTATTCACTTCCTTCATCTGTTTCACACTCCTGCATGATGGCTTATGAAACTTACCGGTGTTGGTGTTGACTATGTATGTATCCTCATCCACAGACTCCTTCTGGATCTCCGATGTATCACTGCAAATATCTAACTCCGTATCCTGAGTTTCTCCGATCATTCCAGCTTCTGCTGTCTGGTCATCATCTCCTTTTTCCTCTGATACTTTAGTGCTGGCATTCTCTCCCGGCACCACATAATCCGGATCCGCTTCGCTGTCCCCTGTAGCATAGTCAATTATCACGCCTGGCTGTACATTGTACACATACACATTGAAACTTACTCCTGCGCCTTTATCCTCCACGGACTCCGCCTCCATCTGCACTCCGGACGCAACCAGATTGCCTCCATCGTATACAGGTGTAACCCTGTAAAGCACATGATTTCCAGTACTTTCCACATAATCAGCTACCTCATTTTCAAATGGCAGCATGCCTGTGACATTCAAATATCTGGTTCCAGTTATCAGATTCTTTTCATTTGCATTCTCCCCGGCAAGCTGATATCCGATCAGATGGCAGCGATTATACAGATAATTGCCGTCTATACGATCATTGTATTTAACTGTATGCCACCCTGAAGGCTTTATCATACCTATCTCGCCGCGCTCCTCCGTTGGCATAATCTCCTTACAGATATTGGCATAGGCAACTCCACATCTTCCAAGGAAGTCCAGGTCGCTGTAATTCTCAAATGCCTCCGTCACCATCTCATCCTCACTGAAATAAGGCACATTGCCATTTATCTCACAATATGCCTCTCCCGAATATATGGGAATATCAGCAATCTCCATGCTCGAAGCCTGCTGATCTGCAATATTCTCAGATGCTGCCGCACTGCTTTCAGGTGACGTGTTGCCGGTGTTATCTTTTTTCTCCGCAACTGTGGTATTCTCTGATTCTGAGGTATCTTCTACAGTCTCCTTCTCATATCCCTTTACCGCGGACCTGCTGCCATCCGCAATTTCTGACATACTGCACCCGGACATCAGCAATGCAAATATTGCTACATACAGTACACTGTAAAATTTTCTTTTCATGTCACATTCTCCTCTCTGAAAATGTTATCCCTGCCTATATACATCCTATAAAAATTTAGCTATCTTTTTCCAAAATGTATAATAACATTCTACATTTTGTCATCCGTTTTGTGAATACATCCCCGCATAAAACCTCAATTCAAAACAAAGAGTTTTCACTAGCTGCTTTAACAAATCATTGCAACAAAAAAGAGGATATATACCACATGTGATACATATCCTCCTTACAATTTATGCTCCCTTGTGTAAGCTTTTCCCTACACCATTCCATTTGCGACCTTATACTTGTAGAGCATCTCCGCATGATTCTGCTCCTCGATCTGTATATCCGCCAGAAGCTTTCTCACCGCGCTCTCGCCAAATGCAAATATCTCTCCATTGTACTCGCCTGACACAAGCTTCTCTGTTCCAATACAGTCTGTTGCAAGGAACTCATCATTCTTCTTATCCTCGGAATCGTCCATCATCTTGTATGTCTGCTTTGGCTCATAATCTTTTCCATCGCTGTCATTGCAGTCACACTGTGGAACCTGTCCGTCAAGCACCTGGGTAAGTGAATCATAGTGCTTCTGCTCTTCCTTCTGTATAGTCTGGAACAGATTCTTAAGCTCAGGATCCTTCGCCTGCTCCGCATATCTTCCATATTTCTCCACACAGGACTTCTCCTGTGTCTGAAGATCCTGGATAACTGTTCTCTCTTTTTCCTTTAATATCATAGCAATACTCCTTTCGATTAAAATTCATCCCATCGCATAGATATTATTGTCCAAAATAGTACAGCTCTATTCCTACATCTCTATTTTTTATATTTTTCTGCCTTCTGGTCATTTATATATATGTATGGCAATGAAAAATCTCAGGACCGTGTCATACAATAAAAGGCGAATGCCCTGCAATTGTCATACAGCCATCCGCCATTATATCACATATATTTATTTTATTTCTGTAGTCTCACAAACTCTCTGCAATAAGCCACATACATTACAATCAACACAAGTCCAACAGCCACTATTGGCATCACGCCTGTGTCAAATGCAAACATACTCATAAACGTAAGTATCCACATGACAAATCCTGCCTTAATTCCAGTCATAAATCCCTTCTTGGAGGATTTGGCTATCATGATAAGCTCAGCCTCGTCCGATGTGTTCTCCCAGTCACGGCGAAAATGCATATCGAATATATTTCCGCTTTTCTCCGGGTTAAGCTTCTTCTCTTCATCGATGACAAGCTTTTCAACCACACAATACAGTGCCATAGATATCAGAAATACGAGCTCAGACAGCACTGTCAGGAATGTGCCACGCCCATCACTGTACGTCCTGTCCACAGCGTATATACACACCGGAAACAACACAAGTCCAACGAACACGATGACACACGGGAGATATGAGGCAGTCGTGATCCGACTCTCTATATCCACTATCACATCCTCGTCCTCTCCGTCCCAGCCTCTGATCATCCTCTTTATCTTCCCATACATGACAAATGACACCACAAACGTCGCCAGCATGAGCACACCATATACTATAGGCAGCGTATCAGCTGTTATCCACCATATATGATCCCAGTTGATTCCATCCAATGTGTCCTTGTTCACCGCGGCAAGCCTTCCCGCCAGGAAACCTCCCAGCAGACTTGCCAGGATCATGACCGCAAATATTATATATATCTTCAGATTACTTTTCTTGTTCACTTTTTTATCAGTATCCTTCATCTCATATCCTCTTTTCATTCTATGAATTAACACGACCTTATCCATATGTCAGGAATCATTCCTTATCATCCTCGTATTGGAATATATCCTCCACGCTGACACCACATACCTTCGCGATCTTCAGTGCCAGTGTCACCGATGGGCTGTAGTCGCCCCTCTCTATCTGGCTTATCGTCTGCCTTGATGTCTGCACCAGTGCACCCATCTCCTGCTGGTTTACTCCCAGCTTCGCCCGATATTCCTTCAGCCTGTTGTACAGCGGCATCTATATCACCTCCAGCTTGTTAATCTGTATTGTCATCATAATCAGGTCCATTATCTGTTTATGCCGTCCTCTCCATCAGAGCCCAATCCTTTTATTACATTGTCCGCATCTTCAGCTTCTGCTCTGTCTGCCAGCCCATGCTCTGCATACTTATGTGTGGATGTCCCCCATATCATGGAAAAGCTTATTCCAAAACAGAATCCAATGGAAATTCCAAGCGCCAAATTGTCAAACAGCATTCCATACACTATACCAAGTGCAACACCTATGATAATTCCAAGTGGTGCGCCAGTGGTTTTATCGCGCTTACACACATATATTTTATCCCTCAAAAAGAATCCATCACTCTTCCCATCTCCAAATACATCTATCACATTCTGATACACATTGCTGTGGGCAACCTCCATCATGTCATCTGCCAGATCCTCCACCTCAGGATGAATGTAATACTTTCTAAGCTTGTATATACTGAGTACATCCTTGCCACTTTCAGGTTCAGGCGTCAACTCACTCCTGGCAATATCTTCTTTATCAAAGATAAAGCAGCTCCACATCTGCTTGTTTCTGAAGAAACCATACACAGGGAGTCCATTTTCCAGACCTTGGCGGATTTCGCGCTCAAGCTCAGTCATATCACAGATCTCAGCAATAACATCCCCTAGCTTGTGCTTCTTTAACATTCTCTCTGTGATCGGTGTCACGGAATATCCCTTGACCTGTGTCTTCAATTTGTCCACTGGTTGGGAGACGATCATGCCCTCAAACATAGCTTGTAGTGTTTCACAGGTAGATTTCTTATTACCTTTATCCATGCCATTTTCACTTAGATTGTCCTTTTTATTTACACCTTGCTTTTTCCTCATATCCTCATAACTCCATTTTAATTCTTACCACTAAAATCCCATTCCAAATTCAAGCTATATATATAATATATATATATTATATATGCCAAATGACAACTATAGTTGTCATTTCTTTTACAATGGAGTATAACAAATGACAAGGAAAGTTGTCAATAACTTTTGACAACTTTCCTTGTCATATCAATGTTGGAACGGAGGCACCTGAAATCTGGAGAACCGCCAGACTGATGCCTGGCAGTGCAACAACTAAACAATTGAGCAAGATCATCTTTTATTAAATGATATCATACTTCTCCACATCCACGACTGCCTGTCCCTCACATAACAGCTCTATTCCATCCGCTTCAATAGGTGTATATATCGCCGTGCTCATTGTCATAGCTCCATCATTTACAAACAGTTCTATCGAATTCCTGTCCAGTATAAATCTGAGCTTTATACTATCTTGAGCCTCCTGCTGTTCATCAACCTTTCCCTTGACATCCCCGTAACATTCTGCTGATTTCACGCAGGCCCTTCTGATACACACCACATCTTTCTCAAATCCTGCAAATGTCCTGTCCATCTCTATTATATTATTTTCTCTGTCATATATAAATCGAGTATAATATCCGCTTCCCTTTGCCAGATTCACGGTAAATCTGCTGTATTTGTTTCCAGTGATTACAAATGTCACATCCAGACTTCTTCCACTTATACCTTCCAGACTACGCCGTCCACTCACTACTTCATCTGAGTACCTGACCATATTAGCATGATACTTCTCTATCTCTCTCACTGGCTTCTGTATCAAGCGTCCATTTTTCAGAGATATCTCCCTCGGAATCGTCATCATTCCCTGCCACTTCTGTCCACCGGGTATCCACAGATTATGCCACGACTGCATCCACGCTATCATTATCCTTCTGCCATCCGGCAAAAGTGTAGTCTGAGGCGCGTAGAAATCTGTTCCATAATCAAGTGATAATGGCTCTCCACCGTCAAATTTCTTCTCACCTTTATCAAATTCTCCAACAAAATAGATAGAATTATTTCCATTGTGGAATTCATATCGCTCTGCTTTCATTCCCGTAGGCGATACGAGAAGTACATGATGATCGTCTAATTTGAAGAAATCAGGGCATTCCCATATGCCGCCCAGATCACTTTCATTCCGTGCAAGGATACTCTCAAATGTCCAGCTTTCCATATCAGCGCTCGAAAGTAATACCACAAGCCCCTTATTATCCTGATCCACACAGCCTGCAGCCATATAGTATCTGCCATCCTCAAGCCATGCCTTCGGATCTCTGAAATCCGCTCTGCTCAATCCCTCCGGCAGCATATCTCCAGTCACCACCGGGTTATTCTGTATTTTTTTATATGTAACGCCATCACCAACCGCTATGCTCTGGTTCTGCAATACCCCATCACCGTCGGGATTTTTCATAACACTGGTATATATCAGGACATGCTCTCCATCTTTTTCAATGGCCGTACCTGAGAAACAGCCCTCGGCATCATATATCGTATCAGGTGCAATCGCCACTGGAAGCTGCTCCCATCTTATCAAATCGACACTGACCTGATGCCCCCAATGCATAGGTCCCCATTCCGTACTGTACGGATGATACTGATAAAACAAATGCACCTTACCATTATACACAGAAAATCCATTCGGATCATTCATCCAACCGACAGGCGGAGTCACATGAAACAACGGTCGCTCATTCTTATCTATTTCATTCTGAGTTTCGTATTCCCTCGATGCAGCAAGTGCCTCGCTAACCACATTTTTTCCCGTCATCTTCCCATTTATATCCATCTCTTTTGCTCCTTTATACTTACATGGTTTATATTTTGCGTTCTTTCAAATAACACATTTAAATCAATAAAATAGAGACATTTCCACTGTACCATACATAGCATCTCTTGAAAATGTCCCTAAATAAATTTATTTCCTATTTTATAATAAACCTACACTGAAATATCTTTCAGCCCTGTCCGCCATAACTGTGGCTATAACTTTATCTTTCCCATATTTTTCTGCCATCTTCATAGCCGCCCATACATTTGCACCGGATGACGTACCTACAAGAAGTCCCTGTTCTTTGGCAAGTCGTCTCGCCATCTCAATGGCATCCTTATCCGCCACTTCCACCACATCTGTTACCAGTGATGTATCCAGAACATCCGGTATAAATCCATCGCCTATTCCCTGTATCTGATGGATTCCCGGGCCATCTCCATGTAGCGCTGACACTCCCTTAGGCTCAACGGCAACAATCTTCGTATCTGGATTTTTCTCCAACAGATATTTAGCTATACCTTGGAGAGTACCTCCACTTCCAACACCAGACACATATATGTCTATCTTCTGACCAAGCTGTTCACACATCTCAACTGCTGTTGTGCGATAATGCGCATCTGGATTTGCCTGATTGACAAACTGCTGCGGCATGAAATACTTCTCTGGATCAGATTCTGCTATCTCATTTGCCTTATCAACAGCACCACCGATGCTTAGAACCGGATCCGTAAGTACCAGCTCAGCACCAAATGCCCTGATAACCTTCTTTCGCTCCTCACTCATATTCTCTGGCATCACAATTATCACTTTATAACCTTTCTGAACACCACAGAGTGCAAGCCCTATTCCGGTATTACCGCTCGTAGGCTCTATAATAGTCATTCCCGGCTTGAGTTTTCCCTCACTCTCTGCAACCTCCAGCATGTTTTTTGCGACCCTGTCTTTAATACTTCCACCAGGATTAAGGAATTCCGCCTTGGCAAATATATTGTATCCTGTCGACTTTTTCAGACACATAAGCGGAGTATTCCCTATCAGATCAAGCACATCATTGTAATACATATTAATCCCTTCTTCTCTTTACTTTATATTATAATATTTTACATATTTTTCCACCAAAGTCACTATAAAATATATAGAACTGCCTTTATATTAATGTGGTTCATTCTCCTTTTTCATAGTTTGCCATTTTCCTTCCCACTAATATAAATAAAGCCTTGAAACACTGAGTTTTCAAGGCTTTTTAGCAGGGGATGAGAGAATCGAACTCCCACCAAAGGTTTTGGAGACCCCTATCATACCATTTGACCAATCCCCTATATACAGAAAAAATTTAACACCTGTTGCAGCGTTAAATTTTCTCGGTACTTTTATTTTGTACCTTCAGAATTTCACACAGAAAGCTAGTAACCTAACCCCATCTAACAACCAACGACTGTTTCAAAGTAAACTTTATTCTTTACTGTGTATGCCTTAGATTCTGCACCTTGCAGATATCATGCACACTTGCGTATCTCCAAAGCTTATCTCTTAGAAACCTCTAAGGATAAGTCCTCGACCTATTA
>NZ_QUGZ01000004.1:0-283906 GCF_003479365.1 Coprococcus sp. AF16-5
AAAAGTTTGTAAATCCTATGTCAGAAATCATACTAGCTTGTATTTTTTCCTAACCATCTTTACTGTTATTGGTTTGTTGGATCTTTCGATCCGACGTTCTTGAAATTCTTTTTTGGAATTTCAGGGTTGTCATGTTGTTAATTTTTCAAGGTTCTTTGCGTTCTCGCCTCTCAGCGACAACTTCTATATGTTATCACGTTTGAAGTTCTTTGTCAACAACTTTTTTATCTTTTTTCAAGACCTTTTCGGTTGCTGATGTTCGACCTCTTCGGCGACAACTTCTAAATACTACCACACCGAAGTATGTATGTCAACAACTTTTTTCATTTTCTTTATCAACATATTCCAGTGACAGAAGAAGAAAATCGCTATTGATTTATGCCGGTCACAACCAGCAAGTGAAACTATACTAAATATCTCCCAATATGTCAATAACTATTTTCAAAAAAATGTTTTTATCGTACAGATATGTGAGAGCCTTGCTGTCGTGTACCATTTCCAGCATCTGCGAAGCCACTGAGAATGCTGACAAAAACGTTATGAGAACCATTGCGATCCATATACACAACACAGCCTGTGCAACGCCAAAAACAAGTCCTCCTGCTTTGTCCAGTCCACCGACCACGGGGATACCCGACAGAACATGCGATAACGCAAGAGCTATCAGCACGAGCAGCAGCACCACAAATATGGTTAACAGATAAGACAGTCCGTTCATGACCATATCTGCGAGATAATCCACAACATATGCCACATAGTCTCCGATCGCCTTTCCATTTATCTTGTCTCCGCCGTTACTGCGTATGTAGTTCTTCACGATCTCCGGCAGTTCTGTATGTTCTAGATAATCTTCTTTCTCATAGACAGATACACTTTCACTGATATCTTCCACTCCTATGCTCTGCTCTACCTTCTGCCTCACGGTGTCTCTGAGTGGTGTATGCTGACAGAGGAACTGGTTTACATACGGATTCAGCACATTTGTCAGGATCACCGCTCCTACTATGCCCACTGCACTTACCGCACTTTTGATGAGACCTCTCCTGTATCCGATAAGGGCGCACAGAAGAATAACCGCCACAGACGCAAGCAACATCAGATTCATATGCGCTTCTCCTTTCTCTTACATGCCCTTGAGGGCAATAGTCTGCGTCTCATTTTCAAATATGACCACATACTCCTCCTCGTTTGAGTCCGGCACAACATTTACAAGATTCTTGGTGAATGAATAATTAAATTTCATACTTCCATTAAACCTGATTATACTGCAGTCCATATCTCCCGTGACTATTATCTCCTCTTCAGTTGCATATATTTTGTCAAATGCATTGTCGTAGTCCACTTCAGCCTTCAGCGCACCCTTGTTGTCATATATATATATTTTGTATTTCGCCTTTGAGGCAGAATCCGAGACAGCAATATAACCCACGCAGGAAGAATTATAGAATACACCCTGCATCTCCCTGGATCCGAGATCTATAACAGCTCTCTCCTCCGGTTTCTCCGTCATAGTGTATGTTCTTATATCTTTATTACCAAAGCATGCAATATTGTCATTATCTGTAAATTTCACGATAGGATACAGTGCATCATCCACTGTATAGCTTCCCATCATACGATCAGCATTCTCATTCTGTCCAACCGAGCTAAAATTGTACATGGCTATCACAGACTGTACCTTTGTACCCTGTATCTTCATATAACTTGTGACCAGCTTCTGTCCATCGTTCGATATGTCTATATCCATAGGGTATCCACTTTTATCTATCGTGGTCTTGAGCTCATAGATCGTGTTGCTGTCCTTATCGTATCCATTGATATAATTGCAGTCTTCTCCCACAAGTACAAGGGTGTACACTCCCTGCTCTGCAATATCAACATTTGAGATGTCGTAAGCGAGAGTCTGACGGCTGACTTCGCCGTCAACATTAAACACATACACATCTTTACCGTTCATATCCGCAACTATCGCGTAGTTTCCGCACACCTCTGCGTGTGGCATCTTCATCGCATAGCTCACATCCCACTTTGTCACGCCTTTTTCATCTATGTAAGATGCACCGTCCTTGGTCACCTTCAGCACATTTCCCGCAAACACCGTGTAATCTGCTATATTGTCACCTGATGTTTCCGTCGCTGACACCACATCATACTGAGTGTATGTCTTTATCGCATTATATCTCAAAAGTGCAGTGACAAGTCCTAGCACAACCACAATTGCTGCGATAGCGAGGAGCATTTTGCCTTTTTTGCCCATGGTACGTTTTACTTCAATGACATTATCCCTGCCATTTGCGAGGCTTTCCTCGTCCATATCATCTTCTGTCTGATTCTGAACTTCCTGTTTTTCATCGTCTCTGCCCGCAGCAATTTCCTTATCCGCAGTTTTTTTATTTTTTGTTAAAAATTTCATATCCGTATTCCTTCTGTTCTTTATTCACTATAAAAAAACATGGTAATTATAGCATTTTTAATCTGTATAGGGAATAACCAATTTCTGACCCTCATATATAGGTTCATCTATCTTCAGGCCATTTACCGCCGCTATACTCTCTGCGCCATCCTGCGTTCCGTACATCTTTATCGATATACTCACAAGAGTGTCCCCCGGTTCAACCACATAGATGCTCTCCGTATCCTCCGGCACAGAAGGTATCTCTGATGTTACAGCTTCATCTGAAACACTGTCCGAAGTGTATTCCGAGCCATACGAAGTTCCCTCCACCGAAGCACTTGTATTCTCCGTGCCTTGCGCCGCTGATATATCCTGCGATCCATTTGCTTTCTGTGCCATCTCTGTATCCTGCACCCCTGCCGCATTCTGAGTTGCCTCCGTGTTCTGTGATCCCGGTGTATTTTTTTGTGTATAGGCATCTCCGGATGCAGCTCCTCCCACTGTTTTCTCAGCACCGGCCATGGTGTCTGCACTGTTCATGAACACCTGAACCTCACCGGAGTGTTTTGCCTTTGTCAGCCTGTCCGTTATCTGCCCCACTGTATCCGGGGATATGTACCACAATGCTCCAAATGACACCGCACATACCGCAACAAAGCACGCCGCGGTTGTACCCCAGCTCCTCTTCTTCCGGTTCTCCGTCTGTTTCCCCCTCTCTCTGAAGTTTTCAACGACCGTCTTATCCTTTATTACCACACTGTCTGTCGCAGATTCCGCAGTCTCACGCTTTCTGCTGATTATGTAGTTCTGCATTTTCTCATTTCTCACATAATATATATAGTATCCCTTTTCCCTCATAAGGGTCCCGTGATCGTAATAATAAAATGCCTCCTCACACTCCAGTGCATCCATAAGGAACAGGATCTTTCCCTCACCCGGGAAATTATCGCGGTGCAGCCTTTTCATCTGATCGTTTATCTCTGCAGAGAAACCCATTCTGGACAGGAACCATCCCACGATCGACAGGTCATCGAAGTATTTGTTTATCTCCGCATATATTCCGCTCCACTCGCTGTCACCAAATTTTATCATGGATATGTCAAATTCAAGATTCTGTGCATCCACTGCGCCGCTGACAAATATCACCTTTGTGCCATTTTCATCATATACTTTTCCGAGAAGTATGGCTCCACGGCAGTTCATATTGCCCGGCGATGCAATTCTCCTCAGATATGTCATTACATAGTCTTCTACATATATCTTGTAATTTCCCGGGGCATTTCCCACCTGTCGTATATTCTTGGGCAGCTCATATTTCACCCTGTCGCTTGACCTCATCATCTCATTTGCTTCATCATATACTATCTCTATCATTCACCCGACCTCCTATACTCTTAAGCATCAGCCCTTACAGCTCCGCCAACGATGCATGAATAATACCATGTTGACAAGACGCTTTTTTAGGAAATCATGTCATTTGATGTGTGTAACTGCGCCCTATATTCCAACCTATTACGACCTATATCTACAGGATCACGTAAATGAGCGCTTTATGAATCTATTGTGTAAACTTTGATAATCTTGGAAATACTCTATACTATAAAACACAGGCAGGGTATTGATATGATAAAAAAGAAGCAGCGACAAACAGAATATTTTAATCCAAATGACATTCTTGCCTGCCGTGCGCTTTCAACCAGAATATCGGATTTTCTGGCAGACAGCGGGCAGCCTTCTGACAGCACCGTGGTTTTATGCATAGGAACCGACCGCGCTACCGGTGATGCTCTCGGCCCTCTGACAGGCAGCTTTCTGACAGAGCACAACTGTCCTTTCAAAGTGTACGGAACGTTAAAAGCTCCGGTTCACGCCCTCAATCTGCGCGATACCATACACCATATATACGACCATTTTGTCTCCCCCGCCATCATCGCCGTCGACGCATCCCTTGGACGTCCTTCAGATGTAGGTATGATCACGCTCTCTAACGCCCCCCTGTACCCCGGAATCGGTGTAAATAAAAAACTCCCGGCGATAGGAGATATCTCCATCACCGGGATTGTAAATCTGTCTGGGAAGCCAGGTATGAGTCTTCTTCAGAGCACCAGGCTGTATACCGTCAGCAATATGGCACGCTTCATCTCTGACGCCATACTGTCATCATCGACACACTGACTAGCTCTCTCCCTTATAAACCTCTATGGCGCCTGACACTGTGCTTGCCGTGCCCTCCTCCATGATCGATATAAGATCAGAGAGTTTCTCTTCTGTGAGCAGATCTTTGCCAAGGAATGTGACATAGCTGTCAGTCAGATGGCTCTGCATATCAGCAAGCTGTGACTCCATGGCATTGATCTTTTCCTCGAGCTGCTTCAGATCCGCCTTAAGTGCGTCGATCTTCGGCTGCCGTCTTCCTGTTATATCATCAGTTATAACCTGTTTTGTATCATTCTCAAATACTTTTATCGCCTCAAGCTTGCGATTGCTTATATCCTCGCGCTCCGCCTCAAGCTCGCTGAGCTTTTCATCATATTTGCCAAGATTATATACACTCTCATCCTTGTCTCTTGTTATCGAGTTTCTGATGATCCTTATCTGCTTGTTGTTGGCGCGGACCTTGTTTCTTATCCGCCTGCCCTCATTGACGATCTCAAGATTCTTTACCTTGGCAAGATTGAACACTATAAAATATATTATAAATTCTGCTATGACGATCGCCTGACTGATCACCACATACGTCAAAGTGTGAACTCCGGTCTGGTATATGGTGTATGAAAGCGCCACGCATACAATCGCCGGTATACATCCGCAGAACAGGAGTATAAGCAGTATAAGCTTAAACACGTCGCCTGCTCCGCACGGAGCGAACATACAGTAGAAGAAGCCCGTATTGCAGAAGCCCGATACATTGTTCTGCTTAAACAGCTCCTTTGCCTTGAGTCTGAGCTGTCTGTTGCTCTCGTTCAGAGAGGCCGTCTCGCTCTCTATTCGGTTGCCCATACGCTCCGTCTTCTTCTTATCCTTTTTCGACTGAAGCTGCCTTATCTTGGCTCCGTTCGCCGAAAGCTGCTGGTCATATCCATCCTCTATCTCATTCTTTCTGTTTTTCAAGGTTGAACTGATCTCATCAGAAAGGCCCTTTTCCTCCTGTGAGATGCTCCTGCTGGTCTTTCTCTGTGCCGTTCTCGCCTGTTCAAGGTTGTCCTGCACATCATCGATAGCCACCACCAGCTCCCTTGCCCTTATAAGATATTCCTGATTCTCCTGGAAAACATTCTCCGATCCCATACAGTCCTCCTTATGTCTCTTATAATAGTGCATATCAAGTTTATAATATCAAATCGCCTACTAATTAACAACATAATTTTGCAAATTCTGACACATCTGACACATTTCGGATTATATTCTGAAAATACTTTCTTATCATGCACCCGGTCACTATTATTTCACAGTAATTTAATTGAACTCATACTGATTATATTTTATAATTATTACATATGGGCGATAAGCAATATTTATGGTATTTATCATTTACAGAATGGGGCTGTAAAATTACAAATTATATATGACAAGGAGAAGCGACATGAACATTTTATTTTTTCTTACACCTAAGAGCGATGTAGCATATATTGAGGACAGTTTTTCACTCAGACAGATACTTGAGAAGATGGAGATACACAGATATTCTGCAATACCGATACTATCCAACACCGGTGAATATGTCGGCACCATAACGGAGGGCGACATTCTCTGGTACTGCAAGCGCAATTCGATGAACGCGCTCAAAACCGCAGAGAACATCTTCCTTAATGATATTCCAAAGAAATTCGAGTACGCCTCCGTATCCATCAGTTCCAACATGGAGGATCTCATAGCCAGAGCCATGGTCCAGAATTTTGTTCCGGTGGTTGACGATCAGAACAAGTTCATCGGCATAGTTACACGAAAGGATATCATCGGTTACTGCTATAAGAAACTTAAGACCAGCGAATCATAAAAAACACCCGGATATGTAAGCATTTTGCCTGCACATCCGGGTATTTTAATGTAATTCAATATATCTTAATCCCTAATTTAATATCTAATTGAGATCTCCTGTTCTGTTGACGGCGCTCACGAGTGCATGTACAGATGCGTCTATGATATCGTCCTTTATTCCTGCGCCCCATGTAACCTTACCATCGGCAGTCTCGACTCCGACATAGGCAACGGCCTGTGAGTTGGATCCTGTCTGAAGTGAATGCTCCTCGTAACATACAACCTTGAACTGTATGTCAAAGTGCTTCTTTATAGCGTTGCTCACGGCATCCAGACGTCCATTTCCCTTGCCATGGTAAACCTTCTTCACTCCATTCTTCAGTATGGTTATCTCTGTGGATATTCCATCTCCCTGTACGAAGTGACTCTCAAGCATCTTGACAGGTCCATCTATATTGACATATGTATTCTGGAATATATCCAATACTTCCTTTGGACTGAGCTCCTTGTGCTCCTTATCTGACACATCCTTTACTGTGTAGCCCAGATCCTCTCTGAACTTTGCAGGAAGGTCAAAGCCGTACTTTGTCTGGAGGATGAATCCAATTCCACCCTTTCCTGACTGGCTGTTTATTCTGATAACATCGCCATCATACTTTCTTCCGATATCCTCAGGGTTAAGAGGCAGATATGGACAGGTCCACATTCCGTCTCCTTGCTCTTTTCTGAACTTCATTCCCTTGGCAATGGCATCCTGATGCGAGCCTGAGAATGCGGCAAATACAAGCTTTCCTGTATATGGTGAACGCTCGTAAACCTTCATTCCTGTAACTCTCTCATACATCTCTGTGAGTGATGGTATATCGCTGAGATCTATCTCAGGGTCAACTCCATGGGTGAACATGTTCATGCAGAGTGTGATCACGTCCACATTTCCTGTTCTCTCACCATTTCCAAATAATGTTCCCTCTATTCTGTCTGCGCCGGCAAGGATACCAAGCTCTGCATCTGCCACTCCACAGCCTCTGTCATTGTGAGGATGAAGTGAAAGGATAATATTCTCCCTATCGTGGAGGTTCTTGCTCATATACTCTATCTGGCTTGCGTAAACATGTGGAAGTGACATCTCGACTGTTGCAGGGAGGTTGATTATAACCTTTCTGTCCGGTGTCGGCTTCCATACATCGATAACTGCGTTGCAGACCTCAAGTGCATAGTCAACCTCTGTTCCGGTGAAGCTCTCCGGTGAATACTCAAAACGATATGGAACGCCGTACTCATCAGCCATCTTGTTGAGCAGCTCTGCTCCATCCACTGCTATCTTAAGTATCTCTTCCTTTGACTTTCTGAACACCTGCTGTCTCTGGGCAAATGATGTTGAATTGTACAGATGTACGATCACGTTCTTTGCACCCTCTATAGCCTTAAATGTCTTCTCTATGATATGTGGTCTTGCCTGTGTAAGTACCTGTATCGTGACATCATCAGGTATGAGATCCTGCTCTATAAGTGTTCGGCAGAACTCGTACTCAGTCTCGGACGCTGCAGGAAATCCGATCTCTATCTCCTTGAAACCGATCCTGACAAGCTCCTTGAAAAATTCCAGCTTCTCATCAAGGCTCATAGGTACGATCAGAGCCTGATTACCGTCTCTCAGATCCACGCTGCACCAGATAGGTGCTTTGTCAATATACTCCTTGTTTACCCAGTCTGTGCACTGTACCGGTGGCATGTAATAGCCACGCTTGTAATTCTGATAATTCTTCATTGATATAACCTCCTACTTAAGCAAAAAAAAACTCACATCTCCTAATCACTATAGAGACGTAAGTTACGCGGTACCACTCTATTTCATACAATAATGTATGCTCTCGTCGCAGATACAGATGAACGATATACTTACCGCCGTCTTATACCCTCCTGCTGTAACGGTCAGGCTCCGTCCCTTCCTACTTCACACGATCATCTGACGTGCCATTCAGCGGGCTGCTCCAAGGCGAGTTCAAATCCTATCGATCACCACCTCACACCAACCGGCGGTTCTCTGAACATCTCCAGAATTCTACTGCTCCTCTTCATCGCATTATCTAGGCTGACTCTAACACATACAAGTGTCAGATGTCAACCCCTTTTCGCTATAATCCTATATATATATTAACAGTTCTACCAGACAATAAATCTCTTGTTCTTGAGAGATCTTCCGCCTGCTGTAAGCATCAGTATACCCACTACAAGACCAGTAACTATCGTTATAACCCCAAGTGCTATGTTGAGTGCTCCAACCTGCTTCATAGTCTTATATGCTTTCTCCATACTCATATGCTCCTTTCTATAAGCCTTTATCAATTCTCAGATATGGTAAGTATATCATGTGATATTGCTTCTTACAACTTAAAACTTGAATTAGTTTATTTTACTTTGCACCCCGCCCGTGATAAAATAACTGTGTTTCGGATCATTATATTTGTATACAAAAAGGAGTATCAATATGCCAGCAATAACAAATGACTGGGCTGAATATCTTAAGCCTGAATATAAGAAACCTTACTATAAAAAGCTGTTTGATTTTGTGGGGCAGGCATACGCAACGGAAACTGTCTACCCACCAGCCGATGATATATTCAACGCATTTCACACAACGCCGTTATCCCATGTAAAATGTGTGATAATCGGTCAGGATCCATATCATGAGCCGGGGCAGGCACACGGTCTGAGTTTCAGTGTGAAACCAGGTGTCACCATACCACCATCGCTCGTCAACATATATCAGGAGCTTCACGATGATCTGGGATGTAAGATCCCCAATAACGGATATCTTGAGAAGTGGGCCGACCAGGGAGTCCTCATGCTCAATGCCGTGCTGACCGTTCAGGCTCACAGAGCCGGTTCCCATCAGGGAAAGGGCTGGGAACAGTTTACCGATGCAGCGATCAGGATCCTGAACGAGCAGGACAGACCTATCGTGTTCATCCTGTGGGGTGCATACGCCCAGAAGAAGGCCGCATTTCTGAACAACCCACACCACCTGATCCTGAAGTCCGCACACCCAAGTCCACTGTCTGTATACAGGGGCTTCTGGGGAAGCAAGCCGTTCAGCAAGACCAACGATTTCCTGGTCGCAAACGGAGTCGAGCCTATCGACTGGCAGATCGAGGACATTTGATTTTGGAGGACTGTACACATGGAGATTTATATTGTAAGACACGGTGAGACCGTATGGAATAAAAAGAAGCTGCTTCAGGGCCGGACTGACATTGAGCTCAGCGACAAAGGACGAGAGCTCGCCAGGATCACAGGAGAAAATCTGAGAGACACACACTTTGATATGGTGTTTTCCAGTCCGCTTAAGAGGGCTTACGAGACAGCCAGCCTCATTGTCGGCGGCAGGGACATTCCAATTGTGAAGAATGACCTCATAAAGGAAATGTGCTTTGGTGACTGGGAAGGGCAGAATATGTCAGAACTTCTGGCAGACGGAAGTCAGGATTTCCAGTATTTCTTCAAGCATCCTGAGCTCTATCATCCGGTTGGAAACGGCGAATCATTTGAGGAGCTCTGCCAGCGGGCGGCCAGATTCATGACTGAGTATGTGGAGCCACTCTCCTCAAAATATTCAAGGATCATGATCGTTGCCCACGGTGCGATAAACAAGGCGATGATGATGCATGTGAAAAAGCATCCGCTCGAGGAGTTCTGGTCAGGCGGACTGCAGCAGAACTGCAACGTGATAATGCTTGACTACTCGGACAACGTATATACGATCATCGATGAGACAAAAATTTTCTATTAGATTATAAATAGATCATAAAAACAAAGAGCGCTGTCCCAGCTTCATCCATGATACAACCTATCATGAATGTTTCAGGTTCAGCGCTCTCTGCACTTCCAGTATCTGCTCTTCTATCTTATCTGCGAGCATATATATCTGTTCATTATATCTTCCATCTATTCTCCGCATAGCCTCGGGAAGGGGATTGAGAATGTCCGTATACGACTGCTTTATCTTCTTCTGTATCCACCTCACATCAGGCATGTAAACTATCGTCCTGAGATTGTGGAGCCTGTCCGCAAGCTTCACGATCACCGTCTGGTATGAGCCTTGGGAAAACAGCCTTCTGGCATATACGGAAAACGGCTCCCCCTGTATCCTGGTCAGAAGTCTCACCTGCTCGCGTATGTCCGCACCAAATGCATTCTCTATATCGTCAAGTGTACATTCTGTATCTTCAACCGTGTCGTGAAGAAGTGCAGTTATAAGGATATCCTCGTCGGTTATCCCACACTCTTCTCTCAGGATATTGTATACGCCAAGTATATGTTCATCATAATAAGGCATCATACCGCCATTCCCACGGCGCATCTGCCCTTCATGAAATGCTTTTGCCATATCCATAGCCTGCTGTATGCGTTCTGAAACCTGTACATCCGGTCCAACCATATCATCAACGCCTTTTTCCAGTGTCATGTCAGCCATCTTCTTATCCCTTTCAGTACATCCCAAACTACACAAAGTATAACATAGCAGCCTTGAATAATCTATCCATTTTTTATATACTTAACAAATGTGCTTCTATTAAATTTTACATTTACAATGAAATATTTTTTACTTTGCACATCACACTTTACAAAAGGAGTATATACATGGACATAATCAAGAAAATTGCTCAGGAGATAGGCTGTCGTGACAGCCAGGTTGAAGCAGCGGTGAAACTCATCGATGAGGGCAACACCATTCCATTCATCGCCAGATATAGAAAGGAAGCCACCGGCTCCCTCAACGACGAACAGCTTCGTCTTCTTCACGAAAGACTTGTATACCTTAGAAATCTCGAGGACAAAAAGGCTCAGGTCATTGCAAGTATAGAGGAGCAGGGAAAACTTACAGACCAGCTCAGGGCGGACATTGAGAAGGCCGAGACCATGGTTCTGGTTGACGATCTCTACAGACCATACAGACCTAAGAGAAAGACAAGAGCAACCATCGCCAAGGACAAAGGGCTGGAGGGACTCGCAAACATCATCATGCTGCAAATGACCAGAACTCCGATAGTCAAGGAAGCTGAAGCTTATGTGTCTGAGGAGAATGGCGTTGCAGACACCAGCGAAGCCATTGCGGGCGCAATGGACATAATCGCTGAAAATATATCTGACACTGCCGATTACAGAACTCACATAAGAGATCTCACCACCAGACACGGTGTGCTGAGAACAACGGCAAAGGATCCAGAGGCCGAATCCGTATACGAGATGTACTACGACTTCTCCACCCCTGTATCCAAGATGACCGGATACAGAACCCTCGCCGTTAACCGCGGTGAAAAGGAAAAGTTCATCACAGTAAAGATCGAGGCACCGGTCAACGACATAATATCATATCTGAAAAAACAGATCATCGTCAGAGACAATCCTGAGACCGAACAGATACTTTCAGACGTGATCGCAGACAGCTACGACAGGCTCATAGCCCCTGCCATCGAGAGGGAGATCAGAAACGCCCTCACAGAGACCGCTGAGGACGGTGCCATCAAGGTATTTGCATCGAATTTGCAGCAGCTTCTCATGCAGCCTCCTATCGCAGGACAGACAGTGCTCGGCTGGGATCCGGCGTTCAGAACCGGCTGTAAGCTCGCCGTTGTGGACCCGACCGGAAAGGTTCTCGACACCGTTGTCATATTCCCAACAGCACCTCAGAAGAAGGTAGCAGAGGCTAAAAAGACTGTGAAGGCTCTTATAAAGAAGTACGGCATAACTCTCATATCCGTAGGAAACGGTACTGCATCCAGAGAGTCAGAGATGGTGATCGCAGAGCTCATCAGCGAACTTGACACACCTGTACAGTACGTGATAACCAACGAGGCCGGAGCTTCTGTATACTCAGCCAGCAAGCTCGCCACCGAGGAATTTCCTCATTTTGATGTTGGCCAGAGAAGTGCTGCTTCCATCGCCAGAAGAGTACAGGATCCTCTGGCAGAGCTGGTCAAGATCGATCCAAAGGCCATCGGAGTCGGTCAGTATCAGCACGATATGAACCAGAAGAAGCTGACAGAAGCCCTGGACGCAGTTGTAGAGGATTCTGTAAATAAAGTCGGTGTCGACCTCAACACCGCTTCTGCCCCACTCATGGAGCACATTTCCGGAATTAACAAGACTCTTGCCAAGAATATCGTGGATTACAGAGAGGCAAATGGACGCTTCAACACCAGAAAGGAACTCCTCAAGGTTGCCAAGCTCGGACCTAAGGCATTTGAACAGTGCGCAGGTTTCATGAGGATTAACGGCGGCTCAAATCCTCTGGACGCCACATCTGTCCATCCAGAGAGTTATGATATAGCCACTGCCCTGCTGAGCCACATCGGCTACACAACCGATGACATTGCATCCGGCAGGCTCAAGGATCTTTCAAAAGCCGCCGGCAACATCAAAAAGCTAGCTGAGGAGCTGGGAACAGGAACGATAACTCTCAACGACATCATAAAGGAGCTTGAAAAGCCTGCCCGTGATCCCCGTGACGAGATGCCAAAGCCGATCCTCAGAGGAGATGTCCTTGAGATGAAGGATCTGACAGAGGGAATGATACTCAAGGGAACCGTCAGAAACGTGATCGACTTCGGTGCATTTGTGGATATAGGTGTTCATCAGGACGGACTTGTCCACATCTCAGAGATGTCCGACAAATTCATAAAGCACCCTCTTGACGTGGTGAGCGTCGGCGACATAGTCCAGGTAAAGGTCATCGGCATAGACCTCGCCAAGAAACGTATACAGCTCTCCATGAAGGGTATCTAACACACAACAAAATACAGTAACATATTTAAGCCTCCGGCATAGTTTATACAGAGAAAACTTATGTGTGGAGGCTTTTATAGTGGAACAAAACAGAAACTGCAGCCGTAACGGCCAGAATCGATGCTACTATAACCAAGGAACCTCTGTTAAATATACCGCCTCATCCGGCTCCAAGCCACGTTCCTGTGAATCCGGCACTGCCCCATCCGCAAGATCAGGCAGGCCCCTTGGAATGGCTTATATCCCTGAACAGCCCTTTGAAAATCTGTACGATGCAAAGTGCGGACTTGTGGAGGGAACCATGTTCAAGGATCTCAATCTGATATTCTGCGGGGTAAGGGGGAAATAGGCATGAATAAAATGAACAAAAAACAGCTTCTGCGCTTTATCACAGAGGTCTCTTTTGCACTTGACGATATTGCGCTCTATCTCGACCTTCATCCCGACTGCACCAAGGCGCTTTCGAGCTATGACAACTATCAGAGCATGCGCACCCAGGCTATAAATGATTACGTGAACATGTATGGGCCGCTGAACAAATATCAGGTCACTGACAACAACTATTTCAACTGGGTCAATGACCCTTGGCCATGGGAAGGAGAGTGTAACTGCTAATGTGGGTTTATGAGAAAAGATTACAATTTCCTATAAATATAAAGGAAACCAACGCAAAGCTGGCTCAGGACATAATCAGTCAATACGGCGGCCCAGACGGCGAAATGAGCGCCTCCATGAGATACCTGTCGCAGAGATATTCCATGCCTGACAAGAAGGTCAAGGCGGCTCTGACCGACATCGGAACCGAGGAACTTGCCCATCTCGAGATGGTTGCGACCATCATTTACCAGCTCACAAGGGATCTGAGCATCGAGGAGATCAAGGCATCGGGCTTTGACAAATATTATATCGACCACACCATCGGCATCTGGCCCCAGGCGGCAGGAGGAATTCCATTTAACGCCTGCGAATTCCAGTGCAAGGGCGACGCGATAACAGATCTTTTTGAGGATATGGCCGCTGAGCAGAAAGCCAGGTCGACCTACGACAACATTCTCAGACTGTGCAAGGATCACCCGGACGTATATGAGCCTATCAAATTCCTGCGCGAGAGGGAGGTCGTGCACTTCCAGAGATTTGGCGAATGCCTTGAGGCTGTAAAAGATACCCTCGATCACAAGAATTTCTATGCATTCAACCCTTCATTTGACACCAAGGCACCTTGTTTAAAGAATAATTGAAAATTAGAAATATCGGTGGTAAAATGATGTCACTTTTAACAAGAGAAGAGGCGGTGTTATGTCAGAAAAACAGATCAACCACTCACAGAGATTCGGAATCATACTGGTTCTGTCATGCGGAATCATGTGGGGCATAAGCGGAGTCCTTGGACAATACGTGTTCCAGTCGTCAGATGTAAATGCCACACAGCTTTCCATAATCAGACAGTTTATATCCGGTGTCGTACTGCTTGTCATCGCCGCCGTAAAGGGAGATAAAAGGGCTTTGACCATATGGTCAAAGCCTAAAAGTGTCATATCTATGCTGTTCTTTGCACTCTCAGGTGTCATGGGCGTGCAGTTCACATACTTCGCTTCCATCGAACATTCCAACGCCGCAACCGGCACAGTGATCCAGTTCACATACATAATCATGCTGCTGTTGTACACAACAATATTCATGCACAAGAGACCTCATATATATGAAGCCGCCTCAGTCGTATGTGCATTTGCAGGTATCTTTCTGATCGCCACACACGGCAGCCTGAATTCCCTTGCCATATCCAGGCCGGCGCTCATATGGGGACTCACCTCAGCGGTATGTTTCACTATATACTGCCTTTATCCTCAGAAGCTCTACAATGAATATGGTCTGGTAAATATCATAGGCTGGTCATCACTCATAGCCTCCATTTTCCTTGCGCTGGTCACGAAAACATTCTCACTGCCTCACATGGATGGAAGGATAATTGCAGCCTCACTTGCGGTAGCCATTGTGGGCTCCCTCATCCCATTTACAATATATGGTCTCGGCATCAGCATCCTCGGAAGCGTGAAGGCGAGTCTATTTGTCACAGTCGAGCCCGTGTCAAGTGCCCTGCTGACGTGGATCTTTCTGGGAACCCAGTTCACCCGCATGGATCTGATCGGTTTTCTCCTGATTCTTGGATCCATACAGGTTGTTGCCATAATGACATTTCACAATGAAAAACACATAGTAAAAGCTGAACAGACCCATCTGTCATGATGAAAGTCCATCCAGTTCATCTATCGCACATCTCATAACCCGGATCTCCTGAAGCTTTTCATCAAGAAGCTTCTCCCGGTGTGTGAGTTTTTCGTATATATCTCTTCTTCGTCCGTCAAGGCTTTGCAGCCCGGTTCTGCGGCTGTGTATCTCATCCCGCTGTGCACAGAGCTTATCAAGTTCCGCCCTGCTTTCCTCAAGCTCCGCTGTCAATCTCTTTCTTCCACTCTTCTTCCTGAGTCCCCAGTATTTTGACAATGCATATCCAATATAGTATGCAAGTCCCGCAGCTCCGACAGCGAAGAGCATCGCATACACAAGTCGTCCGTCCGGGAGAATATTATCCCCCCGTGCGACCAATGCATACATTATAACTATCGACAATATTCCAAGTACCATGAGCGGTACAAGTGCTGTTCTTACTCCAGTCCTTATCCAGCTTCGTCTGTACTCCTTAGGAAGCTCCTCCAGATGACGTCTGAGCGTCGTGATCTCAAGTTCGCTTTTCCGCTCCTGTGCCCATACCGAGTTAAGCTCACCCAGAACATCAGAGCTGACCTCGTAGTCATTTTGCAGGCTCATATATTCCCTGACCGCAGCGTCCGCCTCGTATGTCTGACATTTCATCCTGAGTATCTGTCTGACCTGTCTCAGTGTATCGTGATAAAGCTCCCTGCCCATTTTTCTGCCCGATCTTGCATACAGCCCCGACACCTCTATCATCATGTCGACCGCAAGTTTTATTCCGTCTCTGCTTTCAAGATCGGCTACATTCAGTTTATCGAGCAATCTGCCAAATTCTGTATTTTTGTTGGCTCTGGCGTATTCACTGTAGTCGGATCGTTCAAATCTCTCACCTTCCACCGCCAGGATTCTGTAATCCTTCAGCATGGATGATATATCAAAGTTCTTCTCACAACCTGCCATACGGTTCAGGCATATGGAATATATATTGTCACGTCCCTCAAGCTCCAGGATACCCAGAATGGCCTCCGTCAGAGCACCGTCCCTTGTATCGTTATCCACCGGATAATCAATCCTTTTATATTCTCTGACCGCAGCAGGCACAAACTTAGTCGAAACCACTCCGTCAGACATTTCCCCATATATATATCCATGTGCGCCTGTTGACTCTCTCGACACAGCCTCCGGACTTCCAGAATAATAAGCCTTGCCCGGAATCTTCATCTGATACTTCTGGCGGCCGCCAAACGCAATGTAATTAAATCCACTGGCACGCAGCCTGTTCCAGTCAACCGGCATCCGTCTCCGGTCACCCCCACATGCGATCAGCACATTACACACCGCTTCATCCTGCGGTTCTGCATCATCCACCACCCTGGCATCCATCTTCCTGTCAAAATAGCTCACGCCGTATATATCAACGTCCTTGTCCGGAAAATGAATATGATCCAGTGCCATGGTCGCCTGCTCATCCCTGACCGCTGTGTACCCCATGTCTCCAGTCTGTTTGTCTCCAGTCTGTTTGTCTCCACTCTGTCTTATTCCAGGGCTTCCGATCACACACACACGGGATTTGAAACCATAGTCAAGAAGCGGCGCATCACTTCCCAGATTATCCTGAAATCCAGCAGCATATATGACCACTGTATGCTTTAAGCTTCCAAATATCTCATCAAGCCATGCAAGCTCTTCCTCAGATGGCTGATGGTCAAACAGATTGCCTGCAACCAGAAGAAAATCCACGTCAAGCTCCCCGGCACGTGCCACCACAGCCTCAAATGTCATGTATATTTCGTTTTTCCTCTCGCCGCTCCATACACACTCCCTGTCAGGCAGCGCGCCGAGCAGCACATCGGATATATGTATAAACGTTATCTTTTTCATCAATCTGTATATTCCAATCCCAAGCATGAAAATGCATTATAATCCGTATTTGTTATGTGTGAGCATGACGCACGCCCCACATTTACATACTCTTTTATAATTATATTAGTATATGTCGATACACGCAAGTGCAACGACATAATGTATGTCGTGCACAGGTGCGACAGCCTTCACGCATCAATGCGCTTCATTATTTCATGTCATCTGACCCTAAAACGTTCATTTCAACAGCCAGAGCATTATTTTGCCAAGTTTAATTTGTTTTTAACTTGTTTTTCTCAATTGACTTTTAGATATGGCTTGCTTATAATATGTTAATGTAGTTTTTTGAAGTATTAATGGAGGATATAATTATGGCAGTCAAGTATGTGTTTGTCACTGGTGGTGTTGTATCTGGACTCGGTAAGGGTATTACTGCTGCTTCTCTTGGACGTCTTCTCAAGATGAGAGGATATAAAGTCACAAGCCAGAAGTTCGACCCTTATATCAATATTGATCCGGGAACAATGAACCCTATCCAGCACGGCGAAGTTTTTGTCACTGACGACGGCGCCGAAACAGATCTGGATCTCGGTCACTATGAGCGTTTTATAGACGAAAGTCTCAACAAGAATTCTAATGTAACAACCGGAAAGGTATACTGGAGCATCCTTCAGAAGGAGCGCCATGGTGATTTCGGAGGACACACAGTACAGGTAGTGCCACATATCACCAATGAGATAAAAGACAGATTCTACAGAAATCCCGATGCAAAGGATACTGAGGTAGCGATAATCGAGATCGGCGGAACCGTTGGAGATATCGAAAGCCAGCCATTCCTTGAGGCTATCAGACAGTTCCAGCATGAGGTCGGTCCTAAGAACTGCATCATGATCCATGTAACTCTTATCCCTTATCTGAAGGCTTCAGGTGAGATCAAGACCAAGCCTACCCAGGCGAGCGTTAAGAATCTTCAGGGAATGGGTATTCAGCCCGATATCCTCGTATGTCGTTCCGATCTTCCTCTTGATCAGGGCATCAAGGATAAGATCGCACTGTTCTGTAACGTGCCGAGCAGAAACGTTATACAGAATCTTGACGTGGATGTTCTGTATGAGGTTCCACTTGCCATGGAGAAGGAGCACCTTGCCGATGTAGTATGTGAGTGCCTGGATATGGAATGTCCTCCACCTGCAGAACAGGCATGGCTCGAGTGGACAAGCATGATAGATGCATGGAAGCATCCTGAGAAGAATGTAAGAGTTGCTCTGGTCGGAAAGTACGTATCACTTCACGATGCCTATATCTCAGTAGTTGAGGCATTGAAGCATGCCGGCGTTGCCAACAAGGCAGAGGTTGAGATCAAGTGGGTCGACTCCGAGCTTGTAACAGAGGAGAATGTCGCTGAGATCCTCGGCGATATAGACGGAATCCTTGTTCCGGGCGGCTTTGGCGACAGAGGTATAGAGGGAATGATCACTTCTATCAATTACGCCAGAACACACAAGGTTCCTTACCTTGGACTGTGTCTCGGAATGCAGCTCACGATAGTTGAATTTGCAAGAAATGTACTTGGATATTCAGACGCCCACAGCTCTGAGTTCAATCCAAACTCATTCCACCAGGTAATCCACATCATGCCAAACCAGCACGATGTAACCGATCTTGGCGGTACCCTCAGACTTGGTTCATATCCTTGTGTGCTTGCAAAGGATTCAAAGTCATACCAGTTATACGGTACAGAATATATCCACGAGCGTCACAGACACAGATACGAGGTCAACAATGACTATCGTCAGGCTCTGACTGACAACGGAATGGAGCTTGTCGGACTGTCACCTGACGGACATATCGTCGAGATGATCGAGATTCCTGAGCATCCTTGGTTCATCGGAACACAGGCACATCCGGAATTCAAATCAAGACCAAACAAGCCACATCCTCTTTTCAAAGGATTTGTAGCAGCTGCACTTGAGCATATGGATAAATAATATATAGAGACAGGGAGTATATCAACTGCTGATATACTCCCTGTTTTTCTGTTTATTATGTTTTATAGCAGGTCTGTAAATGACCTTCCGGATCACTCCACCACGTCAAGAAGTTCCGCAAATGTATGGATCTCCGCATCCTTATCCTTCACACTGCCAAACCCGTATGCCGCGTGAATGAACTTTATCCCGGCAAATCTGGCACTGTCGCAGTCGCCCTGGATGTCGCCGACATATGCAGCATCCTCTATTCCATTCTTCTCCATGAGTATCTTTATACTCTCGCCCTTTGATACCTTTGTATCTCCCCAGCAGAGTATATCCTTAAAATACTTTCCAAACCCGTAATAATCAAGAAATGCCTCTATATATCCACTCTGGCAGTTGCTGACTATAAACAGCCTGTGTGATCCCGAAAGCTTCGCAATGGTATCCTCTACACCATCGTACAGAACGCCACCATGTTCACGGAGATACTCGTTCTCATAGTCTCCGCAGGCATCTATAAGCTGAGTCATTCTGTCCTCCGAATACGCTCCGAACAGCTTGTCGGCAATGGCATCCATAGGCATACCCATAACAGATTTGATATCGGCCTCTGTCACCTTCATGTCCACATCAGCCTGTCTTTCGAGGACTTCACTCCAGGACGCAGCCACATTTGCCGCGCTGTCCCACAGAGTTCCATCCATGTCAAATATAAGTGATTCTACCTTCATATTCTACCTCTCGTATATTCTATTCAAGTATATGGTCAACACCCTGTTTGATGATGGTCACAACGTGCTCATCGGCCAGGGAATATATTATATTCTTGCCCTCTCTTCTGCTTTTTATCAATTTGGCCTGCTTCAGCACCCTGAGCTGGTGTGAAATAGCCGATGCATTCATCTCCAGACGCTCTGCGATGTCTCCGACACTCAGTTCCTGCTTAAGCAGGGCGAACATGATGGATATACGTGTCGCATCGCCAAACACCTTGAACAGGTCTGCCAGATCTGCGAGATCCGACTGTTCCAGTTCATAACTGTCAAAAAAAATATTTTTATCTTCTGCCATATCTATGGTCCTTTCTGCTCCCAAACAAGCAACTCACGTGTTCCATTTGAACAAGTATTCATATGTAAATTTACTACACTTACTTTTTTGTGTCAAGTCACCTGAATCTCATGAATATTTAAAATGATAACTGCACACAATTACATCATACTGAAACGCCGCATTTGGCGCGATCATATTGGAGGTCAAAAATGAAAACACTAAATTGCATATGTCTCACACTGACCATAATCGGTGCTATCGTATGGGGCATTATAGGACTGTTCAGCTACAACATAGTGGACGGCATCTTCGGTGCCGGAACTGCATTTTCCAGAATAATCTATACTCTGGTGGGCGTTGCCGGACTGTATGCCATCTCCTTCTACTGGTTACTCAACAGGGATTAACGGCATTAATATGCAAATGCCCGCACCTATAAAAGTGCAGGCATTGTATTACATATCATAAAACAAATTCTGTTATTATCATAAATCCTATGCATACGCACAGTGCCAGAACAAGCGGCACAGATATGATCCTCGGTCTCTTGACCTCAGCGTTCCTGTTTCTTCTGAACATCGCCAGCATATCCATATGCCTTCCATTCAGGTACGCCAACAACACTATCATCGCCGCAGCCGCACACAATCCCATAAATGCAAATGGAATATATATCAATATCGTCTGCTTGAGCTGATCTGCTGCTATTCCCTCAGAAGCCTGTTTCTCCACCATCTGCTTGAGCACGCTGACATGTGATGCTATATAGCTGATGATGACGGATATCTCATTAAAGCAGAAATGGGCATACATGGTCGTAAATATACTTCCTGTCGCCTCGGCAAGAAATCCCAGCATCATTCCCAGAACCATCGCATATGCCATCTGATTGAAATTCATGTGCATGGCTCCGAACATTATTCCTCCTATGATTATAGCCGCCAGTCTGCTGCCATATCTGTAGCTTCCCATTATGACGCCTCTGTAGGCAAGCTCCTCCACGATTCCCGGAGTGACCGCCATGAGAAGTGTTGACACCCACAGCTTATGATTCGACACAAGACCTGTTGCAAGCTCGGTAGTGGCACTCTCCACCCACAGAAGACTTATGGCATTTATGAGTGTCATAAGAGGCTCAAGAGCCACGACGAATGCCGGAACGATGATTATCGCCAGCCAGTGCGTCTTTTTCAGTCTGAGCGTTTCGCGCAGATCACATTTGCTTATAAGAATATATATGATCGTCGGCACGAATATCATGCTCTGGCTCAGGATCAGATTCTGAACCATGGTTATATGTGAGCCGATATTCGTCTTCCACAGTATCATAACAACACACAGATACACACATATCAGCGACAGGAAAAACCATGACGCTCCGTGTACCTTTCTCTGAACATTGTCCTGTCTCATACGCTTACTCTACTGTAGCGATGGCTTCTATCTCTATAAGCACATCCTTAGGGAGTCTTGCAACCTCCACGCATGAACGTGCAGGGAAATCACTTGTGAAGAAGTCCTTGTAAATATCATTTATCTTGCCAAAATCATTCATATCCTTGATAAATACTGTTGTCTTCACTACCTTATCCATAGATGAGCCTGATGCCTCTATGAGATTCTTGAGATTGCCGATTGCCTGTCTTGCCTGTACAGTGACATCTCCCTCAACCAGTGTATTTGTCTCAGGATCGATAGGTATAACTCCTGATGTAAAAAGCATTCCATTCACGAGAACCGCCTGTGAATATGGTCCTATTGCCGCTGGTGCCTTTGGTGTACTTATTATTGTCTTCATGTTTTGTTCCTCCTGTTTTTACTATTATATATGATGAACTATTACTCCTCATCCATCTCGCTCAGCTCCGCCATGAGAGCCTTTCTGTTGTTGCGCCTTCCGCCATTGCTTCTGGTAAATTTCACAGTGCCTTTTCTGTCTGGCACGGGCTCCGGTGACCGTCTGGATACCGGCTTCTTCGTCTCAGGCTTTGCACGCTTCACAACATCGGCTTTGGTTGTTCCTTTTTTCGCAAGCTCTGCCCGCTCTTCCTCGGACAGTATCTCAATGTTCTTCTCTGTGATCCTTATCTTACCGTCCTTGAGGAGCTTGCCAACCGCCGTCTTAAATGCTCTCTTGCTTATTCCAAATTCCTTCTCTATCACCTTTGAATCTGCCTTGTCATTGAACGGGAGCACTCCATTATATGAATCAATGATATTCAATATCATCTCTGCATTCTCCCTGATCTGCATCTTTATCGGCTTCTGCATGGTGAGGTTCAGCTTGCCGTCTTCCCTGACTGACGCAACCCTGCCCTCAACGTGGTCGCCGGCATATATGGCACTGTGTATCTCCTTCTTCGGGATAAGTGCTGAATATTTGTTGTCCACAGCGACAAATGCACCATACTCGGAGCTGTACTCTATAACTATTCCCGATATAGCATCTCCCTGCTTATATGGGGAATTGCTGCTCAGATACTCATAAACCTTCATGGACACACACAGTCTGTCCGATTTGTCAGTGTACATTCTGACCAGATATTCATGGTTCTCTCTCACCGGGCCAACCTGCTCCTTAAACGGAAGCAGAATATCCTTTTCAAGTCCCCAGTCCATGAATGCACCGATCTTGGTAGTTCCCACACACCTGAGAACAGCCATCTTACCCATAGTTATATATGGAACATTCACAGTTGCAATGAGTCTGTCGTCAGAATCCCTGTATATGAACACGTTGATGTGCTCGCCTGTCTTTATGCCATTCGGAACCTGCTTTCTCGGAAGAAGCACCTCACTGTCAGAATCCTCACATCCAAGATACACACCAAATTCCTTTTCTCTCTTTACTATAAGATCATTCCATTCGCCTATCTTTATCATCGTCATACCGTCCTCTTAATTTTTTCTGTCGACACAGTATATCATATATCCTTACTGCTCCGTTCAAACTGGACAACACACCTTGTCCTGTCCTCTTCATCTGCCAGGATTATCTGAACATATCTGTCGTCAATAAACCTCTTTACTACTATAACATCATCTTTCACATATTGCATCTTATATTCCGCTCTGACTGCAATAATATCCGCAACATCATCCACGTATTCCTGGGCAAGAGCAATATACGCTTCATTATTCATATGATTGTTGGAGTCTATCTGATAAGACATGACCTTTCTGGTATCTATAGTCTCCGCATCGCCCAGCAGTTTTACCTTGCGCGGCGCATACTCCATGTCTATGGCAGGCTCCATCGGATATGCGTCTGACACCTCTTTGTCTATCTTGACAGGTCTCAGCCTCTCGGTGTCCATATAGCTCCAAATGGATGCCGCCTTAACTATGCGTTCTCCATTCTCGTCCAGTATATCTATATTTCTGAATCCCAGAGATGCCTTGAAATCATATGCCCACGTCCTGACCTTGATCTTCTCTCCCATCGCAGGATATCTGACCACCTCTATCTGCCAGGAAACCAGGAACCATGCTCTGTGGTGTTCTGCCAGATAATCCAGCCCTATGCCGACCTCCTCCGACTGCAGTATAGCACAGTCCTGGAAATAGTTCGCTATGGTCGCCATGTTGGATATCTTATTTCCACCAGTCTCACTATACCTGACTATCGCTTCATATGAATACATTACGCCACCTCCATGATGCTCATTTTACTATAATTTTATACCCTATTTAGAGGGCTATCGCAAGGTGAAAAATTTTTTTGAAATTTTTTTAAAAAAGTGCTTGCATTATTCTGAGCTTTAGTATATACTACCATTTGTTGAGGCAATGGGCTATCGCCAAATGGTAAGGCACTGGACTCTGACTCCAGCATTTTCAAGGTTCGAATCCTTGTAGCCCAGCTACTAAGACTTGAGATTTATCTCAAGTCTTTTTTATTTTATAAACCGCTTCATATAATGATACTTACAGTGGGCAGTCCGCTCCACAGCACATAAAAAAGACATGTCGTTAGGCTCCGACATGTCTTTCGTGTATTACTATCTGTGAAAAATTTCATTGGCGTAACAAAAATGTAACACATTTTTAAAACATTATCAATAGGTTTTCGCGTATTTTTTCTAAAAATTCAATTTCAATCCAAGCAATTTTCGCGCATTATTCTCAAATATATTGTTTTTGTCCACATCTTCCAGATCAAGGGCCTCTATGTCCGCACATGACTGTTCCTGATCAGACCATGGGCTGTCCGTTCCGAACAGGATCTTGTCAGACCCGTGAGCTGCCACTATCTTCTTAAACATGTCACCATCAAGAAGCTGCCATCTGTGCGATGCCCCCTCCCGCCAGTCTATCTGTCCATAGGAAAATGCCGTGTCAAAATACACATCTCTTCCGCAAAGTCTGTTCAGCACGTCATCCCACATCTGCCATCCACCCATATGGGCAAGCACAAGCTTGTCAGGCCCAACCTCATCCAGCACCTCCTCCGCCATTGCAGGAGTGCAGTGAGTCACATCAGGAAGTCCTATGTCTGTTCCCGCATGTGTCACCACGATAAGCCCAAGCTCTGTGGCATAGCTGATTATCCTTTTATATCTTATATCGTTGAAAAAAGCCCCCTGGTAGTCAGGATGGATCTTTATCCCCTTCAGACCTTTGTCGCATATATCCCTGAGTATCTCTTTGTAATTGTCATTGTCGGGATGTATCCCTCCAAACGACCACACATGTGTCTCTGAAAAGCGCTCATTCTCCTCAACTGCGAATTCATTTATATGCTTATATTGTTTCGGAGACGTTGCCACCGGAAGTACCACAGACACATCCACATGTCTGCTCCTCATGTCATTCTCCAGTCCGTCAAGTGTGCCATCCGAATGTGCCCTTGTACCGGATCTGCTCTCCAGAAGCCCTACCGTCTTGGCTGCTATCCTGTCGGGATACGTGTGTGTGTGAAAATCTATTATCATAAATATTCCTCCTGTACATTTATACTGCGTAAGCGCAGAACACCTCTGCTGCGGCCATGCTGTTCACGTTCTCCATATCCCCAGTTGAAAAACATCGGATTTTGAGGTATCTTTATCAAAGATATTTCCACGAAGGAGAAAACATGAGCAAACGAAAAAAGAAAATGACGCTGAAACAGATGCGTTCCCTCGTCGTCTTTTTGGTCGCCATAAACATCATACTATTATTGTGCATACTTGTCATGGGATTTTTTCTGGCAAAGGCACAGATCACCAAGGGGAAAGGACAGACTGTCATGCTCCAGAAGGCCAACGACACATACACGGTGTGTGTGGATGCTGGTCATGGAGGAAGCGATGTAGGCGCTGTGGGACTTGACGGAAGCTACGAGAAGGACGACAATCTCCGTCTTGCGCAGGAGGTTGCCAAAGCCCTGAAAAAGAGCGGCGTCAACGTCATAATGACCAGATCCGACGACAGCGACACACAGCTCGACTCCCGTTCAAAGATAGCAAACAAGGCCAAGGCTGATATCTTCGTTTCGCTACACCGCAATTCAACAGCCAACCCAAACACCACAAAGGGCATTGAGATATGGATACACAGCTCAGGATCTGAGCGCAGTTATGCGGCCGCAGATGACATTCTGAGCAATCTCGAGGAAGTTGGTATAACCGCCAACCGAGGGGTGCGAATCGGAACCCAGGGAGACAGCGATGATGACTATGCGGTCATCAGAGACACCGATATGACAAGCATGATCGTTGAGATGGGCTTCATGACCAACCAGGACGATCTGGACTATTTCAATGAAAATCTTGAGAACTACGCCAAGGCAATATCCAACGGTGTGGTTCAGTGGCTGAACGATTATGTCCAGTAACGCCGGACATATCATAACATTTGAATAATTCCATAAAAAAATAACACATTGAGCACAGCCCAATGTGTTATTTTTTATTCACTTATAACTGTTCTGTTTCTTCCTGATTCCTTCGCCTTATAGAGTGCTGAATCCGCTCTGTTGAACCATGCCTTGGAACTCTCTCCCTTGGTGTACTCAGCGACACCACAGCTACAGGTTATTCCATCCTTGTTCATAAAGTGGAAATAGTAGCATCTGAACTCTGTTCTTATGTCCTCAACAACATTCATGACCTTGGACAGTTCCACATCATGGAACAGTATCACGAACTCCTCACCGCCGTATCTGAAGGCAAGTCCCATATCCTTCGACTTCTCCTTCATCATCTTACACAGCGCCTTGATAACTATATCTCCATTGCTGTGGCCATATGTATCGTTGACTTCCTTGAAATGATCTATATCAAATATGGTGACATAGGACTTCGCCCCAGTCTGCTCCACATTCTCGATCTCCTTATCAAGGCTCTCCTCAAATGATCTTCTGTTGTACAGGCCTGTCATCGGATCAACCATAAGCTCACTCATCAGTGTTACCTGTCTGTTGTAGCTTCCGGCAATCGATTCCATAAGTGCCTTCGTGTGCTTGTTGACGACCATAACCATCGCACACATAACAGATACTACCAGTATGTATATGAGCAGTGCTCCAACCCAGTTCATCTGTGTGGCAAGCTCACCGACATTCAAATGTAATCTCACAACATTGATGACCATGAGTGCAAGCACCGCAACTCCCGACCATACCGTCAGCTCCTGATCTGCAAATAACGCCGTGGCAATTATGGTGACACACGGAATAAGTATAAGCGGGTATATGGTGCAATATGTAAATGCTATAACACCGACACATACATATATCATACCTGTCACGACATAATTCTTGTGCTTTATGTCCGCCTCATCGTGCTTCATATAAAAATAGCAAATTGTGATCGCTATAGCCTGTACTATCATCGGCAGCACGATATACTTTACTATATATGCGCCTGCTCCTATGCTCTTATCTACTCTGTATACTCCAAATAATATCCATGCAATAACAAAAGAAATACTGCATATAACTATCATCATACGCCATACCAGCATATGCCATCTTGCGTCAATCTCATCCTTGTTAATATCATTCATGTGTACGCACCCCGCAAACCATCATATGTGTTGATTTTACCATATGAGGGTCCTTTTTTCCACCATTAATCAACAAAAGACGGACTTTTTTTATGCCAAAATCCGTCTTTTGTACCAAAAATCGTCAAATTACTTAAGGTTGTAGCCAACCTCAAATGCCTCAAGATTCTTCTCCACTGTCTTAGGTGGAACTGTGTTCTTGATAACCTCAACCCATGCATCATGTGAGAAATCCATGTGCTGTGCCGCGATTCCTATGATGACTGTGTTAAATACCTTGTTGTTGCCAAGCTTCTTTGCCTCGTCCATGGCATCAACTGAGATAACCTTGTACTTGCCGCTGAGCTCCTCGATGATTCCATCAGGATACTGTGCTGCGCCTGTAACTACAGTGATAGGATCTATTCTCTGGTCATTTACGATGATAACTCCATCCTTCTTCAGGAAGTGTGCATATCTGAGTGCCTCAAGTCTCTCAAATGCTATGAGGACATCCGCACATCCCTCTTCCACGATAGGCTCATTTACCTTCTCACCATATCTTACATATGTAACAACACTTCCACCTCTCTGGCTCATTCCGTGAACCTCTGAGAGCTTTACATCATAACCTGCTGCCGTGGTGATTCCACCGAGTATACGGCTTGTGAGAAGTGTTCCCTGTCCGCCTACGCCGACGATCATAATATTCTTTGTCTCCATGATTAGAACTCCTCCCTTTCTATAGCATCGAACTTACAACGCTTCATGCACAGTCCACAGCCTGTACAGAGTGTGTCATCTATACGGATGGTTCCATCCTCCTGCCTGATAACTGCAGGGCATCCAGGCTTTAAGCACATACCGCACTTCTTGCACTTCTCAGGTATTGCCTTGCATCTTCCTGTTATCTTAGTCGTCTTCAAGAGTACACAAGGTGACTTTGTGATGATGACTGATACCTCATCCTTTGCTGTCTCCTCCTTGATGAGCTTCTTAAGACCTTCTATATCAAATGCATTTATCTCATGGACGCTCTGGATTCCCAGTGCCTTGCAGAGATTGTAAATATCAATGGCATATGTAGGATCTCCCATCAGTGTCTTACCTGTTGCGGCGTGATCCTGATGTCCTGTCATACCTGTTGTCGAGTTGTCAAGTATGATGACTGTTCCTGTACTCTGGTTGTATACCATGTTCATGAGTGAGTTCACACCTGTGTGAAGGAATGTTGAATCACCTATGACCGCTACCCAGTTCTTGATATAATCCTTGCCCTTTGCCTTCTCCATTCCATGAAGGGTAGAGATGGATGAACCCATGCAGACTGTTGTGTCAATAACACTGAGCGGTGCGACAGCTCCGAGTGTGTAACATCCGATATCTCCTGCAGCGTGGATCTTCAGCTCTGAGAGGACTGAGAATACGCTTCTGTGTGGACATCCTGGACAGAGGATAGGTGGTCTAGCTGGAACCTGAGCAGCCTCGACTGTCTCTATCTTCTCGCCGAGAAGCTTCTCTCTGAGCATATTTGCGCTGTACTCACCCTGAACTGTAAGCAGCTCCTTGCCGACTGCATCTATTCCCCATGATCTGACCTGAGTCTCGATATGTGGCTCAAGCTCCTCGATGACATACACCTTGTCTACCTGTGCACAGAAGTCCTCGATCATCTTTCTTGGGAGTGGATTTACCATGCCAAGCTTTAAGACTGATGCGTTTGGCATAGCCTCTCTGACATACTGGTAAGGGATACCGCTGGTGATGACACCCACACTCTTGTCTCTCATCTCAACTCTGTTGATCGGCATGTCAGCTCCGTCTGCTGCCATGTCCTTGAGTCTCTGCTCTACAAATACATGACGTGGTATAGCGTTACCAGGCATCATGACATATTTCTTTATATTTCTCTCATATGGCTTGTCAGGAATCTCCTGTCTGTCACAGAGCTCTACAACGCCCTGTGAGTGTGAGAGTCTTGTGGTTGTACGGAGCATTACAGGAGTATCATACTTCTCACTCAGCTCAAATGCATACTTTGTGAAATCCTTTGCCTCCTGGCTGTCTGATGGCTCAACAACTGGGATCATGGCTGTTCTTGCTACAAGTCTTGAATCCTGCTCATTCTGTGATGAGTACATTCCAGGATCATCTGCTGCAACAAGTACCATACCTCCGTTCACACCTGTGTATGCTGCGGTGAACAGCGGATCTGATGCCACGTTCACACCTACATGTTTCATCGACACTATTGATCTCACTCCCGCAAATGATGCACCGATCGCTACCTCTGTGGCTACCTTCTCATTTGGTGACCACTCTGAGTAGATATCTCCTTTGTACTGCACCATGTTCTCACTGATCTCTGTACTTGGTGTTCCAGGATATGCCGCTGATACCTTGACACCCGCTTCATAACAGCCTCTGGCGATGGCTGCGTTACCAAGCATAATCTTTTTTTCGCCCATGAATCTTACCCTTCCTGTCTATATTGATATTCTTGTTTTTATTTTTTCGTCTTAATTGACACTCTAATTTGTTATTATACAAGAATTATCAATAAAATAAAAGAGTTTTATACAATGTGATTACAAAGTGTGATTACAAAGCCATATCGAACAGCTCCTCTTATCGACATTTTTCCTAGTCAGTTATATTCTGTGTCTGACGTACCATGTCTGCAAAGCCCTGCCACTGCATATCGATAATATCGCCACTGCCGGCTGAACTGTCCACCTTACCGCCAACAAGAGCCATAACCATATCAAAATCTGCAGAACCCACATATTCACTGTTTTTGAGGATCATACCATAGGCCGCCACGGCACTTGCCGCACTCATGTCAACGGACATTTCGCTGCTGTAGCTGTCAGTCTTCACCACACGGCTCACAAGACTGCTCTTATCCCCATCCGGCTCCTTGTATCTTACGTTCACTGTCGCAAGCTCACCGGTATAGTCCTCTGCGCTATCAGACTTATCCTTAACGTCTTGTGATGCAGTCTTCGATGTATTTGCCTGATTGGAATCCTGTCCGTATTTGTGCTCGGCTGCAGGCACATCGAAGTCTGATTCCGCAGGCACTATCTCATAGAGCACCGTCACCATATGTCCTGCGCCTATCTCGCCGCCGTCCACAGCGTCATTTGCAAAGTCCGCATCCGCAAGGGCGCGGTTCTCATAACCTATCTGCCTGTAACCCTTGACATTTGCCGAGTTGAACTCTATCTGGAACTTCACATCTTTTGCAACAGTGTTCAACGTGCCGCCCATCTCATCCACCAGCACCTTCTTCGCCTCGTATGCAGAATCTATAAATGCAGAGTTTCCGTCACCGTTATCAGCAAGAGACTCAAGCTTGTTGTCCTTCAGATTGTCCGTTCCAAACCCAAGCACGCTGAGAAAAATGTTGTTTTCCTTCTTCTCCTCGGTTATCAGATCCACAAGGTCGCTCTCACTGGTAAGCCCCACGTTCAGATCCCCGTCCGTTGCAAGTATGACACGGTTGTTACCTCCCTCTATAAAGTTCTTCTCCGCCAGCTCGTAAGCTGTGATGATGGCATCGCCGCCGTTGGTACAGCCCTCGGCTGTCATACTTGAAAGCGCCTCATTTATCGTGTACTGCTCTGAGCCGGATGTGCCCGAGAGCACCACCGTATCCTCACCCGCATATGTGACTATGCTCACCTTGTCGTTCTCATCCAGATTCTCCGCCAGCATGGCAAATGACTGCTGCACGAGTGGGAGTTTGTTATCCTCATACATGGATCCCGAGGTGTCGATCAGGAACACCAGATTTGAAGGCTTCTTGTCTCCAAAATCTATTTCATCCGTGTTGATCCCAACCATCATGAGCTTTGTGGCCTTGTTCCACGGGCAGTCCGAATATTCTGTGTATATGGAGAACTTCTCTCCATCCTCAGGCTTCCTTCTGTAGTCATAGGTAAAATAGTTCAGCATCTCTTCTATTCTCACCGCTCCGTCCGGTGGGAGACAGCCTGACTCTATATACGACCTGACGTTGCTGTATGATGCCGTATCCCTGTCCGCCGCAAATGTGGAGAGAGGTCTGTCCGCTGTGGATACAAATCCATTCTCCGCCACGCTGTCATACTCTCTCGTATCGTAGGCGATCTCTGTATACATAGAATTTGAAGTATCTGTCACCATCGCTGTATCTCCAGCGACTGTTGCCACATCACAAGCTTCCTCCGCATACATAACATCATTCGACGTACTGTTGAATATTCCACTCAAGCCATTGTCCTGCAGCGACTTCTTTTTTTGCTTACTTTCTTTTTCCCTGTACTTTTCTGCGATCCCTGTTATCTCTGTCTTATCCCCATTTTGTTTTTCAAGGCGCATTCCCCTGCCATCTACTGCATCATCGTTACCGCAGCCCGTAAGACCTCCTACCATCATAACCCCTGCCATAACTGCGCATATGGATCTTGCAAATATTTTTGAATTATATTTCATCATAAAAAATCCCTCCGTAATATGAATTTCAAGCTACCGGTCAAGCTTTATATTCTATATACGAAGGGATTATTATTTTTTATGGTAATTTCTGTATTTTTTAATTTTTGATTTGTTTGTGCTATTCTGCCCTCTCAAATCTGTACCAGTTGCCCTCAACCTTCACTACAAGGCTGCCATCATCACACACAATGTAGGCTGAGTTTCTGGATGGGTTCATGTCAAAGTTGACCTCGCCGTCATTTGCCGGCACGCCATCGGTGTAGCTCTCAGCGTAGGCCGCTTTGCTCTCATCCACGCTGTCAGCATCGACCATGTCGTATGTGTCCCTGTAGAGCACACCATCCAACATGATCATGGGGATATAGTCAGCACTATTCACAGAATTCTGAGCATCAGTATTTCTCTGTACATCATAACTCGCCGTGGCGTTTTCTGCCATTTCAGCAGCATCGCTTTGAATATCGTCTGCCGCAGCCGCGTCACTTTCTTGTGCATAATAACTTTCATCCGAAGTCACCTTCACACTGTTGTCCTGCGCTGTCTTATCGCTTGCCCTCTTACGGCTGTTCCTTAACGGTCCGGCTACGATCAGCACACACACCACTGCCGCTGCCACAAGACCGGAAACGATCTGGATGGTTCTTCTGTTCCTGTCTTTACGGTCTTTCTTGACTCCAAACTTCTTATCTCCAGATTTCTTATCCTGCACCCGCTGCGCATCCACCGCATCAAGTCCTGCCTCTATTTTTTCCCAGAGATCAGGTGCATCCATATTCTCTATATATTTGTCAGCTATTTCCTTTTCCAGTTCATCTTCATGTCTGTTCATAGTCTGCACCTCCTAAGTCTCTTGATCGCACTGTTGTAAAGCCATGTGACTGTTCCCATCGGCTTGCCAACTATCTCTGATATCTCTCTGAAGGTAAATCCTCCAGCCACCTTCATATCAACTATCTCCCGCTCATCAGGCTTAAGCGACTCCATGGCCACCTTCAGTGACACGCTGTTCACAACCTGTTCCTCCATGCTGCCACTCTGCCCGGTCTCCGGTATCTCATCCACCAGAGCCTCACGGTCTATCTTCCTGATCCTGTCCACCGCCATATTCCGGGCGATCGTGACCAACCATTTCTTATGTCCATTTCCCGGCTTATAGCTTCCCGCAATGCTATACAGCTTGATGAAGAATTCCGATGTCACATCCTCAGCCTCCTCGCGCTGTCCTATGGTGTCGTACACCACAGCATATATGAGCTTCAGATACGCATCATATATGTGCCGCAGGCTATCCCTGTCGCCCGCCGCCATCGCAGACATGCACTGTTCAAATTCTCTGTCTGTCATAGCTCCCTCCTCATGATAATATACGTTATATCAACTGATTTTTATGGAATGTCATTTAACTTTTTAATCTTTTCCGCCTATTTACAACATCATATCTTCCGCATGGCGGCAAATCCCATCACGTAATTTTTCCTGCCACCAGCCGTGTCAAATGGCCATACCATATGGCGGCTGTCAACCAGCTCCACGTCGTAGTTCATATGAAGCGACATATCCTTCATGAGCTGTGCCACACCTTCTATGTGCTCCACCGACTTCATCGTCTCCACATCCCGCCTGTCAAATGCATTTGCAAGCTTCTCTGCGCATGTCTGATCCTCACATGCAGCGACCTCATATCCATATATGAGTACATCCTTTGTCATATGGTACATGTAGTCATTGAGTCTCTCCACCGCCGCCTCGTTCAGCCCCGAGATGGCACTGCTTATGAGTCTAAGATCCTCGTCATGATAATTGTCCCTGTAGTGGTAAAGCAATGCCGCAAATCTGGAATTTAGCTGGCTGTGAAGCCCGACCGCCACACTGTAATCAAATATATCAAGATACCTGTCGGTGTCATTTACTATATCCCCAGATTCCGTTCTGCCAATATATTTACCGGAATTGGCAGTCGCTATGCCTGTCAGGAACTCAAGTATATGCTCGGTGTCCTCACAGTCCTCAAGCATCGCCTCATACAAGCGGTACTGGTCATCGTCTACATGCCAGAATGGAATATCCGCTATTATATAATCCTGTTCCTTCAACCCATATTCCCTGACTGCCGAAAGCACAGCTTCCCTGTCTCTGTCTATGAGCACCAGCCTGTAATTATCTGCCAATCTTCCTATATCTATATCGCCGGCCGGCCCTATTCCCCACAGTGCAAGCACAGGCTTTGAATTCGCTGCATCTGCATCCTGTCCGGATTCTTTTTTTACCCGGCAGTTATTTTCTATATATTCCGTCACCTCACGTCTGTACTGTTCCCATCCCACATAGGAATCCGGTATACGCTCCGTGGCGATCATCTCATCAAAATAGCTCATTGTCTTCTCCTGACTCTGTGAACTGACAAATAAAGCAAAAGGGTTATGCCTGTCAGTATTTATTGATCATTCACAGGTATTTTATAAAATTTTATTTTTAAGCACAAGTGGAATGTAGTATAATACACATAGTTGTGCAACAGGACACACCATTCCAGTTTTTTTACATTTTGGAGGAGTTATGGAATCAATACAGACAAACGCTCTGAACAGCAAATACATCAATTCACTCCTGCGCCCGGAGGAAAATCCTTTCATGCAGGAGATGCAGAGTTTTGAGGAGATCATGATGATGTATTCATGTGCCATCAGAGAGGTGAAGACAAAATTTGAAGTGCTGAACGATGATTTCAGCGTAAGATATAAGAGAAATCCTATAGAATTCATACAGTCAAGGATCAAGAAGCCTGTCAGCATTGCCAAAAAGCTTGCAAGCAAGGGCTGTCCGGTGACATGTGCAAGTATACTGAACAATCTGGATGACGTCGCCGGAATAAGAGTCATCTGCCCATTCATCGACGACATATATATGGTGGCAGAAAAGCTCATAAGTCAGGACGACATCACCCTGATCGAGGCAAAAGACTACATATCGCATCCAAAGCCAAATGGCTACCGCAGTCTGCATGTCATAGTCGAGATTCCTGTGTTCTTCGCAGACCACACAAGGAATATGCGTGTGGAGGTACAGATCAGAACAATCGCGATGGACTTCTGGGCGAGCCTGGATCACCAGCTCAGATATAAGAAGGATATCCCGAACGTGGACATGATCTCCGCAAGACTTAAGAAATGCGCAGATGTCATATCCGCAACAGACCTTGAGATGCAGTCCATCAAGAACAGCATATATGGTCAGAGGTATATTCCTGAACTTAAGAGAGAATCACCTGAAGAATAACTACAGTTATCTATTACTGATATTTTTCAACCTCAGGTAGAATGAAAAAATTGAAATATTTGCAACTTTTCATTTGACATTTTATCAAATCTGTTGTAGTATAACTGATGTTGTTAAGCAACATGTGTGCATAGCTCAGCTGGATAGAGCACTTGGCTACGGACCAAGGTGTCGGGGGTTCGAATCCTCTTGCGCACGTGACAGAAGCTGTCTGAATTATTTCAGACAGCTTTTTTGTTTCATCAAAACTACTTTATAACAGCCAAATATTATTCATAAAAAAAGCCAGGGGGTGCGACTATAAGCTTTATTTACATAAAGTGCTACTCCCTGCTCCCCAGATATTCTTCCACCTTCTCCGGCGTATCCAGTCTCAGCCGTACAATAGTCATCATGATCATGTACCGCAACACTTCCTTTAAGATCTCATCGTCAAACTGCGACTTCATATTTTCCGGGTATGCGTGTACCAGGAAGTGCACATTATAAGCATCGCCCTGTCTTGAGATAAATGCACTCACATAGAGGCCATTCATGACCGCTGTTATGATGTCGTCATCCGTGATCTGTATATTTATCTTATACATCTTTGATATAAACTTTACCGTCTTGTCTTCTTTTACGAGAAAACGCCTGTCTGTAATCTCTCCTATGGAAAAGTTCTGTTTATGGAGTGTTATCGCCTGCAGGAATTCTGATTCCCTGTCATTCTCAATTATATAATCATATATATCATTAGGTGTGTATGCCATATTGTTCAAGTTATCCTTTCATCTATTTGTCTATATGCTAAGCGCTTTTGTCTATCACTCGTCCGGAGTCGTCACGTCACACTGCCCATCGTAAGTCCGATCACAAATACCACAAATGCACCAATCGTAAGCACATACCACTCGATAACACGGACTGTAAGTTCCCAGTCAGACGGCTCAACATCATACAGGTTTCTCACCCTGGGCCACATGGCCAATCTGAAAAGTTCATCTGGAAACAACATGCTTACGACTGCAATAATGCATATAATGATTCCGAATATATATAATACTATATTTCCTCTGTTTGTAGTCTGCGGACCAGTAATAAACTTCACTATTTCATAAATATCCGGCGGATTTGCATAATAATCTCCTAAAACCACATCAAAATCGTTGGTCATCGTGCCGTCCGCATTGTATACCATGTATCCATCTTTTGAGACAGCGCCTCTAAAAAACACCTTATCACCCGCCATGATCTTTACTCCGATATAATCATCAGATGATAACATGCCGTTTTCTGTCCCTACCGGTATGGCAGAATGATCCTCCATCCAGCTATATGGTCCATATGTTACGTCTCTATACCCATCTCCTGTAAATCGATGATAACACTTAAATTCTATGCTCTGGTCATCATATACTATGATACTTGTATGTCCATCTGTATATGTCACATTTCCCTGTTCTTCTTTTCGGGTCAGAAAGTCACCCCTGAATTCTATTCCCTTTATGGACATTATAATCGGATAAATTATGGAAAATGCTATGATCATTGCCACTATAATGCTCATCAGAACCTTTTGCGTCCTGGATAAATTCTTTATTCTCTCCATATACATTTCCCCCTTCGATCAGGAATTTTCTGTTATCTCCACGAGCTGCGAAACATACTCTGCAGATTTCAAATACATATCGACTGCCTATATTATCCTCCCATGCTATCCGCAGCCCCTGACTATTGCCCGCGCACGCCTAGAACAGATCCAGCGTATTGTCAAGATATATCTCTTCTCTTACCCTCAGCTGGTACTCTGGCTTTGTCATATAGTATAACAGAAATTCCAGCACTATGGCACTTCCAAGACCTCTTCCCTCTATCTTGAAATTGGAAAATCCCATCGGCAGGTAAATGTTCCTTATATCATCTATACCTATAAATCCGGGATTCTCCATCGCTTTTGAGAAACGATAGCCACCTGCTGCGTTCGGCGATGTACAGTGGTGAATTGATTTCTCACCGAGAGCCATACGGCTCACATCCTCATAGCAGGCTTTCCTGTCCTGACAGGAGAACCAACAGCATTCGTTGCACAGGAATTCCACCTTGTCTTTCTGCTTTTGCGAAAGCGCCCCCAGCCTGTCAAATGCTTTGTTCAGCCGGAAATCCGGCACAACATATCGGAATTCATCCCGGTCAAGCTCTGCCGAAAACTGGTCAAAGTCCGTAATGACCTTTGTTGTAGATGAAACCATATATAGTCCCGGATAGTTCTCCTGCAGATAGTCAAGCAACAACTCCGAATGGACTATGACACCGTTTTGAATATCACCCTTCTCAAACGCTCTGCACAAATCATTACACCGTTTATCCGCAAGATGTTCCGGTCTTAACAATGAGTTGCTGAAGGTCAGCCTCGCCGATATTCCATACCCGCTCATAAGTTCCAGCACATCTCTGGCACCGCTGTCGCCATATCCTGCTCTGCCGCCACCCCAGAGGCAGTCACCCGGTGCGCCATACACCGAGCCGATATCACACCAGTCGTAAAAATATTCCCTGTGCTCACGGTATAGTGGCAGGAATACCTTGTACAGCTCGTAGAATTCAAAAAGTCCGGGCAGATGGTAATGTGCCTTGTATTCTGTTTTGTTATTACCTGTCTCTGGCTTTGATCTGCCAGACAATGGCTCATTCCCCATAGTGTTCATTTTCCTGTTTTTCTTTCAGTTCCCATATGTTATCTTAGCTTCCGCATACTGTCTACAATTATATAAAAGTTCTTCATCTGTTGCAAACCATGTTTAGGATATTGTATATTTGAAAGAGGCATCGACCACCCAAAGATCAAAAAGAGGAAGAACGTCGATGCGGAGCTGGACAAGTTTCTGTAGGCAATACAAACAAACTGCAACGGAGGTTATTATTTATTATGGGGAATACATTCAGGGAAGTTAAGTGTTTCAAATGCGGACACATTTTTATGTGGCAGAAAGATGGTATAGACTATCAGTCTGAATATCGTCTGGAAAGCACCAGCGAACTGCTGGGAATTGCGGCATGTCCTAAATGCGGAACGGATATGTTGGTAATTCCGCATGTTCTTGAGGGAATCTCTAAAGATTCAAATGGAATTGTGGAATCAGGGATACGGGGAATATAAAGGCAAAAACAACCGGGTATGTTTCTTCCTGAACATGCCCGATTATTTTTTATATGGGAATATCCTACTCATCTGGATTTACGATGGCGCCTATCTTAAACTCTCTGCCGTCCTTTTGCCACTGTCTGTACTCCGCTGTAGCGGCAAAGAGTACATCTCCCGATGAGTTGATTGCCGTCTCAAGTGAATCCTGGACCACTCCGATGATCATTCCGACAGCAACAGCCTGCATGGATATATCCTGTGGGATTCCAAACAGCGAGCACGCCATAGGAATGAGCAACAGCGAACCTCCCGCAACACCTGAGGCACCGCACGCGCCAAGGGTTGCCATAAGACTGAGCATGAGTGCTGTCGGAACGTCAACCGACACTCCCATGGTATTTGCAACGGAAAGCGCCATTATAGTTATAGTGATGGCGGCACCATCCATATTGATGGTCGCGCCAAGCGGTATGGATACCGAATACACATCCGGGTCAAGTCCAAGTCTATTGCAAAGTGACATGTTCACTGGGATATTTGCCGCAGAACTTCTGGTGAAGAACGCCGTCACACCTGACTCTCTGAGACATCTCCACGCAAGTGGATATGCATTTCTCCTTAAGACGATAGTCGCAAGGAGCGGATCTACGATCAATGCAACCGTAAGCATGGCGCCCACAAGCACAAGCAGCAATCTGCCATATTCCTTGAATATCGACAATCCACTCTCCGATACTGTCGTGAACACAAGTCCCATGATTCCAAATGGTGCGCACCCGATGATCCACCTCACGACGGTTGATACCGCATCCGATATGGATACAAGTGCAGATTTTATAGACTTGCTTGTCCGTCGCATGGCAAGTCCAAACAAAAGTGCCCATGCAAGTATGCAGAGATAATTTGCGTTGAGTATCGCATTTACGGGATTATCGGTGATGTTGAGCAAAAGATTCTGGAGGACCTCCATGATTCCCGATGGGACGACATCCGCCTGATATGATTCAAGGTCCAGTGTCATGGTTACAGGGAAAATAAAACTTGCGCTCACCGCCACTACCGCTGCGCATAGCGTGCTGAGCATATACATGATCGTCACCATACGGAACTGCTGGCCATTTCCCTTTCCTGCATTTGCAATTGAGCTGATGACAAGGGCAAACACCAGTATCGGCGCAATTGCCTTGAGCGCCCTGACGAACATGGTTCCGATCAGGCCTATTCCCGTTGCCCCCGGCACCAGAAGTCCCAGCACCGCACCGATCACTATTCCAACCAATATCTTCGCGATCAGCGACACCCTATTCCACATCTCTACAATCTTTTTCATGAATCTAACTCCTAACTATATCTATATTTCTGCTTTTTAACATACATTTTCTTTAGCATTCTTCTTTCTCAGAAGAAGTATCCTCACGAGCAAAAACACTGGGAATATAACTCCCGCAAGGATTCCGCGTTTCTTAATAGTATCATATATCGATCAGGCTTGTATATAACAGATTTCATAACACAAAAAGCGGCGAACAGATTCTTGCTTCTGTTCGCCGCCACTTCACTTCTATAATACTCTATTTTATGACCAGACTTCCTCTGCTATCTCCTTAACGAGCTTGAGCTTTGCCCACTGCTCTTCCTCTGTCAGCTTGTTTCCGATCTCACACGATGCAAATCCACACTGAGGGCTCAGGCATAATCTGTCAAGTGGTACATACTTTGCAGCCTCATAGATCCTTGCAATGACCTTCTCCTTATCCTCAAGAACCGGAGATTTTGTTGTGATAAGTCCGAGCACGACCTTCTTGTTCTCTGAAACCTTTGCAAGAGGTGCAAATCCGCCCGATCTCTCATCGTCATACTCAAGGAACAGCGCATCTACATTCTCATTTGCAAATACATAATCTGCAACTGTGTCATAAGGACCGCTTGTGAAGAATGTTGAGTGGTAATTTCCTCTGCAGATATGTGAAGTGATGACCATATCCTCCGGCTTTCCTTCAAGGGCAAGATTGTTCACTGCAAGCAGCTCCTTCTTGACATCCTCAAGTGATATTCCAAGCGACCTATATCTCTGCTTTGCTGCATCCCCCACTATGGCTCCCCATGTACAATCGTCAAGCTGCAGGTTTCGGCATCCAGCATCATAGAACTGCTTAATAACATCCTGATAAGCCTTTCCGATATCCTGGATAAGCTCCTCATTTGTAGGATAGAACTTCCTTGTGTTTGCAATATTGTCAGGTACTATCATCTGCTGGAATGTCTGTGCAGGAGCCGGTATCGTATACTTTGCAACTGTATTCTCATCCTCGAACTGCTTTAAGAACTTGAAATATTCAACAAATGGATGAGCCTTTGCCTTTATCTTACCTACAAGATACGTATCATCAAGAACCGCAAGCTCTGCATCGAATTTCACACCATTTCCAGTGTTCTCATGGGCAACTCCATCAAGTCCCCACATAAAGTCAAGATGCCAGAATGTTCTTCTGAACTCGCCATCTGTGATCGCATGGAATCCAAGTTCCTTCTGCTTTGCAACGACCTTGGTAATCTCCTCATTAACAACTTTGTCGAACTCCTCCTTGGTGATCTTTCCGTCCCTGTATGCTGCCTTCGCATCCTTGAGTGCCTGTGGTCTCAGAAAGCTTCCTACAAAATCGTATCTGAAAGGTGTCTGTAATTTGCTCATATGTCTTTATCCTCCGTAGTGTTTTCTCGTTTTCTTAACTTGAGGATATTCTAGCAGGATAGGCTGTCCATGGAAAATACTATTATTTTGAGGCTTGCCATAGCTTTAAACTATGGAATATGATAAGAGTACTCCACTATCAATGCTTAAAATTCTATAAACCGCCAAATCTATAACAAAAAGCCTGCATAATCCCTATGTGAAATCATCCACAATGACAATCGTCAAATATGATTTCATATAGGCTTATACAGGCTTTCATACCCTATTATTCAATATTCTTTAACTCCACTGCGAGTTATACAGATCCGCATAGAATCCATTCTGAGCCATGAGCTCATCATGGTTACCCTGCTCTATGATGTCACCGTCCTTCATAACAAGGATTATGTCTGCATTCTTGATGGTTGACAGTCTGTGGGCTATGACAAAGCTTGTCCTACCCTTCATCAGATTGTCCATGGCTCTCTGAATCCTGTGTTCTGTTCTCGTATCGACTGACGATGTAGCCTCATCGAGGATCAGGACCGGATTGTCAGCAAGAATTGCCCTTGCGATAGTTAAGAGCTGTTTCTGTCCCTGGGAGATATTTGTTATCTCCTCATTGAGCTCCATGTTGTATCCACCCGGAAGTGCCGAGATAAATCTATGTGCATGAGCTGCCTTTGCCGCTGCGATGACTTCCTCATCCGTGGCATCCAGTCTTCCGTATCTGATATTCTCCATGATAGTGCCCTTGAACAGCCATGTATCCTGAAGCACCATGCCAAATACATCCCTGAGCTCACGTCTGTTGAAGTTCTTAATATTGTGTCCGTCCAGTAGTATAGCACCGCCATTCACGTCGTAGAATCTCATGAGCAGCTTGACCATGGTGGTCTTACCCGCTCCGGTAGGTCCGACTATAGCTACCTGCTGTCCCGGTTTTACATGGGCTGAGAAATCCTTGATGATGATCTGATCCGGGTTGTATCCGAACTTTACATGCTCAAATGTTACCTCACCCTTGATTCCCTCTGTGGATACAGGATTCTCTACTATCTGCTCCTCTTCTTTCTCTTCAAGAAGTTCAAATACTCGCTCAGCGGCTGCTGCCATCTGCTGCATCATATTTGTGACCTGGGCAACCTGCTGAACTGGCTGTGTGAGGTTCTTCACGTACTGTATAAATGCCTGGATATCACCTATCTGGATAGTTCCTCTGATCGCAAGAGCCGCACCTGATATGGCAACTGCCACATAGCCCAGATTACCGACAAACATCATAATAGGCTGCATCAATCCTGAGAAGAACTGTGACTTCCATGCTGACTTGTACAGAGTCTCATTTGTCTCATGGAACTCTCTTCTAACGTCGTTCTCCTTATTGAACGCTTTTATGACATTGTGTCCGCCATACACCTCTTCAACCTGCCCGTTTATGTGTCCCACGTATTCCTGCTGCTGCTTGAAGAATCTCTGGGATTTCTTGATGACAAACATCATGAGCATGATACTTATCGGAAGTATCAGCACTGATATAAGTGTCATAAGCGGGCTGATCGTGAGCATCATCACAATTACACCGATGACCGTACTAACCGATGTGATGAGCTGTGTGATACTCTGGTTCAGACCATTTCCCATGGTATCTATATCATTTGTAATCCTTGAAAGTACCTCGCCATAGGTTCTGCTCTCAAAGTAACTCATCGGCATCCTGTTGATCTTCTCGGACACCTCACGTCTCATCCTGTAGCACACCTTCTGTGTGATACCGGTCATGATGAAGCCCTGTACAAAGCTAAATGCCACACTCAGCACATACAGGCCAAGACAGAACAGCAATATCTTACCGATATACGTGAAATCAATTCCGCCGTTGCCTGTTATCTTGTTCATGATTCCCTCGGACAGGACTGTTGTCGCCTTGCCGAGTACCTTCGGACATACTACGTTGAATACCGTACTTCCAATTGCAAATATAGCAACGACAACAACCGCGGCCTTGTACTTGCCTATATATCTGAATAACTTTCCTATCGTTCCCTTAAAGTCCTTGGCTTTATCGCCGCCCATCATAGGACCGTGGCCTCTTCTAGGACCTCTGAAACTTCTCTGATTATTTGTCTGATTCTGTTCTGACATGTCCTACACCTGCCTTTCTGAGTCAGTTCCAAGACTGGCCGCTATCTCCGATGGAGAAAGCTGTGACTCGGCTATCTGCCTGTACTCCTCACAGGTCTGCATGAGTTCCTTGTGAGTTCCCTTGCCGACTATCGTACCCTCGTCAAGCACAAGTATCTGATCTGCTGAGAGTATAGTGCTTACACGCTGTGCAACGATAAATACCGTGCTGTCATTTATGTGCTCGCCAAGTGCCTTTCTGACTGCCACATCCGTCTTGAAATCAAGCGCCGAAAAGCTGTCGTCAAATATCAGGATCTTCGGCTTTCTTGCTATGGCTCTGGCTATAGCAAGACGCTGTTTCTGACCACCGGACACATTTCCACCGCCCTGAGCAACCGCACTGTCGTAACCATGCTCCTTCTCCTCTATGAAGTCGGATGCCTGGGAAATCTCAGCTGCAAGCTTGACATCTTCATCAGATGCATCCGGTGCACCGAATCTTATATTGGACGCAATCGTTCCCGAGAACAGAATTCCCTTCTGCGGAACAAAACCGATATTCTGTCTCACGCTCTCCATAGTGAGGTCTCTTATATCCTGTCCGTCTATCGTTATCGAACCCTCCGTAACATCATAGAATCTCGGGAGGAGCTGAACCAGTGTACTCTTACCACAACCGGTACTTCCTATGATCGCCGTAGTCTGTCCAGGCTTGGCCTCAAATGAGATATTCTCAAGTACATTCTCATCTGCGCCCGGATATGCAAATGCGACATTGTCATACTTTACGACACCCCTTGGTGCTTCAAGCTTCTTTGCCCCGGCTGCGTCCTGAACTGTCACTTCAGTGTTTATGATCTCCTGTATTCTGTCTGCTGCCACGCTGGCACGAGGGAGCATGACTGACATCATGCTGAGCATAAGGAACGACATGATAATAAGCATTGTGTATGTAATAAATGCAGTCATTGATCCTACCTGAAGGACACCCGCATCAATCTTGTGGGCTGCCACCCACTCTATAAGTATGCTTATTGCATACATGATGAACATGAGTATAGGCATTGCAAATGTCATGACTCTGTTGACGAACAAGGTGTTCTTCGTCAGGTCTTTATTTGCCTCATCGAATCTCTCTTCCTCCCGTTCCTCTCTGCCAAATGCCCTGATAACCGGGATACCTGTAAGTATCTCTCTTGACACAAGGTTTACTCTGTCCACCAGTGTCTGCATAACTTTAAACTTTGGCATGGCAATGACCATAAGCGTTCCCATGAGGATCACAACTGCTGCTATACCGATGAATATTACCCAGCCCATTCCGGCTCCGTTCTCAACAACCTTGACGATTCCTCCAATAGAAAGTATCGGTGCATATAGAACCATTCTGAGCATCATAACTGTAACCATCTGTATCTGCTGGACATCATTTGTAGATCTCGTTATAAGAGATGCAGTTGAGAACTTGTTGATCTCAGCATCCGAAAATGCGATAACCTTGTTGAACACCTTCTCTCTGAGTCCGCAGGCAACGCTTGCCGCAACCCTTGACGCCACAAGTCCTATGAGAACCGCAGCTGCTGCCATGAGAAGTGACATTCCAAGCATCTTCACCGCTGCCCACTTCAGATATGACATCTGTCCTGCCTTATAATCGTAGCCAAAGCTGTCGTAGCATATTCTTGTACATGCTATGGCTGTGGATTCCATATAATCCTCACCCATGCTGTCGAGCATGCCATCAACCACAGGCTTCATCTGTTCACCGATCTGCGCCCACATCTCCTCCGGCATCTCGTCAAGGGTGATTCCCATCTTGTCGAGTCCTGCCTTGATCTCGTTGTCCTCGTCAGAGTTCACCATCTGATATGGATAGTAATACATCATAAGCCCCTTCATACAGGCACTATCCACTTCGTCTATGTGTTCCTCGCCATCTTCTGTCAGGTAATAATAACCATCCGAACCATCTTTATAATATTTCTCCCATACGGCTTTCTCATCGTCATCCATAAATCCGCCTATCACGTTGTAGGCTTTCTCTGGGATCTGTTTCGGACTGCAGTTCTCTATACCGTAGTTCTGTATACCGGTATCTATGAGCTTTGAGGTGTAGTCCGGAAGTGACAGATCACAGTATGCCTGCAGAACAAGAAGAAGGGCTATGATAATGACCGACTTCCAATATGGCTTCAGATTTCTGAATATCTGCATGTCATTTCCTCCTTGAACAATTATTAATCAGATGAATGTATCCCCCTCTAGTCTTTCTATGTGCACAACATAACATCACCTGTACCGGATCGCTCCCGCTCATTTCGGCCTACAGCGGTACTAAGGTGCCACTTACATGCCACCTAAGGACCGGTGGCCTCAAATGTCCTGTACAGGTGCTGTTATGTTGTACACGTTAATATACATTATGCAGGGATACATTCATCTGATATCTACGCTTTCTTCTGACGGAGAAAATGCCATGCTTTAGCTGACGTTGTTTTCCCCTTTACATTTTCAAGCGTATTCTTTCTTTAATTAAATATCTTTGAAAGTTTATCATTGCATATATTCTCAGTCAATTAAATATCTATAAAGATTTAATAATTTTTATGACAAAAACACAATAAAAATCTGATTATCCGCTAAAACACAGTATCTATCAGCATTTTCAAGGAAACAAACACATCAATTTACTACTTATTTACTACCATTGAATGAGCCTTGATACGCAAGTTTTCCTAGATATGCAAAGATATGGTACAGCACATCAGTATTGAAACAAGAAAAATTGAATAACTCATAGACTATGGAACGCCTAAAATGACGTTCCTTTTCTATTTTCAGCCGTTCATTATGGACGGTTATTTTATTACCAAAAATGAAAGGAGCATTAGATTTATGAAAAAGATGTTAAAACGATTGTGTACGGGCTTCTTAGCTCTTGCAACTGTCGTTACTGCTTTGCCGACTACACCCGTTCATGCAGAAAGTAAGCAATACTGGACGGAGTCAAAAGAGCGTGTCGGTATCGTTGAAAAAGTAATGAATGACGGTTCGATTGGTTCTACCTTTAATGAGGGACATTTGACCGTTGAGGGCGAGGACGCTTACTGTATCGACATTAACACAGACTTTAAGAATGGCTACAAGACCAGAGCTGACGCAAGCACCCGTATGAGTGCCGACCAGATAAGCGACGTTGCCTTATCTATCGAATATGTAAAACAGTACACAGACAGCCACAACGGAATAAGCAAAAACCACGCCTACCTTTTAAGACAGCTTGTTGTCTGGCAGAGATTAAGCGTACATCTTGGCTGGCAATGCGATAACGTGCGAGCTTCTTATGATGAAATTCCAAAGGCAACGCAGGACGAAGTTTTCGCTGGTGCAAAAGCCTTTGTCAAAGAGAATAAAGGACGCTATGAATGTGGCGGTTATATCTACTCTGGCGAGGGGCAGGAATTGGGACAATTCTGGGCGAAACTCAATGTTGGAAATGCGAAACTTCAAAAGACTTCCAGTAATACCAGCATTACAGACGGTAACGGGAATTACTCTATCGCTGGTGCGACATACGGTGTCTTTGCTGATAAGGACTGCACGAAACAGCTTGCCACCCTTACGACTGATGAAAACGGAAATACAGATGTCGTAGAGGTAACGGCTGACACAGTCTATATCAAGGAATTATCCGCACCAGCAGGATATAAGGTTGATACAAATATATATTCCTTAAAGGTTGAAGCTGGAAAGACAGCGACCTTGAACGTATCAGATACACCAAAGGTAACAGACACTTTGATTGAACTCTTCAAGATTGATATGGAAACACAGAAAGACAATCCGCAGGGGAACGCTTCTTTAGCAGGTGCGGAATTTACATGGAAGTATTATACTGGCTTCTACAATAAAGACAATCTCCCTGCCGAAGCTACAAGAACATGGGTTACAAAGACAATCGCCGAAACAGACAGCGACGGTACAATCCACTATGTTACAAAATTAGCGGACGCATACAAGGTATCTGGCGACAGTTTCTATATGCAGGACGGCAAAGCCGTTCTTCCACTTGGAACACTAACCGTAGAAGAAACAAAAGCTCCAAACGGTTACTTGCTGGACGGTGCATATATGCAGGCTGGCGATAAGTCCGAACAGATTAAGGGCTTATATGTAACACAGATTACCGAGGACGGCGACCTTGCCGTATTGACTGGAAGTAACCAGTTTTCTGTATCAGACAAGGTTATCCGTGGCGGTGTGAAAATTCAGAAACGAGATTTAGAAACGGGCGATACAAAACCACAAGGAAGTGCCACTTTGAAAGATACTGCCTTTGACATCATTTCCTTAAATGATAATGCGGTACTGGTTGAGGGCAAGCTATACAAGAAAAATGAAGTGGTAAAGACAATCCATACAGACATTGAGGGTGTCGCTTCTACGTCTGCTGACCTTTTACCTTATGGAAAATTCCGTATCGTTGAGAGTGAAGCTCCAAACGGATATTTGACAGACGGTGCAAAACCGATTGATTTTGCAATCACAGAGAATGGAAAAATCGTTGATTTAACCGACGAAGCCCATTCTATCTACAATCAGATTAAGCGTGGAGATATTGAGGGCGTAAAAATCGGAGCAGGCACACACAAGCGTCTTGCTGATGTTCCCTTTAGGATCACAAGCAAGACAACGGGCGAAAGTCATGTTGTGGTAACTGATGATAACGGGCAATTCTCCACTTCTTCTGACTGGGCTTCTCATAAGCATAATACCAACGCAGGAAAGACCAGCGAGGACGGTGTATGGTTTGGAACTTCTAAACCAGACGACAGCAAAGGGGCGTTGCCTTATGATACCTACATCATTGAAGAAATGCGTTGCGATAGTAACAAAGGCTTTGAGCTTATCCCACCTTTTGAAATCGTGGTATCAAGAAATAACCTTGTGATTGATTTAGGTACTTTGACTGATGAATACGAAAAAGAAATCTCTATCCATACCACAGCGACCAGTAAGGACGGCGAAAAGACAATCCTTGCAGGAAAAGAGGTAACAATCGTTGATACCGTCAAATTAGACGGACTTACAAAAGGCACAAAATATCAGCTCAAAGGCTGGCAGATGTTAAAGGAAGAAAACACCGAGCTTCTTATCAATGGAAAGCGTGTAGAAAATGACTATACCTTTATCGCTGATGATGAAGCTATGAAAGTGGAAATTACTTATACATTCAATGCGTCCGAGCTTGGCGGTAAAAATCTGGTAACATTCGAGGAATTATACGATTTGAGCAATCCAGAAGAACCCGTAAAAGTTGCGGAACATAAAGACATTGAGGACGACGGACAGACGGTACTTATCACAGAGCGTATCATCAAAATTCATACGACTGCTACCGATAAGGACGGCAACAAAGAGCTTGAAGCTGGAAAAGAGGTAACAATCATTGATACCATAACCTTAGAGGGCTTAGAAGTCGGCACACAGTACAAACTTGTAGGCTGGCAGATGTTGAAAGAAGAAAATGCAGAGCTTCTTATCAATGGAAAACGTGTGGAAAGTGATTACACCTTTACCGCAGACAGCGAAACTATGAAAGCGGAAGTTGCCTTTACCTTTGACGCTACTTCTCTTGACGGCAAACAGCTTGTAACTTTTGAAGAATTGTACGATTTAAGCAATCCAGACGAGCCGAAGAAAGTTACCGAGCATAAAGACATTGACAACGAGGGACAGACGATTACCTTTAAGGAAAAACCCGAAGTCCCAGAAGAACCAGAGAAACCCAAAACACCACAGACACCAGATACACCGCATAAAACAGACAGTCCAAAAACGGGCGATAACACGAACCTTTACGGACTGCTTGCATTATTACTAACTTCTGGTGCTGGACTGGCAGGTATCTTCTTCTGCAAACGCCGTAAAATGAAGAAATCATAAGGCGGTAACGATATGAGAAAAGAAAAATCACGTTCTCCGCCGATACCGTGTCGGCAGACTTCCGCTTATTCTGGCTTGTCTGCTACTTACCTGCAAGAACACGGATAGTCAAGGGTGCGTAAGCATTTATTTTACCCTTTACTATCTGGGGACTTGCTGGTACTTCCCTAACCGCCAGAATAAGAAATCACTATCAAAAACTTATCAAATATAGAAAGAAACGAGGTAAAACAATATGGAAATGAAATATGTCGTGCCAGATATGGCACAGTCTTTTGGAACACTTGAATTTGCAGGCGAAAGCGAGCCTATCTTTGAAAGAGATAAAAATAACCGCAGGGTCTTAGCCAGACGAAGCTACAACCTTTATTCTGATGTGCAGAAAGGCGAAAATGTTGTCGTGGAAATTCCCGTGCAGGCTGGCGAAAAGCATTTCAAGTATGAACAGAAAGTAAAACTTGTCAATCCGAAATTATACGGCAGAGGTTACGCAATTGGGGATATGGGACATACCGATTATGTGTTACTTGCTGATGATATTGTAGCAGTTGAAGAAAAGTAAAGGAGTGAAAATATTATGAGATTATCAAACGGTTTTGTTATTGACAAAGAGAAAACATTTGGAGAATTAAAATTTACAGCAGTGCGTGATGTATTCTTGCAGAATGAGGACGGGACACCGAGTACCCAGCTTAAAAAGCGTATCTATGATTTGAAGTGCAGTCTGCATGGTGGAATTATCCCCGTGTCTGTACCGCCAGAAGTACCAGTAAGGGAATTTCCGTACAATGCAGTTGTGGAGCTTGTCAATCCAGTAGCCGATACGGTATCACGAAAAACCTATACGGGTGCAGATGTGGACTGGTATGTAAAGGCAGAGGATATTGTGTTGAAGAATAAAGGCAATCAGAACGCAGGCAATCCACAGAACCATGTACCGCAAGGACAGATGAAAAAATAAATGTGAGCCCATATTTTTCTTGTAACTTATATATAGAACCGATATAATTAGTTGAAAAGTTCTGTTTTAAGCCATGTAAAACTATTTTGACAAGGGAAAATGGCAATGTCAAAGGCTTTTGACAGACAAAATAGCTATATTCATATACAATAAAGGAGAAGATTCAAGATGGATATTGGATTACAAATCAAAAAATTTAGGGAACAACAAAAAATTTCTCAAGAAGAACTGGCTCTTAAAATATTTGTTTCAAGACAAACAATTTCTAACTGGGAAACAAATAAAAGTTGTCCAGATGTTAAAAGTTTAATTACTTTATCTAATATCTTCAATGTGTCTTTAGATAATTTTATAAAAGAAGATATAAAGGAGATGAGGGAGATTGTAGAAAAAGCAACTATTAAAAAGTTTAATGTGATAAGTGTAGTTTTCCTAATTGAATTGATAGTCGTAGCCATAAGTGCCTATCCTTTATTTAGTATTAAGGGAAATATAGGAATTATTATTTGGTTATGCTTGTTTGCAATAACGCTCTATACGGCAAGTAAGATTGAAAAATTCAAAAAGAGCCATGACATTCAAACCTATAAAGAAATTTTGGCATTTATTGACGGAAAGCAATTAACGCATGATGAAACACAACAAGAAATAGGAAAAAGAAATTATCAAAAAATCATATTTGCATTCATTGCAGGTGTAATCGCACTTATTATATGTTTTGTTGTAATTTTTATTTGCCAGCATTTAACAAATTAAAAGGGAGGAGAAATCATGGAATTTTGGCTTATTATGATTGGCTTTATAGTTATGGGCGGAAGTTGTTCATTAGCAGGTACTTGGTGGGATAGAAAAAATAAAAAAGATAAAAAAGAAGAAAAGAAACAATAAAATTTACACTTTATTGTTGATTAAGCAGTTAGTCTTAGGATTGACTGCTTTTTTCATACCTAGAAAGGATTGATTTATGCGTATGATTTGGAACAAAGGACACCGTATCAGAGCCAGCGACAAGCACCTTGTCTACCACTTTTCCATAGGGACGCTTCTGTTTGTATTCATGGCGGTTCTTCTGCTACTGAACATCAAACAGCTCATGCGTACCGACTGGGAACATTTCAGCTTGTTAGAAAACGGCTTGACGCTTTCCCCTTACAACTTCATAACTGTGCTGATAGCGACTGGTGTTTGTGCATTGGTCGCTTTTCTGTATTACCGCTTCTGTTACGACAGTTTCAAGAAGCTATTGCACCGTCAAAAGCTGGCACGAATGATACTGGAAAATAAGTGGTATGAAGCCGATACCGTACAAGACAGCGGTTTTTTTACTGACCTGCAAAGCAGATCAAGGGAAAAAATCGTCTGGTTTCCAAAGATTTATTATCAAATGGAAAAGGGATTGCTCCATATCCGCTGTGAAATCACGTTAGGAAAATATCAAGACCAGCTTTTACGGTTAGAGGATAAATTGGAAAGTGGCTTGTATTGCGAGCTGACCGACAAGACCTTACATGACGGCTATATTGAATACACCCTGCTTTATGACATGATAGCAAACCGCATTACCATTGATGAAGTATGGGCAGAAAACGGCTGTCTTAGGCTGATGAAAAATCTTGTGTGGGAATATGACGCACTCCCTCACGCTTTGATTGCTGGTGGGACTGGTGGCGGTAAAACTTATTTTCTGCTGACGCTCATTGAAGCCTTACTGCATACCAACGCTGTCCTTTATATCTTAGACCCAAAGAACAGCGACCTTAGGGGACATCTTTATCTATACGTCGGCTGACGAAGAAAAAGGTGTCCTTTTAGAGTTAAAGGGGCGTGGTTGCCGACAGTTTGAAAGTTACCTGCTGGCACAACAAAGAAGTTGGTATGACTTTCTCATGGACGCACTCATAGACGGTGGCGTGATGAAGCGTATCGACCTTACACGCCTTTGATACCAGACCGCCCGTACAGAGAAATGAGGTGGAGTGATGAAAGAAAGGATAAAAGGTGTGTTCACAAAAAAGAAGATTTTCCACTTTCTCAAAATGGCTCTGTTCGTGGTGGCACTCTCCCTTATCCTGCTTTCACTTTTGGGGACGGTGGCTCATGCGACGGGGCTTGTAGACGATACCATAAACGCAGAAAATCTTTATTCAAAATATCCCCTTTCCAACTACCAGCTTGATTTTTTCGTCGATAATAGCTGGTCGTGGCTTCCGTGGAACTGGCTCGACGGTATCGGAAAATCGGTACAATACGGGCTGTACTGCATTACCAACTTTGTCTGGACTATCAGTTTGTATTTGAGTAATGCAACGGGCTATGTGGTGCAGGAAGCCTATAAGCTGGACTTGTGCTTGTGCTAGAGCCTTAATCAATGAACCGAAACTGATTTTAGCTGATGAACCGACGGGAGCTTTGGACTCAAAAGCTTCCAGATTATTACTGGAAACAATGTCTGAAATCAACAAGAAAATGCAGGCTACTATTTTAATGGTAACACATGACCCGTTTAGTGCGTCTTTCTGTGAACGTATTTTGTTCTTGAAAGACGGTAAAATATTCAATGAAATTTTCAGAGGGGAAAAAAGCAGAAAAGATTTCTTCAATGAAATACTGGATATATTAACCTTGCTCGGAGGTGAAGTGGGAAATGTTAGGTAAGTTAGCGTATAGAAATACAAAAAGAAATATTAAAGATTATTTGATTTATCTGATAACCGTTACTGCATCCTTTTCTCTTATATTTGCTTTTAATTTGGTGGCAAATTCTGATGAAATTGTAAAGTTATGTTCCAGTATGGATGCATTTAAGAATTCATTGTTCGCTGTAAATATTCTTATTATTTTTGTGATATGCTTTTTGATCAACTATACAACGAAATTTATGTTTGAAAAAAGAAGTAAAGAATTAGGAACATATATGCTTCTTGGCATTAAGAAAAAAGAAATTGCCCACTTAGTTGTAATTGAAAATATACTGTTGGGAATTTTAGCATTTGTATTAGCTATTCCTATTGGCTTTTTATTCAGCCAGTTTGTGTCGTTAGTAATTGTAAACTTACTGGGTATTCCAAAAACTCTCTTTATTTCTTTGAATTTCGTTTCTATTGGACTATTGATAATTTATTTTTTAACTATTTATGTTTTGGTTTTGCTTAATCTATTAAGAAGAATAAGTAAAATGACGATACGTGATTTTCTTTATTTTGACAAACAAAATGAAAAGAAAATGTTCCGTGACAGTAAAAAAAGAAATGTCATTTTTGTTTTAAGTATTATTCTTGGTGCGATTTCTCTTTTTCTCTGGAATTCACGTTGTACTATGGATAATTTTAATAAGCAAGAAACACTTACTTATTTGATGGTAAGCGTAATCATGTTGATTATCAGCATTTATGGTATATCTACAACTTGTGCAGATATGTTCTTGACTGTTATCTTAAAATTTTGTATAATAGAAATTGAAGTTAAATTAGATGCTAAAAATTTGTAATTAAGAAGGAGGGATTCGTCATGTTGGTATTCCAAATGCGTAATGTAGATAAAACATCTACTGTTTTGAAACAGACTAAAAACAGTGATTACGCAGATAAATAAATACGTTAGATTAATTCCTACCAGTGACTAATCTTATGACTTTTTAAACAGATAACTAAAATTACAAACAAATCGTTTAACTTCTGTATTTATTTACAGATGTAATCACTTCAGGAGTGATTACATGAACAAAAATATAAAATATTCTCAAAACTTTTTAACGAGTGAAAAAGTACTCAACCAAATAATAAAACAATTGAATTTAAAAGAAACCGATACCGTTTACGAAATTGGAACAGGTAAAGGGCATTTAACGACGAAACTGGCTAAAATAAGTAAACAGGTAACGTCTATTGAATTAGACAGTCATCTATTCAACTTATCGTCAGAAAAATTAAAACTGAATACTCGTGTCACTTTAATTCACCAAGATATTCTACAGTTTCAATTCCCTAACAAACAGAGGTATAAAATTGTTGGGAATATTCCTTACCATTTAAGCACACAAATTATTAAAAAAGTGGTTTTTGAAAGCCGTGCGTCTGACATCTATCTGATTGTTGAAGAAGGATTCTACAAGCGTACCTTGGATATTCACCGAACACTAGGGTTGCTCTTGCACACTCAAGTCTCGATTCAGCAATTGCTTAAGCTGCCAGCGGAATGCTTTCATCCTAAACCAAAAGTAAACAGTGTCTTAATAAAACTTACCCGCCATACCACAGATGTTCCAGATAAATATTGGAAGCTATATACGTACTTTGTTTCAAAATGGGTCAATCGAGAATATCGTCAACTGTTTACTGAAAATCAGTTTCATCAAGCAATGAAACACGCCAAAGTAAACAATTTAAGTACCATTACTTATGAGCAAGTATTGTCTATTTTTAATAGTTATCTATTATTTAACGGGAGGAAATAATTCTATGAGTCGCTTTTTTAAATTTGGAAAGTTACACGTTACTAAAGGGAATGGAGATAAATTATTAGATATACTACTGACAGCTTCCAAGAAGCTAAAGAGGTCCCTAGCGCCTACGGGGAATTTGTATCGATAAGGGGTACAAATTCCCACTAAGCGCTCGGGACCCCTTGCAGGAAAATGTCCTAAGTGTGGCAACAATATTGTATTAAAAAAATCGTTTTATGGTTGTTCAAATTATCCTGAATGTAAGTTTACTTTAGCTGAACATTTTAGAAAGAAAAAACTAACCAAAACGAATGTAAAAGAATTACTGGAGGGAAAAGAAACCCTGGTAAAAGGAATCAAAAACAAAGAGAAAAAGCCCTACAATGCCGTTGTAAAAATTGGGGAAAAGGGATATATTGATTTTATCTCTTTTTCAAAATAAACATAAAAGCCCTTTAAAGAGGGCTTTTATATATTAATCACAAATCACTTATCACAAATCACAAGTGATTAATCACAAATCACTTGTGATTTGTGATTCTTAATGATACAATATTACTATGTTTTAGCTTTAAAGGCTCGTACAGACTATATGTTTTGTGCGGGCTTTTTTCATACCCGAAAAAATTTAAAAAATTTTTCAAAAGAGGTCATTAAATCACACCTAGCTGTCCTTATATGGTGCGGAAAGAGGGATAAACACTTTTCAAATCATAAAGGAAAGGAGGTGAGATTGATGAAACCGTCTGACTTCCAGAAAACAGTTCAATGTCGTTTTGAAAGTTGTTTAAAGAAAGTTGTCCGTAGTGTCGTGAAAGATTATTACAAGGAATTAAACCGTCGTAAGAATAAAGAAATATCTTTCAGCGAATTGCCAGATATAATGGATTGGTAGAAAGTAAAAAAGGACGACCAACAAAGGAACCGAGAATGAAAAAATCAACAAATCCATTACCTTTAACAGAATCGGAACGAGAAGAACTGATACGCTTGAGAACTGAAAATGAATATATCAAAGCCGAGAATGAAGTAATAAAAAAACGGATCGCCTTGAGGCAAGAAAAATGGGTTGCGCAACTCAAGGCGAAAAAGCAGCAATCATCAAAGAACTCAGAGAAAAAGGATATCAACTAAAGTATCTCCTAAAAGCAATGCATATGGCTAAATCTACTTACTATTTTGAGATTAACAGAAACGATATTGTTGCCGAACGCAATCAAGAAGTACTAGATGAAATAAAAAATATTTTTGAGGAGAACAAACGCAGATATGGCGTAAGAAGGGTTCACCAGGAACTTATTAATCGCGGGTATCAGGTGAACCATAAGAGAGTTCAGCGTCTTATGCATGAATCAGGATTAGCCGGCAAACGACCAAAGGAGAAATATCATTCCTATAAGGGACAAGTTGGTAAGATTGCTGATAATATAATAGGCAGAGATTTCAGCACAACTTCGCCTTTACAAAAATGGACCACAGATGTGTCTCAATTCAATTTTTCATGGGGAAAGTGTTATATATCGCCAGTGTTAGATATGAATACAAACGAAATCATTTCATATGATTTATCTAGGACTCCTAATCTTGGCCAGATAGAAAGAATGCTAAATAAAGCTTTTGAAAAATTTCCTTCTGTCGAAGGATTAATATTTCATTCTGATCAGGGGTGGCAGTATCAGCATGTCAATTTTAGAAATGCCTTACAAGAACATGGCATTGTACAATCCATGTCACGGAAAGGTAATTGCTATGACAATTGTATTATGGAGACATTCTTTGGAAGATTGAAAAATGAGATGTATTATGGTTATGAGAAAGACTATTCTTCCTTCGAAGAATTCTCACAAGCGGTTGAAGAATATATAGATTATTATAATAACAAAAGAATTCAGGCAAAAACAAAATGGATGCCACCTGTACAATACAGGATAGCATCCATGTGTTCAGCCTAGTTCATAAATATGTGTCCAGGATTCTGGGTACATATCACTGTTCTCCAGCAACTACCGTTTTTTCCCGTTTCTTCTGACTTTCAATCTAAGCCAGCTTTATCCGCTCCGCCGCATCTCTTGTTATAGCAAGTCTTTTTCCCTTTGCCTTGATTATCACATTGCCAAAGTAAGACGATACGACTTGCACCTGATCTCCGGTCTCAAGCTGACATGCGCCGAACAGGGATCTGTCCGCGCAGTTCCAAGCTATCTCACCTGAGAAACCGTTTACTGCATCTGATAATGACATCATAGTAACCACCCCTTCAAAATAATTGATTTCATGAATCATCTTATGTATCAACGCACTATCCGATATACAATTTATCTTTCGTTTCTTCTATTGTCTATACAATTATAACTCTTCAGTGTCGGTGCAAGTCAATTCTAATTGTTAGTATATGGGGCTAATCTTTCTTACACCGAACTAACTTGGATACACAAAAACCCCACCGACATCCGACTTACCATCAGACATCTGTGGGGTATAATGTTCTCAATAATTATTATCTCACACCGAATTACTCGATTACCTTAAGCCATCCCTCTGGGCCTTCGATTCTGCCCATCTGGATTCCTGTAAGAGTATCATACAGCTTCTGGATAACTGGTCCCATCTTCTCCATACCGCTTGGGAAACAGATCTCCTTGCCGTGATCGTTGATCTTGCCTACAGGTGAGATAACTGCTGCTGTACCGCACAGACCGCACTCTGCAAAATCCTTAACCTCATCGAAGTATACTTCTCTCTCCTCAGCCTCAAGTCCAAGGATATCCTTTGCAACTACCATCAGTGAACGTCTTGTGATCGATGGGAGGATACTGTTTGACTTAGGTGTAACTACCTTGCCGTCCTTTGTAACAAAGATGAAGTTTGCTCCACCTGTCTCCTCAACCTTTGTTCTTGTAGCTGCATCGAGATACATATTCTCATCGAATCCCTCTTTGTGTGCTGTAACTATTGCATGAAGGCTCATTGCATAGTTAAGACCAGCCTTGATGTGTCCTGTTCCGTGAGGTGCTGCTCTATCGAAATCTGAAACCTTGATTGTGATAGGCTTTGCACCGCCCTTGAAGTAAGGACCAACTGGTGTTGTGAGGATTCTGAACTGATACTCGTCTGCCGGCTTAACACCTATAACTGGATTTGAACCGAACATATATGGTCTGATATATAATGTAGCACCTGATCCGTAAGGTGGTACATAATCAATATTTGCCTTTACTGTATCTACTATTGCCTGTACAAATCTATCCTCTGGGAAAGGTGGCATCTCAAGTCTTCTTGCTGAGTCTGCCATTCTGCTTGCGTTGAGGTCAGGACGGAAACATACAACACGACCATCCTCTGTTCTGTAAGCCTTCATTCCCTCGAAAACTGTCTGAGCGTACTGAAGAACACCTGCGCACTCGTTTAATACTACGTTAGGATCCTCTGTGAGTGTACCCTCATCCCATGCTCCATCCTTATAATTTGCTACAAATCTCTTATCCGTCTGAACATAGCCAAATCCAAGGTTTGCCCAATCGATATTCTTCTTATCCATATCTACATCTTCCTTTCACTTTAGCTTGTGCTTTTTTGTATGTGTCTGTTATATCACATTATTTCGCCTTTTTCCATATGTATATTTAACATTTGCTTGAAAAATTAAGGTTTTTCTTCCAAAAACGGCTAATTTTTTCATGTTACAATGTACAATTTGATGATTTTCCCAAGTTACAAGCTTTCCTACTTCAACTTATTACCCTCTGAGAAAGCATCGCCAACCCTGTCGCCGAGTGCAAAATATCCATGTCCGATGGTGTCAAACACGATCGGATGGAACTCTTCATATGTGATCTCGCCGTCATCGCCCAGGATACGGTCGTCTGCAACAACATTTACAATCTCGCCGAGGAACTTGTCCCCGTCTATGATCTCCTTGAGCTTGCACTCCATTGTCAGTGAAAGCTCGTTGATGACTGGAGCATTTACAAACTCGCTCTTTCTGGTTGTAAAACCAGCCTTCTTCATCTTGTCTGGCTCGTCATTTGCCGACACGATTCCCACATAGTCACAGGCTGCCACATGCTCTGCATCAGCAATGGCAACTGTGAAAGCTTTGTTCAGCTTTATATTCTCGGTAGTCTTATGACTTCCAAGGTCAAATATGATCTCATTTGCTCCGACTATTCCGCCCCATGCCGCATTCATGACATTTGCATTGCCATCGGCATCGTATGTTCCGATCATCATGACCGGCTGTGGCACCAGCATAGGTTTTGCACCAAGATTCTTACTCATATTATCTGCCTCCTTAATTTGAAGAAACTTACCATTCTATTTTATGACTACTGCCATCTAAGGGCAATATTTTTCTGGCTAAAATATTATTCCCCACATGCATATAAGCACCGCCAGGAACAGCACATTTGCAAATGTGAAATACGCCAGATATCTTCCTCTGGCACCCTTGTCCTGTCTCGCCACATATTTGAATGAGATCAGACTCGCCATAGATGCTATCAAAGTTCCAAGTCCGCCGAGATTGGTACCGACTATCAGGTCTGTGTACCTGTCTGTAAATCCTGACAGCAATACTGCAGCCGGAACATTGCTTATGACCTGACTGGCAAGGACCGAAGTTATCACCTCATGCCCACCAAGCACCTTCTCTACAAATGTCCTAAATCCATCGATTCTTCCCATATTTCCGATAAACACGAAGAATCCCACAAATGTGAATATCAGCGAATAGTCTACCTTCAGCAGCAATCTTCTCTGGCATATAAGGACTACCACAAGCACTACCGCAAATGTCACCCAGTATGGGACGATCCGCGCCACGGTGAGCAGCGACAGCACAAATAGTATGCTATATATACCCACCAGCTTCCTGTTCACCTGTATATCACTGCCTGAAAGTCTGATCTCAAGCTGCCTGTTTTTTCCTTTCATGCATACTATGACACATATTACAAGAAGCGCTGCCGATGCCACTGTATATGGCAGCATAAGCAATACAAACCTGCCTGCGCTGATCCCTGCAAGTCCGTACAGATACAGGTTCTGCGGATTGCCTATGGGTGTCAGCATACTGCCAAGGTTCGCAGCTATGGTCTGGAGGGTTATCACCGGCACCATCCATCTGGTGAGTACTTCCTCCCCTGCCATACCAAGGACCGTGAGTGTCATCGGTACAAATGTTATGAGCGACACATCATTTGTGATAAACATGCTGAAAAAGAAACACATGAATATCAGGACAATTGTCACCGTCCGGAGCGAACCCATACGATTTATCATACTTTTCGCTATGATGCCAAACATCCCCTGCTGTGAAAATCCCGCGACCACTGTCATAAGACAGAAAAGTATCGCAAGTGTCCTGAAATCTATGTAGTCCACATACGCGCTGTCCGGAGGCACGATAAATGCCGATATCACCGCCAGCAGAAGTGCCACGGTGAGCACTGTCTCTTTGCGGACAAATTCTCCGATTTTCTTTATACCCCCGATCATGGTCTGAATGTCCTGAGTGCCTCTATAGTCTTGGTGATCAATTCATCAAGTGACCAACCAAGCATATCTGCACCTCTTTCGATGACCTCCCTGGAGCATCCCGCAGCAAATCCCTTGCTCTTGTATTTCTTCTTAACTGACTTGAGTTCCAGATCTTGAACACTCTTTGATGGTCTCATAAGTGTAACCGCTCCGATAAGTCCTGTAAGCTCGTCCACAGCATAGAGAACCTTCTCCATCTCATGTTCTGGTTTTATGTCAACCGTGATACCATAGCCATGGCTTGCCGTCGCATGTATGATCCTCTCGTCAACACCGTGCTCTCTCATGATCTCCTGGGACTTGATGCAATGCTGCTCAGGATACTGTTCAAAGTCCAGATCGTGAAGCAGTCCGACTATTCCCCAGAACTCTTCCTCATCGCCATAACCAAGTTCCCTTGCAAAATACCTCATGGTTCCCTCTACGATCTGTGCATGCTCCAGATGAAACTCATCCTTGTTGTACTCTGTGAGTAATTCCCACGCTTCTTCTCTTGTCATCTTTTTATTCTCCTCGTATTATATAGTAGTAAATTTATTTCCTTGCATATCTCTTCATTTTTTGCAGAAAAAATTCACACGCCTCTGATTCTGTTTCAAACAAATTCAATCCCATATCTATCTAAGCAGTGCAGGTCTGCACACACGTGCCGACATCTGTTCCTTAAGTTCTGTGATCTTTGCGGCACACGTCGTCAAATTCGCCGCAGCATTTTCAGGCTTCATCGCCGTTCTCACCTGCTCCGAATCACTGTCATCTATACCAAGCACATTGTTCACTGCGTAACACTCATTGAACAATCCTTCTTTGACGCAGTTCTCCGCACCATCCCCAAGACATCCTCCTATGGCGATCACATATTTGCCGTGTTTCTTTGCAAGCTTTGCGACTCCCAATGGGGTCTTGCCCATCATGGTCTGGGCATCTATCCTGCCCTCACCGGTTATGACAGTATCTGCCCACTCTACATCCGCCTCAAGCCCTATCTCTGACAGAACTATATCTATTCCCGGCATAAGTTTTCCACCTAGGAACATGAGAAACGCATATCCAAGTCCGCCCGCAGCGCCAGCACCCGGAGTGTTTCTGTCAGACTTTCCCTCAGCTGATCTTTCCACAACGTCAGCATAGTTTTTCATGTAGCCATCCATGATTTCCACCGTCTCCGCATCTGCACCCTTCTGCGGTGCAAATACACGGCTGCACCCTAGCTCCCCCACAAGGGGATTAGTCACGTCACAGGCGATACTAAATGTACAGCGTGATAGTCTGTATGCAAAGTCATCATCATCTACACATGACTCATCGACAGCACCTGCACCAGATATCGCAGCAGTGCCTACAATTGGCGTATCGACAGGATCTGCTACAGCCAGCTCTGATGAATTCTTACGGACAAGCATCTTCCCTGGAATAACAATCCTTTCAAGGACTCCAAGCCCCTCTGCCCCATATGGCACCTCATGACCATTCACGTCAAGACAGGAAAATCCAAGAGCCTGAAGCATTCCTATCCCGCCGTCATTCGTTGCACTACCACCTATCCCGATGATAAAACGCTCACATCCCTTTGAAACAGCATCATTTATCATCTCACCGACACCATATGTAGTCGTATGCATCGGATCTCTCCGGTTCTCCGGAACAAGTGGAAGCCCCGCCGCCGCTGCCATCTCCATGACAGCAGTTCGCCCGTCTGCGGCATTATATATTGTATATTCCGCAGTGATCCTATCACCAAGCGGTCCGGTCACATAACATCGCTCTCTGCTGACACCATCTCTTCCATATATAAGAGCATCAGTAGTGCCCTCTCCGCCATCAGCCACAGGACGTACCCTGACCTCTGTATCCGGCAATATTGACTTTATTCCTTTTTTTATGGCATTCCCCGCTTCAAGACTCGTCATGCTTCCCTTGAAAGAGTCAACCGCCACAAGTATCTTCTTCATAATAACTCCTGTCTGTATACTGAAGCACCAGCCATCCATCTTTGTACATGGCTGAAGCTTCACATCGCCTTTGTATATTATAATACCATCTGCAATTTTTGCACACCAAAAGTGGGGCGTATACAAAACTGTTGTTATGTTCTGTATACGCCCCGTTGTTCAAAAGGATGTAATTAAGCTATTTTACTTTAACTGATTTCGCCTTGCTCCACGCAGAGTAAAATGTCACTGACTTTCCATTTATCTTTACTGTCTTGTAGGTTCTCACACGTACATAGTATGTCTTTCTACTCGCAAGCTTCTTGACACTTGTTCTGATCGTCTTGTTCTTGCTTACAGTCTTTACCTTTGTGCCACTTCTGAAATTCTTATTTGCACAATACTGTAACTGGTAACCCGTTGTCTGTGTCATCTGCTTGTTCCATCTGACTGTCATGCTGCCCTTGCCGGACGCAGTCGCAGCAATGGTGGTTCCCTTCGGATTTATGGTGAAATACATTGTCTTCGAATCCTTATATTTATTTCCGCACAATGTGACCTTGACCGAATATTTTCCTACATTTTTTCTCCCCGCACTGTAGGTGGCCTTGTAATCCTTATTCTTTGTCAGAATATTCCCAGCGGCATCTTTTACTGTAACCGCCGGTGTTCTGACCTTTCCATTATATACATACGAAGCCGCATTAAGCTTAATTGTAGACACCTTGGATATTCTGGATGTCGAAAGCTTTTTGCCGCATGACCTACACGTTGTGGTGATGACGCCAGCCTTCGACATTGTTGCTTTTGTTGTCACAGTGTTCACCTTTGTGGCGTGCTTACATACGGTCGTCTTTGCTGTGAGGACGCCAGACGCGGCATTACTATACACCACGTAAGTGTTCTGTATATATTCAAGCTCACCGGATACCTTGTAACCCTGTGACAACATATACTCATTGCTGTAATACTGGTCTCTTGTAAATGAAACATTGTCTTCTGACTTCTCCACCATATAATATGATGACACATTTCCATACTTGTCTGTCACATCGCCAAGTACACCTGCTATGTCATATTTGAAATATGCATAATCTTTGTAGTTATTATCTATTGAATTATATAAAAATACACACTTATCGCCCGTCTTCTCCTCAATGTACACATATGCAGGTGAAGAGGATCTTAAAGAATATCCGGCAACAGATTCTTGTGTATCGGTGTATCCACACTCCTCAGCGTTGAATGTACCCTCTGTAGTCTTCAGCTCATGCATATAATACTTTCCATCGTTTCCTGGTATAGGCATGAGCTCATACTCTGTATATATACGCACATTCTCTGCCTTTATCGTTCCATCTGGATTATACTCGGTACGCACCCCCTCCGTCACAGTATACAATTTCTTATCATCAGCTTTTTTGTACACCTGACAAATGTCACCTTCACCGCTCAGATCAATCTCTATGCTCTGTATCTGCTCATAGTTCATTCTGGTTGCCTGTGTCTTCTGAAGACCTGTCAAACCATTTACAGCAAAACAATCTGCAACCGTTGTGTTCATGGCCAGAACAAGGTTGCCATCCGTCTTTCCCGCAAATGCGTGTACCTCAGCATTTCCGCTTATCTTGAAGTATGATCTTGTTCCCTCCGGCTGTAAAACTATTGCGTCAGTTGACTTCTGCTTCTCGTTGACATACAATTTACCGTCACCAACGATTTCCACAGAACCGCCATATCCATCTCCCCATGCATACAATGCACTTACATGACTCGTTCCCACGAGCTTGATCTTAAAATCATCGCCCATCATATTGGTAACGACCCTGTAATCCGGCAAATTACAATTGGTGAGTGTCAAAGTGTTCGTACTCTTGTCATACACCGCACCTTTGGCACTGGTAGTTGTTCCTGCCTGCGGAGTCCTGAAGCTGTACACATATATCGCTTCGTTATTATCCGGATTGTAGAACTCAACATATGCAAAGCTCCACTCCTCATCCTCACACGGGCCATTGTTTGCGGCCATCGCCGCGACACCGCCTACCGTCAGAATAAAAATAAACGACAGCAGAAATGTCAATCTCCTGAAATGCTTCATAGTCATTCCCCCTTCTATGATATTCTTCGTCTACAGGTAAGTAACTCACCTGTTGTTTTATGTCATAGATTATAGTCATCTGCTGTCGTTTTCATAACGTTACATATGTCTCAATATGTGCTATATATTCAATTTTACATTCATTCATCACTTTTATCTAATCCATATGTGTATTTTCAATCTGGCACACTTATACTTCCATAGCAATCAACTCTCACGCAATCATCATTCCTCATGCCATCCATAATAATACTGAATAAGGCCTACTCTGGTCTTCGTTCCAGTCTTCTCATTCATGGAAGATATATGCCTATATAGGGATGCCCTTGATATGTACAGCTCATCCGCTATATCCTGTACACTGCCATCAGATACAAGCAGCTTCTGCAACACCTCCCGCTCACGTCCAGTGAGGTGATGAGCATCTGCAAAGCATTCAAAATCAACCTCAACTCTTGCGTTAGAATTCTCCGCCGATTTCGTCACTTTTTCTTCATCATATCGTCTATATTGTTCCTTCTGTAGATTTTCAAGCACAAATACCGCAATGCTTATAAGTACGAGCAACAATATGACCACTACACTCATAACCATGATTCCGGGGAAATCTATCAGCATATATGATATTATTCCCACAATACCCGCACCAATGTTGTTGACTGCCCTTCCGGCACCAGACCAAAGCGCTGACCAACGCATTCCATAGGATACATTTATGAATCCTGTCGTGAAATACACTACGAAGAATCCGGCTGCAAGATAGAATACAATCAGACCTATGATAAATGCCCCTCCAAACTCTATGATAAGCATGGCTATAACGGACAACACTGTAACGCAGTACATCATCTGATTCATAAAGCGCTGATCTTTTATATCAAACAAGAAGCCTGCTGCAACTCCGCTTAATGCGAGAAACAACCTTGGCCATTGCCCCACATCTGCCCCGCCCTCAGCGTGGACAACGGTCACAACATTATCCAGTGCGGAAAATATAAACGTCATAAGAAGAACAACCATCACAAGCGCCACAGCCACCGATCCGCTATCAGGAGTTGTTTCGTCACATTTTTCTTTGCAATCCGTTTTGTTCCGCTCATCTACCATGTATGTGTCCACTTCCGCTTCTGCGTATTCATCTCTGGCCAGAAAAAGTATCACTGCAAGTGCCACTATGGCCAGCGAGAACATAACCATACGCAGGATCACATTGTCTATAAGATTATAATTGATATACTGCAGAAGCAGTCCAAGTGCATATGAAATTCCCACAATTACCGTAAGATGCTTTCTATCCGTATAATCGCGGCTCACATCGTGATACACGCGTCCTCCCATAACACCACACACAATAAAGAATATAATTCCATATAACAGTATCAATTTGCCGGAACACAGTATTATCGCTGCGAGCGCGGCAACCTCCACTATATTCAAAGTAATAATTATTATCTGTTTGATTTTGCTGCCGACATATCTCTCAATCAGTGCATATATGAATAGTCCCACCGCACTGGCCAGCAGTATCACACTCTGATACAACAGAACACTTCTGGCATCCACAAACTCCGCAGCTCTGCTGTCGAAGAAGAATTCCATACCCAGAAATACAAAGCTGAACAGAGCCAGCGAGATCACACTTCTGATATGCGCCGGTTCAAAGCCTTTTTCATTATTATTTATTTTTTCAACATCCACTGATCTTTCCCCTGACATATATGGACATCTCCTGTTTATTCTGTATTAAAGATAATATAGCGCTGAATTTTTGTCAAAATATAAAGTATGCTAATTCATAACACCTATGCCCCTTGGAGTATCAATGTGATTGAATCGAAGAAGGACGCCCCCCAAAAGGCGTCCTTGCTATATTAATTATTATCTATGCATTTTCCGTACCGTCATCTTCTCTCTGACACTTTCTTATATACACAGAAAATCTCACAGATGCGGTGAGTGCTATCACAATCCATGTAAATATATTCGTATACCACACTCCCCAGAATCCCATCTTTAACACATACATCAGTATCAGTGCAAATACTATCCTTCCTCCCACCTCAAGAGCACCATTCAGCATGGAGAACACCACATCCCCCATTCCATTTAATGCGCCTCTCATGGTATATATCGTTCCAAGTGCAATATACATACTTCCGGATATCACAAGTCCCTTTGCGCCAAGCCTTATGACATTCTCCTCCGTCACGAAAAATCCCACAACATTTTCCCTGAAAACTGCTACCAGACAGAACAATGCTGCACCAAGAGCCAGCGTGATGAGCTCTGTCTGCCATACCGCTCTGCGCACCCTTTCGTACTTGCGTGCACCACAGTTCTGTCCTGCAAATGTAGACAATGCAAGTCCCAGAGAACTAAACGGCTGGAATATGATTCCCTCAACCTTTCCTGTTGCAGTATATGCAGCCATGACCTCCGGACCATATCCATTTATAAGGGTCTGCAGTATTGAGCAGGATATTGATATCATGGAAGTCTGAACCGCCATTGGTATACCGATACTGAAATCTTCCTTCATTATATCTCTGTCAAACTTGAAATGGCCTCTCTTCAGTCTGAAATAGGGATTGGTTTTCACCGCATAACATATAGAGCCAACGCTAGACAGGATCTGACTGAGAACCGTTGCATATGCGGCACCGGCAACGCCCATATCCATGTATATGACAAACACTATATCAAGCACAACATTTATGGCAGAAGCAATCATGAGAAATATAAGAGGGGTCTTTGAATCCCCAAGTGCCCTTAGCACAGCAGAAATTCCGTTATAAATAGCCACCGCTATCGTAAATCCACAGGTGATCCTCATGTATGTATATGCGTAGTCAAATGTCTCTGCAGGGGTCTTCATGAGCCTTATAATAGGCCCCGCAAAACAATATCCCAGTATACTCATGAGTGCACCAACCGCCAATATGACAAACAATGCATTTGCTATGGCTTTTTTTACCTGCTCTTCTTTCTTCGCTCCAAAATATCTTGATATGACAACACCTATTCCAGATGCCATTCCATTGCACAAAGAAAAAAACAGGAAACTGATCATTCCAACTGATCCCACACCGCCAAGCGCATTTGCCCCTAGATGACGACCAACCACTATCGAATCAACCAGGCTGTATACCTGCTGAAATAGATTGCCTATAAGTAGCGGAACTGAGAACTTCATGATCAGTTTCATACTGCTTCCCTCTGTCATATCCATAACATATTCTTTTTTGTTCAATACCTTTTCCACTATGTTTGCTCCTTGTATATATTTAGATTATCCATGATATACAAACTCATGAATCACCTTGCAGATTTTCATAGCAGCACCATCCGTATTGTAATCCCTGTGTATTAACCCATATGCCTCATCATAACATAAGTTATGCTAAGGTCAAGAAGCTAAATGGCTAATCTTCTATATACTCAACATAATCTCTTTCATCAGCGAAAAGCTGGTACTCTCCGTCCACATATCCCATATACCCTTCCGAAACAAAATATCCTTTTATCATGATCACGCCTCCTGTACACTTTATCTTCCAAGCTTCAAGCCTCTATCAAGCTCCTTAATATGGCTCTATCTTATCTTGTCAAGTGTCCAAAAAAGCGTACACCAATTCTCTTTTATATTCCACAAGTACCGACGCAAATCCGGGCTTGAAGATAAGTGACACGGCATATATAATGTATATAATTTTGAAAAATTTCTGCCATATAAACATGGCACCAAGGAGGAAATATGTACTACGGCGCACTTGAAGCCGGTGGCACCAAGATGGTTTGTGCCATAGGCGATGCAGACAAGAATATAATAGACAGAATATCCATACCGACGGGCACACCTGACCAGTCCGTGCCTGCCATGATAGATTACTTTAAGAAATATGACATATCCGCTCTCGGAATCGGTACATTTGGCCCGGCCGACATCAATCCTAATTCCCCTACCTACGGCTCCATCATGAGGAGTCCCAAGAAAGATTGGGAGGGATTCAGCCTTTACAAAGCATTTACGGATGCGCTTGGCTGCCTGGTTGTGGTGGACACAGACGTAAACGCAGCAGCCTGGGGTGAATACCTGTATGGAGCACTGAAAGGACTCAACTCGGGAATGTACCTCACTGTTGGAACCGGCATCGGCGGCGGTATAATATCCGATGGCAGACTCATTCACGGCATGGAACACCCGGAGACAGGCCACATCCTCATCCCTAGACGAACCGGAGATGATATACCATGTACCTGCCGATTCCACCAGAGCTGTGTAGAGGGTCTTGCATCCGGCCCTATGCTTGAGCGCAGAACCGGAATGAAAGGCAAAGACATCCCAGCCGACTCACCGGTATGGGATCTTGAAGCATTTTATATAGCTGAGGCACTGGTCAACTACACCATGTGCTACTCAGTTGAGAGGATCGTCCTTGGCGGCGGAGTCATGGACAACAAATTCCTGTTCCCTATGATCCGCAATTACTACACTGAACTGCTGTCGGGTTACATTGACATGCCACAGGTCAAGGACACCGACACATACATTGTTCCCGCAGGGCTCGAGGGAAATCAGGGCATCATAGGTGCTATGAACCTGTTCTGATACACACATTTGTCCACAAAAAAACAGTTTCACCGATCGACTGGTGAAACTGTTTTTTCTTTTCTATGCTGTTGCCTTCTCGTACTCCTCAAAGGTCTTATCCATTATAACCTTGTACTTGCCATACTCGGTCTTGTTGTAGAAGCACTCCTCTGAAAGACTCTTGATACCAAACTCCTCGAACCACTCTTCCTTAAGCTTGTTGAACAGAACCTCCTTCTTTGGTCCTGTGATGGTCTCCAGATGCCACAGACTGAAATGCAGTGCATAGTTGATGTAATCCTGCTCATACTCCCAGAAATTGCCGTGTGCTTCAAGCGCCGCCTTGAGTGCCACAAGAGCCTCGTGGAAGCACTGCCATGACTTCTCTCTGGTGTTGGACAATGACTTTGGATTGTTTCTTCTCTGGTGTGCAAGCACCTCGTCCACTATCTCTATATTTGTTGCAAATGCTATCGCTGAAAATACGAACAGCATATCATTCGAAGTTCTGAGCTGCTGGAATCGGAAATGGTTCTCCTCAACATATTCCCTGCTGAAGAGCTTATCCCAAGCCCATCCCACAAATACCTTGAATATATTTCCCGTGAAATTACGAAAATACATTGGTCTGTACGGTGGAAGCTCCTTCTCGTGAAGTGTCCATCTGACCTGAACAAATTCCTGAAGATCCTCTCTATACTGATCTGATCTGAACACAACTACCTGAGCTCTGGTCTCGTGAGCCTTGCTCCATGCCTTTTCCAGCATGTCCGGCTCAAAGAAATCATCGGAATCCAGAAATGAAAGATACTCTCCGGTCGCGATCTCAAGACCTTTGTTTCTCGCTGCCCCGGCTCCGGCATTTGCCTGCTGTATAACCTTTACACGCTGATCCTTCGCCTCATATTCCTTCAATATCGCCAGAGAATCATCTGTGGAGCCATCATCCACGCAAATGATCTCTATATCCTTAAGTGTCTGACCCACTATGCTGTCCATGCACTGGCGCAGATAATCAGACACATTGTAAACAGGAAGAATAACTGATACCTTTGTACCCATAGCTTTACCTCTATTTGTTTCGACTAAATAAACTCTTGATCTTTCTAGGTATGAACATAATGACCGCACCGATCCTGAATGTAGGTGTCTTCTTCACTCTGTCCAGATCTGCACGGGTCTGATGAACCAGACCACGGAGTCTCTTGACTTCTCTCTCAAGCTTGCGCTCACGATCTGTACATCCGATTCTTGTATAATAGTAATCGTCAGGGGACTTGATGATAAACTGGATGTTCGCCCACTCAAGCTTTGTAAATATAGTCTGATCAATCTCCTGCATCTCCATTGCTCTCTTGAACTCGGAGCTGTATCTTCTTATATAATCCTTCTTGAATTCAGGTCCGATTCTCCTGATCGTCTCGTTGTAATTGTGGTATTTCTTGAGCCAGTATACGCCTCTGAAACGCTCCCAGATCTCAGGATCCTTTACAAGTATATCTCTGATGTGATCATACTCAACATTGACACAGTATACCTTCTCTCTGCTGTGAACAGATGAATTCGGGTTATCTCTGCGGTTCATATAATATGGCTTGTTCACTATCATAGCTCTCTTGGCATATATAAATGTCTGGAACCAGAAACCATTGTCCTGGAATGATGCTCCCGGAGTCTCGTTGTGTCTGATATGATACTCCTCTATGAAGCTTCTCTTGTAAATTCCACTCCATGTGTTCATAATGAAACGGATCGCACTTGGTGTCTCGCTTGGATTGAACACAACATTATAATCCTCTGCATTCGGTGACAAGTGGTTGTACACCAAAGTCATGTTGCCATTGTCATCGTTGCGCTTAAATCTATAGAAATCTGCCTTTACAAGGTCAAGGTCGTTCTCAACCGCCTTGTTGTACAGTTCCTCATACATATTAAGTGGCACAAAATCATCAGGCTCAACTATACCAATATACTCACCTGTAGCCTTATCAAGACCGATATTCATGCCTATTCCATAACCGCCATTTTCCTTGTCAACAATAATGATACGGTCGTCTTTCTCCGCATATCCCTTTAATATTTCAAGTGAACTATCTGTAGATCCGTCATTGATACATATGATCTCGATATCCTTCAATGTCTGATTTACAACACTATCCATACACTCCACCAGATACATCTCTACGTTATATGTTGGAATGATGATTGAAACCTTTGCCATCTTTCTTCTCCCATAAAATTTTATCACAATGTTAGTATGTGCTATAATGCACAATTCATGGGCATTATAGCACATACTATATATATTATGCAATTTTTGATTTTATTTATTTATAAGCTATGCAAATAAGGCAAAATATGCAAGAACTATAACTCCGAGCACGATCCTGTACCAGCCAAATATCTTGAAGTCATGCTTCTTGATGTAGCTCATCAGGAACTTGATGACAACAATGGATACAAGGTATGCAACGACACAACCTATAATAAGTATAGCGAACTCAGCACTTGTAAATGACAGTCCAAATTTGATCATCTTCAGAGCACTGAGTCCGAACATAACCGGAACCGCAAGGAAGAATGTGAACTCCGCTGCTGCCACTCTTGATACACCGATGAGCAGGGCGCCTATGATGGTGGCACCTGAACGGGATGTACCCGGTATGATGGAGAGCACCTGAAACATACCTATAAGAAATGCTGTCTTGTATGTTATGTCGTTCAGCGTCTCAACCTTCGGTGTTCTGGTCTTGTTCCAGTTCTCAATCACAATAAATGCTATTCCATAGAAAATAAGGGCAATCGCTATGACAACCGCTGTGTGCAAATGCGCCTCTATGTAATTATCAAACAGTATCGTAACTATCGCTCCAGGTATACATGCAACAACTGTCTTGAACCACATACTCCAGGTATCTTTCTTCATGACAGGCTGTGTCTTGTCTTTGAGCTGGAAAGGCCACATCTTATTCCAGAATATGGTCACGACAGCAAGTATCGCTCCAAGCTGTATCACCACGAAAAACATTTCCTTGAAATCAGTGCTCGCATTCAGTGAGATAAATTCATCCACAAGAAGCATATGTCCTGTGCTACTGATCGGGAGCCACTCTGTGACTCCTTCCACGATACCAAGGAATACTACCTTAAGTATCTCGATAAAACTTAATGCCATCTCTTCTCTCTCCTTTTAACTTCATTATGAGTATTCTATATTCACAGCGGATATCTGACTCCATCCGGCTGCGGTCTCTATGATAACATATTCTCACTCGTTGTACATCATTCTACAGAAAGCTTTTGAAAATGTTATGTATGAGTTTATCTTCTGTCTATAATTTGCATATATCCGGTATCTCAGCACCCCAGATGTCAACCAGCTTATCCACCGAAAACGCAGCATTTGCCGGGCTTGTGGACGGAAGTACAACAGGTTCTATGCCAAGTATCTTCTGCTGATATTTTGCATAATACTTTCCTGAGGTCTTGCCGTTGCATATCACTTTTGTGACCTTGGAAGCTTCCACTATCTTCGACAGATCCGTGGGCGTAACATTCTTTATACTGCTGTCGCTTGAACCTATGATGTCACAACTGTAGATCGCATCCCACAGGGCTATGTGGTGTGCATGCAGCATGGCTTTCTTCTCATCTATGGTCACCGGAAGTTTCTCGCCAAGCACTCTGCTGATGACCTTCCAGAATCTGTTCTGCGGATGTCCGTAGAAGAACATCTGCTCCCTGGACTTCACCGATGGCAGGCTTCCCAGTATGAGTATCCTTGATTTCTCGTCGTATAGTGGGGGAAATGGATGTACTATATGTTCATATCTGTCCTCTGTCAATCTTCTCACCTCTCAGATAATATTCAAATAACTTTTTCCATTTTTCTGGTACATTGTACGCCACCTGCCGGTTATTTTTCAATTAAATTCTTGCTTTTGCAGCTATGTTTTAAGTCATGTCCACATTATTTAATTTACTTCCAAATGATATTCATGTATATTAATTAAGTTAACGTAATTTACGGACTATGAGCGAGATCCGCCAATGCGGTAACGAACACATTTGGGAGGAATTATACATGAAAAAGAGAGAATCTTTTAACAACAAATGGGGCTTCATCCTGGCCTGCATCGGCTCTGCCGTGGGCATGGGCAACATCTGGATGTTCCCTACAAGAGTCTCCATATACGGCGGCGGATCCTATCTCATACCATATTTTATATTTGTGGTACTCATCGGATTCACCGGAGTTATCGGAGAGATGAGCTTCGGACGAGCTACAAGATCCGGTCCAATCGATGCATTTGGAATCGCCATGGAGAAAAAGGGCAAGCGAAAGCTCGGTGAACTGCTGGGCGGCATACCTGTGCTCGGCGCACTGGCAATGGCCATCGGATACACGGTCGTCATGGGCTGGATACTGAAATACATGATCGGAGCTTTCACCGGAAGCACACTGTCACCGGAGGATATAGACGGCTTTGCTTCAAGCTTCGGCGGAATGGCATCTTCATTTGGCAACAATGCATGGCAGATCATTGCACTTGCCATCGGAATCACCATCCTTATGTTCGGCGTGGGCAACGGTATTGAGAAGGCCAACAAGGTCCTGATGCCGGCGTTCTTCGTATTGTTCATCATCCTGGCCATATATGCGGCATGCCAGCCGGGAGCCATAGAGGGATACAAATACATCTTCCGAATAGAGCCAAAGGTACTTGCAGATCCAAAGACATGGATATTTGCGCTGGGACAGGCATTCTTCTCACTCTCAGTTGCGGGAAACGGAACTCTGATATACGGCTCATATCTGCCAGACGATGAGGATATACCGGAGGCTGCCGGACGTGTTGCACTTTTCGATACGATTGCTGCCATGCTTGCCGCACTGGTAATCATACCTGCCATGGCAACTGCCGGAGCACAGCTCAACCAGGGCGGCCCGGGATTGCTGTTCATCTATCTGCCATGCCTGTTCAAGTCCATGCCTGGCGGTTATATTGTTGCCATACTCTTCTTTGTGGCTGTGTTCATGGCGGGACTGTCATCACTAATCAACCTGTACGAAGCACCAATCGCAACGGTGCAGGAGAAGCTTGGAGTTGGCAGAAAACCTGCATGTGCCATCATCGGTGTCATAGCAGTTGTGGTATCCATCTGTATACAGGGTATCGTATCTGACTGGATGGATGTACTGTCCATCTACATCTGCCCACTTGGCGCAGGACTTGCCGGAATCATGTTCTTCTGGGTATGTGGCAAGAAATATGTTGAGACACAGGTCAACACCGGAAGGGAAAAGAAGTTCACAGAGAAGTTCGTGCCTATATGCAAATACATCTACTGTCCTGTATGTCTCCTTGTATTGATACTTGGTATCCTTCTCGGAGGCATCGGCTAGACAGACATTTCAATATAATTAATAAAAAGCAGTCTGACGGATCATCACCATGTATAACACTGGCGATGTCCGCAGACTGCTTTTTACTTACTGTATCATTATCTCTTTAATCGTGTATCTTATTGTGTTTAATGTCTGTATCCCGCAATTATATGTAATGCCTTATCCTCATCAAGTGGCTTTGCTATGTGCTCATTCATGCCCGCCGCCTTGCACTTCTTCACATCCTCTGCGAATACATTTGCAGTCATGGCAATGATCGGAATGGTTCCGGCATCCTCAAGGTCTGAGCTTCTTATCTGCCTGGTGGCCTCAAGGCCATCCATCTCCGGCATCATCACATCCATGAGTATCACATCGAAGCTTCCAGCCGGATGTGATCTGTATATCTCAACAGCCTCACGGCCATTTGCCGCAGTTGTGGCAACAGCACCAGCCGTCTCCACCATAAATGTTGCTATCTCCATGTTGAGCGAATTGTCCTCAACCAGCAGTATCTTCATTCCATCAAGTCTGACTGCCTCGTGATCCTCTGGCTTCTCCGGCTCAACGACATCTGTACAGATCTCAAATGGTATCTTCATGGTAAATGTAGAACCCACACCCGGCTTACTATCAACCTCTATGCTTCCACCCATGAGGTCGAGAAGCTCCTTGGTAATAGCCATGCCAAGACCTGTTCCCTGATACTTTGTTCCCGCATCAGTGTGCTCCCTTGAAAATGGCTCAAACAGGTGGCTGATGAACTCCTGGCTCATTCCAACTCCTGTGTCAGCTATCCTGAACACATAATTGGAATGCCTGCCGTCTACAGGTATCTCGTCCATCCACGCCTCTACCGTTCCGCCCGGCTTGTTGTACTTGATGGCATTTGTCAGTATATTGAGAGAGATCCGCTGAAGATGAAGCGGACTGCCTATAACCATGTTGTGCTTTATATTGAAATGAGCACCCGTAAGCTTCACATCGTTCTCCTGTGCCATGACCAGGATTGGATCATATCCACTTCTCAAAACCTTTATTATGTCAAACGGTTCACTGGTGAGCTCCGTTCTTCCGCTCTCAAGTCTGCTCATATCAAGCACATCGTTGATGAGCAGTTCAAGCTGTTTTCCAGCATCATCTATCTTGGACAGCGCATCCATCACTCTGTCCCTGTCATCTATGCACTGTTCGGCAATTCGTGACATTCCAAGGATTCCGTTGATAGGTGTTCTTATGTCGTGTGACATGCGTGAAAGAAATTCCGTCTTCGCTGTATTTGCACGCTTGGCCTCTTCGTAAGCTTCGGCAAGCAGCTTCTGGGCACGGATCTCCTCCTTCTTCTCCTCGTCGATCTCCTGAACACCTATGAGTATACGGGTGAGTTCACTCTCCTCATCCGTCCTGACTGGAATCGCCGTTATACGGCACCAGCCATATAAAGTGTCCCGGAAATCCTTACTGACGCTCTTCTCCGTCCTGAGTTTCTCCGCCAGCCTGTCCAGATTGTAGAATCTGCGCATCTGCTCACGATCCTCTTCAACCACACAGTCATTTATCACATTTTCTATTGTCTTTCCTGCTTCGTAATCCGCATTCTGTGCCGGCTTTCTGAAGGTATCACCTTCCTTGATAACCCGCACCTTACCGGTCTGAAGATCGAATATACACACAATAAAATATATGCTGCTAACAGCCTTGATAACCGAATCCTGCTCCCGGAGTTTCTCCTTGTGAGCCTGTTCCGCATTGCGCACAGCGGTTATATCCTGATGGTAGCCTCTGACTTTTATGCCATCGGTAAAACTCCTGTCCCGAACACCGCCACATCTTATGTGCAACAGTCCTCTGGTTGGATGCATCCAGGTATATATAACCTCAGCCTTGCCGTCGCGTCTTATGGTCTCCATGTATTCAGCGGTGGCCTGCTGTGACTCCTCAGTAATGCCTGCTATCCACTTTACATATCTATCTTCAGGCGACAGATCATCAGTCGTTCCAAGAAGAGCGTTCATCTTCTTGTTCGCATACAGCATGGATCTGCCGTCGTTCATGAGCACCATGGTCCACATACCAATACCGGCCCCGGCCAAGGTCTCTTCTATCTCACTCTGTACCTTTTTCTCCTGTTCCTCAGCGCTCTGATTAGCTTCATTTTCCGTCATTATATCAATCCTTTTTCCATATACTTTTCTATAAATATTTGTACCATATAACGACAGATTTTACCAGTTAAGAAACTCAACTATTATAAAGATTATTCATCATCTTCATCCAGTCCGAAGCCTTCCTCCAGAAAACGGTTCCACTCGGCATTGTTGCTCTCAAGCTGCTTCTTCTGCATGATACGGTTCCGGTCTGCGAGAATGGACAACATCTCATCCACAATCTCCTCAAGAGGCAGCTCCTGATAATGCGACAGATAGCCCATCATCCTGCCCGCCGTAAAATCCGTATTCAGATTCTTTGATATGAGATCACAGAACTCCTCGGGATATCCCCGGTCAAGCATCATCTCATAGAGCTCCATGCTCATCTCTGATCTTGGTTTCATTCAGATCTCCTTCCTATCACAAAGCTTGCCACCACTGTAAATATTGCACTGATTATCAGCTCAGTATAGTATCCCAGTCCTCTGCTGAGTATCATGCCCGGCAGGAGCAATGTGCTGCCAAATATCGGCAAGAACATCTCCATAAAGAGTTTTTCACTGATTCCCATACCACCCGGAAGGGGAAGCATATCCACCGCAACTGCTATGGCTCCCTGCATGAGAATGATAAGCCATGATGATGATCCTGAAAGTCCAAACGCCTTGTACACAAACCATGTAGCTGCAAATAGTGAGAATCTTTGCACAACTGTTATAATGAACACTACCACCAGCATCCCGAAATGTCCTACCATGTAATCCGCAGTCTGGTTGTACTTTTCCATTGATGCCGCGAGCTTTTCCTCACGGGACTTCTTGTGTCTTAAAAACTTCATCCGCTCAAGAAGTCTACTGCCATTCACCACAAATGCCTTTGCAAGCGACGGGTGAAATGCGAACAGCACCATTCCTGCCACACACACAACGTTCAGCACAAGTCCAAGATAAAATACCCACTGCACATCATCTATATATGTATGTATAAAACTCTGTCCAAATATAGCTATTCCAAGTCCCAGAAGTACCAGCACCAGCTTGTACATGATCGTCACTATGAGCAGTACCTGAGTTGACACCGGAATAGGGATCTTCTTTTTCTTCATATAATATATCTGAGCCGGCTGTCCACCTGATGCAGATGGCGTGATACAGCTGAAAAAGAATCCAACCGACGAGAACAGGAAACAGGTTCCCCTGCCTACATTCACTCCAAGATTTCGCATCATATAATGAATGATAATTGATTCTCCCCATATAAATACCACAACACATACCACTCCCGGTATGAGCCACCAAGGATTCACCGTCTGAAGTATATCAGATATCTGTCCTATATCCTCGCCGTGAAACACTCCGTATATCGTTCCGGCAAATATGAGAACCAGGAACAATACGTTGAACACCATCTTTTTCTTATTTCCCATTTAGCTTACTATCCTTTTCATAACTGGGGCAATACCCCTTTAAATACAGCGTGAACGTCATGCACAATGCTAGTATATCATGGATCATTCAATTAAATGGCAAAAAAGGGTGGTTTTTACTTTAATTATTTGTAATGTGAGTTTTATGTGGCATACACATTCTATTTTTCACTGTTCAGGATCGGCAGATTCTGGCTCTCCTCCCAGAGAGTCGCAACCACGGTTCCATCCTTGTGACAATACACAATCTTATTTATAACTCTTGGCTCCTCATCGCCATAGTATATATCTGAACTGTCTGTATCCTTATGTTCTGTCTGAGGGACAGCCGCGCCCTCTCTATATCCTCCAAAGCTCTGATACGCCTCACTTGACATCCACGACCTTGCATTTCCAAATATATCAAGTGATGTCAGTCCCTGCTCCCCGAGATAAAATTTGAATACACCGCTATCCTCAACCGACTCAGATATGAAATCATACTCCGCAGCCCCCATAAGTGCAGCATGTGACTCTGACCGGTTATTTACCGCGTCAACGTCCACCTGCTCCCGGTTCTGTTTGCCCGCATATGTAAAGTATGTATTCTTGGCTATCTGACAGAGCCAGACCTTTATATCACAGTCTCCTTTGAACCGATCCACAGCTTTTATCGCTTTAACAAATGTCTCCTGTGTTATGTCTTCGGCTATGTGGGGATTCTTAGACAGTGCCAGCACAAAACGATATACGTCTTTGTAGTACTTTTCGTATATTTCTTCTATTCCATTTTTTTCTTTTCCTGACGCCAAGTTTTTTACCTCCCTTCACATATAAGACCAGTATAATTGAAAAACGTTACAAAAGGAGCAGACGCATGTAAGGCGCTTCGCGCGGCGTCTGCGTACTTCACAAGGAATCCTCCCACTTACGTGGATCCCTCCTTATGAAAATAAAATGCTGTGAATTTCGAAAATTCTTCACAGCATTTTTCATCGTTTATATTTTGTCAGATTTTCTTCTCTTTGACTAGAAACTGTGGCCACCGCCACCTCCACCGATGCCTCCGCCTCCAAAGCCGCCTCCACCAATTCCGCCATGGCCGCCGGAACCGGATCTTGTACTTCTCGTTTCAGTGAGCATATCATATTTATGATTCATATTATATGAAACCTTTGTGCCGGTAAGTAGATTTTTTGTCCCCATGTCATATACCTTTGACGTCTTCTTCAGCAGAAGATAATTAAGCAATATAGAAAATATTATTGCAAGGAGTATGTTGCTGATATGCTTCATGGGACGGCTTATCTGCTCTCCTACCAGCAGCATATTTATCTGCTTGAATGCCTCATTTGCGCACTCAAAATATTTCTCTTCACTTGCATATTCATAGACATTGTCTGTTATCGTATACGCATTTGTCTTGGTGATGATCTTATACGGTTCGCCATAAGAATAGATGTATATCTGTCTATTATACAAATCAATGAGGAACATAACACCATCCAGGGTGCCCAATTCCCTTTTGTAGGATGACTCAGCATGGTACGCTGAAGAATGGAATGCAAATTCCGATATCTCGCATAATACATTACAATAACGGGCCGTCTCCTGCATAGTCTCCGTCAATTGTGCTTCCTGACTTTTAGTCAACACATTGGCATAATCCTTGATTATCACTTTATAGTGGTAACTGTACGAATCATCCTGATCATTTTCAGATGCGTGGACAGTCACTGCACCGTTGCATCCCACAACCAGAAACAGCAGCATGATCATTACAGTGATCACCACTCTGCCAATTATCGCTCTACGCACGATGATCACCTCCCTTGTACTCAAACTGCGGAAGTGGTCTTGTGGACATCCGGTTGTGGCTGATAACCAGGTCTATAAGCGTCAGAATGGTTGCAGCACACACCAGGAGCACGCATCCATAATAATACTTATCCATAACCGGTTTTATCAACACAACCACTACAGACAGAATGGTGGCAAAGGCAATAAATAATCCCATGACGCCACTTTTTCTTTTTACTCTTCTCACGTTTGCTATGCCTTTTACTGCTCCATAAATGGCAACCAGACACGAGATGACCGCCACAACATAACTGGCCTTTCCCATAATATCCCAGTTAAAAAGTAAAGGATTTATTCCAAACTTCAGGCAGAAAAATAATATCATGCATGCTATCAGCTGTATGACTTCAAGAAAACAAGAAAACTTTATAAATGAAGTTATCTTATTTTTTAATTTTCTTTTTATATTTTTTTGTGGCTTTTTTGTTTGTAGCTTTTTTATTTGTAGTTTTTTCTTCCTGCCTCCACTTTTCTTTACATTGAGTGTATGCCTTGCGAAGAATCCCACATCATTTTCATGTGTCTCTACATCCGCTATCTTCTCCATCTCATCGCAATATATCATGGTCACAAGCGCACCTATCGCAGATACAAATGCGAGCAGAACGCCAGGTCTCACCGTAAGAAATAAGTTCAGCAAAAAGTATAATGGAGCCACTCCTATCAGGCATCCCAGCAGGAACTTGCCGATATCAAGCGGTATATCCGCAGCCACTTTTCCTGTGCGGCCATTTACCGCTGCATATGCAATACGCTTACCGTTCTTATATGACAAAAGCCACACAGGAAACAACCCGGTCTTTGCTCCAGTGATCTTTATATCCATCGTTTCTGACAATGGCTCCTCCGGTTCACCGATAGCATCGTATGTACATAGATGATGCTTTATCTTACTCATCATCACATCATACGCCATATCACCTGTCACCTGCGCTATCTTATCCCTGTACACACCATAATCCACATCCGGCAGATCCGCGTAGAACCCGCTCAGATATCCCATGGAAAATGGTTTCATATCCGCCGAGTCAAATGGTGCCACCTTACTGCTGAGATCATCCGGAAACAGCGATGATGCATCCATGGTTATATTCTCATAATGATTATCCGCAAAGCATCTTACATTATATGTATGACTGACTGTATCAACCCCTGAGCTATAGCTGTCCGTCGCCCTGACAGCTGTTTTACCTTTCTGGTCAACATCACACAGCCAATACGGCATGTAGATTCCACGGAACTCCTGCACATTTCGTCTGTGTTTCAGCCTGTTCGGAGCGTATATCGCCCTCTTCATGACTGTGGCATATGATGCCTTGCACATGTCCTTCGTCACCGCAAACGGTATCACATAATCCGGTCTTCTCTCGCTTTTCAGCCGGCTGGAAAGCATAGTCGCTACCCCGCAGTAACTGCAGAATCCCGTCGCTGATTCATCTGTACTGTATATCTCCCCACCACACTGCGGACAAATGAATACAGTAAGTTCCATAAGCTTGCGTTCCTCGCTGTCCTCATCCTTGTCGACACTCTCCGGCTCGTATTCATTTCCACATGCTTTGCAGTACATTTTCTTTCTTGCTATATCATATACCAGATTGCTGCCACATCCGGCACATTGTATCATATGTATTTCCCCCTGTAATATAAATTGTGAAAGATTATTGACGAAATAACCTAACTCATTATACTACCTCTTTTTATAAAGAACCAGTTCCGGATTTGTCCCTTCCGCCTCATATGTCGATATCAAAATAAAATCCATATCCGCCAGAACTCCAAAGTATCTGTCTCCACCAAACTCATATTCCAGCTGATTTCCCAGATATGTTTTTTCGTCATCAAGGAATTTGACATTCATGCCATTTGGCAGACGATACTCGAGATTCACATATTTGCCAACAAGCGCATTGAGTCTTTCAAGGTGAGGCATCCCCTCTATCTGAATGGCATTTATCTCATCTATAAGCTGCCTCTTAAATGCCTCAAACTGTCCGCCATCGCTGAGTGACTCATATCGTTTCCAGTAATCAAGTTTTGGCAGAAGTTCTTTCATGTATGCTCTCGCCTGCTCCTCAGTGAAATTCTCCCCCACCATATTCTTCACACATACATCGATCAGATCATCCATATTGCTATAGGTATAGGTGCCGTCGGCGTAACACCATTTGCAGTAGTCCTCGTTCAGCGCACCATCACTGTCCCGCCCCATAACGGCATCGTCCTCAAGTGGCATTCCACAGCACTGACATATCAGTTTCCTCGGTTCGCCAAGCAGAGTGTTTATCGATACATCAAACTCTTTTGAAAGCAGTTTCAACGTATCTGTATTCGGCACTGTATCGCCGTTTTCCCAACGTGACACCGCCTGCCTTGTGACCATGACCTTCTCTGCCAGGTCATCCTGGGATAATCCCCTTTTGGTTCGAAGTTCTAATATAACGTCCTTTGTCTCCATTGTACTCACCTCCGTTATGGATATCATAACAGATTGCGGGGATTGGGGAAAGCAACGGGGTGTTGCTCTGTTCCTATACCGACTGCGTAAACCGGCATTTCGGGAAGCCCGAGCAACCTATGAATTTGCCAAATTTTCCCGATCTTTCAACCAACTTTTTCCCGCATTCCGGGCATATCATAGACATCTTTGCAGGTGCAGACTTAATATCTCCACTTGAGTCCTGCGGCATTTTATTGCCGTTCTTCTTTAAATGATCGGAGGTCTTAGTGCCTTTTTTTTGCGTACCGTCAGATATAGCTTCGATCTCTTGGGGCTTATCGCTGGCTTCCTTGGGCTTACCGATGAGCAGCTCTCGAACCTCTTTAGCTGTTATCATCTCGGCAGTGCACTCTCTCGCAACCCTCACCGGCCTGCAAGTCCATACCGCCTTATCTCCTATCATGTAGAATCTGAATTTCGCCCTTGTCGCTGCAACATTGACGATATTATTGTTCACCCAGTTGACTGCTCCCATAGATTTGCTGTCGCATCCGAGCAGGAATATAACCTCATCCGTTCCCTGCCCTTGGAAAGTGTGCACAGTTCCAATGTTATTGGCATTAAGCCATTTTCTGACTCTTGGCTCTTTTCCATATAACTCCGATTTCTTTATCATCTCCAGCATTCCCTCTTTGACCGATGTAAATGGTGTGATGATAAACAGCCTCGGAATATCGATAGTATCCCGTTCAAATTTTCTCTCCAGTAGTTTCAGAACAAGCTCGCCCTGCGCCTTGACAAAGTGATCCTTCTTGCCCGGATTCTCAGCACCGGCTACATCTATCCAACAGCTCTTGTCCAAAATAAATGTCTTTGCCCTATCAGCCTTAGGTGCTGCCGTCTGCTGCTTCATAGTTCCATCATATGAAAGCACATTTGAGATTGTGTACATCGGGTCAATGCAGCGCCTATGGACTACCAGCGGGCAGCCTACCCACTCTTTCTCCTCATCCTTTCCAAGATAAGTTCCATACGGATTTATATAGTCAGCAAAAGCCTGCACAGAGATTTTCTTATCCTTGTAACCTGCCAATATCTCTGCGGTAAGCAACTGTTTTATCATGTCAGTCTCTGCGGTAACCACAGGCTCGATCGGCTTTGGATCTCCGACTATGATCGCCTTTCTACACCTAAACATCGCACCAACTGCCATCTGTGGCTGTGCCTGTCCCGCCTCATCGACGATAAGAGTTCCAAGCACTCCGCTTTTCTTCACGTCTCCCAGGAAAGTCTGCGCTGATGCAAATGTCGTGGATATCACAGGGGTCAGCAGGAAAATGCTCTGAAGCATGTATGGCATGGCTTCTTCTCTGTCTGCAAGCTTCATCCTCTCACCACAATCATCAAACACATTCCACGCTATCATCAGGTTGATGATATTATGCCGCATGCATTTTGAAGAAATGACAAATTCTTTGTGCAGCTTACATGCATACAGGAATAACTTTTCACGCTCTCTATTGTACTGGGCGGTAAACCATGGATTGGTTATCTGTGCTTTTGTCGACAGCCTGTCGTCCTCGGATACATAACGTTCCATAAATGCAGCGTCCACCGGGGTCATCTTCATCTGCCCATGCGAGTATTTTGAAATACACCGCTGGTATTCCTGAAGATTCTGCAGGCCTGATATCCTGTTGTTCAAAGAAGTTATCTCTCCATTAAGTTTTGATATTGTCGCTTTCTTCTCCTGAATGAATATATCTCTTGCGGATGCATCCTTACGCCTTGCGAACAATCCCTTCGGTCTGCTTTCCTCAAGCTCGATCAGCTCTTTTTGTTCAGCAAATAACTGACGCTCAAGCATCTGCCGCTTTCTTTCCACATCACTTATTTCACATGACAAATCCTCTGGTGCATTTTTCTGCAGTTCCATAGGAACCGTCCCTGCCAGATTGCAAATCTGTTCCAACTCATTTCGCAGGCTTTCCACCAGTTTATATTGGGATAAGAACTTTTTTCTTACTTCCAGATATTTTACCTTATGCTGCTCCCTGACATCATTTGATCTATAGTCCTCCACAAATGGCTTCAGAACAGAATTGCAATACTTACGGATATTTGCCTTTCTGCCAAATGGAGCGGATATCAATCCCCAGCAGTCAGCTCCGCCCAGAAGCTTATCCGCATAACGCGTAAAATAAATGTCCTTCTCTTCTCGGCTCTTACCATATCTGGTTATAGTCTCCACATCACCTGACTTGTTGATATCAAACAAATCATGAACCTCATCCAGACCGCAGCGGATCTCCTCTTCGTCATTCCCAGACGACTCCAGACTGTCAAGTATATCCCTCGCCTTCGGAAGGTCTATCGTGATATTTTCCACCGCCGCATTGTTACATGACGCGACCAGCATACTATAATTGTTGATCTCATCAACATTTATCGAATAATAATGAGGCGCATACTGGTAATAGGCATTCGCATTTGCCTCTAGCGGTCCATGCGAAAATGAATGCATCTCAAATAAAGAGTCTGGATCTTCTGCATTCTCAGCGAGGAGTCTGGCACGCTCAACAATATTGCTTGCCACGATCTCCTTGAGCAATGTAGTCTTTCCCGTTCCGGGAGGTCCGTTTACAGAAAAAACTGGAGCATCCCCGTCCTGTCTGATCGCAATATTGACTGCAACCTGCTGCATCAACGCCGGCATATATTTGGCCGGCCATTTTCCCCTTGGCGAATTTGTAACGTTAAGAATTCTGTCAAAGAACAACTTCATCTCACTTTTTCCCGCATCCGGCGAGATGATCGTTCTCGGTAAATCGTCTGGGCCTTTCGACTTTTCGTACCCTGCCAGAATGTACTCGATCACTTTCTTCTCATATTCATTCCCATCGCCAAAGTTCCCGTTCCGAACCAGCTCTGACAACTGAATAATGTCATTCAAAAAGAAGCTTTTACCTAGATCCGCATAGTCAAATGCGTCTTCGTCCGCATCTCTGACCTGTTCGCTCGCATACCTGTTGTATTCGGCAATTCCCATCGATTCCTGAGGATTCTCTGAGAATCTGTGTTTCACATACTCGTTAAAAATCTTTTCATATATGGTTGAAATGAACTCATCGACATTCTGGTCCTGCAGTTCCTCATCGATCTCTCCAACAAGTTCTTCATACTCGCTAGTATCGAGAGAAAAGTCATGACTATTATGTGCTCTTGACTCATCCCACTTGGCAACTGCCCACAGTATCGATGACAGCTGGAAACTGTTCTGAAGATACACACCTTTCGTATCTGTCTTGAATGAGCACCATGCGATCGCGCTCTTTTTCGGATAAGCTATCTCAGGATTATCGGATTTATCCTCTATAAACTTCTCAAGATAACCAACTACTGTGTTCCGCTCTACCTTCCCCAGGCAAAAATGGATCTCATCACCAACCGAAGGAAACTTCGCATAGCCGTCCCTGTCATTTTCCAGGATCATTTCCAGATCAATATCAGGAGATGACAAAACTGGCAAATCAAAGAAGACCTCGATCTTCTCTGCCTTAACCTCTTTGCCATTCTTAATATTCTTAATTAGCTTTTTGTTCTCTGTACTTTCCTGTGGAATGTCGGTCTGCCCTAGAAATTCTGTGATTTTCCAGTAGTTTAAGATTTCCAGGACTGTGTTCTTTCGTTTGTCTTCCATTCGGTGTGCTCCTTGTGGTGTAACCATTGCAATGACTTTTTATAATTATTGTACAGATAAACAGAAGTATTTTCAATTTATTCATACTGAATTACGACAAAGTCCTGGATTGTCGCTTAGCTGGATTTTTTATAATATCTTTTATTTCTTTAATCTTCCCATGCTTTATCAATACATGTGCAACTATCCCCCAACAATCCATTTTTAATATTTCAACAATACTCTCTTTCGGATTCGGGACTCTAGCATTATCTGATGGCATTCTATTTATTATATTTTGAATGTCATCAATTTCTGGATATTCCATTCTCAATCGCATATTCAAACCCCATCCATTTTGAATATATTTCGGATCTAAACTTATACAATTAATTAGTTGATTTGTATACTGCAGATCGGCCCCTGCCTTTACATCATCTTTAGTTTCTTTAAAGTTAATAAGATTTTGCGCCACATAGAGCATTTCTTCTTGAAAAAATATCAAATTACTCACCTCCAATTCTAATTATTTACGATAATCTAGTGCTTTGTAAATATCTAATATTGTCGAATGAAGGTAATCCTAAAAAATACATATAATCATGTCTCTACTATATAAATTTGTTGTATTCTTTCCTTGTTTTGGGTGGGGTATTTCCCTCAGCAATCCATGTGTACAGATTTCTACATGTTGGATACCCTAGAATCCTAATAGTTTCAGTTACAGACTCTGTTTGATGATATATCCGTAGTGCAATATCCTTTTGTTCTTTTGAATACATAAAAAGGCTCCTTTCGAAGCCCTATAGTAGTCCAGAATTTTGTCCGCACCCTCCACTCGCAGACAGGATAGGCATTTTTATTTTCGTCTGCTCTTCCTCGAAGAGCTTTTCTCTTTATCGAGAAAGGCAAGCAACGCTACAATCAAGCTACCAAAGGACATCAACAATGCTAATATCCCAATGAAAATCGAAATGATCTCATAAGCCGTCATCGGCGCCACCTCTACGTCGCAAAATACTATTTAGCATCGGTTGCAATCGGAAAGTTCATTTCAACAATAAACTCTTTTTTTTCTATTTTTGCTTCAATCTCTCCATCCATCCGACTAACCAACTCCTTTGCAATAGATAGTCCCAATCCAGTAGATGTTTTACTTCTGGCAACATCTGCTTTATAAAATCGCTCAAATACCTGATCTATATTAATCTGTTCTGGATGTGTAACCTGATTGCTGATTCTAAGCACCGCCTGATTTTGATCACGTTCCAACACAATGCTAATCTTCTTTTCTCCATGATCCAGCCCATTTTTTATCACATTCTGGATAACACGGCGGAGTCCCTGCCTGTTTCCATGTATATACAACTGTTCTTCCGTAATCTGAATATCCGGCTGAATTTCCATTCTTACCCATTCATCATAGTATGAAAAAACTGTTTCTTTCAAAATCCGGTTCATACAGCACAATGTCAATTCCAAACTGTAAGATTCGTTTTTTAACTTTGTAAACATAAAAAGTTCTTCCAACATTTCATTCAGACTATGAATTCTTTCGTGGATAATGCTTAAATAACGTTTCTGATCCTCTATATTTTCACATTCTTCCATTAGCTGGAAATATCCGTCCAAAGATGTCAGTGGTGTGCGGATATCATGAGAAAGATTTGTATAAGTGTCCGCAATCAGAGCTTCTTTCTCCTGATAATGCTGCTTCTCTTTTCTTCGCAGTTCCAGAAGCTCATTCAACTTGTCAGAAAGCTTTCCTATTCCACCCACATCAAATTCATGGTTAATCAACATGTTACTGTCATGTTTCATCATAAACGCCAATTGGCGGCAGATGTCTTTCACCTGCCGCTGGTATTTCCACATAATAATAAATTGTAAGATAATAATTCCTGCTAATATCCCAATTACGATATACATCCGTTAAATATCCCTCTTTTGAAAAACAACGCTGCTTACTGATATCATCATAACGATGAACACTATTGCCACACCAAATGCCGCCAAACACTCATTTCCACTTGGATTCATAGGAAGCAGTGATAATTTTCCTGTTATCGTATACTTATAAATCTGGAAATTCTGAATTCCTATTTTTTGAATAGCACTATTGATCACCCCATACACAATGGTCATTACATTCATGCTAAGACAGACAGCAATGACCATGCTGATTACATTATTTTTCAAAATAATTGCAATCGCCATACAAATCAGCACAAGTGCATAATGAAGAGCCAGTTCAGTCACAAAATAAGATAAAATTGCCTTTGTATTTCCCCATTCCAATTCCCCGAAAACAATACCATTCGCCGCTGCCTGAAATAAGAATGCACCTGCCATTGTCAGTACCGTAAAGACAGCCAAGGCAATTGCTCTGGAAAAAATCAGAGTTCCTCTATTTCTAACCTGACCTCCTATATTCTTAATATATCCGCTACTGATATCCGCTGTTGAAAACAGAACAGTAAAAATCACCAAAAGCAGTGCATACAATTTTCCTTGAGAATTGGCAAAAAAGATATCATATACCGTCACCTTTTCTCCCGGCTCCGTAGGCAGCGTTACCATCATTCCCACATTAATATTATCCACAGTAGGTTCAGTAACCTGCTCCTGTTTCATGGCATCCTTTTCAGTCAAAAGCTCATAATCTGTCTTGCTTAAAGATGTTGTAATCAATAATATTGCTGCCAGTACGATCCAGATTACATACATACTTTTGGTTTTAAGCATCCGGTATAAATCCATTTTTATTATATTAAGCATGATCCGCACCTCCCGTCAGATTCAGAAAATAAGTTTCCAGTTCTTCACTGGTTATGGAAATCCCTTTTACCGGAATTCCTGCCTTTGCAAGTTCCATATTCAACGCTGCACTTTCATTCAATCGTTCAAAAATATGAATATGCTCTTTATCTGTTACCTGATAGTTGGTAAATCCCATAGAATCCAGCACCGGAATCGCCTGTTTCGGATGATCCAATGTCAACTCTATCCGTTCACTGCATCTTCTTATTAATTCTTCTCTTGTAATTTCCTGTATTAAACTTCCATTATGAATAATTCCATAATCAGTAGCAATCTTCGATAATTCCTCAAGAATATGACTGGAAATGCATATTGTCATATTCTTCTCTTTCTGAAGTCTCTGAATCGTATCCCGGATCTCTGCAATACCCTGTGGATCCAATCCATTGATTGGCTCATCAAGAACTAATAAATCTGGTTCTCCAACCAAAGCAAGACCAATTCCCAAACGCTGTTTCATTCCAAGTGAAAAATGTTTTGTTTTTTTCTTTCCCACATCCTCCAGACCGATAATTCTCAATATTTCTTCAATATAACTTTTTTTCTTTATTCCAAACAGCTTGCATTTGATATTCAGATTTTCATATGCAGTCATATTTCCATAAAGTCCCGGTGCCTCAATCAGACATCCTATCCGTGATCGAACTTTTTGCAAATCCTTTCCCTTGTATCCAAACATCTCGATTTCTCCACAAGTTGGCTTGGAAAGTCCACTGATCATCTTCAGACAAGTTGTCTTCCCAGCTCCATTCCGACCGATAAAACCATAAATAGCACCTTTTTTAATATGCATATTGACACTGTCCACAGCTTTATGGTGTCCATATTGCTTAGTCAAATTTCTTGTTTCCAATAACATTTCGCTCAAGTTTTTTCATCTCCTTTTTCTTATCTGCATTTATCATAAAGGAATAATCCTAATCAAACGCAAATAAATAGTAAAAAAAGAGTAAAGATTATAGATGAAGACGATAACCGATTCCCCAGACTGTTTCAATATATTCCTCAGATGTGACTGTTTTTATCTTTTTACGAATATTGCTTATATGTACATCCAGAGTTTTTGTTTCACCCATATATGGTTCGTCCCACGCATATTCAAAAATGTCCTCTTTACTGAAAACCTGCTTCGGATTTCTGAGCAGTAATTCTAAAATCGCAAACTCCTGTCTTGTTATCTTAGGAAGTATTTTTCCACCAATGCTGACCTGAAAAGTAGCTTTGTTCAATACCATCTCTCTGAACGAAAGGTTAGATTCTTTTATTTCCTTTTCTTCTGTATGACGAAGCTGTACCTGAATTCTTGCCAGTACCTCTCTGATTTCAAAAGGTTTCGTTATATAATCATCAGCCCCACTAGTTAAAACCTTTACCTTTTCATCCAAGCTATCTTTCGCAGTCAAAACAATAACCGGAAGATTTCCCTTTTTCCGTATTTCCTCCAGAACTGCTTCTCCTGTAATTCCCGGCAACATCAAATCCAGCAACACCAGTGCATAGCTATGCTCCTGCATATTCAAAAGCAGCTTTGCCTCAGTTCCGGAAAACGCCTGCTCACAGGAATAGCCTGCTTTGGATAATGCTTCCTGAAGCAGATTATTGATATTTGTATCATCTTCTACAATCAGTATTTTCTGCATGATAGTTCTCTCCTCTATTTTACACTGTGAAAACATTATTTTCTTGCATTATACGCTTTTCCCTTTTTTCCCGCAATTACTCCCCACAGATCCCCGGAATTCTCCAGTACATAACATACTTTTTGTTCCAGCTGAACTTATATTTTTCAGTATTCCTGTGCTTCCAAGATGCATATATCACTTTTTCCTTACCATTATGTCTTTATTTCTCCATCAGTGCTTTCGCAACCCTTATCCCGCCCACAAATAGAGCCAAACTAGAGCCATTTGATAAAACAAATGCCGGAAGCCCGCATAAATACAGGCTTTCGGCATTTTAGTTCGTTATTCAAACTCGATTTCTGCAACTATATATTGTGTCTAATCAAATTTTGCATCGTTATATTTTGTATTATAATTTTTTATATTCCAAGCATTCTTTATCATTTTGACACTTTTTGCAAGCAAAACGCAAGCGCTATAATTAACCCAATATTTGATTTCTATTTAGACATATATCGTTCCATTCGCCCTTAATACTATATCTTTAATTACAGTTGCCACTATTGTAGGATAAACCCTCGCCGTTTCTTCTGAGACTTCCCAAATCTTTCCGCCCTCATCAACATCAGCTCCATGATCTGCAGCATTTCTAACTTGTCCAATATAATCAATCATTCCCCTATGTTTTTTTGATAACACACTCCCTAATGTCGAACTTTTTTGAAGTATTCCATTTTTACCAACTAATGATACATTATGATCATCCGCAATTTGTTGTAAAAAAGATTCAAAAGCATTCCCTGAGTATAAAATAATAGTTTTTGCTTCTGTTAATTCATTTTGTACCTTGCTAAATGCATCCGAGAGAGGCATATACACTTTATCTGCATCTATATAATTATATACGCTTTCTCCCAACAACGTTTTTAAAGCATTATCATCATTCGCTTTAGATTTTAAAACAACATCTAAAATTTCCAAATACGTCACTTGATCATCATTTAAAACAAATTGATTCGCACCATCACTTATCATTGCCTTAGCATATGTAGCTATATTAGTAATTGTATTCTTAATATCCCTATATGTTGTTGTCATACCATGTAAAGCTTTCAATTGCTTACAAGCCAAATCTATAGATTGCGTAAAAATATATCTATCCTTAAATGTTTTAAACGGTTTATATTGCTCTAATATAAATCTCATAATTGTTGCTTTTTGTAAATCATTTCGTGCGGAAACCAACAAATGTGATAGTAATGAATCACTTTTATACGATTGTGAAGCACTATCAAAATACAAAAGTTCCATATCAACAGCCATTTTTATTGCATTCTGTGCCTGTTGTTCTGATATATCTGCGAATTCACTAATATACTGTATATCACAAATATCTTTTCCCGCCAAAGCAGCGTCAACAACACTAACAATATCCTCAGCTGTGGTGAGAACTATTTCATATTGCATAATTCCACCTACTCTCTATTCATTAACTGAAGTTAATAACAGCCTAATTTTTTCACTAAGTTCATCTAACTGATCAACAGATGCATCGATATTTATATTTATATTCACAACAGTACCATTTACTATTTTCTTATCATCATATATTTTAACAATTTGGTTAGTGCCTTTAATTTGATTATTTTGTTTTATTTCTTCGTTTGTATCAACAACATTTTCTTTTTCAACAGCCAGGATTTTTCCATCTTCTTCAATAACTATTCCTGCATCCTTAAAAATTTCTATAATTGTATTTGCACCAACTTTTGATGCACTCGTAGTTGACCCCGCCGAATATAAAATATGATTAATCAGCGCAGTCTTATCCATACCATTTCTAATTTTAATAGCGGACAACATTCTTGTGAGAAACTCATTATTTTCAATCAATATTTTCCATATCTTTTGAATTTCTTCTCTTATATTTAAAGAATATGCTCTTCCTAAAGAAAAACACTCAGTAGTAGGTGTTTTCTTGGCGCCCTCCATCAACAATTGCATTTGTAACAGGAAACCATTATTTCGACTAACAATTGTCCTATCAATTCCTGAGGCTTGAGCAATCGCATCTAATGGTTGAGCTTGCCCCTCTTTTCCACTTGAATATGCCTTAATTATTTTAATTATTTCTTCATACGAAGAACCTGGTAACTTAAAATTATCTGCCATCTTTTATCTTCCTTTCATAACACAATTTTGTATTTATTGCTTTAACATTCATTTTACCACAATTTTTACTGCCAATTTTATTCTTCAATTCTATTGTTTATCTCATATATCCACTTGACATCGTCCCCTTCAAATAATTCTATAAACATTCCAAAATTGCTACTTCCTGCAATGGTATCGATTGTCTCCAATTTTTTCACTCGTCGACTCATATCTTTGTAATTCTCTACAGTAACATACTTCATAACCTCATTAATCTGGTCTGCTCTTCCTTTGTAATTTTCAACTCCGGTATATTTTTTAATCAAAGGAGCGTTTACCGGTTTAGCAGGAGATTTCAAATTTTCATCTGTCCAATGCTTAGATATAATCTGCATTGTGCAAGGATTACCAAATATAATCACTGCATCTGCGGCAGTATTCACGCCATGAAATACATTAATCTTACGCTTAATGTCCTCATACTGCTCGTGTGGCTTCTTTTCTGTATCACAAAATACAAGTACAAGTTCATCTGCTCCATTTTGATATCGGTCCTGATACCTCGCTGGGATATTACCATTTCCGCCGGCATTTACCAATGAAATATCATATTGCTCATTCCATACTTTTAAAATTTTTAATCGTTTTAGATACTCATATTCCTCATTGCCTTCACAGATAATGCAGATTTTGTGATTATCCAAAAACTTAGGGAGTTTATTTGGCATCGGCATCATCCCCCTTTACATTACCTTTAATACTAAGCAAAGAGTTAATTAACTCAGGATCAGGTAAAGCACCAAGTGCACCTTTTCTATATTTTTCCATAACATCCGTCGTATCCCTCACTCCCTGCTGCGCTGTAAAATCAGCAAGTGAATATACATATACACCTTCCTCATCTTTATGCACAAACCAAATCTGCTCCTTCCGGAACATTCTCTTGCAGTCCATGAGATTTATATCATGAACTGTAAATATCATCTGTGCACTTGTATTTAATTCATTATTAAACATCGCAACAATCGCCCTTGTAAGCTTAAAATGAATACTGCTATCCAACTCATCCACCACTAATATTCTGCCCTGTTCAAGTGCTTCAATTACATAACTGGCAATAGCTGCAATCTTCTTTGTTCCTGTGGAATCAAACATCATACTTGGTACATGAACACCTTTATATGTGGAAACCAACCTAATCTGATCCATAATATTCTCCGGAATATCAAGCACTTTCTCATCTGGCTTTTCATCCCCTTCACCAGTTTTCAGTTGTATCTTATCCATATCCACATATTCAAAGTTATCCATATACAGGTCTGCATTTTTTATAAACTCAACAACCTTTTGCTGTAACTGATTCTTATTTTTCATGAGTTCAATTGTGTGTTGCATAGGTATGTTATTCATATTGATGACATCAATTTTTTCTGCAAATCCGACAAGAATCTGCTTCATCTCGTTGACATGTTCAAATTTACTTGTATCTACTACATAGCATAGCAAATTATTTTTAGATACTACCGACATCATAGTCTGCACAGCTTCATCAATACATTCATATATTTCGCTAATGGTATCCTTTTTCAACCAGCAAACTTCTTTTTCATTATTGTATTGATCTTTAAATATCTCAGAAAATGATTCATATATATATTCTTCTTTTTCTGCATCATACTTAAAATCATACGAGAACTTTCTTCCAGATGCCATAAATGTAACACCTAACTCGCATACATCACTATCAGTAAATATATTTGTCATCAGTCCATTCTTCTTATTTAAAAGTACATTTCTTATTGCTCTAATGCACTTGATTAGACATGTCTTTCCTGCATTGTTTGGTCCATATATTCCTACAGTTTTAAGCACATTAAAATCATTCTCTTTGTGAACATTTGCTCCAAATTTTTTATTTCGCATATCTGCTTTCATCGAAAATGTAATGTCATTCTCAAATGCATAACAGTTTTTTGCTCTTATCTCTATAATCATGGCTCATTCCTCCAAGTCATTTTACTTCTTTACTTATCATTATTATATCATTAATTATTTTTTATGCAACTTTTTTTCACAAAAAATATAATTCAGGGATTAATTAAACTTAACATAGCAAAAAGGACAGCCTCCCAGCCGCCCTCTACATCACACATACACCACCTCCCTCACCACAATCTCCTCCGCACAAGCAATAATATTATTCATCTTCCCCACCCACATCATCTGATTCTCCGCTTTTAACTGCTCTGTCACACCTTGTTTTTCCTTCATCTTTTCCACGAGCCTGTCCCGCATCTCATAACATGCCTCGTCAATCTCATGCAGATATTCATTTAGTCTTCCATCAAGTAACAGCTCCATATAATATCCATGTTTGAACTCTTTCAGATACTCACATCTCATATGTCCAAACTTTCCGATATTATAATTTGTTCCCTCCGGTAACTGTAAATCCGGATAATAAATATCATCATCACCTAATACATAAGTAATACCATTCTCTACAATAACTTTTTCCAATTTTCCCATAACTTTTATCCACCTTTCTACGATTTTTCTAAAACCTCAACATCAATAATAGCCTCTGGCTCTTTTACAACCTTTCACATACACTCTGATTCCGACATATACTGCCTGAACTAATAGCAATAAAGCAACAAGATTCAACTTTACTAAAGCCTTTATCCAATCTCCAAAATACACAGCCACAGCTAAACCTATCGCTGCCATTCCAACACTAATCACATCCCAGCAATTCTCCATGACCTGCTCGGCGTGGAAGCTTACCGCTATTAACACACACACGGTACATGAAAAAGAAATCATTCAGCTAAGATTGAACGATACCAATGGGATTGAGAATTTCGTCAAGAACTTTGCAAAAGCCTACTACTCATGGGATACCAGCAAGGAAGCCATTGAAGCGAGGACAGCGGAAATCAGTAAATACCTTACCAAAGAATTGCAGGACTTGAACGCCGATACCATCAGAACGGACATACCAACCAGTGCGACTGTTACAAATGTGCTGGTCTGGAATGTAGAACAGTCTGGAACGGACGATTTTACCGTTGCCTACGAAGTAGATCAGCAGGTAAAAGAGGGAGAACAGACACAGGCAGTCACAGAAAACTACACCGTGACCGTTCATGTGGATAAGAACGGTGCAATGGTCATTACCCAAAATCCTACCCTTGCTCCGGCGGTACAGAAATCAAAGTATGAACCGAAAGCACAGGAAGCCGATGTCAGTGTCAGTTCCGACACAGTTAAGGACGCTACCGCTTTCTTGGAAACATTCTTTAAGCTCTATCCGACAGCTACGGAAAAGGAACTTGCCTACTATGTCAAAGACGGTGTGATTGCTCCTGTATCCGGCGACTATGTATTTTCGGAACTGGTAAACCCTGTCTTTACCAAAGACGGCGACAACCTCAAAGTCAGCGTGTCCGTAAAGTATCTGGATAACAAGTCGAAAATGACGCAAATCTCACAGTATGAGCTTGTGCTTCATAAGGACGATAACTGGAAGATTGTAGAATAAATGTTACAGCAGAATAGTATGGTAATTGTTTATCCAATCTATACTATTCTGTTTACAATTAGATTGGCAAAATAAGAATCCCTCTCATATAATTGGTTGCAATGGTATTGAGGAAATACAACCTTAAATGTATAATGGGAAGGTAGCATTGCAGGAATGAGGTAGGCTAATGAATAAAATATTGATTATTGAAGATGATTTAGAAATAAATGCGTTATTGGCTGATTTTCTAAAAGAAAAAGGATATGCTGTGCATTGCCAATATGATGGACTTCATGTTCTGGATTTTTTGAATAAAGAAAAAATTGATTTGATTATACTTGATATTATGCTTCCTTATCGGAGTGGTGATATTATTTTATCTGATGTACGCAAGAAATTTACGATACCTGTTATTATTATTTCAGCGAAAGAAACTACACAAAATAAAATCGACTTGCTTCGTCTGGGAGCAGACGATTATATCACAAAACCTTTTGATATGGAAGAAGTGCTTGCCAGAATTGAAAGTAATCTGCGAAGAGTACAATTTCAAAATAGCCAGACAGAATGTTTGCAATATAACAATCTGACTTTAGACCTAGAGAAAAATACAGCATTTTTGAATGGAATAGAATTATCCTTAACCGCTAAAGAATTTGGCATTTTAGAATTGTTGATGAAATATCCAGATAAAGTATTTTCAAAATCGAATCTTTTTCAAAGTGTTTGGGATACAGAATATATTGCTGAAGATAATACACTTAATGTTCATATCAGTAATTTACGCAATAAATTAAAAGCGATATGCTCTGATACAGAATTTATTGATACTGTTTGGGGCATTGGCTACCGCCTACATAAAGCTAAGGATTAAACGTTCCTTAGCTTTATTATTTTTTTAACTTTTCTCATTACGATTTAAGAAATTCTTTAAAATTGCCCGTTATACTGGTTTAAGTAAAGGAGGTTTGGGATATGAGTTCAATTATTTTAGAAGCAAAGTCTTTAACCAAAGAATATAAGCAAACATTAGCATTAGACCACATAAATTTACAAATAAAAAAAGGAAAAATTTATGGATTTATTGGTCAAAACGGAGCAGGTAAGACTACTTTTTTAAGATTAGTCACAGGGCTTGCGTTTCCAACAAGTGGTACACTTTCTTTATGGGGAAATTCTGGAACAGAAGAATTGCAGAAACAGCGTAAACGAATTGGAAGTATGATTGAAACGCCTGCTCTATTCCCGTCAATGACTGCCTATCAAAATATGGAAGTACAGCGTATTCAACGAGGCATACCAGATAAATCAGTTATTAAAAGGACATTAGATATGGTTGGATTGCAAGATACAGGTAAAAAGAGTGTCCGCAATTTTTCATTAGGTATGCGTCAACGATTGGGGATAGCGATTGCACTTTTAAATACACCAGAACTATTGATTTTAGACGAGCCTATCAATGGTCTTGACCCTGCTGGAATTGTAGAAATCAGAAATTTATTAAAAATTTTGAATAAAGAATATGGTATGACCATTTTGGTTTCAAGCCATATCTTAGAAGAATTGTATCAAACAGCATCAGAATTTATTCTGATTGACCGTGGAAAAATTATAGAAGAGATTTCTGATTATGAATTAAATGAACGGTGTAAACGACATATAGCAATTAAAACAACAGATGTTCAGAAAACGGTTCTGGTTTTGGAAGAAAATCTTCATACAGATAACTTTAAACTAATGCCAGATGGCATAATTCGTTTGTATGATTATTTGAATGATTTAGAGACAGTTGCGTCTGCTTTGGCAGAATCGCACATTCTTGTAACAGGACTTTCTGTATCTGGCGATACTTTGGAGGACTATTTTTTGAGCAAAATAGGAGGAACAAAAGATGTCAAATCTCCTAAAAACTGAGTTATATAAGTTGTTTCACAGTTGGTATTTTTGGGAAATTGGAATATTCAATCTCCTTTTAAGTAGCATATTGCTGTTAGATAGTAAAGAACGCTCTTCAAACTTAATTATGGCATCATTATACAATATTCCGTTACTCTATTTTTTGATTATAGTGTTTATAGCATTGTTCATTGGAAGTGATTTTAGTGGAAGAACTTTAAATACTTATATTACTGCCGGACATAAAAGAAGTTCTATATTTAGAGTAAAGTTAATTGTATCTCAAATAGGTTGTATTATCATTCTGGTATTTCCATTATTTGTACATGGAATTATTAGTCAATTTTATATTGGAGAAAAACTTTTTTGGAATGATAGCACATATACTATGGTTTTACTAACTCTATTTGCCATGATAACACTGTGTGCATTACCGATGTTTTTTGCTTTTATTTTTCGTGATATGGGGAAAACACTGACAGTTTCAATGGTTTTATTTTTTGTTATGATTTTTTTACTGAACAGTGAGTCTGCACAAATAATCAGCAGAATAATACCAATGGGACAACTTAGGTTAATTTCATTGCAAAAGGTCTATTCGACAAACTTTTGCTTGTTTGTAGATTTTTTATGGAATTTTATTTTATATTTCATTGCAGGTAGTGCTTTTTTACATACAGACTTGAAATAACCGGAGGTGTTTTTTATGGATAAATTATTAAAACTGGAAAAATATCAGTTGTTACATAATTCTATTTACTGGTGTGGTATGATTGGAATATTTATTTTAGGATTTTTTACAGCAGATACTTATGTTACAGAGGTCATGGGACCGACAGAAGAAATTGCTTCTTCTCTTGCTGATATTTTTAATGGAATGGTGTATGATTCTACGTTTCTTCTTATCATCATGTCGGCTATACTTGCATTGATTTTAGGACAGGAATTTTCTAAGAGAACAATAAACTTAGAGGTCAGTGCTGGACATTCCAGAAAACAAATTTTTACAAGTAAAATAATATCGTATTTAATTGCTTTTAATCTTATGGCTCTTGTCTATCCAGTTTCAGGGTGCATAAGGGAATTTGGACGCTTTGGTGTTGCAGACGTGGGAATGTTTTTTTACAATATTATAAAAGCAATCATTTATTCTTGTCTGCTTAATAGTGCGATATTTCTAATTGCAATACTTATTTGTTGCTATTTACAGGATGTTGTAAAAGCAACTTCGGTTACAGCAATTATTATTTTTGGTCTTAGCTTATATCTTGGCTATGGAATGATGTTGAGATTACCAGTCGGTTTTTTACCTACTTATCAAATCAGAATCGTTGTCAGCATGAAAACCTTTTTTCAACCGATAGCTATTTTAGTAGGATGTATATGGTCTGGTATATTAGTATTGCTTTCGTGGATAAAATTTTGTAAATGTGATTTTAAATAGGTGGAGAAAATGTCTAACATAGAATGGATTTTAATTATCATAACAATATTTTTAGTAATACTGCTATTTCGATATATTCAATTAAAAAAACAAATCCGTAATCTTGCGGATCAAGTTAATGAATTGAATTCTGGAAATTCACAGCAGATGTTAGACATTTCGTTGATTGATAAAGATTTAGAAAGACTGGCTGGTATATTGAATCAATATAATATCAGACAACGACAGGCTGTTGCAGGCGTATTACGCAATGAAGAGCATTTAAAAGAATCTGTTGCTAATATATCACATGATTTGCGTACACCTCTTACAGTCATTCTTGGTCATTTACAATTATTGCAAAAAGAAAATTTGGAATCCAGTCAAGCACAGCGTGTAAAAGTGATTTTTAGCAAAGCCGAAAAAATGAAAGAATTGGTAGAAACATTCTATGATCTTTCTATTTTGGAGGAACAGCAGACAGTTCCAGAAAAAGAAAAGTTTAATATATCTAATATGTTAATAAATTTAATTACGGAAAATGCCGTTGCATTAGAAAAGGAGAATATTTTACCCGAAATAAATCTCCCAGATTATTCAATATACGTATATTCTGATAAAAATATGGTAGAACGAATTTTACAAAATCTGTTGACAAATGCAATTAAGTATTCTGTTGGAACGATAAAAATAACACTTATGGAGAAAGAAAATAATAATATTATATTTACCATTGAAAATCCAATGAGTGACAGTTCAGAAATTGATTGCAATCGACTTTTTGACCGTTTTTATACAGGCGATAAATCAAGACATAATGGAAGTACAGGATTGGGACTTGCGGTAGTAAAAACACTTGTTGCCATTCTTGGCGGAAATGTTGTTGCAAAAGTACATGCCAATAGCCTTATTATTACTCTTGAATTATAAAGTATTGAAGATATATTCGTATGATAATTCATTGAAGAGTGGACATCAAAATGTAAAGTCAATAGTTTGTAAAGTTCAGTTACAAACTATTGGCTTTTTTCATTACTGTGTAACAAGTAAATTTACGATAAAGAAATAAGGATAGTCGGCTCTTATTTGTTGCCTGCGGAGCAGATCAACAAATAAATGTTGAAGAATCTGTATAGGAAACCAGAGAAAACAAGAAGCAAATCTCTTCTTATTCTCTCTGCTGTTCAAGATAGCGTCAATCGTAGCCCTAATTACATTCGTATCGTACAGGGAATGCTTTCTATCGCATTTGACAGAGCTGTTGTTCTTGGAATTGCGAAGAAAAATCCCTCTCGTATGATAGGCAATATCAAAAGCAAGAAAACCAAAGTTGATTTCTGGACATTAGAAGAATTTCAAAAGGTTATTTCCTTACTCTGTAAGAAAGACTATTATGAACATTATCTGTTTATATCGTTCTGGTTATTATTTATGACTGATATGCGAATTTGCGAAGCGTCAGCATTACATTGGTCAGACATCCTATAAAGGAAAAGCTGTAAAACCCTTGTAAACAAAGGCTTTACAGCTCAGCTTCAACTACTCAAACTCTACAAAGACTAACGCTTTTTGTTTAGGAATTATTCTCTGTAATGTTTCTCGTTCTTTTGATTATTTGATATATCCATATTATCCTGCCTATACGAGCTAATGTTATCATTTTGTTATCGGCATTGATAACACCTACTCGATAACTGTGGATAATAACTATATGTAGCATGTCAAATTATAAGCTATTTTGCTTAGAGATTCAACACAAAACTGAAATTTTACTTTTCCTTATATTCATCTGGTATTGCTATTTGAAATGTTTCACACAACAGCATCACATCATGCACATCATTTTTATCGTGTTCATATCCCAAATGAAGCATTACCTGACTCAATGGTTCAATACAAGAAACAGTTATATCTCCAACTTTTCCAATACCGGAAAAAGTTTTTGATGGAAATATATCTCCCTCATAAACAATTCCGTCATCTGTAAATTCAAAACAATGTAAATCAATGATTCTTTGTTTATCATCTTTCCAGACAGTATGACCATCCGTTGTATAATCAGTATTTACTTCCTCAAATCCATGCTGCTTAATCACATAAATATAATCATGATAATGTTTCAGTTCAACAAACAAATCAATATCATTGTGTATTCTTGATTCTCTTTTAAGAAGTGCATCAACACCCCATCCGCCATCTAAATATACTTTAATTTCGTTTTGCAAAGCATATTTTATAATTTCACATGCATCTTCTGTACGTACCATAATCTATCCTCCAAATTCAAATCTTTGTATGCTTTCCAACTCACTAAAAGCCTGAAATTTGTCAGTCTTTCATCCTTTTTGTTATCAATCACCAATTAGCTGTAATCCATTAGGATTTAGCTGATATATTTTATCGCACACCTCTTCAATATACTTTCTATCGTGAGAAATGCTAATGACAGCCCCCGGAAATTCTCGGAGCATTTTTCTTATTACCGGACCGGACAATGGTGAAAAATTTCTTGTCGGTTCATCCAGAATAAGAACATTTGCACCACTTAAGCTCATCCTCAAGAGAAGCACTTTCGCCTTTTGTCCGCCTGATAACTCCCGAATCGGATGCTCCATTTCATCTGGTGTGTATTTAAGTGAACCAAGGTATGTTCTAATTCTTGTACGCTCTTCTTTATCTCCTGTTTTATCAAGGTAATCAACCGGTGTAACATCCAAATCCAGCAGGTCTTCATAAGTTTGAGGCATATATTCTGCTTTAATGTCATTCCGATTTAGGAGTTCTTCCGCTATCTTTTTTAGAAGAGTCGTTTTTCCTGCCCCGTTGGCTCCTATCATACAGATTTTTTCTGAACCTTTTATTTTTAAATGAATTCCTTCTGCTAAAATTCTTTTGCCATCCGGAGTCACAAGCTTTGAAAGTTCATATTCTATGACCGTTTTTCCTGCGGGAATGTGTGAGTTTTCATCCCCTAATTTGACAAAGATTGCTTCTTCCTGTTCCGGCATCTGAGTCATATTTTCATCTTCTTTTTCAAATCTTCGTTCCATTGCCTTAACCGTATGCATTTTGTCCTTTAAGTTTTTGGCAACAGACGGTGCTTGTCTGGTACAACTTCTTAATGCACCTTGTACACTCTGCATAACTCTTTGATATTTTTCATCGCGAATCTTTTTCTCCCTACGGTCACTCAGTGCCCGCTGTTTTTGGATTTCAAATTTATGAAGCCGTTCTTCCACATAGCGTCTATAGGGAAGCTTTGCCACGGTATATCTCGCCTTTGTTTTTCGTATAATCTGCTCGATATGTATCACCATGTTGGCAGTACGCTCTATCAGCGTTTCATCGTGTGAAATAAAAAGCACAATGTGCTTCCAGTCATTTATGATTTTTTCCAGTAATGTAAGCGTCGCAATGTCGATGTCATTGGAAGGTTCGTCCAACAACAGCACAGAAACATCGCGAATGAAAAGCCTCATAAGTTGTGTCTTGACTTTTTCGCCTCCTGAAAGACTACCCATTGTCTGGTTACTGTAGAAAAAATCATTTTTCATTCCAAATTTTCCCGCAATAACAGACAATTCTTTAGGCGTTTTCTCCCAGAATATTTCCTCTTCAGAAAAATATTCGTATATTGTTTTTTCCTTATCTTCATCGAGCATCTCCTGCGGAAGATAACCAAGACGTTCGTGTCCCATTATCCTTTCCCCATCTGCTTCTATATAGTTTTCTACAAGCGACGGATTGTATATCCACTTCATTAATGTCGATTTCCCATTTCCCTCTTCTCCAATAATAACTGCCTTATCTCCATCATTTAGCACAAGGTTGAAATCATTAAGAATTATTCTCAGGTCTTTTTTATGTGTTAAATTTAATTTTTTTATCTGCAACATTAAAGTTTCTCCTTTTCGAAGTCTGAGCCAATTATTATTTTGAACACACAAAAACGAGTCTTTTTTGCATACGCAAAAATAGACTCGCTAAATAGACCCTTATTTCTTTTCCAAAAGGAAAACAAAGGAAATGCCTCTTGCGATAATCCAACTTAAGCGTACACAAAACAAACCTATTCTCTACAGGCTCAATAACTATATGTGTCTTACTTAAATCAAATTATCTATTAATCATTTCCTCACCTTACACAAAATGTGCCTTTCTTTCTTCTAATGGCAATACTATCATACTGTATTTTTTGTGTCAATACATTTCACCTTATGGAAGTGCAAATTAAAATTTTCACTTCCTAATTATACATCCAACCATTACGAAATTCAATCTTTCACAACCTCTTTACAACCACAACCACAGCACTCCAGCAAACGCAGGAGCACCATACCGTAAAACGCTTATGTGTAAATCAACTCCGTTCCTACAACTTCCCTCACACAAGCCTGAATATTATTCATTCTTCCAATCCATTCGTAGGGATTATCTTTCTTTAATTGTTCCGTCACATCTTGTCTGTCGGCATATTCCTTTACCAGTCGAAGAAACATATCCTCTGCTTGCTTATCGACTTCTGCAAGATAACTATGCAGCTTTCCGCTTGTCAGCAGGTTCATATATAACACTTTATAGTGTTCCTTTAAATGCCTTGCATGTCGTTTCCCCCATAAACCAATCGGCTCTATTTCTTCTTCGGCTGGTACTGTGATGTTCGGCAATAAATAATCACCCACCTGTCTATAAGTTCCGCCCATTTCTTCAAAAATTGTCTTTGTCATTTTCCTTTTCCTCCTGTGATTTTTGTCTATCGTGATCGTGTATTATCACGCTTGCGACCTTTAACTGTTCTTGCCTGCTCCAACAAATCATCTATCTGTTTGCGACCAAAAACCTTACGGAGCAGGCTGTAATCTTTATTTTCTGCTTTTAGGATTTTGTTTTCTTCGGTCAATCTTTCATTGACTTTCTCCAAACGCTGATTGGTGCGGTATAACTGTGCATTCGCTGTATTCAGCCTATGATAGTTGTCCCACCCCTCAAAGCAGCGGGCAAGCACCGTTTTGACAAGTTGCTTCAATTTCCTTACAACCGGCTCTGCCATTTTGGTTTTATATGCCTTTGCAGTCATAAATTTCTCTGGTTCTGGCAACTGATATTTCGGTGCAGTATCAAGCTCTATTTCAAGATTTGACAGCTCGTCTTTTGCCTTATCATAGTTCAATACTCGTTCCGACAACACATCAAATTCAATCTGTTTCTGCTCGATTTTCGCACCTAATGACGCCACTTCTTTTTCTCTTTCCTGCTTTTTATAATCCAAAACAGAAAGATGTTTTTCGTGTGTGCCTAAATGTTCCCACTCAATCCCATAACGTTCCATCACCGCCGCAAGCTGTTCTTTTTCGGACTGTATCCATTGCGACCACTCCGTATCGCCACGACTGCCGCCCTTAAAACCTTGCGTTGCAAGAGCCTGCTTTAGTGACACTCTTGTATCAAGTCCACGCTTGCTGCCTGTGGTAAAAGGTACAAAATCTATGTGCAGATGTGGTGTAGCTTCATCCATATGCAGATGAGCCGAGAACACCCGAAGCTGTGGATTTCGCTCCTGAAAACCCTGATAGTATTCATCTAAAATCTGCTTTGCCAGTTCTCCGTTTTCCGTATCGGCGTTCATATTTCCCTTACCGCCCACCTGTAAAATGATTTCGTGGAACGGTTTTTCCTGCTTGGAACTTCGGATTTTTTCATAATAATCTTTTATCTTTCGGTCTGACCTTATCTGCTTGGCATTGTATCTTTCCAATGCTTCATCAAACAATTCGTGATAAACTGTCTTTATATTTTCATTGCAGTAGTCGATATTGAGATGAGTACGAGTTCCGTCTACATTTTCTGCTCGGAACTTTCGGCTATTGTGATTGACCGAGCCTTTACCGACCATTGCACTTATCGTTCTCTGCATTTTTTCATCTCCCATCTGTAAATTTCAACATTCTCAGGTTTTGTTACTTTTGTCAAAAGTAACGCAAAAGCACTTTTGACGGGTACACCCATCAAAAATGCGACCTGTAAACAGGTTTTGCGTTCTCCGAAGGCTCTCCGAGGGGTGAGCGTGTGCCGGTGGCACACACGCCTGCGAACCGACCGAGCCAGCAGGCGAGACCAAAGAGCCGCCTTTGAAAAGGCACTCTCTGCACACTCCCCTAAACTTTATCCGGTGTCAAAGTGTGACGATGGTGACAATGTTTTTCACAGCGTGCTGCTCTCAAAAACATTGACACCTTTGACACCGTTTGTCACGCCGTCTGCTCGGTTTCTTTCCAAAGTGAAACCTTTCTTCCGTCGTGTGTGCGGCTGTTCTGATAACGGATACCGTAATCACGAAACAGCCTGCTTGCGTTGATACTGAGCCTTAAAGAAAGTACATTCGGCTTTATATCCACCGCAAGCCTTTCGCAAAGTTCCGAAGCAGTTCCTTCCCATCTGTCACTTTCCGAAAAGAGCGTATCCGCTATCTTCTCAAGCAGAGGTTCGGGCGGTTCTTTCCACATCTCCGTTTCCGATTTTGCAAAGTTCCACACCAATCGCTCGCTGTCCCTTACAAGATGGATTTTCATATCCTGCTGGTCTCTGCCAGCAACATCAAGTGTGGCATTGTTGGAAGTACGCTTGTCCTTACTGAGAACAAATGCACCGTCTGCCGCACCCATCAGACCATTCGTGCCTGAAATCATATCGAATATATCTTCCGATTTTTGTTTGCGTGTATGATGAACAATAAGCATTGAAACCTTGTAACTGTCTGCCAACGCTTTCAGCCTTGCCACAACATCATAATCACTTGCGTAGCTGTAATCTGCTCCGCCTGCTTCACGCACACGCTTTAAGGTGTCTATGATAATCAAGCCTGTGTCTGGGTGTTCCCTCATAAACCCTCTTATCTGTTCTTCCAGTCCGCCATTGACCGTTTTACATTCCGTTGCGAAATACAGATTGCCTGTCTCCTTTGCACCGAACATCTGAAACAATCGCTTCTGCAAACGTGGGTAATCATCTTCAAGGGCAAAATAAAGCACCGTTGCCTTACGCACCTTATACTCCCAAAGCGGTGTGCCTGTGCTGATATGATAGGCAAGCTGTGCCATCATAAAGCTCTTTCCCACTTTCGGGGAACCTACGAAAAGGTAAGTTCCCCTTTGGAGCAGACCGTCGATAAGTGGTGTCTGAACCTCAAACACCGTATCATACAGCGTTGTCATTGATACTGTTTTCAGATAGGAAGGGTCTAACTGTCTGAGTATTTCCCTTTGCATTTCTTCAAAAGATTGCTCGTACCCCTTGAAATCCGTATCCTGATTGACTATACTATTGTCAGTACATTTGGAAAGTGACTGTTCCGCATCTGTTGCCGCAGATACATTTGGAATAGTCATTTCTTTTTTATTCTCCATTCGCATCCTCTCCTTTCAAACCGCCGAGAATAATGGAAATCAGTTCTATTACACTCAGCAGTTCATCATCCACACCTTTTCCTGCTTCAATCCTTTTCAGTTCCGCAAGGACTGTGGCAAATTCCGTTTTCAACGCCTTATACACTCTCGGATTGCCCTGTACCACCACATCCTGATTTAAGCAACGGCGGTAACAATACTCCTGTTTTGGCAATCCTGATAGAGCTACAGCTCTGTTAATGAGTTCGTTTTCTTCGGGCGATACTCGAAACCCTACTGTGATATTCCTCCAACGATTTTTGTTATCTCTGTTCTTAGCTGACATTTTCAAAATCTCCTTTCCCTAAATCATCTAATTTTTCTGCCATCTCAATCTGCTTTGACGGAAAGAGGTGTGCGTACTGATAAGTAATATCAATACTTTCGTGACCAACTCGGTCAGCAATCGCCACCGCAGAAAAGCCCATATCAATCAAGAGTGAAATGTGGCTGTGACGGAGATCGTGAATGCGGATACGCTTCACGCCTGCCGCCTTTGCCCCTCTGTCCATCTCGTGATGAAGATAGCTTTTCGTCACCGTAAAGATACGGTCTTTCTTCTTCAATCCGTAAAGCATACCGAGATATTCTTTCATTTCCTCACACAGAAACTTCGGCATTTTAATCGTGCGGTTGCTCTTTTTCGTTTTCGGAGAAGTAATCACATCCTGCCCTTTCAAACGCTGATAGGATTTATTGATTGTGACTGTTTCCTTATCAAAGTTGAAATCTGCCGGAGTCAAAGCTAACAGCTCGCCCTCTCGGATACCGCACCAGTAAAGCATTTCAAACGCATAAAAGGAAACAGGCTTGTCCATCATCTCAAAAGAGAATTTCTTGTATTCTTCCTTTGTCCAGAACAGCATTTCCTTGTGTTCCTCACGTCCCATATTTCCCACCTTTGCCGCAGGATTGGAACGCAGTTCATAGTAGCGGACAGCGTGATTGAAAATGGCGGACAACTGATTGTGCAGCGTTTTCAGATACGTCTGTGAATAAGGCTTTTTCTTCTCATCACGATAGGCAAGCATTTCATTCTGCCAAGTAATAATCTCCTTTGTGGAAATCTCGCTGATTTTCAGTTTCCCGAAATACGGAAGTATCTTTGTGCGTATGATATGCTCTTTGGTAAGCCACGTGTTTTCCTTCAAACGGTTCTTCACATCATTGATATAAAGCTCCGTAAAGGCTTCAAAACTCATATCAAGGTCTGAAGAAGTCTGCAATTTGAACATTCTTTCCCATTCCTGTGCTTCTCGTTTGGTAGCAAAGCCACGCTTGCATTTCTGCTTGCGTTCCCCTTTCCAGTTCACATACCTTGCCATCACATACCAAGTACCGTTATCTTCATTCTTAAATACCGGCATTTACATTTCCCCCTTTCCTGCTCCGTAGAGCCTTTCGTAAAAATACTGGCGATTTACACGCCCTGCAATCGTAATAAAGCCCTTTGCTTTCAATTCCTCATTTAATTGTCTGATGAGTTTATATGCATAAGGTTTTGATACGTTTAGTTCCTGAGCCACATCTTCGGCTCGGATAAATCTGTTTTCCATATCCTTTTTCTTCCTTTCTTAAAATAATTTTTTGCTTGCCGCTTTCTCCGTGTTAAAGTTCCAACAGGCACTCCTGCTTGTCGGCAGGCGCTGTGCTGTCCCAATGCACCGCAGTACATCAGGCGCTCGCTCGTATAGGGGTTCCCGAAAAGTCGGAGACTTTTGGGGAAGAGGAGGAGCAGTGCAGCGAATGAGCTTTTGTGCTTGCACACAAGCGAACGATACGGAACTTGCTCCGACGAGGTCTTGGCGGTTTGGCTTTTCGGACGGTCATTCAGTTGTCGCATTAAGCATATTTGTTTAATTCGTAATTTATTTTACTAAACATATTTGCTATTGTCAAGTGGTTGCAAAGAAAATATTAAACATTTTTGTTTCGGTTTTTCTTGACTTCCACTAAACATTTCTGCTATACTTATTTCACTAAATATAAAAGGAGCGTATCATTATGGCTATCAGCGAAAGAATACATTTTTTCAGACTAATGCGTGGTATGACACAAAAGTATCTCGGTACAGCAATCGGTTTTCCAGAAAAGAGTGCTGATGTGCGTTTGGCACAGTACGAAACTGGTACACGCAAACCGAAAGCAGACCTTACAAATGCATTGGCACAGGTGCTTGATGTTTCTCCACAGGCTCTTGATGTTCCTGACATAGACAGCTATATCGGTCTTATGCACACTCTGTTTACCCTTGAAGATATTTACGGTCTTACTGTCAGTGAAGCAGACGGAGAGGTATGCTTAAAGGTCAACAAGGACAAAGGCAGAGAAGCATATGAACTCCTCAAAATGCTGTATGCTTGGAAAGAACAGGCAGACAAGCTATCTTCCGAAGAAATCAACAGAGAAGAATACGATAACTGGCGTTACCATTATCCAGAGTTCGACACCACACAGCGTTGGGCAAAAGTTCCATCACAGGAATTAAGTGACGCTCTCGTGGAAGCATTCAAAGACCACTTGAAAGATAAATAAGCACCTACAGGACCTGCCACTGGCAGCTCCCTACAGATGCTTTGGCAACGACAAAAAAGCCCTTAACTATGGTTATTAACCACAGCTAAGGGCTTAGTTTATAATATGGAATTTGTTCAGAGCCAAGCTCCGAACTTTAGTCTGCAAGCCACCTGTTAATTGTTCCGTTACCCATAAACCACTGGATAACAAGAATAATGGCACTTGCTATGACTGTTATCAATTTGTTATCAAAAGACTAATCGAAATCGCTGAAACCCGCATAAACACTGGCTTTTTTAAGCAACTCGATTTATTCGAACTCAATCGTTCCAGGTGGTTTACTGGTCAGATCATACATTACTCTATTAACACCCTTAACCTCATTAATAATCCTGTTCATTACCTTCTGAAGAACTTCAAATGGTATCTCTGAACAATCTGCTGTCATGAAGTCTGTTGTATTTACAGCACGGAGTGCTACGGCGTAATCGTAGGTTCTGAAATCTCCCATACAGCCAACCGAACGCATGTTGGTCAGGGCTGCGAAGTACTGACCGAGGCTTCTGTCGAGACCTGCCTTTGCGATCTCCTCGCGGTAAATGGCATCGGCATCCTGAACGATCTTGACCTTCTCGGCTGTGACCTCTCCGATGATTCTGATTCCAAGGCCTGGGCCTGGGAATGGCTGACGGAATACCAGGTACTCTGGGATTCCAAGCTCAAGGCCGGCCTTGCGGACCTCGTCCTTGAAGAGAAGACGGAGCGGCTCCACGATCTCCTTGAAATCTACATAGTCAGGAAGTCCGCCTACATTGTGGTGGGACTTGATGACTGCCGACTTGTCAAGGCCTGACTCGATGACGTCAGGATATATGGTTCCCTGTACGAGGAAGTCAACGGCACCAATCTTCTTGGCCTCCTCCTCGAATACACGGATGAACTCCTCGCCTATTATCTTTCTCTTTGCCTCAGGCTCGGTTACTCCGGCAAGCTTGCTGTAGAATCTGTCCTGAGCATTCACTCTGATGAAGTTCAGGTCGTATGGACCGTCCGGTCCAAATACCGCCTCAACTTCGTCGCCCTCGTTCTTACGAAGAAGACCGTGGTCTACGAACACACACGTGAGCTGCTTGCCTATCGCCTTGGACAGGAGAACTGCAGCCACTGATGAGTCCACACCACCTGACAAGGCACACAGCACCTTGCCATCGCCTATCTTGGCACGCAGGCTCTCTATAGTATCTTTTACAAATGAATCCATCTTCCAGTCGCCTGCGCACTGGCATACATCCATGACAAATGCTCGAAGCATCTTCATGCCTTCCTCGGTGTGCATAACCTCTGGATGGAACTGAGTCGCATACAGTTTCTTCTCAGCGTTCTCCATGGCTGCCACTGGGCATACAGGAGTGTAAGCTGTCTTCTTGAAGCCCTCTGGTACCTCTGCAATATAGTCTGTGTGACTCATCCAGCAGATGGTCTTGTCATTCACATCTGCAAACAGCTTGGATGTCTTGTCAACCTCAACCTCTGTTCTTCCATACTCGCTGACAGGGGCCGTGCTGACCTTGCCGCCCAGCAGATGAGCCATGAGCTGTGAACCGTAACATATTCCGAGAATAGGAATACCAAGTTCGAATATCTCCTTGCTGCAGCTAGGTGAATCGTCTTTGTATACGCTGTTTGGTCCGCCTGTGAAGATGATTCCCTTTGGATTCATCTCCTTGATCTTCTCCAGCGGCAATGTGTACGGATGTACTTCGGCATATACATTACACTCTCTTACACGTCTGGCGATCAGTTGGTTGTACTGTCCGCCAAAGTCCAATACGATAATCAGTTCCTTATCCATGTATATCTCCTTTGTTGCCTTTTATTTACCTATAACATATTTCTGAACATTTCCTAGTATAACACAATATGCAGCACTTTTGTGCTGCATATTATCTAAAAATTATGTTGTTTTAATTATTTATGCATTTTACATATACGATAGCATTCGAACAGATACTTCACTGACAAATTTATATAACTATATTTATACCAATCTCTATCTTAATCCCTACTTCAGCTTCTCCTTCAAAACCTCAATACCCTTCTGGTACTGGCTGTCATTCTTGCCCTGGAAATCCTCATAGGTATAATCATCTGGAAGATCCACTTCAATATCAGGCGCAACACCCTTCTTGTGGATATCGTTGTCATCGTGTGTGAAATACTTCTGTGTCGTGAGCTTGATCGCTGTGCCATCACCAAGTGGTATAACACTCTGCACGATTCCCTTACCGTAGGTATTCTTTCCTACAACAGTTGCAGCCCCGAATTCCTTGAGTGCCGATGTAAGTATCTCTGACGCACTGGCACTGTACTCATTTGTCAGGACTACCATAGGCATATCGAGGTATTCATCATCTGTCGATTTATACTCGTCCACAACTTTGCCGGTCTTGTCCTTGATGGACACTATGGTTCCCTCTGGGAGCAGATAGTCGCAAATGTTTACGACCGTGGTGAGCATTCCACCCGGATCACTTCTGACATCGATCATCAGTGCCTGCATGCCCTCATTCTTGAGCTCCTCAACTGCCTTCTGGAAAAGCTCGTCTGTGTTGTCTATGAACTGCGTGATCCTCACATATCCGATCTTGTCGTCTATCATAAATGATGATACCGTGCTGTACTCAACGATCTCCCTGGTGATGGTGACATCGTGGTAAGCCTTATCACGCTCCCTGTATATCTTCAGCGTAACATCAGTTCCAGCATCGCCTCTTATGAGTGATACGAGGTAGTCAAGATCATCGTCTGTAGTGATCTCGTGATCATCTATCTGTACAATAATGTCATCAGGCTGTATATCCACCTTCTCAGCCGGTGCACCCTCAAGGATATTTACCGCACGGACATATCCCGTATCCTCATCCTTGCTGACCGTAACTCCGATTCCGGCATACTCACCTGAATCATCCTCCTGCAGCTTGGCATACTCTTCCTTGGTGTAATACTGTGCATACGGATCGTCAAGGGATTCCATTATACCCTTGTATATGCCCTCCCTGATCGTATCATCGTCAATATCATTGTAATAATAATTGTCTATGATACTCTCGATCTTCGCTGTCTTGTCAAGTACGTCCGCATCCAACAAATTGCCATCATAGGTTATCTTGGTGGAACTGCCGGTTTTGCCGCTGAGTGTGCCACTGAACACACCTGATGTACCGCAGCCCGTCAGACCGATCACCGTACTTGCCAGCACCGCTGTCACTACTGTCTTCTTCAACATTTTCCTCATATCATTATCTCCTAACCTTGTATTGCCATCAAATACCTGAATCTCTCCATATCCCCTGCCCGGTCTACTGTCCAAGGAAGTCATGCGGATTGACATACGTTCCGTCTATCGACACGCCAAAATGGCAATGCGGACCTGTCGACACACCCGTACTTCCTGCCTTTGCTATGACCTGACCTTTCACAACCTTGTCGCCAACATTTACACATAGCTGTGAGTTGTGCATATATACCGTACATATTCCGCCGCCGTGGCTGATCATGACCATGTTGCCACCGCCGCCATTGTAGCAGGACATCACGACTGTGCCGGCCTCCGCCGCAACAATATCTGTTCCATAATCACAGCCTATATCAAGTCCCTGATGATATGTACTTGCTCCCGCTGTAGGAGCATCTCGGTAACCAAATTCATCCGTGATAACACCTCCGGTCGATACCGGCCACATGAATTTGCCCTTATATTTGGAGGTGTCGTATACCTTTCCATCTTTCGTATACGCACCCGTACCATTTGCATTTGCCTTGCCCATCTCCTGTCTGGATATCTCCGCGATACGTCTCTCGGCTTCCTCACGGGCCACAGTGAACTTGTTCATCAACGACTTCTGGGCTTCTATATCACCATCATATCTGGTGATCTCTTCCTGCTTCTGATCTATAATGGTCTGCAGTTCAGCCTCGTTACTCTCCAGATCCGTCTTGACCGACTCCACCTGTCTGAGGTCAGATTCAAGCTGCGCCTCATAATTGGCAATATCTGTCTTGGTCTTGATCAGCTTTGCAAGCTGCCTCTGATCGTATTCCGATATCTGGTCTATATACTCTGATTTGTTCAGGAGATCGCTGAATGATATGGATGTGAGCAGGGCATCGACATATTCCGTCTCCCCCTCCTCATACAGATACTGTATTCTCTGCTTCATCGCCTCATACTGCTCATCCTCTGCCTTCTGAGCTTCATCCAGACTTTTCTGAGTTGTGTCTATCTCCGTCTGGAGCTCGTCTGTCTGCTCCTGCAGGCTCGTTATCTGAGTCTGGACGGATGTCATCTTGGCATCCAGATCTGCAACGTCCTGAACGATCTTGTTCTGCTGTTCCTCCAGAGAATCCAGAACGTCCTTGGCATTCTTCTCGTTTTCACTGGCATCATCCTTCTGACGCTCAGCCTCTTCCTTCGTCATGGCATATGCCATATTTCCCCCGGTCTGAGACGCAGCCATGCCCCCCATGACTACACATCCCGCAACAAGCAATGCCATCCTTCTGATATTCCCTTTTACATTGACTTTCTTTTTCATAATCTACTACTCCTTGTTATCCCCATCTAACAATTAACTAGTATATCTTATGTCGTCGTGCGTGAGCGCGATGACCTGCGCACGCATCAGCGTGCTTCATTATATTATATCGCCTGCCGGCTCAATGAGGGCATTCGCATTATGACGTCTTGCGCAAGCGCATCCGTCGCAATGCTCATTATATCATACTCTCAAATGCTTCCTCGTGGTAAGGATACTTCCTACCAGTCCAACACCGATACCAAGCACAAGTCCAACCGGTATCATGGTCTTGAACAGGTCATGCTGGCTCACAAATGCAAACAGCGTTGTGACAACCTTAAATCTTCCGGCAACATATGTCAGTATCTTATCATACATGTAGTACAGAAGAACCAGAGGTATAGCCGAACCGACCGCACCTATGATCACACCCTCTATGATGAACGGCGCCCGTACAAATACATTTGTCGCACCGATCAGCTTCATGATCCCTATCTCTTCCTTTCGCACCGTGATACCTATGGTGATAGTGTTGCTTATAAGGAAGATAGATACCAGCATCAGTATCACAACTATTCCTATGGATGCATATCCGACAAGAGATGACAGTGTCGTGATGCTGTCCGCAGTCACGTCAGAGCTCTTGACCTTTCTGACTCCTGAAAGCCCCTGGGCAAATGCCACGAACTCCGGCTGTCTGGCCACATCCTTGAGCGTAACCTCATATGAGGCCGAATTCTTAAGTGGATTGTCCTCGCCAAATGCATCCTTTGCCGCCTGTGGATTATCGTAGTTCTGCTCAACAAATTTATTCCATGCGTCATCCGCCGACACGTAATCCATCGTGTTTACATAATCCAGAGTTCTTATCTGTGATCCGATAAGCTGTATCGTGTCGTCCGACACATCCTCGTCAAAAAACACTGATATTGTAACTGTATTCTCAAGCTCCTGCATACCGGACTGAAAGTTTACAACTACCGCATATATGATTCCAAAGAGGAACAGACATGATATGATGGTTCCAAGTGATGCAAGTGAGAACAGAATATTTCTTCTTATATTTGCAAAGCCCTGTCTGAGGATATAGAAAAATGTACTAATCTTCATCTATATATCCTCCTTCCTTCTCGTCGCTGATAATTACACCCTTCTTCAGGGTGATAACTCTCTTCTTCATCTCATTGACGATATCCTTATTGTGGGTTACCACGACAACTGTGGTTCCTCTCTTGTTGATATCCTCAAGGAGGTTCATGATATCCAATGAGTTCTTAGGATCGAGATTTCCTGTAGGCTCATCCGCCAGTATGATGTCCGGATTGTTGACCAGTGCTCTCGCCATGGCAACTCTCTGCTGCTCACCACCTGAGAGCTCCTTCGGGTATGATTTGTACTTGTCTGCAAGTCCAACCAGCGTCAGCATGGCCGGAACACGTCTTCTGATGTATCTCGCCGGAGTCTGGATAACTCTCTGTGCAAATGCAACATTCTCGTATATAGTCCTGTCCTTCAGAAGCCTGAAGTTCTGGAATACGACTCCAATCCTTCTTCTGACCTTCGGTATATCTTTTCTCTTTATCTTGCCATAGTCGTATCCGGCAACAGTGATATTGCCCTCCGTAGGATCGAGCTCCTTGAGCAGAAGCCTAAACAGAGTGGTCTTGCCTGATCCACTGCTTCCAACTATAAATACGAACTCGCCTTTTTCTATATTGATGTTCACATTCTTGAGCGCCTGATTGCCCCCAGGGTATGTCATACTCACGTTCTCTAACTCTATCATCTCATGTCTCCTATATTGCCTCTTTACGGCATAAACTGTACATTATCTTACATTTGTCCATAGTCGGATGATTCTGATTCATTTCATCCACGCTTCATTATACTACATATTGATTGTTTTGTTGTGTATAGTTTGTGAATTAAAATTAATACACGATGCAGCAGTCTTCATATATCCATATGTAAGGCTGCCGCTTCTATGCAATCTATATTCCAGATAACTGTCCACCGGACATTTTAATAATCCAGTGACTCCATGTACTTCATGTACTTTACAACCATAAGAGCGATCTTGAATGTGATGGCGTCCTCGAATACTCTCAGATCAAGGCCTGTGCTCTTCTGCAACTTATCAAGTCTGTATACCAGAGTATTTCTGTGGATGTACAACTGTCTTGATGTCTCTGATACGTTCAGGCTGTTCTCAAAGAACTTGTTGATAGTTGACAAAGTCTCCTCGTCAAACTCATCAGGGCTCTTGCCGTCAAATATCTCTCTGATGAACATCTTGCACAGAGGAAGTGGAAGCTGGTAAATAAGTCGTCCTATTCCAAGATTGCTGTATGCTATGATATCTGTGTTCTCATAGAATATCTTTCCAACATCCAGAGCCATCTTAGCCTCTTTGTATGAACGTGAAACTTCCTTTATCTCATTGACAATTGTTCCGAATGATACATGTACAGATGACATCGCCTCGGTATTGAGCATGTCAACGATGACCTTGGCAATCTTGTTCATGTCGTCATATGTCTCGTTGGACTTGACTTCCTTGACAAGAATGATGTTCTTCTCGTCCACAGCAGTGATGAAATCCTTTGTCTTGGCTGAGAAGATATTACGTACTGTCTCAAGTGCATTGGTATCCTTCTCATTCTTTGTCTCTATGATAAATACGATTCTTCTCACATCAGTATCTATGTGGAGCTTCTTTGCTCTGTTGTAGATATCAACCAGAAGGAGATTGTCTAAGAGAAGGTTCTTGATAAAGTTGTCCTTGTCAAATCTCTCCTTGTATGCGACCAGAAGGTTCTGGATCTGAAATGCTGCAATCTTGCCGACCATATATGTATCATCGGTCTCGCCCTTTGCCATGAGAATATGCTCTAACTGGTTATCGTCAAACACCTTGAAGAACTGATAACCTCTTACAACCTGGCTCTCTGCCGGTGAATCAACAAATGCACGAACTGAATCCTCGCAGTCATCTATATCCTTAAGTGTTGACGCAAGCACTTTTCCCTCTGTGTCCAACACGCACAGGTCAGTTCTTGTTATACCTTTTAATCCGTCTATTGTATCCTGAAGAATCTGGTTTGATATCATTCTTTTCACTCCTTATACTCATTATACGTTTTATCCCGTAATCCATTACTCTTATTTTAAAGCAAAATTGTAGAAAAAAAAAGAGAAAATGCAGATTTTTTATATGTATTTTCTGCATTTTCTCAATTTTTCAAGAATTAAACTACTGTTTCCAGTTATCTGGAGTGTAATTGTAAGTTCTATGTGTTATCTAAGACTAGTTAACAAGGATCTCCTCTGTCTCCTTATCGAAGATATGAATCTTGCTTAAGTCAAATGCGAACTGAACTGTGTCGCCAGGTCTAGCTGTTGTACGAGCATTTACTCTTGCTGTGATATCGAACTGGTCGATTGTGAAGTATAAGTAAACCTCGGCACCAAGCATCTCGTAAATGTTGATTCTTGCATCGATTACGCTCTCTGGTGATGACTCGATGAAGAGCTGCTCATCATGAATATCCTCTGGACGGATACCAAGAACAACTTCCTTATCGATAGCATCAAGTGCGATAAGTCTCTCAGCCTTGCTGTCTGGAACCTTGATTGAATGTGAACCGAACATAAGGAGAACGTCAGCACCTGACTTAACAACCTTACAATCGATGAAGTTCATAGGTGGCATACCCATGAATCCGGCAACGAACAGGTTACATGGCTTGTCGTAGAGGTTCTGAGGTGTATCTACCTGCTGGATGATACCATCCTTCATAACTACGATTCTTGTACCAAGTGTCATAGCCTCTGTCTGGTCATGTGTTACGTAGATGATAGTTGTCTGGAGTCTCTGATGAAGCTTTGAGATCTCAACACGCATCTGTACACGAAGCTTAGCATCAAGGTTTGAAAGAGGCTCGTCCATAAGGAATACCTTTGGCTCACGGACAATTGCACGTCCCATAGCAACTCGCTGTCTCTGTCCACCTGATAAAGCCTTTGGCTTTCTGTCAAGAAGATGCTCGATATCAAGAATCTTAGCTGCCTCATGTACAGCCTTGTCGATCTTCTCCTTTGGAACCTTTCTTAACTTAAGTCCAAATGCCATGTTATCATATACTGACATATGTGGGTACAGAGCGTAGTTCTGGAATACCATCGCAATATCTCTGTCCTTTGGCTCTACATCGTTTACGAGCTTGTCGCCGATCCATAACTCACCTGAGCTGATATCCTCAAGTCCTGCTATCATTCTAAGAGTTGTTGACTTTCCACATCCTGATGGTCCAACAAAGATGATGAACTCCTTGTCTTCGATCTCAAGGTTGAAGTCCTTAACTGCGTTGAATCCGTTAGGATATACCTTGTAAATGTTCTTAAGTGATAAACTTGCCATTTGAAATTACCTCCGTAGTGTATATAATCTTGTTTTTGTTCACCCTAAAAACTATTGTTATTCTACATCATTGGCATTTTTCATTCTATGTGATTATTGCTCAAAAAAATTTTTGAACTTTTGTCTAAATTGTATACATGCACAAATTTTGCAACATTTTGACGGTTTTCGAACCGTTTTCCCTTGGTTTAAACTTCCTTTTTTGTGAAACCTTCACCATACCCATTTATGTCAATAGGGTTTTTCGTCACGTTTTCGGTATATTTTATTACTTTTGCCTATTGTTTTTACTCATATATATACTTGACAAACCAGAAAAATGTAGAACAGCCGGCAAAATCTGTAACATTTTGTACTACAGTAAAAAAACTCTACTGATATCGGTGTTTTCTATTACGATATCAGCAGAGTTTTCTATATATTTTCTACATATTCTTCTATATCTAGTTGTTGGCTGCGTTGTCCACACCTATTACTACGACAATGTCTGCACCTGAAATGTCGACATCTGATGCAACAGATGAGTCAATATCTGATCTGTCTGCCGTTGCTGCACCGCCCAAAAGGCTTACAAGTCCGCTCACATCATATGAATCTGATGTGTAGATAACTGTTGTTGACTGATCTCCGTTGTCATATGTTCCTATATCTACTGATGTGTATCCATCCGCTGTGAGTGTTGTCTGCCATGTAGCTGCCACACCTGACACGCCTGATGCGTTGAGCACTACTACTTTTGCATCCTTGCCATTTCCTGCATTTGCATCATCTGTTGAAGCGTCCTGTGAGCTGTCATCCGCTGATGTGTCTGAGCTGTCTGCAGCATCGCCTGAACCTCCAAATGTAGGATCTGACGGATCTGACTCCTCAGTCACAATGCTTGTCTTATTGCCCGTGTCCGATGCGTCTGATTTCTTGCTCTTGCTGACGGTTCGTGCAAGCAGTACGAGCATGACAACTATAGCCACTGCAAGTATGATAACCGCTGCTCTGAGCATTGTATCTAAGAATAATTTCATTACTTTCTTACCCATTATATAGCCTCCATCTCAATATAAATGTATATTCTCATTTGTTAACAAAAACAACTAGAGTATACCAAAGTGCTTTTTTATTTTCAACATTTAATTCGCATGATATACTAGAATTAAATTTTTGTTCACAAATAGCGGAGGTACAGATTTGAAAACAGCGATAATAATTGGCGCCTCGACAGGCATCGGAAGGGCGACAGCACTGGCGCTTTCAGACAAATATAACAGCATATCTATCACTTCATTCAAACACAAAGAAGAGCTTCTCTCTCTGAGAGACGAACTTACGGCAAAAGGCTGCATCTGTTACTGTGAGACCGGAGACGCCGGGGATATGGAATTTATGGAGAAGTTTATACAAAATACCATAGATCATCTCGGCAGCGACATCGATCTCCTCATCAACAATGCCGGCATATCTTATGTGGGGCTTATAAACAATATGACAGCCCAGGATTTTGACAGAACCATGAAGTCAAATGTATACTCGGTTTTCAATAGCTGCCGACTCGTGGTTCCTCACATGATCCAGCACCACAAAGGACACATAATCAATATCTCATCCGTGTGGGGAAATGTCGGTGCGTCGTGTGAGGTCGCATATTCAGCCTCCAAGGGTGCTGTAAATTCCTTCTCAAAGGCTCTTGGAAAAGAGCTTGCTCCAAGCGGTATAACTGTCAACGCCATAGCATTTGGCGCAATTGACACCTCCATGAACGGTCATCTGTCACCGGAGGAACGCCAGATGCTGGAGGATGAAATACCTGCAGGAAGAATGGCCATACCTTCTGAAGCGGCAGATTTCATTGTGCACATTGCCGAGTGTGGAGAATACCTGAATGGTCAGGTGATCACATTTGATGGCGCATGGCAATAGGTGCTTTTCATCAAATTTTACAACAGTATAGGCAATTTCGTCCAAATTTCTATTGCTTAATTGTATATATTGCATTAGAATATTTTATATATGTTATAGAATCGGGGTTATAAAATGGGATTTGGATTTGGGAAAAAGAAGAAAAATATTTCATCGGACACAACTCCCGCCGCCGCAGATATCAAGACTACTCTTGACGAGGACGGCAATGTGGAGATTGTTTCCAAAAACTTCAAGATGAAGCCGACACAAAAGCTGGCGGAGCAACCATCCAGTGAAGGGGACACTTGGATCTGCTGGGGATGCGGACAGCCTACGGATCAGGATATCTGTCCTGTCTGCGGTAAGAAACGCACAAAGTAACAACACACACACAAGGGGCTGTGAAAAAACTCGATTGAGTTTTTTCGCAGCCCTTTTTTACTTTATTGCAATGCGGTCACTGCGCATCGCTTACATTTATTTTCTCTACACTCTGCTAAAATGTGATTCCAAGAGCATTTATTATGAGTCCCCACGCAAGTCCTGCAGCATACAGCACCACTGCTATCCTTATATTCTCCGCAGGTCTATGCCTGTTCATTCTAAAGAGCACCACAAGGCCTACTCCTGCACTCACCAGAAGTCCTGACATCATAGCACCCGCGCTGAGTATTCCCTGAAGATACAGCTCGGTTATTATGACTGATGCCGCACAGTTAGGAATAAGACCCACCAACGCTGCTGCCGCCTCTCCAAGCACAGGCACATCATTGAATATGCGGGCTATGGATTTCTCTCCTACAGCCTCTATGATCACATTTATCACAAGTGAGAATATAAATATAAATATCGCAATCTTTGCAGTGTGCACCAGAGCAGATCTGAATATTCCACCCTCGCAGTCGCAGTGTTCCTGTTCGCACACCTCATGGATATTCTTCTCTCCCAAATGTCCGTGGTCGTGACTGTGCTCATGGACATAGTCATGCACATGTCCCTTTCCTTTCTTCTCAGCAGCATCCTTGTACACTATATTCTGTGTATGTATGGAGCTTTCTGCCGCTTTTGCAGTGTCACTGTGCACATGTCCGCCATGGTGTTCGTGTTCATCATGTCCGCCATGTCTGTGGACCGGATCTATCTTCTTTACCTGGACCGGCTTTCTCAGTCTGTCCAGCACAAATCCTACTATATAGCCTGTTATTACGGCTATGACCGCCTTTGTCGCAAGGATCTTCACTATTGTCCCCGCGCTTATCGCGTCATTTGACAGCATGATCGGCAGCATCTCGTCCGAGGTTGACATGAACACGGCTATGAGCACGCCCGCCCCTATCACGCCTCCGCTGTACAGGTTGGATGCCATAAGTGAAAATCCGCACTGTGGCACTATTCCCAGCACTCCGCCAATCAATGGACCAAGCTTCTCTGCCTTTCCAAGCACATGCGCCTGTCGGCCTGCAGTTTTTCTCTCAAGCCACTCCATGACCACATAGGTGATGAGCAGAAACGGGATGAGCTTCACCGTATCAAACAGTGCATCCTTAAATGAATCTATAAGCAATTCCTTCATATTATAAAACACTCCTTCTCAGATCAGCACTCGTAGATATTGTACCCACAATTGTCCTGACTGAATCCAAAATACTCCTCGTTGGTCATATCCATGAAATAGCTGCATATCACCCTGCATATTCCGTTATGGCAAACAAACAGTACCGACGAATCCGGATAGGTCTCGCGGGTTTCAATTATCAGATCGTACGTTCTCCTGGCAATATCCATCATGGATTCTCCACCAGGATATCTGTATGCGAACATTCTTTTATTGTTCAGGAAATCCCTGTCGTCCCTCTGGACACCCTCATACACACCGTAATCCTGTTCTATAAGCCTTTCATCCGTAAGTACCGGCAAATGCTTTCTCTCCGCCACCGCTCGTGCTGTCTCCTGTGCCCTGGAGAGCGGCGATGCTATTATCACGTCAATAGAGCAGCTATCCAATCTCTCTGCAAGGAGCTGTGCCTGCTGAAGTCCTTTATCTGTAAGAGGGGAATCTGTCCTGCCACAGACCTTATTAAGTCTGTTCCATTCCGTCTCTCCGTGTCTTGCAACATATAACTTCATATGGGTTCTCCTTCCAGTCATATTGGGTATCTGCTCTTTTTACCAACTGTGTATTAACTACAAAAATCTCATGTCTTTATAATATTAAGCATTTTTGCAAATTAATCAACTGTTTTCGGCTGTTAAAGCGTCTGGAATTATCTTCTATATGCTCATGCTGTCTGAGCTCGAACTATTGTCTTTGTTCTGTGAACTGCCATTTGTGCTGTCATTCTGCCCATTATCTGAATCACCATCCAGTCTCTGCATATTTCCATCATCTGAGTTGCCGCCTGGTCTCTGCATATTTCCATCGTCTGAATTACCACCTGGTCTCTGCATATTTCCATCATCTGAGTTGCCGCCCGGTCTCTGTATTCCGCCATTATCTAAATTGCCGCCCGGTCTCTGCATTCCGCCTGAGCCCTCGCTGTATGTAATATCATCCAGTGTAAATGTACTGCTCTGGTCACCGACAGTCAAAGTGTAGGTATTTCCCTGTTTCATGCCTGATGCGCTGATGACAACCGAGTTAAATTTCTTATCCACCTTATAGCTGAGCACTGTGTGGACTCATCTCCAAATCCCTGAGCCATACCGGAACCACCCACAGCTACGATCTCGCCGCCTGTTATCGCAGCACAGATTCCGTAGTCCATCGCGCCATTGCCATTGTCAGAAGGACCAAGTACATACACGCTGCCTCCTGTAATTCCAATGTAGCCGTTGGAATCTATTCCATCACCGTTGGCATTTATATTTATCGTTCCTCCTGTTATAAGAATATATGCATCATTGTCGGCATCCATGTCCACTCCGCCCATACCTGGGCCGCCTCCAAAACCATCATGGTTGTCTCCCGAGCCTGAGCTGCCTCCAGCTGCATTGAAGCCGTCATCACTGGATATCACATCTATATCACCGCCAGTCACAAGGATCTTATCCCCCTCTACCCCCTCACAACTCTTAGATACATCTATATCTCCACCAGTTATTATCAGAAGTCCCTCCGCATGGATCGCGTCATCGCCAACCGATATGTTGATATCTCCGCCTTCTATATATACATATCCATCCTGCTGGTCGTCATTTCCCGCATGTATACCATCCTCATCACAACTCAGGTTAAATGTTCCATCCGCAATTCTCACGCTATCCTTGCCGTTCAGGCAGTGATCCTGACTGTATATGGTATAAGTGCCGCCTGTAACCACCAGGTCATCCTTGGACACGATTCCATGTCCCGTAGTGTCTTTGACCGTCAGGCTTCCGGTGCCGTTAAGTGTAAGGTCGCATTTGGCAAATATCACGGCATCCACATTGTTGTCATCCGTCTGAACGTAGTCCCCGGACACCGTAAGGCTGTTCTCTGCCCCTTCCGCCAACGTCACAAATACCTTGTCAGCGTTCTTCGCATATATTGCCGCATAGTCCACAGCCGTGATCGATACTCCGTCAAGTACAAGTTGAACCTTATCGTCATCGCCCGCATCCACCACGATGGTGCCGTCTGTGAGTGTCCCTGACAGAACGTATACACCTGCCGCTTTGATCGTCACCACGCCGTCCTCAATCTGTACATTCGAGCTGTTACAGGTTGCTGTCTTTCCCGACAGTGTTATCTTCACAGCCTCACTCTCATCATAGGTTCCCGCCAGATCCCGCTTCGTGAACATATCTGTTATATCTATATCCGCACCGCTCATGGATTCATCTATAGCCGCCTGCATCTCCTCCACAGTCATCTCTGTCTTTACACTGGTATTCTCTGCATCCGCACTGCCATTTGGGCTTTCTTTATCAGCGTCAGTCTCTGTGCTCACATCACTTGTCACCTCAGTATCTGAAGTCGAGCTTGTGCTCTGGCTGGTTGAACATCCGGCAAGCATTGCCATGCACATGGCCGCTGTCAACCCTATAGCCAGACATTTGCGGATTTCCGCTCTACGTCTCATATATTTATTCTTCCTCATACGATCATCTCCTTACTAAGTATCTGCCTTATCAACTGACTTCTACAATGTCATGTCCCCCGAATCCACCTGTGCCAGCATGATCTCAAGGTTGCCATTTCTCACTCTGAGCTTATCTATCATATCCTTCTGATTTGTGTGCTTCTTAAGCTTCACCACATATGTAAGCTTGAACAGGCTTCCCATGTTGGTCGTCTTCACATTTATCAGTCTGTAACTGTCTGTACAGTCGACAAGTATCTCATCAAATGCCTCTGTATAGTCGAGATTTTCAGGCACGGTGATCTTCAGGGCTCTCTCTTCATCCCTTCCGCCGCCAAATCCAGTAAGGCTGCAAATGAACATCGCTCCGCCTAGTATGGCGGCAAATAATACTGCATATCCTATAAATCCCATTCCGGTCACAAGTCCTGCTCCCATCGCAAGGAATATGGCGCATATCTCCTTTGCCGAACCTGGAACCGATCTGAACCTTACAAGGCTGAATGCACCTGCCACAGCAACACCCGCGCCAACATTGCCATTTACCATCATGATCACCACGCACACAACCGCAGGTATAAGTGCCAATGTCACCAAAAAGCTCTGTGTATATTTACTCCTAAACGCGTACACCCCTGCAAGGAATACGCCTATCACAAGAGATACCGCTATGCAGATCAGAAACTCCTGCACCGTTATCGTTGTCGCCGTTCCAAATATACTGTCAAATAATCCTGTCATCTTCTATCTCCTCCTGTCTATGTTTGCCACTTTATCATTTAAATAATTCGTCTTTTTTAGTTTCTGGCTTTAAATGTATATGATCCACTTATGTCAGCCTACCATCTGTTTATACGCCTCTCCATACTTTGAAAATGACGTCTTGTATGCTCCATACTTTGTCAGCAGATGTGACAGCCACAGCGGGAACCCACCTGCCATCTTGATCTCCATCAACACCTTATATTCTGGTATGACCTTGTGCCCATATGGTTCTTTCTGAAGTGTCAGATCATCATTCTGCCACAGTATATTGTAATCAAACGTGATCCTGAGCTCCGGATCATCTATCCCTTTGTAGGAATCTCTCTCATACGAGAGAACCACCGCAGGCTCCAGATCTTTGTATACCTGCATGAAATAATCGATCTCTCTGCCGATCTGACAATCCTTGTGCAGCGGCTGGCCGCCCACCAGATAATCCATGGCCTCCTGTTCAGGCACCTCCAGCCTTCTTTTGTACACAACAGATTTGTATTTCTTCTTGAGCTCAATAAAAACCTCTGAATCGTCATCCGGGACTCCATAGCTTCTGAGCCTGAGCTTTTCTTTGTAAACCGGCTTTTCTATGGAGTCTCTGATGAGCCTGTGGGAAGGAGTGTCGAAATATATGTTAATGATCTGGCTATGTGCAAACCTGTCCGGTTGCATATACCTTATCATTTCGCTCATTATCTGCTCGTACTGTTCTCTATCTAACATGTACTTAAGTTCATATCTTTTAAACGTGTTGTCTGCCATAAGCATCATCCTTTCTTTACCTTATTCCCTATTGATGATGCTATAATAGCCTGTAAAACTTAAACGAACTTTAAATATAAAAAATTGTCTTCGGTGACTCCTGTTGGTGTGTATTCTCTACGTTGTATATCCAATCGGTAGTGTCGGCGACCGAACTTTGACGCTTCTGTGCCGCCGCAGAGAGCTAGGCGCCCTTATCGTGCTTGGCGCGGCGTGCACGATGGAAACAAAGTCAAAGTGAGGGTAGACAAACGTGATTGGATATACAACATAGAGATTACACCAACAAGAGTCACCGAAGACAACCGCAACGCAAAAACGCCCATCTGTGGATCACTCCACAGATGGACGTCTATAGTCTTATATTATAATCTTATGTCTAGTTGATTTGAAGATAAGGCTCCCGCCAAATGCTTAGGATTAGCAAACGCCCTGAGCAAGCATAGCGTCAACAACCTTCTCGAAGCCGGCGATGTTAGCACCTGCAACATAGTCTGCGTTTCCGCCAACTGTCATGTTGTATCTCTTTGCTGCATCTGAGATGTTAGCGTAGATTGTCTCCATGATTCCCTTGAGCTTGCCATCAACTTCCTCGAATGTCCATGAAAGTCTCTCGCTGTTCTGGCTCATCTCAAGAGCTGATGTAGCAACACCACCTGCATTTGCAGCCTTACCACCAACGAAGAGAACACCATTCTCCTGAAGGTACTTAGTAGCCTCAAGAGTTGTAGGCATGTTAGCGCCCTCTGTTACTGAGATAACGCCGTTTGCAACAAGCATCTTAGCATCGTCAAGGTTAAGCTCGTTCTGTGTAGCACATGGAAGAGCAAGGTCACACTTGATTGACCATACGCCGTGATCATTTGCATCCTTCTTTACATGGTACTCAGCTGATGGTCTAGCAGCAGCATAAGCATCAAGACGTGCTCTCTTAACTTCCTTAACTTCCTTAAGAAGTGCAACATCGATTCCCTCTGGATCGTAGATCCAACCTGTAGAATCTGAACATGTAACACACTTAGCACCTAACTGATGTGCCTTCTGGATTGCGTAGATTGCAACATTACCAGCACCTGATACTGCACAAGTCTTGCCTGCGATATCAATGTCATGATCCTTTAACAGTGCGTTTGTAAGGTAAAGCAGTCCGTAACCAGTAGCCTCTGTACGAGCAAGTGATCCACCATATGTAAGTCCCTTACCTGTGAGAACTCCCTCGTATGATCCACGGATTCTCTTGAACTGACCGAACATGAAACCGATCTCTCTAGCGCCTGTTCCGATATCTCCAGCTGGAACATCGACATCAGCACCGATATACTTACAAAGCTCTGTCATGAAGCTCTGGCAGAATGCCATGATCTCTCTGTCTGACTTACCCTTAGGGTCGAAGTCTGAACCACCCTTACCACCACCGATTGGAAGTGTTGTAAGTGAGTTCTTGAAAACCTGCTCGAAACCAAGGAACTTAATGATACCAAGGTTTACTGATGGGTGAAGTCTGAGACCTCCCTTGTATGGTCCAATGGCATTGTTGAACTGTACACGGAAACCTCTGTTGACCTGTACCTGTCCGTTGTCATCTACCCATGGTACTCTGAACATGAGCTGTCTATCTGGCTCTGTGATTCTCTCGAGGATAGCATTCTTTCTGTAAAGCTCCTCATTTGCCTCGATACAAGGTCTGAGTGAATCAAGAACCTCTGTTACTGCCTGTAAGAACTCAGGCTGATCTGCATTCTTCTTCTGTACTATCTCGAGTACTTCATCAACATATGACATAGTAAAAATCCTCCTAAACTGATTATATATCGTGACCTGTTAATTATTTTCTGACCACGCTCCCTATTATAGTATAGGAAATTAAGATTGTAAAGAAAAAACTTGTGAAATCTAAGTATTTTTTTGTTTTTGCTTAATTTTCCCCTGTTTTTATCAATTAAGCTTATTATTTATAAACATTCTTCTTGTTTTGGGGTATTTCCCGCTGAGTTAAACGTCTAAAGTCTTTTCGACACAGTTTTCACTTTTTACTTCTTCTCCTCATCGTGGTGAAGATCATTCTTCCAGTATCTGCATCTGTGCTTTACATTTGTGGAGAATACGATCTGAGTCTTTGTCTTGCCAAATCTCTGAAGTTCACCAACAAAATGATCGAGATCTGCTGTTGTCTTGAAACGTACCTCAATGAGCATTGAGTAATCTCCTGTCACACAGTTGCACTCCACAACATTTAACACGCTGTCTATATATGGATAGAACTCAGCCTTCTGCTCAGGTGAAACCTCCAGATTGATAAATGCCTTGATATAATGACCCATAGCCTCCGGGTTGAGCTTGGTCGTAAATCCCTCAAGCACGCCCTCGGCAAGCATCCTGTCTATTCTTGTTCCAACTGCTGTAGGTGACATGGACACCTCAGCGCCTATATCCTTGAGTGATACACGTGCATTGTCCTGAAGCATGGCAAGTATCTTCTCATCCACCTCATCCAGTCTGTAGTATATCAGTTCTTTCTTTTCCATAAGATGTCTTCTCCTTCTCACTTTCTAAGGCAATTACAATATTATCCTACATAACCGCAATTGTCCTTTTCCCTATTCAAGCACCTTATCTCGTGGTGCAACTTGTGTTTCACAATCATATTAGCATATTTACTTAAGATTATAAATGTGTAGTGTCATTATATACCCTGCTCTGCGCAAATTACAACCTGATTTTTATGTATATTTACCGTTATACCCAACCTGGATTTTTACCCATAAGTTTTCGTCATTTTACGATATAATTATCCTCAAGCCAGTGCGCCACCCCATCCTCATCATTTGATGATATAACCGATGTGGCATACCTTTTTAGCTGTTCATCAGCATTTTGCACTGCGTAGCTTTCGTCAGCAAGTTCAAACATATCTATATCATTCCTGCCATCTCCAAAGGCAACCACCCTGTCGCATTCCAGAAGTTCCTGCAACTGTTTTATTGCATTTGCCTTAGATGCTGCAAACGGCATGATCTCCAGCCATTGTTCATCTGTATAAATGTCTTTCTGATATACACAGTGAAATTTATCCTTATACTTATCGTACAACGGTTTTAATTTTTCCGGACTGTCAATGCAGGTTATGTAGAAAATATCTCCCACTTTCAAGTTCTCTGCTGACTTTACGATATTTGTCCTGACATCCCCCTGCCTGCTGAGCAGGAATTTCTTCATACCATCTGTGCACAGCTCCGGAACATACGAAAATTTCTCCTTGCCATCTATCCGCGCATACACTATCGGAAATATCTGATTACCGAACAGATCGTCAAGCACTGATCCTACCGATTCATCAAAGTAATTTGCAGCAAGGACTTCACCGGTAACATTGTCTACGATAAACGCCCCATTGTATACGATCAGTGGAATTTCTGCCCGCAGTCCGCTTGTCACCTTCTTAGCTGTGATAAGGGAGCGCGCCGTGGCATAAGAGAATATCATTCCTCTATCTGTCAGATTATTGATTACACTGTTTGTATACTCGGATGTGGTCTCATCGCTGCGAAGAAGCGTACCGTCCAGATCTGATACATATAAAGTTTTCATGTTGTCACCCACCTATCACAATTTTTCTGCAATACATACTATATTTCTACAACTCACACATTTTCATACAACGTGCATTATTTCTTATAATGCTTTCGTTTTCCCACAATTCACTCGATTTCCTACTACCCACTAGATTTTCAATTTTCTACTACATACTAGTTTCCATAACACTCTATCTTCTGTACAGGATTTCCACATCGCCGTCCACGAATCCAGCGGCAACAGCCTCGTACTTCTTAAGTTTCTCAGCATATTTTCCTTCTGTGAGATACTTTCTGATCATCTCACAGGAAATATCAAGTATCTTCTCCCAGCCTACACCCTGCTGCCATTCGTACAGATCTTCCCCTGTCGTGAACTCCTCGTAACAATTCCAGTCCTCGTCCTCCTCGTCAAAATAAGTTGAACTTATCAACTGGATCGACCAATGCAAGTCCACCTCTTCATATATATTGAAGTTGATCGCCACCCCCGGCAGCGGCATATTCTCATCTAAAATTCTGTCTAACCATTTTGCAAATTCATCATACATAACTAATCCCCCGTATATAAAACAAAGCTGATGTGAAGTATTCTCTATACACATCAGCCTCGTTTTATGACTCTATATAATTATTACTTGTTGTTCTTGATGTACTCATCAATTCCCTTTGCACCAGCTCTACCAGCTTCCATTGCAAGTATAACTGTTGCAGCACCTGTTACGGCATCGCCACCGGCATATACGCCTTCCTTGGTTGTCTGTCCGTTTGCCTCTTCTGCAACGATACACTTCCACTTGTTTGTCTCAAGTCCCTCTGTTGTAGATGAGATAAGTGGGTTTGGTGAAGTTCCAAGTGACATGATTACTGTGTCAACGTCCATTGTGAACTCTGAATCTGGAATCACAACAGGTCTTCTTCTGCCTGATGCGTCTGGCTCACCGAGCTCCATCTTCACACACTTCATACCGCATACCCAGCCGTTCTCATCCTCAAGGATCTCTGTTGGGTTTGTGAGGAGATCAAATATGATTCCCTCTTCCTTAGCATGATGAACCTCCTCAACTCTGGCTGGGAGCTCCTCCTCTGAACGTCTGTATACGATATGCGTCTCAGCGCCAAGTCTGAGTGCTGTTCTTGCTGCATCCATAGCAACATTTCCACCACCGACAACGGCAACCTTCTTACCTCTCATGATAGGTGTATTTGAATTCTCGTCAAATGCCTTCATGAGGTTGCTTCTTGTGAGGTACTCATTTGCTGAGAATACGCCGTTGGCATTCTCGCCTGGGATACCCATGAACTTAGGAAGTCCTGCACCTGATCCGATGAACACTGCGTCAAATCCCTCATCCTCAAGGAGTGAGTCGATTGTGACTGACTTTCCTACTACTACATTTGTCTCTATCTTAACACCAAGTGACTTGATGTTCTCGATCTCCTTGGCAACTACCTTCTCCTTTGGAAGACGGAACTCTGGAATTCCGTATACGAGAACTCCGCCCGGCTGGTGAAGTGCCTCGAATATAGTTACATCGTAACCCATCTTTGCAAGATCTCCGGCTGCTGTCACACCTGAAGGGCCTGATCCGATGACTGCCACCTTGTGACCATTCATCTCCTTTGCAGGCTCTGGCTTGATTCCGTTCTCACGAGCCCAGTCAGCAACAAATCTCTCAAGCTTACCGATGGATATCGCCTCGCCCTTGATTCCTCTGATACACTTCTGCTCACACTGTGTCTCCTGTGGACATACACGGCCACATACAGCAGGAAGTGCTGATGACTCGCTGATGATCTTGAATGCCTCGGCGAAGTTGCCCTCCTTGACCTGAGCTATAAATCCAGGGATATTGATAGATACAGGACAGCCATTCATACATGGGGCATTCTTACATCCTATACATCTTGAAGCCTCAGCCATAGCCTCCTCTTCATTATATCCGTAACAAACCTCTTCAAAATTCTTTGCACGTACCTGTGGCTCCTGCTCGCGAACCGGCACTCTCTTCCAAACATCTACTTCTATAGCCATTACTTGTCACCTCCACAGTTTCCACATCCGCCATGATGTGTATCGCCCTCTTTTGCTGCAAGGAATGCTCTGCCCTCTGCAGTCTTGTAGAGCTGCTGGCGCTGCATAGCCTCCTCAAAGTTCACCTTGTGACCATCGAACTCTGGTCCGTCTACACACGCAAACTTAACCTCTCCGCCTACTGTTACACGGCAGGCACCACACATACCTGTTCCGTCTACCATGATAGGGTTAAGGCTGACAACTGTAGGGATCTCAAGCTCCTTTGTGAGCTTACATACGAACTTCATCATGATCATAGGTCCGATGGCAACACATACATCATACTTGTTGCCAGCGTCTACAAGTTTCTGGATCTCATTTGTAACGACACCCTTGCTTCCATATGAACCGTCATCTGTTGTGATATACAGGTTGCCGGCTACCTTCTTCATCTTGTCCTCAAGAATGATGAGTGACTTGTTTCTTCCTCCGATGATGACATCAGCATCGATGCCCTGCTCATGGAGCCACTTTACCTGTGGGTATACAGGTGCTGTTCCAACACCACCTGCAACGAAGAGGATCTTCTTTTTCTTGAGTTCTTCTATATCCTCCTTGCAGAACTCTGATGGACAACCAAGTGGTCCAACGAAATCCGCAAATGAATCTCCTGCCTTCTTATTCTTCATCATCTCTGTAGCAGCTCCAACTACCTGGAATACTATAGTGATGGTTCCGTCCTCTCTTGAGTAATCGCAGATAGTGAGAGGAATTCTCTCTCCATCCTCTGAACCTCTGACAATTACAAACTGTCCCGGAAGACATTTATTTGCAACTCGTGGTGCAACCACGTCCATGAGGTATATGGTCTCTGTCAACTGTTCAACCTTAGTAATCTTATACACTCTGTGCTCCGTCCTTTCCGACAGTCAAATTCTGACTGTTATGATCATTTTATTCTGTAAATGGGTGCAAACGCCCCTATTTATACACGTACGTACTTAATTTAGCAAAAAATATCAACAAAATCAAGGTATATGTAAAAATAGCACTGTTCTAAAAATTATCCTCAGGTGCAAAAAATCCCGCCAAAAGAGAAAATTTTCTCTCTGGCAGGGACTATTATATCTTACTTTATATTACTGTCTCTTTCTCTTCGCCTTGGCCTTGAGTGCTTCCTCTTTCCGTCTCTCGTTCTCCTGAATTATAAGCTTCTTCATTCCCTCCAGCTTTTTCTGGTTCAGCCTTATCTGCTCAAGCTCGCTCTCCGCTGCCTGCTGTGCCTCTTTGCTCTGGAAGGTGACAAACTTGTCAAATGCTCCCGGATAGGCAAATGTCTTTTCTACATTATTATAAGAAAATACAATTCTTATATGGCTTCCATCACATTCCATCACACTGCCTTCACCAAACTTCACATGGTTTACTTTTTCATTCTCAAACATTATTACATCCTCCTATCCATATTATTTCCATCTATAATACTGTTAAAACAAACTCACTAAAATTACGATATGATGCACCTGTCTGTTTCGATCTGCAAGGCTGACTCTGTTCACTATGTGTTCTTCCTGCTACTAATTATACTGTAACAAAAAAATCGGCACTTTTTCCAGTTAAAAATGCCGACTTTTTTTATTTTCGTGAAAATAGTCACTACGAGTCATGGTTTTTGTTCATTATTGATTTCTCAAACACATGAACCATACAAAAATGTACTCATATTTTTACCAAGCCATATTGTGCACTTTTATCTATCTTGCATTTGCTTTGAGAAGTTCCGCAACCTCCGTCTCTGTTGCAAGTGAGAGTGCCTTTGCTGCCAACTCATCTGCTTCAGCCTTCGACCACTTGGCTATCGTTCCTCTTGTCGCAAGGACTGAAGTGGCACTGACTGAAAACTCTCCCAGTCCAAATGATATGAGGAGAGGTATGAGCAACGGATCTGCTGCCGCCTCACCGCACATGCCTACCATGATGCCCGCTGCATTTGCCGCCTCGATGATATTCTTCATGGAGCGGAGAACTGCAGGATTGTAGGACGAGTACAGATACGCAACCTTTGCATTGCCTCTGTCGACCGCCATGGTGTACTGTGTCAGGTCATTTGTGCCTATACTGAAGAAGTCTGCCTCCTTTGCGAGCAGGTCTGCTATGAGACTTGCCGCAGGCGTTTCTATCATTGCACCGACCTGGATATCCTTATTGTATGCTATATTCTCTGCATCAAGCTCAGCCATGAGCTCCTTAACAAGAGCCTTCACGCTTCTGATCTCATCAACACATGTGACAAGCGGTACCATAATCTTGATATCGCCAAATGCACTTGCGCGGAGAAGTGCCCTCAGCTGTACTCTGTATGAATCTTTATTCTGCAGACAATATCTCACTGCTCTGAAACCTAAGAACGGATTGTCCTCTTTCTCAAGTCCAAGGTATGGGATATCCTTGTCACCACCCACATCAAGGGTTCTGATGATGACTTCTCTGCCCTCCATGGTCTCGGCAGCCGCCTTGTACGCCTGGAACTGCTCTTCCTCAGATGGGAGCTCCGATGCGCCCATGAACAGGAACTCTGTTCTGAAAAGGCCAACGCCCTCTCCATCACATGCAGCAACCTGCTTTGCATCCTCCGGATTACCGATATTGCCATACAAATGTACCTTTGCGCCATCAGCTGTGACTGTGTCTTTGCCTCTATATACCTCAAGAAGAGCCTTGTCGCTAAGATACTTCTCTCTCTTTGCCTGATATTCTTCTATCTCTTCCGGGGACGGATCAAGTATGCAGATTCCATCGCATCCGTCAACTACTGCTGTCATTCCATCTGAAACCATGTCAACTATTCCATCCACGCTGAGTACCGCCGGTATCTCAAGTGCTCTCGCAAGAATAGCTGAGTGGGATGTCTTGCCGCCAACCGCAGTGATGATTCCTGCCACATTCTCCTTGACGATTCCTGCTGTCATGGATGGGGTGAGATCCTCAGCCACAAGGATAGTTCCAGCTGGAACCTCTGATATGTTCACATCAGGTGTACCTGTGAGTATCTTGAGCATTCTCACCTTGATGTCGCCAATATCGGTTGCTCTCTGTCTTGTGAGCTCATCATCTGCCATCTGGAACATTCCGGCAAACATATCACATGTACTCTCAAATGCAGCCTCTGCACAGGTTCCGCTCATGATGGCACCTTTTGTTATCTCATCCATCCCCGGATCTGTGAGGAGAAGTATGTGTCCTTCAAGTATCTCGGCATTGTGCTCTCCGACACTCTCCTTCATAGCCTCTGCCATGGCATGAGTCTTCTCTGTAAATGCTGCAACTGCATCGTCATATCTCTTGATCTCTGCATCTGTATCTGTGATCGTTCTGTTCTCATATTCCGGCTTTGCGTCAGATATGATCACAACCTTTCCAACGCCGTAGCCGGCTGAACCCGCGATTCCTTTTTTCATAAGAAAACCTCCAATTATTTTATATACAACAAATGGTACTCAATCTGAGTACCATTTGTCCGTAACATTTACTGAAGTCTGATATCAGATTTCACTTATCATTTTCCTACTGCGACGTTAGAACATCTACTCGCTCTACTCGCCGAATCCTGACTCGATGAGCTCAACTGCCTTTGCAAGAGCCTCCTTCTCGTCTGCACCATCACACTCTACTGTAACCTCAGCACCACACTTGATGCATGCTGCGATGATCAGCATCACGCTCTTGGCATTGATCTTCTTGCCTGCTACGTCGAGAGTTACTGCGCATGAGAACTTTGTCATCTCCTTTGCAAACACTCCTGCTGGTCTCATATGAAGTCCCTGTTCATTTACTACTTTTACTGTCTGTGCTACCATAATTTCTTCTCCTTCTTTAAAATACGGGCCGCAATTCCAGTTATGCCACTGCAAGTGATTATTTATATCATTTTCGGGTCGCTCCCGCTTATTTCGGCCTACAGCGGTACTAAGATGCCGCTTGAGGCGTCATCTAAGGACCGGCGGCCTCAAATTCCCTTCAAATGATATAAATAATCACTTGCAGAAATCCTCTATCATAAGCGGCCCTTGTGTTGTTAAATAAGTCTTTGTGATCTGTAATTATCTACCATATGGCATCACAGTCAGATTACCATTTCATCTTTTCATTTGAGCCATATATAGCTATTTCACAAACCCCAATTGTATAAATTATAACATTCTGTCGTTTTTTGTGCATTACTTTTGTGCAGTTTTTAATCCTGAGCATTTTTCTTGATAAGACCGAGCATGATACATGTGATCACTGATCCTACAAGCCATGAAATGATGTATGGTAACCAGTTGCCTACGGTTGCGAATACGAAAATTCCGCCGTGAGGTGCCATCAGTGTACATTTGAACGCTGCTGACATTCCACCTGCAACTGCTGCGCCTACGAGTGTACATGGTATTACGTGGAGTGGATCTGCTGCTGCAAATGGTATTGCGCCCTCTGTGATGAATCCACACGCCATTACGATGTTTGATACTGTTGAGTTTCTCTCTGCCTTTGTGAACTTCTTAGGGAAGAAGATGCATGCAAGGGCAATTCCGAGTGGAGGTACCATACCACCTATCATCACTGATGCCATTGAGATATAGCATGCCTGAACTGCCGGGTCTGAGAGCTGTGCGCCACCTGCTACAAGCTCTGACGCTGTTGCCAGAACCATTGTTCCGTATACGTAAGCTGCCTTGTTGATAGGACCGCCCATGTCTATCGCCATCATACCTCCGAGGATGATTCCAAGTGGAATGAGAAGGTTTTTATTTGCAAGGGCTGTCAGCATATCTGAAAGTCCTGTATTGATCAATCCAATAATTGGATTGAGTATAAATATCATAAGTACTGCAACTATAAACATACCAACAAGTGGATATATAAGTGTTGGCTTAATTCCCTCCAGTGACTTAGGGAATTTGGAGCAGATCTTTCTAAGAAGAAGAACTACATATCCTGCAAGGAAACCTGCTGCGATACCGCCGAGGAAACCTGATACTGTATTTCCGCCGCCCTCTGCTACAAATCCAAACTTTGATATAAATGACTGGAATCCGCCAAGGTTATCTCCTGCCCATACATAACCGGACAAGGCTGCATTTCCAGAGGATGCCAGGATACCACCAAGGAAACCGACTGCAAGTCCAGGTCTGTCCGCTATAGACTCTGCTATAAATCCTGCAAGCACCGGAACCATCACGCCCATCGCCAGGCCACCGGCATACTTGAAGAATGCTGAGAGCGGGGTCATGGAACCGAAGTTGGATCCACCTGTTGCACCAAATCCGCAAAGTGTATCTATAAGGAATGCAAGAGCTGTGAGGATACCACCGCCGATTACGAATGGGAGCATGTGTGATACTCCGTTCATAAGATGCTTGTATATTCTGCTTCCCACACTGCCATTTGCACTGCTTGACTCTTTTCTGCCGCCCTCCTCGTGGTGAACAGGAACCTGACCATCCACGATCTTCTGTATGAGCTCCTCAGGCTTGTGTATTCCGTCTGCCACTCTTGTGAAAAGAACCGGCTTTCCATCAAATCTTGCTGTTTCAACACTCTTGTCAGCTGCAACTATGATACCATCACAGTTTGCGATTTCTTCATCAGTAAGTATATTTTTTGCTCCGCCTGAGCCATTTGTCTCAGCCTTTAAGGCATATCCCATCTTGGCGCCGGCCTTCTCAAGTGCCTCAGCTGCCATATATGTGTGAGCTATTCCTGTAGGACACGCTGTAACGGCAAGCACTCTAAAGCCTTTCTTCTCAGGAGCCTTCTCAACTGCCTTTTCCTCAGGCTTCTCTGCTGTCTCCTCTGGGAACTTTGCGTTCTCATATTTGTCAACGACTGCAAGGAATGCATCCTTGTCTGCTGCCTTCAGAAGCTCTGCTCTGAAGTCCTCATCCATGAGGAGCATAGACAGTCTTGAAAGTACCTCAAGATGTACATCTGATCCGCTCTCTGGTGCTGCGATCATGAAGAACAGGTTTGATGGCTGTCCGTCAAGTGAGTCGTAATCAACTCCATCTGGAACTGTCATAGCTGCAAGTCCAGGTCTCTTGACTGCCTTGTTCTTGGAGTGAGGGATCGCTATTCCTTCTCCTATAGCTGTTGAGCCCTCTTCCTCTCTCTTAAGTATTCCTTCTTTGTATGTTTTCTTGTCTGAGATGTTGCCTGCTGCATCGTGCAGGTTTACAAGGTAGTCGATCGCTGCATCCTTTGAATCTACCTTTACACCCAGAGCAATGCTTTCCTTTGATAAAAGCTCTGTGATTCTCATAAGCGTAACCTCCTCTTAAATAATCAGCCGCATCCACATATGCTGCTGTGCGATATCTGAATCTCCTAAGTATTCCCTCTCACGACGGAACACGTACGTTTTACTATAATTGCTTGTAGAGTTCTTCTACTTTGTCCGCTGTGGCAAGGCCTTCTGAAAATGCTGTGGCACTTCCGGTTGCTGTTCCTCTCTTCAGCGCTTCCATGTAATCGTGATCCTTCAGGTAGCTTGCTGTAAAACCTGCCACCATAGAATCACCTGCCCCTACTGAGTTCACAACTGTTCCCTTTGGAACTCCGATCTTGTGAACCTCTCCTGTCTCTGTGATAAGTATTGCTCCATCCCCTGCCATGGATATGAGTACATTTCTTGCACCCATGACCTGAAGCTTCTTCGCATACTCAACAATCTCGTCGTCTGTCTTTAAGACAACTCCGAACATCTCGCCAAGCTCATGGTTATTCGGCTTGATGAGGAATGGATGGAACTTCAATACATTGAGCAGAAGATCCTTTGTCGCATCCACCACGATGTCGATGTTCCTGTTCATAAGCTTCTCCATGATCTGCTCGTATATGTCAGATGGAAGTGATGCTGGTATGGTTCCCGCAAGTATCAGGCAATCTCCCGACTGGAGCTTGTCTAGCTTGTCAAACATCTGCTGAAGCTCATCTTTCTTAATGTCGGGTCCCTGTCCGTTGATCTCCGTCTCCTGTTCTGCCTTGATCTTGACGTTTATCCTGCTGAGACCATTCTTCAGCTGGATAAAATCTGTCCTAACTCCCATGGCCTTGACTCCGTCCTCAATCTCCTTACCGGTAAATCCGGCAACAAAACCGAGAGCTACGGAATCAACTCCTATGTTCTTAAGTACGGTTGAGACATTGATACCTTTGCCGCCATAGAATATGGCTTCTGACTTACTTCTGTTCACCATTCCAAGCTCAAGGCTGTCCATCTTGACAACATAATCGAGCGCCGGATTGAATGTCACCGTATAAATCATTATCTGAGTACCTCCTTTACAACTGTGGCGTCTATGTACTTATCATTTACAAGTCTGTCAGTGATAATACAGGCTTTTTCGATTGCTGCAAATGTCACTGCCGTCACCTTGTCGAACTTGCTGCTGTCAGCAAGGACTATGCTCGCATAAGATCTGTTCACCGCTTCCATCTTCACCATAGCCTCTTCCACATCAACCGTTGTGAATCCGTAATCCATATGGATTCCATTCGTTCCAAGAAAGCACTTTGTGAAATTGAACTTTTTCATGGAATTGACCGCCTCGGCTCCGATGATCGCCTCTGTGATCGGCTTTACAAGTCCGCCTATCATATACGTTCTGAGGTTCTTCTTGAGAAGCCGCTTGGCATGTGCTATTCCATTGGTGACAAATGTAGCATTTGTTTCGCCGATATAGTCGATCATGAGCTCCGTGCTGGTTCCTGCATCTATAAATATGAAATCTTCATCATTGATCATCGTTGCCGCATATTTTGCAATGGCACTTTTCTCTTCGACGTTGAGCTGTGCCTTGGCTGAAACCGGTGCCTCATTGGTGATGTATTCATGCTCGATCGCCTTGGCGCCACCATGGAATCTCTTGATCTTACCCATATCGTCCAGAGCTATCAAATCTCTTCTTATAGTAGATTCAGATGCTCCCGTGATCTCCGTGAACTCTGCAACTGTCATAGACTTTTTCTCTTTCAGTGCTTCTAAAATCGCTGTGTATCTATCCTCGGTCATCATAATAATTGCCTCCTGCCTTTTAAGTATGTCTCCTGTATATGTGTTTTCGTGTTTGTGTATTTTCTTTTTTCGTGGCTTTTCAGAATGCATATATCTGCATCCGGTGCTTTTAACTTTTCTTTAGGATAACATATTTTTTGACTGTTTTCAATTATTTATGATTGTTTCAAGGTGGTTTTCACTTGATTTCAGTCACTTTCAATCAATCTATATGCATAATATCATCGCAAATGAAGATTGTCAATCATTATTCTGCATATTTTTGAAGATTTTTGAATTATTTTGATCGTTTTTGACTATTTGCAGGTTTGGTACTCGTTTTGCAGCTTCCAGCACACAAAAATAAGACACAGACCAAATCTGATCCGTGCCTTACTCTGCGTTATCAATCTATGATTATTCTGCCACATCCGCAGGATTGACATGCACCATCACATGCTTTACCTTTGGAAAATTCTTCTCTATTCCCTCATGGACCTCTTCCGCTATCTCATGCGCATGTCTTAATGTATACGAACCGTTTACACCTATCTCCACATCTACATATATTTTGTTGCCAAATATCCTTGTGTGAAGAAGATCAACACTGAGAACTTCTTTCTGGGCGAGCACAAAATCCCTCATCTCTTTCTCTGTCTCTTCATCGCAGGAGTGATCCACCATCTTATCCATGGCATCCTTGAAGATATCGTATGCCGCCTTAGCTATGAATACAAAGATAACAATACTTGCAATGGAATCCATAACCGGGAATCCCATCATCGCACCACCGATACCGACAAGCGCGCCGACCGATGACAGCGCATCTGATCGGTGATGCCATGCATCTGCCATAAGTGCGCTTGAATCTATCTTCTTCGCATAGTGTCTTGTGTACCAGTACATTATCTCCTTTGTGACAATGGATACAACAGCCGCCACCAGTGCCAGCATCCCCGGTTTCTGCAGGCTCTGGTAATTGCCACCGATTATGTCCTTAACCGCCTGCGAGCCGATCTTGATACCGGTATACAGCAGCACTATAGACAACACGATCGCTGCCACGCACTCAAGCCTCTCATGGCCGTAAGGATGCTCCTTGTCGGATTCCTTCGACGCTAGTTTTACTCCAATTATCACTATTATGGTGCTGAACACGTCTGATGCCGAATGTACCGCATCACTTATCATTGCATTTGAATGTGCAAATATTCCCGCAAATAATTTGAATACTGACAACAGTACGTTCTGTACTATCGTTATAAACGATACTTTATTTGCAACCTTTTTAAACTCATCCTCTGATACGGCAGATGCCGCCATCGTGTTTATTTTGTTTGCGCTTTCCATATAATCAGCCATCCTTTCCTAATGAACACCAGTCTATTGATAATCACCTTAATCAAAAGACCGATGCTGTGCGATCAATAAATTTCAGAAAGCTCTTATCACTAAATATATGTGGGAGATTTTATAGAATGTCTAAAAGAGTATAAAAAAACACCCACGACTCAGTATTAGTAACTACTGTCCCGTGGATGTAAAGATTCCACTGCCATGATGGCCCGACTCCTTGGCTTACACCAATGGTCTGCTCAGTTTGTACTGTAGATTTATATGCAGTGCAAAGAGTTAATTTAGGTTACCATCTATGGCAGTCTATGTCAATATTTATTTTCAGATCAAAACTCTTTTTCAAAACTGAACTTAATATCCTTGAGATCAAGTCCATTCGATTTCACATACAGTCGGAGCACATTGAATCTGCCGTAAAATTTGACCTCTTTCCTGATCACAACATCCTTGCCGTCAGTTCCGTTAAATGTGAAGTTGCTCACAGGGAATCCGTTGAAAAACAGGGTACACGGCAGCTGGGCAAGCTTTTCGAGTGTCGAGCTTCCCCTCAGGCTCACCTCATACTCTCCCGGATGTTCAACATCAAGGGCTATGACATAATTCGTGTCGGCGGTGCTGGCCTTCTCTGTCAGATCTATAAGTATGTCTCTGTCGACATTGATGTATTCCACATCATCAATTGAAAAATCGTCCGCCTGCTTTGGACGGTTTATTATCTCTACCTCTACAGGCTCTCCCACAAGACGCTTAAATGCATTCGTATTCATGGCAAAGTTACACACATTCTTTGCAATTCTCTGAAGCTCAGCTCTCAATATACGTCCGTCCTGAAGTGCCTCTATGACATTATCTCCGCCCATGTTCTTCGAGCCGTCCGGGCAGCACATATACATGTCATTCTGTGCCTGTATCATAGTCGCAAAGTCATTTGCATCCGGCTCCATACCCCTGCGGTTGATGGATGCCCACCAATCTGTCATGACCACGCCTGTAAATCCCCACTCATTTCTGAGTATCGTGGTATTCAGATCATAACTTCCTGCGGTGTAGAGACCATTTACCAGACCATATGTTGTCATAACAGAGTCGGCATATCCTGACTTGACAGCTATCTCAAATCCCTTCAGGTATATCTCCCTGAGTGCCCTCTGGGAGATGACCGAGTCAGTTGTATGGCGGTGATACTCCTGATTATTTCCGCAGAAATGCTTGATCGTTCCGGACACGCCGCTGGACTTAAGTCCCTCTAACTGTGCAGTTGCAATGGAACCCGTAAGGTATGGATCCTCGGAGAAATACTCAAAGTTTCGTCCATTAAGCGGGTGACGGTGGATATTCATTCCCGGTCCAAGAAGAACCTCAACCCTATTTGCTGTCATCTCAAGTCCGAGAAGTGCATACAGTCTGGTGTTCAATTCTTTGTTAAATGAACATCCGCACAGAGTGCCATTTGGAAGTGAGAATGCCTTCATACCTGAGTCGAGTCTCATTCCCGATGGTCCGTCATCACAGCACACCGATGGGATCTTATGTGCGATCAAATTGGGCGATACCCCGGCAAATGCGGACGCTGTTCCCGCCGTCACAAGAGAACTTCCCATTCCCTCGCCGCGGACAAAGCATGCCAGATCCTCATCATCAAACTGCGCTATGAGCTCATCCATGGTGGCCCTGCCTTCCCTTACATCAAGAAGCGTAATTCCCTTGTCACCAGTAACCGGTATCTCCTCCGGCAGTTCCTGCTCTCTCCTGTCATACATATCAACAGTGACTAGAGGTGTCTCCTCATACTCTATAAGCATCCTGCCGTTCTCATCACAGAATGGTTTCATGCGGTCAAACTTCTCATATGGTGCAAGTGCCTCCTGAAGCTTCTGAAGCTCCACAGTCTCGGCAAGCTCAAAGAACAGACACTCTGTTGTATTTCTTATGCTGTTTCCTACATGGATAGTGTAGTCTCCAGCTTCAAGCAAATAACAGTTTCTATGGCCTGTCGCCCCTGAATCGTCAAATGATGCCATACGGTCAAGCGGAATCTCAAACTTCAGCTCATCGCTGAGTCCCGGAACAAGCTCCTTTGTCTTCGCAAAATCAATGAGCACTCTGGATGGCTTGCCAAGCCTGCCCTGTGGCATCTCACCGTACACCTGGACAACCTCCTTGCCAAGTCTCTTTCCTGTATTTGTGACTTTGACACAGATATTCGCCACACCTTTTTCAAAATCCATGCTTGCATGCTTTACACCGATTTTGAAGTCTGTGTATGACAATCCATATCCAAACGGATATCTGACCTTATCCTTTGCAAATGTCTCAAAGTAACGGTATCCCACATAGATATCCTCAGCGTAGAAGTTTCTCTCTTCGCCGCCGAAATTGTCATACGCAGGATAATCCTTGATATCGTAGGCTATCGTGTCTGTGAGTTTTCCTGAAGGGCTGACATCTCCTACGAGGACATCAGCCACTCCATATCCTCCGACCATTCCACCCTGCCATACATACATGCAGGCATCCGGGGAAATCGTGTCAAGAAATGACATATCTATAAGACCGCCGACATTCAAGAGAACGACCATCTTCTGGAAATTCTCTCTGACAAGTCTAAGCATATCAGTCTCTATATCAGTGAGCATAAATGCTCCTTTTTCAAGTGTATTGTCCTTGTCCTCGCCAGCTGTTCTTGCGATTATCACTATGGCTGAATCCGACTCGCCGGCAGCCTCCTGCACAAGCTCCTCTGTAACCGGCATCTCCGCCTGTGACCACGGCTCCTGTCCCCAGCCAAGTCCCAGCTCCACAGGATGTTCCTTATCCCATGCGGCATAAGTCTCTGCCAGTTTCTGATTGACATTCACATCCTTGCACTCATTAAGTGCATCAATGATTCCTACCACTTTGGCAACATTCACCATGCCACCCGAACCGGTTCCACTCTTATAATAATGGTTCTGCATACGTCCAAATACAGAAACCGTCTCTCCCTGCTTAAGTGGCAGAGCTTTGTTGTCGTTCTTTAACAGAACCAGTCCCTCTGCAGCCATCTCACGGGCTGTCTTCTCATATACTGCCCAGTCAAGTACTCTATCTTCCATGTGTTTAACCTCCGTTGGGTATTTCAAACTTTTAGTGTTTTGTTTACAATTTATATTTTACAGTCAGTTTCGTTTATTTGATATGGAAAAGTTGTTTTATTGCATTACCTGATGACATAACTTTTCTACTGCTTTACATATCTCTGATTTCTGCTGTTAGGTTTATCAGGCAATGTCATCTTTATCAGTCCAAGCTCCATCGCCGGATTTATATAATTTTTTCTAAGGGTCTCTTTGGACTTAAGCCCCAGCGCTTCCATTATGGAATTTGACGTATACGGCACTTCATATTCCATGACCGCCAGCATCCGCTTCACATACTCTGAAACCTCAGAATTTGATCTGTTTACCTGCAATACAACTTCATCCAGAATCTGATTTATCATATCGAGCATGAATTCTATAAATATGTCCGAGTTATCTTTTGTATGGCATACCGCTATCGCATCATAATATTCATTCTGAAACCGTTCAATCTGGCTCTCCAGTGGTATATATTCAAATACGCTTCTCCACCTATACAGAAGAACCGTATGCCACAATCTTGCCATTCTTCCATTTCCATCTGCAAATGGGTGAATAAACACAAATTCATAATGAAATATTGCAGATAAAATAAGTGGGTGAATAACTCCCTCATTTTCTTTAACCCACTGCATCAAATCTCTCATAAGCTCATTTACCATATGTGGTGGAGGAGCTACAAATATGCACTCACTGCCTGAAAGCACTCCCTCATCGCCTTTTCGGAATACACCAGACTCGCGGGCGGTCCTGTATGTCAATATTCCATGAATCCTTTTCAGGTCTGATATACTTGTCGGATCTATTTCGGGGATCTTCTCATAGGCTACGTATGCATTTTTCACTTCCTGTATTTCCTTTTGATCTCCAAGAACAAGATGGCCGTTTATTACATCTCTGACATCACTTAATGACAGTGAATTTGCCTCTATCTTTAACGAAGAATGAATCGATCTTATTCTGTTGTTTCTGCGCAAATGTGGCTTTGACTCCAGCTCTTTATGACTGGTAATCCTTCCAACCTTTTCAGATATCTCTGAAACAAGTTCAAACATTTTATTCGAGATCGTATATGGTGGTATATACCCGCTCATCAGTTCACCTCCATCTTGCTTATTATCTTGCTTAATATCTTACCAATTTATTATGTGTTTTTCAATGAGGTTTATATACAATACAGCCAGATTTCTTCTCAGACATTTTCAGATTCAACACATGCAACGACACGAACTAATAAATAAAAAACTACTCCACAAAGCATTGCTTTGCAGAGTAGTTTTTTTATATGGCATAAAAATTATTTAACTTTTATCTTCTTTATACCACTATAACTTCCATATATTTTCTGTGATCCTACGATCTTATAACTTCTCACCCTTACATAATAGATTTTACCAGTCCGCTTCTTAGTTAATGTCACTCTATACTTCGAGTACGGCTTTATTGTATATGTATTTACAGACTTTTTAAATTTGCTATCAAGAGCTGTTTGAATCTCATAGCCACTTACCTTTGTATCTTTAACATACTTAACATATATGCTTGACTTTTTCTGTGATTTGATTCCCTTTATTGCCTGTATCTTAGGCTTTACAACCACTGTTACCTTCTTTGTTGCGGCCTTATATGCGGTCGTCGCTGCTACATAAATGGAAACAGTCACCTTACCTGTATTTTTAACAATCATTTTTCCAGTCTTATCAATCGAAACTACATTGTTATTAGAAGACTTGTATGATTTTTTTCCATTTCCATTTGTCTTTGCCTTTATGGTAACAGACTTTCCGCCATATACCAAAGTATAATTTGCGGCATTCGTTGTTATTGTCTGTGTCTTTTTAACTACAGGCTTTTTGGTTATCTCAAAAACACATGTTGCTGTACCTGCATAATAATCCTCTGTCTCTGCAACATATGCCTTAATTATATACTTTCCTTCATTAGATGGTACAGTATTTGAATACTTGTTACTTCCTACTTTAGAATATGTATATGTAACTTTACCCTTTCCATCATTTCCTGTAAGAACTGGAGAAGATGGGCGATCACCAACATGCCAGCCCGCCATCATCAAAACAAGATTATTGAGTGACTTTTTCGTTACAGGCTGTGAACTACTATATTTATCTGTAATTGTAAACTTACAGGTTGCAACTCCACCATAATATTCATTAGTCTCTGCAACAACAGCTTTTATTATATATGTTCCCGCCTTTGTTGGTATAGCACTTGTGTACTCTGTACTTCCAACTGATGCATAGCTATATGTTACTGCGCCATTGCCCAAATTGCCTGTCAAAATTGGTGTTGATGCATTTTCGCTTATATCCCAATCGTCAAGTATTAATACTAAGTTATCCAATGATTTTTTGACTACCGGAGCTGGCCTACTATTGTTATCCGTTATTGTGAACGTACATGTTGCCACTCCAGCGCAATATCTATCAGTCTCTGCTACCTCTGCCTTTACAGTATATGTTCCTGCTTTTGTCGGAAATTCTGCTGTGAAAACATCGCTTCCCTCTGGTGCATATGTATATGTTACCGCACCATTACCATCATTTCCAAGTAATACTGGCTGTGATGCCGTTCCGCTCAAATCCCAATCAGACATTTTAACTGCAAGATTACTTAATATTCTTTTTGTCGCAATGGTCAAGATATTACTTCTACATCCAGTATAAATTTCGTTCTTATTTTCATATGTACATATACCATATGCTTCTACCAAATAAGTATATGTAGTATTCTGTTTTAAACCAGCTATAACACAAGAGGTTGTTGAACCATTTGCTATATCCTTCACCTTTGAATATGTATCATCATTCTGATTATACAAATAAATATTATATCCATCTGCTCCTCTTACTGAATTCCATGATATGTTTACACTATCAGCAGAATACTTTACAAGTGATGCATTTGTAGAATCAAGATACAAGCCATGACATTCGGCACCTGATGCACCTAAACAATAATCATTTGCTGCATTAACCCTGTACTCATATGTTATTCCTGATATACAATTTTTATCTTCGTATGTATCTATGTCTTCTCCTGAAACAACTGCTATTCTAGAATAGTCACTGTCCGTTACCTTCTTACGATACACTTCGTATTTTGTTGCACCTGACACGGTATCCCATGATAACCGGAAACCGCCCTGTATTGTTGTCAGACCGAGAGCATTACAAGTATCAAGGCTTGTTGCCACCTTCTTTATTGTGAATTTCTGAGCTGAACTCTCATTTTTTTCATACAACCACACATTTGTACCATCTGCCGAGCCATTGCTATCTATATCAAGTACCGCATCTCCACATGATGCGTTTATAAAATAAGCACCTTCTGTTCCTCTCACAAACCACTTTTGCGCAGTCGTATTATTTCTTGTATATACTCCTACATTCGTTTCATTTTCCTGTCCCCAATTAGTATCATCAAGAGCTTTATCAGAAGCATTGTTTATTATTTCATATGATCCGCTTTCTCTCTTTCTAAAATGCCAAAGCTGATTTTTCTGTCCCGAGGCGGTTCTTATTGTCACATTGTCATCGCTATCGGCTGTCAAATACTTACCATTTCCTGTATTGATTATATTTGCGTAAAAGTCATCTCCTAAGTTAACTATCGAACTATCATATCCATATGTACTTACTGTCTTCACTGCTTCCTTCTGACGATGCTCTTTATCATTATAAGGTATTGCATATATATCAATTCTATAATGTCCTTCTTCCGGAATTGTAAATTGATAACTATTTGCATTTACATCTCCGTTTGAACCTGTTGCTCCACCGAAGCACTCTTCCCCAGTATCAGTATTGGTGATGATTAACCAATAATGTAAGAAATCACTCTGACTGCTCGTTTTATTCCACGTAATATTTATTTTATCTCCAACTATGTAACACTCTCTGTTTGTTGTAATCGTTGGAGTTGTCATTTCTCCTGAAATCCCACTTGTATGCAATATTGCAGCACAAGTATAATTTCCATATTGCCACGGACATGCAGATCCATTTGTATAGTATCCATCAATCACATCTGATGTATGGCCTGTTATTTTGGGAACACCATTCACTTTACTTGTTATTATCGTTGTATGATTTATTTCTCCAGTGTATGTAGAATCATAAAACATAACATCTCCTACATCTACCTGATCGGCAGTAGGATTCATTATAATCGTATAGCCCATTGCTTGCAGTTTATCTTTTAAAGTAGGAACCCATGTATCATATACATTCAAACCACCAGCTTTTAAACATTGCGAAACAAAGTTTGCGCAATCACCATCATACTCTTTGTATGCAGGATTTCTTTTTGATCCGCCCCACTCTTTTGCATAAGCAACCGCTGCAGCTATATTATATCCAGCAGCCTCTACCTTGCCAGCCTTCTTTCCTGGCATAAATGGTACTAACGTAACAATCATCACGGCTGCCATTATCATGCTAATCCATCTTTTTTTCCGTAGCGAAATACCTTTATTCCACTTTTCATTCATACTCATAAATTTTCCTCCTCTTCCTACAAACTACTCAAGAAAAACACAATCTTCATTATTTGCCAAGTGCATCCCCCCATTTTTCTTTTGCTAATATCCTATTGCTTCTCATTTTAACGGAATGCCCGTTAAAAGTCAATTTCAATGAACATTTGTAATATATTTTATAAAAGTATATTTTTTCAGTGACTCAGGAGTACCTAATGCATTATTATGAAATAATCAAATCTCTTCGCGAAGACAATGACCTTAACCAGACTCAGGTTGCAAATATAATACATGTTGCACAGACAACATATTCTGACTACGAGAAAGGCAAAGTTCGCATGCCGATTGAATGTCTTATCGAACTTGCCAGGTATTACAATGTTGATATGAATTACATAACTGGTGTTTCCGGCTGCAAACAGCCATTTCCCATAAAAAAATAAGACACTGACCAACATCATTTTGATCAGTGTCTTATTTTTATTTACGAGTAAAACCTATGAACGATAATCCCCATTGATCTTCACGTAATCATATGTCAGGTCACAGCCCCATGCCTTGGCTGTAACATCGCCGATTCCGAGATCTATGTTGATGTGGATTTCATCTGAGCTCAATACCTTGGCTGCCTTCTCCTCTGAGAATGGTACGCCTGCGCCGTTGCGGCATACTGGAACCACGCCAAATTCCGACTCGAGATCTACTGCAACCTTGTCTATATCAAAGTCAGCCTCCGCATATCCGATGGCACAGAGAATACGTCCCCAGTTGGCATCCTCGCCGAACATAGCACACTTTGTAAGTGGGGAACGGATAACGCTCTTTGCCACGATAATGGCTGTGTCAAGGTCAGGTGCCCCTGCAACTGTACACTCGATCATCTTGGTTGCTCCCTCACCGTCTGATGCAAGCATCATGGTCATGCACTCCATAACTATATAGAGGGCCTTCTTGAACTTCTCATAAGCTTCGTTCTCCGTGTCGATGAGCTTGTTGCCAGCAAGGCCATTTGCCATGACTGTCAGGGTATCATTTGTGGACTGATCTCCGTCTACGGAGAGGCAGTTGTATGTAACCTTTACGATCTCTGAGAGCGCCTTCTGGATCAGCTCTGATGTGATGGCTATGTCTGATGTGATGAAGTTAAGCGTTGTAGCCATATTTGGATGGATCATTCCGCTTCCCTTTGCCATACCGCCTAAAGTACATGTCACACCGTCTATATCAAACTGGACAGCAACCTGCTTATCAACTGTGTCTGTGGTCATGATAGCATTTGCCGCCTTGTCGTTGCCGTCTGCTGTGAGACCGTCTGCAAGTTCTTTCATATGCTCCTCAAATGGCTCGATAGGGATGATCTGTCCGATGACACCTGTTGAAGCATTGATGACAAGGTTCACATCTATACCCAGGGCATCCGCTGCAAGCTGGGATATCTTCTCAGCCTTCTCTATTCCATCCGCGTTGCATGTGTTGGCATTCTTGGAGTTCACAATGACTGCCTGTGCCTTGTTGCCAGATTTCTTCAGGTGTTCCTTGGTAACTGTGACCGGTGCGCCCTTCACCTTGTTCTGTGTATACACGCCTGCTGCCACACATGGCACCTCTGAAAATACCATTCCAAGATCATTCTTGTTCTTATCAGGGTTCAGTCCACAGTTAAGTCCATTTGCCGTGAAACCCTTGGCCGCGCACACGCCACCGTCTACATATGTATAACCGTCATATATCTTCTTGTTCATAGTAATCCAATCCCTTCTAAATATATTTTAACCAATCTTCATCAATTGGATGTGCACAAGTATATAGTACAATCTGTAATCGTTTTGACATTAACTGATGCAGGACATACGAAGGCGCCGGCTCTCAGTGAGCCTGCGAGCGCTAGTGCCGCTGCAGCCTGAGTTGAGCGGGAGCGCTCCTGCATGGTTATGTCAAACACGATACAGACTATGTCAACTTAATGTGCACATCCAATTGATACATCCTATCTATTCACCCACGCAAGGAACTTGTCCAGTCTGCCCACGGTCTTGTCTTTTCCTATCACGTTCATGATGGTGAACAGGTCAGGTGAGTTCTGCTTGCCTGTTATGGCAACTCTTACTATGGTACATACATCTGTGATGCTACCCTTGTATCCGTCAGGATTCTGCTTGTACTCCTTGACATTTGGACAGTAGCCGATCTTCTCGCCCATGACCTTCATGCTTGAGAACCAGTCTTCTGAGTCAAGGAAGAGATCCTTCTTGTACTCCTCGATAACCTCTGTGATCATCTCCGGTGTGTACTTCTCGTCTATCTCATACTGGAGATCCAGCTCATCCTCAGGTGTGTACAGATAACCGAACATCGCGCGCAGATCTGACCATTTGCCGACGTCCTTGCGGACCTTCTTGCCTGACATCTTCCACAGGTTGATGGTCTTCATGAAGCCGTCCTTGTCCTGTGTGCCAAATGTGTATATGTTCTCGTCATGCTCCTTTGCCCACTCCATGATGAGGTCGTAACACTCCTCGGCTGTGAGCTTTGAGATCATCTCCTTGCTGACATCATTAAGCTTCACCATGTCAAAAAGTGCGCCGCTGACAGGCATCTTCTTGAGTGATAATGTAAAGTCGTCTATTGTCTTGTCTGCATGTGCTGCATGCCACTCTTCGTAGTTGGAGTTTGCTATTGTCATAAGGTACTCAAGCACGCTGACTGATGGGAATCCCTGCTCTGCATAGAAGCCAACCGCAGCCTCCGGGTCCTTTCTCTTGCTGAGCTTTCTCTTTCTCTGGTGCTCGCCCTCCTCGTCCACTGTAACCTCAAGCTTCATGATAGGTGCGATGTGCGCATACTTTGGAAGCGCAAATCCACACAGATCAAAGAGCTGCTTGTGGAGTGGATATGATGCAAGCCACTCGTCACCTCTGATGACAAGATTTGTCCTCATGAAATGATCGTCAACTGCATGTGCAAAATGGTATGTAGGTATTCCGTCTGACTTCAGAAGTACCACATCCATGATATTCTCAGGCATCTCGATCTTGCCCCTGATAGGATCGCTGTAGATAACAGTCTTTCCTGCCTCGCCCGGACTCTTGAGTCTCACGACATATGGCTCGCCCGCTGCAAGCTTCTCCTCTATCTGCTCGTATGTCAGATTTCTTCCTACTGCATACTCGCCGTAATATCCTATGTCAACCTTTGCAGCCTCCTGCTTTGCCCTGATCTCATCAAGCTCCTCGGCTGTTGTAAAGTCAGGATATGCATATCCCTCCTGCATAAGCTTCTTGACACAGGTCTGATATATCTCTTTTCTCTCGCTCTGCTTATATGGGCCATATATAGTCTCGCCACCCTCAAATGGTCCCTCGTCAAATCCAAGGTCAAACTTCTTCAGCGAATTGATGATCTCATTTACACCATCCTCAAGCTCTCTCTTTCTGTCAGTGTCCTCTATTCTGAGGTAGAACACGCCGCCACTCTGCTTTGCAAGCTTTCTTGAGATCATGGCTGCATACAGTCCACCGATGTGCATGTATCCTGTAGGGCTTGGCGCAAATCTTGTTACCCTTGCCCCCTCTGGAAGCTCTCTCTCCGGAAATCTCTTCTCAAGGTCATCCACTGTATCTGTTATATCTGCAAATATCAAATCCGCTAATTTGTTGTAATCCATCTCCTGTTTTCACCTTTCTGCTATATCACTTATCATCAAGAGTCTGCTTGATGATCGCTTCATTATATCCTGTCTGATTATAATTTGTATTATGTTTTACGTCAATTCCTTAAACCACAATGGCAATTGCATAGATTCCATATACTTATCGCCTTGACTTACACGTAAAATTTTCCACAACTATCTCATACACATTTACCGCTGCCAGCATCTGGTCTGAGTAGTTATACTTCTTCTTTTCTACCTTGTCAAACGATCTCATATTCTCGGTATTTCTCGCAAGCTGATGATTCATAAGGCAGTTGAGTGCCTCGCACTTTTCCTCAGGATCTGTCAGCTTTCTGGCTGTGCCATTTCCCATGATACTGCTGTAGAGATAACCAAAGCTGCAGGCATTTGGTCCCTCAACCAGATAGTGATCTGTATCCATCTCTATGGCCACCTTCGGATCCGCTGCCAGAGCATCCACCTTCCTGCCCTCACCGGCAGAGTGGAAATAAAGCTTCAGAACATCCTCCTCGTAGGTATAACCGAAATTCAGCGGAACTATGTACATTCCCTCTTCATCGTGAACCGCCATCCGGAACACCTTACACGAATCAAGTACATCCACTATCTCTTCACGATCTGTTATCATCCTGTCACTTCTCCGCATCTCCCGCATACAATACCTCCTTTTTCAGCGTACAATCTATTAAAATAGTATAAATGACGTCAGCATATTTGCAAGTTTTTTGAACTTTATATTATTCGGATTTTCAAAACTTTTTTATTTCTGATCCAGGCTCCACGCTTTAACTTTATATGATGTAACTCCAAGTATCGTCTCACCGTCTATCTGAAGTGGTGTCGGACGATCAAATTCAACCTCAACCTCTTTTGCGTTGAATATATCAACATGCTTTTCGTACTTGACATGCTCCCCCTTGAATATAGAAGGAAAAATCATAAGGGTTCCAAGCTTGCCCTTGCCGTGGAACACCATAACCGAAACTGTATGCTCCGGATTCAGTCTGTCCTGCCCGGGGGTAGCCATCATTCCGCCGCCATAATATCTGCCATTCATGGTTGGCACGAGCCAGGCATTTTTATATTCATGACGGACTCCATCCACTTTCACCACAGCATTTCTCGGTTTGAATGCGTAGAGCAGGCCTTTGATAGCTATAGCCGTATAGTTCACAGGCTTGTTCTTATGAGTTTTCTCATTCTTTGTCCTCTGGCGGTCGCCCTCCTCACAGCAGTAACCGTCTATTCCGAATCCAACATTGTTCATGAACAGCCACTTTTTGCCGTTGATCGTCACCTCCGGCAGATGCTGTATGTACTGATTTATCTGGTAATCCGGAGTGTCATGACTGTTATGTCCTATGTCCTTTGCAAAGTCATTGCCGCTTCCGGAGGCATAATAGTAGATGGTATTCTTCACATCCATGTCCTTTATGTCATTCACAAATATGTTCAGCGTTCCGTCACCGCCGCACAGGATAACCTCGTCATCCTCTGCAAGCGATCCCATGAACTCCGCATATGAAGCGATCTCTGTCATCTTCTTGAGTATCGCATCAGGATATGTATCTGCAAGTGCCTGCACGTCATACATACATTTGCCGTTGCCCGCCAGTGAATTATATAAAATGTACTTCTTTCCCATAGTTTTTACCCTTTTCATCTTTCTCAAGGACAAGTCTCACCCTGTCGCTGATCTCATTCTTCTTCATTGCTTTTACCTCATCGGCAGGTATCACATCCACCACATCTATATAGACGTCAGATCTGCGCCTCAGCACATTCCTGTAGATATTCTCCGTTCCGTGTATCGCCATGACGACTATCGGCGCATGCGCTTTCTGGGCTATCCTGAAAACACCCGTGTGAAATGGCAGAAGTCCGCCCTGTCTGTTTCTCGTTCCCTCCGGGTATACTCCAACTGCCATATCTCCCTTCTGGAGAATCTCGGTAGCCGTCTTGATCGTAGACAATGCCTTACCCGGATCTGATCTGTCTATCGGCATAAAGCAGCATCTTCTGATGATCCTGCCGAATATCGGTATCTTAAAATTCTCCGGCTTGGATACAAATGCCACATCCCACTTCTTAAATACATGCCATTCTATCAGCGGATCATAATTTGACAGATGATTTCCCACAAAGAGTGGTTTGACATCCACTGGAATCTTCTCCATGCCAGTCACATGCATTTTCACTCTTAGAAACCACATGGCAAATCCGGTGGCACCATACAGCAGATGCCTGTAGAACCTGCTGTCCTCCGTATACTGCCTGTCAGTTCTCACGAACAGACTGCACACGAAGAGAAAAAGTATGTACATCAGAAATATGGCTATGATTCCGCCAAGTATATATATAATTATCACTTTTTATTCCACCCTTTTCTAATGTCATCCATAAGCTTCATCATATATATAGACTCTGACAAAGGCATCGATTTACTCTGGAACTGTCCCTGTCTGATCATATCAAGGCTTTCCATGACCTCGTACTCGTAGCCGCTTATCTGCTTTGGCACATCCACATGTCTTATCAGTCTGTCCTCGCAGTCAAATACATCTATCCACTGTGGATTATTTATATTCTGGACTATCATGTATCCCTTCTCACCGTAAAAGATGCCTTTTCTGTCTGATCTTCCGTACATGCTGTGGGTTGTCACTGCCATCCTGCCGTCTCTGTATTTGACGGTTATACTCTCCTGTCCGTCTACTCCAGTCTCGTGCATTATAACAGAGGACTCAATATCCGAGATATCCTTTCCCATATGCATGACAATGAAGTTCAATCCGTAAACTCCCACATCCAGAAGTGCTCCGCCTGCCAACTCCGGGTTGGTAAGCCGCTCTATATTTGATATCGGGTAGGACAGATTACATGTCATAGTCCTGACATCACCTATTACGCCAATTTCCAGAATTTCATTTATCATCTGTCTGGACGGCATATACCGCGTCCATATTGCCTCTGCCACGTACACATTCTTCTTTGCTGCCAGATCTGCGATCTCCTCAGCCTGTGCAGCATTGTAGGTAAATGCCTTCTCGCATAGCACATTTCTTCCATGTTCTATGCAGAGCTTCATTTGCTCATAGTGATGCGAATGCGGCGTTGCAATGTATACCAGATCTATCGCATCGTCACTGACCAGTTCCTCATAACTTCCGTAAGCTTTATCTATTGCAAACTCGTTGGCAAATTCATTTGCCTTTTCCCAGCTTCTCGAACCTACAGCATACAGCTTCACATCAGTCATCCTGTTTATCGTGTCCGCCATAACGCCGGCAATCTTGCCTGCGCCTAATATTCCTATGTTCATATGCTGTCATCCTCCTGTTTTTTCTATCTGTTTTCCAGCGCTGACACTGCATATATATCTTCAAAAGTACATCTCTTTTTGTTTTCGACATATTTTGACACTACATATCAGATTATAACACACAGACGGGAAAATAGAAGAAAAACTCCTGATGCCAGCGATAACTGACACCAGGAGTCCTCCCCTTTATCTTGAGCACCATAATAAGCACCCAACCCACTATATATGTTGTACTATGCGTCTCTATCGGCTACACATATTCTACAGTGTAAAATATGTTGTTCCACAATCCGCATGTTACTCTCTGTACATAAGGTAGCTGTACATATCTGCATAATCATGTCTCTCATTCTTGATGAAATCGATGGCTTCCCTTGGATGCTGATTCAGCATTCCGGTCAGCATGTATGGCACATCATAGCCCCATACTGCATCTCCCTTTGCCTTGAGCGGAACCATGTACTGCTCTATGAACTTCAAGATGTGGTACAGGTTGTACTTTGGATTTCTGAGGAATCCAAGAAGAAGCTCAAGCGCACAATTTCCTGCGCCCCTGCCCATACAGCTTACAGTTCCATCGAGCATGCTCGCACCACTCCTCATTGCCTCAACAGTGTTGGCATAGGCAAGCTTTAAGTTGTCGTGTGCATGTATTCCTATCTTCTTGCCATACTTCTCTCCAACTGCGACATATTTCTCCGCGAGTTTCTTGATCTGCTCAGGGTACAGTGAGCCGTAGCTGTCAACAATGTATATTCCATCTACATTGCTCTTACCAAGCAGCTCAAGGGCAAGATCGATATCCGACTCCTGATCCTTTGAAACTGCCATGATATTACATGTGGTCTCGTATCCCTTTGCATGTGCATCCTCAATCATCTCGATGGCTGCAGGCATGGTGTTGATGTATGTCGCCACCCTCACCAGATCGATAACACTGTCGGCTCTGTCGATGATATCCTTCTTGTAGTCGCATCTTCCGACATCAGCCATAACTGAAATTTTCAGATCTGTATTGTTCTCTCCAACGATGGCTCTTATATCCTCCTCGTTGCAGAACTTCCATTTGCCGAATTTGTTCACATCAAACATTTCCTTGGAGGCCTTATAGCCGAATTCCATATAATCAACCCCCGCCTTGATGTTCGCTTCATAGAGGGCTCTTATAAACTCGTCAGTAAAATAGAAATCGTTGACAAGTCCTCCATCTCTTATTGTTGCGTCAAGTACCTGAATGTCAGGTCTGTAGGTGATCAGATCTCCGCCTATCATAATAGTGTCCTCCTTCTTGTTTTTTTGTTTTGATTTTCTCTTTTTCTCTTTTGGTTTTTCTCTCTGATATTTCTGAGTCTATTTACTGCAAAGCTGTTTTCCAGTTTGATTCTATTTACTACACCTCTGTCTTCCAGTTTGTATCCTATAGATATTTCTCCTCAGTTTTCTCAATTTAAACTTACGTCACTTTAACGCGTTGGTGTATGTTAGTGGCTTTATTTAGTATAGCACATAAATAAATTAATGCAAGGACTTTATTTTATCTTTTATGCAAGTAAATCTACGTTTTAGCACAATTATATCGCAAATAAATAAAAAACAACCCAAAAGATACAATTTTCTGGAACTTTGTATCCTTTGGGCTATTTGGGTCGATTCTGGGATAATTTTTTTATCTTTTTCTTGTTTTCGCTGTCATCTGAGATAATCTGACTTGATCATGTTAATCCAAACAAATCTCAAGCAACTCTCACCCTGCTCGTGTCAACCCTAGACCAAAAAAAAATTGATTTTTTGTACCCTCAAATATCACTTTCCATTATACCTGCTATCGCAGTATATTGAAAGCAATACTTATGCCTGCAGAAGAAAGGAGTGCCATATTTTCTCGACACTCCAAACTCCATAAGCATCCATCTTACTTGAAAAATGGATCATCTGTATTCCATACAATCTCTATATTGTCCTCTCCATTGATAATCACTTTTTTGATTACCTTCTGGATTTTCTCTCTATCAAAAGATTCCATATTGATGATACTTTCTAACTGTGTCTCAAACTTACTAGAAGAATTATCTTCTGGCGGTATTTCTGTTTTAAGCTGTTCGATTTCCTGATGCAATTCATCAATCTGCTCCACCATCGCCTTTGAACGCTTGACATACTCTTCTCTTGTGAGCTTGTCATCCTTATAATCAGAATACAACATCATCTTTTTACTGCTGAGGCTCTTCACCTTCTTTTCAAGTGTTGCAATCTTTTCTTCCGGAGATACTTCTTTCGATTTACCAGCTTTCTTTATTCCTTTCTCATCCAGATAAGCTGTTGCATACATATTTACAATTTTCATGATTGCATCTTCAACCTTGGCAATTTCCACCCTGTTGTTTTTGCATGGAGAATTTTCCTCAATTCTTGACGAGTAACAAAGAAGAATGTCACCTTTTATCCTTTTGCTGGGTGCTAAAGCTCTGCCACACACACCACAATAATAAAACGGATTATAGTTTCTCTTACCACGCTTTAAACGAACACATTTTTTTGAATTAGCGTGTGCCATATCAAATAATTCCTGAGTAATAATGGGTTCATGGCAATTTTCTATCACCATCCATTCGTCTTTAGGAACATAGCTTGAAGTGTTATTGCTGCCTATCCTCTTCTTAGTTTTATTCCATATCAGTTTTCCAAGATAAACTTCATCGTTTAATATATCCCGGATAGAAGAAGTACTCCACAGACTTTTTACTTCAACTACATGAAAAAAGTTTCTGCTTCCTTTTCTCTTTTTATATGCAGATGGTGTATCAATACCCTGAGCATTTAGGTAATTTGCCACTTCCGTTTTACTTTTGCCCTGTGCGGTCAGTTCAAATATCAGCTTAACCACTTCTGCTGCTTCCGGAACCAAGCTTTGCAAATATCTTATTGAAAGAAACACCAACACTTACTGTGATGCCAAGCTCTGACTTCATTCTCCTGCTGATTTCCTGTGCGATAAGCAATCCATCTCCTTTAAGGGAACTGCTCCCTGTCACATCAAGCCAGCACTCATCAATTCCATACGGCTCCTGTCTGTCCGTATATTCTGCATATATCTCATGCGCCATTCTTGAAAACCGAAGATATAAGTCCATTCTTGGTGATACAAATGTTATGTCCGGACAGACCTGCTTTGCCTGCCAGAGTGCCATTTCTGTTTTCACACCGTACTTCTTGGCAATATAGTCAGCTGTTAAGACAATCCCATGTCTTGCCTCCGGGTCACCGCCTACTGCCAGTGGCTTTCCTGCAAGCTCAGGATGATGCAAATGTTCAATCGAAGCATAACAACAGTTGATATCTGAATGAAGTATTACCCTGTCTCCCATCTGCATCCCCTCCTGCATTTAATCTGTCATTACCATAACCTTTAGTCCAAGTATATGAGTAATGTTTCTTACAGGGCATAGTATACCCCCAAGAATAATCGACTATCAACGGACACATGTGTCCTTTTTTCTCATTATATTGGATTTTTAGTTTGAATAATTGGTACTGTTGCTATATACTATGGAGTGAAAAGAGACATTAGAAATCAACAAAATGAAAGAAAAGAGGCGTATGTATGTACTCAATCGGAGAAATCATTTCATCATATAGAAAAAAGAAAGGCTTGCTCCAGCAAGACCTCGCTGATGAACTGGCAAAGGAAGGCATTACCATTTCCTATAAAGCCATATCCAACTGGGAGAGAAATCTTGCTGAACCAAGCGTTACCATATTTTACAAAGTGTGTAGAATCCTTGGTATTACTAACATGTATGAAGCATATTTTGGAGTAAATCCTGCTGATCATTTTTCATCACTTACTGATGAAGGCAGGGAAAAAGCTATGGATTATATTAATCTGCTCCACGCATCCGGAATGTATGAAAAGCAGACTGCTAAGATAATTCCATTCCGAAGCATTGATATTTTTGAAAATGCTGTATCAGCCGGAACCGGTAACTTCCTTGTAGACGGACCGAAAGAGACTGTATGTATAGATGAATCTATCTTACCGGAAGATACTACTTTCGGTGTCCGTATTAGTGGTGACAGTATGGAACCTGAATTCCACGACGGTCAGATTGCATGGGTATTACAGCAGGAATCTGTTGCTAATGGAGAAATCGGCATCTTCGCTCTAAACGGAGAAGCCTATATTAAAAAATTGCAAAACGATACAGACGGAATCTTCCTTATCTCGCTTAATGAAAAGTATGCACCTATCAAGGTTAGTGAAAATGACCGCTTAGACATATTTGGAAAAGTTCTTGGAAAATCTGATGCTTCTGCTATTACAGGGCATTGCCGATAAAATTGCAAGTCCTTTTTATCGGACACATCATTTTGCATAATTGACAATAAGAAAATATCTATAGAACTGAAAGAAGGGATTTTTATGGCGGTTACCAATAATATCCGAGAAATCCGAGAACAGCGTGGCATTTACCAGGATGACCTTGCCGCTGCTATCGGATACAGCACCAAAACTGTCGGCAGGATAGAGCGTGGGGACAGCACCCCCTCCGCCGAGTTTATGCTTAGGATTTCAAAATACTTTAATATGCTGGTGGAAGATGTCTTCCATGTGGAAGATTGAGCTGGGTATTATGTCCAACTCATCTTCTCAGCTCTGCAAACTGAAATTGAACTAAATCGCTGTGCGATGGCCTGCGAAGGCTGTGGCACAGTTTTCTCTTTAACTTAAAAAGGCAGTAGATAATGAGCCCTAAAAGTAGTATTGTTAAATCACCACAAAATAACAATCGAACAGGTTCATCATTAACACTGCCATGAATAGAATAACACCAGAATCTCTTTTTCTCAAGAGGGTATCTTTAATACGTGAACCTCCATGATGGCAGTGACTCATTAACGTTACTAGTATCATGGAGGTTTATTATGTACGAAAAATATTTTAACAAGCTCAGAGAGGAATGCCTGATTCGTAACAGGTCCTCCCGAACTGCAGATACCTATATCAACAACATACGTCACTTTATGAAGTGGACAGGCTATAAATCAATGGAAGATTTCTTCTCCAGTCCAAGCGAAAGGGCGATGACGGCAATGTCCGTCACCGCCCTTTGCTCAAAGGTTCGCAGCTGATTTATTCAGCGTTTTCTTTCTTCTTTTTGCTGTAAACGATGATGCCGATCACTACGCCGCCGCTGACAAACAGCAGTGCGATCCAGAGGATCATATTGCTGTTGTCACCGGTCTGCGGAGAATCCGAATCGGTCGGCTTGCCCGGCTCAGTCGGTGTTCCGGTAGCCGGAATCTCAACTGCCGCCTTCTTGTAGCCGCAAACCCTGCACTCCTCATGCTTGGAGCCCTTTTGCGTTGCGGTCGCTTCCTTATCAACAACCCACTTGAAGTCGTGTGCCGCCTTATCGGCCTTATCTCCGCAAGAGCACTCATGCCAGTGGTTCGTAGCATCGTTCTTCCAGTCGGAGCCGTAGCTGTGAGTATGCTCACCGCCGCCGGTTGCCGGGATAGTTTCGGTTGCCATCGTATAACCGCAGACGGTGCATTTCTTATGCTTTGTGCCGCTTGTGGTAGCTGTTGCCGGGGTATCGATGATCCATTCGCCGGCGGTATGCGCTGCAGTATCTTTCTTATCGCCGCAGGAGCACTCATGCCAGTGGTTGTCGGCATCGTTCTTCCACTCGCTGCCATAGCTGTGAGTATGCTCACCGCCGCCGGTTGCCGAGATAGTTTCAGTTGCCATCGTATAACCGCAGACGGTGCATTCCTTATGCTTTGAGCCGCTTGTGGTAGCTGTTGCCGGAGTGTCGATAATCCATTCACCGGCGGTATGCGCCGCCTTGCTGCCCTCGATGATCACGCCGCAGCCGACAACGGTGCACTCTTTCCAGTGATCGGTATTATCGGACTTCCAGTCGGAAGCGCTATGACCTGTTGCCGCAAGGATTACGCTTGTCTTGTCGGTAATTTCGGATGCACCGGTTGCATCCTCAAACCACTTGTCACAGCCGTCGCAGGTGTAATATGCCGTGTTGCCTTTCTCCGTGCAAGTAGGAGCCTTTGCGGGAACGAGGGTCAGATTGTGCGTATGCGGTACGGTCTTGTCATATCCGCAGGTGTCGCAGATGTTATCGCTACCATAATCGTGAGCCGCCTCGTCCTTCTTTTCGTGGCAGCGAGAGCATTCTTTCCAATGATTGTCTGTGTCCTTGCTCCAATCGCTTGCCCATGCGTGCCCGAGCTGTGTACCTGCCGCTGTAAAGGTTTCTGTTGTGCTGATCTCTCCGCAGGAGCAGCTCTTGAAATATACTGCATCGTTGGTGCAGTCGGCAGCCGACTTGAGGGTTTCCGGCTTCTGAATTTCCTGATCGTAGGTATGGGTATGGGGAATTGTGTAGGTCGCTTTCACGCTGACTTCACTGTCAGGCATTATGAAAGTAGTGGTTTCACTGTTCGCATCTTCAAGAGTAGTGTTGCCGCTTTCTACTATCCACTTATCAAACACCTTACCGTCAGGAGCCGCATTTGCGGTCAGAGTAATGGTTGTGCCTTGCGCCGCTTTACTGATTTCGCTTCCTGCACCGATTGTCGCTTTGCCGTCCGTTACGATGATGGAATACTCTTTACTCTCCCAGATTGCATAGAAGGTAGTATCCGAGCTTACTTCATAGGTCGTGCCGGAAATAACCGAACCGTCGGCACTGGTTGACCAGCCCTTGAACTGCTTGCCTTCCGGTTCAGTAAAACCGCAGGCGGGCAGGGTGTAGCTGCCGGAAACGCCGGTGACATCTGCCATTGTGCCGCCGCCACCGTTGGCATTGAATCTGACGGTATGCTCGGTAGGGGCGGTAGGCGCGTCCTCCTCGAAGATAGCTTTGACCTCCACATTGCTGTCCGGCATGGTGAACTTGTTGTTGGTGATTACAAGCCCTGCCGGAGATACGACCTGCCACTCCTTGAAGCGGTAGTCCTCTTTGGGCGTTGCGGTCAGGGTGATTTCCGTACCAGCCACGGCCTTGTCAGGAGATGCGGAAGCCGTTCCGTTGCCGTCCGGGCTGATGACCTTCACGTGGTGCCACCTGTATGTTCTGACTGTCGCCGTAGTTTCGTTTCCCGCGTTGTCAGTCGCGACCACGGTATATTCCGCTCCCGCGTCATTGTTGCCGCCATCCGGCGCGGGGAGACGATAGGTGGGGCCGTCTTGCGGCTCGCCGTTGATGGTCACCGACTTGATGCCGGAGGACGTCTCTCCCGATGCAGCCGGGTCGCTCACGGTGAAGGTGTACGCGCCGGGATTTCCATCGATGGTATCCTCGACGGTGTAGCTCTCACCGTCATTCAAACCCTCCAGCACCGGCGCCTTCGTGTCCGTTCCCATCACATGGCCGCACACAGTGCAGAGCTGCTTCTGATTGCCCCAGTCGCCGGGAATGTGTTTGGCGTTTTGTTTGGACATTTCCGCAGCGGGGTCCCGCGCGCCGCATTTCACACAGGCCCAGATGTGGCAGCCGTCCCGGTCCGTCCAACCCAGTTCATGGCTGCATGTGCTTTCCTCGCAGCGCAGCTCCAGCTTGCTGATCACTCTGCCGTAATTGTAGGCATATGGCAGGCTCAACCGCTGCAGGTCCACGCGCCCATTTTCGTTGGGGATAAGAAGCTCCGTTGTGGTGCCCCAGTACTTCTTATACGGTTCCTGGTTGTGGCGCCACTGCCACCCTGTCGCGCTCAGCCACACGGACTTCCCGTCCGAGGCTCCGATTTTGATGTTCTCTTCTATAATCATTGCAAATTCCTGATCTTGCATCACTGCCATGTAGTACGCCCGGTTCGAGCCTCTTCCGACCGCGGATGCAGACAGCTCTGTATAACCGTAGTCCTGATAAAGCGGAAAGGCCAGCGCAGTCAGCGTTGTGTCCTTGATCAGAATGTTCCCGCTGTTGCCGTTCATGCCGCCGCCGATGCCCGCGCCCAAGTAGCCCTGCGCCCTCACCACGCCGCCAGTGATGGAAATGTCATAGCCCGAACCGCCTCTTCCGCCACCGATTCCTGCGCCGGCATAGTTACTCCAAGCTTCGACCGTTCCACCGGAAATCTCGATATGATGCGCATCTTCCGACTTGTTCTGTCCGTCTTGATCGCCGCTGCCTATTCCTGCTCCGCCTGACTCGCTGCCGGCATTCACCGTGCCGCCCTTGATATAAATAAAGCGTCCGGGGCCGCCCTGACCGCCACCGATCCCTGCGCCTTCCGAAACGGACCGCACCGTCAGCTTGCCGGAATACACATAAATCTGCTCGCCGACGCCGCCCTGACCGCCGCCGATACCCGCACCGTATACGCCGCTGGTCGCAAGAATCTCACCGCCATAGATATCCGTCGCCAGAGAGCCGAAATGAAGGTTCATGCCGTGTCCCTGCGAGAACTTCTTGATTCCGACCTTTGAGCCTCCGATGCCAGCGCCATACCTGCCGCCTTCACACGTGAGCTTTGTCCCCGTCTGCACCAGAACCCGGAGATAACCCTCGGTTTTGTTTTTCTGCAGTGCGGCGAAGTTCTCCGCGCCGATCAGCTCGCTGTCGTTGCCGATAAAGTACAGACAGGCAGAGGCACCGCCGTAAAGCTCGATGGCAGGGCCGTCCTCGGGTGCCTGAAGGCGGACACCGTCCAGAAAGATGTGCGGTGTATTGTTCTTGCCATCAATTTTGATCCGGTACTGAAAATACCAGTTCGGATCTGTGGAGCCCTTGATCAGATAGGTCTTGCTGTCCTTGATTTTCAATTCTTTGTTCTGCCCCGTAAGGTCCACTATCTTGTCAAACGTCGTTGGGACGGAAAGTTTGACATCCGGTAGCTCACCCGCAGCAAAGGCCGCTGTCGGCAGCAGTGTCAGCACCATGCAGCACACGAGCAGGATGCTGAGTATTCGTTTCTTCATTGGCTTTTCTCCTCCTGTTCTTGCGGGGCTGGTTTGTCCGCCCCGCCTTTTTTCTGGTTTTCCCTGTTTTTGAGCCGGAAACACAGCGCAGTGATCGCCGCCGCCGCGGCAAAGGAGACGACAGCCACCAGCACATAGCCGCCCGCGTCCTGCCGCAGCAGCATCGAGCCGAACACGCCCCATGCTTCCGGTTGCCCCGGCCCGACGACCGTGCCCGCTGTCTGCATCAGCGCCGCGCACAGCAGCATACACGCTGCGGAGAGACTTATTACCTCGCGCCGCTGCCTCCGGCGGTTGTTTTCCCGCACCCGCTGCTTGACGAATGCGACCCGTCTTGCGGTATCGTACATATCGTTTGAACCCCCTTTCCGGTTTGTCTGGAACTGTGATAAAAACCCTTTCACTTATATAGGTACAAAAAATCGAAAAAACTCTCACCCAAAACGCAAAATTTTTCAAAAAAATTTGAGAGCCGCCAAAAAGCAGCTCTCAAGGAGTGGATATTCGGTTATTACTTCCGCGATAATCGGAAAACAGACCATCTTCCCGCCGCCACCAGCAGCACCGGCAGGGCGTAGGCGATGTACTGCGCCGCGCCGCCGTGGGCGATGAGCAGATTGTAGATGGCGTGGAGGGTGATGGCCGCGCCCAGCAGCCCGCAGGTGCCCGCGATCTTCAGCCACGTCCGCCGCCATGTGTATGCAAGCCCGCCGCCCACGATCAGACCGCAGAGGACGTGCATGGCTCCCGTGCCGAAGCCCCGGAAGAAGATGAAGGAGAAGCGGTCCGCGCCGTTCTGGATGAGATAGCACACGTTTTCAAAGGTGGCGAAGCTCAGGGCGAGCGTGATGGCGGCGGGCTTAATTCTCTCGCTCTCCGGCTCAAACACCAGAAGATAGAACACCAGCGGCAGCAGCTTCATCATTTCCTCCACCACCGGCGCGATCTCCGCCGTGGCGGCAAGGGCGTCCGCCTGACACACCGCCGCGAGGAAGGTGTTGATATAGGCCGAAAGCAGGCACACCCCCATCCCGGCAATGCAGAACAGGAAGAAGCGGAGCTGCCGCCTGCCCATGCACAAAGCGGCCACCAGCAGGGGAGATACCATGCAGAGGAAGATGTTTTCGATGTAGGTCATGCGTCCACCGCCTTTCTCGTGGCGGGCAGCAACCCCAGAATCGCAAGCGTCAGCAGCATATCGCACCAGAAGGTGGGGCTGGCCGGTGAGGTATCCGGCCAGAAACAGCCCACCGTCCAGAGCAGATACTCCGCGAACGCAAAGCACAGCACGCCGATGTGGTAGTACCGCATATTCCGCGCCGTGCCTGTCTGCCCATTGGCGTAGACCAGTCCACGGATGGCGCAGAAGGAGAGCCAAATCATCATGCCGCACCAGATCAGGTTGGAGAGGATGTCCCCGAAGGTGCAGTAGAACGCCAGTAGCGGTACGCCGATCAGCGGCGAAAGCCATGCAGAGCGGCTGCGGAAGCTGCGCTCGTCCTGAGTGGTGAGCGTGGCCTGCAAAATGCGCAGGAAAATTACGCTGGCCACCCAGCCGAACTCCGACACATAAAAGACCCGCGGCGTGGTGTCGAACAGCAGCAGGTACAGCGTCCAGTAGAGCGCACCGAGGGCAAAGCAGCCGTAGAAGCACAGCAGCAGGAAATACGCCGGCCTGCGGCTTTTGCGGTAGGCGATACCCGAAAGCACCACGCCGACAAACGTGACCAGTAGTTGCAGCAGGTTCTCAATCAGCTCCATGCGCATCCTCGCTTTCCTTGTCCTGCCCGTCCTCACGGTTCATCTGACGCAGCCGGAAGCACAGAACGGTCACGCACACGCCGAGTAAAAAAGCCAGCAGCCCGATGACGATGTATCCCAAGGCAGCGCCGCCGTGAAAGATGCTTGCCGCCGTTTCAAAGCCGGAGTAGTCGCCTGTCTGGATGCTCGCGGCAATGCCGGGCATGGCGAGGGACGCGCCGATGAGCAACGCAAGGCACGCCGCCACGGCGGAAGCCATGGTGACCGTATTGCGCCGCCGCCGTTTCTCCCGCTCAATTTTGGCGATGCGCCGCTTTGTCTCCGCGACGCGCTCCTCATGACTCCGCATCTGTGATCCCCTCCCGTTCTAAGAGCCTTCGCAGGCTCTTTTTTCCGCGATACACCATGTTGGTGATCTGTTTTACTGTTTTTCCCGTGACCTCCGCCGCCTGCGCGTAGCTCATATCCTCAAAATAGGTGAGATAGAGGACTTCCCGATAGTCCGGGGTTATTTCGCTCATGCAGCAATGCAGGACGCGGTTGCGCTCCTCCGTCCGGATGACCTCCTCCGCCAGCAGCCGTCCGTCCGGCTCGCCGGTCAGCGTATCGAGGCTGAACAGGGGCTTCCGTTTGCTCTTATGGCGCAGCGCCATGTGCCGCGCCGCCTTATAGAGATACGCCTTGAAGCTGCCGTCCCGTATCTTCGGCTTTTTGGTGAACAGATAGGCGAAAACGTCCAGCATCAGCTCCTCCGCCTCGTGAACGTCGTGCAGATAGCCGTCGATATACAGGGTCAGGGGGTCGCCGTATTTTTTCATCAGGGCATTGAGCCCTTCGTCGTCGCCGTTCAGATATTGGCGGTACAAGCTCTCGTCGCAGGCCATAGCGTTCACCTCCTTTTTGCGGATGCTTCCCATGCAGAGGGGTATCCGTCAGGTGCTTGTCCTGCCGGAATCGCGGTGCTGTCCTTGAAAGCGCGGGTCGGACGGTTTCTCCGCATTTTCCGGGATCGCCCATGAACGCCCGAACCGGGACGCGCCGGGGATCCGCCCTTCGGCGCAGTATTGGTTGACCCGCCGCTCTGACACGCCCCAACGGTAAGACGCCTCCCGAATGGAGATATAGCCCTTGATCCCGTTCATACCGCACCTCCACATGGATAATACTCAACACGATACATTATATACGAATATCCGAATAAAAGCAAGCCCACACGGACGTTGGGACGCAGAATCTCTCCCACGTCCTCATATCTATCTGGCTTTATCTTCTCTTACCTTTGATACTTCCTTATGTGGCGCTTCCTGCTTCACCTCATCCGCACCTCTAGCCTCAAATGCATCTGCATTATACTGATACTCCTGTGGTTCAGCGACCATCGGCGAATATACAATCTCTGCTTCTACTCGCTCAGCTTCTGCCCTCTCCGGCTCTGTCTGTTCCTGTGCTTTCGCATTTTCCATATGCTTTTCCTTATCAAGCTGCACATTCATAGCCAGATTATCCAACTTATCAATCGAAGCGTCCAGATGAAGCTTCATTGATACAAGCATCTTTTTCACTGCTTTCATAGGTGCAAGCACTGCCTTTGTAACTCCTGTGACAAATACCTGAAAGATTGTTTTCATCATTGACCAACCATGATCAATGCCGATTACTTCTAACTTGTTATTCATGTTCCTTTCACTCCTTTTCTGTATTGTCTGCATTATTGTTTTGCAAAATTTCATATAATTACCCACACCCTTTCAAGTGCTCGGTTTTGTCAGATGCAGGAATATCATCAGACCTGCCATAAAAATGCTTTTTCATTAATTCCTCATACAGTTCATCACTCTCTGCCTTAACTTTCATAAGACAGTAGAGAACCACTGTACTAATAATGATTACGAACCAAATTAACACCTTGCCCATTCGACCACTCCTCTCAAATAAAAAGAGGACCAAACCAGCTGATGGAATATTCCATCTTAAATGCTAATTTAGTCCTCACTAAATGTTTTGATATAAAATTGTACCTAATCTAAGCGCACAGATTCACTCTCAGACTGATTGTGGACATCTGTGATACTGACTTGGATTTTCGGTTTTGATATAACAGCGCTGCCTTATCTACCGCTAAATTGGTATAAAAATAAGGACTAAATTAGGCATAACCCCTTGATTTTACTGGGTTTCATCTAACTTGGTCCTATTATAACTCAAACACCAGTCTCCCAGTGCTTTTACTCAACTACAAGCTAGCTCAGATCCTCGCCGTTGGTCTCGATGACCTTCTTGTACCAGTAGAAGGAATCCTTTCTGTATCTCGCAAGATCCTTCATGTCGAATTCATCTCTGTTGACATATATAAATCCGTATCTCTTGGTGATTCCCTCGTGAGTTGACACGAGGTCGATCGCTGACCATGGGCAGTAACCCATCATCTCTGCACCCTCGTCTGCTGCCAGCTTAATCTGCTCTATATGCTTTCTTAAGTACTCTATACGATAGTCGTCGTGTACCCTGCCGTCCTCTGTAAGCTTGTCATATGCGCCAAGACCATTTTCTGTCACAATCATAGGAAGGTGATATCTGCTGTACATCTCTCTTATAGTTGCCCTGAAGCCGTCAGGGTCTATCTCCCAGCCAAACTCTGTGCGGAGAAGATTTGGATTTGGATACGCCTTGTATACCCCCGGCTCAATACCGGCTGATTGCTGATCCTTTTTTTCTGAGTCCGTCACAGCAACCGGGCTGTCATCCCACTCAACCGTTGCAGTGTTATAATAATTGAAACCTATAAAATCAGGCTTTGCCTGCGCCATGATATCCATATCTCCAGCCTCAATAACAGGGATAGCGTCATGCTCTTCAAGGAACTTCCACACCAGGTCGTTGTATCTTCCATACACTGCCATATCAAGGTAAAGCCAGTTTCTTATCGCGTTGAAGTTCTGTGCTGCCAGGACATCCTTCGGCTTGCATGTGGCAGGATATACCAGTGAAATATTTGGTGCAGGACCAATCTTTGCACCAGGACACATCTCATGGAGAAGCTTCATGGCCTTTGCCTGGGCAAGGAGCATGTGGTGATTCTCCTGATAAAGCTTCTTGTATTTATTTGTCACGCCCTCCATGTTGCAGGTTCCAATCACGTCACCCACAAGTGTGAGCAAGTTCTGCTCATTGATAGTCAGCCAGTACTTTACTCTGTCGCCATAATTTGTGTAGAGAAGCTTTGCAAATTCAACAAACTCGTCAACACTCTCTCTTCTCGACCATCCGCCTTTCTTCTCCAGTGCTGCTGGAAGATCAAAATGGAACATTGTGACAAGAGGTTCGATTCCATACTTAAGGCACTCATTTATCACATTGTTGTAGAAGTCAATTCCCTCCTGGTTGACTCTGCCGGTTCCCTCTGGGAGGACTCTGCTCCACGCGATGGAGAATCTGAATGTCCTGAATCCCATCTCAGCCATGAGGGCTATATCCTCTGCATATCTATGGTAAAAATCAGCGCACACGTCCAGCTCACTTGTTCCCGCTGGAACTGTCTTGATGTCCTGCACACTCGGGCCCTTGCCGTGTGACAGATTGGCGCCCTCAACCTGATATGCGCTTGTTGATGCTCCCCAGAGAAAATTCTCCGAGAGTCCATGTTTCTTTGTGATTATCATAATTTTCCCTCCATAGATTTACATTTTCAGTAGTATTTATAAAAGAGATGAACCATCTGTTCCAGTTCATCCCCACCTTACGTTTGTTTTATTGCGATTTTATTTCACACCCTCATACTTCTGCTTATAGTTGTAAAGCGCGCCAAGAAGATTCGAATCATTGCGGAACTTGCATGTGTCGATAACCATGCCATCATAGGTCTTTGTAATCTTTCTTATCTTGTCCACATACTTCTTAACCCCCGGAACAAAGTTCGGGTTGGCACTCATTCCGCCTCCAATAAGTATGACATCCGGATCTATCGTCATGTACAGGTTACAGCAGAGCTTTGCTATGGAGAAGTATGAATCCTCAACCATATCTACGATCTCCTGATTGCCCTCATCTATCCACTGATATACCATCTCACCGGTCACCTCCTCAGGCTTCATATGCATGATCTTGGATGCCTTGTATGTAATGGAACTTGCAGTACATGTTGAGGTTACCATGAACGGGTTATATTCAAATGTCTCCTCAACAGTCAGCTCTTCACAGCATCTGACATCATCAGCTTCTTCCCTTGTCATGTTCATGAGGGCATATGACAATTCACCTGCCAGAAGTCTCTTGCCTCTGTGGATCTTTCTGTCAATGATTATTCCACCGCCGATTCCTGTACCCACGACAACGACTGCTGCATTTGCAGCCGCGCTGGCATTGCCCAGCCACACCTCTGCGAGAGCCGCACATTTGCCATCGTTCTCGAGGGCTACAGGCACACCGCCGCATGCCTCTGATATGAGATCACCAAGATGTGCACCATCAAGATACTTGATCCCGCCACCGCCGTACACTATGCCGCGCTCAACATCTATCTGTCCAGGAAGACCCATGGCAATTCCTGTTATGTCACAGTCCAGTACCTTCTCGTCACACACCTTCTTGATCTGCGCCACAAATGCCGGAGTTCCAGCCTCGGCATATCTGTCGGTTGGCGTCTTACCCTTTCCCGATATATTGCCCTCATCGTCCATTAACGCATACTTTATAAATGTTGCCCCTACATCAAATACTAAATACATAAGTCCCTCCTACTTTTCTCATTACCCATTGTTTTTTTCTTTCTATATATATTTTTATATTCACCTTGTCACTCTCGTTCTCTCCACAGCATCCTTCCAGCCTGCAAGGAGCGTCTCCCTCTTATCCTCAGTTATCCCCGGCTTAAATCTTCTGTCGGCCTTCCAGTAACCCTTGATCTCATCCAGACTATCATAGTAGCCAACCGCAAGTCCAGCCAGATATGCAGCTCCCAGAGCTGTTGTCTCCGTGATCACAGGCCGCACAATCTCGGCATTCTCTATATCTGCCTGGAACTGCATCAGGAAGTCATTGGCACTTGCACCGCCGTCCACTCGAAGGCTTGTGATTGAAAGTCCTGCATCCATCTCCATAGCCGCAAGAACATCCGATGTCTCATATGCCAGCGATTCGACTGTCGCCCTGACAAAGTGCGCCTTATTTGTTCCCCTTGTAAGGCCGAACACTGCCCCTCTGGCGTACGCATCCCAGTAAGGAGCGCCAAGTCCCGTAAATGCAGGTACCACATATACACCATTACTGTCCGGCACAGACAGAGCAATGCGCTCAGTGTCCGCTGCATTGTCTATGAGCTTCATCTCATCCCTGAGCCACTTGATGGCTGCTCCAGCCACAAACACACTTCCCTCAAGCGCATAGCTGACTTTTCCGTCAAGTCCTATGGCTATGGTGGTGAGAAGTCCCTGCTGCGAGTCAACTGCCTTATCCCCCGTATTCATGAGGAGGAAACAACCTGTTCCGTAGGTGTTCTTCACATCACCGGCCTCAAAGCAGCACTGTCCGAACAGCGCGGCCTGCTGATCTCCGGCAACTCCCGCTATAGGCACCTCACCGCCAAATATCTCTCTGTCCGTGTATCCGTATATCTCACTGGAATTTCTCACTGCCGGAAGCATGCTCTCCGGGATGTTGAACTTTGCAAGCAATTCCCTGTCCCACTCCAGTGTATGAATGTTGAATAGCATAGTACGCGATGCGTTCGTGTAGTCCGTTGCATGGACTCTTCCGCCTGTGAGCTTGTATATAAGCCATGTGTCAACAGTTCCGAACATCAGCTCCCCTGCCTCTGCGCGTTCCCTGGCTCCCGGCACATTGTCAAGTATCCACTCTATCTTCGTTGCAGAGAAATACGGATCTACTATCAGTCCCGTTTTCTCTCTTATCACCTTGTCATATCCTTCAGCCTTAAGCTGCTCTATCCTGTCCGCAGTTCTCCTGCACTGCCACACTATGGCATGATACACCGGATTGCCGGTCTTTCGATCCCACACTATGGTTGTCTCTCTCTGGTTGGTGATTCCTATGGCGGCTATGTCCTCGGTGCGGATTCCCATGGTCTCCCTCGCCTCCATCATCACCGACATCTGGGTTGCCCATATCTCCATTGGGTCATGCTCCACCCAGCCGTTATTCGGGAAATGCTGGGTGAACTCCTTCTGCTTCACCGAACATATCCTGCCTTCCTTATCAAATATTATCGCCCTTGAGCTGGTCGTTCCCTGATCCAGCGCCATTATATAATCTGCCAAATTGCCCTCCTATTAACACGGACGCTCGGTTCTAGTGTTTTGCAACCAAACTGATGGGTATGCCTTCTCAGGGGACGCTCCCGCTCGTTTCGCCCTGCAGCGGTACTAAGATGCTGCTTAGCGCACCATCTAAGGACCGGCGGGCTCAAATGCCCCTGCGAAGGCATACCCATCAGCTTGGTTTATATACACTGTTAAGCCTCGCTGTTCTCCGTAATTATGTATGGTTCGTCGGGCATTTTTGCCCTGACAAACCTTTTTTCCTTCTTTCTTTTAAGTATCTATCAAATAAGCCAGAATCAAATAGTTCAGCTTAATTGTTTTGATCAAATTTTCTCAATCGTTTTTCAGATAGTTCTCTCTCAAATGTTCGTTCACCCTCTCAACCTCTGCCTTGAAGTCCCGTGAGGACATGCGGATCGCGCCCTGTCCCATGGTGACTATCTGCTCCAGTCCGTCCGATGTGACCACAGTGACCTTGTGCTTTCTCGCAAGCTCATGTGTGAGCTTTTCTATATGCGCATCCGCGGTCTCACCCTCCTTGGTGTACACCACCTCTATATCATCATAAGGGAATCTCTCGCCCTTGTTGTCCTTCACCTTGTAGCCGTCAAATACCACTATTAACTTACAGTTCATATATCCCTGATAGTTTGACAGTATGTCCATGAGCTTACCTCTGGCGGAGTCTATGTTGTGCTCCGACAGTTCCCGAAGTGTATCCCACGCAAATATGACGTTGTAGCCATCCACTATGACATAGTCCTCGCCACTCTTTCTGCGCTTGAATGCTCCAGGCGTGGCTATACCTCTATCAGCGGGTCTGCTGCCCACAAACGGTCCATTTCCGGGCTGCCTGTCTCTCGACTGACTTCTATTGTACCGTGCACCGCCTCGATATTCAGACTGGACCGAGGTCCCTGCGGCACCAGCAGACATACCGTTTCCGGCTGTGCCATCACTTCCTCTGCCGGAAGTTCCATTTACCTTATATTCAGATGTAGTTCTCCTGAATCTTCCGTTCAGTGCCACATCCTTATCCTTGTAATCTCCGCCAAATGTCCTTGCAAATATCTCGCTGAGTTCCTCGTCCGTGATAGACATATCCGACACGCTCTTTCCCGGCCTGTTCACAGGAATATCCGTAACATCACCATCCTCTGTATACCCCAGCTGACCTGAGATCTCAAATCCCGGATCCTCCTTCACATGCATGTTCTCATACACATCGTACCAGTCAACCAGATAACCTGCACCGTGAGCGCAGAATACCGATGATGATGGATTAAACCTGTCAAGCTCAGGATCATAATGTCTCTCAGCCAGAACCTCTTCGGTGTTGTGGCACGGCTGATAGCCGTCTATATCCACCTGAAGCCTGCCTGTACCTCTGGAAAATGCTGTGAGTTCACTGTAATACTCTCTCATGGTATATACCGGGGCATGTCCTGTGATGACTGTCGTCTCACCGGATATCTCCTGACCATCCATAGTTCCGCTCATCTTCACTATGTCTGCAAGAACCCTTCCGGCATACTCCTGTGGTACCTCTATTTTAAATGCATACACAGGTTCCAGCAAGACACTTTCCGCCATCATAAGGCCCTGTCTCACCGCCCTGTATGTCGCCTGTCTGAAATCTCCACCCTCAGTGTGCTTCTGATGTGCGCGCCCCGCAGTGATGCTTATCTTCATATCCGTGATCGGGGATCCCGTAAGCACTCCCCTGAACTCACGCTCCTGAAGATGGGTGAGTATCAGTCTCTGCCAGTTCTTATCCAGTACATCCTCGCTGCAAATGCTGTCAAAGCACATTCCACTTCCATTCTCCATAGGTTCAAGCAACAAATGTACCTCTGCGTAGTGCCTGAGCGGTTCAAAATGTCCTACACCCATGACTGGAGCCGCGATCGTCTCCTTGTATGATATCCTGCCCTGTCCGTATGTGATGGCAATTCCAAACCTGTCTCTTACCATCTGAGCCACTACCTCAAGCTGTACCTGCCCCATGACCTTGATGTATATCTCTCCTGCGGTCTCATTCCACTGCACCTGGAGCTGGGGATCCTCTTCCTCAAGCAGTCTGAGCTTTGACACCATCGTGACCGCATCCACATCAGTCGGGTACATGACATTATAGCTGAGAACCGGCTCCAGACTTGGAAGCTCTCCATCCGGGCAGGCACCGATCCCCTGTCTGCCGTAGGTATTCACCAGTCCCGGAACAGCACATACACAGCCCGCAGTGACATGATCCACCATGTCATACTTTGCACCGGAGTATACCCTTATCTGGTTGACCTTCTCATGGCTATCCTCCCCCTGACTGTTTCTGAGCGTCAGCACATCCTTGAGCTTCAACACTCCTCCAGTGACCTTCATGTAGGTAAGTCTCTCGCCCTTATCGTCACGTCCTATCTTGAACACTCTGGCGCCAAATTCTTCCCCGCGCACAGGTTCCACTACATATCTGTTCATGCCGTCAAGAAGCTCTGACACGCCCTCATTCTTGAGTGCAGAGCCAAAGTAACATGGGAACAGCTTTCTGCCCGCAATGGCATTTACCACGTCCTGTTCATCATTTGCCCCAGTCTCAAGGAAATGTTCAAGCATGGCCTCATCGCACATGGCGATCTGCTCTCCTGAATCTTCACATAAAAAATCGACACAGCCATCACTCAGTCTGTGTCTGATATTGTCCATGAGATACACCCTGTCATACCCCGTCATGTCCATCTTATTTACAAATATAAATACAGGAATCTCATATCTCTCAAGCAGTTTCCACAGAGTCTCCGTGTGGCTCTGAACACCGTCCATACCATTGATGACCAGAACTGCATAATCGAGGACCTGAAGAGTCCTCTCCATCTCCGTTCCGAAATCCACATGTCCTGGAGTGTCAAGCAGTGCTATATGCATATCACCAAAGTTAAGCTCCGCCTGCTTGGAAAATATCGTGATTCCCCTGTCCTTTTCCTGACTGTCTGTATCAAGGTATGTATCCTGATGATCCACACGTCCAAGCTTTCTGATACGTCCAGTCTGGTATAGCATCGCCTCGGAGAGTGTGGTCTTGCCTGAATCAACGTGGGCCAATATGCCCGCGACTATGTTCTTCATATGTATCTTTTCCCTTCACCTGCCGATATATATCACCTGCCACGCATCTTGCTAACCATTGATATATATCGGTTCTTTATAAACTCATTTAACGGTTCAGCTATGAGTCTGTATCCGCCATGCTATCGCCATCCGGGATTCCCTGTTTTTCATTCTGCGCCGCCTTATATCGCTTGAACCTCTTGAAGAATATGGCTGTAAATGCACCTATGATAAAAGGGAACATGAATGTGGCAAATCTGTAGAGAAGTGCCATGGCTCCGGCTGCAGCAGAACCAACAAGTCCCGAATAGATTGCTGTCATAACAAGCTCACTTGATCCGATTCCTCCCGGCATAGGAATGACTGCCGCCAGCATGACACTCATGGCTGTTATACCTATTGACGTGACAATATTCATATCACACAGGTTGTGACACACTATATAAGGTATGGCAAACCAGCACGCGAACTTGCATATATCAAGCAGCATGACTACCACTATAAGCCACGGTTTCTTAAGTACAACCCTGGTGGCATCCTCCATCATAGCTGTCTGCTCACTTAAACTGTCAATCTGCTTTGTAAATCGTCCTTTAAACAAAGCATCAGCTTTTTCAAGAAGCCATCTGAGGAATCTGTGAAACGGCGGCCAGCACGCAAAGAGCACTATCGCCATCGTTATGAGTATGGTCGCTATAACGCCGAGGACAACATATGAACTGTATTTGCCAAATACTCCAAGCATATATTCTCTGTTCGCAAGAAACAATGCCACCGCCATAACACATATGGTCATCTTGTGTATCGCATAATCAATAGAGTACAGACCAAGCGCTTTCGACGGCTGTATTCTGCAGTGTTTCATGAACAATGTGGATGCCACTATGGTACCGCTCCCAAGCGTTGACACCCTGTAAAATGACACAAAATACGTCATAATATTTGCATCGAAAAATGTCATATTGTTCTCCACCTGTCGCATGAGGATAAACGTTATGCAGCTCTCTATCACTCCGTATAAAAGTGTCGCTCCGAGAATAGCTGCCACGACCACAGGACTTGTCTTTACAAGCTGCGACATTATAGGGCCTGCCATGTCACGGAACACATATATGATAAGTCCGACCAGCACCAGCACACACAACCATTTTATAAGTGTTTTCTGTCTATCTGATAGTTTTTTCATAGTCTTATATCCCTTTTCCCCTAATATCAATTCATTCAGATCAGTCTTATCCCAATCTGCCCACCATCTCAAATGCACCGGCAATTAGCGGCTGATCTCATGTTTCGTACAATAGATTAACAAGCTAATGGAAAAAATACAAGCATATGTTATTTCATTCTGACATAATAGGTAGACTTGCCTGTACCGCCTCTGCCTATATCGCCCTCTTTTACGAGTTTTCTGAGTGCTCCCTCTACCGAACTGATGCTGAGAGTCGGACAAAGTTCCATTATATCCTGCTTTGTAAACTTTCCTATTTTCAGCAGTATTGCTTTTCTTACCATCTCAATTGCAGGTAATTTTTCCTCTACGATTTCAAAGCGCTCCTCAAAATCCTTATAAGCAGCAAGTATCGTTCCAAGGAGATACTTTATAAACGGAATTACATCCTCCGTGCCCTCATGCCAGCCTGCCTGCGCTTTTCCAAGTGACTCATAATATAACTCCTTATTTCCTGCGATCTTAGCCTCAAGGGAAATATACTTTCCTACATAGAATCCACTTCTATATAGCAGAAGCGTTGTGAGCAGTCTGCTCATTCTGCCATTGCCATCATTAAACGGGTGTATGCACAGAAAATCATGTATGAAAACAGGAATGACGATCAGCGGCTCCACCTCGAAATTACCGATCACCCTGTTGTATTCTCCACATATCCTGTCCAGCGCTTCCGGTGTCTCAAATGGAGCCATCGGCGTGAACAGGACTTCCGTTTGCCCATCAGGATAAGTTACGCTGATATAATTCTGCACAGTCTTTGTTCTTCCTGCAAATGGGTTATTCATATGACTGTACAACATCTTATGCAGCTGAAGTATATAATTCCGAGTTATAGGTATTGCATCAAAGCTTTCATGTATAACCCCCAGCACATCCCTGTAACCTGCTATCTCTTCCTCGGCTCTGTTCTTCGGTGTGGTCTTCTCCTCAACCAACTGCTTTATTCTTGTATTTGTTGTGACTATACCCTCTATGGCATTGGACGCCTCCGTGCTCTGGATCTTTGCTATCTCAACAAGCTTATCCAGTTCATCCGGACGCTGTCTTAAATACAGTTCCTGTTTACCTGCATATCTATATATTGCAGCTATGAGTCCAAGCACTTCAGAATCCCATTTTTCTTCTTTTATTTTACTGTAATTAAAAGTTCTCATTCCCTTAATTTGCTCCTTTTCCCTTAAATATTAGCACATTTTAAGGGAAAGTCAACCCAATTAAGGGCATTTCCCCTCAAAGTTCTATCAGTTTTAAGGTTATCCAATTGTATACTATTTATGCAGCTAATTAAGGGTACTTTCAAAAAAAGCCACCACATCAAAACACGATGTGGTGGCTTTTTCATATAAATTCTATATCACAGCAATTACTTTATATCCATTTAGCCGAATAACGGAGTTGAGTAATATCTGTCTCCACTGTCTGGAAGAAGTACTACGATATTCTTGCCTGCATACTCAGGGCGCTCTGCGATCTGCTTTGCTGCAAAGTAAGCTGCACCTGATGAGATTCCTACGAGGATTCCCTCTGCTGATGCGATCTCCTTTGCTGCTGCAAATGCGTCATCATTCTCAACGGCGATGATCTCGTCATATACCTTTGTGTTAAGTGTGTCAGGAACAAATCCTGCACCGATTCCCTGTATCTTGTGTGCTCCTGAAACGCCCTTTGAGAGAACTGGTGATGTGGCAGGCTCAACGGCGATGACCTTTACATCTGGATTCTTCTCCTTCAGATACTCGCCAACGCCTGTGATAGTTCCACCTGTTCCGATACCGGCTACAAATACATCTACCTTGCCGTCTGTATCCTCCCAGATCTCAGGACCAGTTGTGAGTCTGTGTGCCTTTGGATTGGATGGATTTACGAACTGGCCAGCTACAAAGCTGCCAGGGATCTCCTTTGAAAGCTCATCAGCCTTTGCGATGGCTCCCTTCATTCCCTTTGTTCCGTCTGTGAGAACTATCTCAGCACCGTATGCTTTGATGATGTTACGTCTCTCAACGCTCATGGTCTCAGGCATAACGATGATCGCCTTGTAACCCTTGGCTGTTGCTATGGATGCAAGACCGATACCTGTGTTACCTGATGTAGGCTCGATGATAGTTGCACCCGGCTTGAGTGTTCCATCCTTCTCAGCATCCTCGATCATCTGGAATGCGATTCTGTCCTTTACACTTCCTGCTGGGTTGAAATACTCAAGCTTTGCAAGGATATTTGCCTTGAGATCATTCTTCTTCTCTATGTTTGAAAGCTCCAGAAGTGGAGTCTTACCTATAAGTTCTGCTGCACTCTTATAAATATTGCTCATTGTATAAAACCTCTCTTTCTAACTGCAAAATTTTAATATATGATTTGCGGTGCGAAAACCAAGTATATCTGTCGCAAGCAGTAACCAATACCACTTGCAGGACATTTGAGGCCACCGGTACTCAGCGATACGAAGTGAGTGCTAGTACCGCTGTAGGCCGAAACGAGTGGAAACGTTCCTGCAACGTGGTATTGTCTATCTGCTGCGACATTCACAAGCCGCACCGCAAATATATTACTCCTGAATTGCCTTGAATGCCTCGTCAAGATCCTCGATGATATCGTCTATGTTCTCAGTACCGATTGAAAGTCTGATCGTGTTCTGCTTGATTCCCTGATCGATAAGCTCAGCCTCATTCAGCTCTGAGTGAGTTGTTGATGCCGGGTGGATAGCCAGTGACTTAACATCAGCGACATTTGCAAGAAGTGAGAATATCTCCAGATTGTCAATGAACTTCTTGGCTGTCTCTGCGTCACCCTTGATCTCAAATGTGAAGATTGAACCACCACCGTTAGGGAAGTACTTCTTGTACAGTCTCTGCTGCTCAGGATCTGTTGAAACTGAAGGATGGTTTACCTTCTCAACAAGTGGATGATTGTTCAGGTACTCAACTACCTTGAGTGCATTTGATACATGTCTCTCAACACGGAGTGACAGTGTCTCAAGTCCCTGAAGAAATATCCATGAGTGTATTGGTGAGATCGTAGCACCTGTGTCACGGAGGAGGATAGCTCTGATCCTTGTGACAAATGCTGCAGGACCTGCTGCGTCTACAAAGCTTACGCCGTGGTAGCTCTCATTTGGCTCAGTGAGCTGTGGGAACTTGCCTGATGCCTTCCAGTCGAAGTTACCGCTGTCGATGATAACGCCACCGATAGTTGTTCCGTGTCCACCGATAAACTTTGTCGCTGAGTGAACTACAATGTCCGCACCGTACTCGATAGGTCTTACAAGGTATGGTGTTGCAAATGTGCTGTCGATAACAAGCGGAATCTTGTGTGCGTGAGCGATCTTTGCTATTGTCTCGATATCTGAAACCTCTGAGTTAGGATTTCCAAGAACCTCGATGTAGAGGGCCTTTGTGTTTTCCTGGATTGCATCCTCAAATGCCTGTGGATCAAGTGGATCAACGAATGTTGTATCTACATTGTAATCCTTGAGTGTATGTGCAAGGAGGTTGTATGTTCCGCCGTAGATATTCTTTGCTGCTACGATATGGTCTCCTGCAAGTGCAAGGTTCTGAATTGTATATGTAACTGCCGCTGCACCTGAGCCAACTGCCAATGCTGCAACGCCACCCTCGAGGGCTGCGATTCTTCTCTCAAATACATCCTCTGTTGGATTTGTAAGTCTTCCGTAGATGTTGCCGGCATCCTTGAGTGCAAATCTGTCAGCAGCATGCTGTGAGTTGTGGAATACGAATGATGATGTCTGGTAGATTGGTACCGCTCTTGCATCTGTAACCGGGTCTGCTGTCTCCTGTCCTACGTGTAACTGTAATGTCTCAAACTTTAAATTTCTCTCTGCTCTTGTCTTCTTTGCCATGATCTTATTCTCCTTAAATTCAAATATTTTATCTGTCATGCGCACCTGCCCATTCATCTTGTCATGTATATGAGCTCATGTGGCATTATACTCTTCTTTATTATTCTCTGTCTATTATGTATGATCTGTTATTTATATCTGTGTCATGATTATTTGTTCTGTGTTTGATTTAACAGCAGCAACACATGACTTCTATGAAACACATTCGTCTGTCTTCGTTAAGGTACTGTGGTTTAAATGTCCTTCCCAGCATATCAACACCTCTTTCTCGATTTTCGTCTTTGAACTTTGACTTGATCGTATCATTTCTGTGATTATTTTTACTTTTCACATAATTCCTACTCGGAAACTATGAATTAAGCATAGCTGTATATTACAGCCTAATTCCCACTTTGTCAATAGGTTTTTTATGAATTATCTTGATTGTTTTTTTTCAGATGTTATAATAGACATGTAAATGATGTGAAATCATCAGTAAATACAAGCATTTGGGAGGTTTATATTATGAAAGTATCCACAAAAGGGCGTTACGCTCTGCGTTTTCTTATAAATATAGCATCGAGGACAGACGGCAAGCCAGTGAGCATCAAGGATGTTGCCGCACAGGAGGAAATATCCGAGAAATACCTTGAGCAGATCACTTCTGTGCTGAACTCCGGCGGGCTGGTGAAGAGCACCAGAGGACCGCAGGGAGGCTATCTTCTAAGGAAAGCACCGGAGGACATAACTGTTGGAATGGTTTTAAGGCTCACTGAGGGCGGCATATCTCCTGTTGCGTGCCTTGATGCAGATGAATTCCAGTGCGAACGCGAGGCAAGATGCTCCACCATAGGTCTCTGGCGCAGACTGGACAAAGCGATCCGGGACGTGGTAGACACCACCACCATCGCTGACCTTGTGGCAGAAAGACCTGAGGCGGCAGATAACTATTGCATTTAAATCATATATACATGCTTTTGTTATATTTTTTATACTTTTGACTTCAACAGCCGTATGACCTTCTCAACATACGGCTTTACACCATCCCCAGGGAACACATCTTCCGGCATCTCAAATCCGTGTTCCTCACGGTACATATAATACCTGTTATCTATGTATTCACCATATTTTTCACAGAGATCATATACCTCCATGGTTCCGAAATCATCCAGCATCGTCACCGTCTTCACAAGTATGCTGTCACAGAAATCCTCGGCTATCTCCTCCACACCCATACACAACATTTCCTCGGTGGGGCTTTTTTTATCTATGGAATATATCTGATCCATATACAGCATTTCACCACTTCCCAGGTCAATACTGCCAGCATCGCCATCTATAGACCATACCCTCGCATTATATTCCTCTGTCAGCTTTTCGCCTCTAAAATCCCAATATTTGATACTGGCCAGCTCTTCGCCTTCGGTGACAAGCTCAAAGCTGTTCTCCAGGCACATCAGAACTTCGCCATCAATTTTCTTGTTATGCTTTTCTCTATCCCGGCGAAGTTTCAGCCGGTGGTTATACAAGTCCTCAGCGTTTTCTATGAATCTCGTAGCGCATGTATACAGACTGCGGATATCTTCCCTGTTCAGGCCGGTCAAACGGTAAAATTGAGCGATTCCAGAATCCACACCACAATTTGTTCCTATCTCCAGCTCATACCGATCCGGCTTGTCACACTCCGGGGATCTCTTTATCCTTCTGAGAACATATCCATCCTCCACATGTGTCCCCTCCGTCCCAAGACACAGCACTTTTTCGTACGGATCTCCGCTATTATTCCTCACGATCTGGGCATCTTCCATGTCTGAATCAAGTATAGTCCGTATATCCGCCTTGAGCTGCCGGACATTCGGGAAGTCGTATGCCGCCGCATTTATCAGAGTCTCCCACACCTCTCTATCGTTTTCTTCGTTATCTCCAGCCTTATCCTTTTCTGTATTTTCCAGGTTATTTCTCTTGCTTACAAGGAGCTGCATATGATAGTCAAATGACAGTATTTTATTCTCCCCATTCTCAATGTCGAGTATATTATCTCCGTTCACGGCCTCCATATCCGGGTGTGTATAACAGAGCTTATATGTGCCATTCGTCCAGCAGAAAATATCGTTAAAAAGATGACTGAGATAATCATCGTCATGCTCGCAGCCACTCTCACGTATAAACTTATATCCCTGTCTCATATCCTATGCCTCCTCACATTATGCATTTATTTACAAAAATAATACCCTGTCCTTGCGGACAGGGTAAGTGAACCTGTGGTGTAAAATTTTCACTCTTACTTGTGAGCCATTGTCTTGATCTCTGTGTCGATCTTCTGTACGAACTCGTCAAGTGGAAGAACTGTTGTGTCAGCCTCACCGTGAAGTCTGTATGATACTGTTCCGTTCTCAGCCTCATTGAATCCGATTACGAGAAGGTATGGAACCTTCTGAACCTGACCCTCACGCATACGATAACCAAGCTTCTCTGCTCTGTCGTCGAGCTCTACACGAACGTCGATGGCATCAAGGGCATCAACAACCTTATGAGCATAAGCCATGAGATCCTCGTTGTCTGTCTTGACAGGCATAACTCTTACCTGTACAGGTGCAAGCCATGTTGGAAGATTGCCCTTTGTCTCCTCAAGGATGTAAGCCATGAATCTGTCGAGAGATCCAAGGATAGCTCTGTGGAGAACTACAGGTGTCTTCTTCTCGCCGTCCTTGTCGATATACTTCAGATCGAACTTAGCTGGCAGACAGAAGTCGAGCTGACATGTCGAGAGTGTATACTCATTTCCTACGGCCGGCTTAACATTTACATCAAGCTTTGGTCCGTAGAATGCAGCCTCACCGATCTCCTCTGTGTAATCGATTCCTATATCATCAAGAACTTTTCTAAGTGCATTCTCTGCTTTGTTCCACATCTCATCGTCATCGTGATACTTTACCTTGTCCTCTGGGTCACGGAGTGACAGTACGCATCTGTAATCTGTGATTCCGAAATCCTTGTATGTGTCAAATATGAGCTTAACAACTCCTGCAAACTCTTCCTCGATCTGGTCTGGTGTCACAAATATATGTGAATCGTTCTGACAGAAGTGTCTTCCTCTCTCAATACCCTTGAGTGTACCACTTGCCTCAAATCTGAAGTCGTGTGCGATCTCAGCGATCCTGATAGGAAGATCCTTATATGAGTGCATCTTGTTTGCATATATCATCATGTGGTGTGGGCAGTTCATTGGACGAAGTACAAATGACTCTCCCTCCATCTCCATTGCCGGGAACATGTTGTCCTTGTAGTGATCCCAGTGACCTGATGTCTTGTAGAGGTTTACTGTACCTACACAAGGTGTCATAACGTGGAGGTAGCCAAGCTTTCTCTCCTTGCGCTTGATGTAGTTCTCAAGCTCCTGCCATACTGTATATCCCTTTGGAAGGAACATTGGAAGTCCACGTCCTACAAGGTCATCGACCATGAAGAGCTGCATGTCCTTGCCGATCTTTCTGTGGTCTCTCTCCTTAGCCTCTTCAAGTAACTGAAGATGCTCCTCAAGCTCCTCCTTTGTAGGGAAGCACACACCATATATTCTCTGAAGAACCTTGTTCTTGCTGTCGCCCTTCCAGTAAGCTCCTGAATGTCTGATGAGCTTAAAGTTACGGCAAAGCTTTACATTGTCTACGTGAGGTCCACGGCAGAGGTCTGTGAAATCACCCTGCTCATAGCATGTGATCGTTCCATCCTCAAGTCCATTTATAAGATCGAGCTTGTACTCGTCATCCTTGAACATCTCAAGAGCTTCTTCCTTGGATATCTCCTTGCGGATGATCTTCTTGCCGCTCTTGGCAACCTTCTTCATCTCTTTCTCGATGGCTGCGAGATCTTCCTCGCCTCTGATAACGTCATCGCCGAGATCTACATCGTAGTAGAATCCTTCTGCAACTACCGGTCCTACCCAGAACTTTGCCTGTGGGTACAGATGCTTGATAGCCTGTGCCATAAGATGTGCACAGGAATGATTCAGTGTCTTAAGCTGTTCGTCTTCTTTGAAATTAACCATGTCAGTTCTCCTTCTTACTTCTTATAAAGTGAAAATAAATTGCATGTAACAACTAAAAAAGCACCCTTAGATATAATCTATCTAAGGGTGCGTATGCACGTTTCCACCTTAACTTTTAACTCAATTATGCCTTTAACGCAGCTACGCGGTGACGCTTATATCGCGCACGGCTCGGGAGTGGTCTTCATGTGATATATCATAAGCTGCTCCCACCATATGTTCTGGCTCACGTCTGATTCATATCTGAGTCCGATTCACATATGCAACTCTCTCTGGATGCATCCACCACACTACTCTTTCCGTCTATGCCTTTGTCTTATCTGCCACCTAGTGTAGCACGATATATTTTTTTTCACAATAGTATTTTTTATTTTTTTGCCTTTATTTTTTCAACCATTTTCAGCCTTCTTCAGCCAATCAAACAGCCAACAGACTTCTCTCTACCTCATTTCCATGGAAAGACTCATATCCTGGCCGTCCACCATAAGAGTTCCCATGCTGCCGCATACCACAGGCATCATCGGTGACAGATGTCCGAGATCCACATCCATCACGACAGGCACATTGTATTTTCCTATGATCCCCAGCACAGCCTGATACTGGTCAAGGCCCATCATCTCCTGTCCGAACTGCAGCGGTCTGCCGATCATAAAGCCCTTACAGTATCTGAACCATCCGCCGTTGTCCATCTGCCACATGGCTCGTCTTATGGACATGACGTTCAGATCACAGGACTCGAGGAACCAGATAAATCCATCATCCTTATATCTCTCAAGGAATTCGCCAACATGGTCAAACTTTGTTCCTATAAGGTTCACCAGACAGTCCATGCAGCCGCCTATCATTCGCCCGCTCACCTGGAACTTCTCAGGATAGCCCTTTATCACTCTTGGCTCTGTGATGTTGTATGGCAGGAATGGATGTTCCTCATCCCTGAGGGACTCCTTCTCCCATCCGTCATATCCGGCAAATGACAGCTTCTGCCCCTGAAGAACAGCCATGGCATCCGCAATCGATCGGTGCCACGGCTCTTGTCCAAATGCCGCCGCACACGGACCATATATGGACGCCGTATCGCACAATGTCGTGAGCAGGAATGTGAGATTTGTGTTGTCCGAATATCCCATAAACCACTTCGGATCTGCCGCCCTCAGTCTGTCAAAATCAACATAGTTAAGTATCTCGCACATGAGCTCTCCGCCGCCGCAGGATATGAGTGCATCGTTCTTCTCCGATGTGTAATAGTCATTTATCTCCTGACCGCACAGCTCCGGCTTGTTGCTGATTCCTATGCCCTCACCGGTATAACAATTTGGCCCGATCTGTATACCAAAACCCATATTCCTGAAGTTCTCCTGCGCTCTGCCAAATGCAGTCTTATACGGCTCTGTATCACAGCCAAATGATGGCGCAACGAAACCTATCGCATCGCCCTTTTTTATAAATTTCGGAAATCTCATATATCGTACACAGGTATTTCCTGCTTACCTCCTTCTTATCGTTTTATCATATTCAGCCATCCGGTCCAAATCTCCAGACATCATAGATTTCTACATCAGTTTTAATATCCACTCAACCACGAACACCGTCACACACGCCGCAGCAGCCACAACTATAAGCCCCTTCTGCTTTATTCCCAGTATGAGTGCAACCGCAAATCCACACACAGCGCTTATAATACTCTCCGTACTGTATAAAATGGACGGAAGTGTCAGCGCCGTGAGACATGAATACGGCACATAATATAGAAATGAATTGACAAATCTGTTCTCTATCTTCTTGCGGAACGCCACCAGCGGCACCATTCTTATGAGGTAGGTGACGACCGCCATGGTTATTATATATATGTATATATTCATCACTGCACCTCCTTTTTCTCAGCAGTTCCCACTGGGAAGAATATAGCCCCTATCACAGAGGCTGCCACCGTGCTTATGATTATGGCAATTCCAGTCGATATAAACTTGAATATCGGAACGTAATACAACACGCATGATATGGCAGCAGCCACAAGCGCAACTATGGCAACCGGTCTCGATTTCTTAGCGACCGGCATGACTATGGCAACGAACATTCCGTAGAGTGCCAAGCTTAATGCGCTGCTGATGGACTTCGGAAGGATCCCGGATGCCACCGCACCGAACAGCGTTCCGCCCGTCCAGCCGACTATCGGAAGGAGCTGAAGTCCTATCATATACCCAAATGTCAATTCCTTCACATGGCCCATCGCCACCGCAAATATCTCGTCAGTATTTGCAAATGCTATTACGAGTCTCTCCTTGATTCCAACTGCCTCCCCAAGCTTCTGTGAAAGTGACAGGCTCATGAGAGAATATCTCAGATTGATTATGAACTGGGTGAGTATCATCTCAACCAGCGTTCCCCCTGCAAGGATAATCTTGAGTCCTGCAAACTGTCCCGCACTGGTTACATTTGTCAGGCTTATGATGACCGCCTGAAAACTTGTGAGTCCGCCCTTTACCGCCAGCAGACCAAAACTAAAACTTACTGCGAAATACCCCAGTGCTATCGGTATTCCATCCTTTAACCCTTTTCTAAATTCCATCTTAAATACTACTTCTTTCGTGACAAATTATGTTATCTCTTCCTTCTGCGTCCTCCGCAGTCGTAACACTTTACATACTTCCACACAAACCTGTCCTTGAACCCAAGGCCAAGATATGTGTATGCCCTTACCTTTGTATACAGCTTTCTGGCAGCCGCGATCTGCCTGTCATCCGGCTCAACGCGTCCGTATACAGCAGCCTGAACCCATTTTATAAACTCTGTGAACTCATCGCCCTTTATAAAGCTGCACGACTCCGTGACAGTGTCGGCATACTCCGTGTCGTTCTCACTGACGTTCTCTATGGCACCAGAAAACACCATCATATCATACATCGCCGTGGACATCTCGTATATAGCTGATATCCTGTTTCTTCCCACAAGCCTGCGTCTCCTGCGCGCAACTATCGTCCTTCTTCTGAAGATGACTGCGCCCCACAATATCAGTATCACGGCAAGCACAACAACGACTGTTCTGAACACTCTGTTCTGTACAAGCTCCGACAGACCATCCCCGGCATCCCCTGGTGATCCCGACTGCGCATCTCCACTGCCATCATTCGGGACATCGACCTGATTGCCATTTTCTCCTGTGCCATTTGAAGAATCACCATCCGTCTCCGTAGTGACTTCTGTATTCTCTGACATCTGGGTTGTCGAATCAGTTGTCGCCTCCGTTGTTACATCCGGACTTGAAGTCTCCTCAGAAGTCTCCGGCTCCTCTGTATCATCCGATGAATTGTCCGCAGTATTATCACCGCTGTAATCCGGTTCCTTCGGTATCCCCAAAGTATCCGCCCTGTCTCCAAGCGGTGTGGCATCCACGATCACCCAGTCACCGTCATCCTCACTGTACGCTTCAATCCACGCATGACTGTATTTATCCAGAACCACCGCACGGTATGTTCCATCCGACTGCTTTATCCACGCAGACGACGGCACCACATAACCTGTATTATACACGGTGGAGATTCCCAGTATCCTGAAGCCCACCGCCGCCGCAGAAGCAAAGTGAACACAATATCCCTCATGAACGTCATACATCGCACTGTTGACTGGATCCTCACCCTCGGTAAATTTCTTTGGTGCTGTGGTATATGACATATGCTGTCTTATATATGTCACCAATTTGTCCATGACCGCATTGGAAAACTTCTTATCTGGCGCATATCCCTGTATCTCTGATTCGTATCTTGCAAATGTATCCTTATCATAATACACCATGACCTCATCATCAGGGCTGTGTCCATCCGCCCTTCCGTGCCACGACCCATTCTCATATGTAACATAGCTTCTCGACTTGACGTAGAGATTTCCCTGAGGCTTATCCTCCCTGATTATCTCATCCACAACTTCATCACCGGGATTGACCTCAGAATCATCCACCTTATAGTAACCTGAATATCCTTTGTTACTTTCCCCCGACAGAAAATATTCCATGTTGTCCACCATGTCGAGCAGTTTCCCTTGTTCCTTCACACCTCTGTCGTATACGCTGTCATATACAAGAAGGGTGACAACAAGGCACGCGGCAAATACCGTCACAGGAACTGCAATGTTCCACACCACCGACAGTGGCTGTCCCATTCTCATGAGAACATATCTCGCCACGATAAGTGACAATACAGTAAGCACTACTCCGGGTGCACTCACAGGTACACTGAGTGTTGCGCCAGCAAGCATAAACAAAAATGCAAGTCCGATAGCTATCATCAGACTGTTACACCTGTATATCATATAAGTGGCAAAGAACATTGACACCGCCACTATAAAAAGCACAAATTCCGTCACAGCACTCACGCTGACATAGTCAAGATCTATGAGTCCTGTCTTTATCCCATAAACCTTTTTCAGATCATATGCTATGCTGTATACCATGCCCTTTCCTCCGGCATAGAGCAGCTTTCTTCTGGCAAGCCCCCATCCCAGCAACACAGTAACCGGAACCACAATATCCAGTATCCTCTGTTCTTTTCTCAAAATGTACCACAGAGAATAAACCAGTGCTATCACCAGACTTCCTATGATATACGCACCCACAAGATTGGTGGAGTCCATATATTTATTTATATCCGAGCTGTATGCGATATCGCCCACAAGGTATGTCATACCAAGCGACAACGCCCATACAGCCAGTCCCAAAACAACTCTCACTTCCACACCTCTGTAATTCTATGATGATGCCTGGAGAATCTACACCGTGATATAGGATTTTGCAAGATCCTCCTTTATGGTTTCAAATCCCACCTGAAAACTTTCATCTCCACACTCTATATTGCCATTCATGTCTATGTCGATGAAGCTTGTGAAATCCTCACCTCTGTATCTCTCTCTGTACATTCCTATCACATCGTAGCTGTCATTTGTCCTGGCATCCACATACGACAACCTTGCAGCGGCATCGTACACATCCTCCTCACGGACTATGCGGTATCTCGTTATGGACATCTCCTCCGGATCATACCACGCTATAAAGTGAGGGACTTTAACATCTATCAGTGAAAAGCTCACCGATACCATGGATTCCAGCGCAACAGACATTGCCTGTCCATAGTGACGGCAGTTTCTTCCATCGAGATCCATACAGATGATGACCGGACACGACAATGCCTTTGATGTATCCCTGACCATTATCTCATCCTGTCTGGCCGACAACTTCCAGTGGATACGGGTCATCCTGTCTCCAGGTCTGTACTCTCTCACCTGATACACCTCGGTCGAGTCATCGTTTCTCACATCCGAATAATATACATCACTGTCCGTCACAAAATCTCTTGTGTTCTTCGTGACCTCCACCGGAACGAGATAGCACTGAGGCAATACGTAAATGTACGCCGTTCCACCAACCTTTTTCCTGATTGAGAAAATATGGAAAGCATCATATATCCTGACGCCCGATGCCTTTATCTCGTATCTTCCGCTGACATCCAGCTTCATCTTTCCCACGCACTTTCCATACCTGTCATCTATCTGTTCAAATGTACTCTTCTTCTTTTTCTTCATACCCGGAGCAAGAACACTGAACACCGCTGCCACATGGGGTACCTGACCACCGGTGACAGATACCGCAAGTTCCGGACAAAATGTACTGTTCTTCTCAACCACAGGTATATTCATCTGCATCTTAACACTGGTTCTTATGTATCGCACGATCAGCCCGGCTATAAGACTCAGCATGACAGCAGTCATGATCACCGCTGCGAAAAAGTATGATTTTTCTTTATTGATTATTCCTATATATACACATGCCCCTATCAGGACAATATACAATATTCCTCGTCTCATACGACATCCTACCACTACACGCTTCCAAATCTCATGCTACTTTTTCGCCGAACTTCTTCGTCTAACCGACGGTTTGTACACCCTCTCCATTATGTCCTTGAGCACAGCCTCCTGTGTTATGTGGTTCACCCTTGCCTTGGCACTTAAGACTATCCTGTGTCTTATGACGTCCGTCCACACCATCTGCACATCCTCAGGTATGACAAAATCTCTCCCGCTTATATATGCCCAGCTCTTCGCCATCTTGGTGAGGGCTATCGTTCCTCTTGGACTCACTCCTAGCTCAAGGCTTGGATTCTCTCTGGTTCCAACAACAAGCTGGCCTATATAAGAATACACGTCATCGCTGACCTTGACATGCTTTACTTCCTCCCTGATAAGCCGCAGCTCAGACGCACCTATTACAGGCTGTACATCCTGAAAGCCATCAGCGGAGGTTCTTCCCTTAACTATATCCAGCTCGCTCTCTATGGATGGATATCCCAGCTTAAGGCACACCATAAATCTGTCGAGCTGGGAATCAGGAAGAAGCTGTGTTCCGGCACTGCCGATAGGGTTCTCCGTGGCAATTACTATAAATGGATCCGGAACCTGATATGTCACTCCATCCACAGTCACATGTCCCTCCTCCATAACCTCGAGAAGTGCCGACTGTGTCTTTGGAGATGTTCTGTTTATCTCATCTGCAAGGAACAGATTGCACATAACCGCACCCGGTCTGTACACAAACTGATTTGTCGCCTTGTCGTACATCGTAAATCCCGTTATATCTCCCGGAAGGACATCCGGTGTAAACTGGACTCTCTTGTTCTGGAGCCCCATTGCATTTGCAAATGCAAGAGCCATCGTCGTCTTGCCGACTCCCGGTACATCGTCCATGAGAATGTTACCGCCTGCGATTATCGCCGCCATTATCTTGGCAATACACACATCCTTGCCTATGACGACCTTCTTCACCTCATCTATAACGTCCATTACCTTGTCATTATAATTCATCTCGTTCTCCCATCCTTCAGATTATCTGTCTACATACGCAACAGGGAGGAAGCTCTTCCACTTCCTCCCTGTTATCATTGCTGCTGAAGCTTCGCCTTTACCGTCTCTATATTATTCATTATAACTCTGTATGTATCATTGTCCCCATAGACACTGTAGAGTTCTTCTGCCGCAAGCTGATAAAATTTGAGTGCCTGCTGGTAGTCCTCCTGTCTGTACCACACCTCTGCAACAGCAGACAGCGCAGCACTGTAGTGATATCCTCTGACACCCTTGAGCTGATATCTGCGCACCGCCTCCGTCAGCTTGTCCTGAGCTTCCTTGAGCCGACCTGCCCTGAGAAGGCTCTCGCCGAGATTGGCATATGTGGCAACAATCTCCGTACCGGCATTCTCATGTCTTTCTATGATGCTGAGCGCGTGCTCCAGTGCATCAACAGCCTTGTCGTAATCGCCAAGCTCCTGATAAATGAGCGCCACGTTGTTATAATAACCCGCCAGCAATATATCATATGGACCGAGCTGCTCCGAATATATGTCATACACCTTCCTGCAATAGGACAGGGCTTCCAACAGGTTACCTGCAGCCCTGTTCTCATTTGCAATATTCATGAGAGCGGTTCCATATGGAACTGTATCTTCAATCCCCATCTTATGAGCGAGCCTCATGACCTGCCTGCAAAAATACAGTGCCTTGTCGTGTTCTCCCGTAGTGCGGTGAAAACCGATAAGCTCATTGTATATCGCAAGCATGGAATCAGTATCCTTTTCATATTCAGCATCGCTGAGTGCCTGGGTAAGGTATCTCTCCACCTCCGGCAGTCTGTTCTCTGCGAACAGCTTATCAAGCCCGCTAAAAACCTCATTTATATTCATATAGTCAACCTCAATTTCTCTCACAATATCCTGTCATCACATCATAACACAATATTCGATTCATTTACAGACCCATTAAGGAAATCCATGGCATTGTCCAGAGTGGTCCTGCTTATCGCCTCCAGTGCCTCCTCTGTAAGGAATCCCTGATGAGACGTCACTATCACATTTGGAAATGACAACAGTCTCGCAGTGATCGAGGACTCCAGTATGTCATCCTCCCTGTTCTCAAATACATTTGGAGTCTCCTCCTCGTATACATCCAGCCCGATTCCGAAGAATTTTCTGCTTCTGATCCCAGCTATGAGATCGTCGGTCTTGATGAGTGCACCTCTGGAGGTATTCACCAGGATCACGTGATCCTTCATCATGCCAATGGTCTCTTCATTTATCATATGGTAGGTCTCGTCGGTCAGCGGACAGTGAAGCGATATAAGATCAGATCCCGCCAGAAGCTCAGGGAGCTCCACATATCTGACAAAATCAAGGTCCGGATTCTTATACATATCGTAGGCGATCACATCCATTCCAAATCCATGACATATCCTCGCCATGGCAGCCCCGATCTTACCGGTTCCGACGATACCGGCTGTCTTGCCGTAGAAGTTCATGCCTGTAAGTCCGACCAGACTGAAGTTGTTCTCCCTCACCTTTATATAGCTCTTGTGCAGTCTCCTGTTCACCGCCATGGCAAGTGCCATCGCATGCTCCGCCACAGCCTCAGGCGAATAGCCCGGAACCCTCATCACAGTTATACCGCATTTTTTTGCCGCATCCATATCCACGTTGTTGAAGCCCGCGCATCTCATCAGTATAAGCTTCACGCCCGCATCACTCAGCGCATTCACAACGGGTGCACTCACATCCGAGCTGACAAATGCACATATGGCGTCATACCCCTTTGCAAGTCTTGCGGTCTTCACCGACAGATCTGTGTCCACATAATCTATGGTCAGCTTGTCGTACTGATCTTTTATCGCATCGAACGACTCCATGTCATAACGCTTTGTATCATAAAATAATATATTCATATCTGTTCCTCCTGTTTTTTCCTCTATCGGTATAATGTGTAGCATTGCTTTTTTCTATGTACAAAAACGGAGATTCTCTGAACTGTGTACAGAGGATCTCCGTTTATTATTTGCGTGACAGTATAGCTGTAAGTCCCTGAGTCGGAACATGTGAGTCATCGTTATCCAACATGTTAGGCAGTATGAGTGTCGCCTCATACACCTTGCCCTTTCTGCAGGTCGTAAATGATCCATTCATCTCCTCCGCCATCTTCTGACATGTCAAAGTACCTATATGTGTGCTCTCAGCCTTGCTGCTTTCCGGATTTATATAATTTCTGAAATAAATTCTTACCTTTCTCCGATCTATATATACCCTTATATCTATGCTTTTTGATTTGTCCGAATACTTTCTGATGTTGGTAAATACATTGTCGGTTATCCTCTTCATACCCTGAAGATCAACGTAAATTTCGGCTTCCTTGTCCGAGATATCAATGTCGAACTGATATCCATTCTCGCCCAGGAGCACAACATACTCTCCAAGCATCTGGTCAAGGAACGGCCCCGCCGGGAACATCTCCATGTTGAGATCATCACCGCCCTTTGAATATACATAGAAGTATCTGAACATCTTGTCCGACATCGTCCTGAGCTGCTCCGCCTTCTCAGCACTTATCCTTATGTATTCGTCAAGCTCCTCCTGGGATGAATACTCCTTGTTCTGCATGAGCTCCAGATATCCCGCCATGACTGTGAGCGGAGTTCTTATATCATGGGCCATGGCTGTGACCAGATCACTGTTCGCCTGCCATGCCTCACGCTCCCTGCTGAGCTGCTCAATAATGGTCTGCCTCATGGTGTCTACATTCTCCGCCAGCATACAGATCTCATCCTGACCGTGTATTGTTATCGGCCCATTGATATCCACATCCTTGATATCCATGACCTCATTTGTGAGGCGTCTCATTCTGCCTATCTCTCTTCCGAAATAGACTATTATCACACCGATGAACAGGATACAGCATATGACAAATATCGCTATCTCTCCGACATCCTTGATCGTATCATCCGAATAGTCAACTATGCAGACATCAAACACTCCATCCTTGAATAGCACAGGATAGAAATCGTAGTCAAATTCATTGAGGTCTCCTCGCAGCATGCTGGAATTGCCGTAGTAAGCTCCCTCATCCGCGGTCACCGCATCGGATTTCTTCTGGGATTCGCTGCTCGAGGATGCCTTCCTCTTGATCTTTCTGATATTTCCATAGTTGTCCTGTAACAGAATGATTATCTCACCAGTCTCCGAATTCGTTATGACATATTTGTATGCGCCCTTCTTCTCTATCATCCAGTCAGAGTCGAATACTATATCATTGTTGTTATAAATCAGTATGTACACATTGTCGTGCTGCTCCTGCCATGCCCTGAGTGCCTGCGTATCCGTAGCCTTTATGGAATGGCTGGTCACATATGAAGCAAAGCTCTGGATCTGTCTGGCGGATCTCTTCTGTGTATTCGTGTCACTCATGTATACATTTTTCATGTAGCTGTTCAGTGCAAATGTTCCTGCAAAAAAAGCCGATATGGACAATATTAGCCCAAGCAGTATGATCACAAACAGCTTTACCCTGAGTGTCCGCTTAAATGGCATCTTCATATCAGTCTACCTGATATCCCTTTCCATATATGGTCCTAATGATCTCAGGCTGCGCTGAGTTGTCCTCTATCTTCTGTCTGAGTCTGAGTATGTGTACCATGACCGTATTGGAAGATGAAGGAAGATACTTCTCCTGCCATATATTCTCGTAGAGTGCCTCGAGTGACCATGGCTTTCCTCTGTGCTCCACCAGGAAGAACAGAAGTGCATACTCCTTGTCGGTGAGCTTGATGACCTCACCGTTCTTGATCACAATCCTCTTAAATGAGTCAATATTTATATTGCCGACTGAGATATTCTTTGGATCGGTCTCTGATTTTCCGCGGTACACCTTGTATCTTCTGATAAGAGCATTCACCTTGCGGTTAAACTCGCTCTGGGTGAATGGCTTTGCCAGGAAATCATCGCCACCCACATCGTATGCCTCGTTCTGATCCGGCTCCTTCGTCTTCGCCGTCAAGAAGAGGACTGGGATAGATGAAAACTCTCTGATCTGCTGGCATGCCTCAGTACCTGAAAGCTTTGGCATCATTATGTCCATAACTATGAGATCGATGTCCTTGTCCGCACGCACGGTCTCGACAGCCTCAACTCCATCGGCAGCCTCCACAACATCGTATCCAAGTCTCTTGAGATATATATTGAGCAGCGTTCTGATGTCCTGCTCGTCGTCCACTATAAGTACTTTTACAGATTCTTTTTCGTTCTCCATATCGCATTACTCCTTATCCACACCAAATGTATGTACATTATAACAAATACTCATATCTTTATTCCATTCTAAACTTCTTTGTAAGGAAATTTAAGTCATAAAAAAAACGGGAACCCTCACTATGTGAGAAGTCCCCGCCTTTTCTTTATAAAATGATTGGAAGAGCTATAGTTAGGTGTGTCTAACTGTTCCTGAGTATATCCAAATTGCCAACATATGTCAATAACCTGCCCGCCATTTGTAATGATAACATTTATCAGTTCGCTCTTCTCTCCTGTCTTCTTCGCTTTATGCCTCTCCATGCCCCCATGATCATGTCCCTGTACACGCCAGGATTGAATATGAGCAGCAATGGGAAGAGCTCCAGTCGTCCCGCAAGCATGTCAAACATCAGAACATACTTGGTAAATCCCGTCAGCCCGCCAAAGTTTCTGGTAGGTCCTACCTCGGAAAGACCCGGTCCTATATTGTTGAGACACGATGCCACCGCAGTGAAGTTGGTCACCAGATCCCTGCCCTCAAGGGACACAAGAAATACAGACAGGGTAAATATTCCCATCAGCGTGATGAAGTATACATTTACCGCCCTGACTACCTCGTGCTCCACCGGTTTGCCATCCATGTTTATCTTCTTGATATTCTTCGGATGGAAATACGAACTCAGCTCCTTGACAACGGTCTTGAACATTATCACGAGTCTCGACACCTTCATACCGCCACCGGTGCTTCCCGCACAAGCTCCGACAAACATCAGTATGACCAGCACCGTCTTACAGGTCTGTGACCACTGGTCAAAATCCGCCGATGCGTAACCCGTCGTGGTGATGATCGATGCCACCTGGAAGGCCGCATGTCTTATAGCATCTCCGATATTTGCCATAGTCTGCATCAGGCTCAGAGTTATTATCGTTATTGCACCGAGTATTATCAGCAGATATGTCCTGACCTCCTCCATGGAAAGTGCCTTTCGGATGTTCCTGAACAGCACAAAATAATAAAAGTTGAAATTCACACCAAACAATATCATGAACACAGTTACAACCCACTGTATATATGGTGAGAAGCTTCCAAAGCTGTCGTTCTTTATTCCAAAACCGCCTGTTCCGGCTGTTCCAAATGCCGTACACAGAGCATCGAACAATGACATATGTCCAAACATAAGGAAAATGACCTCCAGAACCGTCATTCCGAAGTAGATAACATACAATATCCTGGCAGTGTGCTTGAGTCTTGGAACAAGCTTTCCAACGGATGGCCCCGGGCTCTCCGCCTTCATCAGGTTCATATTTGAACCGGACGCACTGTTCATCGGAATGATGGCAAGCAGGAACACCAGAACTCCCATACCGCCTATCCAGTGGGTAAAGCATCTCCACAGCATCATGCCATGTGACATACTCTCCACATCGCTCAGTATGCTGGCTCCCGTTGTGGTGAATCCCGATATTGTCTCAAACAGTGCATTTGTGAATGAAGGGATCTCCCCTGAAATAACAAATGGCATGCAGCCAAATATACTGAGCAGTATCCAACTGAATGCCGTGGCTACACATCCCTCTTTGAGATATATGGTCTGATTTGCCGGTTTTCTAAGTGTCATAAGCGTTCCTATCACAAGACATGATATTATGACTATAAGGAACGCAAATATTTCATGTTCCTGATATATGAGAGATGTCAGGCATGGAATGATCATGAGCAGACCCTCAAGTCTTATGATCTGGCCAAGTATAAATACTATCATGGAATTATTCATAATCTTCTCCTAATCAAACTGCCTTAAGCAAGTATATCTCTTATATCCGTAAATCCTGTCTCAGTGGTGACTATCATGGCCGTATCTCCAACCTGTATAGAATCCTGACCTGTTGGAAGCAGGATCGAACCGTTTCGATTTATAAATGCTATGAGGAGGTTCTTCTTGAGATTGAGATCCTTCAGCGGTATATCCGTCACCTCCGACTTCTCATCCACACGGAACTCTATCGCCTCAGCTCTTGAGTCAAACATGTGGTAGAGTGTCTCTATGCTGTTACTGTTGGAATTTTTCTTCGCACGGACATATGCGACTATGGACTCCGCAGTTATACTGCATGGATATACAACACTTCCCAGATCAAGGCTGTTTATGACCTCTCTGAAATTGCTCCTGTTTATCTTGGTTATCGTCTTGGCATTTGAATGTTTGCGGGCGTGGAGAGTCAAAAGTATATTCTCCTCGTCGATTCCTGTCAGGGACACAAATGATTCAGTCTCCGCAAGACCCTCCTCGTTCAAAGTCTCCTGATCCGTTCCATCACCATTTATGATTATCGCCCTCGGCAGAAGGACTGAAAGCTCCTCACAGCGCTTCTTGTTCTCCTCTATGATCTTGACGGATATTCCCATGTTCACGAGCTGTCCAGCCAAATAATATGCGACATTTCCTCCACCGATTATCATGGTGTTTTTGACTCTCGCAGTCTTGAAGCCTATGTGCTCCATGAATTTTCTGGACATAGGCCGTGTTCCCACACATGACATGATGTCACCGGCCTTGAGGACAAAATCACCGGAAGGGATATAGAACTCCCCGGCTCTCTCAACTGCCGCTATAAGTATATTTATCGGCTTCTGTTTATTTGCAAGATCCTTACCGAGATCAGCTATGCTCTTATTGTCCAGCACGTTCTTCTCCGGGATCTTTATCCTGGTCATCTCCGCCTGTCCGTGTGCAAATGAATTTATCTCAAGAGCCGTTGGCAGATACAGTACCCTCGACACCTCGATTGCAGTCTCAAGCTCAGGGTTTATGATCATGGTAAGTCCAAGCTTCTCCCTGAGATAGCTTGCCTCCTTGCTGTAATCCGGGTCTCTGAGTCTCGCTATGGTCGCGCAGTCTCCGACCTGCTTGGCTATGGTACAACACAGGATGTTGAGCTCATCCGACGACGTGACTGCAGCTATCAAATCTGCGTTCTGTATTCCCGCCTCAAGCTGCACGCTGTGATTTGCTCCGTTTCCAACTATTCCCATAACATCATACTGATTTGCGTATGTTGCGACCTTCTGGGGATCCTTGTCTATGATAGTTATATCATGTCCCTCATTTGCAAGCTGCTTGAGTATGGCCACGCCAACCTTTCCACAGCCCACTATTATGATCTTCAATCCCGTCTTCTTGCTTGATCTGCTACCAAACACGGATTTATCCTCCTTGATTACCTTCAATTAGCTAAGCCAAGTATAGCATGCTAAATATAAAAATCAACACCTGCCACTTTTCTTTACTGAAACCTTACACGAACAGTCTTATTATGCAACACACCAGCACAAATATGACAAATGCTATGCCGACTATCATATTTGTTCTCTTGCTGAAACCTTTGGTGGGTTTTCTGTAGATTCCGTCATCTTCTTTGTTCTTCTTCATAGCCTTTTCTGTCTCCTGTTTTATTGTTATGAGTTTATTTTATATGTGATTTTCCGCAATAGCCTTAAGCCTCTTTATGAGCAGATTCACATTTGTGTGCCTCTTCAAAGAATTTTCCCCACTCTTTATGAAATCCCATGACTCCCCATAAGTCATATCTGTAGTCACAGTCTCATTCTCCTCAAAAAAACGCTCCAGCGATCCCGACGTCTCATGCTTCATCGAGAACTCCGCCGCCCTCCGCACCTTGCCGTGCTCATCTGAATTTGCATCCCGATACAGGAAATGATCCAGGTTGCTCGAAAAATAGTATACGGAGTATTTTATCTTTTTACTTCCTATCTTTATTGATGACAGCGAAGTGAGCACATCCAGATTCGCACTCTTGCAGAGATTGCGCTCCTTCACGTGATCCGGATTTGCCGTCACAATGATATCCGGGTAGTATACCGGCTTGTCTTCATTTCCCCCATCAGTCACGACCAGATTGTCATCTATGTACGCCCCATCCATATCCACAAAATGAATTATCTCCACAATGTCCTTCGGATACAGGCCCGTCCTCTTTAGCAGAGGACTGACCATTATCTCATCTATAAACCGCTCTATGTTGTCAGGATGTATGCCATTCTTTGAGGTTATATCACCGCCAAAGCTTCCGTCATCCTGCATGAGCATGGCAAATTCCAGAACAATATCAGGATCTATATCCTCCAGAAGCTGTCCAAATGGCACCTCAAGAGCATTCCGGTCCGACACTCCCTCGACAAGGAACAGGAAGATCTTCTTCTTAGGTCGTTTCCCCATGATCCATACCTGCCTTTCTGAATGCCGATACAATCTTGAACCTCTTCGTATTCCTATACAGCTCCTCGTCCTGTTCTCCAACCACGATCTCCCTGAAATAAGTATTTCTGAGATTGTTGCTACTTCCGATTCCCTTCATACGGATATACCTATTTCTCGGATTTGTCGTGGTGAAATATATATAATCCTTGCTTATGACCTCCAGCGGTCTGAGGTTATGCGATGTAAATATAAACTGCCCCTTGCCAGACTCCTGGAACGTCTGCAGCACCTCTCCCAGAAGATACTCAAACACACCGGCATCCAGCTCGTCTATGGCTATCGTGCACGACTGCTCATTGTACGCATCTATTATCAGACTGAGCACCGACACGATCTTGCGGATACCGTCGGACTCGTACCTGAATGGCATGTGCACTCTTCCGTCAGGCGCAGCCTCCTGATTGTGGAACACACTCATGTCCGTCTCATTTCTGCTGGACACTATCTCCACCACATGTCCCATACTGCCATCCTTCATGAGGGCAGGCGACAGCTCGTGAAGATCAACATTAAGTCCCGGAACTATCTGGCTGAGGACTATGTTTATATTCTCAAACTGGCTCTTTATCTCGCTGAAGACTATCTCCGGCATGATGTTCGGCACATCCGTCTTCAGAAGGAATTTACCGCTCTGTGTGTATAGCGGAAGTCCGTAGTTGAGTCTTATATATCCTGTTGATTTCGTATCTACCACATGAAGATAGAGCTGACTGTAGTACGCCAGCTCCAGTATAACCTGATAAAACTCAGAGTATAACCCGCACTCATCGCACACCTTTGCAGTTCCGAGCGAGAAGATAAACGACGCCGACTTTTCCTGCGCCAGTCTTCTCACCACATTCAGCTCATCCACGAACTTTCTGTCATTTGTTATGAAATATTTCTGCTTCGATACAGGCCCGAACGGCATGTCGTCAGTGCATGTGTCAATCACAGGCTGAAGTATCATCTTCCTGCCCTCAAAATCACCTGACATACTCAGTTTCTCACCCGATATGCGGACTCTGTAGCTCGGCTGGCCACTGTTCTGATCCTCTCCTCCGTACTGTCTGAATCCGTTATTTGTCTCATTCTCCACGGCGGACATGAGGAATTCGTACACAACCTTTCGGATGCGTCCGTCCTCGTACTGAAGGTCAAATGTAAACTCCAGTCTGGCCATCTCCTGACCCTTTGCCACACATTCTGCATACACCGCCGGAACCTCAGCTCCAATCATCAGAAGCTTCAGTATGGCAAGCGCCTCTATAAAACTCGTCTTACCCGAGCCGTTCTGTCCATAAAGTCCCAATATATCTGATTCTGTTCCATACGGAACAAACTTCTTTCCACAGGCAAATACTATCTCTCCATGCTCCACACTCTTGAAGTTGTCAAGCACCGCTTTCTGCAGTCTTATCGTGGGAAGCCTATCCCAGTGGTCTTCTCTAAATTGTCTGATTCTCATTCACGGTCTCCTCAGATGCTCTTAATATAACGTCATAAAACTGTATTACCATTATATTGTTATCTCCAATTTCCGTCAACAGCCATCAAGTTTTTCGAATTTTATATTCTGTTTTTTTGATCTTTCACAGCTTTACCATTTCTATATCTTAACGGTGGTTCTCCCACCGCCGCAGAAAATTTCCTGATAAAATAACTTACATTTGGGTAACCTGATTTCATGGCAATCTCGGTAACCGACAGATCTGTGGACTCGAGAAGATGCCTTGCATACTTAAGTCTAACATAGTTCACATACTGTGTGAGCGTCATGTGAAATCTCTCACTGAAGAATCTTGACATGTACTTTTCCGACAGATGAAAATGTTCAGAAAGCTCAGCAAGACTTATGTGCTCATGATAATTATCCTGTATATATATAAGTATCTCCTTTTCCAGTCCACCTGACGCTCTCCCTGTCTTCGCTTCAAGCTGATCGTATTCCACTAAAAGATCTACAACCTGCAACAATCTGATTCTCACCTGTATCTGTCTGTGTGTTCCAAATTTCCCATTTTCCTCTGACAACTCATCAAGAATAGGTACAAGTTTTTCAAGCAGATTCCGATTCGTCACTTCAGGTCTGAATTCCCGTGTGTGATTCCTAAGAGGAAAAAATATCTCATCCTCCAATTCATCCTTGGTCTGAAATGATATGAATTCCATCGGAAACAGAAATGTAAAATAATCCACCAGTGTTTCCGGGGCGGCCATCATATGCAGCACTCCCGGACTTACTATATATACAGCTCCGTCATCCCCTATAAATTTCTGTCCATCAATCTCAACCATAAGTGGACCTTTCCTTACATATATTATCTCCACCTCATCATGCCAATGAACCGGGATCTGGAATGCATGTGGCCAGTATCTCATATGATACTCACAAAATGGATATTCTCTTGTCCCGTGTGGATGATTTTCCTTTAATTCTGCGTACATCTTAATCTCCTGCCTCCACATTTGTCTCATACTACGTTATCATACTACCCCATATGTGGAATATGTGCAACTTTTGATTGATATAGTACAAGATTCAGCCTGTGGAAATGCGATATTATACAATTTAGTTACAATATATAATTTGGCACTAGTCTGCAAAGGAGCAACGGTTATATGAAGAAATTATCTGCACTTTTTATACCTATATGTTTTGAAACACTTTTCTATATGTTGTCCGGTATGGTTGACACACTCATGCTATCATCAGTTGGGGACTATGCCGTGGGTGCTGTCGGAACCGCCAACAGTTATATCGGAATGTTCATCATCATGTTCTCCATCATATCATCCGGCATGATGACGGTCATGACTCAGAATATCGGCGCAGGCAGACCTGGGATTGCTTATCAGGCACGCCAGCTTGGTCTTATATTCAACTCAGTCATAGGTATGGGAATGTCTATATTCCTGTTCATTTTCTCCGGAAATATTCTTGATCTGATAGGAATAGCCGGAAACCTCAGGGAACCTGCCATGAGCTATCTTGAGATCGTTGGCGGAGGGTGCTTCCTGAACGCGCTGATTCCAATATTTGCAAGCTACCTCAGGGCATTTGGACATACAAAGCAGCCTCTCATCGCTACCATAATCGGCAACCTTGTAAACTTCGCCTTAAATGCAGTATTTCTCTTTGCGCTGCATAAAGGGGTGCAGGGTGTCGCTACAGCGACAGTCATATCCAAGGTTATCAACCTTGCAATTGTTATCTTTTTCTCCTGCACCCTTGTAAAAGCAGGAAAAAATCCCGAAAGGCTTTCTAACAGAACTGTCCTTTCACAGATCATCAGAGTCGGACTGCCATCTGCATTCGAATCCGTTCTGTACAATGTCGCCATGATGCTGGTGGTCAAGTTCCTGAACCAGATGGATACTGACGGAATAAATGTCACGGCACGATCCTACGCAGTCCAGATAAGCAACTTCTCCTACTGCGTCGGCTCAGCGCTCGCCCAGGCAAATGCCATCATGACCGGATGGCATATCGGTTCCGGCGATATAGATGCATGTAAAAGAGATACCAAAAAGGCCGCCATCATCGGTGTGATCGTGGCGACCTGTCTTGAAACTTTATTTGCAGTCACAGCCCCATGGGCCATGAAACTGTTCACCGACAACCCGGACATGGTACATATTGTCACAAGGCTCCTTGCTATTGACATCATCCTCGAGGTTGGCAGAGTTACAAACCTTGTCTACGGCCAGGCTCTGAAGACCAGCGGAGATGCGGTATTCCCGGCCGTCATAGCAGCTGTCTTTATGTACGTGTGTGCTGTCGGCGGTACATGGATGTTCGGCCTGCACTTAGGGTTCCTTGCAACCGGCGCCTACATAGGCCTTACCTGTGACGAATGTGTGCGCGCAGTTGGTATGGTCCTGCGCTGGCGAAGCGGAAAGTGGACAGAGAAGAAACTGGTGTGATAATACACTAATACCAAACGTATTCCAGAATGTATCAGCCCCATACTTCAGGCTTTTATCACAGAATTCCACCTATCATATACACCACAAATGCTGCAAGCCACGCCACAACGCACTGCCATATCACTACGGCGATAGCCCAGCGGTGCCCCATCTCTCTCTTGATGGAGGCGATGGCTGCTATACAAGGCGAGTAAAGCAGGCTGAATACGAGCAGCGATGCTGCAGCCCTGGTTGTGATAGCTGCGGTCACTGATCCGTTAAACAATATCTCAAGTGTGGATACCACACTCTCCTTCGCCATGATACCGCTTATGAGCGACGTACATATTCTCCAGTCGCCAAGTCCAAGCGGCTTAAATATCGGCACCAAAAGTCCGGCTATCGCAGCAAGTATGCTGTCCTGCGAGTCTTTCACCATATTGAGGTGCATATCAAAGCTCTGAAGGAACCAGATACATATAGTTGCAAGAAATATAACTGTGAACGCCTTCTGAAGAAAGTCCTTTGCCTTCTCCCACAGGAGCTGGCCTACGTTCTTCGCACCCGGAAGTCTGTAATTTGGAAGCTCCATGACAAAAGGAACCGCATTGCCCTTAAACAATGTGCTCCGATAAACCATAGCCACAATTATTCCTATCGCAATTCCAAGGAAATAAAGCCCTGCCATAATAAGGCCGCCCTTTCCAGGGAAGAATGCGCTTACAAAGAACGCATATATAGGAAGCTTAGCTGAACAGCTCATGTATGGAGTGAGCAGAATAGTCATCTTTCGGTCTCTCTCACTCGGGAGTGTCCTGGTTGCCATGACGGCCGGAACCGTACAGCCAAAGCCTATCAGCATCGGAACTATACTCTTGCCGGAAAGTCCGATCTTCCTTAGCAGCTTATCCATGACAAATGCAACTCTGGCGATGTATCCGCTGTCTTCCATGAGCGACAGGAAAAAGAACAGAGTCACTATGATCGGAAGAAAACTGAGCACACTTCCGACACCCGCAAATATTCCATCCATAACAAGGCTCTTGACGACCACATTTACATTTGCTGCGGTGAGAAGCTTTCCCACCTGAACCGTGAGTGCATCTATCCCCATCTCTAAAAGTTTCTGCAGACCTGCTCCGATCACGTTAAATGTCAGATAAAACACCGCCAGCATGATACCTATAAAGCATGGGATTGCGGTATACTTACCCGTAAGAATGCGATCTATCTTTTCGCTTCTGATCCTCTCCTTGCTCTCCTTTGGCTTGACTACACAGTTTTCACATACCTTTTCTATGAAATTAAACCTCATATCAGCTATGGCTGCACTCCGGTCAAGTCCTCGCTCTTTTTCCATCTGGATTATCAGATGTTCTATCGTCTCTTTCTCGTTCTCATCAAGTCCAAGCCTGTCAAGTATGAGATGATCTCCCTCTATGATCTTGGTAGCAGCGAATCTAAGCGGCAGATCTGCCGCCTTTACATGATCCTCTATAAGATGCGCCACCGCATGTATACATCTGTGAACAGCTCCGCCAAACTCATTCTCATCACAGAAGTCCTGTCTTCCAGGCTTTTCCTGATACTTGGCTATATGTATGGCGTGTCTTACAAGCTCATCCACACCCTCGTTTTTTGCCGCAGATATAGGCACAACCGGGGTTCCAAGCATTGCCTCCATCCCATTTACATCTATGGAGCCCGAATTGCCTGTGACCTCATCCATCATGTTGAGTGCGACGACAACCGGTATCTCCATCTCAAGAAGCTGCATTGTGAGATACATATTTCGCTCTATATTAGTAGCGTCTACTATATTGATGATAGCCTTTGGGTGATCATCAAGCACAAAGTTTCTGGACACGATCTCCTCGCTGCTATAAGGAGACATCGAATATATTCCAGGCAGATCCGTCACGGAAGTATTCTCCCTGCCCCTTATCGGACCATCTTTTCTGTCGACAGTTACTCCAGGGAAATTGCCTATATGCTGATTTGATCCGGTGAGCTGATTGAACAGAGTCGTCTTTCCACAGTTCTGGTTGCCAACCAGGGCAAATGTAAGTCTTGTTCCTTCTGGAAGCGGATCACCGTCCCCTTTGACGTGATATTTTCCTTCCTCGCCAAGTCCTGGATGTTCCTTCTCCTCTATGATCTCAACTCTGGTGTGGGCTCTGGATCTTGTCTCTATCTGCTCTGCATCTATCTGCTCTGCATCAGCCAGTCTGAGTGTAAGTTCATATCCATGGATCTGAAACTCCATAGGATCGCCCATCGGAGCAAGCTTCACAAGGGTGAGCTCCGCACCGGGTATAACACCCATGTCAAGGAAATGCTGTCTTAGCTCTCCTTCACCGCCAACTGCCTTTATTCTGGCACTCTGTCCTACCTTCAAATCTCTCAGTGTCATAATTGATTATCCTTCTTTCATCATTCATCCAGATTCATCCACGCAGTCTTTCAGTACCACAAAATCGTCTGTCGAATGCCGTCTATTTATGTTTATTGATATTTTTTCTCAATTATAGCACGATGCGTTGTATGCGCAATATATAGATCCTGATTATCGTCTATATTTTCACGGCTTTTTCATGTGCATCTCTGTCTATAGAAGTCAGTTCCTTAAGTTCCCTCACCGTAAACACACCGCAGACAATCGCAGTTATTCCGTCCGCTATCGGTCCCGCATACATGACACCATCGATCCCCATGAATATAGGGAATATGATGATGAGAGGAAGCAGAAATAGTATCTGTCTTGTGAGTGACATGAACACACCAAGTCTCGCCTTTCCTATAGAGTTGAAGAAGTTTGATGTCACCGGCTGGATTCCATTTACGATGGTAAGAAACATATATATCCTGAAGTATCTCTCTGAAAACTGGAAGTACAGCTCGCTTCCCTCTCCAAATGCGCTTATGATCTGTCTAGGGAATATCTGGAATGCTGCAAATGCCACCACCGACAGAGCTGATGCTGCTGCCAGCGCCAGAAGATAAGTCTTTCTCACCCTCCTGTACTTTCCTGCGCCATAGTTGAAGCCTATGATCGGCTGGGTTCCCTGTGATATTCCTATAACGATCGCCATGAATATCATGTTTACCTTGCTTATTATTCCTGAACACGCAAGTGGTATGTCGCCTCCATACACCGACTGTGCTCCGTATCTTGAGAGAGTATTGTTCATGACAACCTGGACTATCGCCATGGCTATCTGATTGAAACACGCCGACGCACCGAATCTGAATATATTGCCGCAGGGCTCTCCTCGCATAACAAAACTTTCCCTGGTAAGATGTATTGTCTTGAAATGGAACATATATCTGAGGCTTATGGCAAATGATATGATCTGTCCTGTGATAGTTGCCAGCGCCGCACCGCGCATACCCATATCGAGCCCGAATATAAGTATCGGATCAAGTATAGTGTTGATGATGGCACCTGTCAGCATGGATATCATTGAATACCTCGGACTTCCATCAGCCATGATCAGCTTGCTCATTCCGGTATTCGCTATCAGGAATGGGAAACCTATCGCTGTTATCCTTGTGTACTCCTGTGCAAATGGCAGAACCTTGTCAGTTGCGCCGAATGCCTTTAGCATAGGTGTCAGGAATATTGTCGTCACAAGGAAAAGTGCCACGCCAAATATCGCCATGAGACAGATTCCATTTCCTGCTGCCTCAGCCGACTTCTTCTCATCTCCGGCACCAAGCTTCAATGAAAAGCTGGTCGCACTTCCTATGCCAAGAAGAAGCGATATCGCGGTACATGCCGTTGAAAGAGGAAATGCTATATTTGTCGCAGCATTTCCAAGCATTCCCACTCCGTGTCCAATAAATATCTGGTCAACTATATTATAAAGTGCTGTCACCAGCATGGATATGATACACGGTATGGCAAAGGTTGTGAGCAGATGTGCCTCATTCTCATATCCAAGGGGATTGTTCTGATTTTCATTTGTCTTTGTGTTATCAGATGTCATGATTCTGTATTGCCTTTCTGTCTGTATTGCGACTCAGTTTTTCATTCCATATTTCTTCAGGTCTACCCGGTCATTTTCAACCTCTATGCCGTCTGCCCTCAGGCGGTCCGCCTGGACATTTGCTCCACCGAACGCAAATGCTCCCGCAAGCTCACCCTTGGAATTCACCACTCGGTAACACGGTATATTCTCAGGATCAGGATTCTTATGAAGTGCATTGCCCACGGCTCTCGCCATCTTCCTGTCACCTGCCATCTCCGCAACCTGGCCGTATGTTGCAACACATCCCTTCGGAATCTTCTTCACCGCATCGTAGATCCTCTTTGTCGGACTGTAGGTTACTATGTCATAGCTCTCCGCTATCATCTGCTTCACCGCATCATCGGGCACACTTCCATCAAGTATAATCGTATTCCAGTGCTCCTTGTTCTGGTGCCATCCAGGTATAACTGATTCAAATGCCTGCCTCCAAAAATCCAGCGACTCTGAATCAGCTTTAACGTTCAGATTGATATATCCATTCCTCTCATAAGTCCATAGAAATGCTTTCTTACTTCCCTTTACCCTGACAAGCTGCCAATTCTGGTCGTGAAATGGAGCCTCCTGGTAAGTGTCCGGAAATGAGAGACCATATGCCAGAACTTCCTCCCTTGTTGTCATGTGTATTTTTCCTTTCTTGTGTTGCGATTATGTAATTAGCTGCCAGTTTTCACCTCAGCTACATAACTTGTTGTTTTTATCTTTTTTCATTTTTCAGCTAAAAAGCGATAAACTACCTGTATCCCTTGAGATATCTCTTCTGCTCATCCGTTATACGGTAACTCTCCACTGCCTTCTGTATCGTCTTTCGGTGAACCCAGTCAGACATGCGGTGCTCTTCTATGTACGGAATGACCGCATCCCACTGCTTTGCCAGTGCTGTCGCCATGTACCATGCTATCATCATGTTGACATAATACTCATCAGACTTAACTTCTGCCACCAGCTTCACATATTCAGGATCAAAATCAGCATCCAGATAAAGCCTCATGAGCATTCCTATTCCATACCGTATAGTATATGTCTCGCCTGAGGCGATCCAGCGCTTGATGACCGGTAGCAGTTCTTCCTTGTGCTTTTCAAAACACTTCGGTGCCGGGAAATCACAGGTTGCCCAGTTGTCTATATACGGAAGAAATCTCTCTACCTCTGATAGACATTTATCATAGTCCTTTATCCAGGTTACGAGCATCATGTGAAGATTGTTTTCCTCGTAATACTGGTGTGGGAGCTCATCAATAAATCTGTCCTCCAGCTCTGTTCCAGCTATACTCTTCGCATATTTTCTGAGCACGGGAACTCTTATGCCTATGACAGTCTCCTTGTCGGTGTCAGGCATAAGCCTGCTGTGAAAATCTCTGTACTTTATATCCTGAAGTTCAAACAGATGCTTTTGAATCTCCTCCATATTTTCACCTTACGCTTTCTAATTTTCTCGTTGTTAGTTTTCCATTTTCTACATTTTTCTATTCTAACTCATAATTGTATACAACTATTATATCTAATACTATCTGAATTTCTTCACATGCTCCGATATAAACCGAAACAGTTCGATATTGACCTTCTCATTCTTCTCCTCCGCCACAAGATATTCAGGCACTGAAATATCTGTCTGAACCTCTCCGCATACATCAACGCCCAATATTCTTGAATGTCTTATACCACCGTCATATCTTTCATCATTACGACAAGCGTCTGTATTTTTTTCTTCACCCTGACCGCCAAGAAAGACACTGAGCAGACGTTCAAGTCCATCGATTGACATATCCCCCTGACTCCAGTTCGTCTCCGTGTATTCTGTTCCGAGGACGTCTTTGTCTATAGATATGTACAAAGGCAGATCTGTTCTGATATGTTTCAGCTTATCCTCAGGCAGTCCACCATGCAGGTCTTTGGCAGAAAATATCAACAGTCTTTCGCTTGAGATATCCCGGGAAATATCATACGAATCATCGTACTCAGCTTCTTGTACATTATACCCACATTTATAGCTTTCCACATTTTCTTGTCTCCCCTTGGAACCTTTATAACTTTCCAAAGTCTGCTCTATATCTGACTCCGGCGGACCTACAACCACCAGCTGTCTTAGATTTTCATTCTGTATAAGAGTCTGTCCCGCCCAGTCTCCGCAGCTCATCATTTCTGGAACCATAGGTATCTGCATGTCTGTATGATGATCATACATAACCAGCCCAAACGGTTCGGTTATATGATCTGTTATAATCTTCGTTATATAATGATAATTTCCCGAATCTATATAATGTATACCCTGGATTCCGTACGGCTCTATCCTGCCCCATATTTTTTCATACGCATTTTTTGAACAATACATATCTGTCTCTTGTATATCAGAGCAATCTATGTATCTGAATCTATCTATATCCTTTATATCCTCATCACGATATACGTGAGTAAAATCCAAAATCATATTCTCATTTTTCACCTTGCTGTCACCCATATACAACCCCCATATATCCAATAACAAGTCAATTTCGCAGCAATATCGATTAACCTGTCAGTAATAAAATAATCTTAATACAAAATCGCCCGACTGTATTCTAACACAACCGGACGATTTTAATCACTATTTGTCTTTCTTTTTCCTTATGTGGATCTCCGGGATTGCCACCGTGTCATATGTCACAGACGAGTCATCCTCACCCACATTATCCTCATTGTCATCATGGCTCTTTGTGTTCACCTCAGGAATAGCCAGATTGTCAAATGACATGTTGAATCTGTGATGCTTTTTATGCTGTTCTTTATTTTTTTCTCTCATAGTTGGTTATACCCCCTAAAGTATGTTTATGAAAAATGTAATTACCAGGCTGTTCAGGAAGTCAGCAAATAAACTTCCTATAAGCGGTATTATCAGATATGCCTTGACCGAAGGAACATAGCGGTCGCATATAGCCTGCATGTTCGCCATGGCATTTGGCGTTGCTCCCATACCGAATCCGCATGTTCCGGCGGACAGAACCGCCGCATCGTAATCCCTGCCCATCACGTTGAACACAACAAAATATGTGAATAGCATCATGAGTATGAGCTGCGCCGAGAGCAGTATGATCAGCGGAAGTGCAAGTTCTGCAAGCTGCCACAGCTTCAGTGTGATCATCGCCATTCCAAGGAACAGTGACAGGCAGATACCACCAAGGTTGTTGATCTCACCCATGTATATATCAAACTTACCGGAATACTCTCCGATATTTCTGATGACCGCAGCCGCGATCATCGCACCTATATATATAGGAAATGTAAGTCCTGTCTTTGTTAGGAGTTCCGATATGATGGTTCCTATTCCTACGGCTATGATGAGCTGGAACACAGCTGCCGCATACATATTGGTATGGCGCTCATGTTTCTTCTCATCCTCAACCAGTATACTGTCGTCCTCGGCAACTGCAGTATCCAGAAGTTTCTTCCTGTCTATGAGTCTCTTGCCAATAGGGCCACCTATAAGACTTCCTGCGATAAGTCCAAATGTTGCCGCAGCCGTGCATATAGTTGTTGCCCCCTTGACATCAAAATCCTCCAGCACCGGGCCAAACGCTCCTGCAGTTCCATGACCACCTACCATAGGTATAGATCCCGTGCAGAGTCCAACAAGCGGATCAAGATGCAATAGCTTACTCACCCCGAGTGCCAGAAAATTCTGGGACACTATAAGCACCACAACCAGTCCAAGGAATATGAACAACGACTTTCCTCCGCTCTTTAAAACCTTGAGATTCGCCTGGAATCCAACGGATGTGAAGAAGAATACCATGCACACCTCTCTCAGCGTATCGTCAAATGTAAATTCTGCTATGCCAAGACTGTAACACACACAGGTCAGGACTGCGAAAAGCAGACCTCCTATGACCGGCGCCGGTATGCAGAATTTCTCCAGGAAATTAATTCTTTTCTTCAAAAACTGTCCCAATATAAGTACCAGAACTGACACCGCCAGTGTCTGATACATATCTATCTGTATCTCCATGTAAGACCTCTCTTATCTATATTATATACACATGCAGACATCCGTGATCAGATACCTATTTACACAATATCATCTGCATATATTCTTTTCCGCATTCAGTATATTTATTATCAGCAGCTGACAACTACTGTTCAGCCGGGATCTCTATTCCTTTTTTCTGATAATAAGCTTTCGCACCATCATGAAATGGAATGGTCACGTTCTTCACAGCCTCACTCTCATCTATCTGGAAGGTGAGTGCTATTGAATACTGGATATCCTGCGCATGTTCAAAGAGAAGTCCTGTGAGCTCCTCCACTATCTTCTCATCCATATCATCCCTGGCGAGGAGCACTGCTCTGACACCGAGTGTCACAACATCCTGAGTCTGTCCCTCGTAGGTTCCCGCTGGTATGGTGTAATCCGTATAGAAGCCATACACGGATTTTAGTCTGTCCCTGCATTTGTCATCTATTCCGATGAGCTTTACGTCACATTCCTTAGACAGCTCCTCGATCACCGAGGTCTGTATACCTGCTGTACAAAAGAATGCATCTATCTGTCCTGATTTGAGTTCATTTGCCGCATCCACATAATCGAGATTAACCGTGTCCACAAGGGATTCCACAAGGCCGGTCATCTTAAGTATCTGCTCTGCATTTCTCTGGGTACCGGACTCCTCCTCACCCACAGAAATCTTCTTGCCCTGAAGATCATCCAAGCTGTCTATTCCCGAGTCAGATCTCACCACGATCTGACACGCCTCAGTGTACAGGCTGGCAACTGCCGAGTACCCTCTGTACCTCTTCTTGTCCGTGGCGCCTGTTCCGTTGTAGGCCGCATCCACCAGATCCGCCTGGGCTATCGCCATATCCACATATCCGTCGGACAGAAGCCTGATATTCGCCGTGGAGCCTGCAGTAGCCTTTACCTCAAAATCAAGATCCTCATCCTCCGAGGATGCTATCTGCGCAAATGCGTTGGAGAACGCATAGTATCCGCCGCCAACTCCCGCGGCTCCCAGCTTCACGGAATCACTGCCGATGCCACACCCGGCAAGGGAAAGTGTCATCAGAATGGCTGTTCCCACTGCAACCATCCTCTTTATCTTTTTCAGTTTCATTTCATTTTCCTCCTTACGTGACTTGGCGAAAGATCTTTCTCTTCGCTATTACCACCACCATACAACAATCCCGTATAACACGAAATAAAGGGCTTATCGCCCTTTATTATCGCCGTCCATATACCATGTACATCATTATTGTTATTTTACAACTATATTTAACAAAATGATATGGATAATTGTATTTTATATCTATAAAATCATCCTGAATCCGTCTATGAGAGCTATATTATTTACTTTTTTATAATTTTTACGCCCTTATCTGCATCAATAATGCCGCCCTTCGCTGTAAGCTTTTTATTCTTACTCACATCAAGTCTGGTTATCTTGTTGCCTGAACTTGCTGTCCGGGAATGCCTTCTTATCAATCTTGACCTTGGCTGTAGCTGCGCTTGCAGTTACAACTCCATCTCCCCATACACTTCCCATAGATGCTGTCACCATCACCGCAACGACACCCGCAATAACCAATCACTTCACCCCGGTAACAAATGTGTAATTTTTCCTGTCTCTCGTTTTTCTTTATCTCCCTTTATATAAATTTTCAGCATAAAAAGGCACATTTCTATTGTATATAAGTAAACTTAAAAGTCAACTCCGTATTGCTGCTTATTTTTTTTATCATATTTTATTTTCTTGCAAATGCCGGAGCACTCCGGAATATAAACAAAATAAACGGCGGAGTCATTGTCTCCGCCGTTTATTTAAAACACATATATCAAAGTGACTTTACCACTCGTGCACCTCTACTTCTAACCCCCACGTGCTGAACAGTGAATCCGCAGCCTCCTCCACAGTCTGACCATCAGGGAGTGCCATGTAACTTCCACTCACGCTCACTATTCCGTCACCACAGTTACTATAGGCTATCCACAGTGCACATTCCTCCCCAGCTGGGATCACCCACACCTGATCCAGCACCGGTTCACTTACTACATACGCCTGATCATACCTAAGTATTGATGAGGCCGCCAATGCACTCGCTCCCCCAGCGCTGGCGGTCACATAATTTCCAAATGCCAAGCACGCATTTTTTTCAACACGGTCTCTGGCCGTATCGGACAGGGACGTTTCGCCATCAGTCTGCCCCATAATGAATTTTGCCGCTTTATCCGAGATTATCACAACTGCAATCTTGCCACTTGTGTCGGCTATATTATCCCCCCAGTCACTTGCGACTTCAGCAACCTCGTCACTTCCGCCCATTATCTTTATATAAGCTTCATCATTTGCAAGTTCGTTCACCGAAGCCGCCACATCTAGGGCAGTCTCCTTGAACCACTCCTCATCCGGTGTATTGACCTTGAACTTTCCTTGACTCTCTATACCCGATTTGGTTCTATCTGTTTTATCACTGCTTACCACTGATGAACATCCCGCAAGTCCCACCAGTGCCGCAAGCACACATATCACAATTCCTGTCTTTTTCATATTCCATTTACCCATTTTTTCTCGATATAAGCCCATTTTTAATGTCTTATTATATAAAGAAACATTCTCCCATATTTTTCTCAAGTATCCATATCCTCGATTTGTCTATAATACAATAACTCCATACATTTACACAACCGTGTAAAACTTAAATAATCTTTTTTCTGCCCGTAGGGTATTTGTAGTGAGTCCTGCAATAAACAGCGATCTTAACTCCGTGTGTAACTTGAAAACGACAATGACCACCCGTCCGGATATTCAATGGATATTACATCTTAGCTCTACTTGTCACTTAAACACTTCCTGTCCGTACTCTTTAAAGTATACCATCATCTCATGTGTGAGACTCAGGTGCTCCGGATAGTCTGGAATATCATCACGGTTCACCCACTCTCCGGTTGCAAGCTCCTGTCTGTCTATAGTCAGATGTCCGTCTCCGCCCTCCGGTATGTCTGCCTGACAGAAATAACCCATGAGAAGATTGCTGTCATAGCCCCATGGCTGTGACTTGTAATAAGTGATATTCTTAACGCTGATGCCGACCTCTTCCATGACTTCTCGTCTGACTGTCTGCTCAGCGCTCTCTCCTATCTCGGTAAATCCCGCAATCAGGGCATATCTCTTGTATTCTCTTCCAGCATATGTGGTAAGTATTATCCTGTCGCCGTCGATCACACCCACTATAACAGCCGGGGCTATGACAGGAAATATCAGCCTGCCACAGGACGGACATCTGAGCATCCTCTCTTTTTCATCATGTACAGTTCTCTCTCCACAGGCGCCGCAGAACCTGTTGGTTCTGTACCACAGTGACAGATGCCAGCCGGTAGCCACCGCAAGCACCGCAGCCTTCGGTTGGCACGCCCTTGTCTTATACATGCTTCGGTAATCATATCCCGGAGCTGTCAGTCGGTTATCTCCATTCCACAGAAAATATGCAGTATCATCTATTGAAAAGAGATAAACCAGATCCCCTATTTTCCTATCGCATCCGGTTATTTTCTGCAGTTCTCCATACGTCATAAACCCAAGCAGGTTCTCATTATCCATAACTTTCGCAAATATCATTTTCTCAGAAAAAGAGAGAACCATATCGTGATCCTCTGGTTCTCTCCTGTTACTATATTGATTATTAAACCTCTGTGGTTCTATATCCTGTATCATACCTATATTTCCTCCACTATTCCAGATGTCCAAAGATCTCAAAGAGAATGATATCCCTCATTTTCCCTATTATTTTCCTTCAAAGACTTCAACCTGTCAATCCTTAATGTTGGTTACAGCCATGCCATGTAAACATAAAAAATCAGGCAATCGGTATTTCGCCAATCGCCTGATCTTTTTTATGTAGATATTGTATTTAAAATCTTTACGGGGAACCCCCGCTCATCTATTAAGCCTCTGCCTTCTTAGCATTCTCCTTCTTCATATTAACAAGCTTCTTGATACATGTGATAGCCACGATGATACCAAGTACGATAAGGAATACTGCTACAATAAGCTGAAGTCCCTCTACAAGGAATGTTGCTGTTCCAGCCTGGAACTTCTGTACATTGCCTATTACATTGAGCACGATAGCTGTAAATGTAACAGCAAGCATTATCAGCATAGGTGGGTAGAGCATTGCGTGCTTTCTGTTTGTTGCCTTGAGGAATACTGCTACGCCTATAAGTACAAGGGCTGCAAGCATCTGGTTTGCTGATCCGAAGAGTGGCCATACATTTGAATATCCACCCTTGCAGAGAAGATAACCAAAGAACAGTGTTATAACTGTTGCAAAATACTTGTTTGTAAGTATCTTCTGCCATACAGGCATCTTGGATGTATCTGTTGTGTCTCCCATGAAGAGCTCCTGGAATGACATACGTCCGATACGTGCAACTGAGTCAAGTGATGTAAGAGCAAGTGCTGATACACACATTGTCATGAATACATTTGCAACTGAGTTTGGAAGTCCGAACTTCTCGAGGAATCCTGCGATACCCTGTGAGAAGATCTGGAAAGGTGTAAGACCCTCTGGAGCCTTGCCGCCAACTGCGACAGCACCAACTACTATAAGTGAGATAACTCCGAGGAGCGTCTCAAGGATCATTGCGCCATAACCTACGAAAAGCATATCTTTTTCATTTCTTACTGTCTTAGATGATGTTCCTGATGAAACAAGGCTGTGGAAACCGGAAACCGCACCACAGGCGATCGTTACAAACAATGTTGGGAACAGATAACTCTTAGCTCCTGTTGATGATACAACTGTGAAACCATTGAATGCATTCAGGTTCATATCAGGATGTCCTACCAGAACTCCGACAAATGCACCAACTAACATACCGATGAGCATGAATGTTGTCATGTAATCTCTTGGCTGCATGAGTAACCACATTGGAAGAACTGATGCGAGGAAGAGGTAAGCCATGATTACGTAATTCCACTGGTCACCATTTAAGTACCAAGGACATTTCATACCTACTGCAAACATTGCAACGATGAGGACGATGGCTACTATAGCTTTGAGCCACTCCTTCATATTCTTGCATGTCTTCATAACCACACCGAATACCATGGCTACTACTATGAACAACATTGAAACTGTTGCCGCTGCAGCACCATTGAAGTTCTTTGTCACAGCTCCGTCAGTGCCTGCTGTGAAACCGTTAAATGTCGATGAAACCATCGATGTAAATGCTGCTATAACAAGAAGTGTGAACAGCCAGCAGAACAGTGAGAAGAATCTTCTTCCTGCCTTGCCTATGTACTTCTCGATGACAAGTCCTATTGACTTACCACCATTTTTAACTGATGCATAAAGTGAACCAAAATCCTGAACTGCACCAAAGAATACGCCTCCGACAAGCAGCCAGAGTAAAACTGGAACCCATCCGAACATAGCTGCGATGATAGGTCCCTGGACAGGACCGGCACCTGCTATCGATGAAAACTGATGTGCAAATACTGTAAGCTTTGATGATGGTACATAATCCTTGCCATCCTCATTTGCAACTGCTGGGGTCTTTGCATTTGGATCTACACCCCATTTCTTTGCAAGCCATCTTCCATAGCCAAGATAGCCAGCACCTAAAACTACTACTGCGATAAGAACAATTACCAAACTATTCATATCTTTCTCCTTTCTCACGCCTTATGACGATATCTCATTTTTTGCAAAGAGTAAATAAAAAAAGGCTTTCGTCTTTATGCAATCTCATAAAGACGAAAGCCTGTATACTTCCGCGTTACCACTTTATTTGCCATCATAAAAGGATGACCTCTCTGACCTTATCTCGCCTGACCACTACTCACTGTCTATTGAAATAAGTTTCTATGTAACGGTAGAAAACCGGTGACACCTAATGTCTCTGGCATCTCATGACCAGGGAATTCAGTGCACTGCTCGCAGAGGATAATCATCAAGGACATACACCGTCTCACACCAACCGGCGGCTCTCTGAAGTATGCGATCTTTGACGACCGTATTCTGTTCTTTGCATTTGCTCTTTGTTCGGTACCTAAACTAGCACTGAAGTATTTTAATGTCAACCCATTTTTGCAAGTAAATAAAAACTCGCATTTTTTTCAAGTGTTTCAGCGTTATATGTACGCCTGCGGCATATTTTTTCTTGTGAAAACAAAGTATTTTTATCATCGGCTCTCAAGACGTTCATGCCATCTCTTTCTTTCCTCGTCCGACCGGAATCTGTGCCAGAAGTATTGCGGCAAATATCAGCCCGCATCCTGCAAGCTGTCTTACCCCCATACGTTCTCCAAGGATGATCCAACCGGCAATGACAGAGAATACCGACTCAAGGCTCATGATCATTGAAGCGACAGTGGGATTTAGTCCGTTCTGTCCAACTATCTGAAGTGTATATGCCACGCCACACGACAACACTCCTGCATAGAGTATCGGAATCCACGCACTCAATGTACCGAGAGGCTGCACCCATGCCGCAATTCCAGCCACACTATGATGCATCTCCGAGAAAAACGCCGGGAATATGCTGAGAATCCCGCATACCCAAAACTGTATACATGACATTCTGACTCCATCCACAAGCGGTGAGAAATGGTCTATCACTAGTATATGTACTGCAAAAAGCAATGCACATACAAGCACCATAAGATCACTGCTCTGAAATGACAGTGAGCTGCTCATACAAAGCAGATAAAGCCCCACCACAGCTATAACTATTCCAAGCCATATATTCCAGCCACATTTCTTCTTCAAAAACAGACTCAGAATTGGAACCAGCAATATGTAACACGCTGTGAGGAATCCCGCTTTTCCCGCCGGTGTTCCCATATAAAGTCCAAGCTGCTGTGCAGAGCTTGCCAGGAACAGAACAGTTCCACAGCATATACCGCCAATCACAAGTCTCTTTCTATCTGATCTATTACTCGGTTTCCTATCAGATGGTTTTATCCTGTCAATTATAAATATGACCGGTATAAGAACAGCACCGCCGATCAGTGACCGTATTCCGTTGAAAGAGAACGGTCCAACCGCATCTCCTCCCTGTCTCTGCGCAACAAAGGCTACGCCCCATATAAAAGCTGTCAAAACTAGCAGCAGTGAATTCCTTACCTGTCTACTCTTCATCTGTGAAACCTCTCGTTCTTTTTAGTCCGTGCCACAGCATACAACATACAGGCACTCTATTATGTGTTGAGAATTGAACTGAGAAAAGCCTTTGTCCTGTCATTCTGCGGATCCCCGAACAGCTGCTCCGGAGTTCCATCCTCAACTATGATCCCATCGGCCATAAATATAACACGGTCAGCCACTTCCCTGGCAAACCCCATCTCAAGCAGCAGTTTTTGCTGTGTTTCTTTATCAATCCTCCCAACAGTTTTATCATTTTCCCGGTGAAGAAACAAGTCCCCATGTATATATATTTTACCGTTTTACTACATACACAAAAAGCGGCAATGGAGTTCATATGGCTCCATTGCCGCTTTTTAATATCCCGACTCCAGCCTTTGCTCAAATTCATCCTTTGGCAGGGGCTTGTCAAACACATATCCCTGTACTATATCACAGCCAAGCTTTTCCAGATAGTCAAGCTGCTGAGTTGTCTCAACACCCTCCGCAACTGACTTTTTCCCGAGCCGGCCTATGAGGTCTATTATGCTTGAAAACATTACTATATCCTGATGCTTATTATTGTTTACATCGTCAAAAGGTATCAGCGATTTGTCTATCTTGATGGTATCAAGGTCAACCTTTTTGATCATGTTGAGCGAAGAAAATCCTGTACCAAAATCATCTATGGATGTACTTATGCCTCGTTCCTTGAGTCTTCCTATCACGCTGGACATGATCTCATAATTCTGATAATCCTCACTTTCTGTGAGCTCTATCTCAATATAGCTTCTGTCTATCCCAAATCTGTCTATGGTACCGGTTATTCGTTCCACCAGATCGCCTTCTTCCAGATGTCTTCTGGAAAAATTGACTGATACAGGCACAATCTTCAGACCTTTATCCAGTCTGCTCTTCAAAAAACCGCATACCTGCTCAAGCATATAATAGTCAAGTCTGCACACGCTGCCCTCTCTCTCAAGCTGCGGAATAAATCTCGCAGGAGTGACCACCTGTCCATCTCTCACCCAGCGTACAAGTGCCTCCGCACCATATATACTTTTGTCCGCAATCCTCACCTTTGGCTGATAATACACTACAAACTCGCCTGCAGCGAGTGCCTGGGGAAAAGCGGCCAGAATCTCCTGGTCATCCATAAGATGCTTCTGAATCTCTTTTGTATATACCACTATAGAGCCCGCTCCGGTTTTTCTTGCTGCCTGATACGCAATGCTGGTTCTGGCCATAACTTCCCTCGGCTTATCAACGCCTTCCAGGCAGGCTATCCCCGCTGTAACTCCCAGCTGTAATTCTCTTTTGACAGATCTGAACTCATGACTCATATGAACATCTTTAATCTTGCTTATAAAATCAGACGCATTCTCATTACGACAAATTACAACGAAATTATCTCCTCCAAGCCTTGCTATCTCCTCATCGCTGTCAAGATATGACTTCACCATCTGCGCATAATTTCTAAGTATCACATCTCCCTGTGAATAATCAAAAACCTTATTCACATACTTGAAATTGTGGATATTAAAAAATATGCCTGTATAATCACCAATCCGTCCGTTTTTTATCAGATTCACCGCATAATACATCAGGGAATCCTGACTGGCAACACCCGTGTTGATATCTGTATTCATGATCTTTTCAAGCATGCACTGAGCCAATGTCCGGTTGTACTGAATAAATATCTCCCTAAATATAAACCTGTGTGTCTGTATCTCCTCTTCTGAATAACCCGGACCATATGGATAATCCTTGATAAACACAGTACCACCGGTTCTGATCTTCATCTCTATATCAACGGGGGTACCCAATTCAGTCACTTCTCTCTCGTATAATACCGCGCTGCTTCTTTCTCCAAGCGGCATAAACCTGTTTTTCGGAATATCAACAGTAATCTCCGCCTTTCCCAACCTGAGCCTGTCAGCAATAGCAGCAAGACCATTCCTTATACACTGGATTCTCTGTTGCTGTGTATCCGCGTCCCCGCTTATGCACTCGAAGAATTCTTTCATCTGACTGTCCATTTGTATGCTTTTATCAATTGTATTATCCATTCTCTCTCCTCCAGCCTTCGCCACATAGCCCGTATCGTCCGGTCTTAAATATCAAAATCGGCCCAAGCGCATCAAAAATTAATAAATATAAACTCTTCCTATATTATAGCAGTGGAAAAATGAATGCACAATGTATTATCCTACCCCTGACGTCTTCTGCCCCAGAAAAACAAGGCAACTGTACCAGGTCCTGTATGGCTTCCTATGGTAGTTCCTATATAATTGATCTCCACCTTGCCGTCAAGTTTTGGAAATCTCTCCTCAACAAGCCTTGCCACAGCCTCGGCATCATCCATACATGCAGACTGCGATATATAGCACTTACCGGAATAATCAAGCCCATCCTGTGCATTCTCCTCCATGCGCTTTACTATCTCCTGAATAACCTTCTTTTTACCTCTTATCTTTGATCTCGGTATCAGCCTGCCCTCGTCATCCATGTTGAGAAGTGGACATATTCCAAGTATTGTGCCAACCGTTCCAGCAGTCTTGGATATTCTTCCGCCTCTGATATAAAACGTGAGATCCGTTGAGAAGAACCAGTGGTTCAGGTCCAGCTTATGCTGTTCTATCCAGTCATGCAGCTCGTCTATGGACCTGCCTTCATCTCTCATGCCTGCCAGCGTGTCCATGATCAGCCCATATCCCGAGGAAGCCCCCAGGGAATCTACCACATAGAGTTTCCTGTCAGGGAATTCTTCCTCCAGATCCTCCCTGGCAATATTTGCAGAGTTTATAGACCCGCTTATTCCCGATGACAATGTCAGGTGAAGTATGTCATACCCCTGTTCAAGATAAGGTTTCCAGAAATCATAATATTCATCTGAATTCACCTGCGAGGTCTTCGTAGCCGCACCCTCTGTCATCTTTCTGTAAAATTCCTCAAATGGCATGGTCTGTCCCAGGTCATCAGGATGCTCCACACCATCAAGCTCGTAGTGAAAGCATATATATTTTACGTCTATTTTGTCAAAATGCTCCTTTGAAAGATCTGCTGTTGAGCAGCAGCTCAAGATATACTTTGCCATGTTTGTCCACCTCTCCAATATATTTATGATTACTTTTTTACATTCGCGTTTTCTTTTGATCTAGTATTAGCATTTTCTTTCGATTTAACATCCACTTTTTCTTATCATCGTTTCTTGCTTACTATTGTATCATCATCTGTACTTTATTCATAGTCATAAATACGATAAAAAACAGGCAAAAATACCCACAACACGTTGTTTTAAAAACCATGTCATGGGCGTTAATATATATGATCATTTGTCATTTAAAATACAGTTGTTATCGCAAGTCGTTCCTCAATCAGTTTTTTCGCAGTGTTGAACCGGTCAAGATAATCTCCCGATACCGTCTCACAGTGTACCCCATACTTGTCAAACCACGCCTTGAGCAAATCGCTGTAATGCCTTCTCTCCCGCATTATTTTCTCATTCCGGGTCCCATCCTGGACAAAATCCGTTCCATCAGGATCAAGGAACAACACAAGATCCCACTTATTTGTTGCATTTATCGCGCCCGCCATATCTGTAAGCCTGCGTTTTTGTTCATCATCATCCATGAGCAGATCACAATAAAATCCTGTGGTCAGCGCATCGGTATCCACAAACAACAGTCTGTTGCTATGCCTGGCTGCCCTGCGGACCTCGTCCTTCTGTCTGATGAAGTTCTCCACCAGATCATCTTCAACCATGAAATTCTCGCCACCCGCGTACTCACAGGTGTCACGTCCTATCTCCCGTACAAAATTCGTGTTATATGCCAGCGCAAGATTCTCAACCAGTGTGGATTTTCCTGTGGATTCACCGCCGACAACCAGAATCTTTCTGACGTAGTGATCCCTGCACACCTCTGGAATATACTCCCAATGCGCCGTCGCCCACTCACGGATCTCTGTCGAGGATACCGGAACCTCCGCCCTGTCAAAGTACACGACCTCACTCTCCGGACAGTACAGGCTCTCAAACCTGCCGGTTCCAAGATAATCCGAACCACAGAACACTGCATCTATAGGCTTTCCTATCGTGTCCTTGATATCCTGTGCTCCCTTTTCCCAATAATAATCCGTATTATATTCTTCTTTTGAGACCGCCTTATCCTCTATCATGATTATCTTCACATTTGGCAGATGTCTTGTACTGTTAAGTATCCAGCGATATCTCTGTTCCTTTGAGGCAGACTCTCTGCCCTCACACCAGCTTATCATCACATACAGTTCCTCACACATCGCCGCAGCACGTATGATGTCGTGGATGTGTCCTATGTGAAGCGGATCAAACGAACCCCCATACATTCCTACCTTATATCTATACATAACTTGTCAGCCTCCCTTACTCTGTTGCCGTGCCGTCTTCGAAAACGTGTACTTCGTCCAGGCGATTTCTTCTGACCTCACGTTCCCATCTGACACACATAATAACGGCATTTCCAAGGTACACTATCCACATGAGCAGCGTTGCTATGTTGTCATTGCCACTCACAAAGTTTTGTGCCCACATATATATTGTAAACACATCTACCGCAATCCATATCCACCACTGCTCCGCGAACATTCTTACAGATACAACCATCGCCACAACCGATGAAACCGTTGTAAACGCATCCACAAATGGCATGGCATCCCCGAGTCTCTTTAACAGCAGCCCATACAGAAATGTGCCAAGTGCCACCGCCAGCACCATGAATATCCTTCCCACCGCCTTCATGTGTTTCTTTCTGACCTCATGCGTCTCATCATTCATATGCCTTGACCACACATAGAATCCAACAAACTGCATAGGCACATAATATAGCGCATTGAGCATCGTCTCTCCGTACAGTGCAGCCTTATACGATATAACCGCGTAAAGCACAGTATTCACAAGACCGAATATGTACGCTGACAACTTTCCTTTTCCCGTGCACACTACACAGACCACGCCTGTGGTGGACGATATGATCCCCATAACCGTATCATCCCAATATATGGACAGCCCCACGATGACTGCACATGCGATAAGCAGCCAGGTGACCTCCAGCTTCTTCCAGCCCTCTATCTCATTTTTTATAAATTTCTTAAATGTCATCTATTCATTCCTCCCTTTTAAACATCAATCCACTACACTATAGTCTCTACTTCCTTGCATCATTCCTTCGCGTGAACAGTTTGGCAGGTCTGTATCTCTCACCGGACTGATATGCATCAGTCTCCTCAACATATTCCACAATCTTTCTTCTGAAGTTAGGTGTGGTAAGTTCCATGTCCCATATCTGTTCATATACATTCTGAAGCTCAGTGAGTGTAAATCTATCCGGCAGCAGGTCAAATGCCAGCTTCATATCTCTCCTGACATCCTCCCGCAGTCCTAGCACCGCCTCTGTTATGATTCTTGCGTGGTCAAATGCCAGTCCTTCACATTCCTCTATGTCGTAGCTGTCCGAGCTTCGTCCGCATGAGCTCATATCTGTTTTTCGCAGCACTGCCGTAAGTTTTATATCAGAGTCTGCATTCTTGAGAACCAGCCTGTATCTTTTCCCGTTTTGGACTTTATATGAAGCTTCAACTTCATTTTTCGCAATTTCTTCGCTTGTGCCTGACACCTCTGTCAGTTCAACCGTAAACCATCTTGCATCCTGTGCATCATCTCCTGCCTTAAGGCTACAGGCTCCGGCGTTCATAAGTGCCATATAAGTTGATGATATGACCCAGCCTCTCGGGTCTCTGCCCGGCTCGCCATACACTCCGACAAGCTTTACATATGCATCTCCTATACCAGTCTCTTCGCAAAGCTCTCTTCTGGCCGAATCTATGACATCCTCACCTTTTCTGCAGAACCCACCGGGCATAGCCCAGCTTCCTTTATATGGGAATCCACCTCTTCTTATCAGTAGTATCTTGAGCTTCTTCTCCTGAAGTCTTCTTACATCCTCGCACTCGTCATCCTTCATAACTGAAAATACAACCACATCCGCGGCAACAGATGGCCTGTCATATTTTGTCAGGTCATATCCGGCAAGGAATTCCTTCTCTTCGTCACTCATCTCATATGTCTTCATACGTATGCTTCATCCTCCTTTATATTTCCGCCGTTATCTGATTATGTCCACCTGACACATCGCCATGGTCGTCAGCGCAGCCTCATGGCTCTCCGGCGTCACCCCGGCACAGCACTTCGCATCCACCTTGACATTTATCTCCGGGTACAGAGCCTTGATGATCAGAGCATTCGACACGACACATATATCCGTACAGAGACCTACAATCTCAACATCCTGAAGGTCGAAGTCTCCCCATCCTGTATATCCAAAGCTGGTCTTGTTGATGTATATGGCTCCCGGGACTTCAAGACCAGCTGCGATCTCCCAGCCCTCAGTTTCCTCTATACAATGCGGAACCGGGAGATGACGACCTTCGTTTGTCTCCATGTAGTCCTCATAATGCGTATCCCTTGTGAAGATGATCTCATCCCCGCGGTCAGCATACTCTCTTATCTTTGCTTTCACATTTTCCACGATGGCTGCTGCCTCCTTTGTGCCTAGTGCCCCATCAATGAAATCATTCTGCATATCAACTACTATAAGTGTCTTTTTCTTGTTTTTGTCCATAATTTTTTCTCCTTTTCACATTCAACTTTCTGCTTTCATGAGGGAATCCACAAAGGCGCGGATTCCTTATAAAGCATATAAGTACATATACATGTGCCCTCACCGCCGCCATTATTATCGTTTTGATAATATCTTCAGGTTGTTTTATATAATATTATCATTTTGATAATATGTCAACCCATTATTTGAAACTCAATAGAAAAAGTGGCATAGCTGATATTCCACGTTCCAAACGAAACCCGCATGTCAGCTATGCCGCACCTTTATATTTCTATCATATTTTTTATATACAACACACTATCAGTCCACGCTCTGCTTCAATTTCCTGAGCAGTACAAATGCAAAGAACAGCACCGATATAACCGCGAACACCGCACCTACAAAACCGATATATGATATCGCGCCCTTGTCGCACACAATTCCGCCGATCCAGCTTCCACCTCCGATACCGAGGTTGAAAAGTCCTGAATATATGGCAGTCGCCACTGCGGAGCTCTTCTCATCAACACTTCTGATGACCTCCGACTGCGTGGTCACATTGAACGCCATGGCTGTTATTCCCCAGAATGCACATAGGAGTACCATGGTCGCCAACGTCTTTGACGCCGGAAGCAGAAGCAGCAGCCACACAAGAAGAGTTGCCATGACTGTACCGATGAATGCAAATCTGTGCTTGTCATAAAGCTTTGAGAACAGATAGCTTCCGAGAAGTCCCATCGCTCCAAATATCAGGAGCACTACAGTGATGACATTGTTCTGGAGCTTTGCAACCTGCTGCATGAACGGCTCTATATAACTGTACACCGTGTAGTATCCAAGCACGAACAGTATCGTCTGAATATACAGGCAGATGAGCACCGGATTCTTCAGAAGAGCAGGGAGATCCTTCACATGGAACTGCTCTCCGCTTGCGATCTTAGGGAATACAAATGCCATGTACACCAGAACCGCAAATGCTATGATTCCAACGATGAGGAATGTAACTCTCCATCCCATATACTGTCCAACAAGTCTTCCAAGCGGAAGCCCGGCTATAGTAGCTATGGATGTTCCAGTCACGACCATGCTCAGTGCAAATGATCTGTGTTCTTCATTTACAAGTCTTATTGCAACCGGTGAAGCTATCGACCAGAATATCGCATGGGTACACGCAACGCCTATACGCGATGCCATGAGCACTCCGTATGTCGGCGCGATCACGGACATGATCTGGCATATTCCAAACAGTGCGATCGTTCCCATGAACAGTTTCCTGAAATCTATCTTCGACACAAGAAGTATGAGCGGCAGGGACAACAGCATGACTATCCACGAATACACTGTGATAAGCATTCCCGCCTTCGACTCCGATATGCTGAACGACTTTGCAATGTCTGTCAGCAAGCCAATTGGCATAAATTCCGATGTGTTGAATATGAACGCCGAGACGGTCATTCCCACAAGCGGAAGCATTTCTTTTCTCGTCAATCTACTCTTCATATTTATTCCTCTTCCTAATAATATGTGGTATATATGATTATTTTTTTGTTCACCAGCCACATATTATAGGAAATGGAATTATGAGTCAATGCACTTTTGAATGGTTATACTGTCCAAATGTTAGATTGTACAAAAAAGAAGGCCGGAAACTCTCCGGCCTTCAGGGTTAAGGGAAAATTTTATGTGAAAAATTGTAGTACACTTACTTTACTGTGAGTCTCTCAAATGTCTCGCTCTCTTCAGGAATCGATCTGAGTCCTCCGCGCTTCTCGACACACAGGCTCGCAACCGCATTTCCGTATCTTGCACACTCTGCAAGCTCATCTATACTGAACTCCTCCAGTCTCTTATCCGCTCTGACAAGCTGTGATACAAATGCTCCCCAGAATGAATCTCCAGCCCCCGTCGTATCTACCACATGGCTGACGAATCCGGGAACCTTCCGGCTTCCATCCCTGCTGCATATCAGCACACCCTCACTTCCCAGGGTAACCGCAACAAGTCTTACGCCGCTTCCCAGAAGATACTCTGCTGCCTCTTCCGGATCGGAAAATGGTGTGAGTAGCGCTGTTTCCTCGTCCGAAAGCTTCATTATATCTACAAATGGAAGAATACTCTTCATCCTCTCCATCGCATTTTCTCTGCTGTCCCACAGCGGTGCTCTGTAGTTCGGATCATACGATATCACCGCGCCGTATTTCTTTGCCTCCTTCACCGCCTGAAACGTGGTGGTTCTGGCCGGTTCATCCGTGAGAGACAGCGAACCTATATGGAACACCTTTGTGTCTCTTAGCAGGTCGGCATCCACTTCCTTGTAACAGAGCATTGTGTCCGCTCCCGGCTTTCTGGCAAATGAGAATTCACGCTCTCCGTTCTCATCCAGAGTGACAAATGCCAAAGTGGTAAATACCGTATTGTCAACCACTATACCTCTGGTATCTATCCCTGCCTGCTTTGCCGTCTCAACAAGGAAATTGCCGTGCATGTCATCTCCAACCTTACCAATGAAGGCAGTTTTAAGCCCGGCTTTACCGACTGCCGTGAGCATGTTTACCGGAGCGCCTCCGGGATTCTGCTCGAAGAGCTTCATCCCGGAATCAGTGCTTCCGGCAGGGGTAAAGTCTATCAGGAATTCACCAAGAGCCACAACATCATATTTCTTTTCCATGTTGGATCCTCCTTGTGAATTTTACTTTCCTGTGATCTCTATGTCATAGAATTCTACTCTTGCATCCTGTGCCAGAAGTCCCGTCTCAAACTCAGGCTTCGCATATATTCTGTATGTAAACGCCACCTGTTCTCCGACAAATACCTCCACCATATCATGGTCAACGATGATCTTCACATCTATCTCGCTGCCCTCTGTTATGTCAAATGTCTTCTCGCACACTCTGACTCCATCAGGGCCCGGCTCCGTTGCAGGAGGCACAGCCTGACAGGACTGAACCCAGAACGGGTCAACTCCCATAGGAAGATTTACCAGTGACACTCTCTGCATGGCCACATCGAACTCAAGGAGAAGGCATCCGCTTGCTTCCTTGTCTGACTTGAGCAGTATACCGAAATGGTCATACACCTCTCTAGGCATGATCTTGCACTTCAGCATGTAGCTCTCCTCGTTGTGTCCAAGGAATCCGTATGTACATGTGCTTACTGAATCCATCTCAACCAGTCTGTCTCCGTGAAGCTCTGCATTTCCAAGTACAGGAATGTAATCCCATGCCACAGGCTTCTCAAATACATGCTCATATTCCTTTGGAAGCTTTACGTCAAGTCCTCCATCCGCTGTGGCAACTACCTCATGCGGCACGCAGAAGGTTCCGCCCCAGTACCATTCACCTCTGTCGCTTCTGTCTGCTCTGTCGTGAGCCCAACCGAAGTAGAAGCGTCTGCCGTCATCATCCTGCATGGACTTGGCTGCGTAGAATCTTCTTCCGCCTATGCCATCCTTCTTTGGCTTTCTCCATGGGCCAAATGGTGACTTTGCAACTCTGTATATTGTATTTACATATTCTGAGAATCTTGAGTATGAGAGATACCAATTGTCTCCCATCTTGTACATCTCAGGGCACTCAGGACAGTTGGTGTGTCCCGGTGAATATATCGGTCCGTAATATTCCCAGTTGACCAGATCCTTTGATCTGTAGAGAACTATACATCCTCTTCTGGTTATCGGCATATCCAACCTTCTCGCTGATATGAGGATCCAGTAACATTTGTCCTCCTCATTGTAGAATACATATGGATCTCTCCAGTCAAGCTTCTCGTAAAGCTCTATCATAGGTGTGATGACCGGATTGGCTGCATCCTTCACCCACGTGATTCCATCGTCGCTTGTAGCGTGGCATATGGTCTGCTGATACTCTGCGGTGAGGCAGTAGCCTGTATAGAATGCATGGTATTTGCCCTCGCCGTATATGACTGATCCAGTCCATACTCCTGATGCATCCGGCTCGTCGCCCTCGCCCGGATAGAGCGCTGTAGGAAGCTCCTCCCAGTGCACCAGATCATCTGATACACTGTGGCTCCATGTTGTTCTGAGTCTTGCCGGGTACACTGTTGTTCCCGGAGGGGAAGTCAGTGAGAATATATGATATTTGCCCTCGTGGTAGAAAGGTATTGCATCTCCCGTGGAATCCGCGAAGGACATCTTTCTAAAAATCTCCATATTATCAGTCCTCTCTTTCTACTAGTTTGCTGCCAGTTTCTTCTTCTTGAGAAGCTCAAGCTTGCCCTTCTGTCCATCAAGGAGTACCGCACATGCGATGATAAGACCCTTGATGATGAGCTGCCAGTATGATGACACTCCGATAAGGTTAAGACCATTTGAGATGATTCCGATGACCATGGCACCAAATACGGTTCCACTGATCCTTCCTTTACCTCCTGTCATGGATGTTCCGCCAAGTACGCAGGCTGCGATGGCATCAAGTTCGTATCCGCTTCCTACTGAAGGCTGGCCTGAGTACATTCTTGAACAAAGTACAAGTCCTGCAAATGCTGAGAGAAGTCCAGATATTGTAAATACTACGATCTCTATCTTCTTGATAGGTACACCTGAGAGTCTTGCAGCCTCGCGGTTACCACCTATCGCATATACATATGTTCCAAACTTTGTCTTACTGAGGATGAAGCTGAACAGTATGATGAGCACTACCATGTACACTACAGGGAGTGGGATCACATTGAACAGGTATCCTGTTCCGATCTCGATGAAGATCTTGTTGGTGATACGTGTTGACTGTCCACCTGTGTAGACATAAGCTATACCACTTGCTATGTTCATCATGGCCATTGTGATGATGAATGCAGGCACCTTGAAGTTAGCAACTATAAAACCACTTATAAAGCCCGCTGCTGTACCAACCAGAAGTCCTGCTACTATGGCAACGCCGAGAGGGAGTCCCTGGTTAACTATAAATCCTACGGTCAGGGTTCCCGACATGGCTACTATCGATCCAACTGACAAGTCGATGTGTCCAAGTATAATTATCAGTGTCATTCCAAGTGCTATGTATGTGTTGATCGATATCTGTCTAAGCACTGATATGATGTTGTTGGTCGTGAGGAACTTGTCCGTGGCAAGTGCTACCGCCACACACATGATTATCAGAACCACTATGATTCCTATGTTGCCCTTGACTATGGATGTCAGGGGATTGTTCTTTAATATAGAAGTTGCTTTTGAATTCTTCTTTGTCTCGCCCATATTATTCGATACCTCCTGCAGCGTATTTCATTATCTCTTCCTGTGAGAGCTCGTCCTTTGACAGCTTCTTCACGAGTCTTCCGGCTCTGACCACACATACGTTGTCGCACATGTTGATGATCTCAGGAAGCTCACTGGATACCATGATTATCGCTATGCCTTCCTTTGCCAGTTCATTGATTACTGTGTATATCTCAAATTTTGCATTTACATCCACGCCTCTGGTCGGCTCATCCAGAATAAGTACATCCGGCTTGGTCGCGAGCCATTTGCCCAGAACCACCTTCTGCTGGTTTCCACCTGACAGGCTGCCCGCCTCAATCTCTGGCGATGCCGCCTTTATCCTAAGTCTCTGTGAATAATGGTCTATTACCTCGCCGCGCTTCTTCTCGCTTATTGCGATTCCATTCATATAGAATCTGAGGGATGAGAGTGTGAGGTTGAATGCCACGCTGTTGCCGAGTACCAGTCCCTGTTTCTTTCTGTCCTCCGGAACCAGTGCTATGCCTGCCTTGATAGCCTGCATTGGATTCTTGAAGTGAACCGGCTTTCCTCCGAGTATCACCTCTCCCGATGTAGGCCGTGTCGCGCCAAATACCGCCTCCATGATCTCACTTCGTCCGGCACCGACCAGACCTGAGAAGCCCAGGATCTCGCCCTTGTGTACCGAAAAACTTATATCTTCAAAGACACCTGTCTGGGAAAGATTCTTTACCTCCAGAGCAACCTCTGCCTTGTCCATGTCGCAGTAATCTCTTGCATAGAAGCTCTCCAGATCTCTTCCTACCATCATCGCAACCAGCTCATTCGGGCTTGTCTCTGATGTCTTTTTTGTTCCTACGTATGCACCATCCCTGATGACGGTAACTCTGTCAGATATCCTGAAGAGCTCCTCCATTCTATGGGAGATGTAGATTATACTTACCTGTTTCTTTCTGAGATTCTCAATGATCTCAAATAACTGCTCCACCTCTTCATTTGAAAGTGATGAGGTAGGCTCATCCATAACTATGATCTTACCGTTGAATGAGACCGCCTTGACGATCTCCACCATCTGCTGCTGTGCGATGGTCAGATTTTCTACTATAGTGTCTGCTTTTATATTCACACCGAGGGATGATATCATCTCCTCTGCTCTTCTGTTCATCTCTGCAAAGTCCAGCGTTCCGAGCTTTGTCCTTATCTCTCTGCCGAGAAACAGATTCTGTGCCACCGAAAGATATGGAACAAGTACGATTTCCTGATGTATTATTCCTATACCATTTTCTCTGGCAGCCGGAACTCCGTTGATCTTGACCTCCTTGCCATTTACCTTGATGATTCCGCTGTCGGGCTGGTAAATTCCGCCGAGGACCTTGATCAGTGTGGACTTTCCTGCACCATTCTCACCGAGCAGTGCATGTACCTCTCCCAGCTCAAGGGAAAAGTCGATGCCACTTAAAGCATATATTCCGGAGAAGCTTTTCTTTATCCCTATCATTTCCAGAACTGTCTGTCCCATATTAAACCTCCAAGTTTCTAAAATAGATCTTTTGTTATCCTGCTTTTTCGGGATCTCGGCCGGAGATCTAAGATCCCCGGTCTCTCCCGTATTATATACACCTACGTTGTGTCATGTATGTCCAGCCGGGGGCAGCCCCGTGCTGTTACTGCCGGCTTCGATCCGGCCTTACTGCCAGTCGTTAACTGTCTGCTCAGCCTCATCCTTGAGTACGAGGTGTGAGTCAAGATATACCTTCTTCTCGTCGATCGTTGTATCTCCGCCCACATACTTCTGTGCTGCGTTGAATGCGTACTCAGCAATCTGTACAGGAACCTGACATGCAACTGCTGTGAACTCGCCGTCGAGGAGTGCCTGCTTGCCATCTGGTGAAGCATCGATACTGTATACACCAATCTGACCTGTCTTGTTGGCCGCCTTAACTGCTGCTGCAGCGCCAAGTGCTGAAGGATCATTGATACAGAAGAATGCCTGAAGATCTGTGTTTGCTGTGATGATATCCTCTGCAAGGCTCATTGATGCATCAAGTGCTGCCTCGCCATCCTGCTGTGCTACAATGTTGAACTTATCCTTGTTATCACCGAGTCCGTCAAGGAAACCATTTACACGGTCTACACAACTCTCATTTGATGGGAAGTCAAGGATCGCAATGTCTGCTCCGTCCGGATAATCTTTAGCCATCTGCTCACCGACAAGCTGTCCTGCCATGTAAGCATTTGTTCCAACGAACTGTGTTACGAAGTTCTCTATGTCATCCTCGATAACTGCTGTATCTACATTGAAGATTGGGATTCCTGCATCCTTGATCTCTGCAAGACCTGATGTGATACCTGCTGAATCAACCGGGATGATGAACACTGCGTCGTATCCACTATTTGCCACGTCTGATAACTGGCTGAGCTGTGTGTTCAGATCGTAGTCAGGATCAAGACATGTATACGATATTCCGTTCGCATCGCAGAGCTCCTTGAGCTTGGCATCGATTGAACTCTGGAATGTATTGTTGAGTGTGTTTGTACAAAATGCAAATGACAGGTCAGATGACTTTGTGCTCTCCTGCTTTGTACCTGATTCAGATGTACCGCTGTCTGATGCACCTCCTGCTCCTGATCCACAACCTGCCAGTAAACTGAGTGACATGCACAGGCATGCTCCAACTGCTAATAACTTTTTAAATTTTCTCATAATTTTTACCTCCACTATCATGTGTTTTCTTTGCTAATTCGTTGTCGAAAAACTGTTCTTAACCGGTTTATTTACGTAAATTTTAAACTGTTTTTCGTCCCTTGCATGTTTTGATGATATAACCTTTGTCGGTTATTGTCAATATCAAGTGTTTTATTTATTGTTTATTCGTCGTTTTGTACAAATAACGCCCGATTGCATTATAGGGTTCGCGGGTCTTTTATTATTTTTTACGTAAATATTTTACCAGATGTCATACTTATGGGATTTGTAGTGTATGATTGACACCCGTTACTTGTCACCTTGTCTCTTGTAATCTTGTCCATTGTCTCCGGTACCACTTCCCCCGGGAATATTCTCTTTTGGGTGTGGTTACAACAACTTGGACACAAAATTGTATCCTTGAGAACTTCTCAGGCGAAAAAGATACAATCTTCCAAGGTCTTGTGTATAAACGCAAAAAATCCGCCAGAAAGATACAATTTTCTCTCTGACGGATGTCATATCACCTCAATCTGTCCGGCATGGACTCATGGAAGATTTCCTTCCATGCAAGCCTGAGCTGTTTTGGCTCAACCTGATACGGCTGAACTCCCACATACTTTGGAAGCTGTTCTTCACTTACCAGGGACTTGGCAACAACCGCCGCAGCCGCTCTTCCCTGCTCGTATGGTCTCTGCGTGCTGAGTCCCTTGACTATTCCTTCTTCCATGCACCGGGCTATACCATGGTCAAGATCAGTTGTGAACACCGCCACATCCTCCCTGCCAAGCTCCTTGAGCGCCTTTATAGCCAGAAGCGCCGGGCGATCCCAGCTCACATACATTGCCTCAATTTCAGGATTGGCAGTTATCACGTCCTTGGCTACCTGATATGCATTGGATATCTCTCCAAAACTCCTGATCGTAACTATGTCAATATCCGGATAACTGTCCTTGATTATTCTCTCGGCGGCGTTATCCCTGACCCTTGTTCCATAGAATGCCGCACCATGAATAATAAAACCTGCCTTTTTTTTCTTATTTTCCTTACAATATTCTCCCAACATTCTTCCCGTGTTCGTTCCATTCTCCGACTCATTTACTGATACACAGGACACATAGCTGTTCTTGGACATACCCTCCGGAACATTGCTTATGAACACCAGTTTTGACACCTTGGAGAGTTCCTGAAACTTCTCTCTGGTACGGCTGTCATCCGCCGGGATGGCAATCACCGCATCAGGTTTCTGAAGCCTTATTCCATCGAGCTGTGCATTCTGAAGTTCAGAGTCAAAGTGTGCATCCATAACCGACACCACATCTATTCCAAACTGCTCAAGTTCCTCCCGAATTCCCTTCTCATGCAATTCTGCCCAAGACGTTCCGGTATAGTGGAAAGAGATCGCAACCCTGTAATGTCCTGCCTTTAGTCTGTGTTTCTCTTCTTTTGTCAGTACAACCGAATCCGGTGCTGCCGCTTTATCTCCAAATGGTCCATTGTCAAGCATTTTTGTGGATTTTCTGACTACAAGCTCTACATCTGCATAACAGTCATGCGATATGGCAACTCCCGTATTGATCTTCTCAAACAACATCCCAACAGCCTTGGCACTTAGTCCCTTCACATCTCTTCTCAGTATTGTAAGAGGTGGATAAGTAAGTTCAGACCAGCTCTCATCACCAAATCCAACCACAGATATTTCTCCCGGACAGTCGATTCCCATATCTCTCAGTGTCTTCATAAGATAAAGAGTTATTCTGTTGCCTCCCGCAAGTACAGCGGTCGGCCTGTATCTGCGCAGGGCTTTCTGAATAGCCAGCATGCAGTCATCCTCTCCTTTTTCCAACGTCACATCAACAATGTTTGCATCATTTGTATTTATATTGTATTTCTCCAGAGCATTCAGGAAACCTTTTGTTCTCTCATCCCTGGTGGTACTGTCCGTACTCTCTCTGAAAAACAAAACATTTTTGTGTCCACTCGCAAGCAGATAATCTGCGCCCTTAAATATAGCCTCACGGTCGCGAAACTCAACCGAGTCTATCCCTGATCCAAGTATATTTCTCTCCACGCAGACAAATGGAACACCCGACTGTATGAGTTTTGTGTAGTTAGATGCCACATCGCTCACCGGCGCATGTATGATACCGGCAACCTTCTTGTTGATCAGAAGTCCGGCAAGCACCTGCGCCTCCTCCTTGAGATCATTGTCTGTTATCGCCACAAGGAACTGATATCCCTGCACACTGACAAGCTGCTTCACATAAGCTACCATATCTCTGTATATAGTACTTTCAATGTTTGGAATAACTGCAACTATCGTGGACTCCCGTCCAACCAGCAGTTTTCTCTCCTTATCAGCTATCTTATTCTGGTATCCCGTCTCTACAATGATCTTCTCTATCTTATCCACAAGCTCAGGTCTTACATACCTCGTCCTATTTATAACATGTGATACCGTGGCTATTGACACCCCAGCCATCTCCGCTATTTCTTTTATTGTAACCTTGCTTTTACTCATACAGCATCCTTTCTCCCTTGTAAGCCACATACATCAGTTCTGCCAATTGATATTCTCCCCCTGGATAAGAGGGTATCTGGCAAGCTCTGCGCCGTCCAAATTCTCCCTGTTCATATCCACTGCATTTACCTGATGACCCTCGTAGGTATTGTAATAGTATATTCCCTTGTCAGCGTTGCAGCAGGACGTGTATATAGTGATCTCATATTTGTCAGATGCCACCTCACAGCATCCCCTCTGCTGATCCACAGAACCGAGTATATGGAAAAACTGGCTCACACTCTCAGCCTCAGAATCTCCAGACAGACTGTTCTGCTTCACAAATGCCACCCTGGCAAATCTTGACGTCGATGACAGATCCCCAGGAAGTCCTATTGCTCCCATGCCACGGCTGTAAGTATTCAGTCCCACCTCCGGTGCAAATGTGTTCACCGGCTGCTTTGGTGACAGTCCCATATACTGATTGAGCAGGAACATCTGCTGCGGAAATGGCGGGTTGTTCGTGAGAACCCCAACAGGATTCTCATACACATGAAGTCCGTCAGCCATGCACTCCACTGTTATGGCGCCATTTCTGTCCGCGATGATCCAGTGGAGCTGCGCTGTAGGAAGCTGCTCGGAAAACGGTGTTCCTGTCAGGTTCATCCTATCCAGTGCCACCCTTGCCTCACCTACACTGGCACAGCTTCCGAGTATCCATGGAATAAACTCATACTGGGCTACATTGTCCCTGTCACCGCTCTCATCCACTTCCTGATACGCGGCATTTCCAACGAAATTCAGGCCTGCCATTCCAAGTCCCTTCTCATTTATAGCATCATAGTAGAGAGGATAGCCACCCGCCACATGTGCCATTCCTATCATGGCATAATGGCTGTCCTTCCTGCCCATATATCTGAATTCAAACGGGTAATTTCTCGGAGTCACGGTGATCTCATCGCCGTACGAGAATTCATAATCAAGTGTTCTTCCAAAATAGAAATTCTTTGTCTTATATGTCGCTGCTGTACACATATTTGTCTCCTTTCAAATCTCAACAGATAATTTATATCATCATCTCAAAGCCGTAGCAGCTCTTTTCAAAGCCATAGTGCTCGTAGAAGCCATGTGCCCCTGTCCTCGGAAGTCCGGAATCAAGGGTGATAGCCTTGCATCCCCTCTGCTTTGCAAGCTCCTTTGCATGATCCAGGAGTGCCACACCATATCCCTTGCCACGGTCCTCCTCTCTCGTTATGAGACTTGGCACATAGCATGTGAGCCCCGACATCCAGAATGTATTAAAATAGTCTCCATGGCACATGCCTCTGCAAATGCCTTCATCCCATAATAAAAAAACAAAGCTACGATCGTCATCTATGACGTCCATATATACTTTGCGTATTTCTTCCCTGTCATATGTATTATATGTCCATAATTTTTCTATAAAATCAAATACAATATCAAAATCCTCTGCTGTCGCTTTTCTGATCTCCATAATTATATTCTCCTTTCCCACTGAGTTTCAGTCCACGTAAACTGACTTTGCACCATCAACTAAATTACAACCAATGCTTACATTATAAAATATCAAAGTGATTATTAACAGACCGCCACCCATAAATTTATTATAAAATATCCCGGTAAAAAGTGAGGAGGCAGATACGCACAACGCTGTATCTGCCTCCTCACTTTTATATCTTTGTCTCCACATCCGGGAATTCAAGTACTATCTCAAATCCATTCTGCCACTTTGAATTTGCCGTCACTGTGATGCCCAGGTCATGCGCCATCTCACTGACAAGATACAGTCCCATGCCCGTTGCATGCTTCCTGTTCTCACCCGAATCACCCGTGACACCCTTCTCGAATATGTATGGCATGTCACAGCTCTTTACACCTATGCCATTGTCACTCACGGACAGCAGCTTTTTGTCCCCCGCCGTCCAGAAGTCAAATGATATCTCCGGCTGCTCATTTGTGTATTTCATGGAATTGCTCACAAGCTGACCGAGTATAAACTGCAATCCCCTGCGGTCACTGTACACCTCTCCATTCTCAAGACACTTTCTGACCCGTATGCCCTTCTCCTCAAGCAGGGATCTGTAGTCAGCTATCACCTCATCCACGCATTCTTCCACATCTATGCTCTCCATGAGATAATCCTTGGAATCGCTTTTCAGTCTGGCGTAGTAGAGCATCTGGTCCACATAGTTCTGCATCTGGCTGGTCACATTGTCCATCTTCATCACAACATTATGAGGCAGCTCATCTCTCCTGTTGTCCACCACAAATGTCAGCAGAGAGATGGGGGTCTTGATCTCATGTGCCCAGTTCTCCACATACTCCTGATAATCCCTGAGCTGTCTGCCACTCTGCATCACTGAATCTCTCAGATCGTGAAGCTCCTCCGACAGCACGCTCACATATTCCTGTTCAGAAGCCCCGCACAGGCTCCTCATTTCTATCTCGCTCTGTTCATCCGGGGCAGTGACAAATCTCCTGAACGCCTCAATCTTCTTCCTGTCCTTTATACACAGCACCGAGCACACCGCCGCGAACAGTATCACAGTGAACATGCCAACCAGCACCCTTATTCTGACAAATGCCTCTGGTGCCACAAGCCACATGAAGAAGCAGAACGCCACGTCCATCAGAAGCAGCAGACCAAGCCAGACAATATTCTGTTTTATAACAAGTCCAAATCTTTTCATATTTTCTCCACTCTGACAAGTGGGTCAGGCACCTCCGTCCCCAGGGAATATTTTGTATCCAACGCCTCTTACAGCTATGATCTTTGCCTTCATATCCAGTCCCGCCATTTTCTTTTTGAGTCTTGTAAGATTCACCTGCAGGGCATTTTCATCTATATACTCCGATGTGCCCCACACTGCCTCACAAAGTTTCTCCTTAGACACGACATCTCCTCCGCTTGTCATAAGTGTCTCAAATATACGTCCCTGATTCTGTGGAAGCACCGCAGATCTCCCATCTATATACAGAGTGTATGTCTGAGTGTCCAGAAGAAACCCTTCTCCTTCGATCAGGTTCTGTCTGCCCTCGTACCTCTTGAGCACATTTGCCACCCGGGCCAGAAGCCGCTCACGGCGGCATGGCTTCGTGAGGAATTCATCAGCGCCCAGCTCCAGCGCATGGAGCTCGTCCTTTAGCTGGTCCCTCGATGTGAGAACCAGCACCGGGACAGAGCTCCGCCTCTTGATCTCCCGGCATATGTCAAAGCCGCTCCTGCCAGGAAGATTGATATCCAGCAGAAGAATATCCGGAGCCATGTCCAGTATCTGTTCTATTATGTTGTCAAATCCATCTGGCTTAACTGCCCTGTATCCTGCCTTTGTCAGCATATCCAGAAGTTCATCGCACATGAGGACATCGTCCTCAACCACCATCACACACTTCACCGTTTACTCAACCCTTTCCGGTGTCATCATCGCCATGAGATATCTGTTGCTTGAGCGTTTCACCGCTGTCATATAGATATATTCTACCACACACAACAGGATTATCATAACCGCAGCTATGATAAGTATCTGTTTCACACTGCCTCGCATGGATTCTGACAGGATTCCCGTGAGCAGAGCACGCACACCGAATATACTGCTGACCGCCGCCACGGCAACCGGGATTCCGAAATACCAGCCCACCTGTCTGTTTGCTGAGCTGCAGAGCATTTCGTATGTCGCGCCAAGCTTCACAAGGGTTCTGTACCTTCTGCCGGACTTTCTCTGTCCCATCAGGAACTGAACACCGATTATGGTATTTGCGATTATGAGGAACACCACCGCCAAATAAAGCGTTATATATCCTGCAGCCACCGTGTAGAACATATTTCTTCCTATGTTCTGCAGATAACTCTCGCAATCAGCGTTTATACTCTCAAAATCTATGCCGTCAAGTTTCTCATTTTCGTCCATTATGGCTTTCATGAGGCCCTTATCGTCCACGATATCCTTTTTGAGAACGGCATTTACATATAACTCGTAATTGTCATTTGTCAGTCTGGCAAATGTATCATCGTCCACGATAAGTCCGAACGACAGGGTTATCGATGAATCTGTCACAATCTTCGTGGTCTGGACCTCTCCGGTCAGATGATACTCATCTCCTCTTACATCCACCTCCGGACGCTCTGCCAATACCTCATTCAGTAAACCTCCGCGGTAATCAGTAAAGAAATCCGTATAGAGTGCCAGTTCATTCTCTCCGAGCTCCAAAGGCTCCTTTCCCGCAGTCTCAAGCACCTTGTTGTACGCACTCTCCTGGATCAGGTAAGGGTATGTCATGTATGACATGTTATTTATAAGCACGTCCCTGTCCTCTGAAACCTTGAGTTTTTCAAGTGCGGATATGACATTCCCCACGTTCACAGCATCATCATGGGACTCATTTTCACCCATCTTTATATAACCAAGCTTCATATCGAATACGTCCGAGAAATCCTCCAACACGCCGGTTTCCTCCAGTTTCGCGCGGATATTCCTGCTGTCCGTCTCAGCGTCACCCCCATATGAGGCAAATGTATAATCGAGCACATGATCCATATTCTGTCTGGATATACATATGCCAACGCCCGCACCGCAGCAGCACAGAGCGCCGAGTATGAGTATCGAGCTTATTGCAAGCGTTCCAGATTTTGTTGCTACATTTTCGTGTATCTGCCTGAAACCGAACACAGCAAGTGGTTTTGAGCCATTTGCACGTCTGGCCAGTGCATCAACAAAGAGCCTGAGACCGAAAAACAGCAGGAACATGCCAACAAATCCCAGTGTTATGGTGACCGCCATATATTTTACGCTGATCCACGAATAGCCACCTATTCCCTGACAGTATGCAATGACCAGCGCAACAAGACCGAGGACTGCACTCACACCATACACAGGAGCCGGAAGCTGTTTCTTCTCTGTCTCCGGTGTATCTACAAGGAGATCGCCTATCTGCTTTCTTGCAAGCTTACCGCTCAGTATGAGAAATGCTGCAAGCTTTATCGCTACAAATCCAACAGTTGTCAGTATGACTGCCTGCAGTGAAAATGATACGTGATGACCTATAACGCCAAGACCTACCAGTCTGGCTGTGAGAAGGCTGACCACCTCAGACATCAGGATCGCTATAGGAAGTCCGATGAGCAGAGCCACTACGCTGCTGCCCAGATCCTCCGCAATCAGCAGGGCAAAAAGCTTTGATCTCCTCATCCCCATCATTATATACATTCCAAGTTCGTGCCTCCGTCGTTCGAGCTGGTATTTGCTTGCATAGTATATAAGAAAGAACAACATGACCAGTGAAAATACATAGAACACCGCCGCTATCTGAAGAAGACTGTTCACCGCATCGCTTTCAAGACTTCTCAGGAATATCATCACATCCTGATGGGACAGCGCCAATATGATATAAAATGCCACTATGGACACGACCAGCGAAGCGAAGAACAGACCATTCTCTTTCCTGCTTCTCCGGCTGTTCCTCATTGCGAGTTTAAAGAACATTTGCGCTGCCTCCTCCCATCTGCGCCATCAGCTTGAGTATCCTCTCATAAAACTCCTGCTGTGACTCTCTCTCCATATCTCTTCTGAGCTCATGGAATATCCTGCCATCCTGTATGAAGAGTATCCTCTTGCAGAAGCTGGCCGCATTTGAGTCGTGGGTCACCATAAGTATGGTAGTGTTGTCATCCCTGTTCAGTCCCAACAGTTTCTCCATGAGTGCCTTTGCATTTCTTGAGTCGAGTGCTCCGGTCGGCTCGTCCGCAAGAATGATCCCCGGATTAAGTATGAGTGCTCTGGCGGCCGCAACCCTCTGTCTCTGACCACCAGACATCTGCGATGGGAATTTGTCAAGCACGTTATCTATCTCCAGATATGATGAAAGCTTTTCCAGTCTGTTTCTGCTCTCATCCTCGGATACACCGTGTATTGACAACGGAACCATAATGTTCTCTCTGCCTGTTAGATTGTCCAGAAGTTCAAAATTCTGGAACAGATAACCTATCTCCCTGCCTCTGTACTGCGCAAGCTTCGCACCTTTAAGCGCCTGTATCTCTTTGCCCTGAAGCTCTATGGTTCCGCTGTCAGGCTTTATGACCGTTGCGATACAGTTCAGCAGTGTGGACTTTCCCGATCCACTGCTACCCATGATGCCAAGGAACTCCCCCGGCATGACCTGAAATGATATGCCGTCCAGAGCCTTAGTCTGGTTTGGCTTTTTGCCATAGTATTTCTTCAGTGATTCTATCTTTAATAAACTATCCATATTGTTCACCTTTCTTTATTTTTATTTTGGGGGATTTTTGCCGATTTTCTTATAATGGGGACGGAGGTACCTGACCCCTTTTGACCTATTTTTGAAAAAGCAAAAACAGCGCCGTTCTGAAATTATAATATCAGAACAACGCTGTTATTAACACTTACACCTTATGAAAGGTTTTTACTCTGCATCCTCAGTCTTTGGGGCCTCGTGGGCATCCATGTTCTTAGGAAGCACAAGATTCAGAATGATGGCAACTATGAATACAACAGCCACACAGTTCTCAGCAAATACCGTCTGCACGATCTTAGGGAAAAGTTACTGATATGATCGCGTTTCAGTTGAACTCCGGCTTAAATGGCATGATGTGAGGGAGCGCTATGACTGATGTTCCGCTGAGTGCGGAGAAATCCACCATACCCATGCACACTGCTACTATATATCCAACCACAAGTCCGAACAGAACTGAGAGCTGCTTCCAGTATGACTTTGCAAATATATGGACGAGCAGACAGCACGCCAGCGTCACTACTCCAATGGAGTCTTTTTCCTGCATCTGTGGCTCTGTCGTGCAATACATACATGACTTTTTGTCGCATTTTTCTAATTTTTTTAGTATAATATAAACGTTGTGGGCAGCTTCTGATAACACTTGCAGCTCACAGCGTATATCAAATAATATCGGGTGCTTTGTATTTGACAGCACCTAAAATATGGAGGGATAACTATGGCATGGTATGATGAGGCAGTTTTTTATCACATTTATCCACTGGGACTTACGGGAGCCCCTAAACAGAACGACTACGGTGAGCCTGTTCACCGCTTAAACACCCTGCTTCCATGGGTGGATCATATAAAGGAGATTGGCGGTTCAGCACTGTACATCGGACCACTCTTTGAGTCAGTCGGACACGGCTACGAGACTACAGATTACAAGAAGCTCGACTCCCGTCTCGGAACAAATGAGGACCTGACAGCATTTGTGGCTTACTGCCATGAACAGGGAATAAAGGTCATCTTCGACGGAGTGTTCAACCACACAGGCCGTGACTTCTTCGCATTCAAGGACATCCAGGCAAATAGAGAGAATTCACAGTACAAGGACTGGTACTGCAACGTGAATTTCTGGGGCAACAACGAGTACAACGACGGTTTCTCTTACGACAACTGGGGAGGCTACAACCTTCTCGTCAAGCTGAATCAGAAGAATCCTGCTGTCGTTGACTATATATGCGATGTGATCCGTTTCTGGGTGAGTGAGTTCGATGTGGACGGAATCAGACTTGACGCTGCGGACGTCCTTGATTTTGATTTCATGAAGGCACTGCGCCGCACAGCAAATGAAGTGAAGCCGGATTTCTGGCTCATGGGTGAGGTCATCCACGGCGACTACAGCCGCTGGGTAAACGGCGAGACTCTTCACAGTGTCACCAACTACACACTTCACAAGGCTCTGTACAGCGGCCACAATGACCACAACTATTTTGAAATCGCGCACACTGTAAGACGTCTCCAGAACATGGGAACATTAAAGCTCTACAACTTCGTAGACAACCATGATGTGGAGCGTATCTATACAAAACTTACCAATAAGGCTCATTTTGCACCTGTACATGTATTGCTCTACACTCTTCCGGGTGTGCCTAGCATATACTACGGTTCAGAATTTGGTATTGAGGGACGCAAGGAATATGGCTCAGACGACAGCTTAAGACCAGCTCTCAATATAGAAGATTACAAGGATTCAGTAAAAACCAACCCTTGCACAGCACTCATCGCCGCACTCGGCAAGGTACGTCAGGCCGTTCCTGCACTGTCATATGGCAGCTACGATGAGCTGATGCTCACCAACAGACAGTTCGCATACGCGAGGGATCTTGACGGAACACGTGTCATCGTGTCAGTGAACAACGACGATGCCCCAGCCGGAATGCACCTTGCAGCAGGGAACTGCACAGCATACATCGGCGCCCTGTCAGGCGAAAAGGTATCTGTACAGGATGGTCATATCAACATAACCCAGCCTGCAAACAGTGGAGAGATCTGGGTGCCTGAGGGAACAGACCTGGATGTAAAGCCGGTTAAGGTTGTGACGAAGACTGAGAGCGAAGCTAAGACCAACACAGAAGATAAAGCAGCATCTGAAACAGCTACCGATGCAAAAGGCAATAAGGAAGCTGAACCAAAGATAGAATCCAAAGAATCCAAAGACATTGTGACTGCTACAGAATCTGCAGATGCTAAGAAAAACACAACCAATACTGAGAAGAATACTGCTGCCAACACCCCGGTTGATCCAGAAACCATCACAGTTGACTGGAGCAAGTCTCCGGAATCCATGACAGTTCCTGAACTTCAGGCTGCTATCCTGGCAAAGCTTGCAGGCAACGGACCTGTTGATGCGCAGATGAAGAAGACTGTCACAGACAACATCTGGCATGACTCTCTTGTGAACTGGCTGAAGAGTTTCAGATAAAATTACGTAGAAACAGCCAGGTGCATATTCTCCAAATTGGAGAACATACACTTGGCTATTTTTTCACCTAAAAATCAACAAATTGCAGCCTGCGGCCATCAAACCTGATATAACCATCAAAAAAACTGCTGACCATATCGCCTGACTGCTGAATATACCGCTGTTTTCCAGATAAAATTCGTACGGATTTTCTGGGTTGATATAAAGATATACCACATCGCCTTTACTTATATTCAGTCCATATACATATGTCTGCTCATACACTTTATACTGCTTATCCCTGTATGTAAATTCAAATACTCCCGCCTCCGGATATCTTCTGCCGGCTCTCATATCCTGTCTCATATCTGCACGTACATCATGGCATACAGCTTTCACAGTAAATGAACATCTTCGCTCAAGCGCTTTTCTCTTACATATCACAGAGAGCAGTGTTATTGCACTGACCACAAAGAATGCACAGGCAAATATCTCTGCATAAAATGCTCCAACATTGCAATTTTCTCTCCCCAATATCCGTTCCGGGAGCAATACTATCTTATCCGCAAAAGAGCCATCTTTCACAGCACACGCCGCCCATATCAGCGCCGATGCAGCACCGGCAAACACAGATATGAACACTATACCGATGATGCTCCCCCGCTTTCGCTTCTTAATCATCGGAATAAGAGTCTTTAGAATTATGACAAGAACTATCCCGGCAAAAAACTGCCCCACAACAAGCATAACAGCATCCGTTCCGATCTCACTTGCAACAAATCCGGCTATAATACTGGCAACAAACCATATGCCAAATATTACGCCTCCAATTTTCTCAGGCATAGAAACATTTTTTTCTTCTAAATTGTTATTTCCCATATCCCCCACCTCTCAGCAAATATCCCGCAGCGATCCTACTGCTCCCTGAACTTTATCTCGCCCGTAGCAGCGTCCATGCTGTCCACTATCGCAAGCGACTCAAGATGATATCCTAGATTCCTGATGACCTGACCACCTGTCTGGAAGCCTTTCTCAACTGCTATTCCGATTCCTTCAACGCTGGCACCTGCCGACTTCACTATGGAGATGAGTCCCTGAAGCGCACATCCATTTGCAAGGAAATCATCTATGATAAGAATCTTGTCCTCAGGATTGATGAACTTCTTGGACACGATGACCTGATTCTTGCACTTGTGTGTAAATGACTCTACCTCTGCCACATACACATCGCCCTCTATGTTGATGCTCTTTGACTTCTTCGCAAATACAACAGGCACATCAAAATGTCTGGCAACAACACAGGCAATGCCTATTCCGGATGCCTCTATAGTAAGGATCTTGTTGATCTCTGTTCCCTCAAATCTCTTCTTGAACTCCTCACCGATCTGATCAAACAGACGTATATCCATCTGGTGGTTCAGGAAACTATCCACCTTGAGAACATTGCCCTCCTTTACTATTCCATCCTTAGTTATTCTCTCTTCCAAAAAATTCACGTCGTAATTCCTCCTTGAATACCTGTCAAATACGAATCCGTCCGTACTCGCTCATTCTCTAAGTTCCAAACGCCATCTTCACCAACACTTTTATGCCATACGGAAATTATCCTCATCTCAATCTGACGTTACTGATTCGTATGTAATCATAATTATAGACATAATACAACAACAGTCTAAGTTTTTCCACCCTAATTATGTACATTCATAGCATACATTCATATGCAACTTTTACATACGGTGTATTCAAGTAAACCACCACCGAACGCAAATCTCACAATCACTAGATAAGTCCCCTGTTAGATGCCTCCCTGACCGCCCCGGCCTTATCAGTCACCCCGAGTTTTCTGTACACTTGATTCAGGTGATACTTTACATTCGCCTCCGACATGTTGAGTCTGTCCGCTATCTTCTGCCTAGACAAGCCCTCTGCCTGCAATTTAAGTATGGCTGTAGCAGTCTCACTGAGCTGAACATCATCCACTCCCGCTTTCATATATCCGGGGTAGTATCTCGTCATACTCTCAGTCTCCTTCTGCAGTTGTCTGAAATATGCCCTTCTTGCGGCTATCTCCTTATCGTCAGCACCATCTTTCTCGACTTTCCATCCACAGGTATTTATAAGAGAATTCACCGCCGCACCTTCCCTAGATATAACCCTTGTAAAGCTATATTCCATCGCAGTATCAATAGCATGGCACATCGCCTTTTTCCAGTCATCATTTTTTAATCGCTGCAAAGCTACAGCCATCAGCACACTACATTCTATCCCTATATACGTACGGGACATCATCTCAGCATAATATCTCAGCTTTGTCAGCAGCGAATATGCCTGTTCATTCCGTCCGCTTTGAAGGTATACTCTCACTTTGGTTAGATAGATAAACCTGTCATATATCCTGAATTCAACGTTTTCATCCGGAGCATTTTCCATCCAACCTGTAACACAGGCTCTATCTCCTCTGTACAGGCTGCATCTGGTCTCAAATGCATATATATTGGGAAGGAGATTTTGTCCTTCCTCTTTTTCAGCCTTTCCCTCTATTCCATTCAAAACCTCAAGAGCCTCCTGTGGCTTTCCGTTCTGCAAATGCAGCCACGCCAATATACCATCAGCAACAAAGCACTGCTCGATTTTTCCTCCTGCTTCCGCCTGCATTCTGCCCTTTGCCGCAAGCGTTGCCACCTCGTAATTATCTCCGCTCTTTTCAAGAAAACTCTCCGCCAAAGCAAGATTTACAAGACCTTTTCCGTATTTTCCAAGTACAAACTCAACAATCCTGCCAACCTTCGACGCCAGCTCTCTGTCCCTCTTGCTCCACTCACAGAAATCTTTTCCGCCATTCATCATTGATGGCAGATTGGATGTAACCGACCATTCCTGTATTCTTACTTCTTTATTAAAAACCATGGTGTATGCTGACTTCAAAAGCTTTAATACATCAACACTCCCCCTGTGCGGCAGACCAATATCCAGATACAGCAAAAGTCCCTTTGCATTTTTCCTGGCACTTCCCTGGTTTTCATCTGCATATAATTTTAGTCTGTCGTACCATCTTTCACTCTCATCAGGATTTAGAAGGAGTGACTGCAGCATGCTCATACCACACATAAGCTCAGGACTTTTCTCGATGACATAATCCGGAAGTTCCAGGTAATATTTTTTCAGATCATAGTAATAACCACTGTTCGCCGCATGTCTGGCATTATCAACAAGTATTGAAACTATTCGCTCTGTAACTCCTGCATTTTCATACATCTCCAAAGCTTTCCTTATATCTCCGTTAAGTCTGTAAAACAGTCCGGCATTCTCATACAGGCCTCTTATACGCTCTTTCTCGTACTTCCGCTTAAGACGTCTGCGCATAGAGACCCTCATGTGAAACTGCAGTTGATATTGTGTATTGCCATCCTTATCCATCCGGCTGGTCATAAAGTTTCCAAGCCACTTTGCCCTCTCGATCAAAAGCTCACTGTCACTTCTTCCGGTTATCATCTCAGCCTGTTTTGTTGTAAACTCATCCACCACGGATATTTCCATGAGAAATTCCTGCATTTCCACATCCCAGTTATCATACACATGATACTCAAGGTAATTACACATCTCATCCTCAACGCGTCTCGAAAAATCATTATACATATCATCTGTTATCTCGCTTGTATATGCCATTTCCATGTATTTGATGTGGCACATCTCCACAGCCAGCGGAAGTCCTGTAGTCTCATAGTACATTCTCTGCACTTGTGCCTCATTGATACTAAATCCAGCGTATTCAGCATACTTCTTTATATCCTCCAGACTGAACATAAGCAGCTTGCTGTCCACCACATAAAATCCTTCTTGAAATCTTACAGCAGAAAGCCATGGGGGAACCGGACACCGGCCAACGAGTATAACCCATACGTCTTCTCTTCTAATGAGTTCTATGATCTGCTCCCTCACTGTGTCCACATCCCCCCATGAGAGCTCGTGCAGATTATCTATGACAATTATTTTTCTTGCGTTGCTGCTTTCTACCACAAGGTCATCCGGTCTGATACCGCCGGCATCCACCACCATATACTTACGTGTTCCAAGATATCTGCTGACAAGAGTCGTCTTTCCCGAACCACTGACCCCGAATATATATGCAGTTACATTCCCTTCATCCGCTGTCTTCAGAAGCCTCCAGGCTTTTTTCGGTTTTATAAAACAGCCTTTATTACCCGAAGCCGTATTCCCCATATGTACAAATCTCCTTTTCTCACTTTTTAATCCCGGTATAGATAATCAACACCCTGTATATATCAGCAAAGGTGCCTGCATCCAGCCCCAACGGGCCGGATATCAAGCACCTCATGCAGCTACTATTTTTATTTTACTATAATCTGCACAGCCTGTGTAGTGCCATTTACAGCAATTACATAGACCGTACACTTTCCTGCGGCCTTTGCCTTTATTCTTCCTTTGGCATCAACTGTAGCAACATTTTTATTTGTACATGCATACAAATACCTTGCACCATGTGTGCCATCAAGCACCTTCTTGCTGGCATCTGCCTTGGTATATCCAGGTTTAAGCTTAATCGTCTGCTTAACTCCCAACACGTAGCTCTTCTGTGGAAGCAGAACCTTCTTGATGTTGGTATATTTGCTGCTATTGGTAACTATATGAAGCATGACACTATTGTCTATATACTTCTTCTTACCATTTACCAGCTTATATGCCTTTACTCTCAGCTTGATCGTATCTAACTTAGCAAGTGATTTGCCATTAATGCTGGATATTGTAACTCGGGTTGCCGATGCGCCCTTTACCGATTTAATAAGACTTTTCGAGTTAAAGTTTACATAGCACTCCTGTGCATATATATCATATCCGTCAGCCTTGTTAACCTTACCCCACACAACTGTCACTTTGTTTCCGGATACTACTGCATGGATATTCTTATTGATACCAGCTGTATTTTGTGCCGGTATTTTTGCTACAAACCTGGCATTGATTTTCATATTCTTATTTGCAGCAACCTTTACCGAAGTTTTTGTACTCTTGAAGCTTCCTGTCCAGCTTCCAAGTTTACAGTTGTTTGCCGCCTTTGCCGTGCAGATAAGAACCGTTCCCTCGATCACTGATGCACCATTCTTAACTGTTTTGCCTTCTGCAGTCTTGATTGTGATCGATCCGTTTTCAGTCTTTCCAATAGCTACCTTCACATACCTGAACTTGAATGCCGCTCTTATATTCATGTTCTTTGTCACCGTAAGTTTCACTGTAGTACCAGTCTTGCCTTTGGCATCTCCGCCCCAGGCTGACAGATCACAATGCTTTGCAGGAATTGCCTTGCAGATGATATCTGTGCCTTCCTGAACCAGCTGTCCGTTAGATATCTTCTTACCGTCAGCTGTTGTGACAGTTACCGTACCATTCTTCACTGTGGCAATACTTACCTTTGCATATCTTGCCTTGAAGGCTGCTCCCACTGTGATACTTCCGTCAAGGGCTTTTTCAAATGTGCTCTCAGCCTGATCTGCCGCATCCTCTGTCCATGCGTCAAAGTCATAGTACATATCCGGTGTTGCTGTGTATGTAAGAACAGTTTTCTCGTCAATCATTTCACCGTTCTCCACCTCTGTGCCATCTGGCTTTGTCACCTTTATGTTTCCATGCTCTGTATCTGCTATTGTTACAGAGTAAAGCTTAACTGCATCAACTTTAAACTCCATATTCTTTGTGACGTTTACATCACTTACAAGATATGCTCCTGTCTCAGTTCCATCCTCTGCAAGCACTGGCTGGACTGACATGATATTCTCTGACTCCTCTGAATTTTCAGCGTTCTCTGGTTCATCAATGATTATATCTCTGATTCTCCAGCCCTCAGCAGGTGTAATAACAACACTCGCATCTCCGTTCTCTCTTACCATATTATCAAGAACTACGCCATTGTCATTCTTGAATACCACATTGTCTGGTATCTTTGTAAGTTCTGTTATAGTGTAAGCTGTCTCCGGTGTGCTTTCACCACCTGCAGTCTCTATCAGATTATTATCTCTGTCATAATTTCCCTCTACAGGAATGGCATATCCAACTCTGTCAACAAGCTCTGCACTTACCTCTATGCTGTTTGTAACATCATTTAAAAGTATCTCGTTGGTAAATCCAAAGTCAGTGCCAGACTCTTCCTTGACAACCTTTCCGCCTCTGATGTACTTAACTGTCCATGCCTGGATCATATAATCATCAGAAGGTGTTATGGCAAATCTTACATCCTTGCCAGAACCTATTCTCACTAAGTTATTCTCAGCATTTATTGGCTTAAGTCCGCTTATATCTCCATCCTCGCCGACATAACCTGTACTGATGTCTATATTGTCATATTTCTTAACTTCATCCTCATTCTTGAATATTACATTTACAAGAAGTGATGGTGCGATATATGCATATATCTCTGCATCCTTTGTTATGTCTGTCAGCTTGTATGTGAGTTCATCTGAATCAACATCTGCTCCGTCAACTGTCCAGTGCTCAACTGTGTTGTATTCATCCTTCGGTGCAACTGTAATTGTAAGATCCTTATGTCTCTTGAGCTTAACCTCTCCTGATACGATCTCAAGTTCCTCACCGTCAGAAGATGCAGTGATCTTCGCCGATCCGGTTCCTGTTGTACCTACCTTAACTGTATACTCTGGAATCTCCACAAACTTAACATATACTGCCACATCTGTGTAGATAGTCTTCACCTCATAGGTAGTCTGCTCCAGTTCAGTTCCTTCTATAGCCTGTGTACACTCAGGATCAAGATACCAGCCCTCGATCATCTGGCCATCTGCAGGAGCTGCCGTAAATACTGCATCTCCGCCGGATACCTGGCTATCGCCACTTGTGATCTCAGCCTTCTCGTCCAGTCCATATACCGCTGTCACAGCTCCAAGAGCAGCATCATTTGCCTCAAAGGTTATAACTGACTTGAGTTCCTGCTTAGCAAAGTGAGCAACAACATCTATGTCAGATGCCACCTTGTCAACCACAAATACGTTGCTGCCAAGCTCCTCTGCTGTGTAATCCTTTGTTCCCTCTGCTGTCTTTACTGTGTATCCCGTACACTCCATATACAGATCCGGAATAGCCGTAAACTTAAGCTCTCTGTCTCCTCTGATCTGTGCAGAATTACCTTCAAGCACTTCATCTGCTGTCACGTTCTCTGCCTCTATCTGTCCGGCTCCGTCCGCTGACCATGTTATCTTATACACAGGTCTGTCAAACACAGCCCTCACATCAACTCTCGTATCCTTTGGCACTTTGTATGCAAATATCTTCTCTGCCACGCCCTGACTGATTCCATTTACAAGCCAGTCTGCAACTTCGTATCCTTCTGCAGCCGCCGCTGTGAATTCCACATATGAAGCAGCACCTATCATATCTCCTGATTCGAGCACCAGCTTTGTAGATGTGATCATGGCGCTCACCTCACCTGTTCCCTCTGTCTCAGGACCAAATGTGAGTACATCACCAACCAGCTCAAGACCAGCCATAACTGTCACATCAGATGAATCTCCGGCAACCGTGATCTTAAGGGTATCATTTACTTTCTTGTCTGAATATAACTTTATATTCTCCGTCTCGCTTGTCAGCTTATGTCCATTTATGATCCATTCTTTTACATTGTATCCATCATCAGGCACAACCTTGAATGTGATGACAGAATCTCTGTATATGTCTGTGATCTGCGCAGATTTGCTCTCCGTCGCATCACTTATGGTATCTCCTATCTGTATGTATGAAGGAAGATTTTTTCTTGACACATCTGCGCTTATAGAGCCGTGTGTCTTTCCTGACGTCTCTCCAGCAGAAGCCTTCTCTATCACCTTCAGAGAATACTCAGCCTTCACGGATGGTGTTATCTTTTTGTATGTGGCATTTACTGTCACATCCCCTGTAAATCCATCTGCCGGAGCACTCCACGTAAATGTGTATCTCTCTGTTCCGGACTCAGCATCCGCAGTCTCAGCCAGTTTTCCTTCTCCGCTGTCCTCCGCAAGACTGAATACATCCTCTCCTGCATAATTTACCTTTATGTCAGCTATCTCATAATTTCTCTTCGCCGCAAATGTGAATTTCAGATCATCCTTACTTGCATATGCGATACAGCCGCCATTTGCCAGATCAGAATCTCCTGACTTTGCAGTCATCTCTGTGTCATTTCCTGATGTCCACGACACAACCGGCTGTTTGTAGAAGTATACGACAACCTTTGTATCCTTGCCGAGATATTCAAGTTCATACCTCTGGGCATCAGCACCTTCTGCCTCAGCATCAACCTTCTCGCCATTTACCTCCCAGTATGCTATCTCATAGCCTTCATTTGGAGTTGCTGTAAATACTATGTCACTTCCCTGAAGCTGCTTGTCACCGGATGCAAGTGCGTCTGCACTTCCGTTAGCCACAGCATCTACCACACCAGCTGCATCATCATCCGCACCATATGTCACCTTGTATCTGTTCGGCGCAGTGTACTTAACTGTATAATCGAGGTCTGAAGCTATATCATACACTGTCATCGTCCTGAGATCCGCTGATATAGTTCCAAGTTCCTGTCCATCTGCTGCTAACCATCCGTCGAGAAGGAGTCCTGACGGAACTGTAACCTGAATGGTTACGTTGTCGCCTCGGCTGACTTCATATATACCGTCTTCACCGCTCTCTATAGTCACTGTGCCGTCAACTCGCTGAGCCTTGACTGTGACATCCACACCTGTTGTCACTGTAGTCTTTCCATCGCTTCCAACAGTTACAGGCGAGACTGATATTTTGAAATTCTGTGCCTCTGCAAAATATGCCGTGATAAGTGTATCCTCGCTGATCTCCTCTGCATCATATGTGAGAGATGTGTTATTTGTCACTCCATCTTCCGCGAGAACGGTCTCTGGAACTCCATCTTCTCCCGTAACAGTCCAATGATCCAGAACATATCCTGCTGCCGGAACCGCAGTGAGTCTTACCTTCTGTTCTATATGAATGTTTGCACCTGAACCGAACGATTTTCCAATTGTTCCATCCGTCACATAGTTTGCTTTGAGTGTTCCGTGAGCCTCATTGTCCGGCTTGTATGTCAGCTTGTGATATACAGGCTCAAAGTTTACTGCTACATTCATGTTTGCTTTCAGCTTAGCCATCTGGATCTGGTCATCGCTGCACGCCTTGCCACCGGATGTTCCACACTGTGGATCCGTAACTGTCTTTCCATTTAGTGACCAGCTCTTAACCTTGTATCCCTTATGAGGAGTAGCAGCTAAAGTGATCGTTGAGTTCTCAGGGAGTCTTGTTCCACTGTCAACTGTGAGTCCGTCACTGTTTTCATTTCCAGGCTGCTGGTACTTGATTGAAACTGTACCATGTGTATTTGCCGGCCTGGCAGTAACTGTGTACACGTTTCCTGTCAGTGTGTATGATGCTTTAACCAGGTTTATTATATAGTTCTCCTCAAGTTCATTCATAACCTGTGAATGCTGATCGCCCACCTTGACGTATGCAACATCTATATCATATATACCCGGCAGCAGCCCACTTACTCCAACTGATCCGAGCTCGTAATCCCTGTCTCTCTGAGGCATTATGTCAGTATCCCATGCCTTGAGACCTGTTATCACCGCATCCTCGCACTCTCTTACAGAATCATTTACACTTTTCTCTGTATCCTGGGCAGCTATCTCAAGCTGTGCCCTTCCAACATTTATATTCTTCTGAGTCTTGTCTCCGCCATTTGATGCCGTTATCTGGAACATTCCAATAGACTTCGGCATAAACACGCCGTTTGCAAGTTCGTATTTGTCTGTGTCCTCAAATTCTCCTGTCTTATTATTCTTTATCTTGACAGTGTATTCTGAATCGTCCGTGATATCCTGAAGCTTTCCTGTATTGTCGTATGACACTCTCTCCAGAGACATCTTCACTGAATCTCCATATCTTACATTATCCTGCATGGTCAGATTCATGTTCGTCTTTCCCTCAAATGAGGTATATATAGCCATCGAGTCAGATATACTGTCGTTGTACTGTTTGTTTCCTGCAAAGTATACATATACGTTGTATATTCCCTGTCCGGATGGCTCCCACTGTGCAGTATAGCAGCCATTTGCTCTGTCATACTTACCAGCTATGCGCTTGCTCTCAGGTCCTGTGATGACAAATTCCACATCTCCCTGTACATCCTCACCTGACAGTGATTTCGGCTGACAGCTGAGTGTGATCTTGTCTCCTGTATATGTGACCTCTGCCCCTGTGGTCTCAGATCTCACCGTCTTGGTCTGATATACCGATTTGAGATCAGTTTGGACCACCTTGACAGTATCTGACACATTAAGAGTCTTCTTTGAAGTCATAGTAAAACTTCCGCTTTCACTACCTGCCACATAATAGTACACCGTACTGTCTTCACTTCCCGATGTGTTTCCGAGAAGATAGAAGTTCTTGCTGCCATCCTCTGATACCCATTTTGCGAGTATCCTGTCATATGTAACATCATCAGATGCATATGACACCTTTTCACCTGCATAATCAGCTGCATTTACGCTGATCAGCTTGTAAGTATTGCCATCAATATCTGCGATGAAATCTGATTCACTCACACCATATGCCGTGCCGCCCACATCAGATGCTTTAAATGTCTGTGATTCATCCACGTAACCATCGCTGTCCTTTTTGACGCTTACGCTGCATGGATAGTAATTCTCGTCACTATCTTTCCACATATAGTTTGTTCCGTCGCTGACAAGAATATATTCCATGACTCCGGATGTGACTGTTATAAGATTTCTCTCCTTAGTCACGTTCTCCACCTTTGTAGTCTCTGAGCCCGATGCCCTGACTACGCTGCCATCCGACAGATCTTTATTCTGGGTATCGTTATGCGCCAGAAGCATGACCTTGCTGTCCGCCTTATTTACAGTGAGTGTCGCAGTCTTGGTGTAGAGTGTGATGTCGTTGTAATAAACTCTGCATCGATATTCGTTTCCATCCATTTCATCACTTACATCAGTAAGTCTGAGCGTAGGATTGCTGCCTCCTGTCGATACGCTTCTCCATCCATTATCTGTATTAACCTGCCAGTTGTATCCAACGCTCTGGTTTACTCCATCCCCATCATAATAAACCGCATTTGCCGCAAATTCTGCATTTCCACCGGCAAACGTATTTGTATCATCAGGGTTCTTTGTTATATGGAAGTTAGAACTGTCCTGAAGTGTCGTCGCGGTCGCCGGACGGCTGAACAGACTCTTTGAACCATTTGCCTGAAGAGCTCTCACCGCAAATGTGTAAGTCCTGTTGGAATATAGTCCCTTCACTTCATAGTCAGTAACTGTATATGGCACAACTGCCTTGCTGTTGTAATTACCTCCTGCATCAACGATACAGACCTCATAGTAATCTGCATCATTGGACGGTGACCACTCAAGACTGACACTGTTTCTCGTTGTGTCGACAACAGAAAGTCCCATCGGCATACGCGCCGGACGAACAACATTCTTAACATCATAGCCAATGACGAACACTGAATCACTGTCGCTGTTCAGCTTTGCAGTGTTCACCCGCAGCTGCCAGTCAAATGAGAAGCCTGTGCAGTCTGCCGGAACATTGTCCACCGTTCCACTGTATGTAACACCATTCGAGCTTACACGGGTGTAACCAAGACCCGCATGCTGGCTTGATGTCACACCGACAATGACCTTATTACCGAGTCCTCCGCCTCCAGCACCAAGCTTTTCGTTCGCCTCAAGGAACACTTCAGTCGAATACTCGTTCTCATCAGTCACAGATATCGTCTGAGTCTGATCTGCACCAGAGCTGGCATTTACAGAAGAATAATTGTTATTTCCACCTGACTGATAGGTGTACTTTAATTTACCTCCAAGAGTCTGGTATGTAGCAGGGTCTCCCGCTGTGTTATTCAGAATATTATTATATATCTCGTTGAGACCCTTGCTCCTTCTTGCAACCTTGTCGTAATCTGCCACATCTATGATTGAAGTTGAAGGTCCGAGACATACCGGCATAACCACCGGCTCCCATTTTCTCGCAATCGGATCATATATGGAGTATTCGTAATACATATATTTCAAACAGTACAGAACAACCTGATCAGAACCTCCACCTGCGGCATTATATGTTATCTCATATTCCGTTGTCTTTGTATTTGCATATTCAAAGCTTGCTCCATACGAAAGTTCAACCTCTACCTCACCTGCTCCGATGAGCTGGATCTCCGACGACACATACGCGCCAACTGATATTGACAGGTTAGTTGATACCGTGTTCGATGAACCTTTGCTTGTTGAATATGATGTTCCACCGTTATTTACATATTCATATACTTCCTGAACATCATCAAAATACGGACTTGCCTGAAGGATTGCATAGACCTCTGGATTTGTGTATACCGGATACTCTCCCTCGTACTTTAACCGCACACTGTCATTATCAATATCCGGAAGACACAGTGAAACAAATGTTCCATACATATCCTGTCTGCTGTTCGACTGGCATACTACACCCTCCTGACTGCTGTATGGGCTGCCGCCATCCATAGAAAATGTCGCTATGTCCAGCCAGTAATAATCATCTTTATCATTGAGTTTCTTCTCTCTGTGCACTCCCACAACGCACACAAAACTCTGTCTGTAATTGTTCCCCTTGGCATCCTTATCGACACAGCCAACCCTGACATCGCCGATCCACACCTGATCTTTTTTCTTCTTGTCGTTGCCCTGATTGCGCTGGTCGGTACATATACTCATGCTTCCTATCTCCGAACCTGTTATTCCGCCATCTTCCAGTGAGAAAGCATATACCTCTGCGCCAAAAAGCACACTGTCATTTTCATTATTGCCGTTCATGCCCTTAAGGTCTGCACACGCAAGCGCCAGAGGTGCATTCACAGGTCTGTAATATTCTTTATTTTTAACCTCGTGATATTTCACGATTTCTTTACTCTTAGTCCCCAGGCTTCTCGTATGATAATCTGACAACACATAATTATCCGTCAGACTATCGTAGTATACGTATCTGTATGCAGCCTGCGTGGCTTCATATTCCATCTGCAAATATTGAGAATTACTCGAATAATATCCACCAACTATAAGTCCTGTGACCATGGCTCCTGATCCAGGATACTTAAACCGGCCAAATGCACAGTTTGCAGCATACATTCCGTAGTTCTGTTTTTTGCCATCTGTGTCTCCAAGTGACACTTCATTCAGACCTTCTATAGGGACAAGTCCGCCGTCTTTATATGTATAGACGGTCATATGACCTGCCTTTGCCATGTTGCGATTCTGAACTGATCCAGATACGGCAACCGCGGCCTCATCCCGGCCATCCTGCTCCAGATCACCGCCGGCCAGAGTTACCACAGGAGCTCTTCCTATGCCATAATCACACCACGATCCACCCGTTCCACTTTCATAATTAGATGCAAGCCCGCCCGGTATGCTTATATTATTTCCCTTTGTGAACCTGCCGTTTCCCTTGCCATAATATACATCGACTATGGCATAGCGTATGTTCTGATCGTTTATATTTCTATCCTCGTAAGTTCCACAGTATACGAGAAGATCTTCAAAGCCATCTCCATTCAGATCGGCCTTTTCGATCTCAAACATCGCATCCAGCTCCTGCTGGTATCTTCTGATAAAATACAAAAGTCCATCGCTATATGTAGAATTCTTGTTTAAAGTAGGGGTAAGCGTAGCAATTGAATATCTTGTACCATCAGCTGCTATCTTGAAAATATTCACATCTATCTTTCCGCGGTACTCCTTGCCGTCTATGACAGTTTTAATACTTTTCCATCCAGCTGGACTGAATACTTTATCTCCATGTACTCTTAGCTCCGCAACGTAGTTGGTTTTTCCGTCGCCTCCATCAAATGCAACGCTTGTCGCATACAGGCCGTTAAAACCATTACTGTCCTTTTTTAGAACATTTCCCATGTTGCTACTTATGTTACTGTCTCCCGATCCGCCGTGTTCCACTTTCACATTATCTTTGCCAAGATCATAGAAACCATACGCTCCGTACAGATTGCCAAGGCTGCTGTTTACCTTTGTAGTCCTGTCCTTGAAATCTCCAATCCTGTCAAATCCGTCTCGCACAGTGTACTTGTTTCTGTAATTGCCGTTTGCCGCAACGTATACCTCATTCACCTCTGCAAATGTAGATATATTATCCTTGTCATACGGCACCGCAGCTTTGCTTTTGTCTATATCGGTGCTGAGACCCAGAGCTTTGTATGTACTCTCGTCAATCTCTGTCTCGACCACCGTCTTGCCTGTTTTCTTCGAGCTGTCCGCCGCGTATGCTTTTTGTCCGGGAATAAATCCGGACAGCATAGATAGCACCATACTGGCCGTCAGCGCCCAGCTTATCGCCCTCTTTCTCATAATTTCTTCCTCCCTTTCACTTAAAAAACTAACCATGAGCACCAGCCGTTTTAAGCTGACACATTCTGATATCAATAATATATTTACAATTATAATTGCTATGTTTTTACATGTACACTAACCAAAAGGCTAGTAACAGGAGGTAAAAACAACTTTTTTGCAAAAAAATCCACAGAACGTACCGTCTATACTGTACGCCCTGTGGATCGTAATAAACATCTAAACTATTCTGTTACATGCCATATATGAAAGGATCATTCCACCGACTTAAGCGATTCCGCCATATTTATCTTATCAAGCTTGACTGACATGACTCTGTTGACAAGGAAATTGAACACAAATGTCAGAACGATACTGTACACATAGCTCATCGGCGCTATATATGTATCAAATGCGACCATATCCACCTTGATCTGTCCTATGACAAATGCATGCAAAAACACTCCAAGCACAAGTCCCACAGCGATTCCAAATGTTGTCAGGACTCTGTTCTCCCTGAACACATAATCTGAAGTCTCGTTTTTGAAAAATCCCAGAACCTTTATGGTTGCTATCTCCCTGAGGCGCTCTGTGATATTGATATTTGTCAGGTTGTAGAGAACGATAAATGCAAGCGCCCCCGCCGAGAGTATAACTACAATTACTATATAATTCAGACTCTCCATCATCTTAGATATCCTGTTCTTCATATCCTTGTTGATAGTCACTGATGCTGTTGCTGCATCACCCATAAGATCAGCAGATATCTCGTGCGAATCTGCGCCTTCCTCAAGATTGAAGTACACCGATTTGTACTGAGGTGCTTCCCCCATCTGATCCTCATATGTTTCAGGTGATATATACACATAGTTGTATACATGATTCCTGAATATGCCTGATACGGAAACTCTTATCTCTTTCATCTCGCTGTCTCTGACCGTTATTACATCGCCCGTTTTGATGTCGTACTGTTCTGCCAGCGCAGTATTGATCACAGCTTCCCCTTTGCCCGGATATTCTATCTTCGCACCATCTTTATCCGCCAACTTCATATACCTGTCAACGTGCTCAGGTTCTTCCATGATGACCATGTTCACGGACTTTACGCCACCATCATGAACCAGATCCCAGGTAGATTCACTGACGAGATCATAGCAGGAGGTATCCTCCTCCAGCCGGTCTTTCAGACTACTGAAGCGCTCATCTTCTCTATCACCCGCAATCGGTGTATTCAGCGTTATCACTCCATCTCCGACCTGTATCTCCCCATATTGATTGTCCGCAAATCCGCTTATGGAATCATTTATTCCAAAGCCTGTGAGCAGCAGCGCAGTACAGCCGCTTATTCCTATTATCATCATAAAAAAACGCTTTTTATATCTGAATACATTTCTGACACTTACCTTTCTCAGAAATTTCAGTCTCTTCCATATAAATGGGATATGCTCAAGGAACACCCTCTTGCCCGGCTTCGGAGCCTTAGGCCTCATAAGACTTGCCGCAGTCTCAGAAAGCTCGTATCTACAGGAAAACCAAGTTGTACCTACAGTGCACAAAAGGGATGCTGCCAGCACGCCAATAACCAGCGTCCAGTCTGTGGTTCTCTCAAGCGGCACATGTATATACATCATATGATATGCATACCAGATAACCTCCGGAAATACATATGTACCTATAAGATATCCACCTGCACATCCTACTACAGCTGCAGTTCCCGAATAGATCATATATTTTCCCATGATAGCCGCCTTGCCATAGCCGAGAGCCTTCAACATGCCTATCATAGAGCGCTGTTCCTCAACCATTCTGTTCATGGTAGTCATACACACGAGCACGGCAACCAATATGAAGAATACCGGAAATACCTTTGCAACTCCATTCACTATGTCTGAATCGCTCTCAAAGCAGACATATCCGATATTCGTCTCCCTGCCGAGTATGTAATAATTCACACCATCTGCATCATCCAGCGTTATGTCCTTCACCATATCCTCCGTCATACCCTTTGCCATGAGGATATCCTTATATCTGTCCAGTACACTGGTCTTACATATTGACTCCCATTCGTCCTTCCTGTCGTCTATATAGTCTTCATACTCATCGGCATACATATCAAACTTTCTGTCAAATTTCACATATACATCGGTGTAGCATTCGCTGTCAAATGCTTCAGGGCTGACATATACAAAGCCCGCGATCTTACCATTTCCAAGGGTTGTGGTGCCTCTTTCAAAATTAATATAAAGAGGGGAGTTGACAGTTCCGACAACGGTGAATTTCTTCACCTTAAGGATATCCTGTGTACTGCTGTCCTCACCTTCTGCTGCATCGTCATCTGCCACCTCTATGACATCACCTATCTTTATACTGTCCATCTTGGCATCTACAACACATTCATCTTCCTTTTCCGGCATGCGTCCGTCCACAAGACTCAGTTTATTGATGTTTTCCGGAACTGACATAGTCTTCAACACCCTGTCATTTTCACCCTGGTTCTTGTATAGGACGTCCAGACTATAACCGCCCTCAGCGTACAGCACATCCTTCTCCCCGGCAAATGAATCCACGTCATCATCCGTATATCCAAGAGTTGACAGAAGATGCAGATCATAGAAATTTCCCTTGTCAAGGAAATTCGATATGGTATTCATCATGTCCGGCTTCGTCATCTTGAGACCCGAGAAGAATCCCACGCCCAGGGCTATGATCGCCATGATGGCTGCAAATCTTCCAAATGTATTTTTTATCTCACGAAATGTCGTGCGTCTCATCATTGATTTCATAGGCCACCTACCATTCCAGATCTTCAACGTTCCTGATGTTATCATTCATAACCACTTTCTCCACAGTTCCGCTCTTAACCGTGATGACTCTGTCCGCCATGGCTGTGAGTGCCTGGTTGTGCGTTATGACTATAACTGTCGTTCCCGTATTTCTGCATGTATCCTGAAGGAGCTTCAACACAGCCTTGCCTGTGTTGTAATCCAGAGCTCCGGTCGGCTCATCACAGAGCAGAAGCTTTGGATTCTTTGCAAGCGCCCTTGCTATGGCAACTCTCTGCTGCTCACCACCTGAGAGCTGTGCCGGGAAGTTCGCCATACGATCCTCAAGTCCCACCTGCTTCAGAACCGTTGCAGCATCCAGCGGTTCCTTACAGATCTGTGCCGCCAGCTCCACGTTCTCAAGTGCTGTGAGGTTCTGTACCAGATTGTAGAACTGGAACACGAATCCCACATCATACCTTCTGTATGCCGTGAGCTGTCTCTTATTCAGAGTTGATATCTCTCTGCCATCCAGCTTCACGCTGCCGCTTGTCAGAGTGTCCATACCGCCAAGTATATTCAAGATAGTAGTCTTGCCCGCACCGGAGGCTCCGACTATGACACAGAACTCTCCCTTTTCTATCTCAAAATCCACATCACGGAGAGCATTGATCTCCACCTCTCCTGTCTTGTATACCTTCTTAACATCTTTAAATTCTACGTAGCTCATCTCACACCATCCTTCCACTGTTCTTTCTTACAATCTCATCCAGACTCCACAGCCTTGCCTCGGTCACCCTGTCAAATTTGATCTCTATCCACTCTTCCGTTCCAGGCTTATATATTCCCGCAAAATCATCATTTTGTATTATCTCACAGTCCATCTCCAAAATAAACTTCTCTTCATCATCAGAGAGAACGACAACTGTAAAATCCAGATTTTCTTCCCCCGGCAAAATGTACCGATTTATCAAATGCCCCTCCAGAAGTCCGGGATCGTCAACAAACAAAACTATATGCCTATATCCGCCTACATTCTCGCTGTTCACAAAATAATCCAGAGTACCATTTCTTTTCTGAAGCTCATTTGCCAGCATGTCTAACAAGCCCTTCACATCAGCTTCTCCTGCGGCAAAAGAGATTTCTCCATTCTTACGGTCCGCCAGATAAAGCTCATCATATCCTACCCATTCACCATCACCCGGATCACAGGCAAATGCTAGCTGAATCCTGTCATTTGTCTCATTTATCTCAAGCTGGCCTATGATATTTCTCGCTATATCAAATGCACTCTTTTTATTTCCATCACTTACTATTCCTATAACCCCGGTACGGCTGAGATCCAGCACCACCGGCAAGTCGTGGATAACTGCCGTTTTTATCTTCACCTCATTTGCAACGTCTGTGAGCTGTACCTCTCTCTCCCGCTTTCCGCCAGCCTCCTGAACCACCACATGATCAGATATATCCACACTGCCAAGCCCCAGTCTGACCATAAGATGATTGCAGGCCCTCGATCTATTCAGACATTCAGCCTGCGCCTCCGAAAAAAAGATTTGGACTACAGGATTGAATCTATCTCTCATATTATCCAAAATTTCCGTCTTATCGATCTCGATCAATCTGCACAAATGCTTTGCATAATTATTTCTCCTGATAGATTCAAGCTCCCCACGTTTCTCTTTCCCCGGTCTTGTCGAAAAATCCGCTATAGTACCCGGGATTACCCGCATCACTCCGAGGCCAATACACATAAGTATGAGCATAATGAAACCATACAGGTCTATGCCGGCGAATCCTATTGGATGCCAGCGCCCTCTATAGTAATACCCTTTCATGTCAGGATTCCTGCCCTTACCATTTACTGCCATAACTATCACAATCACAGCGATCACTGCCACAATGAGAATTTCCACCAGAAGTATCTTCATATTAAGCTTGTTCTGATTTTGGGGCGTAGAGGCCTTAGGCAGTACAAGCTTGTCCGGCGGCAAAAGCTTCTCATCCAGCTTACCCGTTTTTCTGACCTTATCTGTTGTTTCCGTTCCTTCCGCATTCTCCATATTTTTCATATTCCCCATGTGTCCCAAATCTATTATCCCATCAACACTCAATATATTTTAGTTCGAAAATATATCAGTCTGTCAAGTCCGACAATATATCCCATAAATATTTGTTATATATATTATACATCAGTAACCCCATATTCAGAAATCAAATTTATATATTGCTGTTCCCACGACAAAAAAAAGTCCCCCATACCTGCCTGATGCAGATACAGGGGACCTTTGTCTCATATACTATTTATGCTTTTTTGACTTTGGTGTAGCCGGTTCTTCAGCTGCTGCAGCGTTGTGATTTGCTGTTGCATATACCTTCTGAACTGCTTTCTTTTTCTTCAATGGATGCTTTGGATTTTTATCCATTTTGAACACTTCCTTTCTGTTTTCCTAAAATGTTATATAACAGAAATCTGCAGTGCATATGTCAAACGGTCATGTGCACCACCGGTTGTGCTATCCTTTTCTTATCTTTGACTATGTTATAGTCCTCTATGCTAGCAATGTCAATAGGTGAGTGCTAATTATTTTGTGAAGATTTTGTGAAGATTAGGTACTCGCATATTAACCGGGAAAGCGTACTGCCCCTCGGCAAAGATATGGTTCAGATACCCCCAATTTCCCCGCGGTTCATTGAAACCATTTTCTCAATTGGATATATTGTGGGTGTTATTAGCAAAAAGGAGCTGACAGCCATGCCAAGTCATCCCTTGAAAACAAGGCCATAAAGACCCCCGATGCAAATCGGATTATAGAGGCAAATATAGTCTACAATGTAAGAACCGGCGAACAGCTTACCAGGAGAAGACAAAATGCCAAGGGCTTCGAAGAGCTTCTTGACTGTGCCGGTGTCCTGTTCCTTGAAAATAACCAGACAGGAAATCTGATCATCAATCCCCCGCTTTCATCCATCGATGACCTGATGAAATATATGCAGATAGATTTTCTGCAGCCGATATACACACTCACATTCAGCAACGGACTCAGAGGCGGGCACCATACTTACATACCCTATCGCCAGGGCAATGGGCCTCGATGCCGGTTCTTCAGCCGCAGTCTCCATCATCGGCGGTGCGGACGGACCTATGGTTTTATTTGCATCACTCAAGCTGCTCATACCGAAGAGCATAAGAGGCAAAGCCATCGTCAGGGAACAGAGAAAAAGCAAGATCACATCCAAACAAAAGCTGGTTCCTGAATGAACAGGTGCTCAAGCTCCTGATCCTTGGAATGCTCGCGCTGCTCCTCTCAGGTATCGGCGGAATAGTCGGAGGCTACATCGTATACCTCTTCAAACGTGGAAACTTCAACCCTACTGTCGGTATTGCCGGAGTGTCATGCGTACCTTCTACCGCAAAGGTCGCCCAGAAGGCGGCATCCAAGGCTGACCCTTCAGCATTTATTCTCGACTACGCCCTGGGCGCAAATATCTACGGAGTTATAACGACTGCGATACTTACGGGAATTTATATAACGCTTTTGAGTTAAAATTACATGGTTTTATATACACAAAATGCCACAGCAGTTTTATGCTGCTGTAGCATTTGCTTTACCCTATTGCTTTGTGTATAGATTTAACTGATTGTCTGTGTCACGTCCTGCATACATTACTCTAAGAATGGTTACAACCTTTTTATCGCTATCAGGAATATAAAATACCACATAATTATCTACTAGTAATACACGAAGTCCACGGCTTTTCCACGGTTCTTTCTCGTATCTTCGATAACGCTCCGGCATCGTATCCAGACTTAATATCTACTCTTCCAGACGGTCAAGCTGTCCGCTTGCGTTTTGAGAAGATTGTAATTCAAAGGCAATATATTCAAAAATTCCTCTCAGATCATTGTCAGCCTGCTCGGATATCTCTAATTCATATATCATATTCCATAATCCTTACGAATGTCAGTAGAGACCTTTTTAGCATTTTTCGTCCGTCCAGCCTGCATATCAGCATATCCTTTCTCCAATTCTTCATCGAACTCTGCATCTGATAATGTGCTGATGTCAACAGGTCTGTCATATGGTATTTTTACTTCAAATGGAAGTCCTCTCTGTAAGATAATCTGTTTATAAAACATATTTATAGCACTAGAAGCAGGGATACCCAGTGTAGCCAAGATACTTTCTGCTTTTTCTTTGACATCTGGTTCAATCCTTGCATATAAATTTGCAGATTTTGTAGCCATATAAAGCATCTCCTTTCATAAGTAGTGTTTCCATCTATCCTTAATTATAAGCATATGTCCGCACAACAGCAATACTTTTATCTCAAATAGAAATACACTATCATACACTTACTCATATAAGAAAAATATGTGGGAAGCGTATTGTATTGCTTCCCACTCTTTAATGTTAATTGCGCTACGGATTGTTCTATATCATTTTCCCCTCAAAATCCTGTAATTCGTGAAATATATTATCTACTATAATACGTTCTCCTTCTATTCGATATAACATAAAATATCTATGCCTTTCAAAATTAATTCTTCTATATCCCAGCTTTCTCAAGCGCAGATTATCACATAGTTTCAAACTTGAAGCAATTTTTTCCAAACTTCTTTTCGTATTCTCAAAGTCCTGAAGAACATTTGCTGCAGCCTGTTTACTATGTTTTTCAAATAAGAGATATTGAATAAAATTATCCAAATCATTCTCTGCATCTTTTGTCAAAACCACCTCATAAGTCATACTTCTTCCTCATATCATCTATCACAACATCAGCATCACGACATTCACCTTTTTCAGCATGTTGTCTTGACTTCGCCAGTTTGTCTATCATCTGTTCCTCTGTCATTGCCACATATGGATCTGTAACAACCCTTTTTATCTCAAATGGAAATCCATTATTTGCAACTGCCTGGGTAAGAAAAATTCTTATAGCTGTCGTAGTATCTGTTCCAAGATCATGAAATAATTTATCTGATTTTGACTTAAGATCATTGTCTACCCTTACCTGTATTGTGCTTGCCATTCTCATGCACCTCCTAGTATTAATAATATGCAACTCCACCGCTTCTTTATAAATTATAATACTTAATTTATGCCAATTCAATACAAATGTATTGTTTTAGTAGTGATGTTTCATATGCAAACACTATGACATCGGCATCCTTCACATCTTCATATATTTCTATCATGTCATCCTGAATGAGATCATAGTTTCATTTTCACTCTATATATGATAATATGATTATGGTTAGGTATGTCTAACCATATAAATCAAATTAGAAACTACAATATAATTATCGAACGGAGAAAATACAATGAAGATAACAAAATGGGATGCGCAGGTAGCCGAGGATATCGGCCATGCGTTTGGATATTACGACTATGGGCAGGAAACAGGTATGGGAGTGTTCTACAGCAGCAAAGAAGCCGTAGCAAATTACATTGCAGGCTACGTCCGCATGGCATTTGAGGGACAAATGCTCTACGCGACCAGTGAGCGGGGCGAGGGATATATCGCCTACACCCTGCCGGGACAGAAAATAAATCTCAAGGCGGGCATGGCTATCCTCAAAGCACTGTTTCGCAACATGAGCCTTAAAGAAATGATCTGCATGGGAAAAGCTCTGTCCAAGGGAGGAAAATCCCTTCAAGATCGAATGAAGAAAGAGAAGAAAGATTTTATATTCGTCGGCATGGTCTGCGTCCGCGAACAATACCAGGGACAGGGATACATGAGAAAAGTTCTGGACATGGCTTTCTCTGAGGGAAACAGGTTGCACGTTCCAGTCATCCTTGAGACGGATGCCAAGTCAAAGTGCGACAAATACATGCATCTCGGCATGGAGCTTGAGGGTGTGCGCGATATGGGCGCTTATGGTAAGATGTACGATCTGATCAAGTATCCTGATTAGAAAACTAAAAATGTCAGCTAGATATGAGTTCCAAACCATTGCTCATATTTATCTGGCATTTTTAATTTTATCTTTTTGACTTAATCTTGCTCTTCTGTGCATAAAATTTTCGCTTATTTGTTATAAACCTCCAAAAAGATACAAACTTGCGATTTTCTGTATCCTTTGCGCATTTTTCGTCAGAAAAAAGAAAGTTTTTTATCTTTTTAGGATAAGTCGAATTTTTCTACCCCAATATCACCATTCCCCTTAATAATCTTCTTGACATCTCATCCTCAAAAGATAAAAATAACAAGTGACTGACTAAAATTCAGCAAAGGATTCTATAGATACGAGGTTAGACAAATGTACCAGATAATGACAGCCGACGAGGCAATGGATCTTATAAATGACGGAGATGTGATCGCACTCAACTCATTTCTCGGCATAGATATTCCAATCGAGCTTCACGAAGCATTATATAAAAGATACCAGAGGACAGGTTCGCCGAAGCACCTCACAGCTATATCAAGCGCGGGCTTTGGTGCGTGGGATGAGAACAAGGCGGCAGAGGGATACATAAGAGACGGCGCCGTTGACAAGATCATCTGTGGACATTTCGGTGCCATGTACAGCACCAAGAAGCTTGTCCTTGAGGACAGATTTGAGGCATACAATCTCCCACTCGGCTGTATCTCACACGCAATACGTGCGCAGGCCGGCGGACTTCCGGGAGCACTCTCCAAGGTCGGGCTGGATATATTTGTCGATCCTAGACTTGAGGGACCGGGAATCAACAACATATCAAAGGATGACTCACTTGTTAAATACGTCGAGCTGGACGGTGAGGAATTTCTCTACTACAAGCTGCCGCTTATCAACGTGGCTATCATCAAGGGAACTGCTGCCGACCGCAAGGGCAACATCTCATTTGAGGATCTGTTTACCGCAGGAGATGCGCTGTCCATCTGTCAGGCAGTAAAGGCAAATGGCGGAAAGGTCATCGTGCAGGTTGACAGACTTGTGGCAAGGCCATCAAGACCTCACAATACCATCATTCCGGGATGTCTGGTTGACGCTATCGTTGAGATACCGCCGGAGCCAAGACACGCATCATACGAATCCCTGACAGGAAGTTTTGAGATTCCATATTCACAGTGGCAGGACTGGGCTGAGATGCTTTCCGGTCGTACCAAGACAAAGAATGTCGTCAATACAAGCGCAGAGATCATTGGAAGAAGGGCCGCTCTGGAATTGAAACCGGACGATATAGTCAACATAGGTGTTGGAATTCCGGAGACTGTATCCAAGTATGCCAGAGAGAACGGTATTCTGGACAAGATAACCCTGACCGTAGAATCCGGAGGTGTAGGAGGATTTCCTGCATCGGGCAAGGTGTTCGGCGCTGTTATCGGCGCAGACTCCATATATGACATGGCAAACCAGTTTGATCTCTACAACAATGGCGGTCTTGATATCTGCTTCATGGGCGGAATCGAGGTTGACAGGTTCGGGAATGTAAATGCCCACAAGGGTCCTGGCGCATTTGCCGGTGTAGGTGGATTTGCAAATATCACCGCCAAGACAGCAACCGTTGTATTCTGTCTCACATTTGACACGAAGGGGCTTGCCGTGGAGGACAATGACGGCATCGTGACCATCAAAAACGAGGGAAGCATTCCTAAGTTCGTAAACGATGTCAGAAGCATCAGTTTCTCAGGAAAACGTGCGCTGGCAAACAGGCAGAGGGTTATATACGTCACAGAACGATGCGTATTTGAGCTCACTGAAAAGGGACTTAAGCTCATTGAGGTGTACCCGGGAATTGATCTTGAACATGACATTCTGAACAAGCTTCCTTTCAAGGTTGAGGTGGATGAAAGGCTGCGATAGCTAGAAGGCTGAGAAAAATAAATCCTAATATATTAAAAGGTCGTGAGAAGATCCCTACTCAAAATCTTCCCACGATCTTTTATGTACATCATTTTCTTATCTACATTAACTTTCTCACAATAACTAATGCTTCCCCACCAGCTCCACGCATACTATCTCCGGGAAGTTAAACAGCCTCACCGGAATCACACTGTTGCCAAGGCCTCGGCTGACTATCATCTCGGTGCCATTCATATAATATTCACCTGCTGTATATTTGGGAAGAAATCCCTGATCCGGAGCCACTATCCCGCCGACAAACGGCAGTCTGAACTGTCCGCCGTGGGCATGTCCGGAAAGCACGAGATCAACACCGATGCTGGCATACCTGACAAGGTATTGTGGCTCATGTGCAAGAACGACCGTGAGCTCCTTTTCATCACTAAGCAACGCCTCCAGTGTTCCATCCGCAAGACTTTTATCGTCCAGCCCAACCAGCCTAAACTTTGCATCACCCATGGATATCTCCACAACCTGATCATCCAGAATAACCACCCCGGCACCTATAAGCCCATCCATAAGCTCGTCATATTCAGATTTCTCAAGCCAATATTCATGATTGCCTGTGACATAGTATACCGGACATATTTTCACGATCTCATCCACAAATTGGACTGCGCGGTCTACATTTGTGTGATTTGAGTCCACAAGATCTCCGGTCAGGACGATCATATCAGGTTCACATTCTCTTATCCTGTCCACCAGTTTCTGGTTATTCTTGCCAAACTTTGCATTGTGCAGATCCGATATCTGGACGATGCGATATCCCTCAAGATCTGCGCCAAGCTGCTCTGCCGCATATGTATAATGTGTGGTTTCAAGGTGTTTGTTCTGAAAATTGCAGAACAATATTATGACAATAACTATGCTCAGAGTAATTGCCAATTTTATATATTTCTGCTTTTTCGTATTTCTACTTTTTTGTTTTTTAGATTTTCCTTTCATTCGCAGCCCCACTTTTATAATGCCATGATCTTCTCATCTCTTATTCGACCTCCGCCAGATCTTTCTCTCCTGTGCCTCCTTTATCAGCATGTCCCGGAAATCAGGATGGGCTATGGATATCAGAGCCTCCGCTCTCTCCCATGTGGATCGTCCTTCAAGGTTTATCACACCGTACTCTGTCGCAAGAAAGTACACCTGACTTCTCGGCGAGGTGATGATATCTCCATTGAACTGCGGTTTTACCCTGGAATGCTTCACCCCATTCCTGTCGGTGTGTGTGGAACTCATGCAAATAAACGCCTTGCCGCCACGGGAGCCCGAGGCTCCGATCAGGAAATCGAGCTGTCCGCCGGTTCCGCTGATCTGGCGTGAACCACTGCTCTCCGCCGCAACCTGTCCGTACAGATCCACAGCCACACAGCTGTTTATGGACACCATGTTGTCTATCTGCGATATGACATATGGCCTGTTCACATACTCAAGTGGATATGCGGCGATTCCCGGATTGTCGTCCAGCCACTCATACAGCTCATTTGAACCGATGGCACAGCCAAATACGCCTTTTCCTCGGTCTATGTTCTTGTATTTATTTGTCAGCTTGCCCGCCTTGTACAGGGCTAGATATGCATCCGAGCAGAGCTCCGTGTGCATGGCAAGATCCTTGAGATCCGACTGAGCCAGCATCTCACCCACCGCATTTGGCATTCCCCCGATACCGAGCTGCAGTGTTGAACCATCTACTATGTATGGAATGAGCAGCTCCGCTATCTTCCGGTCAACCTCCCGCGGTGCCTGTGTTTTCACATCAGCAAATGGCTCGTGCTCCCCCTCTACGATCATATCCACATCCGATATGTGAATACACTCGTCATATCCACCGCGTATCTTAGGCATGTGCTCATTCACCTCAACTATCACGATGTCCGCCTTCCTGGCAATAGGGGCAGCTACACCGGTATTCACCGAGAAGTTAAAATAGCCATGCTTGTCCATAGGTCCCACCGACACCATGACCACATTCACATGGAGGAAATACTCATAATAAGCCGCATTGTTGTGGAACACCATCGGTATATAATAGCATTTGCCCTCATCGCACAGCTTTCTCTCGTACTGCGAACAGTGCCAGCTATGATACACAAAATGCTCCTGACTGTCATCGCACTCTGCAACCTCTATAGGCCCAGCCATCAGATTGCCCCTAATCTTCACATCGTGCAGCTCATCTCTCCGCTTTGCCAGTGCTCTGTCAAGTAGTACAGGTTTTCCAAGGGACGATGTGTAATCGACCCAGTCTCCATCCTTGACACACTCCACCGCAGCCTCTGGTGTACGCAGCTTTTCTCTATACATTTGCTGAAAATCGAACATATAAATCCCCCTTTATTGAATAACGTTTCACCGATTGTCCTCCATCACCAGTCTCAATCACTATTATCAAATAAATCAAATGCCATTTCAACATTTTTAGAGATATTCCAGTCCAAAATAGTCATAATATTTTTTCACCTTTACTGGTTTACATCTAATTGCAAAACGCAAAAGAGCCCCCCGCATACCTGCACCTTGCAGATACACGGAGGGCTCTACGAATATTAGTCATCTGTTATTAAGTAATCTCGCATTTCTTACATTATTCGATTGCGATGTAATTACTCTTCTCTACTTTCTTCTGCTCTTCCTTCTTAGGAATCGACAGTTTCAGTACGCCATGTTCATACTTTGCATGAATGTCTTCCTGGGTAACTCCCTCACCGACATAGAAGCTTCTGCTCATGCTGCCGGCATAACGCTCACGCCTGATATACTTGCCGCTCTTCTTGTCCTTTTCGTCCTTATCCAGACCCTTTGCAGCCTCAATTGTCAGGTAACCATCAGCAAGCTGAACCTTTACTTCATCTTTCTTGAATCCTGGGAGATCCATATCTACTTCGTATGAATCGTCTGTCTCACGGACATCGGTCTTCATCATGTTCTTTGCATGCTTGCCATACAGAGCACGCTCGGTAGGTGCTAACGCTTTACTGAACTCCTTGTCAAAATCCCTTCCAAATGGGAAATAGTCATTCATCCAATCATCAAATAAATCTTCTCCAAAAATACTAGGTAACATAAGTCATTTCTCCTTTCAATCTCAAACAAGTGTCGGAAATTGTGGTTTCTTATGAAACCCCAAGGCACTTAGACTTTTTGTTTACTGTTACTTTCAAAATAATTGTCAAGATAAACTTTCGGGATTCTTTCTCTTCTTTCTTATCCCTTTCCTTATCTTTGACTATGTTATACACCTGATTGTTAGCATTGTCAATAGGTGAGTGCTAATTCTTTTGTGAAGAATTTGTGTCCTATTCCTGTAATAGCCAATCCGCTATTCTGGCACAGTTTCCAGACCTGTTTTGTTATCATAATAAGATTCAACCAGAGCGCAGTCCATGATCAAAACGTAGAATACATTTCCATAATAACGGTTTTCCACTATTCTTCCGTGATCAAGAACAGGAAGATATGTTCCATCTTTTTTTGCAAAATGGAACCTTACATAGTCATTATTTCCACTGGTCTTTGCATCAATCTGTTTCCAGATGCTGGTCTCAACAGAATCCCGTTCGTCTGGATGGACCAGGTTTCTGAATCTATGATCTGTGTAATCAAGAAAATCATCAAAATCCCTGCAGCCAGCAAATTCTATCAGTTCACGATTTGCAAATAAAATATTATCATTTTCAGGATCAGCTATATATATAAGGAAAGCTCCCGGAAGATTCTTTGATACATCCTGAAGTGCAAACCCAAGCTGGCTTCTGTGCTGCATCTTATAAGCTCCTCGATAAGGACTGCAATTATGCTTTCCATGAAGTTTTACCGCATAAAGTGCCATATCCGCGCATCTGATAAGCTCCGAAACATCTTCACAATCTTTTGGATATTCTGCATACCCAAGAGAAATGTAAAATGGATGCTCCCCACCATTATATGTTATATGCCGTGACTGAAGAGTAAATTGTTCTATTTTCTTTCTTGCCTCTTCCTCTGTTGTGTCAACCAGAATGGCGGAGAACTCATCACCGCCATTTCTGCAAATAATAGAATTATCATTGAAATAACTCTGCATGTCCTGTGCAAGACTTTTCAGTGCGGCATCTCCAACTACATGACCATACATATCATTTATAAATTTAAAATCATCAATATCCATCTGTATACCCACGCAATGAATATGAAGATCGCCCTGCATAACCTTTTTGAGCTGTTCGTCAAACCCCTTACGATTCAAGAGTCCAGTCAGCGGATCTGTTATCGCCATTTTTTTTAATGTATCTCGATGTCTCTCAATCACAAGGATGACCACCGTTAATCCAGTTAAGAGCAAAATAACACATATTCCCAAAAACAGCTGCGGAAATACATTCCACCCATGACTCCAGCCATCAGCAGGCATTATCTCAAAATCAAATAGACTGCCGCAAAATTCAAACTCAAATGTAATCGGATTCTTCATAATATTGCCGGATGATGATACTATCTCTGTATCATCAGACAAAGGGGAAACTGTCTTTGTCAGGGAGTAATCATAACCGAATTTTGTGAGTGCCTGAATTGATTCTGTAAATATCTCCGGAACACGTATAATTACTATGGTAAATCCCCAAAATACTGGAGAGCCATCTGCCCCCTCCAGATATACAGGATTTCTAATCGCAATGCCCTGCCCCCCCTGTTTTAAATCAAAAGGACCCTGCATCGTGACTATATTTTTATCTCTTCCATAGCGGCATATCTCTCCACGACTTTCATCATGCATCAAATCTATCTTTCCAGCTTCATTCCCTGCCTCCGGATATATATCTGTGACAACACCGTCAGGCGCAATCTGTATGCTCTGAATAAAATCTGCCATCAGATCCCGAGCAACTTTTTGAAAATTGTCAATTTTCCCATTTTCGCTGATTGCTATCTCTTCAAGTGTATCTGTAATTGCAACTCCACGGTTCATGTCATTCTGTAGTCGTTCTGCATATGTTGTGGCATTAAGCGCTGTGACATTCCGTACCTGTTTATAATTTGATCTATATGAATGATATAAAACTACTGTCAAAACCAGACAGCCAACCAGAAAAATGAGAACCGGCAACATAAGCTTTTTGTTATGGTTTTTACGCGAATTCATAGTATGTCATCTCTCCTTATTTTGGATGCTATTTACAAGTTCTCTACAAATTGCACATATTTTATCGCATTCATTCATTTTTGACAAGTCAGCATTCAGGGATGTTTTTTTAGAGGAATAGTATTATAATACAGAAACGAAAAGAGGTAATCGCTATGCAGATAAGTATAATTTTGCTCGGAAAGCTTATTAACTTTTTTATTATGATCCTGCTTGGTTTTATTCTTGTCAACAAAAATATATTAAAATCATCTGACAGCCGGATATTATCTATCATCGTGGTATACCTGGTGATGCCCTGTGCCATAATTGGTTCATTTGAGATTGATTTTACAAAAGAAAAACTGCAGGGACTGTTATTTTCCGCTGTCATTGCGGTCATTATACATGTTCTGCTTTTGATTTTTATAAATATTGGAAGGAAATTTTGGCACTGGACCCCGGTTGAATGTGCAACTGTCATGTATTCCAACTCGGGAAATATGATTATCCCACTTGTAAGTGCTATTCTGGGTTCCGACTATGTACTGTATTCATGCGCATTTATGTCTGTACAACTGATATTTCTCTGGACACACTGCAGCACAATGCTCTCCGAAAAGCCACACCTGGAATGGAAAAAGATAATATCCAATATAAATGTATTAGCCATAATAGCTGGTCTCCTGCTATTTTTCTGCAAGATAAAACTGCCAGCCGTCATCCTTGCACCGATAAATGACATCGGGAATATGCTTGCACCTCTAAGCATGATAGTAACTGGTATGCTGATGGCTGATTCGCCGATTCTGGCCAGCCTGAAGAATGCAAAACTATACCTTTTCTCTGCCATCAGACTCGTTATCTGGCCTACTATTTTGCTGCTTATAATGTGTGTAAGTCATGTATACGAATTTATTCCAGACGGAAGAACCTTACTACTCATAGTATACCTTGCCTCCATCACGCCATCAGCTTCAACAATCACCCAGATGGTTCAGGTATATAACAAAGATGCAACATACTCCAGTCTTTTAAATGTATTTACTACTTTGTTCTGTATCATAACCATGCCTTTGGCTGTCATATTATTTTCATGGCTGATACTTTAATGGGGACGTTTCTTTTGTCATGAGGATTGTCCCTGGAACAGACAAGCAAAAGAGCCCCCCGCATACCTGCACCTTGCAGATACACGGAGGGCTCTACGAATATTAGTCATCTGTTATTAAGTAATCTCGCATTTCTTACATTATTCGATTGCGATGTAATTACTCTTCTCTACTTTCTTCTGCTCTTCCTTCTTAGGAATCGACAGTTTCAGTACGCCATGTTCATACTTTGCATGAATGTCTTCCTGAGTAACTCCTTCACCGACATAGAAACTTCTGCTCATGCTGCCGGCATAACGCTCACGTCTGATATATTTGCCGCTCTTCTTGTCCTTCTCATCCTTATCCAGACCCTTTGCAGCCTCAATTGTCAGGTAACCATCAGCAAGCTGAACCTTTACTTCATCTTTCTTGAATCCTGGGAGATCCATATCTACTTCATATGAATCATCTGTCTCACGGACATCGGTCTTCATCATGTTCTTTGCATGCTTACCATACAGCGCACGCTCGGTAGGTGCTAACGCTTTACTAAACTCCTTGTCAAAATCCCTTCCAAATGGGAAATAGTCATTCATCCAATCATCAAATAAATCTTCTCCAAAAATACTAGGTAACATAAGTCATTTCTCCTTTCAATCTCAAACAAGTGTCGGAAATTGTGGTTTCTTATGAAACCCCAAGGCACTTAGACTTTTTGTTTACTGTTACTTTCAAAATAATTATCAAGATAAACTTTCGGGATTCTTTCTCTTCTTTCTAATCCCTTTCCTTATCTTTGACTATGTTATACACCCAGTTGTTAGCACTGTCAAGAGGTGAGTGCTAATTATTTTGTGAAGATTTTGTGTCCACTCCCAGCCTCAAAGTGGTATTTGGCAATTCCAAGATCTATCTTCGTGCAGATTCCTCTCGGAGCTTTCGCTGTCACCATCTCATCTTTCAGCTCAAACATGAACTTCTGCTGGTTCACCGCTGTCGGTGCCAGACACACCGCCTCCATCCCCTTCGTGAACCAGTCTGTCTCCACATCTGCACTGCTGATTTCTGATATATCTTTGCTCTTGTGTGCAACACCCTGATTCTCACCATACCCAAGGGCAATCACTATCAGCAGTTTCTGTCCTTTGCCTATGACTGCCCTGGTCTTACCATGTGACATTGCAACCCAGCATGTGTTAAGTCCAAGTTCCTGACATCCAAGCACCAGCTTTTCACCGTAGTAGCCGGCCTTTTCCTGGTCGTTCTTCGCGCCAACTATCGCTATATAATTAGAAACATTTGTGAATTTGCCGTAATGCGCCATAAACGAATCAAAACAGTTCGGCTCATCGTAGACCGCCTGCATACTCAGTCCGCTCTCAGAATTTATCTCAGAGATAAGCCTGTCTATCTCCGCACGTTTCTCCTGCTCGATTGGCTTATCCTTATATTGCCGCACACTGTGCCTCTCCTTCATCAACTGTAACATATCCATGCATTTTCCCTCGCTCTCATTCTGATATCTACGCCGAGTATAGTCCATCAAACTTAAATTGAGATTTCATGTATTCCAAGGGATTTAATAATTGTTATATTTTATTATCAAATATCTCTGAATCCCTTGAAAACACTAAGTTTGTCGCAGGTGATCTTTCCCTTAGACTTTCCCTTATGTTATATCTTCCCATATGGATTTATGAACCCTGATAAGGGAAAATACAAGGAAAAGAAAATCCTCTAAAACAGTATAACACAAAATAAAAACGACATGGTGAACTGATTGAAATGCTTCTGATTTTTGTAACAAATGATTGATTGAATGATAAGGAGATTTGATACGATGAGAACAATATTTGCAGAATACAATCCACAACGCAACAGCATTGATGTTTATACTTCTGCTGGCTATATGCTCCGCATTGACTGCTGGGAAGCAGAAAAGAATTTAAAAACAACACCCAGATTAGATTGTGCATTAAATGCACTTGCTATTGATGAACCACTTGAATATGCAAGACTATACCTTGATGGAACTATGCAGATGTGGGTTGATGCCGAAGATTCATTTTATTTATGACAATGAAACTGTCACTCCTAGTGTCTCCAGAGAGTGACAGTTTCATTGTCATTTTGAGCTCGTCTTTTTTAAGACAAGCCTCGTATATTTATTTGTAAGCTGCGTTCGCTTCTTCTTGAGTGATTTTCCCAGTTTTAACAGCATCAGAAATTGCTTCGTCTAATTTAGTATAAACAGTAGTTGTCACAACTCCGAAGCCGCTGACGAACAGCAGAGCGATCCACAGCCACTCATACTGTTGTCGCCGGTCTGCGGATTCTGAACATCATCCGAAGGCTTGGTGGTATCGTCAGACTTGGTAGGAGCGGCAGGTTTGGTTGCCTTCTGACCTTCTTCGATAGTCTGAGTCGTTACTGCAGAGCCACCGGCAGAATCAAAGGTTACGGTATAGTTTTTATTTCTTTGTTGTAACAGTCTTAGCTTTTGACCAGCCTGAATAAATCCTTATGGATTTGCCGTTAATCTTAACTGTCTTATAGGTGCGAACTCTTACATAATACTTTTTCTTGCCCGAAAGCTTTGAAATTTTCTTTGATACTGTTGTATTCTTGCCTACTGTTACGGTCTTAGCCTTGCTGAATTTACTTGAGGCACTGTACTGTACCTGATAGCCTGTTGTCTGTGTAGCCTGCTTCTTCCACTTTACTGTAAACTTCTTTGAACCTGCTTTAAGTGAGGAAATACTTGTTGCCTTTGGCTTGATTGTGAAATAAAGCGTCTTTGTTCCGCTGTATTTACCCTTAAAGGTAATCTTTACTGCGTACTTGCCAACATACTTTCTGCCTTTTGCATAAGACACAGTATAGTCAGTATTCTTAACAAGTGTCTTTCCTGTTCTGTCCTTAACAATAACCTTAGGTGTTCTAACCTTTCCGTTATATGTTAATGATGTTGCTTTAAGCTTTATGCTTGATGCCTTTGGAATTACTGTCGTTGAAAGAGTTTTCTTACATACCGAACAGTAATTTACTATCTTGCCGTTTGCTGTTGGGGTTGCCTTTGTTACGGTTTGCTTTGTGGTGTGGGCAATCTTAGCAATATTGCCCCAAGATGCAAGGTCGGTTATTTCCTTTGTACCGAGTACATCTTCATAGAACTTGCCACAACCTTCGCACTTGTAGTATGCTTCCTTACCGCCCTCTGTGCAGGTGGCAGCTTTCGCAGCAACCAAAGTCAGATTGTGAGTGTGTTCTTCGTTTTTATTTTTGTAATAATATGTAACAACCGTTCCGTCCGAAACAATAGGCTTATTCAAGCCGTCAACCTTTATAAATTCATAATCATAAAGTGTTTTTGCCGGTGTTAAATCAAGCTTTGTGCCGTATGGCACGGTAAATGTTCCGCCGGCAGTGTTTGGAATTTCAGAGCCGTCCTCAAATTTATACTGAATTGAAACGGTTGTGTAGCGCTGTGTTTCCGTATTGTCGTCTGCAAGCACATTTCCGTTTTCATCGAGCACCTGAAATGCCACGGTATCGCCGCTCTTAAGCTGTGCATCAGACGGAATTTGATAAATAAGCGAGCAACTCTTTAAGCCTGAATTAAAGTCGCTTTTGATGTGATCCAAAGCACCGAGCGGCCAGAAATTTGCCTTATCATTCCAAACAGGAATGTCAAAGGTTTGTACTGTTTGAAGCGGATTCCCCGATGAATCGGTCGCAACGCTTCCGTCGGAGTGCTTAATCCACATTTTGAATTTTAATTGTCGTGCATTTTTATCTGAAATGTTTTGAATAACAGTTCTAAGCTCGATTTTTTTACCGTTCATATTAGTATTAAATCTGCTTTTGCTGTTGCCGCTCAAAAGTCGGTCATTGCGATTATATGTGTAATTATAATATGAACTTGTTTCAAGGTCGGTAAAATCAGACGGCTTTGAATAAGCGCCCGTATATTCCTTAACCTCGGGAGTTGCAACATAAAGGTCTACATCCTTAACAAGCTGAGACATTCGCTTGAAGCCCTGCAAACGGCAAACCTCACAGAATTGATAGTTTGTGTCTCTCATTATGCACTCATAACTTGAAACAAGCATTTTTGAGCCGTAAGCATTGCGGCAGGTATATGTGTTTCTAAAACCTAAAAGCTGTCGCCATTTTATCTTTTCCGGGTCTTCAACCGAGGAAAGATTGAGTGATTTAAGTTCCTTATCGTCAAGCAAATATCCGTTACTGTATTCATCACCGAGACCGAGCAAACCGTGTCCAAACTCGTGTGCAAAAGTTTTTGACGCACGATAACTGTCTGATGGCGAAATGAAATAATGGAAGCCGTATTCACGGTTATTATAAGCACCGCCGAAATCTGATTTTGTGTTTACAACCATAGCGAACTGAGCAATATAATCGTGAACATAATAATAAGGCTCATATTCCGAACCGGACGGAATTGTGTTTGGATCACACTTTTTTTTGATATGAGCATCGTGAATTTTCTCGATAAATTCAGGACCGATACATCTCTCAAAAATATGATTTTTCCACTGACTTCCGTGGAGATTATTAGAAATAACAGGCGAATTATATTTGTCGACTATAACATCAAAGAAGGTGCTTCCACCATTGTCAAAAGTCGATTCGGAAGCTGTGCAAAGAGCGTAAACATTGAATCTGTCGGCATAACTGCGATACGGTTCATATTTCATAGCGTCCTGCCAAAGTCGTTTGACATCATTGATGAATTTGCCCTGCTGACTTTTTGTGTATCCCTCGCCGCAAACGACAACAACCATATTTTCCGTGTCGCTGCGTGTTTTTTGGATGGTATAAACAGGGATGGTAGGATTAGAATATTTTCCGTCATTTGAATACCACGGGCCGAGGGTGAGCTGAATGCTTTGCTCGGTGCTGACATTCCAATCGGGATTTGCGTCCTCGGCAGGTTCCGAAATTGTATAATCATCCTCTTGCTTATTTGGAGCAGAGCCGATATAAGGACTGCTTTGTGAGCCGCTGCCGGAAGTTGTAACAAAATATTCGGAATCGAGATAAAATGCAGGTCTTACGCCCAAATCGGAATACCACGGAGCATAACGACCGACCTGACCCGATGAACTGATATAACGCATATCGTGATTGCAATCGGTAACAGGAGTGCGAAGCCAATAAGGCCAAGCCATACCGTCATTATTATACGCAACATAATAACCTTTGAGATTTTTCCACACGGCATTAGCCTGCTTTACATCAAGAAGAAAAACCTTTTCGGTTGTAGTTTCAAAATATGAACTGTCGTAGTTTGCCACCGCTTCCGAAATATCGGTGTAGTATAACAAATCCGAATTTGCGTCTCCATCAACTATGCCCTTGTTGTATTCGGGATGAGAAACGAGAGAACGCTGGGTAACGGTTTTCATTGCCGCAATTTCAGATTTTGAAAAAGCGTTGAGAAAACCCGCTTTTTCGTTGTACGCTCCCACACCGCTTACATATCCGTCTTTCGGAGGGTTGCCGCAAAGCCAATCGACTTTGCCTTCAGCTGCGGTCGAATTTAACCAAGAACGCATATTGCTGTCTTTCCAATAGTTAGAACCGTAATCATCACGCTTATAGCTTCTGCTGTGTGATTTTGAATTGCTGTTGTCATTTGTTTTGGCATCATATGCAAGGGTGTCAACAATTTTGTCTGCAAGCATAAGCGGTCCGTTATTGTCAATGCTTACACATCGCCAAAGAATTGAGGCATTGTTATACGCGCCCATTTTAACATAGTCGCCAACTTTAATATCGGGCTTTGATGCCGCCTGAATGGTCATCGGCAAAGCGGAGATTGCCATGCACAATGCCAAGAATATTGCGGTTATTTTTTTCGTCATTAAGGAACCTCCTTTATAAGCTATATATTTGCTTTTATTATATTGTAAGGTGTTATATGCGTCAATGAAAATCCACCTTATTCCGTGAAACTTACCATAGTGTTACATCCCTTTTTTTCAGCAATAATACCTGCTGGAAACTGATTTTCGCAATACATTTTATTTCACCCACTAGGTTAAACAAAATTTTGTTTTTTTACTGTATCATCATGCATTATCCTATATAATGAAAGTATCAAAAGATAGGCGGAGGCAGTGCAATGAAGAAAATACACATTAAATTCAGCGATGAGCGGCTCATTACTCCCAGTGGTCTGGTATTCGTAGGGCAAATACTTGGAAAAAGCAGTTTTGTTAAAAAAATCAACCGTGCTCCAATTTCAAAAGATTATCTGCAGAAACAGATAAAAAATGGAGACGTGCTCCTCACCTATATTGGTATGCTCTGTCAGGGAAAACCCCAGTATGAGGCTGTCCGTGAAATGATGGATGACCCTGACTACTACAAATACGCATTAGGCATCTCCTATGCGATTCCTTCCGCCGAAACACTCCGTCAGCGTTTTGACATGATCGGGGATTCCCTGCGCAAAGACATCCAGCAGGCAAATGTCGACATGCTGCGTGAAATGCACATAGAGCCGACAGCCCTGGATAACGGCTTTGTTCCTGTCGATATTGATGTAACCCCCTTTGACAATTCGAAATCCAATAAGGAAGGCGTATCCCGTACCTACAAGGGTTTTGACGGATATGCACCAATTATGGCATATATCGGCACAGAAGGATACCTCGTCAATCTTGAACTGCGGATTGGGAAACAGCACTGCCAGAAAGAAACTCCTGATTTCCTGAGAGAGACCATTGAACTGTGCAGACAGCTGACGGAAAAACCACTGCTCATCCGGCTGGATTCCGGCAACGATGCATCTGAAAACATAGGCATCTTTATGGAAGAAAGCTATAAATACAACAATGTGTCTTTCATCATAAAACGGAATCCCAGACAGGAAAGTAAAGAAGAATGGCTGGAATCCGTCAGGGAATGCTGCCAGAATATCCAGCATCCACGTGATGGGAAAACTATTTATATCGGACAGACCTTCCGGAATGTGACATATTCCCTTTCTGATAACGAGGAGAAAACTGTCGGAATACGCACAATTTATGAGATCACGGAAAGAACCATTGACCGATATGGGCAGTATTTTATCGTACCCGATATAGAACTGGGCACATACTGGACAAACTCTTCCCTGCCAGACGATACAGTCATTGATCTTTACCATGCCCACGGAGAAAGTGAGCAGTATCACAGTGAAATCAAGACGGACATGGATGTTGGAAGACTCCCGTCGGGAAAGTTTGAGAGCAACAAACTGGTGCTGGGTGCTGACAATGATCGCATATAATATCCTTCGAATCATAGGGCAGGAATCGCTGAAAAAGAAGGATGCTCCCGGCCGGAAGAAAATACATCGCCGAAGAATACGTACGGTGATCAGTAATCTTATGCAGTTTGCGGGACATCTGACAGAACATGCCGGCCGTCTGGTGCTGTCCATTGGAAGGAGTAATCGCTGGAGATTTACTTTCAAGCGTCTTTATGACAGCTTTGCATTCATCACCTGACAACAGGTAGCTGAATATGGCAATGGCAGCTGCACACAAATGGTGCAGTCTTTTTTTGAACGCAAAATTATGCAGCATTTTCAAAATTTAGTATACAATAACAAATATGGCAAACATTTCCTGTGTGCCTTTTCATTTTGAAACAAGGTTCACGGATTCAGGTATTATTGAATTTTTCATGCCCATCTAATATATATGCAAACTCCTTATTATTTACAGATATCTCAATATCACTATACAGTTTCTTAAGATCCGTTCTCGTAGCTTCGACAACTCTTGCATCCGCAATATCATTGATTCGCATTTCTTCCATGTGTTTTCTCAGCAAAACATCTCTGACTATCGCATAATTAATCATGTCATAGCTATAATGTTTAAATATCTTTGTATAAATGTTTTTCCCCTTTTCTACTATTCTTACGACATATCCATTTTCATCCACTTCGACAAAAACCTTACCATCCTCAGGATTTTCAACATTAATGTATTCTGCTTCTATTTTATCTGCATTTGTATAATCGTGATAAAGCTTATTGACCTGTATAGGCACCCTTTCTTTTATACTATCTATTGCATCAAATCTATAGATAGTCTTTGCTTTTTCAAATAAATCTGACAGATCGGGATATTCCTTTGACAAAACATCCATATTTCTCGCAAGTGGCAATGCGCTGTTAGATTTAATACTGATTGCATAATCAACAAGCTCATTGAACAGCTTAATCGTTTCTTCCCTTCTATGCATGCTTTGCGAAATCAATGCAATCGAGTAATAATAGCCCATGATATCCGGTATAAAATCTGTGTTTTTAAAAGGATATTTCATATCCTGTAATGTATCCAGAACTACATCGACAATTGCATCATCCTCAGCGAACACCGCCATTTTCTTAAAATCTGACATAGCGCCCGGTACACGAGCATAAGACGCTAACTTTTTAACAAGCTTCCATACAAGTTCCTTCATTTCTTCAGAAGCATGTTCCATCAATGGCAATGTCATCTTCTTATGGCTATAATTCTTTATTTCATCATCGCTTGGAGTATTTTTCTTCATTTCTTTCCCTCACAAATTCCGATTTCTCAGTTTCAAAAACAGGAATTTGACTTAATAT
>NZ_QUGZ01000005.1:0-187390 GCF_003479365.1 Coprococcus sp. AF16-5
AATAATTTCCAGCTAATCTATGGTTGACTTTTCATAGCTGGTCTCCTCGATTTTATATACATCAGTATATATTTCATAATTATAAACCAAAAGCCAGAATACACAATATATATTGCAATACTAATTCTCCGTAAAGCTATACATATTGTAGCATTCTGGCCTTCTATAACAATCTCTTATTACCTTTGAATTTACTTTCTAACTTTTATAGATTTAACTGCACTCCACTCTCCATAAATATTAGTAGTAGTTTTCTTATAAGATCTGACTCTAAAATAATATGTAGTTCCCTTATTCAACTTTCCATACGATGCTGTTACAATAGCATCTTTTCTATAAGTATAGGTTTTTGCTGATGTAAACACTTTACTAGTACTATACTGTACTTGATAACCAGTTGCGGCACTATTTTTTCCCCATTTTATTCTTACTTTTCTAGATGATGGAGTCCCAACGCTAACAATCCTTCCTCTTTTAAGGAATACCCCTTGTCTCTTTTCCTTCTTTGAAGATGCATATACCACTCCATTAACTACTTTATACGGACAAACTACATATGAATATCTGTTTCCATTTATTCTTGCATTTTTGTCTATCCAAGAATTCGTCGTATTATGATTTATATTCTTTAACAATTTGTATCCGCCGCCATTAAGACTTCTATATATCCTGTATCCATCATAGGATTTATTGTTCCATGTAATTTTTATTCCTGCCGATGTATTTATCATCTTAGTTATTTTTGTTGATACCGGAACAATATTATAATATTTCTCAATGCTTCCAGAATATTTATTCTTAAATACTATTTTTACTACATGTTTTCCTATAGACTTTGTATCTTTACTATAAATTACATTGTACTCAGTTTTCGGAACTGTTTTGCCTGTAGAATCTTTTACCACTACCGATGGTTTCTGCGTCTTCCCATTAAAATCAAATGAATTTTTAGTCAAATTGACAGATTTAACGCTGTAAATTACATCTCTATCATATTCTGCCTGACACACTGTACATTTTTTTATAGAATATCCATTATTTTTTAACGTAGCCGCAGTTATTATATTTTTATATGTGTGACCTGTCTTTGGTATTACAATCGGCTTCTCAATCTCTTTTTTACCTTCTTTATCCTCAAATATCCTGTCACACTCATTACATCTATAATACGCTTTTTTTCCATCTGACACACATGTAGCTGGAATTTCCTTTACAAGAGAATATCCCTTATGATTTTCATGATTATCTCTTTTATCAACTACACTAATATTAATACTTGCAGTTTTTGTTACCTCTAGATCTGAATAGGTTATAATCAATATCTTATCACCAACAATACTCATATCTATGTCGTTAACATTTGTCGTATAATCTTTAACCTCTTTATATAGTCCTCCTTTATATTCAGCTACAACTATTAAATCATCCAGATTTATAATACTTCCTTTTTCATATCTAACTTTTTCTTTTGTTGCAGTAATACCTATCAACTCATTGTCTACAATTGAACTATCATCACCTATAGACAACGACCCACTCTGTGTTGTAATCTTTACTGGATTCAAGTTCTTATCAACCGCATCTTCTGATGAAGCAGATATAATATACTTCTCTCCCGCCTTAACCTCTTTAGATATTTCAAATGTCAATGTCAGAATAGTTCCATCTTTTATAGACTTCTCATCCAATTCTGTTCCATCCCAGACAAACTTACATCCGGACTCTAAAACTCCCGGCTTTGTCATCGCAAGCATATCAAATGCCTCTCCAGATTTCGCTGAGACAAGAGTCAGCTTTGAATCATACTGTAGCATCAATGTCATGCCTAATATTCCAGGATTATTTGCAACTGATATATCCACATCAATATGATCCCCTGGCAGTGACAGATTGTTGCTGACAACAATTTTGGTATTGTTTACACTTTCGTTTGCTTTAACTTCAATCTCAATGTCTGCAGTTTTGGTGATTCCTCCGTCTGTGTAAGTCACAGTAAGTGTCTTCTTTCCTACTGTACTCATATCAATTGAGCCTGCATTTGTCTTGTAATCTGAAACTGTCTTCTTTGTTCCATCTGAATACATTGCTGTAACCGCAATATCATCTAATGTTATTTTTTCTCCGACAGCATATGAAGTTTTTGTCTTATCAGCGATAAGCTTGTCAAGTGTTCCCACTGTAGTTTTTTTCTCAATCGTAATCTGCCCTGCTCCATTTTTCACTGAAACAGCAGATAAATCTGTATTTACAGCATCTTCACATACAACATCTACTGCAAAATTATCATCGCTTTTTGCATCCGCTGGTACATCAAATGTGAGTGTAAGTATTACCCCATCTTTGATATCTTTAGAACTAAGCTCTATTGCGTCCCAAACAAAGCTGCATGAGTTTTCGAGCACACCAGGTTTTGTCAATGTAAGTGCCGAAAATGCTTCTCCAGCATTTGCTGATTTTAGCACAAGCCTTGAATCATAATTTACTGTAAGCTTACATCCAAGTATACCCGGATTGTTCTTAATTGATATATCCACATCCTTTGTAGTTCCTGCCTCAGTTACAACACTCTCGACCTCTATCTTTGTAGTGTCGCTTTCACTTGCCAAGGCACTTATAGGAGTACAGATACACAATAAGATAAATGATAGTATTATAAGAATCTTAGTCTTCATAACTTATCTCCTTTCCCATGTATCCGATCAATATACTACATACTTAACCCATCTCTGGATATTATCGATTCCATCAGAAGCAGTAACCTGTGTGCTTGACTCTAGTGATTCTGTCTTCTTCAAATAATATGTATAGATCTTGGATCTGTCTCTATATCTATACTGTGTATACGCAGCAGTCACCTGAGCCTGTCTGGTATTCTGGTTAAACCAAGGAATATCCCATCTGGAACCGTTTCTATTTGTAACCTTCACACCATCTGCGTTATATCCTCTACCATACTGAGCACCATCAGAATCTGATGTATCATATGGTAGTGGATTATCAAGCCAATTTGTATATTCAAGAGTAGTACACACACCAGATGAGTACGGCATAGATAAATACCAAGAACTACTCTTGCCATAGTATCTTGAGTATTGATACTGCGTCTTGTATGTTGCCGCAATGTTTCTTGTCTCTACATTTCTTGAATCACTAGATCCAACATAGGAATTCGACCAAGAACTCCATGCGCCATAGTCAGACCATACATAGGAACTATCATAGAGTGTATATCCTTCAACATTATCCTTATCAGACGTAATCTTTGTTGTCTTGTCATATGTCCATTTTTCATCAAGGACTGTGGCACCTGATGGCATCTCAGATGCAAGTACCCATCCGTCTGACAGCTTGCCAACTGTGGCATAAATATTCTGGCTTGTAACATTATTCTGAACAGTTATACTTGTAACACCTGTGTTCTTTATCTTATAGCCGTTTGAAACCGTGTAAGATATCTCCAGCTTGTCTGAATAATATACCGTTGCTCCATTTGAAATATTTCCAAGTGTTGCATTCTTAAGTGGCGAGCTGGTCCTCTTTACCGTAATGTTGCAGCCTGTAACATTATTCCATTTTGCTGTAAACTCCTTAACTTTCCACTTAGCTGTTAATGCTACGTCTACTCCAGATGAATATACAGTATCCTTTGTAACCTTTGTATTGCCATCATACCAACCGAGGAAATCATATCCTGTTCTTGTCGGTGTTGGAAGCTCACCTATCTTATCTCCGTTATTTACCTGCCTTGAACTACTGCCTGTAAACGTTCCTCCATTTGCATTGAATGTCAGTGTATACGCCTTCATCATCTTATCAAATGTATCACTGTCTACTTCAACAATTCTTCCATTTGATCCACTTGCAAACTGTATAAACTTATTTGGATCTGTTATCGCTCCACATGTTACCAGATTACCATTCAACGTAAGAGATGTCTTAAGTCCAGATGATGTACGGACTACTTTGGTATCCTTACAGAACAGAGTATTTGGTCCACCGCTCACCATAGTTGATGGTCCGTACAAATCAAGTGTCAAATTGTCTGCTGTAAATGCTGCACATATACCTGAGTTTGTGATCTTACTCTGATTTATTGTTATATCTGGGGATGATATCTGTAATGGAATATCACCACTATTCTCAATGTTCATTCTGTTAATCACTGTTTTATCTGCGTCAGAATTAATAACAATATTCTTGAAAGTTTTTCCGTAAGCATTTAATCTAAGTGACTTTGTATTCCTCGATGTTGTATATTTATTGCCATCTATAGAATCACTCATCTTGTCCAAGCCTATTGTTATATCCGCAGCACCGGAATCTATTGCACTTTTAACAATAGAGGAATTTGCTGCCTTAATTGTGAATTTTTTAGCACCTCCAAAAGCATTGCTTCCAAGCTTTGTAATTGCTGAACTTATATCCCATGTATCCAATAATGGACAATCTCTAAATGCATTGTCGCCAACTGATGAACCATAAAATAGAATATCCCAAAGATTTGTACATCCTCTGAATGCATTTTTAGGAACATCTGTGATAAATCTAGACATTTTTACACCTGTAATCTTGGTATTGCCCTTAAATGCATTTTCTGAAAGTCCAGTTACCTTTATTACACTATTACTTCCATCATGATTGTCTACAACCATATAGTCTGGAATAAATACCGCACTATCACTACCTATATAATTCGTAATATTTCCATCTGTATCAACTTCCAATCCTTCTGTTGAAAATACACGCTGTTTAACATAGTTCTCAACATCAACTGGAATATTAAACGGAATAATACCATTCTGATTATCGTCGAAAGCTGCGGTATTATATGAATAATCTTCGAACCTATGCATTTCATCATCCATTATGCTATATGTATATGTAAAGTAACTATCACTTGCTATGTCATATCCTACTACACCAAATACATGGGCAGTTCCCGCCATAACCCATCTGTGATATCCAGACTTTGTATTTGTAGTTGTATATGTCACCTCTTCTTCTTTAGCTGTGACTGTAGAATACGTCACAGCTGATGAATAGACATCTGAATCAGATGATGTTTCTGTTAACCCCTGCGTATTTTCAGTACTTCCATTCTTTATATAGCTCTCGCCATATTTTGTTGTATTACTTATCAAACTCGATACAGCAGATGAAATAGACTTATCTTGGCTAACTGTAGAACTTGAACTATATCCTGATTCTGTATTCCATGTGGAGGTATTTATTGTGTTTGTTGTATGATTCTGCACGGTACCCTCTTGTGAGCTACTACCGGAATCATTTACAGAACCCTTCATAGTTGTGGTATCATCACCCTTTGTGGTAGTTTCCTTTCCATTTTCATAATGTCCGGACAATTTACCTCCGACTTCATAACCACCACCTGCAGACAGTCCCTTTAAATTTACTCCAGCATCAGCATGATATTTGGCTGATACCTCTAGCCCAACTCCCCAATTTTCGGTTGTTTTTACATCATCACCATGTTCCTGCTTTTCTTGATAATCATCACTCCAAGAATGAGTATTATTGTTTTTAGTTATTAAATTGTAAGTATCCGTTGAATCTATTGTCGAACTTGATGTCGAACCACCCTTATTGTTACTAACATACCAATTTCCTGTATCGGTTTTTCCTACACGCTGAGCCTCTTCCCGCGTCATGCCATTTTGCTCACACCATTCATCACTTACATCCAGACTCTTTGACCATCCATCTGACAATGACCATGATGATGTCTTTGTGGTGGCATTTTCAACAGTTTTTGTATAAGATTTCATAAGCTGCTCGGAAGTTGTTACAGAATACTTTTTAGTCACTGTCTTGCTCACACCATCTTTGTTTATCTTACCAAAGTTCTCTATCTCATAAAGTGGTACATCTCTGATTTCGCCAATTTCATAGGAGAACAATATCAATCCATTATCATCATATACAAACGGCTGACCATAATCTTTCTTTGCCCAAGCTCTGTTTCTGTCACTTATCCAGTTTGCATATAATGTGATATCGCCTTTTGTGCCTGGTTTAATCTGAGTGTAGGTATTTCCATCAAAATCTGTCCATCCAGCAAAAGTATAACCATCAAGCGTAGGTACAGGAAGAATTTTTCCCTCTTTTGTGGTATACTTTATCGCATTCTCTGGTACAAGATCAGATTTGAACTGAATAGTATACTCTATCTTCTTCCAGTGAGCATACAATTCCATCGGATGATCTATATTTTCTATCTTCTTTACCTGTGTTGCATTGTCACCTGCCCCATCATACCAGCCAAGGAACATATATCCATCAACAGATATATTCTGAAGGTATAATGATTTACCCTCTGCTAAAGAAGCTGGGTTTTTATTTTCTATTTTCTGCTTGGCAATATAGTCATCTCCGTTATCAATATAGTACTTGATCTCGTACATGTTCTGGTATATCGGTTCCTGCGCAACAAGAACTGTATTACATACTGAACAGTGCTTTCCTTCTGTAAGCCCCGGCTTACCAGCAGTTGGCTCAACAGCAGGATCTATTACTGGTGTATGTCCTTTTGCATGTATTACAAGATTAGCCTCAGGTACCTCAGTGTTTCCATTCTCGTCTCTAAAGAACTTTCCACACTTTTCGCAGTGCCAATATGCTATATTTCCATCTTCTGTACATGTCGCAGCTTTGTAACTTGTAGCAGTCATGTCGTGTGCACACTTATTTAATGATGGTTTTCCTGACTTAAGCTCCAAAGGTTGTCCATCGTCACCAAGATATCCGCCTGCGATAAATCTTCTCATAAGGATTACATCTGTTGCATTTACTTTTCCATCAGCATTTACGTCTGCTGCATCTGTGTTTATGGATACATCATATCCAGTTGCAAGATATCTACGCACTAGAATTACATCTGTAATATCTACCTTTGTATCTCCATTTACATCTCCCGGTACAAAATTGTCCACCACTGTGATTTTTCCATTTTCAATTGTCAGATTGACTGGATTCAAATCACTATCAATTACATCTCCGTCTGCATAGGATAGCCTAATTCCAAGTTCTGTTCCCACATCAACAGTGTCTGAAACCTTGAATGATAACACCAATGCTTCTCCATCCTTTACAGTATCTGAGGACATATCCATTGCATCCCATACAAACTTGCATGACGAAACATATTTGCCTGGTTTTGTCATGCTCATACCAGCAAACGCATCTCCAGATTTGGAATCTATTAATTCCAAACCATCGTCATATTCAACTTTAATTACCGCTCCCATAATTCCTGGGTTATTGGTAATTTCCACTTTCACTTCAACCGTATCACCATTTACAGCTTTCCCTTCTTCTACAGTTAAGGAGGCATTTTTTATTGCTGCCTGTACTTTAACTGGAGCAAAGAAAGTTATAATCATAGCCAACGACAGTATAATTGATAAAACTCTTTTCCCTCTCATACAATATCTCCTTTCTCATTATTCTGTTACTTCTATGTAATTATCAATAATTACAAATTCTATTGGCTTCAAGTTTTCATCTACAGCATCCCCCTTTTCACATATAATTGTTATTGGATATTTCCCAACAGTGGCAGCATTGTTAACAGAAAATTGAAGTACCATTATCTCTCCATCTCGGATTTCCGACTCTTTTATTTCCTGTCCATCCCACAAAAAAATACTACCATTTATCAAATTATTTGATGATGTCATTGTTAACACATCTTTTATTGCATCTCCATTATCTACACTTTTTATTGTCAAAACACTGTCGTCAAAGAATATAGAAAACTTCATACCTAATACTCCAGGATTATTCTCGATATTCACCTTAACAACCACGTCCCCGCCTTTTTTTCCCTTTGAATCTTCTATGCGTAATATAGGTTTTTGCTCATTATTCCCATCTATGGAACTATTTGTCTCTATATCTCCCACACTCTCTGATACATCAACCGGAGAATTCTCTCCATTATAATTTGAATGATTGTTGTTGCTATTTGTTTTTAAATACAAACTAAATAAAATAATAAATATAATTATTGTAGAAAAAACAACTATAACTTTTTTGTTAATTTTGCCCAAACTAATTTTTCCTTTCCGTCATTTCTCCTAATAAGCCTAAAATCAGATTCAATATCATATTTTTTCAAAATAGTCGTGACTTTTTATAGTCTAACATATAGTAAATATTACCATATTATATTGTAAATATTTTTTATCATGTCTATTTGACATTATTTGATGCTCTATTAACAATCCCTCCATACCGTCTTCCAATCTTTATCTCCTCCCCATCAACCATCGTAACGGTCTGATGATTATAATTACTGATATAATCCCTGTTTACCACCGCAGCGGCTGAGCATCTCACGAAATTATCTGGGAGTTCTTTCATAATCTCGCTGAGAGGTCTGTATTCGTAATATTTGCCATCACGCTGGTCATTTTTTCTATTTGTGTAATATATCGTTACTCTGTTCTCTATTTTGATGTACATTATGTCGCGGCAATCAAGGATATTGACGTTCCTGTCATATCGGATTTTGATGAATTGCTTCTTGTCATCATTGTTCATCTTCTCCACAAGATCATTCATGAATGTCACAAGTCTTGCATCATGTCTGCCTTTAAGCATACAATTCACATGATTCGCCTCGTATATGTCCAGTTCTTCAGGGATTTTGTTTACATAAAAAAGAATCTTGCAAGATGGAGCTACGGCATTGATCCTCTTTGCCAGGTTCACACCATTCTTGCCATTTGGATACAGAAGCTCTGTTATAAAGATGTCACAGTCGAACTTCTGATAGTCGATATCCAACATTACTGAATCAAGGTTATATGAAACAAATCTCACATTTTCGTTATCAATAATGTTGTTTTTAATTTGAGAGCGCAGGAAATATACTGTTCTCTGCGTCTCGTCTGGATTTACATCGCATACGCCTATTGTCATATTGAATTCTCTCCCCCTCATTTATCTATGCGGTTCTCCGCCTCATTGCATATCAATTTAAAGAAATAAATGATCTTTATCAATTATTACCTGATATTATAGAGTCTGAAGTAATATGAATTCCGGGCAATGTAATCCGCACTCCAGACATATCATTGTCTATATTGCATGTTTCATTGTCTATTTTCGTTATTGAAAATTCCTTATTCTATTTTGTCGAAATATATCCTTTGTTATGTTGAAATAGCTCATTTTTTGTTATATATTCATATAGTGCTTAGCACATATATTTACTAAACCAACCTATTTCATTTCCATGAGGGGGAAACAAAAGATGAAATATCGTACCAGACCGGCGGAACACATATGCTCTCTGGAGGAACTTTTCACAGAGCATCTGGGGCTTAACATTCCCATTGTTCCACAGACGTCTTCATACTCCAACAAACATACTTTCAGCCAATTATTCTTTTCACAGAATCCGAACCAATATGACGATATTGACAAAATAATGTCATTTTCCGTCTTCAAGGATGCGGATATAGAATGGCTTAAGAAGGATGCAGATTCAGCCCAGAAACCTCTGTACTATCTCATCCATCCTGACGAGAGCTATCCTACAGGCACGAAGCTGAGTGTTTTCTTTTCCAACCTGGCAAATAAGAACTTTTCCGGAAACGAGCAGCCTCTTCCTATAAGAGCTCTGCTGAATGCGATAGATTACGACAAGCTGTGTGCTCATCTTGACAATCTTATAGAAACAAAAGGCGCACTGGACTCTGATTTTATAGTTTCACTGCAGTCATATCTGAGTAACGTCCTCTCAACAGACAACCAGCTTACACATTATTGCTCTTTGTTCAAATGCACCTCACCATCAGAATACCTTGCTACGATCCTTTTGTATGCGCTTTTTGATGATGTGAATTTCCCTGCATATGCATCGGAGGTTGCAATAACAAGAAATATCAAAGAACCTAAGGTCGCACATCCCGTGACTGATCTGAACAACCCACATTTTCAGAAGCTAATGAATGATGCCAGGAGGGTTGACAAGCTACAGGCATTTGCAACATATACACTGATAGTCCTTTACTCTGTACAGATGCTTGCAACCATCTTCTCTTCTACCTGGATCAGTTCCTATGAGGCGACAAGCACAAAGGGGACGCTGTTCAGTATTGTCATGCTGTGTGCATCCATCATTTTGACAGCTTTGAGATTTATTCCATTCTCATTGCACAAGAAGTATTCTGAGCTAAGCCTGATACTTGAACATTCCGTGCTTGATGAGAACAGTAACACCTATAGCATTACATATAATCATTTTCAGAACTGTTCGAGATCTTTTAATGATATACAACAGGGGAGACGAGTCATCATCACCTTGTTCTGTATGGTGAGTATTCTATATATTGTTGTGTCATTTGTATTTAACAGCTTTCCTCTGCTGGTGGCTCTTGTCAGTTTATCATTTGGTGGAGTTATGCTTATCGACAGCATGGTTCATGACCATATTACCTACAAAAGGTATGATGCTTTCTTCTCCTCGGATCTGCCAGGTCATGTTCCTGCGTCCAGATTCGGAGTGGCGCGCATGTGCTCATGGGATTATGATTCCAGACTGAACTCTTTCAGACACACCAGCTACAACAAGCTCACAAACTACAGTGAGGATTGCATCCGGCATATATATGATCAGGTAGCGGATTCGTCCAAATACAGTTGGGCTACTCTAACCGCTTTCATTGTCACTCTTTCATCCATAGGTGTGATCGCCGAGATCCTTCAGCTTGTGAATCCTGACCTGGAGTATTTCAGAATGCCAAATGCTTCCATGCTCTATTCCGTCACAATGATCCTTATTTTGCTGAACGGTGTTCTGAACATACTTATACTTCTCCGTGCGAGATCCCATTATCAGAAAATGGCCGAATTCTCATTCTACGCCGGCAATCCTGACTCTGATAATTATGAAGTAACAACACTGTTCCGACACAACCTGTACGCAGGCAGCATATCTGAGCTTGCGATTGCCAGAGGAATATATAACTACAATTTGTGTCAATTTGAACAGAGCCTGTCCACATCGGACATCCAGCCACCTGACGACCGTTATCATCCTATGTATATCGTGAATCAGAAGCTGCATCTCATCACAGATGTTGCGCTGTGCATATTTGTCGCATACCTGAGCATGGCGGTATGGCACTCAAATAATCTCCGCAATCTGATAGGCCTGCCCATTCTTGTCGCAGTGTATGCCCTGTGGACATTTGCAATGTATCCACTATTCAAATACAGAAAAATCAAATCCAGCATCCGCAAGCTGAATGTTGAACATAAAAATAAGGAAACACGCTGAACAACTAAGCGTGTTTCCTTCTCTTTTCTATTTCTTTTCTTCTCAGAACCACCATTGCTATGACAAGAGGCGACACGAGAAATACCAGTTTTGCCCATCTCATGCCAAGGGCTCCCACAACCAGACTTATTGCAAATATCCCCAGCTGATCTCCTATTCCATATGACAGTGTGGACATGGCTGACGCCCTTCCTCTGACCGATATATCTACACTTTCCATGACCATAAGATTTATCAGTTCTTCCGCAGAAAAGTAAAATCCATTCATGCAGCCCCAGAGTATTCCCAGCAACACCGATGAAACTCCATGCCCTACTCCAAGTGTAAATGCCATACCTGATATGAGGCTAAGCGCTATTCCCATCTGCACCACATATCTCCGTTCCATTTTGTCTGCAAGTATTCCTGTCAGAACATTTATAGCCAATGATGATATGGGCTGTATGAGCAACACTGTATTCACATTGCCCTCTCCCATACCTGAGAAGGCACACAAAGGTTCATTGTAATATGTTATGCCTGCTGTCGCCAGCCCCACCACGCTTATGCTTATGAGAAGATTTCTGGTTGCATGATCTCTGCATATATCTTTGAATGTTTTTATAAAATGTATATGTCCATCATCTGTGCTACATTCTGTACTGTCCACAGATTTTCCCTCACTCCTGTTTGCCGATCCGCCAACACTCGGTGCAGCTTTAGAACCAGTTATATTCGGGAATCTGTACAACATAACCAGTACCAGACCTATTAATCCGCCAACAATTCCAACAGCGTAAAGGATCTGCCAATTATGTCCGCCGCCATCCACGTACAATGACCTGAGCAGAGGTATACACATGGCTGCTGCCATGGACACTCCACCACAGATTCCTCTGACAGTTCCTCGATGTTTTCTATCTACCGCATCGACTATGTATATCAGATGTATGTCCAGCGAATATCCCAGTATGAGAATTCCATTGCCAAGCAGGTATATCCACAGATTGTTTGCCAGCAGGCATACTGCACTTCCAACAGCCAGAAGCGCCACATTTATGATCATCATCTTCTTCCTGCCTATGATATCCGTATATGACCTGATAAATGGCGTGAGCGCTCCGATAAGATAAAATGGCAGCATGCCTCTGCTCATATATGCAACCGCCGCTTCAGAACTCATCCCACGCGGATCCATGAGAAATGTCCTAACAGAAAGTGACTGCGTCTTGCCGAACATCTCAGTGCAATAGGAATCCACAAATTGTACAAGTATTATGAGTGCCACAGCCGAGATGGCTGCGACTGCCAAACGTCTTTTATTTGAATCTGCCGTTTTGTCATTCATCAAGTTCTAATCCCCTTCTGTAGTACATAAAAAGGGAAGCTCATCGCTTCCCTTTTTTGAATAACCACTGGCCGTTCGCCTTGATATCACTCAAAGCGTCAACGTCTCTTACTTACTAACCTTCCTGAAGTTCTTCTTACCACGTCTCACAACAACGCCCTCGCCATCGAACTTCTCCTCTGGAATTGTAATCTGGACATCTGTGATCTTCTCGCCGTCCACAGCGACACCGCCCTGCTCTACGGCACGTCTGCCCTCGTTACGTGATGTAACAAGACCTGACTTAACGAGAACTGACACGATATCGATGGCGCCGTCCTTGAAGTCATCTGCTGTGAGTGTTACTGATGGCATGTCTGCTGCAACACCCTTGGAGAACAGTGCTCTTGCACTCTCCTGAGCCTTCACAGCCTCCTCCTCGCCGTGTACAAGCTTTGTAAGCTCGTATGCAAGGATCTCCTTTGCCTGGTTGAGCTGGCTGCCCTCCCAGCTATCCATCTTATCTATCTCCTCTAGTGGAAGGAATGTGAGCATACGGATGCACTTCAGAACATCTGCATCTGCCACATTTCTCCAGTACTGGTAGAACTCAAATGGTGATGTCTTGTTAGGATCAAGCCATACAGCACCCTTCTGTGTCTTACCCATCTTCTTGCCCTCTGAGTTGAGGAGAAGTGTGATGGTCATGGCGTATGCATCCTTGCCAAGCTTTCTTCTGATGAGCTCTGTACCACCAAGCATATTGCTCCACTGGTCATCGCCGCCGAACTGCATGTTGCAGCCGTACTTCTGGTACAGTGCGTAAAAGTCGTAACTCTGCATGATCATGTAGTTGAACTCAAGGAAGCTAAGTCCCTTCTCCATACGCTGCTTGTAGCACTCTGCACGAAGCATGTTGTTGACTGAGAAGCATGCTCCAACATCGCGGAGAACATCTACATAGTTCAGGTCGAGAAGCCAGTCTGCATTGTTGACGAGAAGCGCCTTGTCCTCTGAGAAGTCTATGAACTTGCTCATCTGCTTCTTGAAGCAGTCAACGTTGTGCTGGATAGTCTCCTTTGTCATCATCTGTCTCATATCTGTACGGCCTGATGGATCACCGATCATGGCTGTACCTCCACCTATCAGCGCGATAGGCTTGTTGCCTGCCATCTGAAGTCTCTTCATCAGACAGAGCGCCATGAAGTGGCCTACATGCAGGCTGTCAGCAGTCGGATCAAAGCCAATATAGAATACTGCCTTACCATTATTTACTAAATCTCTAATTTCATCTTCATCTGTTGTCTGCGCTATAAGCCCTCTGGCTACAAGCTCGTCATAAATCTGCATGTCCCTCTAGACCTCCTGTATTTATTTATTCAATGTGCGGTTCACTAGCACCACACAGGCAAATATTATAACATTTTGCTATGCACTGTGGCAAGTATATACACACAATTCCCTGTATTATTTTCTTATAAATCATATTTCACACATCATTTTCTGCCGCCATCTGCAAATTGACATATATATCTCCGGCACAGCCCTCCTGCCATGGCTATAAGCAGAAATATATATGGTGTTGTGAGCGACTGGTTAAGATTGACAAATGCCTGAACAGCATACCCGGTTATCCCGAGCAGAACAGCTATCATACTGCCCTCATCCTCAGCATATCCAAGCAGGCACTCCAAGCCAGTCCCTGTCTTTGAACCTCTTACAGTTCTTGAATCTCTCGAAGCTGCCTTCTCCTTTGATCTTTTTTCTGCGGATTGACTGCTCATGCTTTCATTCTCATTCATCACAGCTCCTGATACCGCAGTTCTCACAAGAGCACCACCTGTGGTAACCAGCAGTCCTACGTAACTCACTGCACCAAATATTCCTGTGGTTATCAGATACTGCAGATACTCATTGTGAGCATTATCATATATAACACCCACCGCATTCATCATATCGTCATAGTATCTATCAGTCATGATCGACTTCACCGATTCATTTCCATAACCGAACAGCTTCTGTGGAACACTGAAATCACTATACGCCTCCATGAGTCTCCTCCACACGAACCCCCTGTAATTCCCCCAGGAATCCTCAAATGAAAATATACCCATGTGGTTGTGCGCCGCATATATAACAACAGCCACGATGCCTGCAAGTGATACGCCGACCGATACAGCAAGAGCTGCCTTTCCGCGGAACTTCACAGTCCACTTTGAAGCCAGCCTTATGGCCGCCCATACAACGAGAACGACCACGGACACTATCCACACCATCCGGCTGTCACTCACAAAGTAGCTCAGTCCGTCAAGCTCCGAATATCCACTGTCCGTCTGTCCCAGAATAATACTGATCGCCAGGACTCCGCACGCCATGACCAGGCATACATCCGCAAATTCTTTTATCTTTCCTCGGTATGACGCCCATATCCACGCAGCTATCATGGCACCGCCCACACCTGCGTATGCAAGGTTTGCATTGGATATGATCACCGCACCCGTTCCTGTGAGCACAGCGATGACTGCTGTTATCCGTATCACTATACTCTCTTTTCCCTCCGAGCTGATATACGCCCCGGCTGCCACCGGAAGCAGCACGCACAGGAAGCTTGCAAATATGTCGATATTGCCAAATGTGGATATGTATACATTTCTTATGCTCTGCATCAGCCCTTCCCTGAGTCCAAGGAAATCATATCCCATGAACTGGCATATGCCGACAATTCCCACAAATGAGCCCGCAAGCATGAATATGACCACCACATACCGCCTTATCCTGCAATATCTCGCCATACACACATACAGGAAAAAGGCCAGCAGCACGAACTGAAGTCCGCACCTTCTGCCCTCCTCGCCTGTATATGCTGCTACCTTATTCCCTGACATAAAGAATGCCAGAACATTTGCCAGAACAAATCCTGCCATGAATATATCCATGGCCATTATTTTATGCAGATCAATAAAACGTCTCAGGCGTCCGATAAATCCGTTACCGTGTGCCGCCCCTTCAGAGACATCCACGTTGCCACCGGAGCTCCGCTGTCCATGCCCTGTGCTGACATTCCGTCCCAGCACATCCACCAGCACCGCCAGCACCATGAGCACCGCATATATGCACAGCGCAATATAGAACGCCCTGTACTTGGTTACTGTTATATCAAAATATTTGTCATGCATTATCAGGGGATATGCAGCCCCCATATATATAAGAAATAATGTGGTTATTCCGTTCTGAAGTTCCCGCCTGCCGTCTCCTGCAATGTTGTCTTTTCTGCCCATACGGCTATACTCCTTTTATAAAAGCGGTGACAATAATCTGAGTATCGCACCAAGTATATTCACCCTGCTTATGTTATTTCTGCACCACGGAATATCTATCTCCTCCGACTCGGCAAATGTATCCATCATATCCTTCTTCACATCTTCTATGGCCTTGCAGTCATACAGAAGAGTTCCACACTCAAAGTGGTGATAGAAGCTCCTGTTATCCAGATTGATGGATCCCACAGATGCAAGCTTGCCATCCATGAGCAAAGTCTTTGAATGTATAAATCCAGGCGTGTACTGATATATCTTCACACCCGCCAGAAGCAGCTCCTTGTAGCTAAACTGGGTCATCTTGTATATATATTTCTTGTCCGGGATGGCCGGCGTAACAATACGCACATCCACGCCCCTCTTGGCTGCCAGCTTCAGTGCCATCATGAGCTCGTTACACACGATAAGATATGGGGTAAATATATAAATGTACTCCTGTGCATCATTTATCATCTGCATGTACAGATTCTCACCCACATTCTCTCCGCTCAGAGGACTGGACTTGTACGGCTGAACATATCCGTCACTTACGCCACTATAGTCGATTTCCGCCGGTCTATAGTTGTTGTAGCTTCCCTCTGAATATCTGAAGCTGTTCCACATCTGAAGGAACATAACAGTGAAGCTCCAGGCGCCCTCGCCCTCAAGTCTCACTCCACTGTCCTTCCATTTGCCGTACTTCTCTATCTTGTTGATATACTCGTCAGCCATGTTGTAACCGCCGGTGTGAGCTATCTTGCCATCAATAACAGTGATCTTCCTGTGATCCCTGTTATTGAAGATAGTGGCAAAGAATGGAACCACCTGATTGAACGCCATACATTTGATACCGTAGGATTCAAGTTCCTTCCAGTAATACTTCGGCACATTGAACACAGATCCGATGTCATCATACATGAACCTGACATCAAGTCCCTCCGCAGCCTTGCGCTTCAATATCTCAAGTATGGTATCCCACATATAACCCTTGTCCACGATGAAATATTCCATGAATATATACTTCTCCGCACTCTCCAGGTCTCTGATGAGATCATCCATCACATCATCGCCTATGGCATAATACTTTACACTGGTATGCTTGTACAGAGGCGCCTCAGCCACATTCTCCATATAATTACATATCCTGTATGTAGGCTCCGACTTTAAATTCTCCGCTGGGACCCAGTTGTCCCCCTTGACGTTCTCATATACCTCCTGCTGGAGAACCCGCAGAAAATTCTTTCTGAGTTTTTTAGGTATCAGCACATGTCCATAGAGCACATACATGAGACCTCCCAGCACCGGGAATATGAGTATCGGCACCATCCATGCCATCTTTACCATAGGGTTAGTATCCTTTGTTATAAGATACATTACAACTATTACGCTGAGCAGCTTGAGAGCACCCGATATATAGATATATCTGTCCTGAAGAAAAACAACCCCCAGTATCATGATCGCCAACTGGACGACCACAAGAAAGCACGTTATTACCATTCTGCTTAGCAATCTGTTAAGTATCTTCTTCATATATTTCCTGCCTTTACTGAATTGATGTCACCTTATAATCCTGATCCTCTACTGTCTTCTTGAGCACGCTGTCATCAACGTCTGCCTTGAGAGTGACAACCGCTGTTCCTGTCTCATGGCTGACTACAGCCTCCTGCACCTGGTCAAGGGTCTCAAGACTCTTCTTGACTCTGGCTTCACAATGTCCACACATCATACCTTCGATCTTCATTGTCTTTGTCATAACTTTGTCCTCCTTGATTCTATACCTTTTATTTTTATCATAAATGTCTGTCAAATTCAACCTCAGCGCATTTGTAACAACACAAAAACTTGACAGGCTCATGGCAAACGCTCCGAACATAGGATTGAGCGTCCAGCCAAATATCGGGATCCACACGCCGGCGGCGAGTGGTATTCCAATTATATTATATATAAATGCCCAGAAAAGATTCTCTTTTATGTTCTTAACTGTTGCCCTGCTGAGTCTTATGGCCGCCGGAACATCTGTGAGCTCACTCTTCATGAGAACAACATCGGCAGCATCTATGGCTATATCCGTGCCTGCACCTATGGCTATTCCTATATTTGCCCTTGTGAGTGCAGGGGCATCATTTATTCCATCACCAACCATGATCACATGCCCCTTCTGCATGAGATCTCGCACAACGCTCTCCTTGCCGTCCGGACGCACGCCCGCTATTACTCTGTCTACGCCGACCTGCTCTCCTATGGCTTTGGCGGTTCTCTCATTATCACCGGTTAACATAACTACTGAAAGTCCCATCGACTGAAGCTGGCATATGGCCTCAGCGCTGTCCTCCTTCACAGTATCCGCCACGCCTATTATTCCGAGGACTCTGTAATCTCCGTCAGTCTCCTCGGCAAAGAACATAGGTGTCTTTCCCTGCTGTGATACCTTCTCTGCGTTATCCTTCATCGCCTCAGGTACATCCGCATAGCCCTTTATATAATCCATATTTCCTCCGATGATCTTTCTGCCGTTCAGACTTCCCATCAGACCGTTGCCCGCAACAGCCTTGAAATCGGATACCTCATAATTTTTATCCTTCTGTGCATCACCTGTCTGGTAATCCTCACTGTAATATCCAACCACAGCCCTTGCCAGAGGATGCTCTGACAGCTTCTCCAGAGCCGCAGCCTTCTGCATCAGCTCGTCATCACTTACTCCATCTGCCGCCAGTATATCCGTCACTACCGTCTCTCCCTTTGTGATCGTTCCTGTCTTGTCCATGACCACTATGCTGCCCTTTCCTGTCTCCTCAAGGGCGGTCGCCGTCTTGAACAATATTCCATGCTTGGCACCTATTCCATTTCCCACCATGATCGCAACAGGTGTGGCAAGCCCAAGGGCACATGGGCAGCTTATAACAAGCACTGATATTCCTCTCGCCAACACATAACCGGCATCCTTGCCCACTATTATCCACACTATCATCGTGATAAATGCTATCAGTATGACAACAGGTACAAACACTCCCGAAACCTTATCAGCAAGCTTTGCTATTGGAGCTTTGGTAGCCGCCGCATCACTTACCATATCTATTATCTTGGACAGTGCGGTATCCGCACCTACCTGTGTAGCACGGCATTTCAGATAACCCGACTGGTTGATCGTCGCCGCAGACACACGGCTTCCTGCAGTTTTGTCCACAGGTATGCTCTCACCCGAGAGAGCTGACTCGTCCACGGCGGAATCCCCCTCAAGGACTACTCCGTCCACAGGAACGCTCTCACCCGGTCTAACGGCAAATATATCTCCAACCGCAACTTCGTCTATATCCACGGTGACCTCCTCACCATCCCTGATGAGAACGGCTGTCTTCGGGGCAAGATCCATCAGACCTTTGAGTGCGTCCGTGGTTCTTCCCTTTGAATATGCTTCAAGCGTCTTGCCGACTGTTATAAGCGCCAGTATCATGGCCGCAGATTCAAAATAAAAATCATGCATGAGCGTCATGACACGCTCACCGTCACCTGCTGTCTGCGCCGCTGTCATGGCATAGAGCACGTACACGCTGTATATGAATGAGGCACCTGAGCCCATGGCAACAAGTGTATCCATATTAGGCGAGCCGTGTATAGCTCCCTTAAATCCACTCACAAAGAATCTCTGATTTATCACCATCACGATTATGGTTAGCAGCATCTGCGTGAGTCCCATCGCCACATGATTGCCGTCAAAGAAGCTTGGCAGCGGCCAGTTCCACATCATATGTCCCATTGATATATACATGAGGGGAATAAGAATTATAACTGATGCCACCAGTCTCTTCTTCATTTTTCCAAATTCTTTGTCCGCCTCACTCTCACCGGAACCGCTGCTCTTCCCACCTGAATGTGAAGTATTTCCGCCAGCAGATCTTCCACCCGCCAGACTCGCACCGTATCCTGCCTTCTCAACTGCAGCCACTATAGTTCCGCTGTCGGCTGTTCCATCCACCATCATGGAGTTGGTCAGGAGATTCACCTGACACGAGGTAACTCCCTCAACATTGGATACGGCCTTCTCGACTCTTGCACTGCATGCACTGCATGTCATTCCTGTCACATTGTACTTGTCCATATATTTCACCTTCCTTTATCAAGCATCAGTCAGTTCGTAACTGCACTTGCCAATAACTGACATATCTATTTCATAAGTCTGGTAACCGTATTTACCAGATCCTCTATAGTATCATCCTTGCCATTTCTTATATCGTCTGCAACACAGGTCCTGATATGTTCGGCAAGGAGCTGTCTGTTGAAGCTGTTGAGTGCCGCATTGATCGCCGACACTTGGAGCACGATGTCTGTGCAATAGGCATCATTTTCCAGCATACTCTTCACGCCTCTTATCTGCCCCTCTATCCTGTTCAGTCTGTTGAGAAGCTTCTTATACTCCTCGTCTGTCCTTGTCCTCACCCTGGCTTCCACATCGCTTATCTCTCCGCCATGATGACAGCAGCATTTCTTCTGTTCTTCCATATATCTTTCCTCCATCCTTATTGAACTCCAGCCATGCAAAATTTGCCTTCGGCAAATGGCTGGAGCTACATGTCAAGTTTTCATAGAAAACTTGACACATCCCTTGTACATCAGCCATTTCTGTTCACATTTCAAATGACGCTGCATATATGCCATCTGTTTATTATCTGCACATTACGGCTGTTAAATTCTCTTTTCATCCACGGATTATATACCCCCTAGGGGTATGTGTCAACAATAAAAAATCCTCATAGACCAATATTTATACCACTTTATCAGTCTATGAGGATTTTTCTCCTTTAACCTATATGTCTGAGTTTTATTTACTCTGTTGTATCCTGATCGCCCATGTCGATATCAGCATCTCCGATATCAATCGCATCTGCGCTTGACTCATCACTGCTGTCTGCATCGTCAGTATCAGTTATATCAGTCTCATCAATGAGGCTGTCGTCACTTATATCAAAATCTGAATCACTGTCAATAACAGAATCAACTACAGATGAATCATATGTCTGCTGGTTCAGGACATCCTTAAGATCTATCATATCTCCTGTGGTAGCATCTAACATGATGAGCTGTATTGGATAATCCTTATCGAGGCTTCCATCCTCCATCTTGTCGCACTGTGCAAATACCCATACAGGGCTGTATGTGTACTTATCTCCATCCTTGAGCTTGTAGTATGTAAGTCTTACATCGTTGAACTCAATGGTGCTGTACTGTGTCTTGTTGTCTGTGTAATACTTATTTACAGCCTCCGGAAGCTTCTTGAGTGCATCATCCCAGCTTATAAGATCAACATTGTCCTTCTTGTCTCCTGTTGCTCTGAAGGAATCAAGGCAATATGCTGAGATAAGTCCATTGTCATCAATGCCGAGCTGGAATGTCTCATCCATGGTGTCATACCACGTTTCATCACTTGTTGCGAGTGTGTCAAGGCCGTATATATTAGGTGTATATGGAGCCACGCCGTCCACAGAACGCTTATATGTTACCATGTAACCATTCTTCTCTGCGGCAACTGTGCTGTTTGATGCATCGCTGTAATCCCACAGCAGATCAAAATTACTTGTCTCTATGACATCTGAGATTCCACATGATGCAAGGAAATCTGTTCCCTTCTGCTCAGCATCTGCCGCACTGATGGAAGCTGTGTTTGCGGAAGCCTCCTCGTCAGAATATTCACTGCTGTAGCAGTATACACTTGTTGCGCCATCCTTAGGTCTGTACTGTATAAGCTGATCCGATGGATAGTAATCCAGTGAGAATCCGCCGCCTGTGGACATGTCATCGCCACTTCCATAGAATGTTACCATGAACTCGTTGTCCCCTACAGATCCGATGAATGTGTCTCCACTGTAATCTCCGGCTCCCTCTCTCGTATCAGACGCTGTCTTGAGTTGATCCTTGAGGGTCTTCATGTAATCCTCATAATAGCTCTTATCATCATCCGATGTAGCCTGTTCCATCATGGACTGAAGTGAATCTATCTCTCTCTGTATATCCTCCTTGTACGGCTTATCCCAGTTATATACATATACGCCTGCGCTCACGTCAAATATATTCTCGCACACACGCTTCTTGTAGTCATTGTCTACATTGTTAAGCTCATAGTAAAGCACTGACATCTTATCTGTGTCAGGCACCTCTATCTCTGTGGCATTTATGGATACATCTGTGAGACCTGTATCTGCATTGATACCCTCAAGCTTGCCATTGTATGACTCTGGTACGTCGAGTCTTGATGCCAGCTTACCGCCGCCACCGCCGTTCTCGTCGTCTCCCATGTTGTAATCCACCTTCTTCTTGCCACATCCTGTGAGCGCAGTTCCTGCCACAAGTGATGTCACCAAAAGCAGCGCCGCCGCTTTTTTGTAACCCGCTTTTCTCATATAAAATACCAACCTTTCCTTACTTAATTGAAGTAATTATAATATATTTTCCCCGCTGACACAACACCATCTGCTATCACTCTTTTGTGATGATGACCTTGCCGTCAACAACCTGAACCTTGACCTTATTGCTGTCGATTCCGGCAGCAGCCAGCATATCAGGGCTTATCTGTACACGATTCGCCTTATCGAGTATCGAGAACTCCTCATGTGAATCATCAGATGAGAAGCCATCTGTCGTCAGCTCGTTCATTCTGTCCTTGTAAGATTCCTTCATGATCTTCTCTGTGCTAATCTTGCCGTCCGCAATCATAACCACACGTCCCACCTTATTTGCAAGACTTATATCATGTGTAACTATGATTATCGTTATCCCGAGCTCTTCGTTCAGCTTTCTGAACAGATCCTGTATCATGTTGGATGTCTTGCTGTCCACGGCTCCTGTAGGCTCATCCGCAAGAAGTATCTTCGGATTATTCGCAAGGGCTATGGCTATGGCAACTCTCTGCTGCTCACCACCTGACATCTGAGATGGATATGAATTTATCTTGTCCTCAAGTCCCACTCTGCAGAGCAGATCATGGGCTCTTGCATACTTGTCTTCCTTGTTGCTCTTGTCGAAGTACATAGGTACCTGAACATTCTCTATGGCTGTCATATATGGCAGAAGGTTTCTGGAGTTTTTCTGCCACACAAATCCTACAGTGTGCTTTCTGTACTCCACAAGCTCCTTATCCGTCATCGCAAACAGATCCTTGCCGTCGACATACAGCTTTCCGGCCGTAGGTCTCTCAAGTCCTCCGATCATATTGAGGAGTGTGGACTTTCCTGATCCCGACTTTCCGATGACCGCCATGAGCTCGCCGTATTTGATGTTGAGCTCCAGGCCTTGAAGAGCCATGACCTCCACATCGTCAGTCTTGTATATCTTGACAAGGCTGTCACACTCTATGATATTCTCCTCAGAACCAAGGCGCTCCCCGCCGGCTTCTTTATCTGTGCCAGCCTCAGGATCTGCTTCCACGGCTTTCCCGCTGTCAGTGCCCTCGTCTTCCTGAAGATCCATGCCGTACACGAACTCCTGCGTCTCCTGGCCATCCGTGTTCTCCATGTCCTGTGTCTCCACACCCGGTGCTATAGTTTCAGGCTCCACAGCATCGTTCTTCTTTTTTCTGAATAAATGCTTATCGCTCAACTATCTCACCATCCTCTATCTCATATACTACATCACCGAGCTCCATAAGCTTCGGATCATGTGTCGTCATGACTATCGTTATTCCTTCCTTGTACACCAGCTCCTGGAACAGCTTCATGACTGCAAGTCCCGAAGCCGTATCAAGGGCTCCTGTAGGCTCATCCGCAAATATTACCTTTGGCTTATGAGCCACCGCTCTGGCTATGGCAACTCTCTGCTGCTCACCACCTGACATCTGATTTGGGAAATGCGTCATTCTGGATGACAGTCCCACCAGATCGAGCACCTCTTTTATACGGGCATCCCTGTTGCCCTCATATTCCGCAAGTCTGAGTCCGAAATCGACGTTCTCATACGCACTCATAATCGGGATCAGGGCAACCGACTGGAATACAAATCCTATATTGTATCTTCTCAGCTTCTCCTTTTCCTTCTCGTTCATCTCGCTGTACACGTGGCCGCCGACTATCACTTCGCCCTCAGTAGGCTCATCCAGCGCGCTCAGGATATTGAGCAGTGTCGTCTTACCCGATCCTGAACGACCTTTGAGTATAGTGAGCTTTCCAGCCGGGACTGTTATATCTATTCCCTTGAGTGCATAGAAATCTTCTCCGCTTCCAAGTCTGAAACAGCGTTTGATTCCATGTGCCTCTATCATAATTTCATCCATAGATTAATCCTCCCCCAGCTTTAATGCCTGTGTTATATTCATCTTCTTCAATATAGTTCTTATGACTACGAAACATACAACAAACATAAATACAACAACCGCTGTGAGCTTTATGATGTCGTAAGGATCCACAGCTATCGATATCGCTATGTTGTGTGATTCCGGCAGATAAACCACGGCAACCAGCTTGACGAAAAGCGCCGTAGCCGCAGCACCGACTCCGTATCCCGCCAGACTGGCAAGTACCGAGCTGAATATCTGCTCATTTATGAGCATCTTGTTGATCTCACGCATGCTCATACCCATAGCTCTGTAGATACCAAACAGAAGTTCTCTCTGTTTGATGGATGTTATCCAGTATATCAGGAATCCCACCGTACAAAGTATGATCGCTATGATAAATGACAGTGAGAACAGACCATTTGTTATGAGCACCAGAGGTGACTCCTGCATCTCTGACACATCCTTATCCACACTCTCATACTGCACTATATTGACATCCTCATCACTGAGTGCCTGAAGTACATCCTTGTAGTCCACACCATCCTTGAGATGCATCCATACCTGGTATGGTGTCTGACTGAATGCACCAACAACATATGCATAGTTGGCAACTACGAGGTATCTCTCCACCTCCTGCATCTCTCCCTCGGAATCCTTCTCATACACATACTGTTGGAATCCCGGGAATGCATCCACTATGGCACATACCGTTCCGCTAGGAGATGCGATCTCCTCCTTCTCCTTGCTTGCAATAGGACTGTATCTCGCATAGTTTATGGAATCTCCAACCTTTATATTGTACTTCTTTGCAAGGTTTGATGAAATGATGACTCCATTCGACACTGTTGCAAGATCATTCAGGTAATTGTACCAGTGCTCCTTGTTGAGTCCGCTCTGCAGTCTGGCCGTCTCACCGAACTCCTTGGTGTTGATACCCATGAGTACGCTGCCCGCCAACTCCTCGCCGCCCGCTTTTATGACGGCATTGTCGTCGTATATGACTCTTGTCACCTTGTCACACAGGCTGTCCTCGAGCTTTGTAAATCTCTCAAAATCCTGCTCTGTGTAATACCAGTGGGTCTTCTTGTCTTTGTCTATGTATGTTCCTCTGGTCCACTGCTCCTGTACCACAAGATCCGTTCCCAGATTGTAATCTATTCGCTGTGTCTTGTTCTTATTTATGGTTCTTGCCATGTTCGAGTTGAACATACCCATGGCTATTGTCATTACAAGGAACACTGATATGAATCCCTGCTTCTTGACCGTACGTGTGATCTGCAGGAATGATGCGTACACAGCCGGTGACCATCTCTTTCTTCCGATCCTGTATATCAGTCTTATCAGGTATTTGATGAGTCTGAGCACCAGAAGTCCCACTGCAAATATAAAGAGTGAGGAGTTCAGGAAGATGACCGGATCAGGTCTTGAACCCGCAAGTATATCGAGTGCTATCGTCGATTTCTGCTTGTTGTAATTGTACAGGAGGTATATTGAAAGTGTCACAAGGATGACGTCCACAAAGAACTTCTCCCAGAATGGCTTGTAATTTACCTTTCCTGTTCTGCTCTTCTGCTCCACTATGGAGTTCTTGGCGTATTTGAACACCGGAAGTGTCACAAATAATATAGCTATAACAGCGGCAGCCAGACTGTATATTATCATCCACGGATCTACTCCATAGAAATGTGTATCCTTAAATCCAAACTGCAGGAACGAATCCGTGCTTGCTGCAAGCTTACACAGAAGATATCCTATAGGGATTCCTATCACTATGGCTATCACCGACAGTATTGCCGACTGTCCAAGGTATATTCCGAGAACCTGCTTCGTGCTGGTACCACGGCTCTTGAGCATGGCGATCTCTCCATCCTCCATCTCAAGTATCTGACTTGATACCATGTAAATGAATGCCAGAAGCAGAACCAGTATTGGGAGCTCCAGAACCCATATGATTATACCGATGGTTCTTGCATCGCCTTTATAATCTATGAGCACACTGCTGAAATTCTGCTCAAAATATTTATCTGACTTCTCAAATGACTGGAGATAATACAGCGTGTCCATGGCATTCTTGTGTGTTATCTGTGAGTAGTCAAGCATGACGTGATCCACGTAGTATATTGTGAGGAAGCCGTACTTGCCTATCATGTCGTTGAAGTCATCCTTCTTCACATATACCTCGCTGTCGAGATCTGCAAGCTGGTCATACCAGAAGCTGTCTGAGTAATCCTTCTCCTCAAATACACCTACGATCTGATACTTCATAGGATTGCCCTGTGAGTCAACGGCATCGCTGAGTCCGGTATCTATGCTGAATACCTCTCCAACGACAAGGCCGTATTTGTCAAGGTTTCTCTGTGAGATGATACAAGGATACACACCATCCTCTGTCTTGGCATCCTCGAGTGACGTTCCATATGTTATGTTCACATGATCCTCTATCTGTGGCATATATGTCATGTTGAAGCTGGTCCTGTGATTCAGGTTGCTCTGGGTGTACCCCGCCTGAAGTGACAGGCTGGTCTGCTTCTGCAGAGCATCTATCTCCATGTAGTAGTTCCACATGTCCTCATATTTGCCGATCCTGCCAAGCACTGCATCGGCATCGGCATAATCGTCTACCGCGCATGAGCCTGATCTGCCGATAGTTGCCGGATACTTGTTCTGCTCTACCATCGCCGCGTCAAACTTGGACGACATGAGCATATCCAGCGCTCCGTTTTTGAACATTGGGTTGCACGATGCAACAGCCACCAGCAATATGATTCCAAGCAGGAGACATGCATTTAACCACTTCTTGTTCAATAATTTATGTGATAAAAATTTAAACATTATATCTCCTCTCTGCTACTCTGCTGCCGCCGCATCTCCGCCAGATGAATCCGATCCGCCATCCGACTGGCTGTCTGCGCCTGACTTTGAATTATCGGAACCATCTGATGAACTCGATGAGCCACCGGTGGATGTTGCTCCTGATTCCTTAGCTATGACATCGCCCTCTGAAAGACCTGACAGTATAACCGTCTTGGTCTTGTCTGCCTCGCCGAGAGTGACATACTGCTTTATGATCTCATCATCCTTGATGAGCCATACATAGTCATACTCATTTGAATTGTTCTTGCTCGTCTCATGATAGATCATGTTGTTAGGTATCATGACCACGTTCTCATAGGACTTTGTCGGGTAGCTGACCTGATATGACTTCGGCTTCTTGTAAAAGCTTGCATCATCAACCTTTATATAATATTTCAGTTCATCACTGCCTGAACACTTGGTTACGTGAACCCCACCCTCTGAATCAGTACTGATATATGACTTGGAGCTGTCTCCGGTGCTTCCGACACACACTCCGCTTATCTTCTTACCGCTGTTGTTCTTATTTGATATTGAAACCTTCTGGTTTACAGCAAGTTTTCCCTCTGATATGGATATCGCCAGGATCACATTGTCGTTGCTTCCGACTGTGAGTACATTTGCACCTTCCTTGACAGCCACATCAGTCTTCGCGCCAACCGAGAGGACTGTTCCCGCCTGGTCAGCGTAGACAGTTATCTTTCCGCTTCCATCATTGTTCTTGTTGAGCTTTTCTCTCTGTGCGTTTAAGCTCTTGATGGTTGCATTGTGTGTATATATCCTAAGATCCTTGTTGTATGTAACAACATTTCTCTGGCACACGAGCTGCTCCGCCATGTAGAGAGTGTTCTCTGCATCCGTCGGCGTTGCCACCTTACCCTTCTGGTATCTCGTGATCTCATTTGTAAGCTCATTTATCTGATCATCAAAATCCTTGAGATCCGAACTGTAAGTCTGGTTCTCCTCGCTGATCTGGTTATCTATATCCTTGACCGCCGCTGTTCCGCCGCCACTGTCAATGACAAACAGCACATCCCCCTTCTTAACCTTCTGGCCCTTCTTGACGTTGAGTGACGTGAAACGTCCATCGCATGGTGCAGTGTAGCTGACACTGTTGAGGTCCTCCACCGAGAACGAATCGCTCTTCACCGTTGCTGTCTTCGTATATGAATCGAGTGCCACCGTGTATTCTGTGTAATCACTAGGCATGACCGCATCTGAAGCGTAGTAGACAAGATCGCCTTCCTTGAGTCCGCTGACTACCTCTGTGTAGTTATTGTCGCTGGCACCGGTATCTATATCCCTGCGCTCCTTCTCACTGGAATCTGTCTTGACATATACAAATTTCTGGTTGTTCTCCTCGTATATGGAATCATTTCCCACTGTGAGTACGTCCTTTGCATCGGATGTACTGAAATACAGTGACACCGTGTTGCCCACGCTGAGGATCTTATCTGCATCCTTCACACCCTTGAGCTTAAATCTTGTGTATGGAAGACTTGACTTGCTCTGTGCCACAGCTATCTCCTGATTGGTGTAGTTGTATGGCACTATGTCATACTGCTTTCCATTTATCACAGTGTACATGTTCTTATACATGCTGTATGTATTCTTCTTGAAGCTCTCACCGGTTATCTCTATATATGGATCACTGTAATCTGAAACCACGACCACGTTCTCACCGCCGCCGACAGTATTCTCACTGCCGCTTATCTTCTTGGCGTATGTTACCGTGCCCGGACGGTCTGCCTTGAGCGTTCCGCTCTGCTTGACCTTGTCCTCATCCTCGTCCTGCTGTGTGAGCTTTTTCTGCTCATACTCATATAAAAGATTATCGTACCTGTTGTTCTCCTCATTTATGGCTTTTTCTGTTCTGGCCTCTGCAGCGCCCTTTGAATCACCGATCTCTTCGCACGCCTTTATCTTCCAGTCCAACTCAGCCTGATTCTGCTCATATATCTTCTGCTTGATCTCATGTGAATACTTCTTCACATCCTGGGAATCAGCTCCAGAGCTGTCGTCCCCATCCATCGATGTTGAAGAATCATCCACTATTGAGCCTGAATCTGTATCACTGCCATCGTCTCCCGATGCTGTGGATGCATTGCTGTCGGTCTCTGCAAGAACCGTGTCCTTCTTGACCTCATCGCCCACATTCACATACACCTTTGACAGAGTCACAGATGTGTCATAGTAATAACAATAGTCAGTTGGGACTATCGTTCCGGTCTTGATGACCTTTTTGCCTATATCTCCATATGTGACCGGTCTGTATGCCTCGTTTGTACTTACAGGTTCAACGAGCTCAGGAACCTTCTCGCTGTTCTCCTTGCCACAGCCCGCCATTCCTCCTGCCATGACAAATGACATTACCAGGCATGCTATTCTGGCGGTCATATTCTTTTTTGTCCGTGTGCTGCCTTTATGCATAATATTCTGTCTCATCAATTTATCACCACCTGCTCTCCGGCCTTCAGTCCTGATTTGATAACTGTATAATCATCCACCGTATCTCCAACAGTAACTTCTACCGCATTCCTGTATCCGTCCTCATTTACAGTGTACACATACTTCTTCTCACCCGAGCCGTCAAACACAGCCTTTTTATTCACATATACAACGTTCTTTACAACCGGCTTATCTATGACCATCTTGAGGGTATCCGCTTCGGTCACTCCGGTCATATCACTGACAGGCTGAAATGTAAGTTTCTGCATCTCCTCTCCGGTGGCAGAGCTTGTATACTTCTCACACTTCGTGAGCTTCAGTGTAAATGTTGCCTCCTGAAAATCAGCATCGTAGGTCTGCCCCTCCTTGAATTCGTATGAATCCGCAGTCTCTGATACATAATCAGACGAACCCGAATCCACCGTTATGAGCGTATCACCCGCTGTGACATATCCATACTGCAGATCTGAGTTGACATAAGTCACTGTTCCGTTCTTGTCTGCAATGACCTGATACTCCTTCATTCTCTCGTTCTGCTCTTTGATGTATGTATCCGCCAGATCCATATCCTCCTTCGCCGCGGATATGTCACTGGAGTAATCCTGGCTGCTGTCTATGCTCGCCAGCCTGTTGTAATGGTCTATAAGAAGCTGATCCCGCTCCTTCTGATCCGTATACTGATCTATGGTCTTCTGGATATCCTTGGCCTCAAACTGAATCATCACATCGCCTTTGGCCACCTTATCGCCCTCTTTTACCTTGACCTCCTGAACCTTGTAGTCAGACTGCTGTATCGAGTAATCATTGCTACTGTAACCATCAGGCTTGAGCTCCAATGTCAATGAGGACTGGATATCTCCGTTCTTAACCTGATCCGTATTGAATTCCACCTTGCTATACGGCTCTATATTTATTCTGGAACTTCCTGTCTGTCCACCGGTACTGCCTCCGCAACCAACCAGCGACACGGACATCAGACCGGCAATCGCTGCCGCCAGAACCTTCTTATTGAATATCGCTTTTGACACGCTCTATTCCTCCTGTTTTTATGAATATATTTGATTCTACCCCCTGTCAGCCCATATATCAAGGAAATCTCCCGGGAGTTAATATTAGTTAAAAAAAAGAGAAAGCTTATGTTTTAAGCTTTCTCTAGAAATAAAAAATGCGGGAGATGGGACTTGAACCCACACGCCGTTTCCAGCACTAGATCCTTAGTCTAGCCTGTCTGCCAATTCCAGCACTCCCGCATATTCTATATGTAATTGATAACCGCCCATTCTCTCACATCCGAAATTCCATAAGACTTTCAAAATAAAAATGCGGGAGATGGGACTTGAACCCACACGCCGTTTCCAGCACTAGATCCTTAGTCTAGCCTGTCTGCCAATTCCAGCACTCCCGCATATTTATGTGATGTCGACTTCTGTGCTCGTCACCAACGAATAAGATAATACCATCTATCGAATACAAAGTCAACAACTTTTTTCAGATTTTTATCATATTAGTGAGCTTTCTGTCCACATCCTTCATAAGGTACTCCTTGAACGCTGTGTAATACTCATGTGTGAACTGTGTATACAGGAACTTATTCCAAAGATTACTGCAGTATGTACTGTCAAAATCATAATATGAATCAGTATATACCAGACCATTGCTGAACCTGGTCACATCCAGATACGGTTCCTTTCCTGCATAGTTAAGTCTCATAACGAGGTTCTTCTGCTCACTACAGCAAGCAAAAGTCTCAAGAAACATCTTCATCTGATCCTTTGTTATTCTCTCTACGAACATATGTGCCTCCTACTCTGTGTCTTTACTCTCATTGGTCATCCCCCTAACCTCTATAATTATAGCATACGCCTCCGAATTATAAAACCTTTTCGCGCAACAAAAGAACCGGATGTGTAAGTTTATACCACATCCGGTTCTTTTTACTTATATATAGAAGATTCTATATTCTATATTATGATAACTGTGCCTTTGCAACCTCAACAAGCTTTGCAAATCCCTCAGCATCGCTGATAGCCATCTCTGAGAGCATCTTTCTGTTGATGTCAACACCTGCCAGCTTAAGACCATGCATAAGCTTGCTGTATGAGATGTCATTCATTCTTGCTGCTGCGTTGATACGAGCGATCCAGAGCTGTCTGAACTGTCTCTTTCTCTGCTTTCTGCCAGCGTATGAAGATGTAAGTGCTCTCATAACTGACTGCTTTGCTACTCTATACTGCTTGCTTCTTGCTCCTCTGTAGCCCTTTGCAAGCTTTAATACCTTATTGTGCTTCTGCTTTGCGTTCATTCCGCCTTTAACTCTTGCCATTGGTTTTCTTCCTCCTGATCTATTAGATATAAGGTAATATCTTCTTCATTACCTTCTCGTTTGTTGCGTCTGTCATTGTAGCCTTTCTAAGATTTCTCTTTCTCTTAGTGGTCTTCTTTGTTAAGATATGACTCTTATAAGCTTTAGATCTCTTTAAACCGCCGTTAGCTGTTTTCTTGAAACGCTTAGCTGCTGCTCTTTTTGTCTTTAATTTAGCCATTTTACTTACTTCCTCCTTGAATTATATGTCTATAATAATTTAACGCTTTTGTGTTAAAAACATTATCATGCTTCTTCCTTCAAACTTAGCAGGCTTATCGATAACTGCTATCTCTGCAAGCTTCTCAGCAAAGTTGTCAAGAATAACCTTTGACTGCTCTACATGCGCAAGCTCTCTTCCCCTGAATCGCAGTGTAACCTTAACCTTATCGCCATGCTCAAGGAACTTTCTTGCCTGATTGATCTTGGTATTAAGGTCATTCGCATCGATGTTCGGTGAAAGTCTGACTTCCTTGACTTCCATGGTCTTCTGCTTCTTCTTGGCCTCTTTCTCTTTTCTGGCCTGCTCATAACGATACTTACCATAGTCAACTATCTTGCACACCGGTGGCTGTGCCTTAGGTGCTATCTTCACAAGATCAAGTCCTGCATCCTGAGCCATCTTGTATGCATCCCTGGATGACATTATTCCAACAAGCTGACCATCTTCTCCGATGAGTCGTACCTCTCTGTCTCTAATCTGTTCGTTGATCATTAAATCGCTAATGACTCTCTACCTCCACACTTTTAAAATTCAATTCTCTGACATAAGAAAAGTGGATAGAACCATCTATCCACTTTCTTAATACAAAGCATATTCAAACTCAGGAAAACCCTGTAAATCTTCTAAGCTAAATATTAACCCGAGTCATGTCAGACCATGCTGAGGTGAGAGTGGATACTCTGCTTCTATGTTCACTGTTTCACACAGCAATGGTAGAATACCACATCGCCAGCCGTGTGTCAACTGTTATTTTTCTTTTGTCGATATGCCTCTGTGCTGCCTTTATATCACTCATTATCGCCGTGGGATTCAACCGGGATGAACACCCTGTCATTGTCCTCTTCCTTCACCGGCTTCTGACTCTCCTGCGCAAGCTTCACAAAATACATCTGTGAATCAAGCTTTGCCTTGCCCCTGAGATCCTGCTTCGCATATGAGCCGTCAGGCTGCATGATGTGAGCCTTGAGTGTATCCTCAAGCTGTATCTTAAGGATATTCTTTATCTTCTTCTTAAGCTCCGGATCCTCTACAGGGAACGTTATCTCAACTCGCTTGTCCAGATTTCTAGGCATCCAGTCCGCACTTCCCATGTATATATCCTCAAATCCGTCATTATAGAAATAGAATATTCTCGAGTGCTCAAGATAATTTCCAACTATGGATCTTACTGATATATTATCTGAAAGTCCCGGAACTCCTGCCTTGATACAGCATATTCCCCTGACGATGAGTTCGATCTTTACGCCTGCCTTTGAGGCATCGTAGAGCGCATTCATGATCACCGGATCACAGAGACTGTTCATCTTGGCAACTATCCTTGCCTTTTTGCCCTGTCTCGCATTCTCTGCCTCACGGCCTATCAGCATGAGGAATTTGTCCTTCAGCCAGATCGGGGCAACTGCAAGCTTGTTCCACTTCTTCGGCTCTGAATATCCTGACAGCATGTTGAACACCGCCGTCGCGTCCTCTCCTATGGCATCACTGCAGGTGAGAAGTCCCATGTCAGTGTAAAGCTTTGCGGTCTGATCATTGTAATTTCCTGTTCCCAGATGCACATATCTTCTAATTCCGTCCTCCTCGCGTCTGACAACCAGTGCGATCTTGGAATGTGTCTTAAGACCCACAAGGCCATAGATAACATGACAGCCCGCCTGCTCCAGCTTCTTGGCCCACGCTATATTGTTCTCCTCGTCAAATCTTGCCTTGAGCTCGACGAGAACAGTTACCTGCTTGCCATTTTCGGCAGCCTGTGCAAGTGCCGCGATGATAGGTGAATTGCCGCTGACACGGTAAAGTGTCTGCTTGATCGCCAGGACATCAGGATCATTTGCCGCCTGTTTTATGAACTCTATGACCGGTGTGAACTCATAATATGGATGGAACAGAAGGATGTCTCCCTTCTTTATCCTGTCAAATATATGGCTGTAATCGCCCATTCCAGGTACAGGCTGCGGTTTGTACTTAGGATACTTCAGATGGTCAAAACCATCTATGCCGTTCACCTTCATGAGGAATGTGAGATCCAGAGGTCCGTTGATCTTGTATACGACCTCGTCATCGACTCCGAGATGCTTCTTGAGCTCCTTAAGGAGCTTCTTGTCCATGGCCTCGTCCACCTCAAGTCTTATGACCTCGCCCCACTGTCTCTGCTTGAGCTGCTTCTCGATCTCCTTCAGCAGATCTGCGGTCTCCTCCTCATCTATGGAGAAGTCTGCATTTCTCATGATACGGTATGGATATGCACACACTATGTCGTAGTTCAGGAACAGCTTGTCAAGGTTCTTCTCGATAACCTCCTCCAGAAGAATTATCTCGGTAACGCCCTTCTCCTCAGAAGGAAGTCTCACGATTCTTGGAAGTACAGATGGAACCTGGACGGTCGCTATATCCGTCACGTCCTTTTTCTTATCGTATATGAGTGCACCTATATTCAGTGATTTATTGCGCACCAGCGGGAATGGTCTGGACGAGTCCACCGCCATAGGTGTGAGTACCGGGTATACATCCTTCTCAAAGTATTTGTCCACGTACTTTGCCTGCTTTGGAGTGAGATCCTCATGGTGTCTCACAAGCTTCAATCCGTTCTGGGCAAGCTGAGGGATGAGGGATCTGTTCAGTGTCTGATACTGGTTCTTCATGAACTCTTTGGTGCTGGCATGGAGTGCGTCAAGCTGCTCCCGCGCCGTCATTCCGGCTATATCCTTCTTGGTGTATCCGGCGTGCACCATATCCGTGAGTGATGCTATTCTTACCATGAAGAACTCATCCAGATTGGATGCCGTTATACTCAGGAACTTTATTCTCTCAAACAGAGGAATGGTCCTGTCCTTCGCCTCGGACAGACATCTCTTGTCAAATTCAAGCCAACTGAGCTCTCTGTTATAAAATATCGGATTCTTATCTGCCATCCTTTACAACCCCCTTTTCTGTTTTAACACAGGCTTCACTCCAAAGACCTTTCTGAACAGTTCAGTCTTGGTCTTGAACACCCCTGCCTCAAGCGTAATATCATTCAGTGTATCTACCGTCATCGTGAGCACGTAGTCCTTGAAGCTGAACTTCATATCACTTATCTTCTGCCTGTGGCTCTTGTCAAGGACATCCGCAAGTCTCAGTATGGATGCCAGCTTGGCGACCTTCATGTAATCCGCAGTCATCAGCGATACCTGTGCCTTTGTCTGTGAAGGGAGATAATACTCGTTGAACTTCACAATATTTGCAATCTCCTCCCTCTCCTTGTGGGACAGTCCAAGTATCTCCGTGGACATGATTATGTGATAGGACATCATGGTGCCCACGTTCATATTTACAAATTTGCCACAACTGTGGAGCATGGCTGCGATCTGGAGCTGCAGTCTCTCTCTCCTTCCGAGTCCGTGGACGCTCTTGAAGGAATCAAATATATCCAGTGCGTTCTGCGTCACATTCTGTGTGTGCTTCCTGTTGACCTTATATTTCTTGGCTATGCTGTTTGCCGATGCAATGATATCCTCGTCGAAATTCTTATTCAGCAGAAGCGTTCCGTTCTTATCCATATAATCGGCAACTATTCCGTCACAGAACGTAACATCCGGCGTGATGATATCCTCCGCCCTTGAGTTGTCGAGGAATGACTGGTAAATGATCGCCATCGGAAGCATCAGTGTCGCCCTCTCGTATGGCACACCATATTTTTCTGAAAGGACCTCCGGGGTGGTCTCAACTACCTTGTGATAAAGCACGCGGAACTGATCTCTTGTGATCTTGTCTGTGATATTCAGCTCCGGTCCGACCTTCTTCAGATTTGCGATTCCGTCTCCTATGGCTATTATGCTCTTGATGTCCTTATCGTTTATAAAGAGGTTCCTGAACTCCTCTATGAAGTTCGATACGAACTCCTCCATGATATTCTCCAGAGCCACCGTGTCTGCGCCGTATTTTGCCAGATAATCCCTTATTCTCACGGCTCCTATAGGAAGGTTCTGTGTCTGGATCAGATTCTGCTTGTCAAATATAGATATCTGGAGACTTCCCGCTCCTATGTCCAGAAGCGCCCTGTTCTTCGTGTCGGCATCCTCAAACTTCGACTTTGCCGCATACGCCTTGTAGTTCATGAATCTCTGCTCCGAGTTGCTGAGCACTGAGACGTCGATGCCTGTGTGCTGCTTTATCCTCTCAAGGACCATGACTGAATTCTCCGCCTCACGCACAGCGGACGATGCATACGCCTTGTATTCACGCACATCGTATTCCCTCATCTTCCTGCGGAATTTGTTGAGGATCTCACATACCTTCATTATGGAATCCTCGGTTATCCTGCCACTGTTGTAGGTATCACTTCCGAGCTCAACTGTGCTGTTGACGTAATCGATCTCCCTCGCCCCTTTTTTGGGAGTTATCTCATACACCTTCATTGACAGCTCGTTAGAACCTACATCGATGGCTGCAAATACCTTACTTGCCATATCTACCCCACCTTTCATGTTACTTATCAGTATGTTCCAATTATCTTGAAATCCATAGAATCCTTATTTATATGGTCCAGCGCATCTATCGTCGCCGGATCCATGAGACTTCCCTCAAGAGTTATGAAGAATGAATATTCCCATTTTCTTCCCCTGAGAGGCCTCGACTCAATGCTTGTCATATTGAGCCCGTTATGTTTTATATGTCCAAGTATACTGTAAAGGGTTCCACTCTCATGTGGCAGTGCAAAGCATACGGATATATTTCCCGCACTCTTCACATACTCCTTTTTCTTTGACAGTATGATAAATCTCGTTGTGTTGTTCTCATTGTTGACTATATCGTCCTTGAGTATCTCAAGTCCGTATATATCTGCGGCAAGAGCGCTCGCTATGGCAGCCTGGGTAATATCACCTTCATCCCTGACCTCCACCGCACCCACTGCAGTGTTCGCAACCGGGCACTGTACGTATCCGGCTCTGTTTAGGAATTCACTGCACTGCAGAAGCCCCTGCGGATGGGAATATACAGTCTGTATATCAGAAAGCTTTGAGCCCGGAACTCCCATGAGCATATGTGCCACCTTGACCTCGTCTCCGCCCACGATGGTCAGGCCGCTGCTGCCAACCATATCATATATACCACTCACAAATCCGGCAGAGGAATTCTCTATAGGCAGGACTCCGTAATCAGCCTTGCCTCTCTTCACCGTCTCTATGACATCCTCAAATTTTGCAACATTTACATTCTTTATATCCTTGCCAAAATAGTCATGCATAGCCTGATGACTGTAAGCCCCCGGAACACCCTGGTATACAACCACCGTGTCTTTATCGACCTTCAGATGATCCACGGGCACAAACCCGCCCACCACATCAGAGCTTATATGTGCCAGCGCAATATCTCTGCCCTCAACACACGCTCTGTCGATAAGCTCATTCTTTCTGGTGATAAGCTGCTGTATCTGCTCCTCCAGACTGTTTATCTCTTCCAATGTATTCATTCTATCTATCCTTCCACTTGAAGTGTCAAATTTGTCACTGTTTGTCCAGCCCGGCACGAAGCTCGGATATTGTCTTGCCAAGCAGCGGGTGCCTCTTGTATCCCGCTATCGCGGACAACGGTTCAAGTACAAACTCTCTCTTGTGCATCTCCACGTGTGGTATATGAAGATCCTCACTGTCATACACGACATCATCATAAAGCAGGATATCGATATCCAGAGTTCTCGGTCCCCAGTGGATCAGCCTCTCTCTTCCCGCCGCTTTCTCTATTCCATTCACCAGTCTCAGCAGTTCCTCAGGAGTCCTGAGCGTCTCTATCTCCAGACAGCCGTTCAGGAAATCGTCCTGCTCAACGCCGCCATACGGCTCGGTCTCTATAAAATCTGATACTCTTGTCACCTTGGTGTATTTATCCTTGTTCAGCTCATCTATGGCCATGTCCAGATATGATTCCCTGTCGCCGATATTTGACCCAAGTCCAAGATATGCTGTGTGCTTTTTTCTGCTTATGGCCACGGACACTGTATCTACATGTACCATGACCGGAGCCCACGGCTTCTTCACCGTCACATTTACCCCTCTCACATCATCGTAAGTGAGAAGTATCATGTCTGCTATCTCCTCAGCCACAGTCTCTATCAATTTATAATTTCTGTTCTTCATGACCTTCTGTATGCCATCGCACACGCTGCCATAGTTCACAGATTTTCTTATATCATCACTTCTGCCGGCCTCCTGGGTCGACACCTGCATGGATACGTCCACCACGAACTTCTGTCCAAGGACATTCTCCTCCCTGTACACTCCGTGATGTGCAAATACCTCAAGTCCTTTTATATTGATACTGTCCATACCGCACCTCCGCTATATTTTATCTGGCACTCAGCATCGCATGCGTCATCTTGAGTGCTCTGTAGTTGCTCTTCACATCGTGTACTCTGAAGAAATCGCAGCCCTTCACAAGCCCAAGCACTGATGTGGCAACTGTTCCCTCCTCGCGCTCGGTCACCGGAAGATCAAGTGTAAGTCCTATCATCGACTTTCTCGACGTTCCGAGGAGTATCGGGAGATTCCATTTGTGGAGCAGCTCCAGATTGTTCATGAGGAGCAGATTCTGATGCAGATCCTTTGCAAATCCTATTCCCGGATCCACCATGATCTTGTCCCTGTCTATGCCTGCTGCCAGAGCCATGTTAACCGACTCATCCAGATCTGATACAACATCAGCCAGATAGTCTGTGTAATCTGTGTTCTCCCTGTTGTGCATAAGACAGCACGCCTTGTCGTACTTCGCTATGACAGCCGCCATCTTCTCATCGTACTTCAGTCCCCATATATCGTTTATGAGATCTGCACCTGCATGTATACCCGCCTCAGCCACCGCAGACTTGTATGTGTCGAGTGATACTGCCACGTCGAAATCTCTCTTTATCGCCCCTATGATCGGTGCGGTCCTCTCTATCTCCTCCTCATCCGATATCTTTGTATATCCAGGTCTTGTGGACTCACCGCCAACATCTATTATCACAGCACCCTCAGCTATCATCTTCTCTGTGGTAAACAGAGCTGTGTCCATGGTGTTATGCTGTCCTCCATCCGAAAATGAATCTGGGGTCACATTCAGTATCCCCATCACATAAGGTTCTTTTCCACTCTCAAATGTCTTGTTTCCTATTATCATCCTTTTATCCTCCAGATATAAAATATCCGCACATGACGTGCGATCCCTTGGTACTTCCCTTAATATTTTATCCCTGTATTGCGTGCACTCTCCAGCCAGTAACACTGGTCTGATGCCTTGCAGTCAAAACAGTTTCGAGACAGCTTATCCGCATTATACAACACATATGCCAGTCCTTCCCGCTCAGCACCGTCTGTATTGTGTGAGCCTATGGCATCACATATCTGCTCATTCTCCTGCGTGGAAAATCCGCACTGCTCCAGTATCCTGCCCGCATACTCAACACTCAGCTCATGATGCTTCCTGCCGGTGTCATCAGGATCTGCCCGTCCCACATCGTGAAGAAGTGCCGCGGCATATATGATCTCCCTGTCTATCGCATATCCCTGTTCGATATTCATTATATACGCTATCCTGGCAACATCCAGACAGTGCTCAAGTCCATGCCGACAGAATATCCTGTCGGTCTCCTTGTTCCGCACAGTCTCCATGAGACGTCTGTATTCATCGTTGTATATGATCCTGTCCACTCTGTCCATCTCTGTCTGCATCAGCTTTCTATATATCCTCCATGTTCCGCACGGTCTATGATCGGCCCAATAAATGACAGCGAGCCAAATACCATCACCACCGGATCCTGCCTGTCATCAGCCAGCGTCATCGTCAGCCTCACAGCATCGTCCACATCTTCCTGCTCATAGACTTCATCTATATATGTCCCTGCCAGCCTTTTCAGCTCATGCCTTGAAAGTGCTCTCGGGTTATCCGGCTCAACTGCTATGAACGCAGAAGCCCCCGGCATCATGATCCTGAGCATCTGCTCATAGTCTTTGTCCTTGAACACCCCACATATATATATGAGGTCTCTTCCGGCAAAATACTCATCTATGTTCTGTCTAAGTGCTCTCCAGCCTCCCGGATTGTGTGCGCCATCCACATACAAGAGAGGTTTGTCCATAAGCTTCTGGAATCTTCCCTTCCAGAACGTCGCTTTAAGTCCTCTCCTTATATCATCCTCAGTCAGCTCATATCCAAGCCTCATGAGAACATGTGCGGTCGCAGCCGCTGTGGCACTGTTATATATCTGATATATGCCCGGAACCTGAAGTTCGTATCTCTGTCCGTCATATATATATTCACTTCCACCTACTGACTCTCTGCATATCTCTATATCCTTCTCCCTGATAAGTACCGCCAAGTCCGATATATTATTCTGCTCACATGCCATATCCCACATATCCTCAAGCTCTGAGGCAAGCGGGTACGCCACACATGGGCAGTTCTTTTTCAATATTCCAAGCTTCTGTCTGTATATATCCCTCAGGGTATTCCCGAGGAAATGCATGTGATCCATGCTTATACTTGCTATTATCGTACAGACCGGGTGGCTACACACATTTGTGGCATCCTCCAGGCCTCCCATTCCGGTCTCAAGCAACAGGAAATCGACCTTTTTGTCGCAGAAATAACAGAACGCCACCGCTGTCTCCGTCTCAAACGATGTGGGTCTTCCCCAGCCGTCCGACACCATGTCATCCGCTGCATCTTTCACCGTCTCAAGATATACGGCAAAATCCTCCTCAGACATATATTCCTTATCTATCTGAAATCTCTCAAGATATGTAAATATCGTCGGAGATATATATCTTCCCACACTGTATCCTGCACTCTCAAGTATCTCGTCCAGGAATGCGCATATCGAGCCTTTGCCATTTGTTCCTGCTATATGTATAACCGGGACTGCGTCCTGCGGATCGCCCAGCCTTCTCAGCAGCTCCTTTATACTGTCAAGCCCCAGAACGCTTCCCATGGTGTCCGTATATTCTATATAACTTCTTGCCTCTTCATAAGTCATGGCATATATCCGTCCCTTCTCATCTGTGCCTGATAAGTGGTGCATTCTCATCTATAGGCAGCAGCTCATACCCATCATCCCGGAGTCTTTCAATGAGCATCGGCAGTGATTCCACCGTGGTGTGCCTCGACTCAAGATCATGCATCAATATGACCACATCGTCGTGCTGCAGTGCATCCTTCATGATATTGTCGACAAGCTGCTCCGGCGTGTAGCTGCCACACACGGCATCATTGTTCAGCGCATTCCAATCATAATATATAAGCCCCTCGGCATTCACATAGTCTATCAGGGTGTTCATATCCACTCTGGATACCGTATTTGAACTGCCGCCCGGGAATCTGTAATATACACAATTTACACCTGTTACATCATACAATAAATTTCGCAATTCCTCAATATCTTCGGAGAAATCAGCAAGGCTTCCATATATTTTATCGTAATCATGGGTGTACGAATGAAGCCCCAGCGTATGTCCCCTATCCACTATATCCCGGTAGGCATCATAATAGCTCTTGTCGCGCCCCACGACAAAAAATGTTGCCTTCACATCGTATTTATCAAGGATATCCAGTATCTCCACTGTGTTCCCGGATGGCCCATCGTCAAATGTGAGATACGCCCTCTTCGTTATCTCCGGCTCCGCATCAGACTCCGTTTCGTCCTTCTCCGGCTGCATCTCCCCGGTATCATTTGCCCCATCCACCTCCGATGGTGTGCTCTCATCCGCCCCCAGGACATTTGCCTGCTGCCTGACCGGCCCTCCGGCAGTATAAAAGCCCCACCTCGACTGGCTGATTATGTAATAACAACAGAAAATTATGGCAAGAAATATGGCAACCGCCAGCATAATATACTGCCATCTGTCAGTCACCTCCTGCACATTGTCAATTTTTTTCAAATGATCCTCGCCGCCTATAGCATTTTTTCTATTATATTATTTTATATTTTTAATTATGTGTCTATTTTTTATGCCATGAATATTTCTCAGATATACGGAGAATATAAATAGCAAATATTAAAAAAAGGAGAACATGTACAATGAAAAAATACTTTTTACTTGTGACGTGTATGACACTCACCATGATCCTCTTCTGTGGTTGTGGCAATTCAAACGGTGCTTCAAGCACTGGCTCATCTTCAGCAGCCAGCACCCAGACAACATCTGAGGCTCAGAATGGTAACAGCTCTGAAGGAAACAGCACCGACTCATCTGACAAAGGCGTTGTAGGCGGAGCAGCCGACGCTGTAAAGGATGTCGCTGACGGCGTGGCCGACGGTGTAAAGGATGTCGCTGACGGCGTGGGAAACACCGTGTCAGGCATCTTCGGTTCATTCGATGATGCCCAGGACTGGTTCATGGATCAGCTTCCCGCAGGTGACGGAAGATTCGAGGTTGCCAACAGTGACAAGGATCTCACAGAATTTTCCGGTGGAAAAACAGGCTACCACATCGAGCTCCACGACAACAATAAAGAGGGCGACACCAAGGTCGGTGATTTCTATATCGACTCCAGCGATGGCAAGGTGTACAGATCCGATGAGCACGGGAAGACATTTGCAGAGTATGATTTCTCTGATTATAAATAGATGAAATATCCCGCATGAAAAAACAAGCGGCACGGAGGTATCTGAAAACCTCCATGCCGCTTTATTCTATGTTCTTATTCTGCCACATCCGCTGCATCATCAGCTTCAGTAACAGTCACTGGTTCGTCTTCACCCTTCTTGTCTGAGCTCAGCATCTCTCCTGTGAGCGGATTGATCTTGACTCCCATCTCCGACGCAATGAGATTGTACATGTCAAACTCTCTGTCTCTGGCAGCCTTCTTTCTGGCCTTTACGCCCCTGGATCTGACCAGCTCCACTATTCCGAATCCGATCATCAGTATGCCGAAGAATATGAAGCCCGCCATATTTTTTGAAAAAAATGCATGAGCCACACTTATTGCGCCTATTCCGATCATCACGATACCCATAACGAAATTGAACATATATGCTTTACCGCCTTTCACCAATCATCTGTTTACAAACGCATCTATGCCCGCCTTCTCGAGCATTCTGTCGTATTGCTCATACATATACTGGACACTGTTCTCAAGAAGATGATAGTGCATTATGTATGGAACAAGCAGCACCATGAATGCAAGTGCAAGTATCAGCAGCGATATATTGTCCGTCACTACAAATGTTATACATGTTGCAACCGTCAATACGGCAAACAATACCAGCACTATGAGGTGGATAAGTCTCTCATGCATGAAAAATCCTACCTGCGTGAGATGTCTCTCTGCCTCCCGTGCAAAGTCCACATCATTCCTCTTTAAAAGCTCATCAATATATGCTATATACCGGCGTATCCTCTTTGCCATCTGCCGCATCTTCCTTTCCTGATCCCTGCCGAACCGTCAGGCTAGTTCATCACCTTGTTCATAAAGTGCTCCCACTGTGCGATCACCTTATCATAGTAAAAACTCAGAACATAGGATTCCTCATCCACATCTATTATCATCTGATAGCATTTTCTGTCAGCATTCTCCGAAGACTTGAGCATCTCCTTTGGCTGGCCCGAATAAAATACAACCCTGCCCTCAAAGCTCTTCAGCACATCCTCATAGTCCGCCCTGTCCACAGGCTTATCCGGTACTGACTCCTGGAGGACATCGTTCGCATCGTAATACTTATGACCCTCGAGCAGAAGTGCCTCGATCTCAGGCTCAGTGAATCTGACCTGCATATCACTGGCATATCTGTCAGTATAGAGCTCATTTGCAGAGTTGTCCTCTCTGACTACCGCGCCGTCAAATTCAAATTCCAGGATTCCCTGCTTCTCCGAATATATACATCTGATCAGAGTCGCATCCCTGAAAGAGAGCGTCTCGATCTCATCTACACTCTTGTACTTCATATCTGTATCTCCAACTAGTCCATTGCCTTCTTGATGGCCGCAAGAAGCTCATCGTATGTCTCAAATGCCTCAAGATCAGGATTGTCCGCCTTGATCTGATCTGTGCTCTTGAACAGGAAGCCTGCCTTGCTCGCATAGATCATTCCCAGATCGTTGTGGCTATCACCGCTTGCTATAGTGTCGTAGCCGATTGACTGCAGAGCCTTGACTGTTGTGAGCTTCGACTGTGGGCATCTCATCTTGAAGCCTGTGATCTCACCGTCATCTGCAACGATCAGCTCATTACAGAATATTGTAGGGTAACCGAGCTTCTTCATGAGAGGGCCTGCAAACTGTGAAAATGTATCGCTTATGATTATCACCTGTCCTATGGATCTCAGATCATCCAGAAACTCCTTTGCTCCAGGGATAGGATCTATCTTTGCTATAGTCTCCTGTATCTCCTTGAGTCCAAGTCCGTGCTCCTTAAGTATACCAAGTCTCCAGTTCATGAGCTTATCGTAGTCAGGCTCATCCCTTGTTGTTCTCTTAAGCTCAGGTATTCCGCTTGCCTCCGCAAATGCGATCCAAATCTCAGGCACCAGTACTCCCTCTAAATCAAGACATGTTATATACATATTATATTATCCTCCGTTCTTATAAATAGTGTGAATTAATGCATGTCATACTCCTCCCGTTTCTGACCACACAGATGCATTATAGCACAGTATCACGCAGACTAACAATCACTACTTTCAGGCATTTGCCCGGACTTCTTCCATCTGTCCAGAGCGTATCCATAATCCCGGATTATCATGTCGAGCTGCACCCTTTCCGTCACTCTCATGTGGCTTCCCTTCAGATATACTCCGTCCATGAAACCGGTCCGTATCGTCATTCCGCACTCACCTCTCATCGCAGCCGGTCTCTTCACCACACTTGCACCCGCCGCCTTCTGAAGCTCTTCGTACCTTTCATAATTCTTCTGCCATGCCCTCATATAGGTCTCAACTTTCCTTCCCGGAATATTGACCCTCACTCCACCATAGCGTCCATCCGGCCCCGGGAAGAAATACTCTATCCTGAAGTCATTCTCACTTATTATTAGCGTACCGCCGCTCGCCAGCTCTTCTCTGCATGTTCTTCCCATAACTTATCCTCACACATTCCTGAGACTTTCAAATGTATTGTAAATGTTCAGCAGGCCATATCCCCACTCGGGATTCGGATACTGCCTGATCTCCAAAAGCCCGCCCGAACTTCCCGGTCTCACCGCTCCCCTTATCAGGTAGCCCCTTATCTGGTTGCCGTTTATATTCCTTATCATCTTTCTCCCATACGACCACTCAAGCATGATGGCACTGCAGCCCGCAGTGTACGAAGCCGCCACTGAGGTGCCGCTTCTTATAACCGTCTCCCCGCTGGCTCCTTCTCCCCTTATATTCACTCCGGGAGCGAGAAGATCCGGTTTCACCCTGCCGTCCGCCGTATAGCCTCTGCTGTTGTCGATATACAGATTACCATTTGAGTGATCATATGCGCAAGTGCATATCGCAGTCTCTGCCACCGCCGGGCTCGTTATGGTCACTCCCGGATCACTTGACACAAATCTCGTCCCCGGGGATACAAAGCTGCTTATGGGCAGCCACGCGTTAAAGCTGAGCTCCGTGGTTCCAACACCGTACACCCTTATCCGCCATATACCATTTGCCGGGGTTATAAATCTGAGCATGATGAGCTCCTGCCCAGCAGAATCCTCTACGAGAAAATAGTCGACATATATCATCCCACCTCCAAATATCGGACGGATGATCGAGCTCCTGTCATACCTCGGCGATATCCTCTCTATAAATTCCCCGCCGGGAATCTCTATGGCCACCGAGTAGGTATTGGTGGACTTACCCCATATCTCAAGTGTAAAGCTGTTGTGATCTGCCACATCGATCTCAACGACATCATATGCCCCTGTGACGATCCCGGAATAATGATGTCCTGCTCTCCCCTCGTTGCCACCGGCAGCAGATACCGCAAACCCCTGAAGATCTCCTATGTTGTTTATATATTTGTCCAGCGCTCCCGCCCCCGTATGGCTTCCACTGTTGGTCCCAAGCGTCACGAGTATGCTCATAGGCATGCGCAGCTTTTTCTGCTGCTCAAGCAGATATGCTATCGCTGTCATTATGTCAACCTCACTGTACGCATTTGCATCCGATGGAATACCATAAAAGCTGCGGAGATTCTCCTTTGCCTGCTTTAACTTCACCACCACCAGGTCTGCCGACGGAGCCACACTCACAGCCGTTCCCGCGCAGAAGCTTCCATGCCCGGTGGTATCCGTCAATATCCTTTGTCTCTCATCCACAGCAGCCTGTATCTCCTCCGTGCTATACTCCCTGCCGTAGCCGTATGATGCGTTGTCAGCCTCCTCCACAGTCTGATCCCACGCCGCAAGTATCTTTGTCTTACCCCCATCCCGCACAAATGAACTGCCCAATATATCGATCCCCGTATCGACGATGCCAAGCAGCATCCCCTTTCCGGTGAGTCCGAGTATATTTTCCTGCTGGATATTGATAACCCCTATAGCCTCAAGAGCCCCCACATCGTCCATCAGGCCGTACACTTTTGGGAAAAGATTGTACTCAAGCCTTGAAAAACTCTCCATATACCCAGCCGGAAACGGCTGATATGCCACCGCATATCTGTCGTCTATTATGTTGAGCCCGTATGGCTGATACAGATCCATCAGAGCTTCCCTGTCTCCGTTGTATTCTATTATATATTCCACATAATCCTCTGAGTAAGCAGCATCTGATATCACCGCACATTCCTCCAGGGGCAATCTATATAGTATATGCAGCAAATTCCGAATCTTTACACAAAAATACCGCAGCACGGAAATTTCTCCGGCTGCGGTATGTCTCCATCTGTACATTATATGTACCGGCTATATTCTATTTTATTGTTTTGTATCAATATACTTCTGAACCTGCTGCTTCAGGATATTGAACTGGCATGGACCTGTCTCGAGAACGACTGTATTGAACTCCTTCAGGTCAAACTTTGATCCAAGCTGTTCCTCAGCATAATCCCTGATCTCCTGCATCTCATAGAAGCCTGTTGAATAACTCTGGTATACGGCAGGATCACCTATCATGGTAGTATACAGATCGTCGGCGGCATCGCCGTTGAATCCCTTTTCATTCAGGTAATCTTTTGCTTCCTGCAGTGACCAGCCCTCATAGTTGATTCCTATATCGATCCTTCCACTTATAAGATAATTGATCTCATCGTTTAACCTGTACAGTTTTGCAACGGTGTCCGAATCAGATGCCCCATCAAATGTGTAATAGTTTATGGCATCATAGCACGCATACATTGCCCAGCCCTCCTTGTATCCAAGGAAGCTTAATATGGTACGTACCGGTTCAGGATCTGTTGACATGTAGTATGCATTCTGCAGCATGTGTCCCGGATATCCCTCATGGGCAAGTGTGGTCCACATACCATCCGTATGTTTGCCATTTACCCTGATAAGGTTGTTGTCCTGGTCATCGATCGCAGGTGACATATAGTATGCCAGCGTATTCTCCTGAATATCCTCAAGGCTCTTATCAAGCTTCTTCGCCTGATACTTTATCTCTCCAAAGTCTGGGTAGTTCTCGGTGGCTGTATTCATGAGTATATCTATTATTTCTGAAGGCTCCTTTGAGTCACTGTCTCCAAAGAGGTCATCGTAGTGCTCCACAAAATATTCATATGAATCGTACTGTGTCATGGCTATGGAATACAGATCTGTCATGAGATCTGACAGGTTGTCATCCAGCATCTGTGCCACTTCCTCAGGTGTCTTATCAGTTCCCGCAGCGTCCTTCAAAAGGTAAGCGTAATACTCTTTACCACCTTCATAGCCACACACACCGCCCTGGTTCTTACCGGTTCCCTTGAGCGATGACAGCACATCTATAACATCCTCATATGCAGGTATAAGACTTTCCGCAACGGCCTTCTTATTCTGTTCCTCAAAGTCCGCTATCTCGTCCGCAGTCAGAAAGTCCAGCGCCTCGATGTTATCGTTGAACACCTGTATCATGAAGTGATTGTCCTTGTCCTTGATGAAGTCTTCGCACTGCTCGATGACCTTATCGCACACGGCATCACTCATAAAATATCCCTTCTCGGACTTTGTCTTCTCAAACTCTAGATTGTCATCAAAATAATCCCTTACCATTCCAAGCACCTGGAGATATCTCTCCACATCACCCTTGTCGTCAAAACGGTAGTCTGTGAAATATGTGGATATATTCGACTGCAGTCCCTTCATAGGTGAGAACGGCTCGCTGAGGTATATGTTCAGATAACCCTCTGACTCCGTCTCCAGATACTGATTAAGTATATCATATGTGAGCTGCTGGCTCTCCGTGAGATCGTCCCTGTCAAATGACTTGAGCTTGTCAAAGGACTCATCAAACTCAGCCTTACGTTTTTTGATTCCCTCATCGCTCATATCCGAATCGCCCAGAGATGCCTCCGGCTCAGGAATACCAAGGGCATCCCCATCCTTTATCTCATAGTTGTACGAGAGTGTGTCCGATGTCACACTGTCCACATACTCATCGTGCAGATATTCCTCGAACTCCTTCTGCACCTTTGTGTAGTTGTCCGCATTATCCTTTATTGTTCCTGTGATAGTCTTCTCATCAAACATATGAGAAGTACATGCAGTCATCGACATGGCCATGGCTCCGACAACAGCAGCCACGACAAATCTTCTCATATTCTTTTTGAATCTGGTCATACATCTACTCCTTACTTAATATATTGTCCCTTCACATAACCTATCTACACATTGTATGCCATAAACCATACTATTGTCCATTTATTTTATGTTAAGGTTACAATATACCGAGTCCGTCCAGAACAACCTTTACTCCTATGAGTATAAGTATGATACCTCCGGCAAGCTCAGCCTTTGACTTGTACTTTGTTCCGAATATACTTCCGATCTTCACTCCGACCGCTGAACATATGAATGTGATACATCCTATGAATAATACCGCAAGTATGATATACAGAGTGGACAGCTTGAGGAATGCAAATGACACTCCAACCGCCAGTGCGTCTATGCTGGTTGCAACCGCCAGAAGGAACATGACCTTAAAGCTCATATCTGCATCTACTTCCTCTTCCCCGCCAAACGACTCCTTGATCATGCTTCCGCCGATGAACAGGAGGAGCACAAATGCGATCCAGTGTGACCATTTGCTTACCAGATCTGCAAAAAAGCTTCCGAGGACATATCCTACCGTCGGCATAAGTGCCTGAAATCCTCCAAACCACGCACCTGCGATAAGCATGTGCTTCACCTTGATGTTGCGCAGGGACAACCCCTTACAGATAGACACGGCAAATGCATCCATTGAAAGACCAACTGCCAACAGGAATAACTCTGCAATACTCATAATTTTTCTCCTTGATATAGATTTGACGGATGCAGTCACAGACACATATAAAAAGAGACCTCCCGGGCAGCTAAAAGCTGTCCAGAAAGTCTCATCATCTACAGTAATACCAGATTCACGCCATCATCGACCGATGGCTGCCAATCATTATGTTGATATCACAACGCAAGCTCTGCGCTGACTACTCCCTTAATGAACGGTGATATTCTAGCATATTGATAAAATATTATCAAGTAGCATTTTCCTGTTATCGCATTATTGTCATTACAGATCTATTCAGTCCTGCTTATCGATCTGAGTTGCGCTTGCCTCCTCAAGTGCCGGTGTTCCGCGCAGTTCTATGATAGGGCTTCCCTTGCCCTTTATATAATCACCTGTGATGGTCACCCTTCCTATGGTGTCATCCCTTGGGATCTGGTACATGATATCCAGCATGAATTTCTCTATAATTGCACGCAATGCTCTGGCTCCCGTCTTCCTCTTGATCGCCTCCTCGGCTATCGCCTCGTATGCCGAATCGTCAAATCTAAGATCCACCTCATCCAGTGCAAGGAGCTTCTTATACTGCTTTAATATCGCATTCTTAGGCTCCTTGAGTATGCTCACGTACATATTCTTGTCCAACGCATCAAGTGTGAAGAGTACCGGAAGTCTTCCAAGGAACTCAGGTATCATGCCAAACTCACGGAGATCCTCGGTTGTAACCTGTCTCAGCAGATTCGGATCATCATCATATTTGTCCTTGAGTTCAGCCTTGAAGCCCATGGACGCCTGCTTGCTGATCCTCTGCTTGATGATCTCCTCTATATCAGGAAATGCTCCACCACATATAAACAGTATGTTTCTTGTATTGATGGTCGTCATGGGAACCATAGCATTCTTGCTGCCCGATCCCACAGGTACCTCAACATCCGCACCCTCAAGCAGCTTCAACAGTCCCTGCTGTACGGATTCACCGCTCACATCCCTGCTGTTGCTGTTCTGCTTCTTGGCGATCTTGTCTATCTCATCTATGAACACGATTCCTCTCTCTGCCTTCTCCACATCATTGTCGGCGGCGGCGAGAAGCTTTGACAGAACACTCTCAACATCATCGCCTATATAACCGGCCTCAGTTAGAGTTGTGGCATCAGTTATTGCGAGAGGTACCTTGAGAAGTCTTGCTATGGTCTTGACTATATATGTCTTACCACAGCCTGTAGGTCCCACCATCAGCATGTTGGACTTCTCTATCTCTATATCATCCATGGTATCTGTGAGAACCCTCTTATAATGATTGTATACAGCCACGGATATAACCTTCTTGGCATATTCCTGTCCCACAACATACTCGTCCAGCATAGCCTTGATCTTATGAGGAGCCGGAATGGTCTTAAGCGTGAGCTCTTCCTCCTGCTTCTTTTCCTTTGGCGCCTTCTTCTTGACCTTCTGTGACTTTGGCACGTCATTCTGTGCCTTGAACTTGGACATGTCTATATTGCCAAATGGCATGTTCGTAAGATCTATGAACTGCATATTGCCAAGCCCCGGCATGTTGCCAAAACCGGAATTGTTAAAGCTGTCAAATGATCTCTGCATGCAGTCCGCACATATATTTATATCTCCAGGCATATGTATCAGCTTGCCGGCCACGCTCTCCGGTCTCCTGCACAGGTAGCAGTATTTCTCGTAGTCGTCATCGTTATCCTTATCATCCGATGCATGTCCATCGGTATCCACCGTATCCGGTGTCTTCTTATCTATATCATCATAATTCTCTGCCATATCTCATTTTCCTTTCCTGATTATACATATAGTCTCAGTCAGAAATATAATAACACACATATACCACATTTACCAACACCTGCAAATATGAAATTACTGTAAAATAGCCGTGACCAAACTCCTCATACCATCATTTTCTCCTTAATAATATTAAGTCAAACTCCCGTTTTTTATGTCATTTTACAACTGTGGTCTTTCGAATCGTTTTTATATTTCAGCATTTGCGAAGTGCTATGGAATTGGATTTTTCGCTATGCTATAATCATAAAAAATAAATCCAACGGGTAAAAGGAGGACTGTAATTATGAAGAAACTTGAAATCGTAGTTCGTTCAGAAAAGCTTGATGATGTAAAGTCAATACTTGATGAGTGTGAATCAACAGGTGCCATGGTATCAAACATCATGGGTTACGGTAATCAGAAGGGATATAAGACAACTTACAGAGGAAGCGAATATGTTGTAAACCTTATTCCAAAGGTAAAGATCGAGACCATCGCAGCAGACGATGTTGCGGACAAGATCATTTTCAAGGTTTGCGAGAGAATATCCACAGGTAAGATCGGTGATGGTAAGATCTTCGTATATGATGTGGCAGATGTCGTTCGTATCCGTACAGGCGAGCGCGGAGAGACAGCACTCTAATAAGCACAGGTATCCAGTATCATTCCTTTTTCTAAATTTGCAGGCAGTGGCATTTGTACACTGCCTGTTTTTTATCGTTCTGCTCTGTCTCCCAGTATCTTCAGAAGACCCCCCGGGGTCATCCCTGTATACCACTTAAACTCTCTCTGGAAATGCGCCTGGTCAGAATATCCCATGTCATCCATATAATCCGTGACATGTCCGCCCGGATGCTCCAGCATTTTTCTCACAGTCTCCCTGATCCTCACGATGCGGGCAAACCTCTTGGGGCTGACCCCCAGCTCCTCCACAAATCTCCTATGCACATGTCTAACGGTGCATCCCATCTGCTCAGCAAGCTCTGATATGCTTATCTTCCCTTTTGCCGCATATATGACATCCGCCTGTTTCACGATGTCCGAATCAGCCATGCCATTCCTCTGCCACAACGATCCGCATTTCTCTATATGCTCCGTGATCTCCTCTGTCGCACTCTCTATCGGATCTTCTGCACCATTTCCTGTAAATGCATGATCAGCCGTCAGCAGTTTTTCAAGCAGACGCATATCTTGGGTATCCAGAATCTCCCTGCCAAATCCAAGATCCTGCTCCACAGATATGAAGCTGCAGCTCTCCTCAATGCAAACAGCCGCCTCCAGTTCACCCGGATACACCCTTTTGATGTGTCCATCCGTACATATCACACATATCCCAGCATTCTCCTGTGGCACTATTCTCAGCCCACCCAAGCTGTAACCAGCTCTCACATACACAGACTTCTCATTCTTTTCTATCAAATTAGTATGTACTTCACTGCAAAAATTAACATTCAATAAAATCTGACTATCCATACGCCATCTCCGCATAACTTTATTTATCTTTACCGTATCTTTGCTTTATTATATTAAGCCCGCGCAAAATATAATAAGGTTTATCGTTCCATGTCCGATTTTTTCAATATTTTACCATATCTCAATACTATACTCAACCCAAGTTAGTAATTGAGGTGTGGCACTGAGATACTTATTATCAGTCATATCTCAGTGACGTACGATCAGATATAATGTGCACAAAGATGTGTTTTGTCAGGAGCATACCTGGCGGGACGCATCTTTTTTTATTATCTGATCACTTCCACAACTACAATGTATTAAAAGGAGGAATGATTATGGAAGACGTAAGCACAATTGTATTTGGAGTATGGTTCCTTGTCGGAGCCGCACTGGTATTCTGGATGCAGGCCGGATTTGCAATGGTTGAGGCCGGTTTCACAAGAGCCAAGAATGCCGGAAACATTATAATGAAGAATCTCATGGATTTCTGTCTCGGTACAGTCTCATTCATGATCCTCGGTTCATCACTTCTGCTCGGCAGCAGTGACTGGGCACTCGGAGGTTTCATCGGAAAACCATCATGGGATTTGTTCCTTCACTTTGAAAACTATGACTGGTCAAGCTTCGTATTCAACCTTGTGTTCTGTGCAACAGCAGCAACCATCGTGTCAGGAGCTATGGCAGAGAGAACAAAGTTCTCTGCATATTGTGTATACTCAGCTATCATCTCACTGCTGATATATCCTATTGAGGCTCACTGGATCTGGAATCCAGGTGGCTGGCTTGTAAAACTTGGCTTCCATGATTTTGCCGGTTCATGTGCCATCCATATGGTAGGCGGAATCTCAGCACTGATTGGTGCCGCATTACTTGGACCTCGTATCGGAAAGTTCAATAAGGATGAGAATGGCAAAGTAGTAAAGGTTCACACCTTCCCTGGTCATAACCTTCCACTCGGCGCACTCGGTGTATTCATCCTGTGGTTCGGCTGGTACGGATTCAATGGTGCAGCCGCAACATCTGTTGATCAGTTAGGTTCTATCTTCCTCACTACTACTATCGCACCTGCACTTGCAACAGTTTCATGTATGATATTTACATGGCTCAAATATGGCAAGCCTGATGTGTCAATGTGTCTCAACGCTTCACTCGCTGGTCTTGTTGCCATCACAGCTCCTTGTGATACAGTCGATGCTTTCGGCGCAGCTATCATCGGTATCGTTGCCGGACTTCTCGTAGTATTCGGAGTATGGCTCTGTGACCACGCATTACATGTTGACGATCCTGTCGGTGCCGTAGCCGTACATGGTGTAAATGGTATCTGGGGAACAATCGCTGTAGGTCTCTTCTCCACAACAACTGTTCCTGGAAATGATACATTAAACGGTCTGTTCTACGGCGGTGGCATTCATCCACTTCTCATCCAGTTACTTGGATTTGCAGCAGTTGCAGCATGGACAGCAGTTACGATCACCATCGTATTCCTGATCATCAAGAAGACTATGGGACTTAGAGTATCTGAGGAGGAAGAGATCAAGGGACTTGATCCTACAGAGCATGGTCTTCCTACAGCATACGCAGATTTCCTGACAACAAAGTAATTCATAATATATAGTATTATCTGCAAGCAAAAAGCCTGTGGTATGAATCAAAGTTCATATCACAGGCTTTTTAATATATTCACATCCACATTCCATGTATAAGCAATATATGCGGATTCTTCCTGTCTCCATACTCGTGTATTGTCATCTCTTACCCCTTGTAAAAGCATTAGTTAGCTGTCGCTAACCTATGACATATTATCACAGAAAGCCCATTATATACAACACAATATTGCATAAAAAAGATCCCAGTCGTTACGACTGGGATCCGTCTCAAAACAAACATCTATAGATTAAAGACTGTAAGAACCTGATTCTCCATCAGCTGTATAATATACCATGCCTGTTTCTGGCTGGTAGTATACGTTCAATTCCTTAACTGTCTTATTGCCAATAACTTCCTTCACCTTAGCAACGATTGCTGCCATCTCGATCTGACCGCCAGCGAACTCAACAAATACATTCTCTGTTGTCTTAGCTGGAGCTGCCTTCTTTGCTGGAGCCTTCTTTGCAGGTGCTGCTGCCTTTGGCTCTTCCTTCTTAGCTGGTGCTGTTTTCTTTGCAGGTGCTGCCTTTGGCTCTTCCTTAACTGGAGCTACCTTCTTTGCAGGTGCTGCCTTTGTCTCTGTAGCTGCTGTCTTCTTTGCAGCTTCCTCTTTCTTAACTGCCTCAACCTTAGCAAGTGCTGCTGCAGGTGTTGCCTTTGTTACCTTCTTTGTCTCATCTGCCTTCTTTGCTGTAGCCATGATTCTTTCCTCCCAAATAAAAAGTATCTATGTAATCTTATGTATTTATTTTCAAGCTAGGTTGATATTACTCCATTTTTTATATTTTTTCAATATAACCAAATTCTTTTCTCCCTTTTGTATCGTTTTGGGAATTGATTTACAATAAATGGCAACACTTTACACAAAAAGGCGGTCACAGATCGTTGTAAATCCGTGACTGCTTTTGTCATTTTGTACAAATACACACACTAATTCGTGAGAATATTAACCACTTCACTCAATTTCATTCCGTTTGATCCCTTCAAAAGCACTATATCCTCAGGCTTCATGAGCGCCATAAGATATATCGCGATCTCCTCCGTGTCAGTGAATGACACAGTCTTGGCATACTTCGTATCACAGGCATCCAGAGCTTCCTTGATCTTCTGGGCATGCTCTCCGATGACTATGACCTCATCTATCTTCTTATCTCTGAGATACTCTCCGACTTCATAGTGGTACTCATCGCTCTTCTCTCCGAGCTCAAGCATATCGCCGAGCACGATATACTTCTTGCCCTCGCACTTCATGTCACAGAGGACATCGGTGCTGGCCTTCATGGAATCAGGGCTTGCATTGTATGTATCGTCTATGATCGTGTATTTGCCAGGAAGCTTGATGACCTTCTGTCTGAGGCCTCTGAAATTCTCAAATGCCTTCGACGACTTCTCATATGGAACTCCAAGCTGATGCGACACAGCCATGGCCACCAATGAATTGCGCACGTTGTGCAGTCCCATCACTCCTACCTTGACAGTTACAACGTCATCCCCATGTACCATATCGTATACAGAATATCCATCCTCCATGCGGATGTTAGTCGCTCTGAAGTCCATGCCCTCGCCGCAGCCATATGTGTATACCTTACATGGTATCTCATCCTTGACCGCATACAGCATAGGATCATCACCGTTGATATACAGTGTTCCATTCTCGCCCATGCCCTTGATAATGCTGAGCTTCTCCTTGCGGGTGTTCTCCAGTGAACCCATATATTCTATATGTGCAACGCCTATGGTCGTTATAACGCATATATCCGGCTGAGCTATATCAGTGAGGATGTCCATCTCACCCGGCTCGCCGATTCCAAGCTCAAGAACAGCCGCATCGTACTCGTCTGTCATCCTTGACACCGTGATAGGCTCGCCGTACACCGAATTATAATTGCCCTCTGTGTGGAAGCACTTCATTCCAGCACTGACAGCCGCTGTGATCATCTCTCTTGTCGTGGTCTTGCCCACGCTTCCTGTAACCGCCACAACAGGCATATCGTATCTGTTCCTTATATACTTTCCAATGGCCTGCAATGCCTTAACAGTATCATCCACCCTGATATACGCCTTGTCCGACACCACAACATTGTCATGCTCCGATGTGAGTGTGGCTGCTGCAGTCTGAAGTGCTGATTCTATAAATCTGTGTCCGTCGGTTCTTGTTCCTATGATCGGCACGAACAGATCGCCCTCCTTGGCCTCCTTAGAGTTTATACAGATGTCAGTGAGAACAGTGTTCTCATCTCCGCAGAGGAGTACGCCTCCTGTAGCTTCCAGAATATTTTTTACTGTTATATCTACCATCACTATCCCCTTTTTCATATTGATAAAATATATACAACCGGGCTTTACCGCCGCTCCGGCTTCATCAGGTGTCCATTATAGCACTGTATTATGCTTTTGTATATTTAAATCTCTTTACTTTTATAATCCCAGAACTGTTCAAGGATCCCGTCCACATTTTGCATGTTGCATATCACGCTGTCATTCCATTCCACAGGAAACAGCTCCGTGTAACGCCTGGTGGCAAATCTCTCGTCTATCAGAAGTATTATCCCCTGATCCGTCTCCGTCCTTATGACTCTTCCGGCAGCCTGAAATACCTTGTTTATTCCCGGGTACTGGTACGCATATCTGAATCCATTCCTGTCGGATGCAGCCTCTTTTTCGTCCGCCGCGGTTCTGCTGTCGAAGTAATCCATCATCAGCTTTCTCTCCGTGCACACCTGGGGAAGACCGGGTCCGACTATTATCGCTCCTATCAGCCTGTCACCAGTCAGATCGATTCCCTCGGAGAATATTCCGCCCATGATGCACAGTGCCAGCACATTGTTCTTCTCCTCAAATGCCCTCAGAAAGCTCTCTCTGTCGCTCTCCGTCATGTATTGTTCCTGGGCTATAACTTCCACCCCAAGAGACTCTGGAAGCTCTTCAGTGAGCACATGCACCTTCTCCAGCATGGCATACGATGGAAAGAACACCATATAGTTGCCCGGTCTCGCACTTATCACGCGCTCTATATAGCTGTAAATGTTCCTGTACATCGCCTCATTACGGTTCGTGTATCTGGTCGTGACATCATTTGCTATCATTATCTTCCTGTTCTCCGCAGAAAATGGAGACGGGATGTATATTGCCCTGTCATCCGGGCAGTCCGACAGCATCTCCATATAATATCTGACAGGAAGTATTGTAGCCGAGAAAAACACCGTGGCAAGCCCTTTGTCCAAGCAGTTTCTTATGTTAACTGCAGGCTTGACGCAGTACAGTCTCACCACAAATCTTCCGTCATCCCTTATCTCGTCATACACGACATAATTCTCATCCATCATCTCCGCAATGTTCAGAAATGAGGTGAGATTAAAATAAAAGTTCAGGACTTCCTTTCTCTCCGGGATCTGCCTGTGCTCCTCCAGAAAGAGCTGTATTGCTTCATGGAGGCTGAGCAATTTCAGGTGAAGAGGTGCTATGCTCGAGAGCACCCTGTATCCCTCCTCAGGAACCTCCTTCTTCATCGTAAGCAGCTCTCTGTTGCAGCTTCCTATATGTCTTGCCATACGGCCGCCATACTGGGCTGTGAGCTTCTTGAGCTCCAGAAAGTCCTCCTTCACAATCTCCGCACTGTACATGGACGATGCCCTGTCCACAAGGTTGTGCGCCTCATCCACAAGGAATACATAATCTCCCGGCTTACCGCCCTCTGCCGCAAAGAACCTCTTGAGGCTCGCCCTCGGATCAAAGACATAGTTATAGTCACATATCACCATGTCAGCAAACAGACTCACATCAAGGCTCAACTCAAACGGACACACCCTGTGAGCCTGTGCGTACCGTATTACCACATCTCTGTCAACCACCGTCTCATGTAATACCACGTCGTACAGCGCATCATTTACCCTGTCAAAATGCCCCTCGGCATACGGACATACCGCAGGATTGCAATCCACCTGTTCCTGACAACATATCTTCTCTTTTGCCGTGAGTATAACAGTCTTGAGCTTTAGCCCTCTGTCCTCCAGCAGCTCCACCGCATTTCTCGACACAGTGTGGGCTATGGTCTTGGCTGTCAGATAGAATATTTTCGACACGTGTCCCTGAACCATGGATTTTATGGACGGGTACACCGCCGCCATGGTCTTTCCGATTCCAGTTGGTGCCTGGACATACAGATGTTTTTCCTGCTCAATAGCCCTGTACACATACAGAGCCATCTCCTTCTGGCCCTTCCTGTACTCAAATGGGAACTCCATGTCCGAGATGGACTGATTCCTCATAAGCTGATGCTTCTCCACCAGATCAATCCATTTGCAAAGCTCCGCCATCATTGAGCTGAACCATTTCTCCAGATAGCCAAATGAATATCTCCGCCTGAAGAACTTCTCCTTCTCGCTGTCAAGGTTTACATAACTTATCCTTACATCTATCCAGCTATAATTATTCTCTTTTGAATATATATACGCATAGCACATCGCCTGGGCCACGTGGACGCGCTGCGGGCTCTCCATGTCATCGAGGTTCCTGTATATGCCCTTTATCTCATCTATAAGCACATCGCTGTCATGGAAGTCCACAGCATACCCCTCTGCCATGTCAAAGCCGTCGTCAATATCCCCGGGCTCTTCCTGTTCGCCACCGCATCTGTCTATGATTCCATCAGCCCGGCCCTCCACAGTTATCAGATGTCCGCCAAGCTCCTCTGTATACCGGAGCGGCACCTCTGAATTATAATGAGACCCTGCCCTTTTCTGAAGCTTCCTGTGAATCCTGCTACCCGCATTCATCGCTTCTCTGGACAGAGTCCCACTACTGCTATCACTTATATCGCCACTGCGGAAGATGAATTCCACCAGGCTCCTAACTGATATTTTTATATTCATTATCTCTTATATACTATCTTCTCTGCGAGATCGTCCGCAGTCTGTCTGTCTATGAGTATCTCTACCAGCTTAAGTGCAAATTCTATGGCTGTTCCCACTCCTCTGCTGGTGATCACATTTCCGTCCACCACTACCGGCTCCGTGCTGTGGCGCTTCGCCATGAGCTGATCCTCACATCCCGGATAACATGTTGCATTCTTGTCCGCAAGCACGCCAAATGCGCCAAGTGCTGTAGGTCCCGCACAGATAGCAGCCACATAACCGCCTCTGTCATTCTGTGCCTTGACCATGGCCTGAACCTTTGAATTTTCCTTGAGGTTCGGAACCCCCGGAATACCTCCAGGAAGAACTACAAGATCGCACTGGTCATCAATCTCTGATAACTTCTCATCCATCGTGACCTCCATGCCTCGCGCTCCTGTCACTGTATCCTGATCGTCAGCCGACACCATCAGGCACTCAACTCCGGCTCTCCTCAAGAGATCCACCACCGTGAGAGCCTCTACCTCTTCATAACCTGTTGCAAATAAAACTCTTGCCTTCATCGCTTTTCCTCCTTATTCGCACTCTTTACAAAACTGTCTATATCACGTCTGTCCATGCCGCTCAGGGCGCTGTTCTGATAGATACCGTCCTCAGTCACATCCCTGCCAAACCACGTCGGCGGCACAAATGTATTTGCAAATTTCTCCTCCGGGAATTCAACCTCAGCATAGGTGAGTCCGCCAAATATCCCGTCGAACACGTCCAGCTCGATCTTCAGTTCCCTGTCCACTTCACTGTCACCACAGGTTCCGTCTGTATCGGAAAGCGGTATTATATACCGGTCCTTCTCTATTATATTGCCGTCTGCCTTACATCTGAGATTCCTGTATTCATCCTCGTCCAGATCCATCTCGAATTCCTGCCTGCTGAGCAGGCCCTTGGATTTGACCGTGAGCACACGTCTGTCGTCCGTTCTCCTGATCCTTATGACCGGCTTCACGGACACATACATCTGTTCCATGTGCTTCACCTGATATTTTGTCAGATCGACAGGTATCTCATGTACAAGGTATTTTCTCTCTATCTCCATATATGCCTCCACCTATTCAAACCAAATGACCGCCTTATCAGAACACATCTCCCGGCGGTATATCTCCACTCACATAGCTTCCTATAGCTTTGTTCATAAATACCATGGACACGACAAGTGCGATGATCCATACAACAAACGAGGATAACAGATAGCCAAGAGCAGTGTTGACCGACATTATGAACACCGCCAGAGTCTGTGCATAGACACATATCGTAAATACCTTGCCGTAGGACAGTCCCGTGTTGAGAATTCTTGCAAGTCTATTGCCCGCTATACTGAATATCAGCGCAAGGAGAAGCTGTCTGCCCGCCGATGCCACCATCATCGCAATGAACATGATCACCATGTACATATAAAATACCGGTGTCAGTACCGCCAGCTTGCTATTGTTGAAGCCATCCGGCAGGAACATGTATTTGAGCGGTGTCTCCATGTAATCATAGCCCTTGCCATCTGAGACCATTCCCATGACTATATTCTCACTTCCTATGGCGATGTACACTCCATCCGTTTCCATGGAGTCAAGGTTCACTGACGCATTCTCCGTGTTGATGTACAGAGTAGCATTTCCTATCTCAAGCTGCATATCGTGTTCCATGTCGAGCTTATTGTCATGATATGTGAATGCCGGGATCTTATTTGTTATGAGATTCCTCAGACCTCCGACCTTGCCAACCCAGAATATGGCGTCTATTCCAAACTCTATAAATGCCAGTAAAAAGGATATGATCACCACAAACCACACAAGGCGTCCCGTCTTCAGCTTAACCAGTTGTTTGTAATTCTTCGGACTGCTGACCGCTATCGACAACTGATCGAGCAGCGTCACCTTCTTGTTCTCTTCCTGTTCTTCCATATAAATCTCCAACTCTAATAATTATTGACCGGCAAAATGAACCAGCTATTCCATCGGCTCTATGATTCCTAGCTTCACCATAGCCTTATATATTCCATCATTCTCCGCATCGTCTGTGACCATCATAACCTGTCTTTTGAGCTCCTCCGGCCCCTTCTCCATGATTATGCTGTTCGGACAATATAATAACATAGGTGCGTCATTGTTGCCATCACCAAATGCATATGCATTTTCAAGCGGAATATCAAAATAATCCAGAAGATACTGTATACCTGTCGCCTTACTGAATCCCTTGGGAACTATCTCGCAGAAATTTGAACCTCTGTCGATATAGTCAAAATGCTGTGATACATACTCGCGGAACTCAGGAACATTTTTATTGTCATCCGCGAACCAGCAGCAGAACTTGTCGAATTCAAAGTCATCCGAGTCCACATCCTCCCCAACAAATATTCCATTTGCCCGGAAGTATCTGACCATCTCTGCAAGGAGTTCATTTCCCATGTTCTGACCGTCCACGTACACCTTGTCTCTGTGCTCATACATTCCAAACATGTCATATCTGCGGCATGCATAAGCTATATCCCTGCACACATCCCTGCTGACATCATTGTGGAACAGCTCTTTGCCGCCATAGTAAATGGATGTTCCGCAGCCACACACAAAGCCGTCAAAACCCGCAGCCTTGATCTCATCAGTGACATTACAGTAAACCCTGCCAGTGTTGATGAACACCAGATGTCCGTTGGCTCTCGCCTGCGCCAGCGCACGCCTTGCGCTGTCCGGGAAGTATCTCCTTCCGTCCTCGGTTATAAGCGTTCCGTCTATATCAAAGAACAATATCTTCCTGTCTGTGCTTTTCATATATTATATCCATCCTGTCATATATTTACAGGCACATGTATTATAACTACACGTGCCTGTATCTTCTGTACGCATTATATTTTCACTTGATAACCTGCGCATGCATCAGCATGCTTCATTATATCGCATTTTCTGCAGTCTGCATTACAACTGCTTCATGAGGTCGATCATCTCAAGAGCTCCCATAGCGCAGTCATAACCCTTGTTGCCGGCCTTTGTTCCTGCACGCTCGATGGCCTGCTCGATATTCTCTGTTGTAACAACTCCGAACATTACAGGTACACCTGTCTCAAGTGATACTGAGGCAACGCCCTTTGAAACCTCGTTGCACACATAATCATAGTGGCTTGTCGCACCACGGATAACAGCACCAAGACAGATAACAGCGTCATACTTGCCGCTTGCAGCCATCTTCTTTGCGATTACAGGAATCTCAAATGCCCCCGGAACCCATGCAACTGTGATGTCGTCTGCATTCACATCATGACGGAGAAGCGCATCCTCTGCACCGCTGACGAGCTTTGAAACTATGAACTCATTGAATCTCGCTGCTACTATACCTATCTTTGCTCCATTTGCCACTAACTTTCCTTCTACCTTATTCATCTGATTTATCCTCCTTATGAAAAGTTAAACATCATTTAACATATGACCCATTTTCTCTTTTTTTGTCTTGAGATAAAATGCGTCAAACTTGGTTGGCTCTATCTCTATAGGAACTCTCTCCACGATCTCAAGATTGTAGCCTGCAAGGCCGTATACCTTGAGTGGGTTGTTGGTGAGAAGTCTGATCTGTCTGATTCCGAGATCCACAAGTATCTGTGTTCCTATGGTGTAATCCCTTGCATCATCAGGGAAACCAAGCTTGAGGTTTGCCTCAACGGTGTCAAGCCCCTGATCCTGAAGCGCATATGCCTTGATCTTGTTGATAAGGCCGATTCCTCTGCCCTCCTGTCTCATGTACAGGAGCACGCCTCTGCCTTCCTTGGCAATGGCCTTCATGGCCGCATCGAGCTGCTGTCCGCAGTCACACTTCTGTGAGCCGAAGCAATCGCCTGTGAGGCACTCGCTGTGCACACGGCAGAGAACAGGCTTGCCGTCAGCTATATCACCCATTGTGAGTGCCACGTGATGTTCACCGTTCAGCTTGTTGATATATCCACAGATCGTAAACTCACCATACTTTGTTGGAAGCTTTGCCTTGGCTACGCACTCAACGAATACTTCATGCTCTTTTCTGTACTGCACAAGCTTCTCTATGGTCGATATCTTAAGGCCATGAACCTTTGCAAATTCCACAAGGTCATCCTTTCTCGCCATGGTTCCGTCATCCTTCATGATCTCACAGCACAGTCCGCAAGGCTTAAGTCCTGCAACCTTCATAAGATCAACTGTAGCCTCTGTGTGGCCGTTTCTCTCTATGACTCCGCCTGCAACTGCCTGAAGTGGGAACATATGTCCCGGCCTTCTGAAGTCATCCGGCTTTGCATTATCATCCACAAATTTTCTGGCTGTGTAGCCTCTCTCCTCGGCTGAGATTCCTGTGGTTGTATCCACATGATCCACTGATACTGAAAATGCTGTGCAGTGGTTATCTGTATTGGTTATACACATCTGTGGGAGATTCAGCTTATCCGCATATGACGCATCCATAGGCATGCATATGAGACCTCTCGCCCACTTTGCCATGAAGTTGACATTCTCCGTTGTAGCAAATTCTGCTGCACAGATTACATCTCCCTCATTCTCTCTGTCCTCGTTATCGAGCATGACAACCGGCTTTCCCGCCGCAAGATCTGCAGCGATCTCCTCTATCGAGTTGAATTCAAAACTCATCACTCTACCTCCTTAAAATATCTGTCTACATAAATCCATTTTCTGCCAGAAACTTCATATCAAGTCCTGATCTATCTGAAGCATTTCCATTTGAAAGCTTTTCATCTGTATCGTCACCTTTGTATGGCATAAGCAGTTTCTCAACATACTTTCCAACCACGTCATTTTCAAGGTTGACCACCTTGCCCGGCTTGCCATCCAGCAGCGTCGTCTCTCCCGCCGTGTGCGGAATGATCGACACCTTAAAGCATATATCATCGACATACGCAACCGTAAGGCTTATACCGTCTATGGCTATTGAGCCCTTCTCAATGATGTATCTGAGTATCTTCGGAGAACAATCTATTGTCACCCACACTGCATTGTCCTCCCTTTTGAGCTCTCTGATCGTTCCGGTTCCATCTATATGTCCTGACACTATATGTCCGCCAAATCTTCCTCCGGCCGCCATGGCACGCTCAAGGTTCACCCTGCTGCCACCGGTAAGCTGTCCAAGTCCGCTTCGTCTCAAAGTCTCAGGCATGACATCCGCAGTAAAGATATTCCCCGATATGCCGGTTGCAGTAAGACACACACCGTTTACCGCTATACTGTCTCCAACCTGGCTTCCATGGAGAACCTTGTCTGCCTGCACCGTGATGCTGCAGGAGCTTACGCCTTTATCTATCTTTCTTATAGTTCCTATCTCTTCTACTATTCCTGTGAACATGTATGACCTCTTTTCTATAAGTTCTTAAACCTTTTTGTATCTGAGCATCACATCTTCATCAAATCTTCTGACCTCGTCAAGTCCAAACATATGTGCATCCGCAGGCACATCAACACCCGTTCCGGATACCGGACTGTACTTGCCCTCGCCGCCAAATATCTTCGGGGCAATGAATACACACGCCTCATCCACAAGACCTTCAGACACCATGCTGTAGTTGAGCTCGCCGCCGCCCTCAAGCAGTATTCCGTCTATGCCTTTCCCGCCGAGGATCGTCATGAGCTGCCTTAGATTCACCTGTCCATCCACATCTTCAGTCTCTATGATGCTTACACCTTTATCCTTGAGTCTCTCACACTTTGCTGAGTCTGAAGCTCCCGCTGCCGTCGTGGCAACTATGGTCTCTATCTCCCCGGCGGTCTGTACGATCTGTGAATCCTCCGGAATCCTGAGCTTGCTGTCACAAACTATCCTGATCGGATTTCTGACATTATCAGTATCCCTGTCCGTGCTTTTCTCTATTCTGCATGTCAGCATCGGATCATCCGCAAGCACTGTTCCTATGCCCGCCATAATACCCTTATGTCTGTTTCTGAGTTCCATGACATACGCCCTTGATGCCTCACCGGTTATCCACTTGCTGGCCCCTGTGTGGGTAGCGATCCTGCCATCCATGGTCATGGCATATTTCATGGTCACATACGGCTGTTTATTTACTATATACTTAAAGAAAATACCGTTTATGGCATCGCACTCGGCTTTGAGGCAGTGTGTGTACACCTCTATCCCGGCATCACGCAGTCTCTTAAAACCTTTTCCTGCCACCATAGCATTCGGATCATCGGAACCACAGTAGACCTTTCTGATCTTGTGCTCTATGATCGCGTCCACACATGGAGGCTGCTTGCCAAAATGGCAGCACGGCTCAAGCGTCACATACATGACTGCGCCCTCGGCATCTGCCTGATCCTTAAGACTGGCAAATGCTGCGCGCTCAGCGTGGAGCTCTCCATATCTCACATGATATCCCTCTCCTATGATCCTGCCATCCTTCACTATGACCGCACCTACAAGCGGATTTGGATTCACTGCTCCAGTGCCGCGCCTTGCAAGCTCTATGGCACGTCTCATATATGACGGATCAAATTCATCATCTATATCATATTTTTCCATATGACCACCATCCTACTTAATACCTTTACAGACAGACTATCGGATATTGCTCATTCAAGCCTCCGAAGTATCTGTTCAAAACACAAGAAAAAACCCCGAAGATAACTTCGGGGTTTTCTCTTGTTCAGGTATCAATCACCGAAATCCATCACAACGGACTTCCATCAGATACCCTGTTCTGAATATATAATACTTCTCTCATCCAGACTATACTGTCGGTCCCGGAATCACACCGGATCATGCCTCATGGCTCACGGACTTAAGGTTTCCCTAACACCGTCGGTGGAGAATTGCACTCACCCCCGAAGATCTATCATCATATGCAGTTGTCTCTTAAAAACGACTATATTGTATTCCATATGCAAACGGAATGCAACTGTTTTTTATGATGTATTTTACCGATAAATTTTAAAGCTGTGAATTGAACAGGCTCTTTATCTTGTAGATAATATCATCACTGTCCGCATTTATAGATGCCGCCTCATTTATTCCTGAGAGCTTTGTAAGCTCATCCGTGTCAGCATCTCCGCCGTAACCTATCGTGTATACAGGTATGTTCGACTGTCTGAGCGCGCTTGTTATCTCATCCATGGAATATCCCACATTGGCATATCCATCGCTGAGAAGGAACAGCATACACTTTGCATCCGGGTGCTCTGCCTTTGCATCGGTTATCATCTTCATCGCAACCACAACGGCATCATACGAAGCCGTTCCGCCTGAAGCCATCAGATTGTTGACCGATCCCTGGAAATATGATCTCTGGTTCAGGTCAAACTGGGCGATCGGAACCTCCACTGTAACTGAGCTTGAGTAGCTGACAAGCCCAACATAATTGTTGTCATTGATATACTGCGCACCGTTTGTCAGACTGTTCTTGAGCTGGTTCATAGGATCTCCGTCCATGGAACCGCTGCAGTCCGCAACAAACACCGCGATGATGTCCTTGCCGTTATCCTTTGTCTTCTTGTATGTCTTGAGACCCTGTGTGACCTGTGCACCGGAAAATTCTTCCGTCGCAGTATAATCATCGTTGGCATTGAAGCCCCTCTTTGTCGCGATCGTCTGCATATCATCACTCTTGCAGTAATCCACAACGAGCTGTATGGCCTCAAGCTCTGATGCAGACTTTCCCGACTTGTTACATATGTATACAGGATTGTCATGTCTCACGCCAAATGCAATGAAATCATACATTGACACGAGATTGCTGTCATTGATATATGCCTGATACTCTGACAGCATAGCATCGAGTGTTCCGTTTGATGCACTATCTCTCATCTGCTGTGTTGTATATGCAACGTATGGTATGTTTGAGTTAAACTTTGTAAAGTTATCCTCTCCGTCCTGAAGCAGCGTGAGCAGGAGGTTAAGTCCTGTGGCACTTGTCTGTGGGTTCGTGTATCCCATGGTGATCTTGTTGTCCTGAACGGCCTTTATGGCATCGGCAGCAGTAGTGTAACCGCTGTCCTTCTTCACAAGGATTCCCGCTGTATTTCCAACCAGTCTGTCCGCGTAAAGCTCAAGGCTGCCGCTGTTCGACATCGCATACTCTCCGAACAGGGTGTTGCTCGGGGTGTACAGATCCGGGAGATATTTGCCGGAAATGATATAGTCAGCGGCTGTACCGGATGGCACTGATCTCACGCTCATCGATACCGACTTGCCGTCCGCTGTCTTCACACCAGAACCGTTGAAGGAATTTGCAACATCTATAAGCCATGAGTCGTTGTCCTTTCCCGCCTTCTCACCTGATGTAAATATCTCTATATCTATGTCTCCATTGCCCTCAACTGCCAGTGGATATTTGTCTATCTCAGGCAGCTCCGCATACAGATCCGGAGTGTCCAGAGTGACCGTACCCTTTACAGGGGTCGCTTCGCTTACATCGAGATCCGCATATAACTCATCAAGAGTCATATCCGATCTTGATGATCCTCCATTTCCACCGCCTGCTATGTTGATAACCTTCCTGCCGACTATTCCGATAATGACCGCGATCATCGCAATTATCACCAGCACTCCGACTACCACTAATCCTTTTGTCCTCTTATCCATTTCTTCCTCCTTTTACATTCCCTGACTGTGGACATCCTGCCTCATGCCATTCATGCACTCTATGACATCATCCACATATTTCATATCCAGCGAGCTCAGGTTGGTGTCAATATCAACCATCTTCTCCACCAGAATATTGAACTTTCTCACCAGCTCGTCGCCCTGTCTGCACAGATTGTCGAGGTATACCGGCTGGGGTCTAGTGTAATAATCGTATGTCTGTATAAAGCCTATGGCACTGTCCATGTTGCTCTGTGCCTGCTGCTTTATATCCTCGTACAGATTGCGGACACCACTGCCCTCCTCCACATTCTCCTGGAAGTATTCCTCCCTGGACATTATGCTCTCATACTGTCTGTTGAGTCTCTCTATCTGTGCATCAAACAAATGTCCCCTGGCACTGTCCTTGAGCTTCTCCGTCGAGCGTCTTCCCTTGAGTATATGTACATTTGCTGTTATGGTGAATGTCAGCCACACTACACTGATCACAACACCTATAGCTATTCCCACCATACTGTCAGCCAGCACAAACATTACTATTGCCAGTATGAACATTATCAAGCCTATGATATTGACCGCTATCAATCCCATCGTTTTTCCTCCTAAAGTCAATATATATCACACTGCATCTGCATGTTCATTGTCTCTCTGCAATACGCTGAGCCTTTGTTTTGCAGCATCGGTGACCGTAAGTCCCGAAAAGTCAGCAAATTCCTTCTTCTCATTTCTTATGAGCATGACCGCAAACTCCCTGTCCGTCTCCTCCGCGCAGGACAGCAGTTCATGGTAATCCACCGGCCTATCCTCATATATTCGAAGCGCAACAGCCTCCGGCACAACAATAAACGTCATGGACGTGTGCGTCTTATCCGCTATGTATATCTCCGCCTTGTCCGCAAATTTTGCAAATTCCTCCGCCTGAGTCTGAAAGCCTCCACTCTGAAGCTCCGCCAATATCCTGTCTCTGTCCTCCATGAGACTGTCGAGATACAGATAGCCCTTCAGCAACAGGAGTCCCATAAGTCCATCTGACATATTGAAGTCAAGTATACAGCCATGTCCCTCGTCACTGTCCGTCAGTACATGACACACGCACTCCGCTATATCCTCATCGCTGAGTCCGCTGTATTTATACGCCTGCTCAATCCCATCATTTGTTATGAGCACGGTCTCTACATTTCCCCTTACAGACTTTTTCTTCCTGATGCTCTCAACAGGACGTGCAGCTATCTTGAACGCCTTCAGCTCATTTACAGCATCATCTATACTCTTCTTCCCTGATATAGAGGTCTCAAACCGTCCCTGATCCGTAGCTGCCGCCTGCACATTCCTGTATATCCTTTGTACAGAGATCTTATTTCTCCTCATTATCGCACTTAAAATGTCAATATCTGACTTCTGACCGGCCAGATATCTCTGAAGCTCCGCTCTGAGCTTTCTCCTGAAATCAAGCTCGTACTCAGTGTTGGTTATATCCGTTCCTGAATACCACCGTTTCTCCAGATATTTGTAATTATCCGGATCCCTCAGTCTGTCCAGCGCACTGTTCTTCAGACTGTTCACACCTTCCTCATCGGTCTCCAGCTCACAGGCAAGTTCCGGCACACTGCATCTGTCATGTCTGTAGCCATAGAGCTTATCTATCACTATCTTCTCCCTGTAATTCAGTTTGTCTATGAGTTCATCGAACATCCGCCTGCACATACCATCCTGTGAATAGGACAGCGTATCCGCCTGCACCCCAAATACAGAACTGTACAGTGCTTCATACGGACTGATAACATCCAGCATATATTTATTATTTTCTTTTCTTAGAACATACGCCCTGTGCAATATCCCACACCTCATTCTATATAAGTTCTTAATCCAATATGCAAACTGGCATACATATCTGATATGCCCATCATCATTTTTACTTATATCTGAACTTAATCATTTTTATTATACATGTTTTGCCACAAATTAAAAACATAAAAGTGACGGGATATGGTATTTTATTATTTTATTAAGTGTTTATACAACTGTCTGTCCACCTGTGGTATAATGAATCGACAACAAACTGGGAGGATATCTATGATCAGATTTTTGCCGGATGAATACTATTCATCCACATACAAGATAGATTTCAAAAAGTATTACGACATGGGATACAGAGGTATACTGTTCGACATAGACAACACTCTTGTGAGACATAATGAGCCGGCCACATCCAGAGCGATCCAGCTCATGGAACAGCTCAAGGCCATGGGCTTCAAGGTATGTCTGGTATCCAACAACAAGGAGCCAAGGGTTGCCGCTTTCAACAAAAAGATGAAGGTGAATTACATATTCAAAGCCGGCAAACCATCGAAAAAGGGCTACATCCGTGCCATGAACGAGATAGGCTGCAACATAGACAACACGATCGCCGTGGGCGACCAGATCTACACTGACATCATCGGAAGTGCCAGCCTTGGCATACACACTATCCTTGTCAAGCCTATAGACACAAGCCACGAGGAGATACAGATCACCCTCAAGAGGATCATTGAAAAGCCGTTTATTTTCTACTTCAGGAAAAAGCATGGCATGGTAAGATAATTTCTGTTATTCATAACGCAACACAAAAGGCTGTATTCACATATCTGCCTGATATGTGAATACAGCCTTTTATTAAATATCTCAGTAACATATACGTTCTGTCATGATGTTACACATCTGTGTGATCCTCAGAACGTATGTTAGTCGTTGTACACCTTCTTGAACTCTGTGTATCCCTCTGACTCCAGCATGTTTATCTGCTGCTTCATGTTCTTTCTCATCATCTGGATAGTCACTGTCTTACCTGCCTGGCGAAGTTCCTTTGCCTCCTTGAAGATCTCAAGCTTCTTGTCCAGTGTCACATCCTTGTGAATGAGGATAGCCACGTTGTCAGAATCTATCTTGTATCCATTCTCAAGCTTGTCCTTGAGGATGGTGATTATTCTCTCAAAACCTATTGAAAATCCTGTTGCAGGAACATCCTGTCCACAGAAGTTTCCAACCATCTTGTCATATCTTCCGCCGCCGGCGATGGAGAAGTTGTAGTCATCTATTGTAACCTCAAAAATAGGTCCTGTGTAATATCCCATACCTCTCACAAGAGTAGGGTCAAATACGATCTTTACGCCATCTGCAACCATGGTCTTTGCACTTGATATGATCTCGTCCATATTGGTTATAACCTTTGGATCAAGGCACTCAGCGTCTATGTCCCTACAGAACTCAGCGCAGCTCATATCTCCAAGGTTCTGGTATATCTCAAGATACTTGTCCACCATCTCTGCGTCGTATCCGTTCTCTGTGAGCTCTGCTCTTATGCCATCCAGACCTATCTTGTCATACTTGTCAAGGCTGATGAGTATTGAAGCAATGTCTTCCTCTGCAAATCCCGCATTCTTCGCAGCACCACGGAGTATCTGTCTGTCGTTGATGTGGATAGTAAAATCTGTTATTCCCACCTCAGAGAATATTCTTGAGAGCATATCGGATGTGGCTGCCACAAGCTCTATCTCCGCAAGGTTTGTATTGTCACCAAGTATATCTATATCGCACTGGGTGAACATTCTGAATCGTCCCTTCTGTGGCTGATCCGCACGGAATACAGGTCCGATCTGGAGTGCCTTGAATGGGCTTGGAAGCTGCTCCTTGTTGTTCGCATAATATCTTGAGAGTGGAAGTGTAAGATCGTATCTGAGTCCGCTGTCTGCCAGCTCTCCCTTACCTGCATCGATGGCTCTCGCAAGGTCTGCGCCTCTCTTCATCACCTTGAAGATAAGCTTCTCATTGTCACCGCCCTGCTTGCTTGTAAGATTCTCTATATGTTCCATAACAGGAGTCTCTATCTGTGTAAATCCAAATCTGGAATAACTTGTCTTGATCATTGAAAGCACATGCTCTCTAAGCCTCATATCAGCCGGAAGCTGATCACACATACCTTTTACCGGTGTCTTGATGAATTTTGCCATTTCTTATCCTCCTGATCTTATATCTTTATTAAATCCAACCCATTCTAGCATATACAACTATATTTTTCCACCCTTAAAAAGAACACCGGAACAAACTTATAGTTTGTTCCGGTGCTTTTCACATAATATATTGATATTTTTAATTGTCCTGTAATATCAGATTACTTGAGAAGATCATAGTTGAGCTTCTTGATAACAAGGAAGGCCTTGTTTCTGAGTTCCTCACCTGAGAATTCATCAAGCTGTACATTCATATCCCAGTTGTACTTCATGAGTGTATTCATAAGATCCTCAATGTAATCCTTTACATACTTGACGTTGCTCTCACTCTTATCCTTGAGCTGGACAACTATATTGTCTATAGCCTCGATGATTCCTGACTCCTGCTTCTCTAGTGCCTGTCCTGACTCATCGTTGAGCTCTATAACCTTACCTGTCTTGGTTATGATGACCTTCTTGTTAGGAGCTGCAGCAGCCTTGCTCTTCTTGTTGATCATATGGTTGATACACTTGATCAGACATGCTACAGAGTATGTCATCTCCTCGTTTGATGGCTTGTCTATTCCCTTGAGAGTGTGCTGATGGTACAGGTACTCTGACTTGCACAGCATCTCCTCAACAATAGCTACTTTACACAGTGATACCAGATCAGCCGGCATAGCCTGCTGCTTCTTACCGAAGAGACCACCGCCACCCTGCTCATTTTCCTCCTTATACTTCTCAGGAAGAGCTGTTCTGACATATGTATCATGCAGGTACTTCTTGGCTGTATTGATATCGTAGCTTGATGCAAGAACCATCTTCTTGGTACTGTTGAGTCCGTTAACGACCATATCCTCAGCAGCCATGAACAGAAGGATCTTCTGTCTATTGTCAAGCATTGAGTAAACCTCTTTGTTCTTGTTGTTCTTCTCAACAATTGACTTCTTTCTGACATCAAATACCTTTACCTTCTCCTTTACACTGAAGAATGCCTTCAGCATTGAAGGATTGGCGTTCAGGAAGTTGCAGCACCATGTGAGCTCTATGTACTGATCCTCGATCTTGTTCGATACCTCATACAAGCTGTATCCCTCAAACAGTACATTGAGTGCCTTGGAGAGGATCTCCAGACTCTCATACTTCTCCTCATATGACTTCTGTGTTATATCAGAGTTAACATATGCCTTGATTCCACACTCTATGAAGAGCTTGTTGTACTCATATGCTCCCTCAGGAATGTTCTGACGTCCGCTGAGCTGTGCTCCTGAACCAAGTGTCTGAAGTACCTTCTTGACCTCCGGCTCATTCTCGATGGCCTGATATACCTTCTTGGTAAATGCGCAGGTCTCATTAAGCAGTGAATCTATCCTCTTGTTGTATACCTCCTGCTTGGAGATCTCTGAAGCCACCTTGCTGCTGAGGATCTTTGCTGCCTCTGTGCTTGTGACATTCTTGATGAGCTCCTTGAAGTTGGAGTATACTGACAGGTTATCTATAGGTATGTACTCTGCGTTCAGTCCGTAGAACTGGAATGCCTTCTCATACTGCTTGTTCGCAATGTAGATAGAGAAGAGATTGATAGATAACTGTATCTTGTAATCGTTAGGTGCATGTGCATCCTCGATGACGTAATCATAAAGTACCTCGAGGTTGTTGATATATGAATCAGATCCTATGTCTTTGGCTGAGATATCCATCTCCATAACCACATTGATCAAATCCAGGTATCCGAGCAGAGCCTTGTCAAAGTTCTTTGGTCTGTCATCATCCTCAAGTATCTGGTATGAAATGTTGATGAGAAGTGGAGCGATCTTATCCCCGATCAGTCTCATGCACTCTGGGATCTTCTCAAGCTGTAAGAGATACAGCAGCCATACACTGTAACGATAAACACCTGTAGCTGATACAGGCGCATCTATATCGGTAGGGTCAATATCACCATATACAAATCTGAATAAAGGCTCTATCCACTCTTCGATCGCATAGTGTCCGGTCGCCTTTATATTGAAGTCTACAAACTCTGCAAGCTCATACAGCTTTGTACACTGAGCACGAACCTCGTCATCCACTGTCATGGTCGACAGATCAAAATTAGAATCCTTCAGGCTGTCTATAACCAATGTATAGAATCCGTCCTCAACCTGATCATTCAGATAACGAATAAGTGTTCCTTTATTACTGGATGCCGCTATTGATAATGCGTTATCCCCTGCCTGTCCTATATTTGCTGGTAACATAATATGTCTACCTCCTTTTGTTTTCGTATGTCTGGCTTACGAATATTCTTGTATTATTCCCCTCAAATCACTACTCCAAATATAACATATTTGGTAAAATCATTCAACAAAGTTTTTGGTTATTACTGATAACTGTCATTGTGCATAATTACCCAAAAATTATAGCACTAAAAAAATCGCATTTTTTGTGCATTTTTACTGTTATGCCAGATAATGCCATTTTTCAGCATCAGTCGAGTCCTGCCATGTGAAGTATCGCCATGGCATTTGTCGTGGTACACCTGCCATCCTTCTTCTTATAGTCGAATTTCAACTGGTCTCCCTCGTAATATTCCTCGAAATGATAGTTCGCAGCAGGTGTTCCGTCCTCCGCCTTGAGATCACACAGCTCAAAATCGTGTGTCGATACCAGTGTCATTGAACCCGCTCCCGCAAGCTTTCTGATGACCTGTGTTGCTCCCACTATTCTGTCAGCAGAATTTGTTCCCTTGAATATCTCATCTATAAGACAGAGCATAGGTCTGTTCTCTTTTCTGTACTCAACCATCGTCTTTATCCTGAGTATCTCTGCATAGAACGTTGATATTCCATTGCTGACATCATCGGTCACCCTCATGGATGTGAATATCTTCATCCTGTCAGCCTCCATATAGCCCGCACACACTGGAGCACCCGCATATGCAAGCACCAGATTTATACCCAGTGTTCTGAGGAAAGTCGTCTTTCCGGACATATTACTTCCGGTTATTATCGTGGCACCGCCCTTGAAGTCCGCATCATTTGCCACGACTGTATCAGGGCTTATCAGAGGATGTCTCATATCCCTGGCGGTGACATGCACTCTGGCATTTGCGCCGACCTGTGGATAGCTCACTTCCCTCGTTCTTGAAAGGACAGCAAATGACATGAGTTCCTCCATATCAGAGACAGCCTTTATCCAGCCCTCAACGCTCTGTCCATTCTTCTGTTTCCATTTGTCCATCATCCTGCCTATGTGGAAGTCCCACATTATAAGTCCACACAGTATCTGATGAACTATAGGATTGTATCTGATATTGAACGCCGCACTTATCATCCTCAGTTTTCTTATAGCCGCCAGGGCACCAGAGTCATTTGACAGATGCGACTTGATATCATTTAAAAGTTCACTGTCGAAATTCTCCCCGGAGATCAGCTCGAACATTCTTATATAGTCCTCTATCACATAGCCAAATGAGATCATAGGCATGACAGCCTGACCCGCAACTCCGCCAAAAAGCCAGGAGAACAAAAGCACAACAAAGAATGAGACAAGCGTCCAGCCTATGTTTATCTCACCCATTATTCCAAGTATAAATGCAACCAGTGTTATCGCCGGCAGTAAAAATCTCAATATGTTGAACACCGCAGGTATATGGTCATCGCCATTGCAGTATGCCACAAATTCATCCGCGGTATATTTCTTCTTTTTGCCCATTCCGGTCTTCACACCGAGGGTCTCAAAATCCATCGAGAACTCTCTCTTTGAAGTGAGCTCTTTTATCGCCTCCTGGCGCTTCTCTATGTCTGCTATATCGTACTTCGGATCGCGTATACTCTCGGCGAGAGCCCTTTTTCCCTCCTCGGTTCCCGCAACACAGATAAACTGATACAGAGAGCTCTGTCCAAGAAGGTCCATATCCCTTGCAACCAGATCGTCATCGCCGAGATACTGTGCACCGTTGTCCTCAAACTTCTTCCAGCCGTCGCCGAATCTCTCTATATACCTCCTGAGCACCTCCGACTTGGCTTTCTTATATTCCAGCTCCTCACTAAGCTTTCCGTGGATAAACACCATTGCGACAAATGCCACAGCGGCTATTATTCCCAGGATCAGCACTGTCACTCTGTTGTCATATATGCCTATTATCAGCCCTGCCAGAGCTGCAAGGAACATCACAAATCTAACCCCTGAATACGTTGCAGACTTCCCCTCAAGCGCCTTGATGTCCTTCTCCAAAATGTCCCTTTCGTCCTTGTATTCGTTCATGTTATCGTCCTTTCATAAAAAACAATATATTTACTTTTTGTCCGGCTTGTCCTTCTTCTTATATGACATCACACCATCCTCTGATACATCTATCATGTCCGGCTTGACAACGAGCACGATACCCATTACCCCAAATACCACACACAGCACGATGCATATTATTCCGATCACCTTATATGATGTAAATGCGAGCATTCCAACTCCCACTGCCAGTGTGAGTGCCGCACATAGAAAATAGTTTTTCTGAAGTGCCTTTATCGCCTGTTCTTCTTTGTTGTAATCCTGTCCACTATTATTCATGTTCCATTTTACCTCCACATATCCATTCCATTATAGATGAATATATCATACACGGTATATCATTCGCAAATATTAATTCCTGTGAATCAATCCACCACACTTATTGCATTTGACACGAATACATATTAAAATAAATGGACAGGTTATATTCTATGGGAAGGAGATTTTTATCATGAACAAATTGGCAAAAATGGCGCTCACTCTTGCCGCTGCAGGAAGTGTCTGCTACTTATTCAAAGACAAGATCAAGGCAACGAAAGCTTACCAGACAGTTGAGAACAATGATACTGTAAAGAAGGCAAAAGCCACAGCTACAGATACTTACCACAAAGTAAAGGACTCCGAGACAGTCCAAAAGATCAAGGACTCTGAAACATACCACAAGGTAAAGGACTCTGAGACAGTCCAAAAGGCAAAGGATACGATCAAGGATACCTACAATAAAGTAAAAGATTCCGAGACAGTCCAGAAAGCAAAGAATACAGTATCCGACACATATGACAAGCTCAAGGACAAGGTTAAGGAAAAAGCTGCTTCCACCGAAGATGGCGACCGTGAATATTTCACACTTCACGAAGACACCACCGGAGCAGAAGAAACCACATCCGAAGAAGCCGCAACCGAGGATGTTGTAACCCCGGAAGCCACAGCGGATATTCCGGATGAGACAACCGCAAAGGCCGTAACCGAGACCGTAGCTGAGGCTGAGGATGTTCTCGCCGAGGCAACTGGTGCCGTTGCAAATGCCGCTGCTGCTGAGACATCAGAGGTAATCGGCGATGAGTACATGGGACTTTCAGATGTATCTGAGGATCCATCAGTGCTCTCCGATCAGGACAAGCTTGACGTATAGTCTGCACAGTACAATAGGCAAAACAAAAACAGTATGTGCGATCCGTTTGATAACGAACCGCATATACTGTTTTATTTTTTCCCTGAATCTCTCAGATATGACAATGCTTCATCTATGGCAGCCTCCGTCTTGAAGTCCTGCTCATATGTCACGCCATCCACATCCACCATGAGTAGTTTGTATATCTTTTTGTCTGCCGGCCCTATATTCGCCGATGTTCTGAGCTTCTTGAACGTCTCTATGGTGCTGAGTTCCACCACATCCGTATGCCAGGTTCCGTGATATACCAGATATTTGTCTGTTATGGCTATACCATCCTGATCATAGTAGAGATTGTATCTGAGCTGTTCATCTATATCCCTGACAGTATTTCTGTCTGCCTTTCCGCCCGATACGACCTGCATTCCTGACACCTTCCATGGACAGCACACACTGTATATACATCTGACTATATTATATAACGCCCACAGAGCCGTCAGCACAAGAACCAGCAGCATCATATTATAATAGATCCTCGGAAAATCCACCTCACTTATTATGAGTGGATATACCTTGCTCTCAAGCTGCTGGGATGGTATCCCCATGTCCTGTGCAAGGCCATCAACTATCGATGTATACACATCATCCGCAGAGACTACTCTGCCTCTCAGCGTATAATTCAGCAGTACATCTTCGTTACTCCTGATGAGCAGGATGGCATATCTGCCATCCTGCTGACAGTAGTAGTACCTGCCCTGCCTCTCAGAATCCACATAATAATCGTATCCTATATAATCCGCCCGATCCACGGTTATCGTCACATCCCTGTCGTTCGGATTCGCCCTGGATTCCACATCAGCTATACTTCTGTATGTCCTGCTCCTTATCCTGTCCGGCAGACTGAAATGCCACGCCATGATGATCATGCATCCCACCATGATCAGTGATAGAATGATCCCGGGTATTCTGTTTTTTAGAATATAACTTTCAAACTTCCTGTTCTTCATAATATGTCTTTCCCGCGTACGGTCAGATTTTTAGAAATGGCTTCCGCCACCGCCATGACCACCGCCACCGCCTGATCCACCAGAATCTCCTGAGCTGCTCTGGATAGTCACGCTGGTTACTTCCTTACGTATAAATATATCTCTTCTGTCAAGCTCCTTGGCATTTCCATCGCTGTATGTAGAAGCTGTTGTGGTATCTTTTCCTGCTTTCTTCGACAGATTCACGATGCAGAATGCGATGGCTGCTCCCAGAGATACAAGGAAGCATATAAATGGTGACAGGAACTTTAATCCTCCTGTGCTGCTCTTCATAGCCGTCTCTGTTCTTGACATCATTCTCTCAAATGCTCCAAGAGTATCCGATCTGAGTATCTTTCCACCGTATTCCGTTATGGATGTCGCCTTGGAATCACTTATTCTCTTCTTCGCCTTGCCGGCTGTGCACAGATAAACATATCCGTCGTTCTCCTGCCAGTTGGCAACTATAACTACGCTTGTGCTGGCATCCCTGCCGTCAAGATATGTTCCTGCAGGCCACTCTTCCCAGCCGAATCTGTAATAATCACAGATCTTCTCTGCTATATCCTTTGTGTTAGACTCTATGTCATATGAAACTGCATCGGCATCATATTCTGACAGATCTGTGTACTGATCCATGGTAACGACAACAAAGTCCATACCCACTTTATCTTCCAATTCTGCTATCTCCCCGCGGAGAGTCTCCTCCTCCGAATCAGACAGCTTATCTGCATAGTCAAACACTCTCTCATTTGTCTTACATTCTGTATTATTTCTGGCGTCATGCTTGAGATTGGCATTTGATTTCACAAAGTATCCTATAAAGAACACTATTCCAAGTCCAAGTACCACGAGCATTGCCACGATAAATTTCTTTACTGCATTCATTTACAACACCCCCAATAACATAGACAAGCCATCAAGCAATACAAATGCTGCGCCAAACAAAAGTGCGGTAAGTCCAACTGCCTTACTCATGCTCTTCGGCTCTGTTCCAACACATTTTCCAGTCTGTCCGTTGACATAGAACTTATAGTTTTTGCCCTGGAAACGGTACTCATATACCCACACCGGCATGAGTCCGAACTTTGTTCCCGTGAGTCTGTTGTTGTTTCTGAATCTCTCATTTGTAAGTGATGAATATCCGGTTGTGGTGCTTCTCACCCAATCTCTGTTTGCCTTCTCCGCCTTTGCCTGAGCCCTCGGCTCCACCTCATTCGGCGGCATATTGTAAGTCTCCGCATAGAATCCCGAGAGGTACTTGTTGTCATGCTGCATGAGCTCTTTGTAGTTGTACGGCTCCATGAGATCCATGATTCCATCCTCCATGGCTATTGATGCATCAACCGGTATGCCCTCATAATTCACATGCAGGCTTCTTCCGACATCAAAATATGAAGTCTCTGTATATCTCTTGTCTCCAGACGTCCATGATCTGACCTTTGTTCCTATGGCCTCATAAGCCACATCCGAATCATAATCGTACATCCAGAATGGGACATACACTCCCTTAAGCGCCTCAAGCGTCTTCTGTGAAAGGAATGTTCCCGGTATAAATAGCTTTTTACCAAATTCATTCCTCAGCTTCTCCTCAGCCTCATGCTTTGATATCTTAAAAGGAAGTATCACATCAGCCCCATACGGATAATTTACTTTGTCATCCCTGAGCAGATATGTTCCACATGAAAGACATCTTCCCGCAGACTGATACTCCGTGTAAGGTATCTGTGAACCACAGTTTATACATATTACAGGCTCCTGTGATGGAACCAGTTCCTGACAGTCGCTTCCCCCGCAACTAAGGCAGACCATCTTTTTCTTCGCAGGGTCGTACACTACGTTACCCCCACAATTCACACAACGATATAGCAAGTTATCTTCCCCCTGTCATTTTTTATCGTTTTCCTTCCAAACTTCCTACGCTGATTCTCAGCGTACCTGCGCTTATTATAGCATAGTAAATCTGTTTTTAGAACATCGAATTGGATGCCTTAAGGCGGCTTTATAACACATTTTAGATATCTTAAATGAAACAAAATATTTTTTGAACAAATGTGTAACACATCATGTTCATGCGAATATGTTAAACCATGAACAAAATAATGGAGGCTTACCATGAGTGATTTATCAGCAACACAGTGTGCCTGTGGCGGTTGTGGCTGTGGCGGCAGAAATGGACTTTCTTGCGGAGGTTCATGTGGATGCAACAGTTGCACTCTGATCATCATCCTTCTCCTCTGCTGCGGTGGCTGCGGCGGCGATGGTTTCGGTTTAAACAGCGGTTGTGGCAATGACAATAGCTGCATCTGGATCATCCTTCTCTTATTCTGCTGCGGTGGCTGTGGCAATAACAACGGATGTGGCTGCAGTGGCTGCGGCGGCAATGATTGCGGCTGCTGCTAAAAGCGGACTCACCACGATCTATAAACGGGATATCGGGCAGAATGACTGTACGATATCCGCAGAAGGTGGCCAGCAGAAGCAATTCTGCTGGTATTTTTTTTACTAAAAATCAATAGAATATAGTATAGCTGTCTTACCAAGTGATCACTGCATGAAACGGAGCTTCATATGTTTAATGGCAACTTCCATCATCCACTGGACAACTTAATAAAAGATGACCGCCTGTTCATGATGGAGGCCATTCTCCCATTTGTGGACGACCGTATGAAAGCTCCTCTGGCAATGTACATAAAGATCATGGAACTTCAGACCATATTGAATGCTCTGCGCGATACAAATTATGTAAACTCCTGTGGACTCCACAAAGATATAAACAATCAGGATGATATACTGTCATCCCTTGCCGGGTGTGGATTTCCCGATATCAGGGACCAGTTTGCCAGCATGAAAAAAGCCATGGATATGATGAAGACCATGGAAGCCATGAACACACAGCAATCCACGGATTCTCTGTACCGGCACTATCAAAGCAGAACTGCCTCTGAAACCGAGGGCGAAGAAAACTACGGCAACACTGAATCCCAGTCATCCCAGGATATATACAGCTCCGTCAAAGACCTGTTTGAAAAATATGATATGGAGGGATATTAAACATGAATCTTCAAAATGACCCAAGACTAAAAAACATGCATCCGCTAAAAAGGGAAATTCTTCTCAGATTATCCAACTCCCAGTCCACCATGACTCCGGAGCAGATGCTCCCCCAGCTAATGGAGATCAACAAAGAACTGCAAAAAAGGGATCTCTCCTTCAGCAGATCCGAGTCCGAGATCGTTCTGGATGTTCTGAGCGAAGGCATGTCTCCACAGGAAAAACAAAAGATAAATATGATAAAGTCCATGCTGTAAAAAATGCATTTCACTGAATGTAACACAATTTCATTTTTGTAGCTATCAGCTACAGTTTCACATTTTTGTACCTGATAGTTTCTGGCTGGCGATACCGTTATTGACAGATACTATTTGCATAAAATGTAGCTGATAGATATTGTTTCAGCAAGATGGAGGTTATTGTGATAGATATCTTTGACTTGGGATTGCGGATAAGAAATGTGAGAAAGGCTCATAATCTCACTCAGGAACAGCTTGCCGAGAAAATAAAAGTGTCTCCTCATTATGTGTATGAGCTGGAACATGGATATAAAAGTATGAGTATATATACTCTTGCCAATATCGCAACTGTTCTTGATGCGCCACTGGATTTTCTGGTGTTCGGAAAGGAACCGGCCACCACCCCCGAGAACAAGGATTATATCACTCATGACGATCTTGACAGACTGGTGGAATCGATACCGCTGTACAAACGTGACAGTGCATACAGCGCACTCAAGAATCTGCTGCCTTATCTGAAATAAATGATAATCCGATATATATTTAACATCAAGAAAGCCACATGGATTTTTCTCCATGTGGCTTTCTCATGTTTATAGTTTTTTATTTCATAACAATATTCACAATACGTCCAGGAACATAGATCTCCTTGATAACGTTACCTGTGAGCTTGTCGGCGATCACTTCCTTAGCCTTTGCGATAACCTCATCCTTTGGATCCTCCTTGCCGATCGCAAGTGTTGCCTTGGTCTTACCGTTGATCTGTACAGCGATCTCTACTGTTGACTCTACTGTCTTTGCCTCATCGAACTCTGGCCATGTCTGCTGATATACATATCCGCCATAGTTCTTTACTGACCACAGCTCCTCTGTGATATGAGGTGCAACAGGGTTTAACAGGATGAGCAGTGTCTTGAACTCATCTGCTGTAACGCTTCCCTTCTTGTAGAAGTCGTTGAGAAGTGCCATCATGGCTGCGATAGCTGTGTTGTACTTCAGGTTCTCGAAGTCATTTGAAACCTTCTTGATAACCTGGTGCATCTTGGTCTCCATATCCTTGGAGTAGCCCTTCTCGTCTGTCACACTGTCCTGAAGCTTCCATACTCTGTCGAGGAATCTTCTACATCCCTTGACACCATCCTCTGACCATGAAGCTGCAAGGTCAAATGCTCCGATGAACATCTCGTAAGTACGAAGTGTATCTGCACCGTATACATCTACGATGTCGTCAGGATTTACAACGTTGCCTCTTGACTTACTCATCTTCTCGCCGTTCTCACCGAGGATCATACCATGTGATGTTCTCTTCTGGTATGGCTCTGGTGTAGGAACTACGCCCTGATCGTACAGGAACTTGTGCCAGAATCTTGAATACAGAAGGTGGAGTGTTGTATGCTCCATTCCTCCGTTGTACCAGTCAACAGGAAGCCAGTACTTGAGTGCCTCCTTGCTTGCAAGAGCCTCTGTGTTGTGAGGATCTGTATATCTGAGGAAATACCATGATGATCCAGCCCACTGTGGCATGGTATCCGTCTCTCTCTTTGCAGGGCCGCCACAGCATGGACATGTGGTGTTTACCCAGTCTGTCATAGCTGCAAGTGGTGACTCACCATTGTCTGTCGGCATGTAACTGTCAACCTCCGGAAGGAGAAGTGGAAGCTGGCTCTCGTCGATTGGAACATAACCACACTTATCGCAGTGAACGATAGGAATTGGCTCGCCCCAGTATCTCTGACGTGAGAATACCCAGTCACGGAGCTTGTAGTTGGTCTTTGCCTGACCGATACCCTTCTCCTCAAGGAACTTGATCATCTTCTCCTTTGCATCCTTTACCTCAAGGCCGTTGAGGAAATCTGAGTTGATGAGCACTCCTGTTGCCACGTCTGTAAATGCAGCCTCATTTATATCTACTTCCTCGCCATCCTTTGCAACAACCTGGATGAGTGGAAGTCCGAACTTCTTTGCAAATTCCCAGTCTCTGTCATCATGTGCAGGAACCGCCATGATAGCACCTGTTCCGTAGCTCATGAGTACATAGTCTGATACGTATATAGGGATCTCCTTGCCATTTACAGGGTTGATGGCTGTGAGTCCGTCTATGCATACACCAGTCTTATCCTTTGCAAGCTCTGAACGCTCAAAGTCGCTCTTCTTCGCTGCCTGCTCACGGTATGCCTCGATGTCTGACCAGTTGCCGATCTCGTCCTTGTACTTGTCAAGGATTGGATGCTCCGGTGAAACTACCATGTATGTTACTCCGAATAATGTATCGCATCTTGTTGTATATATGCGGAGCTTGTCCTCTTTGCCCTTTACTGAGAAATCTACCTCAGCTCCTGTTGAACGTCCGATCCAGTTCTTCTGTGAAACCTTTACACGCTCGATGTAATCCACGCCGTCAAGTCCTTCAATGAGCTTGTCTGCGTAATCTGTGATCTTGAGCATCCACTCAGACTTAACCTTGCGGACAACCTCGCTGCCACAACGCTCACATACGCCGTTGACAACCTCCTCATTTGCAAGACCAACCTTACATGATGTACACCAGTTGATAGGCATCTCCTTCTTGTATGCGAGACCAGCCTTGAAGAGTTTGAGGAATATCCACTGTGTCCACTTGTAATATTCAGGATCAGTTGTGTTGATCTCTCTGTCCCAGTCGAATGAGTATCCAAGTGAGTGGAGCTGTTTCTTGAATCTTGCAACATTGGTCTTGGTTACTTCCTTTGGATGGATCTTGTTCTTGATCGCATAGTTCTCTGTAGGGAGACCAAATGCATCCCAGCCCATTGGATACAGAACGTTGTAGCCCTGCATTCTTCTCTTTCTTGCTACTATATCAAGCGCTGTGTATGGTCTTGGGTGACCTACATGGAGTCCCTGACCTGATGGGTATGGGAACTCAACTAACGCATAATACTTTGGTTTTGAATAATCATCTGTAGCAGCAAATGCCTTGTTGTCATCCCAGACCTTCTGCCACTTTCCTTCAACGACTTTGTGGTTATATGTCTCAGCCATTTTTGAAAATGCCTCCTTGAAATTTATCTTTTCAGGCTTTATAACGCTTTTTCGCCCGATTCCTCTCTAATCTTAACTATATTAGCATATATGCTGTGTTTTTCAAACTGTTTTTTGGTATAAGCAGCCCGGCTTATTCAAACACTTTCTTGATACTGTCATAATGAAGGAAGATTCCCTGCTCTGCATATTCTTTTATCTCATCCAGCGTTGCCAGTTTAAAACCATCGGTCTCCGCCTCCTGAGGCCTGATATCTATTTCCGAAAAATCTCCAGTAAACTTATAGACATCCACAAAGTAGTTGTCCTTCTCATCCGGGTTATCTCTCCTATATGTAAACTGCAAGCCTCCATCGAAATCACTTACGTCTATGCCTGTCTCTTCTATCACCTCTCGTCTGACAGCCTCTATGGATGACTCTCCTGCCTGCACTCCGCCGCCGGATACCTCCCACCAGCCTGCTGCCCACGCCTTTGTCATGACACGCTTGGTAATTAGATACTTTCCCTCTCTGTTCTGGAGCACACCGAGCACTGTGAGGTGATAATCCCCCGGCTGCATATTCCAGTCATTTCTCTTCATAGTGCGTCCTGTAGGCTGCTTGTTCACATCGTAAATATCCCAGTATTCCATCTCTGCTTGTCCTCTTTCTGATTTTTATATTTGTTCTGCCCAGTAACATAATAAATGCTATTTTAAGTTTCTTCAACAATCATTCGAATTTTATGCATAATTATTTATTGCAGTTTACTATAAAACTTAAGCTGTGGTACAATTCAAACTGTTATCAAGAGATTTGACCAGCGTAGGCTGAAGGAGGAAGCATGAACGCTTATGAGGTATTTGCCAGTGTCTATGATGAACTGATGGACAACATTCCATATGATGACTGGTGCACATATATAATAGAAGTTTTGAGAAAATACGGAGTGAACGAAGGGCTCATATGTGAGCTTGGATGTGGCACCGGAGAGATAACGGAAAGGCTTGCGGATGCCGGATACGACATGATCGGTATCGACAATTCATATGAGATGCTTGAGGTGGCAAATGAGAAAAAGCTGGATACAGGACATGAATCCATCTTATATCTCATGCAGGACATGAGGGAGTTTGAGCTCTTCGGCACGGTGAATGCCATCGTGTGCGTGTGCGACAGCATCAACTATCTTACGGAGCTTGCCGACATAACCCACGCATTCAGGCTGGCAAATAACTATCTCGAATCAAAGGGCATATTTATCTGCGACTTCAAGACCCGCCACTATTTCAAGGATGTGGTTGCCGACAGCACCATAGCCGAGGACAGGGACGACGTGAGCTTTATCTGGGATAACTACTACGATACGGAAACCGATATAAATGAGCTGGCTCTCAGCCTGTTTCTCCCAGAATACCCAGAATCAGGCATGGAGCCGGATGATGAGTGTCCTCTATACAGGAAGTATCAGGAATTCCATTATCAGCGAGGCCTGACCCTTGATGACATGAGGAAATGCGTTGCTGACTCAGGCATGGAGCTCGTCGCCATGTACGATGCATTTACATGGCAGCCAGCCACAGATTCCAGTGAAAGGGTATACGTGGTTGCAAGGGAGACACACCAGGATAACAAACACTATGAATAGGCTTGTCTTATCATCATTCATAATATAAAATGGTGAAGATTGTCCAATATATCATTATTATAATGCGATTATATATAGAGATAACCGGACAGATTTCAAAATGTAACAAAACTAATCAACATAGAATAGCGAGGTATACAACATGAGCGATCATATAATAAGAGGTATGGCAGCGAACAATCAGGTAAGATTCTTCGCCGGTACAACAAGAGATATCGTGGAAACCGCAAGGTCTATCCACAACACAAGCCCTGTGGCTACAGCCGCACTTGGAAGACTGCTCACAGCAGGAGCACTTATGGGAGCACAGTGCAAGAACGAGTCCGACGTACTCACACTTCAGATCCAGTGCAACGGACCGATCGGAGGACTTACCGTAACTGCAGACGCACATTCAAGAGTCAAGGGATATGTCAACAATCCAAACGTTATCCTTCACGCAAATGACAAGGGTAAGCTGGATGTTGCCAAGGCACTTGATCTCGGCGTGCTTTCAGTTATCAAGGATATCGGTCTCAAGGAGCCTTATGTCGGCCAGACACAGCTCGTATCCGGTGAGATTGCCGAGGATCTGACATATTATTTTGCAACATCAGAGCAGATCCCTACATCAGTTGCTCTCGGCGTCCTCATGGAAAAAGATAACACAGTAAAGCAGGCGGGCGGATTCATCATCCAGCTCATGCCATTTGCATCGGACGAGCTCATAGACGTTCTTGAGAAGAGACTTAACGAGTTCTCTTCTATCACCAGTCTCCTCGATGCGGGCAAGACTCCTCTTGACATCATCAAGGATGTATTTGAAGGATATGACGTTGTAGTGACCGATGAGTTGCCTACCGAGTGGCACTGCAACTGCAGCAAGGAGAGATACTACAATGCGGTACTCAGCCTTGGCAAAAAAGAGATCGCAAGTCTTCTTGAAGAGGGCGAGCCTATAGAGGTCAACTGCCAGTTCTGCAACTCTCATTACAAGTTCTCACCTGACGAACTCAAAGAGATGCTGCTCAAAGCGGCTGCAAAATAATCATTTTTCCGCCATTTGCCCTCATTTTTACAACATTTTTGTACATTATAATTATTGCATTGGTTTTTTCACTATGCTAGAATGTTAACCGTTGTAAAGTAGACTAAATTTGAAAGAAAGAGTGAAAATTATGAAGATAACAAGAGATGATATCAGAAATGTGGCTATCATCGCCCACGTTGACCACGGTAAAACAACACTTGTAGACGAGCTCTTAAAGCAGAGCGGTGTGTTCCGTGACAATCAGGAGGTCGCTGAGCGTGTCATGGATTCCAACGATATCGAGCGTGAAAGAGGAATCACTATCCTCTCCAAGAATACTGCCGTAACATATGGAAGCACCAAGATCAACATCATTGATACTCCGGGTCATGCAGACTTCGGCGGTGAGGTTGAGCGAGTTCTTAAGATGGTAAACGGAGTAATCCTCGTTGTTGATGCATTTGAGGGTCCTATGCCACAGACCAAGTTCGTTCTGAAGAAGGCTCTTGAGCTTAATCTTGCAGTTATCGTATGTGTAAATAAATGTGATCGTCCTGAGGCACGTCCTGACGAGGTAGTTGACGAAGTTCTTGAGCTCCTCATCGAGCTCGATGCAAATGAGGATCAGCTTGACTGCCCATTTGTATTTGCTTCTGCCAAGTCCGGTTATGCAACACTTGACTCATCCGAGCCAGGCACAGACATGAAGCCTCTGTTCGACACTATAATTGATTACATTCCTGCTCCTACAGGCGATCCTGAGGCAGGTGTACAGATGCTTGTCAGCACAATCGACTACAACGAGTACGTTGGACGTATCGGTGTCGGCAAGGTCGACAATGGTGTCCTCAAGGTAAATGAGGATCTTGTCATAGTAAATGAGCATGACCCGGACAAGCTCGAGAGGGTTCGTATCGGAAAGCTTTTCGAGTATGAGGGTCTTAACAAGATAGAGGTTAAGGAAGCACAGATAGGTTCTATCGTTGCTGTTTCAGGCATCGCAGATGTACAGATAGGTGATACTCTCTGCTCCCCTGAGAATCCTGACCCAATTCCTTTCCAGAAGATTTCTGAGCCAACCATCGCCATGACATTCATGGTAAATGACTCTCCTCTCGCAGGCAAGGAAGGTAAGTTCGTAACATCAAGACATCTCCGTGAGAGACTTTTCAGAGAGCTGAACACAGATGTCAGCCTCCGAGTTGAGGAGACTGACACAACTGAGGCTTTCAAGGTTTCAGGCCGTGGTGAGCTTCACCTGTCAGTCCTCATCGAGAACATGAGACGTGAAGGTTATGAATTTGCAGTAAGTAAGGCTGAGGTTATCTACAAGGAAGATGAGCTCGGACATAAGCTTGAGCCATTTGAGATCGCTTATATAGATGTTCCTGACGAATTTGCAGGTACTATCATCAACATGCTGAACCAGAGAAAGGGTGAGCTTCAGGGAATGGCTCCTACAGGAAATGGAACCACAAGACTTGAGTTCTCTGTTCCATCCCGTGGACTTATCGGATTCCGTGGTGACTTCATGACAGCTACCAAGGGTACAGGTATCATCAACACAACATTTGACGAGTATCTTCCATACAAGGGTGACATGAGCTACCGTTCAAAGGGATCACTCATCGCATTCGAGTCAGGTACTTCGATCACATATGGTCTTTTCAACGCACAGGAGCGTGGAACACTGTTCATCGGACCTGGTGAGCAGGTTTATGCCGGTATGGTTGTAGGTGAGAATCCTCGTGCTGAGGACATGGAGGTCAATGTCTGCAAGAAGAAGCAGCTTACCAACACACGTTCTTCAGGATCAGATGATGCTCTCAAGCTTTCACCTCCAAAGGTGATGAGTCTTGAGCAGGCTCTTGACTTCATCGACACTGATGAGCTTCTGGAGATCACACCAAAGTCATTCAGAATCCGTAAGAAGATTCTTGACCATACTCTCCGTTACAGAGCCAACAGGAAATAAGGACGGACGAAAAGTCCTTTGAGATAGTGAAGCCCGTACACTGTAAGGATGTGGATCCATCACGCTCGACTTCCTGAACTAACGATGGCCCACACCCTTACAGGGTACGAGCTAATTTACTTTCTTATAGGGCTTTTCTGTTTTTTGTATCTTTCTGGCTTTTTCTTTATGTTTGCGATAATTTTGTGACCTTTTACCTCCTTGTCACGGCGTCTATTGGTCTTAGTTTTGAGGCCCATCTTGCTGGGAAATAGCCTGCTGCCACTCCGAGGATCACGGAGCCGAGGACTCCGGTCAGTGCAAGCCACCATGGGATCATGGCTATCTGGGTTCCTTTTGCAAGGTTGAACATGGAGACGGCGGCTTTATTCACCACTATTCTCACTCCGTAGGAGGATAATACTCCGAGGACGCCTCCGACAAGTCCTATCACTGCGGCCTCCATGAGGAACAGAAGTCTGAGCTCGTCTATGTCGCAGCCGAGGACCTTCAATATACCGATCTCGTTTACCCGGTCGAATACAGAGGTCGTCATGGTGTTGCTTATTCCTATGACAGCCACAATAAGTGCTATCATTCCGATTCCGCCGAGAAGAAGCTGTATCATCTTGAGGTACTTCTGTATCGTGTCCAAATATTCCTTGGAATTCTCTGTCTGATACCCCATGTCCTGAAGCTTTTTTACCATCGCATCGACGTTATTTATATCATCTACGATCACCACCGCTGATGTGTAGACAAATTCACGGTAGCTGTTGCCATTGCCATCCACCGGCTGACCGTACAGCTTGCCATCGGCGCTGACCTTTCTGAGCAGGCTTTTCAGTGAATCCATATCACAGTATATCGTCTGAGACTTCTCGCTGTAGCTGTCAGAGATGTCCAGCGATTCGTCAGACTCTTCATCCTGAACTGCGCTGTCATAAGAAGTGTCAGCAGAGGCATTGTCAGAGCTGTTATCCGTATCTCCATCAGATAAAACCCCGGCGAGCTTCAGTTTGAATATCCTGTCACTTTCACCGCTCCATCCGACGGTCGTGTCAAATCTCTTTCCGACAAGGGATGCAATACTCTTATTCTCTCTCTTCTCGTAACTGTCAAATATCTTTTGATTGAAGAACATTTTGCCCACACTGCTGCCCGAGATCAGTTCAGGTGTCCCATGTGAAGAATTGCTGTTTTCCCCATAGGCCAGACTCCAGCCATCAAGCTCATTTCCCGGCACACCCACAAGATTGCCAAAGTATTCATACTCCCCATACTTCATACTCACAGGCACCTCATACAGAGGATAACAACCATCCACATTTGCAAGATCTGCCAATGTAGATATCGTTCTGTCCGTTATCATTCGATCCTTATGCTTACTTCCGGTCTCACTGTATATCGTTATCTGGTTGACACTTCCACTTGCAACCGCAGAATCTATCATCTCGTTCTTGACTCCGATTCCCACAGCCAGAAGTGCTACAACCGATATAACACCTATCATCACGCCGAGAACGGTGAGAAATGTTCTGATCTTTCTTCTCTTCATATTCATAAGACACAAATGCCATATCCACCCCATACAATCTATCTCCTTATAAACTCTCTCCCCGTGACCGGAATCTAAAATTCATCAAGAATCTCCTTTTTTCTCCTGTGCTTTCTTATTGCACATATACATAACAGAGCTATCACTATAACCACAGCAATTACACCATATAACACCTTTTTACCACTGCTTTTTGTGCTGTCCTTTATCTTCTCTACATTGTCATACACCGGAGATTCCACAGTCGCCTTGAAATTCCCCTCAATCGTCGTCTCATTCCCCTCTTTGTCCTCATATGTAACTATCACCTTTGACATATCACCGCTCGCAGCAGTCGTCGCCACGGCATTCGTGAGGATATCTATACTTCCGCTCTTTCCAGACTCTATACTGCCTATATACGTCTCAATCTCCTCCATACTTCCCAACAAGCAATTTTCAACCGACGCACCGCAGGACGGGAGGGCGAAAATACGGAAAAGGGTACTCTTTTCCTATGCTTGCTAAGAAAGTTTTTTCCTCACTTATCACTACAACGGAACTCCCAGTATGCCAAAAAGCGCAAAAGAAAAACGCCGCAATTCTGCGGCGCTTCATTCACTTTATGCAGACAAAAACGAGGGAACTTTATTCCCCCGTCCTGTCATTGTTGGCTTCCTCTATGCCTTTTGCAGTAGCAGACATGATTTTTAAGTCTGTTTCGCTCATTGTGTCAAGCATGGTATCGAGCTGACGGCGGCGTGTGGACTTCTCTTGTTCCCGTTCCGGGAAAAAGAACTGGTCTACTGATACGTCAAGCAGGGTTACAAGCTCATATAAAATCTGTAAACTTGGGTGCTGCCCGCTGTTTTCAATGGACGCGATATACCTGGGCGCAATATTCAGTGTGTCGGCTAACTGATTGCGTGATATTCCCTTTGCTTTTCTTGCTGCTTTAATGGCTTGCCCGAAAGCCTTAAAATCATACTTCACTTTATCCTGCTTCATATTTTTCACCCTATTACATTTTACTGTTCCTCTTTTCTTTGAGATATGATTACACATATCATAGTATTGATGGCAATAGAGCATAAAACATGCAGAGTAAGGTTGCTACAACTCATATTGCCATATATAATATCTAATGACATCGAAAATTAAAGAAATTGATTAGAAATAGATTTTTGTTTGATAATCTTAAATCAGATATTCACAATGGAGGCATATTTATGGCGCAGAGTATTTTAATTGTAGACGATGAAAAAGAAATTGTATCAATGCTGTATTGCTATTTCAGCAAACTTGGATATACGGTATATACTGCAACAGCAGGAAATGCTGCATTAAAAGAAGTAGAAAAAAAACCTGACATTATTTTGTTAGACGTTAATATGCCAGATATTGATGGATTTACTGTTTGTGAAAGAATACGGGATTATGTTTCATGCCCTATAATTTTTTTAACAGCACGCATTGAAGATAGTGATAAAATAAAAGGATTTTCTATTGGCGCAGACGACTATGTAATAAAACCATTTTCTGTTGATGAATTAGAAGCTCGCATTGCAGCACATCTTCGCAGAGAAAAAAGACACAATACATCTTCAAAGGTGCAATTTGATGAAGATATGGTTATAGATTATTCCTCACGTATTGTGTTTTATCATAATAAGGATATGGCTTTTACCAAAAAGGAATTTGATATAATATCTTTCCTTTCACAAAACAAAGGAATTGTTTTTGACCGGGAAACTATTTATGAAAAAGTTTGGGGATTAGACGGCATTGGTGATAATACAGTTGTTACAGAACATATCAGACGTATTAGGGCAAAATTTTTATCTTTAGGCGATAGACCTTACATTGAAACTGTTTGGGGGTGCGGATATAAATGGAAAAATTAAAGAGAAGCAGATGGTTCAATCGGTTAAATAGCATGAGTATTAGGATGTCCTTTGTTCTTTATGCTTTGTTTTCGTTGTTGATTGGAATAATTATTTGTATACTTTTAATTTCAATGGTTGACAAATACAGAATAAATTTGAACTATAAGTATGAAAATATGTCAACAAGGTATGATATACCGGAAAATGGTTCATTTACCGCCGCTTATAGTAATGACCAAACAAAATACACAATATTTGATACGAAAGGAAACGAGATATGCAAGTTCAATGTTGATTATCAAAAAGAACGCCCAGTACACGAATATGTCTATCCGAACCATGTTTCATATATCGAAGTTTCACCTAATTTTACAAACCGGGATAGGCTTATTGACCGTGTTTTAGGTTCATTAAATGTTGCAATTATTCCTATCGTATTATCTATTAATATGATATGTTGTGTAACATTTTTTTATAAAAAAAAAAATATCGAAACCTATTAAGCTATTAACTAATGCGTATCATAAAATTGAAGCAAATGACTTAGATTTTACGTTATCATATCCATTAAATGATGAAATGGGAAAACTCTGTCATGCCTTTGAAAAAATGAAAGACTGTTTGGCGAAAAATAATGAAACTATGTTTCGACAATTTGCTGAACAGCGCCGTCTAAACGCTGCTTTTTCACATGACTTACGCACTCCTTTGACTTTACTAAAGGGTCATGCTACTATGCTGCTTTCCTTTATTCCCAAAGGCTTAGTATCACAAGAAGAAATATTAGATGAAATATCAGTAATGTCAAAAAATGTTTCACGTCTTGAAAAATATGTAAATGCTATGACGAACTTATATAGGTTAGAGGATATTGATATTCCACGGCAACAGATTACATTTCATGCACTTATTGATAATTTTAATAACACAGCAGAAGCACTTTGTTATGACAAACATTTTTCAATTACTACAAGCGGTGATAATATAACCTTGTTTATCAATTTAAATACAGTCATGCAGATTTATGAAAATTTACTCTCTAATAGTATTAGATACGCAAAAAGTGATATTGCTATTAGCGCAGTAATAGAGAATAATAATTTAGTTATATCTGTTTCAGATGATGGTTGCGGGTTTAAAAATATTGATATTGAAAAAGCGACATTACCATTTTATAAATCATCGAAAGATATATCTACTGAACATTTGGGATTAGGGCTGAATATTAGTAAGATTTTAAGTGAAAGACATGGCGGAAATATCCAAATTGCTAATAATGAAGCAGGGGGAGCATGTGTTACAGTAAAAATAAATTGCAATGAAAGTTGATTGAAAATAGACATTTTATTGCTATTATAAATTTAAAAGAAAGGAGATAAGGACAAATGAAAAAAATAATATGTATGTTTCTAAACTTATCGTTATTGGTGTGTATTGTTGGGTGCAGTCAAGCAAAGGACAGTGATAACCATGTAGTACAAGATTATTCCGAAGAATATGAGGTTTCTCCTTATGGAAGTGAAGAAGCACTTGACACTTTGGGTGATTTGAAGATTTCAATGAGTACAGAAAAGGATTTAGATTTGAAGCACCTTTCATTTCTAATAGAAAATACTTCTGATAAAGAATACCGATATTCACCAAATTATTTTGAAATAGAAGCTGAACAATCCGGCACTTGGTATCAACTTAAACAGCTTGATGACCCCTCAAAGAGCAATGAAAAGGATTGTTTTATTAAGCCTAACGAACGATTAACATTAGAAATTGATGTTAAAAGTTTTTATGGAGAATTGCCTGCTGGACACTATCGTTTGATTAAACAATTTGCGTTCTTTGAAAGTGAAAGAGATTGGGATTACGATACATATAATTTATCTTGCGAATTTACGATAAGGTAAAAATTCTCTACTTCATAAGCATTAAATAAAAAAGCGCTTATGAAGTAGAAAGTTCGACTCAGAACTTTTGAAAAGATAGCCAAAAATTACTTTGTGATTTCAGAATAAACATCATGGACTTTTCACACATGTTTTCTTTTTTCTACATCCCTTCGTTTATGATAACACTCTTTATACCTGAGACACTGTTAAGTGCGTTCAGTATACCCGTTACCGCCATGTTGCTATTTTCTTCTGATACACCGCCAAGGTCAAGATATATCATTATCTGGTCTTCACCATTATATATATCAATATACCCCATATAGTTTTCTTCATCACCATTTTGCGAAGAATAATCCGCCATCACCTGCTGGATCTCATCTACCTTCTCATCTGTGACACCGCCATCAATATGCACACTATACAAAAAGCTCTCTCCGTCAAATCCTGCAACATGTGCCTCGTAGTTCAGGTCAAGCTGATCTATCCCAAATATACTGTCAAAGTCGAATTCTCCATCTTCCCCATAATCCTCTTCCATAGAAGCATCCATATAAGCTGTCATCTCACTATTCCCCTCTATCTCGTTCTCTTTCTCTGCAGACTTCGTCTCATCCTGCGCTTTCTCCGTAGCTTCCTCCGGTCTTCTCTCAAACCTCGCATATCCGCTGTCATATTTCAGATAAATGACATTCTTCTCAGTTGTGCTGATATATATTTCCTGTCCAGCTTCAAGATCCACGCCTGCTGCCGCAAAATTCTCTGCAGGATAGTCTTTGCTGTCGACCCTTTTTATCGTTCCCGCGATCTCGTATCCTTCCGGCAATTTCTCATCTCTTCCGGTTGCATTGTAATAATAGATGTGTCCATCATACATGACCTGTGGCTGCTCTATTATTCCGCTCTCCACACCGGTCGAGGTCTCCGCACTATTTGTTTCTGAAACATTTCCACCTGAATTTCCACAGGCCGTACACGCCATAATGGAGAGCATCGCAGCACCTATAAATATTCCTTTTCGTATCCCCATATAAATTTCCCTTTTTTAATTCTTATTTATTGATGTAATGTAAACCAACTAACTGTATGTCCATATTAACATGGCTTTTCCAGCTCTGCCACATAAATATTATTAAAGTTGTCACCATATGCTTACTTCCGTCCATCCATATTCTCATCCCGGACATATCTCGCATTGAACTCCATATTTATCTCACGAAGCTCTTTCTTCCCGTCAATATAATCCTGATACATCTCTGTGATACCGCACATGCATCCATCGCAGTAAGCATCTATATTCCCCAGAGAATCGGCAACTATCTGCTCTCGTTCTTCCCTAGTTGTGTCCTTTATAAGAAAACCTGCCATCGTCAAAAGCCTCCTCTTACAATTCTCATAAAAACAATTAAAACCGTTTTTATACACAAGTACATGTCAAAAAAACAGGCACTTGTAGTTCTTGATACATAAGATATGAAACATATATACAAACGATAATGAAAGTGACTGATCTTCAGCGCTTACTGCTGCTGCGAAGACCGCACCGCTCTTATCGCGGTTTTCGCAGCATGCAAATGTAAGCAAGCTGAAGTGAAGGTAACTGAATGTGTTTGTATATATGTTTTCATATCCATATCTCGAACTACAAGTGCCGTCCGGCCTTTTTACTGTCTGACCTTAATGTGAACCTCACGGAGCTGCTGCTCTGTAACCTCGCCAGGTGCTCCGCACATAAGATCCTGTGCATTTCCATTCATTGGGAATGGGATGACCTCTCTGATATTCTCCTCGTTTCTGAGAAGCATGATCATTCTGTCCACACCAGGAGCCATACCTGCATGAGGTGGTGCTCCGAACTGGAATGCATTGTAGAGTGCTCCGAACTTCTCCTTCAGATCATCCTCTGTGTATCCTGCAATCTCAAATGCCTTGACCATGATCTTCATGTCGTGGTTTCTTACAGCGCCTGATGAAAGCTCGATACCGTTGCAGACGATGTCGTACTGGTAAGCCAGGATATCAAGTGGATCCTTCTCATTTAACGCCTCAAGTCCGCCCTGTGGCATTGAGAACGGATTGTGAGTGAAGATGATCTTCTTGCTCTCCTTGTCGTACTCGTACATTGGGAAGTCATTTATATAGCAGAAACGGAATGCGTTCTTCTCGTTGAGATCAAGTCTGTTACCAAGCTCAACTCTGATCTGTCCTGCAAATGACGCTGCAAGCTCCTCCACGTCTGCGATGAAGAAAATAGTATCTCCAGGCTGAAGGCCTGCAAGCTCTGCGATCTCACCCTTCATATCATCAGGAATGAACTTGTCGATAGGTCCCTTGTATGACATATCCTCAAGTATCTCCAGATATCCAAGGCCGCCCATGCCGATGCTCTGTGCAAACTTGAGCATCTTCTCATGCTGTCCCTTTGAAAGCTTCTTGTGTACATTGATGGCACGTACCGTCTTGCCGTGGAATGGCTTGAATGTACATCTCTGGAAGAAATCTGTAAGATCTATTATTCTAAGTGGGTTTCTGAGGTCAGGCTTATCCGTACCAAACTCAAGCATAGCCTGCTTGTAGCTGATGATCGGATATGGAGCCTGTGTAACAACTGCGCCCTCAGGTGCAAACTTCTCAAATGTTGCTGAGAGGACTTCCTCTCCAATCTTGAATACGTCCTCCTGTGTTGCAAAACTCATCTCAAAGTCGAGCTGGTAGAACTCTCCTGGTGAACGGTCTGCTCTCGCATCCTCATCTCTGAAACAAGGAGCTATCTGGAAGTATTTGTCAAATCCTGATACCATGAGAAGCTGCTTGTACTGCTGTGGTGCCTGTGGAAGTGCATAGAACTTGCCCTTGAACTTTCTTGATGGCACGATGTAATCTCTTGCGCCCTCAGGTGATGATGCGCAGAGGATAGGTGTCTGGATCTCAAGGAATCCCATCTCAGTCATCTTCTGACGAAGGTAGCTGATGACCTGGCTTCTGAAGATCATGTTGTCCTTAACCTTCTTGTTTCTGAGGTCAAGATATCTGTACTTGAGTCTCACATCCTCACGTGTCTCCTTGGATGTCTGGATCTCAAATGGAATCTGCTTGTATACCTTACCGAGTATCTCTACAGTCTTCGCCTCAAGCTCGATAGTACCTGTAGGGATCTTAGGGTTGTATGTCTCCTCATCTCTGTGCTCAACGATACCCTCGATCGATACACAGTCCTCCTTTGTTATTCCGTCAAGAAGTGATGTGTCTCTCATTACTACCTGGAGCACGCCATACATATCACGAAGATCGATAAATGATACTCCACCATGGTCACGGATATTCTCTACCCATCCGGCAACCTTAAGTGTCTGTCCCACATCGCCCTCAGTGATCTCGTTCATTGTTCTGTTACGATAAATGTTCTCGATTGTCATCTGTTCTCTCCTTTTCTTTACTATTTGCCTGTGGCTTTATGTCCACTTTGGCTTTTTCAGGATTACGCACTGGCTGTTATTTCTCTTGCAAATAGAAAAAGCTTATGTTCATCCTGAATCAGATGCACATATATATATGCAAATATTCAGGACGAACATAAGCTCTCTCAAACTACCTGTCGGTTACTTGTCTGCTTTCATGTCCGCGGTACCACCTGATTTACCGTTACACGATCTTCGTATATTCAAAGCATCGCGTCCCAGTCCCTCTCAGTCACCTTGCTCATGACCTCTCTGCGTATCGTGCAGCTACGGCTCCCCTACTCGACATAAAACACGTATCCCGCTATGGGCTATATCTTTCAGCTTGCAGCTGGTAAAGTGTTATTCACATATATTCACTCCGCCGGACTCCCACCACCACCGGCTCTCTGTGGGCGATAATCTATGCTACTTCTCTTCGTCATTGCCTTATATATGGCGTCAGCACATATCTGACGCCACATTATTATATTCTAGTGATTCAAGTTCTGTCAACTATATTTATGTATATTTCCACCATCATCCCACAATCTCTGCACCAAACGGCATGAGCGACAGCTTGGCGATCTTAAAGAACTGAAGCCCAAATGGAATTCCGACTATCGTTATGCAAAGCAGCAGCCCCAGGCAGGCATTCTCTACCGCCATAGGTATTCCGCAGCAGAGCAGCCATATGATATTCGCGATCAGCGAGCCAGCCCCGCCTCCATACACTATCTCTTTTCCAAATGGAAAGAATGCAAGTCCTGCAAACTTAAAGCACTGCATCCCAATCGGAATCCCTATCATCGTTATACAGCACAGCACCCCGCTTGCCACCCACGAAAGTCCGCTCAATATTCCGCCACATAAAAACCATATACAATTTCCAAGACATCCCATGATATCATCTCCTAATCATCAAAACACAACTAACATATAGTAATCCAAGCATACACTCATACAATACACCCCATCATACTAAATTCATTTCATCTGCACAGTGCAGCCAGCATCCTGACTGCCGCCTCATACTCACCATTATCTCTAGTCTTCCGGATCTTCTTAAGAGCCCTCTCAGCTCCCTCCACATCATAAAACAGCCTCGACCAGTAAGCCCACAGCTCCTTCATCTTGAACATCGTGTTGCCCCTGCCCACATCCGACTCACAGTAATTCCTGTAAAGTTCATCGTGGAATATGAAAAATCTGTTCCAGTCATATGTACTGTCGCCACACTCTTCTTTTATCCGCTCCGCCAGACAAGGATCAGCTATTATCCCCCTGCCTATCATAACCTTACTTATATCAGGAAAATCGCCCGTGAACCTGTCATAATCCACCACACTGTTTATATCTCCGTTGTAGCACACTGTGTCTGGTCTTCCATATGAAGCCACACCTTCGGCAAACACTTCCATGTTTGGCGTATTCTTGTAGAAATCCGTCTGTATTCTCGGATGTATGATCAGCTCACTTATCGGATACTTCTTATATATTTCTATGATATCCTCAAACTCCACAGAACTGTCTCTTCCTATTCTGGTCTTTATAGACACATCCATCACGTCGGCGGCAAATACTTCATATAAGAAATTGTCAAGTCTCTCTGTATCATACAGTAGACCCGAGCCTTTATACTTCGTTACTACAGTTTTTGACGGACAGCCGAGATTGATATTCACCTCGTTATATCCAAGCTCCTTCAGGAACTTTGCAGCCTTCACAAATCCCTCGCCACTGTTGGTCAGAAGCTGCGGCACCACATTTATCCCCTGATTGTTTTCCGGCAGCACATCCCTTAGTTCCCTGTTTCTGAGAGGACGTCCTTTCGCCGGGGCAATGAACGGCATAAAGTATTTGTCAACGCCGCCGAAATATTTGTGATGTACATTTCTGTATATGTATCCTGTTATCCCCTCCATCGGGGCAAGATATATCAAATCATCCCTGTTGTTCATCCATCATTCTCCCATTAAATCCGTAAACCCGGTATAAATATCCTGCAATGACATTCCTTATGACAAAAATATAGAGGCCTTCATCACTCACATGACAAACGCCTCTACATTATAAACTATATTGTTCTATTTGAACAGATTTGTAACAAACTGTACAAAGTCAATTCCAAATGACTGGAGAAGCAGCAATGCAAGCAGTATTGGTGCCACAAACTTTACCATGACAATATAGAGCTTCTTTCTTCCAAACTTCTCGCCATTTCTTGTAACCTCGTCTATAACCGTCTTAGGCTTCACTACCCAGCCGATAAGTATACATGACAGGATAGCCACAAGCGGCATGAAGATGTTGTTACTCAGGTAATCCATCACATCGAGGATCTGGGCTGTAGCTCCATTTGGAAGCTTGAGCTCAAAGTACCATATGTTGTAACCGAAACATACGACCAACATTCCGACAACCGCATATACAGTTGTTATGACCGCACTCTTCTTTCTCGTGAGATGGAACTTATCCATAAGTCCTGACACTATCGCTTCCATGACCGATACTGAGGATGTGATCGCCGCAAATGTAACCATGATGAAGAACAGGGCTCCGATGACTGTTCCGACCTTACCCATGGCATTGAATACCTTTGGCAGAGATATGAACATAAGTCCAGGGCCCGCTGACATGCCTTCCGTTCCAGAGAACACATACACCGCAGGGACTATCATCAGACCAGCAAGGAAAGCCACTGCCGTGTCAAATATCTCTATCTGATTGATCGACTTCATAAGGTTAACATCCTTCTTAACATATGAGCCATACGCAACCATGATACCCATAGCGACACTTATCGAGAAGAAGAGCTGTCCCATGGCATCCATTACAACCATGAATATATCCCTGAATGTCATTCCCTTAAAATCAGGAATCAAATATACCTTCAGTCCATCAATTCCTGTTCTGATCGTACCATCATCACCGGTATGCTTGATCGTCAGTGAATAGATTGAAATTCCAATTATAAGAATTACCAATATCGGCATGAGCACCTTGCTAAACTTCTCTATTCCCTTTTCAACACCACAGAATACGACAACGCCTGTGGCCGTAAGGAATATAAGTGCAAATACTATAGGCGCAGTCTGGGCTGTTATAAAACCGGTGAAATAACCGTCACCAGTGGCAGCCTCTGTCTGACCTGTAAAATATGCTGTCATATACTTCAGAACCCATCCTCCGATAGTACAGTAATATGGAAGGATTATGACCGGTACGATCCACGCCAGACCGCCAAGCCATTTCCACTTCTTATGTATAAGACCATAAGCTGTGAGCGGTCCCTGCCGAGTCTTTCTTCCTATTGCAATATCTGTTGTGAGCAGTGTGAATCCAAATGTAAGCGCAAGTATTATATACACAAGTATAAACACACCACCGTTGTCCTTTGCCGCAAGATATGGGAACCTCCATATATTACCAAGTCCTACCGCACTTCCCGCTGCTGCCATAACAAAGCCCAGCGTCCCCGTAAAATTACTTCTTTCCTTCTTATTCATAATCGCCCTTTCTGTTTTTGCTTTTATTTTTTGCTATCCAGTCCCCTGTCTGAACAGTTACTTTTCATTTTTGCCTTCAGTTTTGCCGATGCCGCAAAGTATGCGCGACATCTCGCAGGATAATTTCGGAATGCGCCATATATATTGTATAAATAAAATCCATACGTCAGGAATTTGCCGGCAGGTCCTATCTTGTCCTTCAAGGTCTTCGGGTATCTCTTTCCGCCAACCTCGGGATGATTGCCGTCATTTATATAATTTATCAGATCATCCTCCGAATGTATATAATCCGGAAGATATGTACCTGCAAGTCCGACACAGTTCTCCTTATGGGCATCGCTTCCACCCAAAACAGGTATATCATAGTATGACGCAAGCCTTCTGGCCATCTTATTCCTCTTGGCTGATTCACAGCAATTATATCCCTCTATGAAGTCAAAATGCTGTGCATATAGTCTGTGCTCTATCATGCCAAGCCTTCTCGTGCTGCCAAAGCTCATGAACTTCTCGCCAAATGGATGAGCTGGGCCAAGTATACCGCCGCACTCGTGCACAAGCCATATCACCCTGATAAGCGCCATGCCCCTGTGTTCAAACAGGTCGTACACCTCCTCAGGTGTATCTGATGGCAGTACGATGAGGAAATGTCCATAGTCAAACGTATCATACTCGATACCTCTGAGCACAGTGAAATCCTTAACCTTATCTTTCTGCCTTAAGTACGCTTTGTATCCGGAATATGAATCATGGTCTGTGACCAGCATTCCGTGAAAACCACGCTGCTTTAACAGATCAATATAATCAAGAATCTTTACTTTGGCATCGGGTGATCCCTCAGCCGTATGACAATGCATGTCAAATCTTACTCTGTTCATGTGACCATCTCCTCTGATTATCCATCATGACATACAATCTAATACTCTGCTCCGTTTCCAAGCCATGTTATCTGTGAAAATGGGAAATACACAAATTCTGCTTTGGCAAGTATCTTGTCACGCTTCACATAGGTATTCTCCCAAAGTCTGGCATCCGCTGAGTTTGGTCTGTTGTCTCCCAGCATAAAGTAACAGTCCTCAGGAACCTGATACGGTCCAAACGATCTTACGTCAGTCCTTGCCTCATCACTCAGATAATCCTCCTTGAGCGGAGTATCACTTCCATTTATATATACCTTACCATCTATGATCTCCACGGTCTCACCCGGCAGTCCTATGATTCTCTTGATATATATCTGGGACTCATCGTCCGGCCACTTGAATATGGCTATATCGCCACGCTCAGGATCAGAGAACTTATATGTAAGCCTGCTTCCTATTATATTGTCTCCAAGCTGTATTGTCTCAAGCATGGAACCAGTAGGTACATTACAGTTTAATATCACAAATCGTCCCAGCAGAAATGCCAGTACGGCGGCCACAACTACTATCACTATACAATCAATCACATCCTGCTTATAATCACGTTTTATATCTCTGCGCCTTATCCTCATCTGATGCCAGACGACACCGCCATGCTCAGATTCACTCACGCCCTCATCCACAAAACCAAATTGTTCGTAGAATGGGATCATGTTCTCTTTACATGTGAGGACGACTCCGTCGAGTTTACATTTGACCGTCTCCTGAAGAACCTCATGCATTATCTTCGCCGCATATCCATTGTGCTGATAGTCCGGCAGAGTTGACACGCCGAATATCATAAGCCAGCGACCCTTCTTGTCGTAGAAGTCCTCGCCCGTATACATAGCATCGCTCAAATCCTTCTCATTAGTAGTAATGCCATTTATACCTGCTATTATTCGTCCGTCCTTCTTGAGCACCCAGAAGGTTTCTCTGTGTGCCTTCAGTCTTCGCTCTATAGACTCCCGGCTTGCTGCCTCAGCCTCAGGAAATGTCTCCTGCTCAAGCATCACAAGCTGGTCAAGATCTTTTTTACCTGGATTGTTTACCTTCATAAATATCCAAACACCTCTTTTCTAAGACACCTATTCTCCATTATCTCACATAACAGAACGGTGTCAAGAAAAAAGGATGCATATCTGACAGATATGCATCCTCTTATCTGATATCATCTATGCAAATTTCTATTACTCTACACTGTAGTTAGGAGCTTCCTTTGTGATATGGATATCATGTGGATGGCTCTCCTTGAGTGAAGCTGCTGAAATCTTGACGAACTCTGCCTTCTCATGAAGCTCTGCAATGTTCTTTGCTCCGCAGTAACCCATACCTGAACGAAGTCCACCGATGAGCTGGAATACTGTATCCTCAAGTGATCCCTTGTATGCCACACGGCCCTCAACGCCCTCTGGGACAAGCTTTCTTGCGTTCTCCTGGAAGTATCTGTCCTTAGAACCATTCTCCATGGCTGCTATAGATCCCATACCTCTGTATACTTTGTACTTACGTCCCTGATAAAGCTCGAAATCACCAGGAGCCTCATCTGTACCTGCGAACAGGCTTCCCATCATACATACGTTGGCACCTGCTGCCAGAGCCTTTGTGATATCTCCTGAATACTTGATACCGCCATCTGCGATAACAGGGATTCCGGCATTCATAGCTGCATCATATGCCTGCATGATAGCTGTGATCTGTGGTACACCGATACCTGCAACAACTCTTGTTGTACAGATAGAACCAGGTCCGATACCGATCTTGACTGCATCTACACCCATGTCGATCATAGCCTGTGCGCCTGATCTTGTTGCAACGTTACCGGCAATAACCTGAAGGTCAGGATACTTCTCCTTAACCATCTTGAAGGTTCTCAGAACGTTGGCTGAATGTCCATGTGCTGTATCTATAACTATCGCATCAACCTTTGCTGATACGAGCTCTGCAACTCTGTCGAGGATGTTGGCTGTACATCCTACTGCTGCTGCACAGAGAAGTCTGCCCTGTGCGTCATGTGCTGAATATGGGTACTTGATCTGCTTCTCAATATCCTTGATCGTGATGAGTCCCTTCAGATGGAAATCGTCATCAACGATAGGAAGCTTCTCCTTACGAGCCTTTCCAAGGATCTCTCTAGCCTCGTCAAGTGTGATTCCCTCCTTTGCTGTAACAAGACCCTCAGATGTCATTGACTCCTTGATCTTCTTGGTGTAGTCCTTCTCAAACTTCAGGTCACGGTTGGTTATGATTCCAACAAGCTTGCCATCCTCTGTGATAGGTACACCTGAGATTCTGAACTTGCTCATAAGCTCGTCAGCATCTGCCAGTGTATGCTCTGGAGATAAGTAAAATGGATCTGATATTACACCGTTCTCTGAACGCTTTACCTTGTCAACTTCCTCTGCCTGCTTCTCTATGGACATGTTCTTGTGGATAACTCCGATACCACCCTGACGAGCCATGGCAATAGCCATTCTGTGCTCTGTAACTGTGTCCATACCGGCACTCATAAGAGGAATGTTCAACTTAATCTTCTGTGTCAGCTTTGTTGTAAGGTCAACGTCATTTGGTAATACCTCAGAATAAGCAGGTACCAATAAAACGTCATCAAATGTAATTCCTTCGCCAATAATCTTACCCATTTTCTTCTCTCTCTTTCTGTAAAATATTTAATAAGAGCATTGTGCTCATTATGTACGTCAATTAGCCTTAATAGAGAAAACACATCACCCAACACTTATCGCGTTGGGTGATGTAACTTTTTAAACATGCTAACAAATTATATAGTTCTTGTCAAGGCAGTTCTTCCGTCTCCGTGGTCACATTTGTCTCTGTGTCCTCCGGATTTTCAGGATCTCCCTTATATACATAAGTGTCTTCCACTCCGAAGTCTATACTGTCGTCTCCGACCTGCGCCACGGATATCTCCTTGCCCGCCTCAAACGAGTCCTCATATGGAAGAAACAGCGTATCTCTGTCTATATAGATAGTCTCCTTCAAAAAGGCATCATCTATCCACACAAATGTACATTCATTGAAGTTGCTTCCGTGGATATAATATCCATTCATAGGCTGTGGCTCCTCAGCACTCTCACCGTCCCCGGAACCATCATTTGCCGTGAAATCCGCTTCTTCATCAACCGGTGGCACATACACGCCCTTTTTGATCTCCGAGATCCTGATCTTGCTTATACCGTATTTCATATTCGTCGGCTCATATGGCCATCCATCAGGATACATGTATCTCTGTCCATAAAGCATATCATACTCAATGTTCTCGAGATCATCATCATAGTTTGCATCGCCCGGCTTGTACTTTGACTGGAACTTCTGCACATAGCTCTTCTCAAATCCCAGCATATCAAACACCTTTGTGCTGAGCTGATATGCCTCTATATCCTCATCCTCAACCGGGAAGTTCTTCATATTGCTCCAGACAAAATACTCTGTCTGGTAAAGGTCTCCGTTGGTTATATCGTCCTCTGTGATCTCAAATCCAGGGAGATGGTCTCCATACATAACGAGAACGACCGGCTCATCGTACGCCGTAAGTCTGTCTATAAGCTTGCCAATGAAATCGTCCATCTCATGGAGCTGGTTACAGTAATATGTCCACTGTGTATCAAGACTCTCATCACCTGTTCCGGCAACCTTTATAGGGTAACTGTAATTCTCCTCGTCCAGCTCTGATGGGTATCTTCCATGTCCCTGTACGCTGACGGTGAATATGAAATCCCGTCCAGTGGTAGAGTACAGCGTCTTCATGATCTCACCGGTAAGGACATTGTCCTTCTCCCAGTTCTTCTGAGTATGCTCCAGATTGTACATATACTCCATCGGGGTAAATGTATCAAATCCCATGTTTTTATACACCTTGTATCTGTCATAGAATGTACCATCGTGATTGTGCATGGCATGTGTTGAATAACCATCAAGCTTCAACTGTGTCGCCATGCTCTCTATGGTCTGCTTGCCAAGTATGGTCTTATATGGATACTCACCTGCACCGAAATATGCCACGTTAAATCCCGTGAGCACCTCAAATTCCGAGTTGGCTGTACCTGCACCGATCGCCGGCATCGTCAGGAATCCTGATGTACATTCCTCCTTCAGCTTTGTGAAATTCGGAATAGGATTCTCATTGAACGTGAGGCATTTTACATATGACGGATCCATGAATGACTCAAGCTGTACAAATATAACGTTTGGCTTGTCCTTGCCAAGCTTTGAATCCGTTGTGCCAACACTGTCCAGATCATCCTTTATCTCAAGCATCTTATCCTCGCTGTAATCACTCGGCTGTCCTATACCTACATCGACCACACTGTTTGAGAAACAGTATACAAATCCATAATTGTTGTATGCCGTTGCAAGGTTTGCAAAATTATCTGATATAGTCTGTGCATTGAGCGCGATCTTGGTGAAGAGCATTACACAGAAGAATGTCGCAACTATAAACACAGTCGTTCTCGTTCTATATATATTGCCCGTAACCGTCGGCGATTTTATGAACAGAACTATGATGGCTGCCAGCGCAACGAACAGAAGCGCAGCTATGAGCACGATCTGCCATACATTAAAATATTTGTCTATGATAGTTATCGTATTCCTCGCCATAAGCATATCGATAGCTGAAAATGGCGTTATTCTGAATCCCAGAACTATGCAGTTCGTGATTCCAAGTATCAGCCATGCAAACGATATAACGCAGTATCCGAATATTCTCTTTCTCATGAGCAGCGAAAGTGTCAGCGTAAAGAAAATGATCGAACAGTTATACAGAAATATGAGCGGCTGATTCCACACATACGATATCGCCTTAAACAGCGAATGTCTTCCAAGAGCTTCCAGAACAACGTCCAGAACAATTGCAAGAACCAGACAGATAAAAACTGCTGAATGATGAAAATTCTTAAGTCTCTCTTTCATAATTTAATCATTACCTCGTAAAAATTATACTTTTTCTGATATTCAACGATTGTGATTGATTATATCACTACATGTCATTTATTCAATAGTAAAAATGTTTAAATTTTATTACCAATCGCTTCTGAGGGCAAAAAAAAATCAGGATTGAATCCTGAGTGTGAATTAATATAAAAGAGCGCGAGACGGGAATCGAACCCGCGACCCTCTCCTTGGCAAGGAGATGCTCCACCGCTGAGCCACTCGCGCTTATCTGCTGTGCTACCAACAACAATATGGATAATATCACACCGCCAGCAAACTGTCAACAACTTTTTTAAAATTTTAGCAACATGGAAATTATCCAGAGCGCGAGACGGGAATCGAACCCGCGACCCTCTCCTTGGCAAGGAGATGCTCCACCGCTGAGCCACTCGCGCTTATCTGTTGTGTTTTCAACAACAATATGGATAATACCACATCTTATTCGAATTGCCAACAATTTTTTGAAAATTTTTTACAATTTTTTATTCAAGCCTTTATCCTATACCGGTTACTGAGTATCCACACTTCTCTACACAGCTCTTAAGCTCATCATCAGATACTTCTCTTCCGAGCTTAACGATAGCCTGCTTCTTCTTGAGGTCGACTTTTGCGTTCACCTGGCTCAGACTGTTCAGTGCATTCTGTACACGATCTGAACAGTTGCTGCAGTGCATTCCCTCTATGTAAATAGTCTTCACGGCGACAACATCCTTTATCTTGTCACCCTTGACCTTGACGGAACCACCGCCGCCACAGCAGCCTCCTTCTCCTTTAAAGTGCTTTGTAGAACTGATAACTGCACCCACTACTATAAGCACCAGTATGCACACTACCAATATTGTTCCACCCATTGTAGATCATCTCCTTCGTTATTAACAACATGAGCCACAGCCACAAGGCTTTACATTGACACCTGTCACCATCTGATTCTCAATATATCCGCCAGCCATAAGTCCTGCACGGATTATCCTGTTCCACTCTTTGGCCGAAAGCTCAATGCTGGATGAATCATCAAGCTCAATGACACAGGCATCCTCTATACCACAGTTGGCACCACAGGCAACCTTATACATGTTTTTACGGTTGATGGCTCCTATATCCTCCAATGTATTCACCATTCTGTACACTGTAGCCGAGCCTATACGACTGTCCTGCTTGGTCGCCTTATAATAAATCTCCTTGCAGGAAGAACACTCTTCCCCGAGTATTATGTCAAGGAGTATCATTCTCTGTCTGGTTATCCTGCATCCCATTTCCCTGAGTCTGCTGATAACGATCTCTTTCTGCATCTCTGTACGCTGGATACCTGTATCATCTATACTCTTCTTGTCCGTCTCTAATCTTTCGTTAGTCATCATACACGCCTCCTTCTGATTGTTGATAATATTATCATCAAGGTTAGTATGCCCTAACTCAAATTAGTTGTCAATAACGTTTTGTGCTAAAATCTAATATTTTTTCATAATTCAACCTGCAGATCACACATTATTCTAACAATTGGTTTTCTTCTGCGGAGTTCCGCAGTCAAATGTTATAACTGCCTTGAACAGATCACCATCTATGCTCAATCTGAATTTTGCACCCATCAGTGTACACAGACTGTTTGCAATAGACAATCCCAGTCCGCTTCCCTCCGTATTTCTGGAGCTGTCTCCACGGACAAATCTCTCCATGAGCTCATCACTGGACACATTGAGCGGATCTCTGGATATATTCTTGAACTCAATCCTGGTCTTTCTGTCATCGATTATCACCGATGCATATACCCTTGTCCCCGGCATTGCATATTTGCTTATATTACACAGAAGATTATCAAATACTCTCCACAGATGCTGTCCATCAGCTCTTATGACTGCCGGCAACTCTGATCTTGTGAATACGACCTTAAGCCCGGCATTTGCAAGTTTATCCTCATATTCTGCAACAGCCTGCTCAAGCAGCATATTGGCATCTATCTCTGCCCAGTTTATCTGGATATTGCCAGTGGATGCCTTGGATGCCTCGACCAGATCCTCTATGAGTTTTTTCAATCTCGCAGACTGCCTTGAGAGAACTTCTATATATTCCTGTCTTGTCTTCTCATCCATATCGTCCTTCTGCAGCAGATCAACATAGTTGATTATGGATGTAAGCGGGGTCTTTATATCGTGGGATACATTTGTTATGAGTTCTGTCTTCAAATGCTCGCTCTTCATTCTGGCCTCAACAGCCTTTGACATGCCGTCTCTTATCTGGTTGAGGTGTTCACCATGTGCGCGGAATACCCAGAACATTTTGCTTGTGTCCGCTTTCCTGTCCAGATTGCCCTCCGCCATCTCCTTTGCGCACTTGTATAACTCTTGTGTCTGTATGAGATATGCCACTATTCCGACTATGCACAGCCATTTTAAAATGATATAAATCACCACCCAAAGAAGGCCTCTCATGCTGCCTGCTGCCAGGATTGCCACAAAAATTATCTCTACTATAGTTATACCTATATAAGCCCATACGCCCTTCTGCGTCAGGGACATATGACTTTTCACATACCTGAAACAAGCTTTCGTCTTTCTTGCTATCCACTTCAGTGCGCGGATTATCAGACAGTCTGCAAAAAATGTTCCCGCCTTCACCTTAGCGACTATATTATTAAAGAAAAACAATGCCACAGAATATAGGCATGCCACCGGCACCAGAAACGCAATATACTGTATATTCTCTGATACAAATGTGTAATTCCTATACTGGTTCACACACATGGATGCAATACCGCTTTCAACGCAGATCCCTACTGCTGCTGCAACAGAGCATACTGTCATAGCCAGCACAAGCTCAGTCGGAGTCCTCTCAAATCTGCCAAGAGTGATCGTCTCCTTCCCTGTCTTTACGCCGGCGTTGACCATTGAAAATATTGACATGACGATGCACAGCAGCAGCATAACTGCAAATCCCGCCAATATCCCCTTGCTCTTCGTCCTCCATATTCCAATGTATTGAACCATTTCCGGATTTGACGCTTTGATGTTGTCTACAGCAGCCGCCACGTCCACATAGCATTTTCCCGTGATATTTATAAATGAATATGCATCATAGCTTAGCACAAGACAGTAGACCTTTCCAGATGAACTGCCAGAATCGTCTGCTTCATCAAGATACAGTTTTTCAACTGAGCTAGGATAATAATCGCCATACATGATATCCTGTTTGGTAATAGACTTGCCATCCGCTGTCAATACAGAATCTGTATCAGCCTCCACAGTATCACTTTCTTCATATTCTTCATTATAAATGTATTCGTCATAATATGGATCATAATTCCCCAGCAGAGCATTGATATACTGCTCGCCCTGTTCCATATCGCTCTGTTTGTCAAACACAATATATCTTTTAACAGGTACTTCTATCGTGCTATCATAATCATTTGTATATATATTATCGTCCAGCCGTGCATCATCGTTTATCAGCTTTATATTTCCGGTCGTTACTTTTATCTTTCCATTATTGATGCTGACATTTGTATCATCACTGCAGGATGCCGTCAGCATATAGCCGATATCACCTCGTTCGCTCATATCCTCATACCGGTATGACGACTTGATCGCAGATGTTGTATCCGCATTGGTCAATCTCCGGAAAACATCATCCGCAGTTATAACCATATCTCCGTTATGATCAGCACTCACGAGCTGATTATATGTTGTAATGCTTTCCAGCTGCGACCTTGTATCCTGGATGTAAGCCTTCACCTTTTCGGTAAGCGCATCATTTGTGTCCTCCACATAATCGTTTACAAGTCTCTCATACGGCGTCGCGCCCTGATCATCATCACTGTACACTCCAAGGTAGCTTCCCTGCAGCACCAGACCGCCTGTATACAGCGTTCCATATGCCAGCACCGCCACAAGAATATATATTCCAAGTTTAAAGAACACATTTCCTCGTATCTTATAAATTGTTTTATCCACTATTGTCCCTCCATTCTATATCCTCTTCCCCAGATAACCTTTATGTATCTCGGATCAGATGGATTTATCTCTATCTTTTCTCTCAGGTGTCTTATATGAACCGCAACAGAGCCTTCCGCTCCCATCGGATCCTCCTTCCACACCGCCTTATATATCTCCTTCGTGGAAAATACCTTTCCCACATTCTGCATAAGAAGTTTCAGGATGTCATACTCCGTCGGGGTGAGTGGCATAAGTTCACCGTCAAGTGTGACCTGTTTGGATTTGTCGTCAAGTTCTATACCTCCGATAACCAGCTTATCCTTTGGTGTCTCTCCGCCTCCCAGCTGCATGTAACGCCTGAGCTGGGACTTTACCCTTGCCAGAAGTTCCACCGGATTAAATGGTTTTGTCACATAGTCATCTGCGCCGACCTCAAGTCCCAGCACCTTGTCGGTATCCTCACTCTTTGCCGTAAGCATGATAACCGGCACATTGCTGCTCTCTCTTATCTTTGCCATGGCTGTTATACCGTCCATCTGAGGCATCATGACGTCCATGAGTACAAGCTGTATGTCATTAGAATTTACCATATCAACTGCCTCCATACCATTGTAAGCTTTATACACCGAATACCCGGCTGTCTTAAGATATATCTCTATAGCTGATACTATATCTTTTTCATCGTCACATATTAATATATTGTACATTTTTCTTGTCCTCACCTTTTTCGTATTTATCCTTAGCTTACCACAATCACCTCCTGTTCTCAATTATCGCCATACTGCCATTAAGAAACAACCATTATAAAGTTTAAGATATCTTTAAGACTTGTCATTATTTGTGGTATACTTAGGAGGCGGTCTGTCATTGCAGATGTTATAACGCAAAATATATCACTATATAGAAACGGAGTTTTATTTATGACAAAAAAAGACGTACTTGAGATAAGACACCTGTTTGCTCCAAAGGAATGCTCCATAAGCAAGATCCGCGGATGCTACGTGGACGGAGACTGCAACAAGGTGGCGACCATCAACGAACAGTTTCTCACCATGCCGGAAGAAGAAACATACAAATATTTTGAAATACTGAAAAAGACTTTATCAGGAAGCATTGGCAAGAATCTTGTCACCATGCCATTTCCTACCTCACAGGAGTTTGAAGGCGGCACACAGGAATTCCTGAATAAACTCAGGAAGAGCAAGCTTGAGAACGATGAGCTGATAAATGAGTTCTATGACAAGGTCATCGAGAACTACGATTACACCGGCAACTACCTCATACTGCTCATCCACGATACATATGATGTTCCGGGCAAGACAACCGACGGCATCATGATGGACGATGCATCAGACGAGGTGTATGACTATATCATGTGCTCCATTTGCCACGTCAACCTGTCCAAGGCGGGACTCAGCTACTTCGACGTTGAAAGCACATTCCACAACAGAGTCCGCGACTGGGTGGTCGACATGCCGGACATAGGCTTCCTGTTCCCGGCATTTATCGACAGGAGCACGGATATCCACAACGTTCTGTACTACACCAAAAAACCGGAGGAGCTTCACGACAGCTTCATAAGTAACATCCTTGGCACTTCTCTTCCTATAACAGCGGGCGAGCAGAAGGATGTATTCCAGGAGATCGTGGCTGAGACTCTGGGCGATGACTGTAATTACGACATGGTGCGTACAATACACGACAATCTGAACGAGATGATAGAGCAGAGAAAGGACAGTCCTGAACCGCTGACCCTATCCAAGAACACTATAAAGAATCTGCTGACAGAGAGCGGAGTATCAGATGAGAAGATGGCAGATTTTGACGCCCACTACGAGAAGGTAACCGCTGCGGCAGCACCGCCTGAGCAGCCATCTGAGAACCCGGAGGATGAACCGGCCATAGTTGTACCGCGTGAGAAGTCAACTGTCATGTACGCGACAAATGTTGCAAACACAAAAACATTTGAGGTAAAGACTCCTGATGTGGTCATCAAGGTGAATCCTGAGAGAACTGATCTGGTAGAGACCATGGAGATCGACGGAAGGAAATGCATCGTCATCCAGATATCCGATCAGGTCGAGGTAAACGGAATACCTATCAACAACAAATAACAACGGCACAAAAAAGGACCACCGGCAGCAACAAAACCGCCGGTGATCCTTTTTCTATCTGCCCTATTGTTTGAGCATCTTCTTTTTCTTCAATATCAAAGCTATCACAATACTTATAACGAGTATTATACCGCACACTATCTCAAATCCATATGGTACATTCGCAAATGGCATCCACTTCGTGCCCACATTCATTCCATACACACCCGATATAACTGTAGGCACAGCCATGACGATGGTTATGGCCGCCAGAAACTTCATGGCGTTGTTCAGTCTGTTGTTTATGATGGTCGTCATGAGCTCTCTCGTACCACTTATGATATCCCTGTATATCTGTGTCATCTCGATAGCCTGCTTGTTCTCCACCAAAACGTCGTCAAGCAATTCCTTGTCCTCCGGATACTGCTTGATCCTGCCGTATCTTGTCAGCTTGTCAAGAACTACTCCATTCGCTCTCAGTGATGTGGCGAAGTATACGAGGTTGGACTCCAGCTCGTGAAGATCTATGAGATCCGCATCCTCGGTCTCCTCCTGGATACGTTGCTCAATAAGGGTTCTTCTTCTGTCCATGACTCTCAGATAATACTGGTATGTGGTACAGTTCCTGTAGAGTATCTGGTACATGAACCTCATCCTCTTCTTGGTACTGAATTCTCTCACCTTGCCTTCCATGAATGCCTCAAGTACCGGTGTCTCCTCAGCACATATGGTGATGATACAGTCTGCAACCAGTATGATACCAAGAGGGATTGTTGTATATGCCTCTCGTTCATTTCTTATCTCTATAGAAGGAATATCCACGATTATCAGTGTGTAGTTGTCCTCCACCTGAACACGTGAGCTCTCCTCGTCATCCAGTGCGGCTCTGACATCCGCCAGATCTATCTCAAACCTCTCGGCTATGCTCTTACTCTCATCTATTGTTGGCTTAGTCATGACTATCCAGGCACCAGGACCATATTCCTGTATTTCACTCAAAATTCTGTCATCCGTTCTGTACAGTGTGATCATTCCCTGCGCCTCCTGCCACATAGATTACAGCATGCCTCAAATGCACATTACCGCCTGATAATATTAACATAAAAAACACGGTCTTTCAACAAAGTTTTGTGTAAAGACCGTGTAATATCTATGTTAGTCAAGTGCCTTTCTGTGGGCTACTGTAACCGTCTCCTCGTAGCATGAGAAGGCATCCTCGACCTTCTTCTGGTCAGGCTTCTTTGTGAACAGGCTCACAATAGGAACTATGATGAGACCGCCCACCATTGCAACCGCACCGCAGTTGATAGGTGACTGCATCACTGCCGGGAACTTGAACAATCCCCATGTATTGCTTATGAAGTTCAGCGTCATGATTCCTGTTCCCCATATAAAGCATGTCCAGCAAGCCGCAACTGTAGTCTTCTTCCAGTATAAGCCATATAAAAATGGAGCAAGGAACGCACCTGCTATAGCCCCCCATGAAACACCCATAAGCTGTGCTATGAACGTTATCCTGCTTGAGTACTGCACGATGGCAATAACAGCCGATACAGCAACAAACATAACGAGCATGAGCCTCATGACAAGTATCTGTTTCTTCTCATCCATCTTCGGTGCAATGACCGGCTTTATAAAGTCGATGGTGAGCGTTGAGCTGGATGTAAGGACCAGCGAAGAAAGTGTGGACATAGATGCCGAAAGCACCAGTATGACCACAAGTCCCATAAGGGCAGCTGGAAGCTTCTCAAGCAGATGTGGAATGATGGCATCGAATCCCTCTGTAGCAACATCGGTTCCTGTCAGTCTTCCAAAACCGCCGAGGAAATAGCATCCGCCGGCAACTACGATCGCAAACAGTGTCGACACAACCGTACCTGTCTTGATGGATCTCTCATCCTTTATGGCGTAGAACTTCTGTACCATCTGTGGAAGTCCCCATGTTCCAAGGGATGTCAGCACGACGACACAAAACAGATTGAACACGTCAGGTCCCAGGAATGATGCAAATACACCAGGTGTATCTGACACTGCAGGATCATTTATCCTTGCCAGACTGTCTAGCGCGCCTGTGAGTCCACCATAGTTGTTGAGTACCGCATATATGACTGCCACGATTCCCACCAGCATGATGAGTCCCTGGATGAAATCGTTGATAGCAGTCGCCATGTATCCACCAACGATTACATATATACCTGTAAGGGCAGCCATGACGATTACGCATATCTTATAGTCAACATTGAACGCCATTCCGAACAGTCTTGAAAGTCCGTTGTACAGTGACGCTGTATATGGAATGAGGAAGATGAAGATGATGATCGACGAGAAAAGCTTCAATGACTTGCTGGAGTATCTCTTCTCGAAGAACTCCGGCATAGTTCTCGTGTCAAGCTCCTGTGTGAGCAGTCTTGTTCTTCTTCCGAGAACTACCCATGCCACCAGTGAGCCAAGCAGCGCATTTCCAATTCCTATCCATGTGGAAGCAATTCCGTACTTCCATCCAAACTGTCCGGCATATCCAATGAATATAACCGCTGAGAAGTAAGATGTTCCATAGGCAAATGCCGTGAGCCACGGGCCAACGCTTCTGCCCCCAAGAACAAATCCATTCACATCCTTTGTGTGTTTTCTCGAGTAAAATCCAACTCCAAGCATGATCGCAAAGAAAACAACAAGCATAATAACTTTGAGTACCATAGTATCCTCCCAATACATTTTTTATCCGCACTTTACTTTATCACGTCAAAGCGTGTCAACTTTAAAGTTTTGCGGTTTAAATTGCTACGTCTGATTATAAGTTATACCCATACCATAGTCAAGAAATATCCACAAAAAAATACAGCGTGCGTCACTCGCTACACGCTGTATTTTTTATTGCGATCTAATCAAGTTCTTCTAAATCATAAAAATCATCCATACTGTAATAATCCTTGTCATCGTGACTTGTTATACGCACCAACTCTTCCGGTTCATAATCATCACATAAATGACTATACCCCATTCATTTGATATCTGCTACATATAATTCTTGTACATAATATAAGCAAAATATACCGCATACACAGCCAGCATCACTATTCCGCCCGGCCTGGTGAGCTTCTTCTTTCTGACGCTGCACACCCAGAGGAGAACAGCAGCCACTATTGCCATGATGCCATCCAACAGGAAGTTCTGCTCAAACTGCACTGGGGTTATGAGCATTGTAGTTCCGGCAACGAAAAGTATATTGAATATATTGCTTCCAACTATGTTGCCTATGGCAATATCTGTCTGCCCCTTTTTTGCCGCTGTGCATGATGTCACAAGCTCAGGAAGAGATGTGCCAAATGCCACTATTGTAAGACCTATGAGTCTCTCTGTCATACCGAGCTTTCCAGCTATATATGATGCCGCATTTACAGTGAAATTACTTCCGACCACGACCAGCGCTAATCCTATGATTATAAACAGTATAAGTCTCGGAGTCTTATCCTTCTCCGTGAGTTCTATAGAATCACTCTCGCTGTTGCCATTCTTCGCGCTGATGATCAGATATACCAAAAATCCAATAAACACTACATAGAATATCACACCCTCAAGTCTGCTGAGCACACCATCAAAATATCCCATGCAGAGTATCATGATCGATGCCACGATAACAAATGGTATATCTATCCTAAGTGTATTTTTCTTTATAGGAAGTGCTGCTATGAGTGCTGTCACTCCAAGGATGACAAGTATGTTAATAATGTTGCTTCCAAGCACATTTCCAACAGTGATCCCGGCTCCCGCAGGCGAAAGTGCCGCCTTTATGCTGACAGCTGCTTCTGGAGCACTAGTGCCCATGGCAACTATTGTTAAGCCAACTACCATCTCTGGTATGTTGCATTTGACAGCTATTTTAGACGCACCATCTACAAATACATCCGCTCCCTTTATCATAAACACAAATCCAAGCACAAGAAGCAGTATCTGACCTAACATTTTTAATATCTCCATACATTCCCTCCATTGTATATATGCTACATTTTCACCTCAGCTATATAAGCAGCTTTTCTATCCCTATCATGTGGCATATGACGTATTACAGATCTCTTCTGACAATTATCATGCCCGCAACGCTGTCCAGCAATTCCTCAATTCCAAGACCTTCCGCTTTGATATTGATATGGCAGTACTTCTCATAAAGCTTTGTCCTCTCATTATACAAATCTTTCAGAGTCTGTCCATCCTTCAGCACCACGCCTCTTCTCTTGATATTGCCAAGTCTGTTCGCTATCTCCTCATACGGAAGATTGATATATATAACTGTATCCTCCGCCATGTATTTCTTCATGGCCTCAGTACAGTACACAGCGCTTCCACCTGTGGCTATGACTGCATGTTGGTCTGTGATACCCTTGTTCACATCATTCTCTATCTTTAAAAACCCATCATCGCCATACTTTGCTATTATCTCCCTGAGCAGCATTCCCTGACTGTTCTGTATGAGAATATCTGCATCGATGAACTTATAACCGAGAACCTTTGCCAGAAGAACCCCTATAGTGCTCTTGCCCGCTCCCGGCATGCCTGTAAGTACTATGTTGTTCATTTTTCCTTTACCTCCGGTATAACTGATACTTCGTCCTTGAGCGTCTTGAGAACAAAGTGCGTTTCAGTTGCAGACACACCCTCATATCCCTTCACAAATCTATACACCTCGTCCAGACCTGCAGCGGAATCAGTCACTATCTTCAATATAAAGTCAAAATCTCCTGTCATATAGAAGCATGCGACTATGCTGTCATTTGTCTGTATAAGCTGTGCAAATTCATCATAATATTTCGGATGCTTCAGTCTCACTTCCATGATGGCTACCATCTCATTGCCCAGCTTTTTCTGGTCAACCTCAATGGTATATCCCTTTATTACCCCGCTGCTCTCCATCTTCCTTATTCTCTCTATCACGGCCGAGACAGAGAGATTGATCTCTTCACTGATGGCCGATGCTGTAAGTCTCGCATTGTCCTTCAGGCATCTCAGTATCTTGTAGTCAATGTTATCCATTAATTAAACCTCTGTATAATAAAATTAGATTACTCCCAAACATTTTAACACAAACACCCACAGAGTCAACGTCACTGACGATAATAATGTGGATAAAACGATAATATTCGATGACAGCACATAATCATTGTCCATATTCTTCGCCATGATGTATCCCGACACCGTAGCCGGTGCTCCAACCATTATAAGTATAGCAACAATCTCACTCGGCCCAAAGCCCATACCAATGGCAGCCGGAAGGAATATGACAGGAAGAATCACAAGCTTTATGACCGTTGCCACAAGTGACGGCTTGAGCCTGGTCAATGCCTGCTGTGAGTCAAATCCAGCACCTATGGCTATGAGCGCTATAGGAGTCGCCGTCTGTGCTATATAACTGATAGTTCTTGTCGGTATGGCTGGTATCGGTATGTCAAATACAGAGAACGGGATTCCAAGCAATATTCCTATGATGATCGGATTCTTCAATATATTGACGAACGCTTTCTTGATACCCGCTGTTCCCCTCTGTCTGTCGTTCCCGCCAAATGTCAGAGCTATTACTGATATAATATTGTACATCGGCACCGCTGACACTATCATGAGAGGCGCCATGCCCGAGTTGCCACAGATATTCTCCACAAATGCAACGCCGAGAACCGCAGCACTTCCTCTTGCTCCCCCCTGCACAAATGCACCAATCATGGTTCTGTCCTTACAGTATATCAGTGCCAACACCCATACCAGCCCAAACATTATGATCGTTCCAAAGAAGCAGAACAGAACAAACTTTACATTGAGGTCGTCCAATATGGAGGTCGTCGCAATATCCCTGAACAGCAGAACCGGAAGGGCTACCTTGAACACATATTTATTCGCCACGTTGGCGAACTCTTCTGTTATAATATGTATCTTCATCAGAAACCATCCCAGAAGTATCACCAGAAATATCGGTATCGTTGCATTTATGCTGAATATAAAATTATCCATTACTACACATCCTCACAATTTTCAATTTTTTTCAAAATACCTATTGACTTTCGCTCCTATAATGCATATAATGCAAAAGTCGGTTTGATGAATAGGCGATAACGTCTGATTCAATATAACACATCAGCAACTGATTTTCAAAAAAAATTAAAAAAGTTGTTGACAAACATCACCGACTTGTGTATAATAGGTTTTGCGTTGGTCGCAAAGGACTAACGGGGTGTGGCTCAGCTTGGCTAGAGCGCTTGATTTGGGATCAAGAGGTCGCAGGTTCGAATCCTGTCACCCCGACTTATAATCCAAAACACTGTTAAGCATTATGCGGGTGTAGTTCAATGGTAGAACACTAGCCTTCCAAGCTAGATACGTGGGTTCGATTCCCATCACCCGCTCTTTATTTTCGCTAACATATACATATAGCGGGAATTGGTACGTGTCCGTAGCTCAGCTGGATAGAGCAACGGCCTTCTAAGCCGTGGGTCGGGGGTTCGAATCCCTTCGGGCACATTTTTGTATCTTAGCTACTACTACTGTTAGCAGGCTAAGATATATTTTTATAAAATAACAATTATTTTATAAGCCTATGGTGGGTATGGCGCAGTTGGCTAGCGCGCCAGATTGTGGCTCTGGAGGCCGAGGGTTCGAGTCCCTCTATCCACCCTTTTTCTTTATCGCACATATTAGCGATGCTATTGGGTTATCGCCAAGCGGTAAGGCACAGGACTTTGACTCCTGCATTCGCTGGTTCGAATCCAGCTAGCCCAGTTATTAAAGTCCAGACTTATGGGCCATTAGCTCAGGCGGTAGAGCACTTGACTTTTAATCAAGTTGTCCGGGGTTCGAGTCCCCGATGGCTCACTATTTCCCTTCTGGTATGAGGGGCTATTTTTATTTTACGGAGAATTAAGCGGATATGGCGGAACTGGCAGACGCGCTAGACTTAGGATCTAGTCCTTCGGGGTGCAGGTTCGATTCCTGTTATCCGCATTTTTTATACCTTTTATCATGACGTTTCGTCCTATCTTCCATTTTTTTTAGTAGATGGCAAAAAAATACGCTCTATCCTCAATGGATAGAGCGTATCTTTATACTACCATATTCTTCTATATAATACAGTACGAATTACTCAGCGTCTGCCGCCTCGGCTGCTTCTGCTGCTGGCTCTGCCTCATCTGTATCTTCCTCATCATCGAAGAAGTCATCGTCGAAATCATCGTCGAAGTCATCATCAAAATCATCAAGGAAGTCTGGTGTAAGATATGAATATACTGCATATGCAATACCTGCAATAGCAGCAACGGCACCAATGATAACCAAGATCACAAATAATGTGCTCTTTGCCTTCTCTTCTGTTGCATCGCCTTTAACTAAGATTACGTCACTACTCTTCATCGTTACATTCCACCCTTTCTTAACCCTGTAACGGGTTTCATTATATTATATTGATTTGAGAGAAGAAACATACAGTTATTATCTCCCAACACATACCAAAATTATAGCATACGGTTTTGATTATTTCTATATGTATTTTATAAATAAATCTAACATGCGGTTTAATTGACTACTCGCATTTTTTGAGCTTTGCAAACGAAGCAAACATCTTCCTGACACCGCATCTGTCGAAATTCACTGTAACCTCGTAATCCTTATCGCCCTTCTCCAAAGCCTCCACAGTACCCGGACCAAACTTAATATGTCTGACTCTGTCTCCAACAGCATAATCCGGCTTGCCAACACTGTTTACCACAAAGGCTTTGCCGAACGAAGGCTGGGAAGACGGCTGCCCGTATGACTGCTGTTTTGCATAGCTGCTGTATGGATTCTTCTGTCCATAGCTTCTGCCTGAGGCTGCTCCAGCGGTTCTTCCACCGCCATAGCCGGCATATGTATCACCATATGAACTTCCATACGCATCTCTGCGTCCTTCACCTCTGTTATATCTGTCGACAGACTCCGACTCTCTTCGCTTTGCCATATTCTTCATATCAGCTTCATGCTCAAACAGCATAGGCGGGATCTCTCTTATGAATCTGGACACATCGCTGTACACCCTGTTACCATGCATCATTCGTTCCTTCGCCGCACTCAGGTACAACTTTTTCATGGCTCTGGTTATACCCACGTAACACAGACGTCTCTCCTCCTCAAGAGCATCGGGATCATCTGAGTTGAGTGCCATTCCACTAGGAAATACTCTGTCCTCCATTCCGCATATAAATACATATGGGAACTCCAGACCCTTGGCACTGTGGAGAGTCATCAGCTTGACCTGATTGTCATCCTCCGACATGGCATCGAGGTCAGACACAAGCGCTATCTCCTCCAGGAACTCGCTGAGCCCTGCCTCCTCATTATCCTCTGTGAATTCCACCACCTTGTTGCGGAGTTCATCGATATTCTCAAGCCTAGTCATGGCCTCCTCTGTGTGCTCTGCTATGAGCTCTGACTCATAACCCGTATCCTCAAGGATCCTGTCGTACACCGAGTCAAGGCTCTCACCATCCGCCAGCATATCCCTGAATGATGTGATAAGCTCCGCAAACTGCCTGATCTTGGCCGAGGTCTTGGCAGCTATTCCCGGTATCTCGTCAGCTCTCGCCGCAGCATCCATCATCGACAATCCATACGCATCCGCAAATGACTCAACCTTGCTGAGACTCGCCTCGCCTATACCTCTCTTCGGAACATTTACCACTCTCCTGAAGTACAGGTTGTCAGTGGAATTGTTGATGACCTTGAGATATGCCAGAACATCCTTGATCTCCTTTCGGGCATAGAAGTTTGTGCCGCCATATACTCTGTATGGTATGTTCGCATACACCATCTTCTCTCCGAGCACACGGGACTGTGCATTCGTCCTGTAGAGGATAGCTATATCCCTGTAGTCCACTCCCTGTCTGACAAGAGTCTTGATACGGCTCGCCACCATATCTCCCTCTGCATATTCCGAATCGCACTGCTCAAACGAGATCTTCTCACCGGCATCCTTATCCGTCCACAGAGCCTTATCCTTACGGCCTGCATTGTGCTGTATGACTGCATTCGCTGCGGCAAGTATATTGCCACAGGATCTATAGTTCTGTTCCAGCTTGATAACCTTCGCATCCTCATATTCCTTCTCAAAGTTCAGGATATTGGTTATATTCGCTCCTCTGAACTTGTATATGGACTGATCATCGTCTCCCACCACACACAGGTTCCTGTATTTTCTCGCAAGCATCTTGACCAGCAGGAACTGTATGTGATTAGTATCCTGATACTCGTCAACCATGATATATCTGAATCTATTCTGATATGTATCAAGGACATCAGGATTGTGCTCGAACAGCTCCACCGTCTTGTAAATAAGATCGTCAAAGTCCATCGCATTGTTCTTCTTAAGACGACTCTGATACTCAGTGTACACCTCTGCAGCCTTTGTTCCTGCATAGTCTGCAACATTCTTTTTTGCAAATTCATCAGGTGACAGATACTTCTCCTTGGCCTTGGATATCTCCGCCATGAACATCTTCTCGGGATACCTCTTCGGGTCTATCTGAAAATCCTTGAGTATACTCTTCACCGTACTCTTCTGGTCATCCGAATCATATATATCAAAGTTCTTGCCATAGCCGATCTTATCAGCATATCTTCTGAGTATCCTCACACACAGCGAATGAAATGTGCTGACCCATACCCTGTCAGCTCCGTCCCCAACTATCAGATCAACTCTCTCCCGCATCTCACGGGCCGCCTTGTTGGTGAATGTGATCGCCAGTATGTTCAGAGGATTAACTCCTTCGTGCTCCATTAGATAGGCTACCCTGTGTGTGATAACCCTGGTCTTTCCGCTTCCTGCTCCCGCAAGTATGAGCAGTGGCCCATCCACATGCTCACAGGCCTGTTCCTGCATATCGTTAAGTCCTGCCATAATTCCTCCTGTATCCTGTGACGTAAAAAACGCCGTTATATATACCAAACATATGTTTTATTCCATCTGCCTAGTATATCATAACAGCGTTTATTTGAAAATATCATTATTCAATTATAATGTATTTGTCTTTAGATCAGCTTCGTTCCACAGTTGCCACAGAACTTCGCACCGTTAGTTGGCTGTCCACAGTTAGGACAGAACTTTGGAGCTGTTCCGGTTCCCGCTGCCTGTGTTGCTGCATTGTTCATCTGGTTCATAGCTCCGGCCATCTGACCTGCCATAGCCATTCCCATCTGCATTCCTACCATTGCATTTGCCATATCCGTTGCATTGCTTCCGGCTGTTCCTGTACGGCCCCCCCTTGCCATGGAATCAACCATATTCACCTGCTGGAATCTGTTCATATCCCCTATCATAGAATACTCAGCAGCCTGATCAGCACGCTTCTGTATATTCTCAGGATATGTAAACTCGCTTATTCTGAAATCAGTTATCGTAAGTCCGATTCCCAAGAGTTCCATGTCCAGATCTTCCTTGATACCCTTAGCTATATCAACGGAATTGGCCATAAGATTGAATACGTCTCCGCCAACCTTTGTGATCCACTTCATCAGCAGTCCGTCCAGGATTCCCCTTATCCTGTCTCTTATGTCATCGACTGTGAACTGTTGCTTTATACCTGCAACCTTCTCTATTAGAACATTATAATCGTCTATCTTGAATGAGAATTTACCATTTGATCTCACAGGAAGTCCGCCCGGAAGTCCCGGTGCCTGAAGTCTGATCGGTGAACTGGTTCCCCAGTTACATGTAAACTCTTTTGTATTCACAAACAGAACCTCTGCGCGAAGTCCTGAATTGAATCCGAACTTAAATCCCTTGAGTGTTGAAAGGAATGGTATGATCTGCGAATCAATAGTGTAGTTTCCAGACTCGGTAAATATACCTTCAACCGCTCCGTTATAAAGGAATATAGCATCCTGTCCCGGTTTGATTATAAGCTTTGAATCCTTCTTGATCTCTCTATTTGTCCACTTCCAGAAGATGACGTCATCTCTGTACTCTTCCCATTCTACAACATTAGCAAACTGATTTGAAAATAAACCCATGTAGTGCACTCCTCTCTGTTCTGCAATATGTTTGGAATATTATAATCCCATCTTTGCCTTAAGTGCTGCAAGCTCATCCTGAACGTCTGCATTTGGAGCTGCATCATACTTGCTTGCAAGATCATCTATTGAATCTGCGCTTGATGAATTGAGCTCGCTCATTGCATTTGCCTTGTCAAGCATAGCGTCTGCCTTTGCTTCCATTCTTGAAAATGCATCAAGTGAAGCTGATGAATCGCCGATACCGCTCATCATCTTGTTCATACGCTCCTGAGTCTTAGCAACCTGAACCTTTGCCTTGATAGTCTCTTTTCTTGCATTGAGATCGCTGACATCCTTTGTGAGCTTGTCATGCATCTGTCTCATCTTGGCTGCGTTAGCTGCTGCTGCATCATATGCCTGCTGAAGAGCTACCTGCTTTTGCGTGAGCTGGTTCTTCTTCTCGAGGAACTTCATTGCATCGCCCTCGTTACCTGCTACAAGTGCCTTCTCTGCATATGTCTGCATCTTTGCGATCTCTGCGTCACACTCATCAAGCTGTCTCTTGCATCTCTGCTCCTCTGCCATAACAGTTGCAGTCTCTGACTTAACCTTTCTGAGATCCTCCTGAAGGTCTCTGAGGTACTGATCTATCATTTTCTCAGGATCCTCTGCCTTGTCAAGAAGTGCATTGATGTTTGATGACATAATGTCCTTAAATCTCTTTAAAATTCCCATAACTTTTTACCTCCGCGTTTTAGGTTGATTTATTTGTATATAATATTAAATGTTGCCTCCTGTCGACGACACCACCATTATATGATCTCCCATGCTCCGGCGCAATGCCATGCATGCTGTGTTGCTGCATCATATAATGTGCTATTCGACACGTTACCCCCTGTAAAGTATCAGCCGCCAACTTATCAGGCTTTAATATTCAAAACTAGCGCGTCCCCTGCATGTTGCACGAAACTTTTATACGACTCCGTCATCCACGTCATCATAGGCATCGGATATACGTCCGCCTATTCTGAAATCAGGTCTGCCGTTCTTGTCTGAGTCGCTTCCCTTGGCACTCGCATCCGTTATCGACTCCTCAAGTCTCACCGGTGTTCTGTCTCCAAAGCGTCTCATCTTATCGTCATGATCACTGTCTTTTATGACATGTATCGAAGAATCCGCATCGTCAGTCTCCCTCTGGACACTCTTGACCGGTTCCCTGGATGCCTTCACTCGGATCGGTTCAGGCTCCTTCTTATCTTCAAAATCGAACTCCCACTGAACCATCTCCGGCTCACCGTTCTTATCCTTGTGCTCCTCATCCTTGGCTTTGTTCTTCTCGTAATACAGCTCATTCGCCAGAAGCTGGCTGATCTCCAGTATATCGGCATAGCGCTCCTGCTTCTTCATATCCATTAGACCTTCCATGAGCTCCTTCTTGTTGTTCTCAATGATCTCAGATTTCTTTCTCAGAGAATCAAGGACTCTGTCGCTCTCCATGCTTATCATATTATATGCCTGGTTCACGGTCTCGTTGATCTCCATCAGCATCTCATTTGTATAAATGATAGATGCCGCATATATCTCGTTGGCCGTTCTGAGCGCCTGCCTGTCCTGCTTGCCAAGGCTCTTGACCTTGCGGTCCACAAAGAGCGGGCTTGGCTTTGTAAGCCTGATCCTGGATGCAGTCTCCTCGGCCTCCGCGATGATCTCATCGGCCTCCTGCTCTGCCTCCTTGATGATCTTGCTTCTCTTGTCTGTGATCTCATGATATGCCTTGAGTTCCAGATCTATAGTAGTCTTGAGCTCCTCAACGATCTCAAGAACCTCTTCCTTGTTGACCAGTACCTTACCTGCTGCAAATGGAACGTTCTGTCCATCTCCAACTATATCCTGTATTCTATCTAAAAGCTGTTTAGCTTTTCCGTTCTCCATAATAGTGCCTCCATCGCAACTTTTCTATCTCATAAGTATACGCTAGTTTATTTTAGCATCTTTCATATGGCATTTCAACGTTAATCTATCGCCGGTTTCACATCATCTCTCGGAAGCCCAAGGAAATCCTGTATAAGATGTCTTGTAAAAAGCCGTCCTTCCTCGCTCTCAAATATACGCTCAGGATGCCACTGGAAGGCAAGTATGCTCATCGTCGGTGATACAAATGCCTCGACAGATTCATTCTCCTCATCGACCACTATCGGATAGAACATCGTCGACAGATTTTCCAGATAGACACAGTCGCTGTGGAAGTTGTTTACCTTGATATATCTGTCCGTCTTGACTATCCTTGCCATGTGGTCTGTGCCTCTGGGTCTTGGCACCTTAAAGCGCGCGGAATAACTTATCTTACCGCCAAACAGCGCATTTATGTGCTGCATTCCCCTGCACACGCCTATCACTGGGATCTCATTCTGGACGCAGTACATTATGAGCTGCTCCTCCAGCGCATCACGGTGCGGCTGCAGCTCTGCATTGTGCGGCTCCACATAATGTCTCGGATGGAGCGTTCCGCCCCCTGTCACTATCAGGAGATCAAACTGTTCATCCACTATCTCATCAAAGTTTTTTGTAAAGTTGGATACCGGTCTGAGTCTTATTCCAAGGCTCTCATAGAACTCCACATAAGCAGCCTCGAGAACGTCCGTATATTTTCCATACATATTGTGTCCTTCCCGCTGTGTTATAAGTGCATGTAACATAAAACCTATACCCCCTTTGTTATCTTACCGTGTGCACAGTCGAGCGTCACCGTCTGCTGTTTTTCCACGAAACTGTATATGCAGTCTCCGCAGCCTATTGCCGCCGGGATGTTGAACTCCGCACACCTTATCGCCATGTGGGATGCAACTCCGCCGTATTTCGTTATAAATCCTTTTATCCCCTTTGCAAATATCCAATCGTATCCCGGATCCGCCTTCGGGAGAACTACTATCTTATCCTGAACGTCAGCCACATCCTCGTGATCCTCATTCTCATAATTTTCAAGCAGGAGAATGTCACCCGTGACGCATTCAGATGTTATGAAGTTAGGTCTGGCCTCCCATATCTCTATGCATTTTAACTGCAACGGATCATATATGACATCCGGCAGTATAAGCATGGACGCCCTCTGGAATTTCTTTTTGTTCTGATCTATGTTCTTTCTCCATATATCGCCTGTGAATTCCGCAGGTCTGTTCACCATAAGCTGAATATCCGGCACCTCAAGATATGCCATGTCTTCCTTGCTTATGCCAAGTTTATCGCCTATATCTATAAGTATGTCTATGGCAAGGCTTAATGTCTTGGTGAACTCGAACTTGAAGAATTCCCTCTCCTCCATGGAATCCTTGAGGAAATCCAGAAATTCCCTGAGATCCACATAAAAGCCTATATCCTCAAGTGCCTCCATGAGCTTAACCGAATCCAGAGGATTATGCTTAAGCTCCTCTATGGTCTGCCTCTGCTTTCTCGCAGCAGCGCTTCCCTTGGACAGGTCGAACTCGCGCTGGGCGTATGTCTCGCAGGTTATGTCGTATGTGCCTGAACGCAGATGTCCATATTTTTCATCAAATGTAACTCTTGTTATCCTGCCGTCCACCAGATCCTGAAAGTCAGAATCGTACTCCGACGCAACAGTATATATCGACATCATAAAATCGTCTATCTCTTTGTCCGTAAAATATCCTCTGTACACAAGGGATCTGCTAATCGCCTTCGATATGAATGCCAGTCTCGCCTGTCGCGCAAATTTCGGGGTTCCGTAATGCTTTATGCTCTCTATGAGCTGTACAAAATACTGTATCAGCGTTACCACATCATTGTGCGCCATAAGCCAGTTGCTTCTCGTATTCTCACGGTGGACACGAAGGCCGTTAAGAGCCCTGAGATCCTTCATCCTGTTTCTATTGAAATTGCATATCGCATTGTTTGTCAGATTGAACAGCGAATCCGAGAGGTCCGCAATCTCCTCCCTGGTGAACCCGGCTTCCGTCAGTGTCCCCAGCTTGTCCTCCGTCGAGAAGTCATATTCGGAAAATGCTATCTCAAATTCTATCTTGTCATGGGCGGTCGGATCATCTATAAGCTTCTTATCGTAATACTTCAGAAGCTTCGCCTCCAGCCTGTCATCCAGTTCATCCGGCATCAGCCCCAGGAACGACTTCTTAAGAGATATGTACGGCTTGTTGCCAAGCTTATACATGAGGTCTCCATCCACCTCTCTGTAACCAATGTAGCTGAGTCCCTGATTCCATGCCGCAGACGTGATGATCTCCCTGTACAGGGAATAGTCAAGCGGATGGGGATTTTCACCTATGATCTCCGCAGGATTCCAGAATGCCATATCCGACAATATGGTGTTCCTGTCCCCAACCAGGCTGCTGATCTCCCTGTATGTATCCTCAGCCTCCAAAACAGTCCTGAACACCTCTTCGTCATCGACATCGGAGTGAACACCATTGATGCTGGCTGCAAGAGGTCTCATCTGAAATATCGTGACTGTATTGTCCTCATCTATTGCGAACTCCACATCCAGTGGATATTCAGGGTGCATCTCCTCCAGCTCACGCATGGATCTGATGAGCGCAGCCCAGTTCGCCGGCAGCTCATCACAGTCCACATTCCTGATTATGTATACCGTCTTTCCTCCCCTTCCGCTTGTAACCGCGTCTGTGGATGAATCATCGTAGGTTATCGTATAATATGGCCTGTTCTTCTTGATCTCCCTTGAAAATATAACACCGCTGTAGCTGATATTCGTGATCTGTCTCTGTATGAGAACCTGTTCGCCGGACACATCGTCCAGATCACATTTATATGAATCCAGCACTTCCCTGACTGCCCTTACTACCGCCTCTCCGTCTGAAGGGTCCACTCCCAGAATACTCTCATAGTGACCGGCATTCGAAGTGTTGAGTCCGTCTTCATTTGAGGACGAGCTTCTGACCACGATATACCCTCCGGCAAATTCTTCTGCTATCTCCGCCGCAAGTCCATACGGATCGGCATCAAGCTCAGCTCCGGTTACTATCTTCAGCTTTTCCACTCTCGAATACTTCAATTTTCCATACAGGCTCTTAAGAACATCAGCCTTTGAAGAAATCCTGTCTGCCATGTTGCCTCCTTATTAAAAAAAGCTGCACTTAGTGTATACTAAAGTGCAGCTTACATCAATTTCTTTTTATATGTAATTGTACCGTTCTGTTATCTACTTCACTGTGAGAAGGTCGTCCACTGACTTTCTAGGCGGCATCTCCGGTGCAAATGCAGGATAACCCATAGCCACAACTGCGGCAACAGTCTGTCCATCAGGAATACCAACTATCTCTCCTACCTTTGCATCGTCAAATATTCCGAGTATGACTGTTCCAACGCCCTTATCATGAGCGGCAAGACAGAATGTCTGGGTTGCTATACCGGCATCGAACATCTCCCACTCGCTGCCCTTGCTTGTGCTGAACTCTCCTGACTTCTCATAGCCACATATTCCGTCCTTCTTGGTGACTATCATGAGCTGCTTCGCTCTGCTGACTGTCTTCTGGTTGAGAGGGAAATCCATAACGCCCTCTGCAGCTATCTTAGCTATGATCTCCGGATCCTCCACAAGTGTATATCTGATAACCTGTGTATTCTTCCATGATGGCGCATATGACGCCAGCTCAACAATTCCTCTGACTGTGTCAACACTCACCATCTCATCTGTAAACTTTCTCACACTTCTTCTGGTCTTGATACATTCTACTGCGTTCATACAATGTCCTCCTGGTGTAAAATCTTATAATAATCCCTGGATATATAATATCCCGCTCGTGAACTTGTCACCGACGTTATTCACGTAATTCCTGTATTCCTTATAGTCTATATAATACTTCTTTCCCCATGAAGATACAACAAGATATTCTCTTCCTTTTATGGTGCACACTCCTGTAACAGTCACATAATGTGAGTGGACATTCTCCCTGATGGAGCTCTTCAGCTCACCGTCCTTGTCCACATAAAGGCTGATACCCTTCTTGCCAAATGGATTGTATCTGTTAGGTCCTATGGCCAGTATGACCGGCTTATTCTTTCTTATGAGATGTCTTATATCTCTCAGCATCGATTCATCGGACTGCATCATCTTCCACTTTGCCTTGAGCCCTATGTCGTTCAGCATGAAATATCTGTTCATCGTATGCTTGAGTGCTATTCCCAGCATACCCTTGTGCATGAGAAGTATCACGTAGTGCACATAGAAAAATCTCACATACTCAAGATAGTCATGCTTGTTGTATAAGCCTTTTGGCTTGTTGATCTTTCGGATGGCATCGGTCATCATATTCGGATTCTGCTCAGCAAGATACATCGTGAGGTCTGCCATGGCTATAACACCACATCCGACCTTCTGCATCTTCTTTGACTTTGACCAGTTCTGATTGCCACCGTAGCTCACCAGATTCAGATTCTTTATCTTCACATAATCTCTATTAGTTAAATATACATCTTCCATTGTTAGTCCTTTCCAGCGCTGTGTGCGCCATATGCCTGAAGTCATATATTAGTCTGCTCGTCTTTGCTATAGATTATATCATGAATCGCAATCCACATCAAGCATTCTTAACTGTGTTAAGTAGTTTTAAAAACTACATTCGTTGTTTTTTGATTATTTTCACTTTACTTTTTGCCGGTGATTTGTTATAAGATTATATGAGTTGGATAAGTGATCGCGGCTGCATTTTTGCAGGTGAGGAAAGTCCGGGCTTCACAGGGCAGGATGCCGGATAACGTCCGGTGGAGGCGACTCCCAGGCCAGTGCAACAGAAATATACCGCCATATTCGTATGGTAAGGGTGGAAAGGCGAGGTAAGAGCTCACCGCTGCCATGGTAACATGACAGGCTCTGTAAACCCCATCCGAAGCAAGACCAAATATAGCTTCTGCAAAGGAGCTTGTGGAATGATACAGTTGCCCGCTGCATTCCAGGTAGGTTGCTTGAGTTTTATGGTAACATAAATCCTAGATAGATGATCACTCTCGACATAACCCGGCTTACAGTCCAACTCATTCCCTTTCATAGTATTTTTCTTATATTTTGAACAAAAAATACGGCACGGAGACATTTGATTTGCCTCTGTGCCGTATTTTTTATGCTACTGGTTATTCTTATTGGTTATTCTATATCCTTGTGTGAACCTTCATCATATCCTGAAGCATCCGCCACCTATAAATTCTCTGAGTATGGAATTGGCAGGTATGTATTCCGTGTCTATATCGTGGAACATATCTATCAGACGCAGAAGTCTCGCCGCATCCTGGTAATGCTCTGAAGTCTCATCTACCCCGAGCAGCAATGGTCTCGCCTCACGCCGTATGGCGGTATATTCGTACAACAGTCCCGAGTTAAACATCTCATCAGCCTCGCTCTCATATGGGAAGATATATTTCTCCTCTCCCCTTCTGACTGAGCTCCACATGGAAAGTGTCTTCTCCACATCGTTCCCTCTGGTCCTGCTGTCTCTGACTATTCTCCTGAGCAGTCTGCTGTCTATGGTTGAAACCTTTGCCGGCTCGCCGTCCTCACCTTCAACGTACAACTGATTAAGAGGACTTATGTATATCTTGTACTTGTCTTCATCCGCCAGGCCGTATGTCATCTTCGGGTTAAGCGAATGGATTCCTTCCATGATGATAACATCATTTTCACCTATTTTGAGAAGGTCCCCATGATATTCCCTCACTCCGGTCTTGAAGTTGAAAACCGGAAGCTCTATCTCTTCACCGTCCAACAGCCTTGTCATATCCCTATTAAGTGTTTCAAGATCCATGGCCTCCAGGCACTCGAAATCATAGTTGCCATTCTCATCCTTCGGATTGTCTTCACGGTTCACAAAATAGTTATCCGCAGCTATCGCATGTGGTCTGAGTCCCATGGCACGAAGCTGGATACTGAGTCTGTGGGAAAGTGTTGTCTTGCCCGCCGAGCTCGGCCCGGATATCAGTATTATCCTGCGCTTCTGTTCGGAGACTTTTCTGGCTATCTCATACATGCAGTTACTCTGCATAGCCTCGCATACCAGTATGAGCTCCAGTCCCTTTCCTGAATCGATCATCTCGTTCAGCCTGTCGACCGAATCGATACCGACTTTCCTCGCCCACTCCTTTGCAGTTGTCTTTAATGATGTTATACTTCTCTGCTCATCACCCATATAAATATCTACTCCATATCCGATATAAGTCTCAATGCCTCTTCCATGCATTCCTTTTCATGCGTGAGCTCACCGGCACGCCGTCTGGCATTGACCGTATCCGCCTTCTTCAGTCCTTCAAGGACTTTTCCGGTCGAATCAAGCTTATCCCTCAGATACTCTCCGAGGATCTTGTCATGATTATGTATGAGGTAATATCCGTATTTATAATATACTTCATCCATGGCTGACTTATTACCAAAATCCTGTGCTGTCACATCCACGTTCAGTACAACGTAGTATTTGCCAGCATCTATCAGCATTTTTTCTTCTGTGATCTTCCAGCCATTCTCTGCGATGTACCTTCTCAAATGCTCTGTCTCCGACTGGGGCTGCAGCACAAGCTGACCGGCTGACTGTACCACATCCATGCCGGCTTCAAGTATATCCGTTATGAGGATTCCTCCCATGCCGGCTATTATGATGGAATCCACCTCACCCGGAGATATGGTTGCAAGTCCGTTTCCGAGTCTCAGATCAATACGGTCTGTCATATTCCACCTGGCTATATTATCCCTGGCTATAGCACACGGACCGGTTCTAACATCTGATGCTATGACCCGGTCCGATATGCCATTTGCCACAAGGTATATGGACACAAATGCATGGTCGCATCCAATATCACACACTCTGCCGCCGGGCTTTACCATGTCGGCAACAGTCTTCATACGAAGTGACAATTCTATATCTTTCATAATTATTATCCTCGCACCATCCATGCCAGATCGCGCGGTCCTCTCTGCTAGTTATACAGGAAATCCTTGAGCTTTCTGCTTCTGTTAGGATGTCTCAGCTTTCTGAGCGCCTTTGCCTCGATCTGTCTGATACGCTCTCTTGTGACATTGAACTCCTTGCCGACTTCCTCAAGGGTTCTTGGTCTTCCGTCATCCCATCCAAATCTGAGCTTTATAACTCTCTGCTCTCTCTCTGTAAGTGTGCTGACTACCTCGTCGAGCTGCTCGTGCAGCAGTGTCTGGTTTGTCGCCTCAACAGGTGTAGGGATACTCTCATCCTGTATGAAATCTCCAAGATGGCTGTCCTCCTCCTCACCGATAGGAGTCTCCAGTGATACAGGCTCCTGTGCGATCTTCATGATCTCCTGAACTCTCTCCTTTGGAAGTCCCATAACCTCTCCGACTTCCTCTGGAAGCGGCTCTCTGCCGAGCTTCTGAAGCAGATCTCTGCTCACTCTGGTAACCTTGTTGATGGTCTCAACCATATGAACCGGGATTCTTATGGTTCTCGCCTGATCTGCGATGGCCCTTGTGATGGCCTGTCTGATCCACCATGTCGCATATGTTGAGAACTTGTAACCCTTTCTGTAATCAAACTTCTCCACGGCCTTGAGCAGACCGAGGTTACCCTCCTGTATTAGATCGAGGAATAACATTCCACGTCCAACATATCTCTTGGCTATACTTACAACAAGTCTGAGGTTGGACTCAGCAAGCTTCTTCTTTGCCATCTCATCGCCTGCCTCCATTCTCTTGGCAAGCTCTATCTCCTCCTCCGCGCTGAGCAGAGGCACCTTTCCTATATCCTTCAGGTACATCTTGACAGGATCCTGTGTTGTGCTTGATATATCACCTGTATCTGTGAAATCTATCTTCTCAACATCCTCGCCCTCAGCGATCACGTCCTCGTCAAGTGTTGGCTCCTCCTCATCGTCATCTGTTATCTGAAGTATGTCCACACCGTTCTTTTCAAGGAAATTGAAGATCTTCTGCATGGTATCCAGATCAAGGGCAACCTCCTTGAGATCGTTAAAATGCTTGATGAGCTCTGTGTCCTCTATAACGTTCTTCTTGCTGTGAGCTATGTCAAGCAATTCCTGAAGCTTTGTGTTGAACTTTGCGTTGATCGCATCGTCCTCACTCACCTTGATCATATACTTGTCTTCATTTGAATTGATCGCATCCATTGTACTCATATCTTTCCTCCACATAATGTATTGTTTATTTCTTATAAAATAACTTTAAACTTTTCTATCTTTTTCCTGTCCTTGATGAGCTGCTGAACCTTCATCATGTCATTCTCGCTCTCAAGCTGCTTTTTTATGCTGGCAAGCTTTATCTTTTTCACGACCTCGGTTATGGCATTGCCAACCTCCTCCTCGGTCATGTCTATCGCCAGATCTGTCTGGAGCATGCCTGCCACCAGTCTCTGTTCCTCCACATCCTGGAATGTGTTCACCACCACAGCGGGCTCAACCTTGTGCTTCTCCCTGTACTGTGAGTACAGCTTGTCCGCTACGGTCCGGTATATTCCCGGCTCAAAGTCCGCCTCACTCACCACGCCGTCAAGTCTGGCAAACAGCTCCGGCCGGTTCACAAGCCATGTGAGCAGCAGCTTGGCGGTCTTATTATCCTTTGTCTCAGGTCTTCCCGGAGCTCCCGCGCTCTGGTCTCCCGGGAACTCTTCATAGCCCTGCTGTTCCTGGAGTCTGCGGGTCTCCCGCTCCACTATCTCCGGCTTTGCCGTGCCCGCAACACCGTAGGCATGTACCTTCGCGGCTAGGGCATCCTTGTCGATCACATATTTCCTCGCTATGGCATCGACATAATTATTTCTCTCCAGGTCGTCCTCAATATATGCCAGTTCCCTAGCTATCTGGTTCTGGAACTTGGTCAGCTCACCCGGATCGCTCTGGTCATATTCCTCAGAATATATCCTTGCAAGGAACATCATTCCGCTCTCAGCTTTCTTTATCCTCTCCTCAAATGCCTCGCTTCCAAGGTTCTGTATGAACTCATCGGGATCCTTGTACGGTCTCATATTGATGACCCTTGCGCTGACTCCGACCTCCCGGAGAATTGCTATGACCTTCTTCGTCGCCTCCACGCCTGCGCCGTCACTGTCGTACGCCAGATAAACCTCATCGGCATATCTCTTTATTATCCCAGCATGTCCAAATGTAAATGCCGTTCCAAGGGATGCCACGGCATTGTCAAATCCTGCCTGATGCATGGAGATGACATCCATATATCCCTCACAGCATATAAATCCTTTTCTCCTGCTCCGCCTTGCTATGTTCATGGCAAACAGCGTATGGCTCTTGTCGAACACCGCAGTATCACTGGTATTTATATATTTCGGTTTTCCATCGCCCATGACTCGTCCGCCAAATGCGATGACCTTGCCGTTTATATCCAGTATCGGGATCATGGCTCTGTTCCAGAACTTGTCCACACCGCCTTCCTTCTCGCTGATCTCAACAAGTCCCGAGCCCTTCATCTGATCATCTGTATATCCCTTGCTCTTCAGATACCTGTACAGATCATCCCTGTATATATCTGAATATCCAAGCGCAAATTTATTTATCGTCTCATCAGAGAGACCTCTTGTCTCGTGAAAATACTCATAAGCCTTCTCACCATGCTGGCTGTGCTTCAATATATAATGAAAATATGCAGCCGCAGTCTTGTTCATCTCCCTGAGCGTTATCTTATACTGCTCCCTCGACCTCTCCTGGGCGTTCATGGACTTCTCAGGGAGCTGTACTCCAGCCCTCTCCGCAAGTCTCTCCACAGCCTCCGGGAAATTGAGGTTCTCATATTCCATGACAAATGTAAACACGTTGCCACCGACTCCGCAGCCGAAGCAGTGATACATCTGTTTTTCCCTGTTGACCTTAAATGACGGAGTCTTCTCATGATGGAACGGACAGCATGCCTCGTAATTCGCGCCCTTCTTCTTAAGGCTTGCGTAGCTTCCGATAACATCCACTATATCATTTCTTGACAAGACTTCATTTATCACGTCATCCGAATAATACAATTCGATTCCTCCTGTTTGTCAGGTATGCTCAGACCTTCCAGGACTTCGGTATATATATACTCTTAAATGTCTCTATCGCATAATTGTCTGTCATACCAGCTATGTAGTCGCACACGACTGTCTTGGGATCCTCTCCCATATATATCATCTCAACACATTCATTTGTCAGCCTGCTGGCGTCCTCAATGAAGTATTCATACAATATCCTCAGCATCTTGTCGGCCTTGAGCTCCTCGCTCTTGGCTATCGGGTTAGTGTAGAGATATCTGAACATGTATGTTCTCAGCTTCCCCAGAGCATCCCCGATCTCCGCCGACATACCGACATAATCCTTGTCCTGACTCGTATTTATCACATCATGTATGAGACAGTTCAGTCTGGTGCGGGTATTCTTCCCGAGAATGTCGGTGATATTGGTCGGAAGATCCTCCTCCTTCAATATGTTACCCCTTATCGCATCATCTATATCATGATTGACGTACGCTATCTTGTCCGCCAGTCTCACACACTGTCCCTCCAGCGTATGCGGAGTGCATGATGTCTTATGGTTTAGCATTCCGTCCCGGACCTCCCAGGTGAGATTAAGTCCCTCACCACGGTTCTCAAGACGTTCCACAACCCTTACGCTCTGAACATTGTGGCTGAAATTATTGCCCGCGCAGGCCGCAAGTGTCCGCTCACCGACATGTCCAAATGGCGTATGTCCCAGGTCATGTCCCAGCGCTATCGCCTCCGTCAGATCCTCGTTAAGCCTGAGTGATCTGGCTATCGTCCTTGCTATCTGCGACACCTCCAGAGTATGGGTCAGTCTGGTCCTGTAGTGATCATCACCCGGCGACAGAAATACCTGAGTCTTATGCTTAAGTCTCCTGAACGCCTTGCAGTGGAGTATCCTGTCCCTGTCTCTCTGGTAGACCGTTCTGAGGTCGCACTGCTCCTCCGGTCTGTCACGTCCTGTGGACTGATCACTGAACGCCGCATATCTGCTGAGCACTTCGTGCTCCCTTTTTTCCTGCTGTTCCCGTATCGTCATAGAATCTCTCCTATCACATGATCAATATTTCTTACCACACATTTTTATTATTCTCCGTTTTTTCTCAAAATCCTTTTTTATTTTTCAAATTTTCTGATGAAAGAATGACATGATAGTAAGTATAGTGATATACTTATCTAAGATTTTTGAGGTGAATGACATGTTTGATTTTGAAGAAGAACTTAAGAAGCTCCCCCATGTCCCAGGAGTATATCTCATGCACGATTCGGGGGATCATATTATATATGTAGGAAAAGCCATAGATCTGTACAACAGAGTACATCAGTATTTCCAGACCGGCTACAAGAAATCCCCGAAGATTCAGAAGATGGTATCCCATATTGCATGGTTTGAATATATTGTCTGCGGTTCAGAGATCGAGGCTCTCGTTCTAGAGTGCAACCTTATAAAGGAGCACAGACCGCACTACAACACCATGCTCACGGATGACAAGGGTTATCCCTATATCCGCATTACTGTGGAGGAGGATTACCCGCGCATACTGTACAGCCATCAGATGAAACGGGATCACTCCAAATATTTCGGCCCATACACCAATTCCAAAGCGGTGAAGGATATCATAGAGCTGATGAAAAAGCTGTATCACATCAGGAGCTGCAACAAGGTTCTGCCAAGGGATATGGGCCTTGAAAGACCCTGCCTGTATCACCAGATAAAGCAGTGCATGGCGCCCTGTCAGGGATATATCTCCAAGGAGGATTACAACAAAAATGTCCAGGATGCCATAAGCTTTCTGAACGGCAACCACGGTCATGTGATCAGGGATCTCGAAAAGCAGATGAAGGAGCTGTCCGAGGATATGGAATTTGAACAGGCCGCCGAGATCAGGGATCTGATAAAGAGCATCCATCACATTGAGTCCACCCAGAGAGTCGGTGACACAAGCGCAGACGACAGGGATGTGATCGCCATGGCCACCGATCTTGGAAATGAGTGTGTCATATCCATATTCTTCATAAGATCCGGCAAGATGATTGGCAGGGAACACTACCACATGAGCGGCGTAAATGCTGAGGCTTACAGCACGATCATGGAGTCTTTTCTCAAGCAATACTACGCTTCCACTCCATATCTGCCAAAGGAGATCATTATCGAGCAGCAGATCGAGGACTACAAGGTCATCGAGGAATATCTGAGCGCCCGCCGGGGAAGTCAGGTACACATCATTGTTCCCCAGAAGGGAGACAAGCAGAAGCTTCTCAAGCTGGCAAAGGACAATGCTTTTCTGGTCATGAACCAGGATGCCGACAAGCTCAAGCGTGAAAAGGAGCGCACTGAGGGTGCGGCAAATGAGCTGGCACAGCTTATCGGAGTTTCATCCGCAAGACGCCTTGAAGCATTTGATATATCGCATATAAGCGGCTATCACTCCGTGGCATCCATGGTGGTATTTGAAAACGGACGCGCCAAGAAGAATGACTACAGAAAGTTCAAGCTCAGGACCATAGACGGGCCGGATGACTACGCAAGCATGAGGGAGGTACTCACAAGAAGGTTCACAGACGAGCGGTTTAATATCTACCCTGATGTACTCATGATGGATGGCGGCCGGGGTCAGGTCAACATAGCTCTGGAGGTTCTTGACGAGCTTGGTCTCAACATCCCGGTATGCGGAATGGTAAAGGATGACCACCACAGAACCAGAGGACTCTATTACAACAACAAGGAGATAGATTTTCCTGCAAATACACAGGCCTTCAACATGATAACAAGACTTCAGGATGAGGCCCACAGATTTGCAATCGAGTACCACAGAAGTCTCAGAAGCAAATCCCAGATCCACTCAGTTCTGGACGATATTGAGGGCATCGGTCCGGCAAGGAGAAAGGCTCTTCTGGCATACTTCAAGGACATAGACAAGATCCGTGCCGCCAGCATTGCTGATCTCGAGATCCCGCAGGGAATGAACAAGACTGCAGCCACTGCGGTATATAACTTTTTCCACAACGATAAACAGAAGTAACGAGGATTTTATGATGGAATACAACTTTTTTGCACTTATATCACGAATGAAATATATTGACAGATGGGCACTCATGAGGAACAACCGCGAGGAGAATCTGTGTGAGCACTGCCTGGAGGTGAGCATGATAGCCCACGCACTGGCAACCATCGGCAATGTACGCTACGGCAAGACTCTGAACGCCGAGAGAGCTGCACTCATAGGTCTCTATCACGATGCATCGGAGATCATCACCGGCGACATGCCGACCCCAGTGAAATACTACAACGATGATATCAAGACAGCCTTCAAGGATGTGGAAGATATCGCATGCCACACACTGCTTGACAAGCTGCCGGACGATCTCAGACCAGCCTATGAACCGATATTCTTTAAGGATGCCGACGACGAGAATGATGTATATCTTTGGAAGCTCGTCAAAGCGGCTGACAAGCTGTCCGCCCTGATCAAATGCATAGAGGAGACAGGATCGGGAAATACCGAGTTCTCCAGTGCCATGGGTACGATCATGAATTCCGTGTCACAGATGGCTGAGACTTATCCTGAGGTAAACGACTTCGTGTGCGAGTTTTTACCGGCATACGGCAAGACCCTGGACGATCTTCAGCAGATATAATCTAAAGCAGATATAGAAAAAATAGAAGCCGGAGCTTTTTGCCAGCCCCGGCTTCTATTTTTTATTGATTAAATTGCTGTTTTGTTTTTATTCCTGTTCAACATTTTGTTCAGCATTTTCAACTCTGTTGAATATCTCCATGAACTCCTGGCCTGTTATCGACTCCTTCTCTATCAGATACTGTGCGATGGCATCCAACGCATTCATGTGCTCTGAGAGAAGCTTCTTGGCCTCATCATATGCCTTCTTGAGCTGATTTCTAATCTCCTCATCGACCTTTGCAGCAGTCTTGTCTGAACACTGGAGCACTGCATTTCTGTCGAGATATTTTCCCTGAACAGTCTCAAGCTGCATGAGTCCGAACTTGTCTGACATTCCGTACATGGTTATCATCGCTCTCACTGTCTTGGTCGCCTGCTCTATATCATTTGCCGCGCCGGTGGTCACTGACTCGAATTTCAATTCCTCTGCAGCTCTTCCGCCGAGGGTCGTCACAATGTTCGCCTCAAGCTCAGCCTTGGTCTCCATATACTTCTCTTCCTCAGGCACCTGCCATACATATCCCAGAGAACCCATCGTTCTAGGAACTATTGTAATTCTCTGAACAGGCTCAGTGTGCTTCTGGAGAGCAACCAGAAGAGCATGTCCAACTTCATGATATGCAACGACCTTCTTCTCCTGGTCGCCGAGCAGCTTGCCCTTCTTCTCTTTTCCTGCAAATACAAGCTCCACCGCACCAATCAGATCAGCCTGTGAAACCATGCTCCTTCCGGATCTGACCGCAGTGAGCGCCGCCTCGTTTATTATGTTGGCGAGATCTGCTCCAACCGCACCTGCTGTGGCAAGCGCAAGCTCACGGAGATCCACAGTCTCATCCATCTTGACATTTCTGGAGTGTACCTTCAGCGTGTCTATTCTACCCTGAAGATCCGGCTTCTCAACTATTACTCTTCTGTCAAATCTTCCCGGTCTCAGGAGTGCCTTGTCAAGTGTCTCCGGCCTGTTGGTTGCAGCCAGTATCACTATTCCCTTGGATGTGTCAAATCCATCCATCTCGGCAAGAAGCTGGTTCAGTGTCTGTTCTCTCTCCGAATCACCGCCCCTCACGCTGTCTCTGCTCTGGCCTATGGCATCTATCTCGTCTATGAATATTATACAAGGAGCCATCTCAGATGCCTGTTTGAACAGGTCTCTGACTCTCGATGCTCCGACTCCCACGTACATCTCCACGAAGCTTGATCCCGACATGGAGAAAAATGGCACGTTTGCCTCTCCGGCAACGGCCTTTGCCAGAAGTGTCTTTCCGGTTCCCGGAGGGCCGACCAGCAGTGCTCCCTTTGGAAGCTTTGCACCTATAGCCATATACTTCTTAGGGTTGTGAAGGAAGTCGACCATCTCAGTCAGGGATTCCTTTGCCTCGTCCTCACCTGCAACATCTGCAAATGTGACTCCGGTCTTCTTCTCCATATATACCTTTGCGTTAGATTTGCCAAAGCCCATCATTCCGCTCCGCCTTGTCACGAGCGAAAGAAACAGATAGAATGCAGCTATCATTACCACATATGAAAGTATCGTTCCGACCATGGCTGAACCGCTCTCGTCTTTTCCCTCATATGTTGTGGCATACTTCTCATGGGCCGTCTTAAGTCTGTCTGCAAGCTTATCGTCGCTTATCCTCACAGTCACATAGGTGTTCTTGTCCAGAGTTCCATCAGACTCCTTTGAGGTAAATTTGATCTTCTTGGCATATATCTCTGCATTGTCCACCTCTCCCGAATCCAGCATCTCCACAAATCCGCTGTACGGGATCTCTTTTTTCGTTCCATTTGTGATCTTGTCGTATGCTCTCCAGCACAGCAGTGTCAATATCACCGAGATGACAAGCAGAACCATGACATTCCTGTTTTTGCCTTTGTTGCCATTATTCTTGTTGTCGTCATTCTTGTCGTTTTGTTCTTTGTTGTAATCGTTATTCAACACGTTTCTCCTTTTACTCTGATATGGATATCCCATTTATCCATCTATGACTTTACCGCCTAACAAATTATAAGTCAAGTAAACTGTTTGTATGAAATTGTCTTTATTGACATTACGGGGGCTCCGGGGGTACACTTTTTTACAAATTGACAAATATATTCTATATGGGAGGGCTGCAATGCCGGGATACATAATACACCTGTGCGAGGGCAGATACATCGCAGATAAACTTCATATTTCAAAGGAATCCCAGCCGGAGCTGCTGAATGATTTCCTGCTGGGCTGCGTTCTTCCAGATGCGGTTACGGACAAAGCCCTGACACATTTCAGGCCGGAATGGCAGAACGATCTCATAACAAAATATCCGGACATCGATCACATATTGTCAGAATATCCAGTGGAAGCTATGACACCTGCCGACCTTGGCATACTTGCCCATCTCATGATGGACGCCGCCTATGTGGAGGAATTCTGGCCGCAATATTTTCAGTTTGAGGCAGGCGATAACACTCCCACCTGTGTGACACGCGACATAGACCATGTCCGAATGCACGAGCTCAGCATGCAGCCGGAGGGAAGGTGCATCCCATTCCGGGATTTCTTCTCAGAACAGTTTTTCTACGGTGATTACAATGTGACAAATCCATTGTTTATCAGGGATTTCTCACCGATCATACCGAAGGTTTCATCACCTGATATGACCATAAAAAAATGTCTATGTTTCTCACAGAGCAGACTGCAGAGTGATCTCGACTCATTCACCTCCATAGACACCGATGTAGGCAATAATACAACGAATGTATTTCCATATAAAGCACTTAAGGACTTTATCATCTCTCAGGCTGACAGATTCCTCCGCCTCATAGATAACAAAAAAGCATCCACCAGATAAGCCTGTTTCCAGGCTCACCCGGTTGGATGCTTTTTATAGTTTTATTTCCGGCTTTCCCTTATCTAACTGTCAGTCACTATTTGACAACGATCTTCTTTACTGTTGAGTATGAACTCTTATATGTTGTCTTACCTGACTTGTTAAATGCACGCACCTTGAAGTAATATGTCTTGCCTTTCTTCAGGCCCTTCTTGGTGTACGAAGTCGTACTGGACTTTCTTATGGTGGCAACAGCCTTATACGTGCCACGCTTTGATGTTGACATGTATACGATGTAACCTGTTGCTCCCTTGGCTCTCTTCCATGCAATTTTCGCCTGCTTGACTCCGGCCTTCGCTGATACAACAGGTGTTGCAGGAAGTGTAAATCCTGATACATATGTTCCGGCATTCTCTACGATCGCCTTTCCATCCTTCTTGTATGCCACAACTCTGTACTTATACGTTGTTCCGGCACTGAGCTTTGAGCTTACAAATACGACCTTTGACTTGCTTGTGATGGTCTTGATCTTGACTGCTCTGTTGCCGCGGTATCTGTAAACTATGTATCCATCAGCGTTGTTTACCTTGCTCCATTTCATCGTTATCGATGCATTGCTTCTGGCACTGATCTTAAGATTCTTGACTGCCGATGGCGTTGTCATGATCCTTGCCGTAGCATCCTCACCAACGAGCTCCTTGCTGCCGACCTTCTTGTATGCAACTACCTTGAATGTGTAAGCTGTACTTCCAGTCAGACCGTTTACATTATAAGCTGTCTTTGATGTCGAACCAAGATATTTGTAATTGTCCTTTGATACAAGTCTGTATACCTTGTAGCCTGTAGCTCCCTTAACTGTATTCCACTTGAGCGCTATCGACTTCTCTGCCCTGCTGCTGAATGAAATACCTGAAACCTTAGCTGGCTTTGTTGCTGCATTTATGACTGTCTTCTCGCTATACAGTGTCTTGCCTGACGACTTCACATATGCTGATACCGCTAACTTGTAATCAGTTCCCGCGGCCAGACCTGTGATATTGCTGCTTGTGCCCGTCACTGTTGCAACCTTCACATATGTCTTCTTACCTGTATCATATCTGTACACCTCATATCCCTGGGCATATGCACTGCTGCTCCATGATAGCTTCAGTGATGTTGTTGTCTCACCGCTTGCCGCAAGGTTCTTCACCTTTGCAGGAATGATGTTGAATGTAACCTTCTTTGTTCCGTAGAAGTTGTTAAGTCCTGTGATCGTAACACTTGCAACACCCGGCTTCACGTTGTTGCTGTACTCAACCGTGTACTCCTTTGGATTTATCACTGTACTGCCGATCTTAACTGTAACCGCCGGCTTGATCGCTGATCCTGTGTAGGTCTTGTCTGCTATCGCTGATACGGTTGCCTTTGATATGTCAAATGCCTTGATCCTGAACTGCTTTGTAACGCTTCCCTTGTAGTCGCCCATGAACTTCACAGTGACTGAAGCCTTACTTGTTCTCGTCATGGTGATTCCGCTGTTGTTCTGGTATGTGATCGTGTAATCTCTGCCTTCCTTCAGCACATTTGTTCCCCATGTTATCGTGACATTATCAAACTTAAATGCTGTGCCCTTGTATATAACCTCGGACTCAATTCCGTTTATAACAGCCGTGTTGCTTATATCTGCCTTGCTTATCACAAAGCTCTTCTTTACAGAATCTGTGTAGTTGCCTGCACCTGTTATTGTTATGACTGCTGTTCCTACATGAACATTGTTCTCGTACTTCACAGTATAGTCCGTTCCCTGGCTGAGCTTGTGTCCATCCAGTTCAACTTCAATATCCTGTGTTATTGCATTACCTGTGAATACCTTTCCTGTAATACCCTTGATCTCAGCTCCAGCGATACTCTTCTTTGTAATTGCAAAGTATCTTGTCACTGAATCCTTGTAGTTGCCCTTACCGGTCACAACCACCTTTGCGCGTCCTGTCACATCTGTGTTCATATCGAAGCTGAGTATGTAGTCAACTCCCTCTGTCAGCTCCACATCACCATTCTTTACCTTTACAACAGGTATGAGCTGGTTTCCTGTGTACTCGATCGATGTGCTGCACTCAACTGTACAGTTCTTGATACTTCTTGCTGTTATCTCAAATGTACCTGTTGTCTCTCCGGTGTAGTTGCCCTTTCCTGTTATGCTTACCTCTGCGGTTCCGACCTCAGTGTTGTTACTGTAAGCCACTGTGTAATCCGCTGCTGATAAAACAACACCGTTGACTGTCACTGTAACGGCTGGAGTTACCGGCTTTCCTGTGTATTCCGTATCCTCTGCCACAACTACTGCATTATCGATTGATGCCGCTGTTATGGCAAATGTTGCTGTCACACTTCCTGTGTAGTTAGACCGGCTTCCTGCTGTAGCTGTAACCGTTGCTGTTCCAACGTTTACATTTGAAGCATATCTCACTATGAAGCCCGCGATATCTTCATCGTCAAGCACAAATGCTCCGTCACTGCTGTTAATAGCTGTAACTGATGGAGTGAGTGCCTTTCCGGTGTATGTCATGCTGCTCTTTGAAAGCTCTGCTACATAACCTGTTACGTCTCTCTTGACGATCTCGAAAGTTGCCGTCTTAGAACTTACGTAGTCTCCATATCCTGTGATCGTCACTGTGGCAGTTCCAACATTATAGTTATTGATGTATGAAACCTTGTAATCAGTTCCCTGTACAAGCGTCTTGCCACCGTATGTAACATTTACCGCAGGTGTGATATTCTTCTTTGCAAACTCCTGATCAGGTATTGCACTGATCTTGGCTCCGCTTATATTTACAGGATCCTTTGTAATGGTAAATTCTCTCTCCACAGTTCCTGTGTAGCTTCTCTTACCTGTTACTATTGCCTTTGCCGGCTGTCCGCCTGCTGTAGGCTCAATATTATTGCTGTACTCGATCTCGTAGTCAACACCCTCTACAAGCACCAGATCTCCATATGTAATTGTGAGCTCCGGCTCTATCTTCTTGCCTGTGTAAATCTGACCCTCGATCTCGCTCACATGACAGTCTGCAAGATTTCTTCTTGTTATAGCAAAGTATCTGTTAACACTTCCTGTGTAGTTGCCAATACCTGTGATGGTAACACTTGCCTTGTCCGTCACGTTCTTATTTCCACTGTATGATACAGTGTAGTCTCTTCCTGCCACAAGTACATCGTCGCCGTATGTTACCTTAAGTCCGGCAAATGTTATTGCCTTTCCTGTGTAGGTTACGCTGTCTTTTATACCTGTTATATCTGCATCTGCAATATCAGCACCGCCAATAGCAAACAGCTTGCTGGCAGCTCCTGAATAATTGCCCTTTCCTGTTATCACCGCAACTGCTGCCGTTGTCACCTCGACATTGTTCTTGTAGCTTACGGTGTAATCCCTGCCTGCCACAAGCTCTCTCTGTCCGTCAACAACCGTGAGCTTTGGTGTAACCGCATTACCGGTATAATTCTGTCTGTCGATGTCCTTTATCTCTGCAAGAGATATGTCTCTGGCTGCGATATCGAATTTCTCAACCGCCGTTCCAGTGTAGTTGCCTATACCTGTGATGGTAACGCCTGCCTTATCTGTGTCTGTTGTGACATTCACATTGTCACTGTATGAAACTGTAAAGTCTCTGTCCTCCACAAGAGCTGTTCCGCCAAGTGAAACTGTAACTGCAGGTGTGAGTGGATCTCCTGTGTATCTTGCCGATGCCACCGTAATGTCTGCATCTGCAAGATTTCTGGCACTTATCTTAAATCTTGCTGTGGTGATTCCACTGTAGTTACCCATACCTGTGATGGTGAGCACTGCACTGTCTGTCACGTTCACATTGTTGCTGTAGTCTGCTCTGTAGTCACGTCCCTCAACAAGTGTCCTGCCTCCGAGTGTAACTGTGTGATCCGGAGTTACAGCTTCACCCGTATAAACTCCGTTTCCAACCTTTACTGAAGCATTGTCGACTGAAGCACCTACTATTGCAAATGTCTTGCTGACACTTCCTGTGAAGCCTTCACCCTCAAGTGCCTTTATAGTAACCTTACCTGTTCCAACATTTGTATTTGACGAGTAGCTGATCTCAAGGTTGTCAAAATCAGTAACTGTCACTGTCTTTCCAGCTCTCTTCACTGTAAATGAATTGATCACCGGTTTTACTGCTGTTCCTGTATACATATACTCGGATGCATCAAGAGCTATCTGTCCATCACTTATATCGACCGGATTGATGTTAAACTTAGCCGATAAAGATCCGGTATTTGACTTGATACCTCTAACTGTTACGGTTGCCACACCCTCATCGATGTTGTCCACATATACGAGTGCGTAATCCTCGCCGTATACAAGTGTCTTTCCACCAAATGTAACTGTCACATCCGGTGTGAGCGGCTGGCCGAAGTTGTAAAGCTGATCACTGATCTTGCTTATCACAGCCTTGGATATATCCACAAGATTCTTAGATATCGTGAAGTTCACTGTTATGCTTCCTGTGTAGTTACCAGATCCTGTGATCTTGATCTCAGCCTTCGAGCTGGCCGTTGTCTCATTTATGTTGTTGCTGTACTCTGTCTTGTAATCTGTTCCAGACACGAGAACCTGTGTTCCGTCTCTCACTGTGACCTCAGGTGTTACAGCCTTTCCTGTGTGTACCTGTCCGCCAATCGCATCGACTCTACACTTGCTTATGTCCTTAGCTGTGATCTTGAATGTTCTGCTCAGCTCTCCGCTGTAATTGCCGATACCTGTTATCACAACCTCCGCACTGTCTGTCACGTTTACATTGTTCTTATACTCTACTGTGTAATCCTCATCCTCGGACAGTTTCTTTCCGACCAGTGTCACAACGATCTCGCCAAATGTTATGGCCTTTCCTGTGTATTCTGTGCCGGCTGGTATACCTGATACCTCTGCGTCCTCAAGAGTGAGACTCTTTATACTGAAGTTCTTCTCTACAGTTCCCTTGTAATTGCCCTTACCGGTTACGATAAGCTTGGCTGAATCTGAAACCTCTATGTTGTTCTCATATGTCACAGTGTAGTCCGTTCCTGCAACAAGCTGTACTCCATCGAGTGTCACCTTTGCATCCGGTCTGATCTCACTGCCGCTGTACATCTGATCCAGTATATCATTGATCTTCGCCTCATCGATCGCCTTTGGCTCAATGTCGAATGTAGCAGTCACAGTGCCCTTATAGTTTCCTGTTCCCTTGACGGTCACAGTCGCCTTTGACTTTGCTGTCGTAGCGTTCACATTGTTGCTGTAAGAAACAACATAATCAATGTCTGCATTTAATATCTCATCATCGAGAGTTACTGTCACAGCCGGTGTAAGTGGCTTTCCAGTGTAAACTGATGACTGGACATTCACATCTGCCTTGCTCAGATCCTTTGCAGTTATCGCAAAGTATGCGACAACTGTTCCCTTGTAGTTTCCTGTACCGGTCACTGTGAGGATGGCTGCTGTTCCAACATTTACATTGTTGCTGAACACCACATTGAAATCTGTTCCCGCAGTGAGTTTCTTGCCATCAAGTGTCACTGTATATGCAGGCTTTACTGCACTTCCTGTGTACACATGGTCTTCCACATCAACTACAGCCTGTGCGATATCCACCTCTGTGATCTCAAACTTCTTTGTCACAGATCCTGTAAATCCGCTTCCCTGTGCTGCCTTTATAACCGCACCAGCAGTTCCGACATTTGTATTGTCCGTGTATGTCACATCAAATGCTGTCATAGATGTCACTGCCGTCGCCTTGCCATCCCTGCTTACTGTTATCATCTTAACTGCAGGTCTGATCTCTGATCCCGTGTACTCAAATGAGTCATTCTCAAGTACAACCTCAGCAGTTGTTATATCTACTGGCTTTATGGCAAATGTTGTGCTCACCGAGCCTGTGTTCTTGTTGATACCATTTGCCTGTATCGTCGCCGTACCTTCATTGATATTGTCGATGTATACAAGCTCGTAGTCCACATCCTGTGTCAATGTCTTGCCGCCATATGTAAGTGTAACCTCTGGTCTTATGGCATTTCCAAAGTTGTAATACTGGTCATCGACCTTGCTCATTACAGCCTTTGATATATCCACAACCTCCTGTGTGATGGTGAATACCGCACTGTTGCTGCCTCTGTAGTTGCCCTTACCTGTTATGGTGACCTCAGCACTGTCTGTCACATCTGTGTTGTTGCTGTAAGTAATGTCATAATCCTTTCCGGTCTCCAGTATCCTTGCGCCATCTCTGACTGTGATCTCAGGCTCAACCGCCTTACCTGTGTATATCTGTCCGCCAATCGGATCAATGCTGCATCTGCCGATATTCTTAGCTGTTATGGCAAATGCTGTTCTAACCTGTCCGCCGTAGTTTCCTGTGCCCTTTATGATCACATATGCAGGATTCTTCTCATCTGTAACGTTCAGGTTGTTCTCGTAGCTTACTGTGTAGTCCGTACCGTTCACAAGTGTCCTGCCGTTTACTACAACTGCTATATCTGCAAATTCAATGGCATCTCCTGTAAATACTACCGCATCCTGGATTCCACTTATCTCTGCATTGTCTATGCTGTATGCCTTTATAGCAAATGTTCTGGTCACTGATCCCTTGTAGCTTCCTCTACCTGAGATAATAGCGCTGGCCTTGTCTGTAACCGAATCGTTGTTCTCGTATGCCACTGTGTAATCAGTGCCCTCTGAGAGAACATTGTTGCCATTTACAATTCTCAGTTCAGGTTTTACTGCCTGACCGCCGTATGTCTGATCTGGTATCTCCGGTATGTCAAGCTTTGATATATCCATAGGAGTTATAGAGAACTCTCCCTGGACTGTTCCTGTGTAGTTGCCTGTTCCTGTCACTGTCACAACAGCCTTTGCTGTGTCAGATGTGACATTCACATTGTCGCTGTAGCTGAGCTTATAGTCAGTTCCCTGAACAAGAGTCTTTCCATCAAGGACTACACTGACTGTTGTCGTAACTGCGCTTCCTGTGTATTCAGCATCATCGGCCTTTACCTCAGCCTGTGATATCCTCTTAGGAGTTATGCTGAACTTCTGTGAGAGCTTTCCGGTGTAATTTCCGGTTCCCTCTATAGTAACCAGTGCATTGTCAGTAACATTCACATTGCCTGAAACTGTTACCTTGTAGTCAACGCCCTCTGCAAGAGTCTTTCCTCCGAGAACTACTCTGCATACAGGAGTGATTGCGCTTCCCGTATATACTGCACTGTCAACGCTGACCTCTGCCTGCTCTATTGAAGCTGCAACGATCCTGAAGGATGTGCTTGTGCTTCCTGTATAGCTCTGGCCTTCGCCTGCGGCGATCTTAACTGTAGCCGTACCGACATTTACATTGTCTGTACATGTGATCTCAAATCCTGCGAGATCTGTGAGTACCTTCTTAACTCCATTTCTTGTGACTGTTATCGATTCTACATCTGCTGTTACCGCATCTCCTGTGAAACCATATGAATCCTTCACAAGTGCGATCTCTGCAGTTGTTATATCTATAGGAAGGATCTTGAATGTCTTACTTACCTCGCCCTTATTCTGGTCGATTCCCTTCACTGTAGCTGTAGCCGTACCGGCCTCAATGTTATCAGTGTAGGTTACGCTGTAATCAACATTCTCTGTAAGCTTTCTTCCTCCAAGATTTACACTGAGTGCAGGTGTGAGCTCCTCACCGAAGTTGTAATACTGATCTGCGATATCACTTATCACCGCATTTGAAATGTCGAGCACTTCCTTTGCGATGGTGAACTCTGCTGTAAGCTGTCCGGTGTAGTTGCCCTTACCTTCTATAACTGCCTTGGCATTCTTGCCCACCTCGATATTGTCACTGTAAGATACCGTGTAGTCTCTTCCATTTTCGAGTACCTTTGATCCATCTCTTACTGTAACCTCAGGGGTGATCTCCCTGCCTGTATATGTCTGTCCTCCGATGGCATCGACCTTGCACTTCTCAAGACTTCTTGGGGTTATGCTGAAGGCTGTTCTTATCTGTCCACCGTAGTTGTCGTTACCCTTTATGATAACGTATGCCATGCTGTCCTCAGTGGTTGCATTGACATTGTTCTCATAACTTACTGTGTAATCTGTTCCATATACAAGTGTCTTTCCATTCATCACAACTGTTATGTCCTTAAAGGTTATGCTGTCACCTGTATATTCTGCGCTCTCAGGTATTCCTGTCACAACCGCCGGTGCTATGCTTGCTCCGCATATCTCAAACAGCTTTGTAACGGTTCCCTGATAGTTACCCTTACCTTTGACTACTGCTCTCGCCTCTGTAGTCTTGTCTGTATTGTTGCTGTATGTTACATCGTAATCTCTTCCCGCAACAAGAACTGTGTCTCCGTTTCTTACGACCACCACTGGCTCTATCGCCTCGCCGGTGTATTCCTGAGCATCAATGCTGTCAACATCGGCTGCTGTAAGAGTCTTTGCCGTGATGTCAAAGTAAACTGTGAGCTTTCCTGTGTAGTTGCCCATGGCCTTGATGATCGCTGATGCCTTCTTCTCAGCCGTTGTGACATCTATGTTGTCTGCGTATGTAACTGTGTAGTCCTCACCCTTGGTCAGAGTCTTGCCTCCAACCTCAAGAACTACATCTGGTGTCAGCGCAGATCCTATATATACCTGAGCCGGTATGCTGCACTTTCCGCCGTCTATGCTCTTTGCACTGATCTCAAATGTCTGGCTCAGTACGCCCTCATAATTACCGCATCCGGTGATCTTTAACAGAGCGTCCTCTCCTGCCTCTACATTGTTTTCAGCCGATACCGTGTAATCCACGCCTGCTGTCAGCACCTTATCTCCCAGAGTTACCTTTACATCCGGTATAACCTCTGATCCGGTGTACTCAGCATCTGCCACGCTCACGACCGCACCGCTTATACTCTTTCTTGTGATAGTAAATGTGGTTGATGCAGTTCCGGTGTAGTTCGTATCCTTTCCTGCACTTACAGTAACCTTTGCCGTTCCGGCATCTGTATTGTCACTGTATTCCACAGCGAATGAAGAGAGATCTGTGATACTCTCAGTCACACCACCATTAGGAACGCCAAGTCTTGTCACTGCAGGTGTAATCGCCTCACCTGTGTAGGTGAATGATGTTCCCCTGAGAACTACTGACGCCTTTGATATATCTGCCGGCTTTATGACAAATGTCTTTGTAACTGACTTGTTGTAATCACCTGTACCTATGATCTTTACAGTTGCAGTTCCCGCATCAATATTATCGGTATAAGTCACTGTATAGTCGGTGTTAAGTGTGAGTGCCTTTCCTCCAAAGCTTACCTTGACTTCAGGGGTTATGGCCTGTCCAAATGTATATGTCTGATCCGGAATAGCCTCTATCTCAGCCTTTGATATATCTGTAAATACTCTTCCTATAACGAATTCCTTCGTTACCTTTCCTGTGTAGTTGCCCTTTCCTGTGATTATAGCCTTAGCCTTTGTTGTCTCTGTAGTCTCATTTATATTCGACTCATATGTGACATCATAGTCAACGTCGCTCACAAGAAGAACATTACCATTTCTTATCGTTACTTCCGGCTCTATGGCCTTTCCTGTGTATATCTGGCTTTCAATCTCCTCGACATCACATTCCCTGAGATCCTTTGCCGTAATCACAAAGTGTACATCCTTGCTTCCGGTGTAATTGCCTGTACCTGTTACTGTAAAGTATGTACCATCCTCTGTTGTGACTGCCTTGTTGCCTGTGTATGTGATCCTGTAATCAATTCCCTCTGTGAGGATCTCGCTTCCATCGGCAACTATAATATCTGCAAATGTCACATCAGCACCTGTGTAAGCCACAGACTCACTGTATCCGCTGATGGCGACTCCTGTAAGTGACTTAGGTACTATCGCAAATGTTGTTCTGAGGGTTCCTACATAGTTGCCCTTTCCTGTGATAACCACCTGTGCAGGTGCATCCTTTGTCGTAACATCTGTGTTTCCTGTGTATTCAGCCTCATAGTCAACACCGGCTTTCAGTGTTGTTCCATCAGCCATGCTTACTGTCACTGCCGGGGTGATAGGACTTCCGGTATATGTCTGATCACTGATCTTATACGCAACTGCACTTGAAATGTCTGCTGCAGCTATTCTAAAGGTCTTTGTGATAGTGTCTTTATAATTGCCGGTTCCCTTTACTATAACGTTTGCCGTGCCGACATTGACATTCTTCTCATAGGTAACTGTGTAATCCACACCATTTGTCAGAAGCTTGTCTCCAAGTGTTACTTCCACATCAGGAGTGAGCTCCTTACCTGTGTAGATCTGATCTGCGACTTCCACATCGGCATCAGTGATCGTTCTCTCTGTTATAGCAAACTCTGCACTGACGGTGCCCTTATAATTGCCACTTCCTGTAATCTTTACAGTACCCTTGCCTACGTTTGTGTTACTGCTGTAGCTCAGAGTGTAATCCCTGCCCTCTGTCAGAACCACTGTACCAAGTGTTACCCTGACAGCCGGGGTAAGAGGTGTTCCCTGATATACCGCATCGTCTACCTCAACTGCTGCGCCTGACAGATCTGCCTCTGTTATGGCAAACTCACCTGTCACGCTGCCCTTGTAGTTGGTGTTGCTCTTTGCTGATACGCTGATGGACGCTGTTCCTACATTGACATTGCTGCCAAAGCTTATGTCAAAGCTGTCCATATCAGTTATCATCACATCTCCAAACTCTATGCCTGTAACCTCAGGCTTCTGGCTCTTTCCTGTGTACACAAAGCTTTCCTGATCTATAACCACACGGCCTGCTGATATGTCCGCAGGGTTGATGGCGAAGCTTACTCTCTTTGTCTTGGAGTAATACTTTGTTCCGGTTATGATCACATATGCTGTTCCAGCATTTATATTGTTCTCATATGTTAAGGTGTAATCTGTATTCTCTTTCAGTGTAATTCCGTTATACATAACAGTGACTGAAGGAGTTACAGCCTTGCCAAATGCATATGTCTGCGCCGGTATAGCCGACACTGTAGCGCCGTTTATATCCACAACGCTTCTTGTTATCGAGAAGTAGACTACAGCAGTTCCTGTATAGTTGCCAATACCGGTGATCTCTGCCTTCGCCTCATCCGTCTCGTCTATATTGTTGCTGTATGTAACTTCATAGTCTGTTCCGGCCTTCAGGGTGACGCTGCCATTCTTTATGGTGAGCACCGGCTCTATGGCCTTACCTGTCCATGTCTGTCCCTGGATCGGGCTGATTTCGCAGTTTGCTATATCTGCCTTTGTTATCTTGAAGGCTGCAGTCTTCTCACCGCTGTAATTGCCTGCTCCGATGAATCTGACAGTCGCTGTTCCGATCTCCTTATTATCAGTGTACTCAACAACGTAATCCTGATTCTCTACAAGTTTTGTATCTCCAAGTGTGAGCTCATATCCTGTGAGGACTATGCTCTCACCGGTATACTCTACACTCTCAGGTATTCCTGTTATGACTGCATCTGCAAAGTCTGCCTTTGTTATCTCAAACTCAGCCACACACTGACCTGTATAATTTCCACGGCCTGTGATAGTTGCCTTTGCCTTTCTTGAGTCTGTTGTAACACTTACATTGTCGCTGTATGTGACGTCATAATCACTGTCCTCTGTCAGAACTATCTCTCCGTTCTTGACTGTAACCTTTGGACTGTGGGCTGTTCCGTCGTATACAACAGACGCTATAGGTGAGACCACGCACTTGCTTATATCCATTGCGGATATGGTGAATGTCTCTGATGCTGTTCCTGTGTAATTGTGCTTACCTGTTATCGTCACTGTGGCTGTACCCTTATCGGTATTTCCACTATAGTCAACATCATACTCGGTGTCTGCGATCTGCTTTCCACCTAATGTAACTGTTATCTCCGGTGTAAGCGGAGCTCCAGTATACACCTGATCTGCAACAGTTATCTTTGCTGCACTTATGGATCTTGCTGCGATCTTGAAGGTCGTCTTAACTGTTCCGGCATAGTTGCCCATACCCTTTACAGTAACCGTTGCTGTTCCGGCATCGGTATTGTCAGCATATCCCACTGTGTAATCTGTTCCCTCTATAAGCTTTGTCTGTCCCAGATATACTGTCACTGCCGGCTTGAGTGCAGCACCTGTGTATGTCTGATCGGCAACCGTGAGCTGGGCATCTGTGATGTCTGCCGCAGTGATCGCAAACTTGCCTGTAACTGTTCCCTTATAGTTTGAACTGCTTCTGGCTGTGAGAGCTATCTCTCCACTGCCTACATTTATATTGTTGCTGTATGTCACGTCAAAATCTGTGCCAGGCTCTATGCTGCCGCCAGCCAGAGTGATTCCTGTCACTAGAGGCTTGATCTCGCTTCCGGTATATCCGTAAGCATCCTTCTCAAGCTCAAGGACTCCTCCTGTCACATCGAGCTGTTCGATAGTAAATGATGTATCTATGACTCCATGATACTCTCCGGCTCCTGTCACGATTATGTATGCCTTTCCGGCATTCACATTGCTCTGATAGCTTACTGTATACGCATCCTCTGGAAGCACCTCTCCATCCAGTGTAACTGATATAGCCGGTGTGATCTGCTTGCCATAGTTATATACAAATGGTCCCTTGTCTGTTATAGAGATGACCGCAGGTGTTATATCTATAACTCTCTCTGCTATCATAAATGTCTTCTGTACAGATCCGGTGTAGTTGCCCTTTCCTGTGACAACCGCCTTTGCCGGCTTGTCTGCTGTTGACACCTCAATATTGTCGCTGTATACGACATCATAATCCGTGCCCTTCACAAGAGTTCTGCTGCCATCCTTGACTGTTATGTCAGGTGTAAGTGCCTTTCCTGTGTGGGTCTGTCCCGGAATATCGCTGACTGTACAATCCTCTATGCTCTTTGCTGTGATAGTGAATGTCCAGCTTGCTTTTCCTGTATAATTACCCTTTGCACTGAAGATGATATTCGCCTTGCTGCTGGCAGTAGATACATTCAGATTGTTGACATATTCAGTCTCGTAGTCCACACCATTTACAAGCTTAACACCGTCCACAGTGAGCACAGCCTGATCAAATGTAATAGCCTTTCCTGTGTATACGACTGAACTCTCCACGCCGTCCATCTCTGCATCTGTTATATCCTTCTGTCCAATTGTAAATTCTACACGTCTTGTTATACTGCTGTCATAGTTACCCTTACCTCTGACTATAACTGCAGCCTTTGAATCTGTGGTCGATGCATTGACGTTATTCTCATAGTCGACAGTGTAATCTGTTCCCTCTGTGAGAACCGCATCTCCATCCTTAACTGTTATATCCTGTGTTATCTCAAATCCGGTGTATGTCTTATCTGCCACACCTGCAACCATAATGCCCTCAGCATTTATACTTCTCGCATTTATGACAAATGTGCCGTCAAGCTCTCCGGTATAGTTGCCCTTACCTTTGATCTTGAATTTACCGGTTCCTGCATTTGTAACTTCGCCTTCTACATACTCTACTGTATAATCCTGGCCCTCTACAAGTTTCTCGTCTCCAAGTTCGACTGAGATCTTCGTGGTGAGCGGCTTACCTGTATAGCTCTGTGCCTGAGCACTTACCTTTGCTCCCGTGAGCGACTTCGCACCGATAGTAAAGAGAAGCTTTACCTCTCCTGTATAGTTACCTGTACCTGTCACCATCACGCTTGCCTTATCGGAACACTCCACATTGCTGTCGTAGCTGAGTGTATAGTCGACATCCTTCTTGAGAATGACATTTCCACTTCTGACAACCGGCTCAGGAGTTATCTCAGATCCGGTATAGCTGAACTCTGTCTGCTCAAGGCTTGCCCAGCTCTCCTCTATCTTCGCTGCAGTTATTGTCACTGCGATATCAAAGCTTCCTGTAAAGTTACAGTCAGCCTTTGCAGTAACTGTTATTGTTCCTGTTCCAACATTTATCAGGTTCTTCTGTGTTACAGTGAAATCTGACATGTCCGTCACAGTGTACTTCTTGCCATCAACTGTGATGTCAAAGCTCTCCACTGTAAATGTCGTTCCAGCCGGTGTGTACACCGCTGAATAAGTCTTAGATGCCACTGCCTTTGCAATAGACAATGGAAGTATCTTGAATGTCTTCTCGACAGTTCCTGAATATCCCTGTACAGTGATACCTGTAACTGTCATTGTCGCAGTTCCGACATTCACATTGTTTGTATAAGTTACCGTATAGCAGTCAGCGTCAAGCTTCACGCCATCCACTGTGACTGTTGCAGCCGGCTCTATCTTATCTCCCATGTGGTATGTCTGATCTGCTATATCAGCAACATCCGCATCTGTTATCTTGACGATCTTCTTGGCAATATCAAATGTTGCCTTCACAGATCCCTTATAGTTGCCTGTTCCACTTATATCAGCAACAGCCTTTGACTCGGTTGTTGTGACATTGATATTGTTGCTGTATGCAACGGTATAATCCGTTCCCTTTACAAGAGTGTTTGCACCGTCAGTGACAGTCACTTCAGGCTCAACAGCCTTTCCTGTATAGATCTGTGCGCTGATCGGCTGAACTGTGCAATCTGCTATATCCTTCTGCTCGATCACGAACTGAACTATCTTCTCACCGGTGTAATTGCCCTTACCTGTGATAAGTATCTCTGCCTTGCTGTCAGTTGTGGAAGCATTTCTGTTATTTGTATATTTCACTGTGTAGTCAGCAGCAGTGAGCTTTCTGCCCGACACTGTAACTGCCAGTCCTACAAATGTTATATCTGCGCCAGTGTATACCACACTGTCCTCAACGCCTGTTACAACTGCCTTGCTGACTGATGCAGGAACAATATTGAACTCGATCTTCTTTGTTCCGCTGTATACGCCCTTACCAGTTATGGTTATCGACGCCTTAGCTGAAGCCGTGCTGACATTCTCATTATTATCATATGAAGATACAACATAGTCCTCACCCTCAACAAGCTCGGTGCCATCGTAGCTGACTGTTATATCCGGTGTTATCGCTGAGCCTGTGTATGTCTGGTCAGCTATATCAGCCACATCGGCTCCGGCAATATCTATAGCCTTTATCTCGAAGCTTCCTGTAGCGGTTCCATCGAAATTGCCATCCTCCAGAGCTGTTACCGTGATCTTAGCTGTACCAACATTGATATTGTTGGCATACTCAACGCTATAACTTCCTGAAGGCACTGCCATTCCGTCCTTGCATGTAACTGTCACCGCAGGAGTCTGTGCCTTACCTGTGTATGTCACACTTGAAGCTGAAACTGTTGCACCTGTAATACTCTTCTTGTATATTACAAATTTCTGTGTGAGCTCTCCTGTATAGCTGCTGTCCGCCTTTGGAGTGATGGTCACACTTCCATTTCCAACATTTGTATTCTCACCGTATGTGACATTGAAATCATCAAATGATGTTATTCTGTTGACGGTTCCAACCTTCACAGCCACAAGTGATGGCTTGATAGCAGTACCGCTATATTCAAATGTGTCGCCTGATATAATCAGTGTATCACCTGATATGTCATACTTGGCGATCTTGAACGTGTATTCCTTTGTTCCCTTGTACTTGCCCACACCTGTTATGACAAGTGTTGCGGTACCGACCTCATAGTTGTCCTTGAAGGTATATGTATAATCACCGTTTGATCCGGCTGTCATCTCCTCGCCGTCATAGCTCAGAGTAAAGATTGGTCTGACCGCCATGCCAAAGTTGTATGACTGATCCTCAAGTCCCGTCAAAGTGATCTTGTCACTTGTGCTTATGTCTATAAATTCCTTAGTAATATTGAAGTATTTGATGATCTGACCTGTGTAATGATCACCACAGCCTGTTATGGTCACTGACGCTTTTCCGGCATCCGTGTTGTCTGCATACTCTACTGTGTAATCCTCATTCTCAACAAGCTTGATCTCACCGTTGTATATATTGATCTCAGGTGTTATAGCTGAGCCTGTCCACAACTGATCCGCTATAGCATCCATCTGACAGTTATACACAGCTCTCTTCTCTATCTCGAAACGTATAACCTTCTGTCCTGTGTAATTTCCTATACCGGTTACAGTGATCGAAGCCTTCTCTCCTGAACCTGTTACCTCTATATTATTCGCATACTCAACAGTATAGTCCTTGTCTCTCTCCAGCTTGATAATTTCACCATTAACGTATCTGGTTACATTTATCACCGGTTCGATGGCCATACCTGTGTACATCTGTGACTGGTCGGCCTGGGTTATTCCCATTCCGCTTGAAGATGAAATGATTGAAACAGGTGTTATCTTGAAATACTTGACGATCTCGCCTGTATAATTATCATTTGCAGCCTTTATTACGACCTTGGCCTCATCTGTCACATCCGTGTTATTGCTGTACTCTACCGTATAGTCTACATCCTGCTCCAGCTCAACACTGCCATTCTTGATGGTGACTGCCGGCTCTAATGCCTCTCCTGTGTACTGGCTGTCGGATATATCTTTGACATCGCAGTCCTCAAGAGGCTTAGGTAAAATGTTGAACTCAAGAACCTTAGTTCCGCTGTATGAGCCCATTCCTTCTATAGTAATAGTAGAAGTTCCTACCTTGTCATTGTTCTTTCTGTCGGTGACTGTGAAGTCTGTTCCCTCCTTCAGAACATAACTGCCATTCTTAATGGTAAGCTCCGGCTTCACCTCGCCGCCGTTATAATACTGGTCAGGTATATCCTCATATGTGAGTTTGCCCATATCACCTGACGGAGCAACTATAGTGATCTGGAATGACTTTGAACCGGAATAATATACCGATGCTGACATGGCAATGACTGTCCATGTTCCAGTCTCCTTGTAGCTGAACGGGAAGGTGTAGTTAACTCCCTCAACCAATGTCATTCCGTTGTATGTAATTGTTATATCCGGCTTTATGTTCTCTCCGGTATATTCATAACTGGACTTATTCACAGTCAGCTTTACATCGGCATCTGAGAATGACTTTGCAAGTATGTTAAATGATTTGTACACAGTACCCGCATAGTCTCCCATACCTGTAAATGTAACCTTACCATTGTTGGTTCCCGGCACGATATTCTCGCCGTAAGCAACAGAGTAATCGGTTCCCTCCACAAGTGTCTTGCCGTCGTATGTCAATGTCACATCCGGCTTCAACTGTGCTCCGGTATATTTCATCGATGATATCGTGGAAAATTCCACATCATTCATGCTGATCTTAGATGTCTTTATCGCAAATGTACCTACACATGTTCCCTGGAAATTGCCGAGACCCTTGATCATGACTCTGGCTGAATTTCCGATCTCCACGTTGTTCTCATAACCTGATATCTCGTAGTCAACGCCCTCCACAAGATCCGTATTGCTGAATGTGACCTTTGACAGGGTTGTGGTCACCTCAGAACCTGTGTACTCGGCGTCATCGGCAGTTATTACAGCTTTGGATATATCCGCTGCAACAATCTGGAACCCACATGGAACAGTTCCAGTGTAATTTCCAATACCTACTATATTAAACTTATGTGTTCCTACATTGTAATCCTTGGCATTCCAATACTCACTGAAGTCATATGAGAAATCCTGGGATAACTTAAGTGTAGTTCCAAGTTCCTTATCCTTGACAGAAATATTCTGTGGAGAAACCTGTATCGTTATGTTGTTTGCGGTGTTGAACACTGCATCATCAAATGTTACGGAGAGATTTTCCGTGCTCCTAGGCTTGATGGTGAAGTTCACCGTCTTTGAACCCACATATGAACCAAGTCCTGATATAGTCAGTGATGGCTTAGATGTGGATGTGGATGCATTTGTATTGTTGGTGTAGTATGACACCTTATAATCCTTGCCCTCGACAAGTGTCGTGCCCTTATACTTAACCACCGGACTTGGAGTCTTGGCAGTTCCGTCATATACAAGGTCGTCATCCACCGTAACGTCAGCGTCTGCTATGCTGTATACCTCAGTTCCCTGATCCACGATCTGGAAAGTCTTGGTTACAGTTCCCTTGAATCTGGTAGGTGCTCCTGTTATTGTGACAGTCGCCGTTCCAACATCTGTATTGTTGGTATACTCAACCTTGTACTCATAGTCATTTGTACCCCACTCGTCTATGCTGTGCAGATACTTGTTGTTGGTCTTGTCCAGTATCTTAACAGCCGGCTTTATAGGTTTTCCTGTATATACAAATGTATCACCCTCCAGTGATATCTCCTGATCACTGAGGTTTGCAGCGCTGATTCCGTAGTATATGTAATACTCTCCGTCGCTACCGATCTTATAATTGCTGTTCTTTGCAGCGGACACTACAACTCTAGGGCCGTCCCCAAGAGGATCCTCCACTACCTCTGACTCCTCGTCGTTGTTATAATAATCGACAACATAGTCAGTTCCTTCTGTAAGGAAATATCCTGATGATGTATTCGCTGTCTTTACATATATCTGCGGCCATACACCACCAGCCTGATATGTGTAAATTTTATTTTTGCAATTTTTATGCTGGTTCGCTTTCTCTTTTCCATCTATATAGAAAAGTGCAGTCGAAGTTATACTCTTTGCCTTTATAGTAAAGGTACATGTAAGAGTACCGCTACAGTTCATGTCTGCATTACCTCTGACTGTAACTGTTGCCGTACCAACATTAACATTGTTACTGTATTCTACAGTATAATAATCTGACGACAGCTTCGTGTCGTTGGTCGTATCTCCAATCTTCTTTACCACCAGCTCTGACGAAGTGAGCGTCCATGGTTTTCCCGAATACGTCTTACCGGATGTCACCGTTGTATAACAATAATATCCGTCCGCATTCAGATCTATGGCATCATCCGCCGCCAGCGTGGCAACAGAATCCCCCACATCACTCTGCTTCTCCGCATCACTGGCCGTCGCCACATTCTGTGACTGTGCCGCCAGCACCTGCGCAATCCCTCCGATCGCAATATCACTCTGGAACAATACGGACAATGCCATAATGAATGCCATGAGAAATGCGATCATTCGTCTGCCATAACTTCTTCTCATAAATTACTCCCTGCCTTTCTTGATATGTACATTTGCGGAATAACCAGTATAAGTGTCTGGAAACCCCATTTATATACAATTTTACCAAAAATCAATATGTTATTCAATGTGCTTTATGAAATAATCACTTGACTTTCTAAACATAAAAAAGAACTTTTGCACATATATATGCAAAAGTTCTTTTTTTATATACACTATATATTATTTTCTTATCTTTCTCACTGATACAACCACAAGTGCCGCCGCTACGATTCCGGTAAATATGTATATTGGAAGTCTGTCTCCTGTCTGTGGTGCCTTTCCTGCCTGTGATACACCCGCAGTCTGAGGATCATCATCATCCGGTATATCTATGTCATCCTTGACAAACACTGCAAGCTGTCCATCCGATGGGAATTCTGCCAGAAGAACTCCGCTCTCTACGCTGAATGGAATCTTGGTCCAGTCTCCGTCATCCGGAAGAAATCTCACCTGAACTGTCATATCACTGGTGATGGCTGCTCCTCTTATCTTTGTCGTCTCTATCTCAGAATAATCATAATCATTCACCGCTGTAACTGAGAACACTGCAAGAGTTGAATATCCATCCAGTGATTTATCTCCAAGCACCTCCGATGGTGCATCTCCAAGCATGAGATTGTCAATATCCGCTATAGTTGTATCCGCCTCGGATATGAGAATGTGTGTCGAATCTGTCTCATAATCATTCTCCGGGCTGTTATTCGCAAATGCTGTTGTTCCGCAGCCTAATGTTATCGCTACCGCTGCAAGCCAGGCTGCCGCTTTTCTCTTAAATGAAGCTGCCTTCCCCAATCTTGTTGTCATATCTTTCACTCCTTGTCTCCCTGATGTCCTTCTCCTGACATCATATTTTGTTCCAAAGTATACCATCATAAAAAGAGAGCGTCAATTGTGCAAAACTCCCTTTTTTATCTGGCATCCGCTTCTATTTCCCCTGTGAGTACCGACTGCACGATCCATCTTTTTCCATCCATTCCACAACATGTAGAAAGAGTCAGCAGTCTGCTGTCAACATCTATTTTTTGGTCATTTTGCACAACCCCAGTATCAAAATTCTCGTCAAATATTCCATCTATGTACGACCGTCTGCCTTTTTTGTCAGAGAAATCATTGTATGTGAATATATGTCTGTCATTTGTCCTGTATGCAGCAAACACCGTATAACACAGCGTACTGTTTGGTGTGTATACATACACATTCCTGTTGTTTCTGAGGAATTCCTCATCCTCATAATTGTGCAGAGTCTTGAACATAGTTCCACTGGACATGTTGTGTCCATACATGACCGTATCAAAATCCGAAAATTCTCTGGAATTTGCAGAGTCTATGAAGATTGCTCCATCAGGGCTGTACTCCCCATATGCATCATGGCTCAGATAATAGCTGTTGTCACTGCCCTGCAATACCGCATAATCGACATCTGTTCCAGGTATGTATATCCACGCACATATATCCTGATTCTTTTTCTGAAGTTCATCAAAGTCCACCTTCACATGCGGGAATATCACATCATCAATTCCTGCATCCTGCTTGGACGAGGCATCGCTCTCCGTAGCTCCATCTGTTCCATAATCCACATACTCCCTGAGTGCCCGGTTTGCACGGTTGCTCCGGTTATGTGCAAACGCATATCTCACGATCAGGCAGATGCACACCAGCAAAACCACCGATGATACCCCCAAGACCACCTTCCATAAGAGCTTCTTACGCTCTCCTCCCGGTTCGGTCATCACTGCCTCTATCTCAGGGCTGTCGGTATTTCCATTTTCTGCGTGACTTTCCCGCTCATTGTCCTCGACAACGGATTGCGCGAGCGCCACCGCCTCTGCAATTTTTCTTTCTAATTCTTCCTGTCTATCATCGTTCTGCATACAGGCATTACTCCACTTCTCTGTAGAACATTTCGACAAGCTGCTCCTTTAACGCCGCATCGTCAACAATATATTCATCATAATAATTCTCTCTCTCATATGAACCCGGGAACTCATACATTCCGTCATCAGTAAACTCCGCCCCGGCAAATTTCCACGCCAGATACAGCATCCCGGTTCTGGATATGTCTGTTGATATATATCCCGACATCTGTTCATACATATCCCATATCTTCAGGGGATTTCTCTTAAGCTTTTCCTTTAGCAGGCCGCACCATGCACACATGTACTGCTTCTGCCTGTCCATACGGGCGGCATTTGTTCCTATATCCTCCGAGGCACTGTTGCGCTCCGTCACATAATATACCGCCTGCTCCCCCGACAGTGTCACTGTCTCGCCCTGGCGTATATCTGCTCTGTCCAGATCCTCCATGGCTTTCACCGTCACTCCTCCGACAAGCTCGTTCATCTTGCTGATCCCATCAAAGTCAAGCGTCACATATGCATGTATCGGAAGTCCGTCAAGCAGTTCTGATACCGTATATTCCGTGAGTTCCGCACCGTCAGCCACATCACTGCCATATGAAAATGCCAGTGCTGCCTGAAGATTCTGGGTCGTGATATATTTGCCCGCAACACCAAATACCTTGACAGGTGCCAGAGTATCCCTGTTGATATTCAGGCATCTTATCGTCTTGTCCCTGACATTGAGTGTGACAAGTATCAGGGCATCCCCCTGTCCCACGGTGTCAGCCTCTCCTCTGGCATCCACACCGATACACAGTATATTAATGTTGTCTTCATCATACATGTAGCTGTGACCTTCATACAGCATTTCAGCATCCCTGGATCTTTGTCCTCTGAGGGAGCTTCTGCCCGCATGAAGATATGCCGCACATACCAGGATCACCGCCACAACTATAGCCAGAACAGCCACGGCTGCTATGAGTAATTTTTTCTTAACTTTACTGTTACTTTTCATGTTCATGTTCTCAAAAAGCGGCACGGAAACTTCCGTGCCGCTCTTGTTCTTATCTTATATGCCTGACGTACTGCAATGCATCAATATTTCTTATCGATTATGCATACAGTGGATACTTCTCTACAATACTCTTTACAAGCTGCTCAGCCTTTGCCTTATCATTGTCAAGGACTGCTGCCTTTATGGCGTCTGCTATGATCTCCATGTCAGCCTCATTTGCACCTCTTGTGGTAACGGCTGGTGTACCAAGTCTTATTCCACTTGTTACAAATGGTGACTTAGGGTCGTTTGGAACAGTGTTCTTGTTTGCTGTGATATGAACCTCGTCAAGAAGCTTCTCAACTTCCTTACCTGTAAGTCCAAGTCTTTTGAGATCCATGAGCATCAGATGATTGTCTGTTCCGCCTGATACAATATCAAAGCCTCTTGCCATGAGTGCCTTTGCAAGTGCTGCCGCATTCTTGACAACCTGCTCCTGATATGCCTTGAACTCAGGTGTAAGAGCCTCCTTGAAGCATACTGCCTTACCGGCTATCACATGCATGAGAGGACCGCCCTGGATTCCAGGGAATACGGCCTTGTTGAAATTAAACTTCTCATTTATCTCGTTGCTGCACATGATCATACCACCACGAGGTCCGCGGAGAGTCTTGTGCGTTGTGGTTGTTGTCACATGGGCATATGGGATTGGGCTCATGTGAAGTCCTGCTGCCACAAGTCCGGCGATGTGTGCCATATCTACCATGAGATATGCTCCAACCTCATCAGCGATCTCTCTGAATCTCTTGAAATCAATAGCTCTGGCATATGCTGAAGCTCCTGCTACGATAAGCTTTGGCTTGCACTCCTTTGCGATCTCGAGAACTCTGTCATAATCTATAAATCCGTCATCGTTTACACCGTATGGCACGCAGTGGAAATACTTTCCAGACATGTTGACCGGTGAACCGTGGGTGAGATGTCCGCCGTGATCAAGATTCATTCCCATAAATGTATCGCCAGGATTAAGTATTGCGAAGAATACTGCCATGTTTGCCTGTGCTCCTGAGTGTGGCTGTACATTCACATACTCACAGCCAAACAGCTCCTTGGCTCTCTCTCTCGCAAGGTCCTCAACAACATCCACATACTGACATCCACCGTAATATCTCTTACCAGGATATCCCTCTGCATACTTGTTGGTGAGATGGCTGCCCATGGCTGCCATAACCGCCTTTGATACGATATTCTCGGAAGCTATGAGCTCCAGATTGTTATTCTGTCTGTTGAACTCGTCTGTCATTGCTGCCGCTACTTCTGGATCTACCTTTGTTATCTCGTCAAAACTGAACATCGAATTTACCTCCATCAAAAATTTGTTCCTATTATACTCATATATATCACTGTTTTTCAACAGTAAAATTTAACATGTCCTTGTACTGGCCATACTCGTACTCATTATAAAAATATTCCTCAGGTCTTGCGGATATTCCAAGCTCGTCATACCATTCGCCGAGAAGCTTCTCTCTGAGCTTTGTCTTTGTCGGCTCCGCCAGCGTGTTGTAGTTCCACAGGCTGAAGTGAAGAGCGTAATTTATATAGTCCTTCTCTATCTCTGTGTACAGACCGTGATCCTTCAGCATCTGTCTGAGTGCCAGCAGCATGTGATAGAAGTTATCCCACGACTTCTCTCTGGTCTTGGACAGCGAATCCCGGGTATCCACTCTTCTGTGGATGAGTATCTCACTTACTGTACATATGCGCTCAGCCAGCACCAGCGCGCTGAACACGAACAGCGCATCATTTGTGGTTCTCTGCTCCTGAAATTTCAGATCATTCTTCATCACAAATTCCCTGAGATACAGCTTATCCCACGCCCATCCCACAAATGCTCTGAATATATTTGTGGATATCTGTCTGCGGTTAAACGGCTCATACGGTGGAAGTGCCCACTCTATCATGGCCCACTTCTCATATACATACTCCTCAGTATCCATGTTGTACTGGTCTGATTTGTAGATGACTATCTCCGCCTGCTCCTCCTCGGCTCTGCGGAAAGCCTTCTCTACCATCTCAGGCTCGTAGAAATCGTCGCAGTCGAGAAACAGTATATATTTTCCTGTTGCCTCCTGCATTCCACGGTTTCTTGCCGCACCCGCTCCGGCATTCTTCTCTCTTATAAGTACGATCCTGTCATCCTTCTGCGCATACTGTTCTATGATCTGCGACGAATTATCGGTGGATCCATCGTCAACGCATATTATCTGTATATTTCTAAGGGTCTGTCCGGTTATCATGTCCAGACATCCCTCTATGTAACTCTCCGCATTGTATACTGTCAACACAATCGATACATCAATCACTGATACACCCCCTCCATCTCATCTGTTAGTTTCTATGCAAAAGCTTCTTTACAGCCTTCTTCAGTGTCACCGGAACAAACATCACAGCCTTGCCCACACGGAAAGTGGTTGATGTCTCATAATTGATCCGCTGAGCTTCCATCTCTCTTCTGAGTTCATCATTTTCTCTGTGACTCGCATCCAGCTCTTCAGCGCGTCGCCCCAGTTCATTGTTAAGGTCAAATATCTTTTTGCTGTAGACTACCTTGCCGAGATAATATCTCTTGAGAAATCCCGGATCCTTAGCAAGAACATAAAGCCCTGTCTTCTCCTCCTGGCTGAACAGCTCCTGGTCAAGCTCATCAAGTTCCATGCTCCTGTGGAAATCAACAGCCATACGCTCAGCAAACTGCCAGCCCGCATCCTCTGTCATCCAGTGAAGCATCTCGTAGTAACATCTCCATCTCTGAAGAGTGTAATATCCCTTCCACTTCTCCCACACAGACCAGTCCTGCATGAGATGATCCTTTATGCGGTCGTAGGTTATATTGACCGTGTACGCCGCATCCACATCGTCTATCCACACTGTGTCTATCTCAACTCTGTCACACATGTCACAGGCTGCAAACATCGCCCTATCAGCATGTACAAATGCCATCCACAATATATACAGATCAGGAAACAGCCCCTGCTGATGTGCCTCCACTCCGTCGCAGTATGTGTCCAGAAAGCTTCTGCTGTAAAGCCCCGCGCACACATGCCGTATCGCTATCGATATCTCAGGAGACGATGCCAAGCTCATAACCACTTCCCGCTGGACACTGTCATCCATTCTGTCATCAAACACTCCGATAAATTCCAGTTTTCCCTGCACGGCCCTTTCTGCCAAATGCTTCACAGCCTCCTCCGAAACAGCCACGCATGGTCTCGCCAGAAAAACATAATCGCCAAGATCTATCTTTTTTAAGCTGACATTCTCTGTACTCACTCCCTGCCCTCCTCATGTAAATTTCAAATAATATACCGAACATTTTTCATCAGCGCCAATTATACCATTAATTTCATTTTTTGTGAATACAGAGAAGGGCACAGGAGTATTACCCCTGTGCCCTTCTCTGTATGACCTGTATTATTTTATCTCTCATTTCCTGCCACAAGAGCCGTTCCATCATAATCGATGACTATGGCTGACTGTGTGCTCACGCTGCCCGCAAGTATCATCCTGGCAACAAGCGTCTCCACATTCTTCTGCAGATATCTCTTGAGCGGTCTTGCACCATACACCTGATCATATCCCTGATCGATGATGTGCTGCTTTGCACTCTCCGTAAGTTTGATAGTGATCTCCCTGTCTGCCAGTCTGCTGTTGAGATCTGCCATGAGAAGATCAACGATACCACTGATGTTGTCCTTGGACAGTGCCCTGAATGTAATGATCTCATCAATACGGTTCAGGAACTCAGGTCTGAATCTGCTCTTAAGCTGAGCCATTACGTCATTCTTCAGTTCATCTGTGATCTCTCCGCCGGCAGCTGCAATATCTGCACCACCGATATTTGATGTCATGATAATGATCGTATTCTTGAAGTCCACAGTTCTGCCCTGAGAATCCGTGATACGTCCATCATCAAGCACCTGAAGGAGCACATTGAACACATCCGGATGTGCCTTCTCTATCTCATCAAAGAGGACAACCGAATATGGCTTTCTACGAACAGCCTCTGTCAGCTGACCGCCTTCATCATAACCTACATATCCCGGAGGCGCTCCTATAAGTCTTGACACACTGTGCTTTTCCATGTATTCACTCATATCGATACGGACCATGTTCTGCTCATTGTCAAACAGCGCCGCAGCAAGACTCTTTGCAAGCTCTGTCTTACCTACACCGGTTGGTCCAAGGAATATAAATGAACCGATTGGCTTGCTAGGATCCTTTATTCCTGCTTTTGATCTGATGATCGCATCGCTGACATACTCAACAGCCTCATCCTGACCTACAACTCTCTTCTTAAGTTCACTGGCAAGATTAAGAGTTTTACTCTTTTCACTCTCCGTAAGTTTTGCAACAGGTATTCCCGTCCACTTGGATACGATCTTGGATATCTCGTCCTCTGAAACCACCTCATGTACGAGCTCCCTCTCCTTATCTGAAGCTGTAGACTCAGCCTCTGCAAGTTCCTTCTGGATAGCAGGAAGCTTACCATACTGAAGCTCTGCTGCCTTGTTCAGGTCATAGTTTCTCTGAGCAGCCTGTATATCGGCCTTGACCTGCTCCATCTCTTCCTTGAGTGTTCTTATCTTCTCAACTGCAGCCTTTTCATTCTCCCACTTTGCTTTCAGGGAATTTGCCTGATCCTTGAGTTCTGCCAGTTCAGCCTGAAGGTCTGCCAGTCTCTGCTTTGACAGATTATCCTCCTCCTTCTTAAGGGCTGTCTCCTCAATCTCCAGCTGCATTATCTTACGTGTGATCTCATCCACTTCAACAGGCATTGAATCAAGCTCTGTCTTGATCATGGCACACGCCTCGTCAACAAGATCTATTGCCTTATCCGGCAGGAATCTGTCTGTTATATATCTGTTGGAAAGAACCGCTGCACTTACAAGGGCACCATCTGATATCTTAACTCCATGGAACACCTCGTACCTCTCCTTGATTCCTCGAAGGATAGATATTGTATCTTCAACGGTTGGCTCATCCACCATAACCGGCTGGAAACGTCTCTCAAGAGCCGCATCCTTCTCTATATACTGTCTGTACTCGTTCAGTGTTGTAGCACCTATACAGTGCAGCTCACCTCTGGCGAGCATAGGCTTAAGCATGTTTCCCGCATCCATTGCACCATCAGTCTTGCCTGCTCCGACGATAGTGTGAAGCTCATCGATGAACATAATCACTTCACCCTCAGACTTCTTAACCTCATCAAGGACATTCTTAAGTCTCTCTTCAAATTCACCTCTGTACTTGGCACCGGCCACAAGAGCTCCCATATCAAGTGCAAATATCTTCTTGTTCTTAAGTCCCTCTGGCACATCACCTCTGAGTATCCTCTGTGCAAGTCCCTCTACAACCGCAGTCTTACCTACACCAGGCTCACCGATAAGCACCGGATTGTTCTTTGTCTTCCTTGACAGGATCCTGATCACATTTCGTATCTCAGCGTCACGTCCTATTACCGGGTCAAGTTTCTGCTGTCTTGCCCTCTCGACCAGATCATATCCGAACTTCTCCATAGCCTCATATGAGCTCTCCGGATCATCGCTGTCCACCTTGTGGTTACCTCTGATTTCTGCCAGCTCCTTGAGGAATGCATTCCTGCTAACTCCCCAGCCTTTAAGAAGCTCCTTGATATCCGAATCAGCCTTATCCACCATGCCGAGGAACAAATGCTCAACAGACACATATGTGTCGCCCATCTGCTTCGCTTCCTTCTCTGCCTGGATGAGAGCCTTTGAGAAGTTATTTCCGGCATACATATTGCCACCGCTGACCTTCGGCAACCTTGCCAGCTTATCCTCCACCGCATTCACGGCACCAGTAACATTCACGCCCATCTTCTCAAATATCTTGGCTATCAAACTGTCATCTATCTCAAGCAAGCCAGCCAAAAGGTGCATCTGCGTAAGTTCCTGATTGTCGTACTCCAGAGCTTTTTCTTTTGCTTTCTCTACAACTTCCAACGATTTACGTGTGTATTTATCCATCTCCATAGCTGTTTACCTCCTAAACTAAACTTTCAGGGAACTGATACCTTAATATCACTTCCCTGTCTGATGATAATATAACACACTTGTTAGCACTCGTCAACACTGAGTGCTAACATTTTTTTATTATTTTAAATTATTTCTCTCTACGGTAAACTACCACCCCGGCAGTCCCTAATAAACATGCCATCATGACTATGAGCATCAATGCCACATTTCCGTCATCTCCGGTATTTGGTACACCTGACCCCTTTTTTGAGTCTGCTACAGTTGTATTCTCTGTTGAGGTCACGTTAGTTTTCTCATCGGTTGTCTGTCTCTCTGTTGTTACCTTCTCTGTCGTCTGCTCACTTGACGTTGGTTTTTCAGTTGAAGGTTCATTTGTAGTCGGTTCATTTGTAGTCGGTTCATTTGTTGCTGGTACATTCCCCTTCTTTACCACTACCTTTGCAGCAGGAGATGCATAATAATTTTTGGTCTCCTTATATCTCGCATAATAATTTCCATCTGCAAGTTTCTTAAGTACCGTGCTTTCACAATCCAACCATTTTTTCTTGTCGACACTATATTCCATTGACGTCTTCAGATTAGATATCTGACCATCATTTTTCCCATCCACAGTCTCTGCCGTTGCGACCAAACCTGTAGGTGCCTTCTGCTTTGCCTTATCTATTGTGAACTCTTCCACGATCTGTCCGTGCATGGTATTCTCACCCTTGATAGTAACTGTAGCTGTTCCCGCATCAATATTATCCGCATATACACATGAGTAACTTTTTCCCTCTGTCAGAGTCTTTCCGCCATAAGAAACCGTAACCGCAGGTTTCTTTTCTTTTCCATCGTACACATACGATTTTGGAGCAATGCTGACAGCGACATCTGCACCATCCGACAAGCTGCGGTAACGGAGAATAAAATCCTTAGCCTTGGCTCCTGTCTCATCATCAATGATTGTCGTTCCTTCTACAGAAAGTCCCTCTGGTACAAACTCCTTCACACCGTCAAATCCATCTGCAATATGCCCAAAGTTGCTAAGTCCGTCACTGTTCTGTACCGTAAATACACAGTCTGTATCCATCTCAAGTTTTTCAAACCAACACTGTGAACCGTTGAGCGTCACATTTGAGCCATTATTCAGACAGATTCCATCTTTTGTCATCCAGTTGATACTATCCGTAATGAATTTGACATTTGACAAAGTCAGCATAGCATTAGTAAATCCAACACTTCCATTTGTGATACCGCAATTTAATGTTCCGTTTTTCACGTATAACGAATAATCAAAATTCATCATCTGCAAAGTGACACTTTTACCGTTGAGATCTATAATGATATGTTTATTATGTTCACCATCATTGTATCCTATAGAAGCCGAAGGATCATATATATCACTAATTATACATATTGTATAGCCATTCTGTGCGGCTACAAATGCATCAGCCAGTGTAGCATATGATCCGATCTCATCGCCATTGCCATCCGTCACAATTGCCACATCCCCATCCGCGGCCTGCACCTTCACAGAGTTCTTTCCCGCAATAATCACTACAGCAAATATACATGCCATAATCAACCCAGTTACCAATTTCTTTGATTTCATAATTATCCCTTTCCTCCTGTCTTTAATCCCTGGCAGTTACTGCCAGATATTGCCATCAACATAACAAATAATTATAATACACTGGGGCTTTTAGTAAACTAGCCAAACGGCTAGTTTTAAAAATTAAATGACTAAATGCATAACTTTAGTACGAAAAAGAACCAGCACTTATGTGCCGGTTCTCCCTGTTCTGATATTATTCTATTATCACAGCTCCTCACCATTGGTCTCTATAACATGTTTGTACCAATAATAAGAATCCTTCTTGTATCTGTTCAGAGTTCCACTGTTCTCGTCCTCTTCTCTGTCCACATACACAAATCCGTATCTCTTCTGATATCCGTTGAGCCAGCTGAGAAGATCTGTGTAAGACCATGTGCAGTATGCCAGGACACGGCAGCCGTCATCACACGCTTTCTTGAGTTCCTCTATGTGATGTTTCAGGTAATCTATCCTGTACGGATCATGGATCTCCCCATCCTCGAACTTGTCAAATGCACCGAGACCATTCTCAGATATTACGATCGGAAGGTCGTACCTTGAAGTGATCTGTCTGCAGCACATACGAAGTCCCATCGGATCGATGGTCCAATCCCAGTCCGTTGTAGGGAGGAATTCATTTGCAGGATTCTTGTAGAGTCCCGGAACACCCTGAACCTTTGCCGTGCCCTTCTTGCCGGTCGTGTTCATCTCGTGAGTCGTTTCCACTCCGTCTATCGGGTTATGCTCGACAACGCATGACTGATAATAGTTTACACCCATGAAATCTATGAGACCTGCAGCCTTCCTGAGGATATCCTCGTCACCGTCCTCCATAACCGGAGTTAGATCCTTGCTCTTGAGGTAAGCAGCGGCAGCCCTTGGATAACGGCCATAGGCATACATATCCATCCAGTAGAAGTTGTTCAGATCATCATAATCCATCTTCGCCATCGCATTTTCAGGCTTTCTGTCAAATGCGTATGACGGTGTGTATGCGAAGGATGAACCGACCTTAGCATCCGGGCAGATCTCCTTGAGTGCAATAACACTCTTGGCGTGTGCCATAAATGCATGATGGTTTACCTGATAGAACATCTTCTGGTCATCAACCTTTCCTGGTGGGTGCATTCCTGCATTCCAGCCAAGACCTGTAAATACATTCTGCTCATTCATGATTATCCAGTGCTTTACCCTGTCACTATATCTCTCAAACAGAACCTTTGCGTATCTGACGAAATCATCGACTATTCGTCTGCTCTCCCATCCGTGATACTGCTCCTCAAGTGCCTGTGGCATATCCCAGTGGTACACTGTTACCATAGGAACAATTCCATACTTAACCAGTTCATTGATCAGGTCATCATAGAACTGTAAGCCCTTTTCATTTATCTCGCCATTGCCGTCAGGTATTATTCTCGGCCAGGATATTGAGAATCTGTATGTCTTCAGTCCCATCTCCGCCATGAGAGCCACATCTTCTTTATATCTGTGGTAGTGATCCACAGCCTTATCTCCGGTAGTTGCCTTGAATGTCTTGCCCGGGATCCTCACGAACTCGTCCCAGTTGGATGGTCCTTTTCCGTCCTCATTCCATGCTCCCTCAACCTGATATGCAGCAGACGCACTGCCCCACAGGAAATCTTTCGGGAAGCCATTTGATCTGTCAAAATACATAAACCGTCCTCCATACTATATAGAATCTGTATAGCATGCCTTCAACATGCCTTTGTCGTCATATGCTACAGACTGCCCAGCACATCTCCTATCTTATCCGCTATCAGAAGATCTGCATTGCTGTCCGACTGTGTCGGGGACATATTTATAACCACCAGTTTCCGCCCCCTGAAATATCTGATAAGTCCTGCTGCCGGATACACAACAAGCGATGTACCACCGATTATCATCGTATCCGCCTCGGATATATACTGGAGTGCCCTCGACATATTATCCTCATCAAGTGCCTCCTCATACAGCACCACATCCGGTTTTACAGTGCCTCCGCACTTTTCACACTTAGGCACACCATCCGAATTGACTATATAATCCAGGTCATAGAAAGCATGGCATTTCTCACAGTAATTTCTATGAACAGAACCATGGAGCTCTATGACATTCCTGCTACCTGCCATCTGGTGAAGTCCGTCGATATTCTGCGTTATCACCGCCTTGAGCTTTCCCTGTTTCTCAAGCTCCGCCAGCTTTATATGAGCCTTGTTCGGCTTTGCATCAGCAAATATCATCTTGTCCTTATAGAATCTGTAAAATTCCTCCGGGTTACGTCTGTAAAAGCTGTGGCTGATTATAGTTTCCGGCGGATACTTATACTTCTGATTATACAGTCCATCCACACTTCTAAAATCTGGTATACCGCTCTCCGTCGATACTCCTGCACCGCCAAAGAAAACGATATTATCCGAATCTTCTATGATCTGTCTCAGCTCATTCAACTTTTCTGTATCCATATACATACACCTCCAGACAATGACTACTGTGTCTCAGTAACCTTTACCATAACTGTACACGTATTTACCACGGTGTACTTATCTCCATCAGGGACACTGAGCGTGATCGTATTATCGCCATATGAGAGCTTGGAAGCATCTATGGACAGCTTCAGGCTCTTGGCCGATACCTTGGACACCGCACTTGAGATTCCGCTCACGGTTATCGTATTGCTGTCACCCATGCTCATCTCATAGCTGTATCCACTCTGCTTGCCCCTCAGGATGATATCCCCTGTGGTCACCGTTATATTTCTTGTAACTGATTTCTCGATCGCTATCTTCACATTGATGTATGCGCTCTCCTTTGTCACGACCACACCCTCTGGAAGATACTTTGATACATCAAGTGTCGTCTCAACATCTGCTGTACATCCGCTCACATCAACATCCGTTATATCAAGGCTTGTTATATCCTTTATTATCGATGCGTCTCCACCTATATCAACGGTCTCCGGTACATATGTTATATCTGATACAAGATATCCATCCGCAGGATCTCCTGTGACATCCACATGAACAGGTATATTCTTAGTCTTGTATACCGGAACTGTGACTGCTATCGATATCTCATCGTAGGATATCGACTTGTCTGATATCTTCTCACCATCAGCGGTTACAAATACAGGAGTACAGTTTGTCGTTATATCATCCTTTGCACTGGTCACATCAACTGTCACCTCTGCTCGATCTATGCTCGAAACTATACTTGCAGCACCCTTTATCGTTATGAGGTTTGGAGCTGCCACACTGTTACCAACCGTATATCCGGAAGCAACCTCGCCTGTTGTCACCACGGACACAGGAACTGACACTGACTTCTCGTCCTCAAGTTCAACTGACAGCACGTTGTCCACAACAGTTATGCTGACCTTTTTAGCTATGTTGGTGCTGTTCGCAGTTACAGTGATAGGCACCGCATTTGTTATGGATATCTTTGACATATCCGCTACAGCCTTGAAATCCGACGCATCAAGATCGCTTATAAGTGATTTACGTCCTTTGACGACTATATCCACGGTATCACCTGAAGTTATCGTGTACAACTGATTCTGACTTGTTATGGCGTCAGTATTTACCAGATTGACCGGAATGTCCCTTATGGTCCTTGTCACGGCTGAATCATCGATATTCAGTACAAGAAGCCACACCAGAAATCCAAGCACAACCGACAGAAGCTTAAGACCTATATTGCTGTATATCTTATTTGCCTTTTTCTTAGGCTCTGCGCTGTTATTTTTCATTCTCATCAGCCTCCTTTCTGGAAGCTTTATTCTTATTCTCCACAACGACTCTCTTTCTCCGCTTAACCGGACGGACACCTGAAGACCTGTGGCTCTTTCTTCCGTTATACTCCTTGCACAGCGTCTGAAGATGACTTCTCACGCCCTCGCTGTCCAGATTCCTGAAGAGCTCGCCTCCCTGTGCAATGGATATTGAACCTGTCTCCTCAGATACGATAAGAGTCATACTGTCTGACACCTCACTTATACCTATACCGGCTCTGTGTCGTGTTCCAAGCTCCTTGTTGATGGAATCATTTGCAGACAGTGGCAGATAACATGTGGCAGAAACCACCCTGTTCTTTCTTATGATCACCGCACCATCATGAAGCGGTGTGTTGTGCTCAAATATATTGAGAAGTAACTGGTTAGTCACGACCGCATCGATCGGTATTCCCGTATCAATATACTCGCCCAGTGCAACTTCATTCTCAATGACTATGAGTGCACCGGTACGGTTTGCAGACAGGACCTGGGCCGTCTTCACAAGCTCATATATCGTTTTCTCCGATATAACACCATCATCCTCGCCATCTCGTATAATGTAATTGATCAGCTTCTTTCTTCCAAGCTGTTCAAGTCCTCGTCTGAACTCCGGCTGGAACAGGATCACCACCGCTATTATTCCCACACTGAATGCATTCTTAAGCAGATATAAGATCGTATTGAACTGGAACACCGCCGCAATGGCAGTGAAGAGCACGATCATAACTATACCCTTCAGAAGAGTCCATGCTCTGCTCTGCTTGAACCACAACATGATCCTGTATATAAAGAATGACAAAATAAGTATCTCTATTATATCTACTGTGCCTGGAACTGTTATATAAAACCAATCAAAATACGTTGATATAAACGTTGATATCTTATCCATTTCATCCTCCTTTCGGTATATAAATACTCCGTATAATTAATGTGACCTGACAAAAGTCAGGTCACTCACATGTAAGCTCTTTTCAATGTATCTATCTTGTTGATCCTGTAACAGAATCTTCCTTTGCCGCTGACCGGCTTCTCTGTGCGCCTGATCCGGACGAAGTCGTCCTCTTCTGTTGTGGTCTTGGCGATGGCTGCTCTCTTCTGGCTGCCTTTCTCTGGGCACCACCCATGACCTTTGGCACAGCCTTTACATAGTAGTAGTAGTCATCGTCCTCAAACTGTGTATTCTCAACACTTGAGTAGTCCACAACTATCTTGAAGAACTGAACCACTATGGTCACCAGTATCGCCAGTATGCATCCAAGCAGAGCCCCCGCAAGGGATACCTCAACTTCCATGGACAAAGTTCCAACCAGGAACAGTATGATCTCTACCACACCGCCTGTGATGATGGCAACGTACCATGAATATGCAAATGACATTCTATATATTATGTATGTAAGAACTATAACAACTGCAAACACTATTATGGTGAGCAGAAGTGTCTTATCCTGCACCAGATGCTGGAAAATATACTTGTATCCCTCTATCAGATCACCCTCTGCTGAACTTGAGCTTAAAGCAACGTAATCAGCAGTATGCTTCAGGAAGAAGTAGAATATACAGCCAAATGCTGCAGGAACCATTCCTGTGAATCCAGCTGTCATTCCAGCCAGGATCGGCATGAAATACTGGAACTTTATAATGTAAAAGAATGGCATAAACAGAATGATCCATGATGCCTTAGGGAAAAATCTTATATATACACAATACATTATCACAAATATGACAACAAATGAGATTCCAAGCTCCAGACTTGCGCTGGCAACCTGGGCACATGCGTACAGTCCTGCAATGGCAAGTGTGAGCTGGCCTGAAAGGAACGCACACACAAAAGCTGCTGCCAGGACCACTACGATACTGCTTATCGTGCTGTTATATCCTGTGAGATGGTTTATTGACCAGAACACAACAAGTGCCAGTATAAACTTACACAGTGGTGAAACAAATTTATCATACTTACTACAAAAATTCTTTACTCCATCGCGGAAATCCAGAAGTGTTGACATTATCAGTTAGCCCTCCTCTTTTTTTTGACAGAACGGCGTGTTCCGTCCTCGTTCTCATAAAATTCTATCAGTTTCTTAAGATTCTGGTTATACTTTATGAGTTTTGGCTTTGCCTTCATATATCTGTATGTATATAAGACCCACGCGAAAAGCGCAAATGCAATACACACCACTGCATAGCCGCCCACAATGCTGCTCGCCACCTTCACATAGTCAAGCTCTGTGAGCTTCTCAACTATATCTGCAAGATTATAGTATATGTAAGCTGCGGCAAAAACTACAAACAGCACCGTAGATGAAACAATTGTCTTAAGACAGTTAAGCTTCACATAGTCACTTTGAAAATATTTACCCTTTTCGAGATCCTCACGTCCAAGCGACTCCTTGTACATGGCGATCTTCGTCATTAGAATGACCTTTTCTTCATTTACCATTGCTCGATTCTATCTCCTTATTCTGGTCACTTTTCCACAAATGACCATAACTAGCAGTATTATACCCCGCGTCTTAATATTGCGCAAGTTTTATATTTAGAATTTAATGTCTATTAATGTATGATCACCAAGTGCGTCCGCCGTAGTAATCATGTTCATTTTTGTATGTCTCGTATGCATCCATCTCCTGATTTCGTTGCTCAAGACTGTCTCCCTGGATGGCATCGAGCTGCTTTCGTATCTCCGATTCTTTATCAGAAGACTGAGGCTCCTGTGTATCCTCTTCGTTTTCATCGTCACTGCCCTGACTCTTCTGGTCATTTGGATCCTGATCACCTTTCTGATCCTGTTCCTCCGTCTGCTTCCTGAGCTGTTCCTCAAAGGCATCTATCTCATCCTTCAGAGTCTGTGCATCCTTGTAATGTCCATCCTCATCATCCCTGTGGGCGCAGTCATTCTCTATTAAAATGTCCTTTGCCCCCTCAAGTATGTCTATCACCTCATCCAGATTCTCTTTAGTAACACCCTCAGGATCTATCTGCTTCACTATGGACAGCGCAAGGTTGACCCTTGTCTTACAGTCGGACTCACCACCCGGCTTCTTTTCAAGTGCCTTACGAAACTCCTGCTCGGCGCCCTCGTAATCTCCCTGACTGTAATATACATCACCAAGATTATAATGGTATATATGTGGCTGAGTAAAGCCAAGCACGGCGTTCACTGTGCTGTCCACATATTGTCCCTTTTTGTATTCACTTATAAAATGCTCATTGCACAGATAATTCACCAGAAGCACCGCCATACACAGCAGGCTGACAGCTCCGGTCACTGCAGCAACGATCTTTATTATTCCTGATCTGTTTTTCATTTTATGACTTTCTTTCTCATATCAAAAAATTCATATACAACAAGTCCTGCAAATAATGCTGCAAACAGATAATATATATCCACATATCCTATGGTCTTACCCTTATCCGTTGACTCAGCGGTTCCCCGTGACTTCTCCACAACCTTATCCAGCGCAGAACCATCGTTCATATTTATATAGTCGACGCCCAGATCATCGGCAATCTTTTTCAGATTATCCTCATCGATCTTCGACACCGCTGGTTTATACGGGTAGTCCGATGTGTCCTCAAGCAGCTCCTTCCGGTCATCGTAATATGATTTCACATACATGTTGCCGCCTTCCTTTGTGCCGTACCCCAACACTGCGCCTCCATCAATATATTTTTTCGCCCCGTCAAATGACTTGAGTCTGTCGTCGTTGGTTATTTCACCATCGCTTATAAAGAACACGACCACATTTCCATCATTTTTCTCCTTTGCACGCTTAAGGGTATCCGTCATCACATCTATGCAGACATTCATGGACGACCCCCTGGCATATAGCGAATCCAGCGGATATATTGAATCCAGAACACTTTTTGCAAAATTTGAATCATCCGAATATGGCGATATCAGATTTGCACTATTATTGAAAGTTATGACTGCAAATTTAGCACCGTCCATCTCATCAACTATGTGCTCGCAGTCTTTCTTCACCGCCGTCAGCCTCTCTGTATCCCCAGCATAATCCTGAGCCAGCATGCTTATGGTGTCATCCACAACGAACAGCACATATGTGTCAAGCTTCCGGACACTTGTCTCCACGTTGCTGCTTGGGACCATGATCCTCAGATTGATGAGAAATATCAGTATGATGGCAGCTATCTGCCTTATATATGCGCTTCTCTTCCGCCTTTTCAGGAACGCCATGCCAACGCACAATATGAGCATAAGCCAGATTGGTATAATTGGATCTATTCTCATAATTCTCTCCTGTAACGTCTTATAATTTGAGCCAGCGGCCAAGTCCTAGCATTCCTGCAAACAGAACCAGCATCAATACAAATGGATATAACAGCTCAGGTGTCTCAACATCCACCATCCTCACCTTGACCAGATTCTTACTCAGCTTTTCTATCGATGATACTATCTCTCCAAATGATCCGGATTCCTCCTCAAGATAGAATTTACCACCGGTCTTCTCCACCGCATTCTTCATGGACTCCTTGTTTTCCGGTGTCATCTCCTTTGTTCCAACTCCATACACCGTGACATTGTTTGAAACACATATATCGGCCGCCTCATCCAGAGTTGCCACCGGTGTTCCCTGTATATCATTGTCAGTGGAGAATATTACCACCTTTGTCCTCTCCTTGTCAGCATCCGAAAAATCGATTGCCGCAGCAGCAAGGCCGTCCCCTATAAGTGAGCTTCCCCTCTGTTCATTTCCGATCAGAGTTCCAGATGATATATAGGCCTGATAATATATCCAGTCGTACCCCGATGAAAATGCATCGTCCAGATTCACTTCATTTCTGCTCTTCAGACACTGTGCGATCAGATCAAGCTGATCCTTCACATACTCATAATCATCCGTGAGCGGAGTAAGCAGCACCGGACTTGTGTTAAATATCACGATTCCAAAACGTTCACCCTGAAGCTCATCAACTGTTTTCTTCAGCTTGTCCAGCAGATTCTCGTTGAGATAATCCACGGATGTTGATATGTCGATACACAGAATGATGTCCCTGCAATACTTTTCATCCTGCATACGCCTGCTCGTGTATGGTTTTGCCATGAGCAGGAATGCCGATACGACAACCAGTACGCAGCATATGAGCGTGGCTGTAAGCCCGGTCTTATATAATATTTTTCTTTTCCTGAAATATGCCTCATCTTCCTGGCATATGAGCCCTGCGATCTTTTTTCCTCCGGCATATTCCTTTGTCTTTTTGTATTTCACAAACACAAATACCAGCATAAACAGCGCAATAGCCAGGCCTGCATATAGAACAATATGATATTTTATTGCCATCTCTCAATCAAACTCCTTGTCTTCTCAAGGGAAGCCCTCACATCACCATCGGACTTTCTTGCAAATTCCGGCGCATAATACTCAGCCACAAGATAGTACAGCTCCGGCATGTTTAATCTTTCTATATCATACAGAGTATAATTCTGAACCCTTATGCCGGTTGCAGCATGAACAAATCCCCTGATACAACGGCTCATACGCTGATATGCACCTCTTACATCAAGTTTTCCCTGATCATACTGTCCCGCAATATCCGCCAGTTCTGACAGATATCTGGCCTTCACTCTACCCATATCCATAGGCGCAGGCTTCACCACCTTCGGCAGCTCCGCCGCCATTTTTCTACGTCTTCCCAGATACCAGCAGACACCAAAGAACAACAGCACTGCGGCTGTTATCGCTCCGGTCAGCACGATCGGCCATACCACATACGAAAGCGGCTCCTGCAAATTCACTGAACTTTCCATATCTTATATCTTCTTCCTCTTATCTCCGGGCATCAGCCCATTTAACTACTTTCCAGAGCTCTCAGTCTTGTGCTTGTTGAGCAGCTCTACTATCTTTTCATCCATGCTGTCAGAAGACCTGACCGTCAGGTACGAAATACCAAGTTTCTTAAGCTTGTCGTCACAGGCACTTGAAAGCTCCTGCCTTTTCCTCTCTTCTTTCTTTGCCAGCTTCATGTCCCTGGTAAAAAATTCAGGAATATATGTGTCACCGGATATGTCATATACATTCTTACCGTTCATCCCGGCATCCTCAACATTTATAAGCAGTATATCATGCAGTACCTTTAACTGCTTTACAGTTGCCTCCGACATATTCAGGATACCTCTGGTGTCCGTCACCACAAGTATGATCATTCTCCTCCTGAAATTCCTCGCAATGAAGCTCAGCGCATCCCCCGTATCCGAGTCATTAGTCATGGTAACGTTCCTGTGGTAACCCGCAAGAATATTTTCGACATTTGCAAAGCCTGTCTTAAACGGATAGTGCTCCACGCCCCTGTCTGAAACATAAGTAGCGCTCACATAATCACCATTGTCACACACCATATATGCCAGGGTTCCTGCCGCCATAAGTGCAACGTCACTCTTCTCCTGAACATCATTGGCATATCCAAGCATACGTTTTCCGGCATCCATCACCAGCATTATATTATGCTTCTTCTCGGCGATATACTGTCTGACCAGAAGCTTCTGGCTCCTGGCAGATGCTTTCCAGTCCATGTCCTTGATATCATCGCCAACGACATACTCCCTGAGCTCATCAAAGTTCATACTCCTGCCCTTATAGATGGAATTGTACGAACCATCGATTATCCTCGACGTTGCCTTGGTAGTATATATGGTCTTATATCCCTTCATATTTCCCTGTATTCTGGATATATATGTCATCTTCATAATTAACTGTCTTCCCCTACGGCGTCTTAACCGAACCTATTATGGCATCTATAATCTTCTCAATCTTCACGTCTTCCGCAACAGCGGCAAATGTAAGCATGATCCTGTGTCTCAGGACTGAATATCTGAGTACTTTCACATCATCAGGAACACAATATCTTCTCCCATTTATAAGTGCGATCGCCTTTGCTACCTCCATGAACGCAATAGCCGCTCTTGTGCTCGCACCCATGGCAACATACTGTGCGAGCTCAGGTGCAAGTATCTTATCCGTCATTCTGGTTGCCTGAACTATATCAACTATATATTTCTTTATCGCCGGATCTATATAAATCCTCTTGCACAACTTCTGAAGATACACCACATCGTCAACGCTGGCAACGGACTTCACGTCTGAAAAAACTCCTGCCTCCACTCTGTTGAGTATCTCCATCTCATCCCTTGCGCTTGGATATGTCACAGTCTCCTTGAGAAGGAATCTGTCAAGCTGTGCCTCTGACAGCACATACGTACCCTCAGATTCGATCGGATTCTGGGTCGCTATTACCACGAACACCTCCGGCAGCTTATATGTCTTTCCTCCTATACTGACTTCTCTCTCCTGCATCGCCTCCAGCATGGCACTCTGTGTCTTCGCACTGGACCTGTTTATCTCATCGAGTAGTACAAAGTTCGAATAAACCGGACCTATCTTATCCTCAAATGTATTGGTCGCCATGTTGTACATCTGGGTTCCAATTATGTCGCTCGGTATAAGATCCGGTGTACACTGGATCCTTGAAAATGATCCATTAACCGCCTCTGTCATAACCTTGGCAGCAGTGGTCTTGGCAAGTCCTGGAACGGATTCCAGAAGCACATGACCGTTTGTCATCATTGCAACCAGAAGTGAATATCCCAGATAAGGCTGTCCCACAACCTTACTGTTATAGTAACTCAGCAAATTATTGATTATCTCCGAAGCCTTCTGGACTTCTTCATTTGTTATCTCTCTGTTATCCTGCATAACTACTCTCTTTCCTTTATTTATTATGATGTCTGCCTCCCCAGCATCTATGGTATATAGAATATACCTTTACATGTGATTGCTCAAGTTAACAAATATAAAGTGCCCATGCTATATTTTGTCCATATAAACAAAAAAGTGACCAGGGGGTACCTGGTCACCATAATGAGGGGAGAGAGGATTCAAATAAATGAAAACTCTACCCTCACATATTAACTTATGTTCCATCATAAGTCAACTATTTTTTTCGTTAAATATAACTTTTATTTACAATTTGATCTGCCTACTCCGCATCCGCTACTCTAGTATCCGCATTCACATAACTTGCAGGATTTCTGTGCTTGATGACCCTGAGTACAAATACCAGAAGAACCATCATTGCTATGAATATCGGAAGCATGATAAACCACTTAACATGCAGATGATATGTAATCGGTCCAACTATCGCATATGCCACGAATGACATGATAGCTGCTGTTATCGCATATGGAAGCTGTGTGGACACATGGTTTACATGGTTACACTGCGCTCCTGCTGATGCCATGATAGTGGTATCTGATATAGGTGAGCAGTGATCTCCACACACAGCTCCAGCCATACATGCTGATATCGCTATGATCATAAGCTCATTATTCTTACCCTCAAATACTGCACACACAATAGGGATAAGTATTCCAAATGTTCCCCATGATGTTCCTGTTGCAAACGCCATGAGACATCCAACTATAAATATAACTGCAGGAAGGAAACTGAACAGACTTCCCGATGCAGATGTCATTGCTGTCTGTACGAAATCCTTTGCACCCATCATATCGGTTGTTCCCTTGAGCGTCCATGCGAATGTAAGGATCAGTATAGCCGGTACCATTGCCTTGAAGCCCTCTGGTATAGCCTCCATACATTTGCCAAAATCCAGGACTCCTCTTATCACATACAGAAGAATTGTAATAAGCAGTCCGAACAAGCTTCCAATCGCAAGTCCAACAGATGCATCACTGTTTGAAAATGCTTCAACAAAGCTGGCACCGCTGAAAAATCCACCGGTGTAGATCATTCCTATAATACAGCAGATAACAAGACATATGATAGGTATTATAAGATCAACTACCTTGCCGTTGCTGTTGACCACATCAGTCTCCTCTGCTGTGACAGTCTTCTTGTCATCTCCCATTGAGAGAAGATCTCCCTTCAGGGCATTGAGCTCATGCTTCTCCATGGAACCAAACTCAACCTTCATAACGATCATTGCGATCATCATCGCAAGTGTGAGGAATGAATAATAGTTATATGGTATAGCCTTTATAAACAAGCCAAATCCATCCTCACCCTTTACAAATCCACTGACGGCTGCAGCCCATGATGATACAGGGGCTATGATACATATAGGCGCCGCTGTTGCATCTATAATATATGCAAACTTCGCCCTTGATATCCTGTGCTTATCAGTTACAGGCTTCATAACGCTGCCGACTGTGAGGCAGTTAAAATAGTCATCGATAAATATCAGAACTCCCAGAAGAACTGTGCAGAGCTGCGCGCCCTGTCTGGTCTTGATATGGGTAGCTGCCCAGTCACCAAATGCCTTGGATCCACCTGCCTTGTTCATAAGTGCAACTATGGTTCCAAGAATGACAAGGAATATCAGTATACCTACATTATATGAATCTGAAAGCTGTGCGATCAGTCCATCCTGCAGTACATTCGATATACTGCCCGTAAAACTGAATCCGGAGGCAAACACACTTCCTATTACAATTCCTATAAACAGTGAACTGTAAACCTCCTTCGTTATAAGTGCCAGCGTGATAGCGACAACCGATGGTACAAGTGCCCAGAATGTCGCATATGTCGATGGCGATGGAATCTTATCTACATATATAGACAGAATTCCGAGAACCGCAATAATGAGAATTACCACGGCGATGGCAATAAGATTTTTCTTGCTGCTCTTCATCTTGATCCTCCCTGATCTTTTTTCGTATGCATATTATCTGTGATAATTCATCTGTGAAATAATGTATTATCACGTCATATAAGTAAAGTTATATCACATAAGCATGCCATTTGAATAGTGCAAATGTCTGATTTTTTCCTTTTCAGTCAAAAACAGTCAAAATTTATTATGAATATGTGAATATGACGGAAAACAATCAAATGCTATTGCATAAATAACATTTATGTCATATTATCAGCTTGTAAGCAAGAGATACAAGAACAGCAGAAACATCTTCAGCTTACACTGGAATTTGACAATTTACTATTTTTTGTTTTTACTCCCTTTTTTCGTAGTCAGAAATGACTACACCCCCCAATCCCTTAATTGACGCAGCCGTCAAGCGGCTGCGTCCCTCCCTTAAAGGCGAGTAACCAAAGGTTATGATATATTCAATATCAGCTCACAAAAAATCTTATATAAATAAAAAGAGCAGAAGCATGATCGCCTAATCGTGATTCTGCTCTTTTATTATTATATATCTCTTCTGTATTGCGCAACTCGCCTGTGTGCAACTTGCGCAATACCATTGCGTTATGTAACATCAGATGATTTTTTACGATTATACATGCAAAAGCAGTCAAAAACAGTCAAAATCGCCAACAAATATGGCATTATAACCTAAATGAGCCAAATGCTATTGCAATCCTGATCCATTTATCATATTATCAACTTGTAAGCAAGAGATACAGAAAAACAACAGAAAGCGTTGACAGCTTACACTGAAATTTGACAATTTACTATTTTTTGTTATTTACTCCCTTTTTTGTAGTCAGAAATGACTACACCCCCCAATCCCTTAATTGGCGCAGCCGTCAAGCGGCTGCGCTCCTCCCTTAAAGAGAGTAAAGCTAATATATGAGTTATACTCAATCGGCTCACAAGAAACTTTATATAAAAAAAAGAAGCAGAATCATAATCGCCTAATCATGATCCTGCTTCTTTTTTATTCTTCAATAAATCCCTTGAAGTTCTTCTCCACCAATTTTCTGGGCACCATGACCTGATGATCACAGCCAGTACATCTGAGTCTGAAATCCATTCCTACTCTGAGTATCTCCCAGGAATTCGTTCCACAAGGATGCGCCTTCTTCATCTTTATAACCTGTCCAACCTCAAATACCATTCTGATATCTCCTCCTTCGGAATCCTATAAATATACATACTGTACGTTTTGGAGGGCTTTGCCCGCATAAACAAATAAAAGCTGAAACTCATAAAAGTTTCAGCTTTTCATCTAGTGCCCAAAGCTGGAATCGAACCAGCGACACGAGGATTTTCAGTCCTCTGCTCTACCAACTGAGCTATCTGGGCTTACATAAAAATAGCGGGGACAGGATTTGAACCTATGACCTTCGGGTTATGAGCCCGACGAGCTTCCAGACTGCTCCACCCCGCGGCAAAAAAATAAAATGGGCGGAGATGGATTCGAACCATCGAAGCATTACGCAGCAGATTTACAGTCTGTCCCCTTTGGCCACTCGGGAATCCACCCATTTATTGCTTTTGGCAACTTCTTGCTTTAAGCAAAAAGCCGATGATCGGACTCGAACCGATAACCTGCTGATTACAAATCAGCTGCTCTGCCAATTGAGCCACATCGGCATATTTAATTGTCAAATGACCCCAACGGGATTTGAACCCGTGTTACCGCCGTGAAAGGGCGATGTCTTAACCGCTTGACCATGGGGCCAGGTTTTCAAAAGCAGCTCCCCGAGTAGGGCTCGAACCTACAACCCCTCGGTTAACAGCCGAGTGCTCTACCATTGAGCTATCGAGGAATATCACCTGGTAAACCACGGCGTCTTTGTCAATGTTAACACATTTGACTTGAAAATGCAAGTGTTTTTTTATTTTTTTAACTTGTACCTTCAGAATTCCACACAGAAAGAGGTATCTTCTAAAGCTTATCTCTTAGAAACCTCTA
>NZ_QUGZ01000006.1:0-157971 GCF_003479365.1 Coprococcus sp. AF16-5
GAGACCAGCTATGAAAAGTCAACCATAGATTAGCTGGAAATTATTAAATCATTTTCGTGGTAAAAATGGGTAACCTTAATAAGGCTCCCTGATGGGTGCTTTTAAACAAATCTATGATGTAGGTATCCAGACCTCTTAATTGAGGTTAAATTCTACTTCGTCAGTGAGCATCTTCCAGATGACTCTGACAAGCTTGCCGGCACAGTGCCCGAGGGCATTATAGTGAGTCCGGCCTTCAGCCATCTTGGTTTCGTAGTAAGCCTTGAAGGTGGCATTATTTTTAACAACATTGTGAGCTGCATTAACAAGTGCATATCTGAGAACTTTGGATCCACGTTTGGACATTCTGGTCTTCTTAGCCTGAAAGTTTCCAGACTGATAGACAGAAGGATCTAAACCGGCATATGCAAGCAGCTTGTTGGGGCTGGAGAAACGATGTATATCACCGATTTCACCAAGTATCATTCCTCCATTGATATATCCGATACCAGGAATGGTCATAATGACAGAATCATTGAATTTCATTATTTCTGTCATTTCAGCTTCAACTCTTTCTAATTGGCTATCGAGTAACTCTATTTGTTGTATGGTGTGAGTTACCTGGATAGATAGAGAACTGTCGCTGGCACCGACAGACTTCTGTGCGAGAACTCTTAACTGCTGAGCCATCTCTTTATCAAAGCGTCCATGCGAGTTCACTTTGAGAAGATGAGCCAGATGAGTCATATGCATAGAAGCAATAGCTTCCGGTGTTGGTGCTTCCTTGAGAAGCGCATAGACAGATTTTTGATGCAGACCTGATTTGAAGAAATACTGCAATTCAGGGAATATCTCATCTACGTAAGAAGTCAGCTGAATCTTTAGGCGGGTTCGCTGCTTAATGGTTTTCTGACGGAAGCGTCCAAGGGCTTTTAAGTCCATCAGATCAAGATCATAGAAGGTCACAAATCTGAGAGATTCCTGCATCATGAGAGTTTTGCAAATGATGTATGTGTCGACTTTGTCAGTCTTCGTTTTGCGAATGTTGTTCTTACGCATAGTAGAAGTCTTGATGGGGTTCAACACACACACTTTGTAATTCTTAGCAACAAGATATCGAACAAGGTTGTCGCCGTAGTGTGCCGTCGATTCAAGACCAATGATGAGGCTGTCCTTGTCTAGAGGATCTAGCTTGGAAAGCAGCAGTTGGAAGCCATCATTGTCATTTGTAAATTTGAACGGCTTGATTAGTTCTTCACCATCAGAAGATATGGCTGAGGCAAAGTGATTGAGTTTGGCAATGTCAATGCCTACATAAATCATGAGGTTGTACCTCCCTTTCTAAAGTCTGATACCGTGATATCCACCATCGATTATCATCGTAGACTTGATGGAAATAAGTACTCAGATTACTCCGGCAACATCCAGCTATAAACAATTCAGATAAAGGTAGCGGCAATACACTCCTACGAGTAGTCAGAGCTACAGGAAAAAATCAAAAGTCCACAGTATCTGAATGTATTGAACCACGATATTAAAATGAAAGGAATGAATGATTATTAGCTTCTAAATAATCATACAAGAAAAAATGACAAATTTCCATTCGCTATGACAAAGAAATCATTGGTTGTGTATATTGTTTTTACAGTTCTTCTGGGACTATTTCTGTTTTTGGTCATAGGAGATATGGTTGGAAAATGTGCGGCATGCATTGTTTGTCCGATGCTCATTGCATATTTGCTCTATGCGTATTGCAAGGAAAGTAAAGCAGATACGAAAGCTCGTGAGATGAAAGCACAATATATGAATGGCAGTTATTTTGAAAGCCCTGAGTGGCATGAGAAATATGTAGCCTATCTCAATGAGCACCCTTTTGAGAAACCTAAATATCAAAGCATGAAACTGGATTTATTAAAAAGATTTCAAAGACGGGAATATCTTGTTAATATGATATTGCCATTGTTCCTGATGTTTTGTACCTTGTGTCTTATTCCTTTAGGGCGTTATTATATGGCCATCATAGGATTTTGCCTATTCGGATTCTTTTTTTGGCTAGAGTTTTCACTGTATATAGGAATGCCGGTACGGAAGTGGTTGAAGGGCGATATTGATTATGAGGAGCTTGAAGCGTCATATTTAAAAAGTAAGATGCTTTTCTATAAAACAAATGCATTAGCATTTGGAACTACACATTTACATGGATTTACAGAGAAAAAAATATATGCAATAGATTATCGGTTGGTGGAAGGAATATCAAGAAAAATAGTACGTCTTAAGAAGTATGAGGATGGAATTTATAATACGGAGGAGTATCAGCATTTTGCAGTTATTCATGTCAGACTGCCAAGAAGCGGAAACATTTACGATGTTGAGATCGAACTAAATGAGTTTCAGGTTCAAATGGCAATTGATAAGTTATCCACTTGCAAAATTGGTGAAGATTTGATAGGAAATCTTTCTGTAAACGAGCATAAAGAAAATGAATAAAAAAAGAAACGAGTGAGCCGCTTGAGTAAAAACTGTACGGTTGTAAAACTCATTTTCTAGATACATTTTATAACAGAATTAGATGATTTGTCAATCCGAGTATTTGAAAACTTGTCCGCCGGAATATCGGATGTTCCGCGCAAATGCACAGATGGAAGAGAAATCCGCAGACTACCAACAAAAGAAGATTTGGAATAATTAGGAACAAAGTTATGACGAAATATTATTTGACAAAAATTATTTATAATGGATTAACTTATTTTTTTATATGGTATAGCAACGATGAAGATGGTTTCTTGCTTTTTAATCAACGGCTGTTAGTTTTTTCTAGTGTCGAAGAAGCAAATATATTTGCGGATAAGGAACATATTATTTTTGAAAAAGGAATAACAGTCTTTTATCTATCTAAAATTACCGAGTTAATAGATAATGTAGAAATATCGCAAAATTGTCAAAGTTTAATAGATACATGGCATTTATTTAGTGATTTATCAAAATCACTAAATGAAGAATTTGTAGGAGATTATAATGATGAAGAAATTGTTGATATTTATAATAAGTTATTCTATGGAAGTAATTTGAAACTTCTAAAAAATGAAGAATATCATCCTAGTTTTAATGTTGATGAAAAAAATAAATGTTTGGAGATTTTTCAAAGTGGGTTATCAATACTAAACAAATATCTTAATTATGATTTTCGTAAATAAAGATATTATTTTGTTAAATAAAGAATATTGTGGTGACGTAGCTTTTGTCATGAAGAAGAGTCCCTCTGAAAATGAGAGATACGTTACAACCTGTACCTGTGGCACACCGAGACGCAAGCGGATGTATCAAGTGGAGAAAATCGCGCTTGTGGATTTATTTCCGTGGACGGAACACACAGAAATGGTCTGCTTACTGTCGCGTAAAGTCCTAGTTTAAGTGGACTAGAGGGCTTTTTTGAAGATTATGTAACTGTGTTTTTGGCAGGAAAAAATGTTTATAGAATAAAGAAATTAAAGAAGGGGCAAAAATTTGTAGATGCAGCGATTGTCTGTTGGAATAGTATCGGTGATATTTGGTTGTCTGCGAACAGATGGACTCTTTGTTGGAAATGAGTTTGTAGTTGGAGGAAATAGAATTATATGGGGAGAAATGACAAATTTCCGTTTGCCATGACCAAGAAATCATTGGTTGTGTATATTGCTTCTATAGTGCTTATAGGACCGCTCCTGTTTTTTGTCAGAGGAGATATGGCTGGAAAATATGCGGCATGTATTGCTTGTCCGATGATCATTGTATATTTAATCTATGCCTATTGCAAGGAAAGCAAAGCAGATATGAAAGCCCAGGAGACGAAAGTGCAATATATGGATGGCAGCTATTTTGAAAGCTCTGAGTGGCATGAGAAATATGTGATCTATCTCAATGAGCACCATTTTGAGAAACCTAAATATCAAAGCATGGAAATGGATTTATTAAAAAGATTTCAAAGACGGGAATATCTTGTCAAAATGATATTGCCATTGTTTCTAATGTTTTGTACCTTGTGCCTTATTCCTTTAGGGCGTTATTATATGGCTATTATAGGACTTTGCCTGTTCGGATTCCTGTTTTGGCTGGAGTTTTCACTGTATATAGGAATGCCGGTACGGAAGTGGTTGAAGGGTGATATTGATTATGAAGAGCTTGAAGCGTCATATTTAAAAAGTCAGATGCTTTTCTATAAAACAAATGCATTAGCATTTGAAACTACACATTTACACGGGTTCACAGAGAAAAAAATATATGCAATAGATTATCGGTTGGTCGAGGGAATATCAAGAAAAATAGTACGCCTTAAGAAGTACGAGGAGGGAATTTATAATACGGAGGAGTATCAGCATTTTGCAGTTATTCATGTCAGACTGCCAAGAAGCGGAAATATTTACGATGTTGAGATCGAATTAAATGAGTTTCAGGTTCAAATGGCAATCGATAAGTTATCCACTTACAAGATTGGTGAGGACTTGACAGGAAATATTTCTGTAAATGAGCACAAAGAAAATGAGGCTGTAATATAGCCAATGCAGTATTTAGCATTGCCTAAAAAGGATAAAGAAGATAAGGAGACTCCCTGGACAGAAAAACCGAAGCCCTAAACTACCTGAAACAATACCCCAAGATGGCAAAATGGATGAATACCTGCATTTGCTGTGGCTCAATGGGTTATAACCCGGATATGCCGGACAAGATTACTTCGAGAGATGGCAATGGAGAATATAACACTGTATTTTCAATAAACATAAAGAAGTATTTTTCTCCACTGAGAGTAAATGACATGGGAATGTGCGCCATTTGTCAGAAATATTGGAGAGAAAATCATTAAGCAACTTGATATGATGAAATTGAGGCTTGTAGCAATAAGCCAAATAGAAAAGGAGAAAAGACGATGGAATTTATATGTTACCCAAAGTGTTCAACCTGCCAGAAGGCAAAGAAATGGCTTGACGAGAATAGGATAGAATACACGGAGCGTCACATTGTGGATGATAATCCTACATATGAGGAGCTTAAGAAATGGTATGAGAAGAGTGGACTTCCGCTCAAGAGATTCTTCAATACGAGCGGCATGCTGTATAAGGAGATGAAACTGAAGGACAAGCTTCCGGACATGAGCGAGGATGAGCAGTTGCAGCTTCTTGCGACAAATGGCATGTTGGTGAAGAGACCGCTTGTCGTTGCTGAAGGTTTCGTGCTGACTGGATTTAAAGAGAAAGAGTGGACAGAGATGATGCTGTAGTAGGAACGTCCCCGTGGAGAAAAAATGAAAAAAATTGGTGTAAACAACAATTGGGAAATGCATCGCGTAGGCGATGACGATTGGATCACGGCGACAGTGCCGGGATCGGTGTATGGGGATCTGCTGCAGGCGGGCAAGATGGAAGATCCGTTCTGGAAGGACAATGAGATAGAAGCACTGAAGCTGATGGATTACGATTATGAGTACCGCACCAGCTTTTCGTGTGATGATGAGCTGCTGGGATCGGATGAGGTTATCCTTCGGTTTGAAGGGCTGGACACCATTGCGGATATCACGCTCAATGGTGTGAAGCTTGGACACGCCGACAATATGCACAGGACATGGGAGTATTCGGTAAAGGATACCCTGAAGCAGACGGATAATATATTAAGTGTATATTTTTATTCGCCGACAAAGTTCATCGCAGATGCATTTGCGAAGGCTCCAACACGGGGAACCGAGGATGCCATGAACGGATTTGTACATATCAGAAAAGCTCACTGCATGTTTGGCTGGGACTGGGGCGCACATCTTCCAGATGCAGGAATATGGCGGCCGGTCAGCTTGCTTGGCATTGATACCGCACGGATAGATTCTGTTGAAATCCTGCAGCATCATGGTCAGGACTCAGTGGAACTTGATATAAAGCCGGAGATAGAATTTGTCCGGAAGTATATTGGTTCTGGATCAGAGACGGGACAGCTGAGTGTAAAAGTTAGAGTAGTAGATCCGGTTGGAAACGAAATTATAAATAGAATATTAAATGAAGATATCACGAAGAATATACATATAGACAACCCACAGCTCTGGTGGCCGCGTGGGTATGGTGAGCAGAACCTTTACACTGTTTCCGTTGACCTTGTGAAAGATGATGGTACGGTGGTTGACAACTGGACGAGAAAGATCGGCCTGCGGACAATAACCATGGACCGTACAAAGGACAAATGGGGAGAGAGGTTTGCCACCTGCGTAAACGGTGTAAATATATTTGCCATGGGTGCGGATTACATTCCGGAGGACCATCTCCTTGGACGTGTGACACCTGAGACCACAAGAGCTCTGCTTGAGAAGGCGGTATTTGCGAATTTCAATTCTATACGTGTGTGGGGCGGTGGATATTATCCTGACGACTGGTTCTATGATATGTGCGATGAGATGGGACTTGTGGTGTGGCAGGATTTCATGTTTGCGTGTGCTGTCTACGATCTCACACCAGAATTTGAGGCAAATATCACCGCGGAATTTATTGACAACTTAAAGAGGATCCGCCATCATGCGTCACTCGGGCTTATGTGTGGCAATAATGAGATGGAGCAGTTTGTTAAGGAGAGAAAATGGGTGAGCAAGGACAGCGAGGTTCGGGACTATATTATTATGTACGAGCGAATTCTCCCGCAGATCATGAAGCAGTATGCTCCACAGGTATTCTACTGGCCAGCGAGCCCGTCCTCAGGTGGTTCATTTGATGATCCGAGAGATGAGAACCGCGGAGATGTGCATTATTGGGCTGTGTGGCATGGTGATAAGCCATTTTCTGAGTACAGAAAGTTTTGCTTCAGATATCTTTCCGAATTCGGTTTCCAGTCATTTCCTTCAAAGAAGACTGTTGAGACATTTACGGATGATGAGCGTGATATGAATATCTTTTCATACATTATGGAGCGGCATCAGAGAAATGGCTCGGCAAATGGAAAGATAATGAATTATATGCAGCAGACATATAGATATCCATCTGATTTCGAGACGGTTATCTACGCATCGCAGCTTCTGCAGGCGGATGCTAACAGGTATGGCGTCGAGCATTTTCGAAGAAACAGAAATGATGACAGGTGCATGGGAGCAGTGTACTGGCAGTTCAACGACTGCTGGCCGGTTGCATCCTGGTCCAGTGTGGATTACTGCCAGCGCTTAAAGGCGCTGCACTACTATGCAAGACGTTTCTTTGCTCCGATCATGATCTCCTGTGAAGAGGAGGGCATGCTTGGAAGCGGACAGGAGCTGGTGAGACTTCCATTTGAATTCCCGAAGTCCATACGCCTCTGTGTGGCAAATGAAACCATGAACACAGAGAAAATACTTGTGTCCTGGCAGTTGAGGGATGCGTCAGCTCGTGTTCTTGAATCCCACGAGGAGGAGATCACTGCGCCAGCGCTGACGAGCGTATGGCTTGACAAGGTTGAACTTCCTGGTATCGACATTTACCATCAGTATGTGAGCTATCAGGCAAGTATGAAAGGACAGGTAATATCAGAGGGGACTGTCATATTCTCATATCCGAAGTATTTCTGCTACGAGGAGCCTCATTTGCAGGCGACAGTGGATGGCGACTATATCACAGTCAGTGCGGATGCTTATGCGAAGAGTGTGGAGATCCTGAACCAGAATGAGGATCTGATCCTGTCGGATAATTATTTTGACCTGAATGCAGATTCAAAGACTGTAAAGGTTATAAGTGGAAGCGTAGATAAGCTGAGGCTTAGAAGTGTATATGATATAAATTGACCTTGATAGGATAGAGTTACAGATAGTAAATGCCAGCGCTTAAAATGCGCTGGCATTCACAATTTTCATAGTTTCGAAGATGAGAGATAAATTAGTATACCCCCGCAGGATACAGATCGCCATCCGGAAGAACAGGTGGCTCTTTCTCGGTGTTCTCAGGTGTAACTTCCTTGCGTTCACCAGGGGCAATCTTGATCGTTCCGGCACTTGACTGTACATAGATCACGCTGTAGCCGATATTTTCTACATATAATGGCTTTTCGTCTGTATATTCGGAGTAGAACTCGATATTCTGATAATGCGGGAAATATCTCACATCAACAAGCTCATTGCATTCCTGACCTTTATTGTATGCGCTGATCAGAAAACTGTCCTGAAATGTTCCGACGTGCGGGTATGCCGAATATTCGCAGGGAGTGTTGTCTTCAGAATCTTCTGGCACATAATACAGTGAATGAAAGTAATACTCACAGAAATTGGCAAGTACAAGAAGAACTTTTCCCGGTTCTATAACAGGTCTGAGCAGCGTGTCCATTCCTTTATATTTCTTACTCAGGACTTCATAGTCAGGGATAACCTCTGAGTATTCATCCTGATGTTCCCAGTCGCAGTACGCAAGAGGACAGCGATACACGCTGTTCATAGTTGTGACAACAAGCTCCTCGGCCTCGGTATCTACATGTATATCATTTACAACCGAAGTATGGATCCATGTGCCATCTGTGAGTCTTTGATGTCCGGTTACGACGCCGTGTCCCATCTGGTATCGTTCGCCTTCTGATACAAATGACTCAACATACCAGTAGTGAAGCATGAGCTTTTCGTTATCATTTACCAAATTGTTCACATAGGAATCGATGATCTGTCGTCCCAGAAGCTCATAGCTACTTCCTGGAAATGGTCTGGACATTCCCATCACTATCCTGCGTCCGTTATATGAAAATACCAGCTTGATCACCATGCCGTAGTCCTTTATGACACCTTCTATATCATATTTGTCTGAATATACACGTATTTCTTTCTTGAGCATTGAACCATCCATACAAGCTTCCACCTCATCTTTCTATATTCTGTAATATATATTATGATTATCCATCTTTTTACCTGGATTGGTCAATCAACTGGTAGTTTAATAAAAATTGGGCGTACTCTAAGGTTTGATAATTAATCGCCTTAAAAACTTATTAGTGGAATGTTTGGAGGTACAGGATAGAACATAGGTAAAATATGGTGAAAGGTCGTAAAACAAAGACATTAAGTAGTAAATAAGGTCATCATGCATTTTCGGTAATAAGATTAGAAGAAGACGGTGACATCTACAAGATTGTCAAAAACAGATTGTAAGTACGGAAAGAAGTCCTGTTTAAAACGGGTAATTTTGGAAGTGTCCGGAATTTTAGTAAAATCACAGAATTCCCTGAGATACCTAGAATAATGTAGAAAGACGAGCAAAAGGGAATCCTCAAAAATATCTGTCAAAGTGAGTTGTTTTTGTGGTATCATAGGTATGTCTCCTTTCGGGGCGTGGTTTATGGTTTATGAACAATTCCATTATATCACAAACCATGAGGAGATTTTTGATTTTAGTAACAAAAATGCCGTATTTATGCGGTTTGTGGCGTTTTGCAAACGCCTAAAGATGGTATAGATATGATACCAGATTTGCGTTACCGGTTTACGATGAAAGTGGTGAGGTTGATCGATACAATGTGTTTAGTGCAAGATTATTGATCAGACATACCGCTTCTGGGAAAATGTATCTGTACGATGTTTTAGAAATAAAAAAAGAAACGAGCAAGCCTTGTCAGGTGTAAAACCCTACCCAGTAGAAAACCCATTTCTTAATAAGTAAAGAATAAATCATGCTAAAGAAAAAGTCAACAGACATTTGAGGCGGAGGTTTCGGATTTGTAAATATTATTTATTTTAGCTTGAAGAGGCTGGAAAGGACATAGATTGAATTTACAGGAGACATTAAAACACTATTTTGGATATGACAGTCTGAGAGCAGGGCAGCAGGAGCTTATAGATGGAATACTTGCAGGCAGGGATGTAGTTGGAATCATGCCAACCGGAGCGGGTAAGTCGCTGTGTTATCAGCTCCCTGCACTCATGATGGGTGCTTCCGGTAAGGGCATAACGATAGTTATCTCACCTCTGATATCTCTTATGATAGACCAGGTTAAGGCACTGAACCAGGCGGGAGTTCACGCTGCGTATATCAATAGTACATTGACAGAAGGACAGATCAGAAAAGCTTTGGAATATGCCGGACAGGGCAGATATACACTCATGTATGTTACCCCGGAGAGACTTGGCACTGCGCAGTTTCTGGATTTTGCCGGCAAGGCAAGTATTGCAATGGTGACAGTTGATGAGGCCCATTGCATATCCCAGTGGGGACAGGATTTCAGACCAAGCTATCTGGAAATAGCGGATTTTATAGATAAGCTGCCAGCGCGCCCTGTTGTGGGTGCGTTTACCGCTACAGCAACAGATATAGTAAGGCGGGATATCGTCCAGAATCTTAGACTTGAATCTCCTGTCACGATTGTCACAGGGTTTGACAGACCGAATCTGTTCTTCAAGGTTGTGAACAGGAAAGGCGGACGTGAGACGGACAACAGTGTATTGAACTATGTCAAGAGACATGAGGGAGAGAGCGGGATCATATATTGTGCTACCAAGAAGAATGTGGAGAAGGTACACAAATTGTTGGTGGCACATGGAATATCTGCCGGCCGGTATCATGCCGGATTATCGATGGAGGATCGCAAGAGGAGTCAGGAGGATTTCACATATGACAGGCTCAGTGTGATGGTGGCGACAAATGCATTTGGCATGGGTATCGACAAGTCAAATGTGAGGTATGTGCTTCATTATAATATGCCGCAGAGCCTTGAGTATTACTATCAGGAGGCTGGAAGAGCCGGACGTGATGGTGAGGAAGCGGAGTGCGTACTGTTCTTCTCAAAGCAGGATATCATGATAAACAAGCGTTTGCTAGAACATAAGGTTAGTTCTGCAAATGCAGGAATAGACGATGATGAACTGCGGGCAAATGACCAGCGGAAGCTGAATCAAATGATACGTTATTGTGAAACGGATCAGTGCCTGAGACAGTATATACTGAGGTATTTTGGAGATGAAAGCCCTTGCACATGTGACAAATGCAGTAATTGTGTTGTGACGGAGGAAGAGACTGAGCAGTCATACATAACTGACAAACGTGCTGTGAAAAAGATGGCGGTGATGGCTGATCTGACAGATGAGGGAATGAAACTGTTTGAACTTCTCCGGGCTGGACGCCTGGAGCTTGCAAGGAAGCAGAATGTGCCGCCATTTATCATTTGTTCGGATAAGACTCTCAAGGATATGTGCATTAAGTTGCCGAGAAACAGTGAGGATATGAAGAACGTATATGGTATGGGAGTGCAGAAGACGGAGAGTTATGGAGAGACATTTGCAGAGATTATAGACGAATTCTGCCTTGCACATACGGAATATGTGGAGAGCATGAAAGCGGAAGCTTTGGATTCTGACAATCCTGGTGACTTAGGGACACAAGGTGTGGAATCGGAAAAGCAGCGCAGAAAAGAGAAAACAGTCAGGAAGAAAGAGTTCTATATTGATCCGAACATGCTTGATGATGTGGAGATCGTCGATGAATGTATTGTTTCTGAGCTGGCGAATCGTATAAATGAACTGAATCAGAAACAGGGAATCACAGGCATGAAAAAGCTGACAGCGGCATTTATCAATGGTCTGCTACAGCAAAATGGCTACATTGAAGAACTGGACATGGATGATGGCAGCAAGACTAAGCGGGTTACCTCAAAAGGGGCGGAGATTGGAATTCGTGAGGAAGAGCGGAAAGCGAAGTTTGGCAGAACATACTATGCGATCACACATAACAGGGAGAGCCAGAGGGTGATAATAACTCTGCTTAAGGAGTATTTTTCGCAGGATACGGTGAGGGAATAGTGGAGTGAGAAAAATATTATTCATCTTAAAGGGATCGAAATCGATACGTTTAAAAAGAAAGTGATAGATTACTTTATGATTAACAATAGATTGACAATAATGAGGTATGAAGATAATGGTATTTGAAACTATATACAGTTTGTATGAAAAAGAAGTAGTAAACGAGATTAAGAAATTAAAAACGGATGAAGAAATAAAATTTATTGAAAGAAAAGGAATTATACGAGATATTGTGTTGAAAAGGTTGGCAAAAGCATTAAGTGTGGCTGTATACAGAAATGGAAAGATAGAGGATGTACATGCGGGGGAATGCGAAGGGGAAGACTATTTTAGAGGTATACCGGATAGTTGTATGAAAGCAATTAATATTGATGTTTGTAATAAAATATATACGATGTTAAAACTATTGCTTAGTACAGATGAGGATGATTTTAAGATAGCTAATGCAGTTCTAAGATTCTCAGAGATGTGTGCGTCAGATTGGAATGAACCAGAACTGGATGATAGTATATACAATAAAGAACTGCTTGATTTGTTGTAATCATTTTTAGAAAGGGATCAGACATATGAAGATAATAAATGCAACATCAAAAGACAAAGAAGAGCTGCTCTCACTCTATCACGCCATGATAGGCGGACCATGTGAGTGGAGCGAGAATTATCCTGACGAGAATACCATAGCATTTGACCTGAAGAACGAGGATCTGTTTGTTATGAAGAATGACAAAGAAGAGATTGTAGCCACAATATCCATAGATCACGACGATGCCGTTGAGGCACTTACGTGCTGGAGAGACGATCTGGCTCCATCGGGAGAACTTTCAAGGCTGTGCGTCAGGAAGGATATGCAGGGACAGGGAATTGCGAAGACTATGATGAACTATGCCTGTGATGTCCTGAAAAGCAGAGGCATGAAGGGCGTTCATATACTTGTCAGAGAGGGACATGTGGTGGCGCTTTCGACATACGCCAAGATTGGCTTTGAAACGGTTGGAGAGTGTGATCTTTTTGATAAGCATTTTGTATGTATGGAACGGGAATTCTAAAGAGGTAGATATTGCAAGTTATAGGATGCAGCTGCAGCTATATTGTAATATAATGGGGGTGTATTGTTTGATGAGTTATAGAGATGAGACATTTCTATTATATAAGAATGACGAGTGGAGGCGCACAGAATGATAATTACAATAGGCAGAGAGTGTGGATGTGACGGCGATGAGGTGGCAGCAAGACTTGCCTCAAAATATGGTATAGCCTGTTACACAAAGAAAGAGATAATAAGGCTGGCAAAGGAGAAGGGTGTGTATGACAAATATCCGTTTTTCTTTGGAGAGAAGGCTATAGATTCTATGATGCAGTCGGTGTCAGATGACTTTGTCGTGAAGAGAAGAAAGACCCCGGAGGAGGTACTTGAGAGATTGCTTGACGGACAGGATGGCGTTGTAGTGGGAAGAGCCTCGGACTTTGCATTCAAGAACAGGAACGATGCAGTGAGAATATTCCTGTGCGGAGATAAAGACAGCAGAATAAAGAGGATAATGGACAAGCATGGCATATCAGAATCAAAGGCAAAGAGTATTGTGGAGGAGACTGATGCCAAGCGAAGAAGCTATCATGACTATTACTCAGGAGAGAACTGGGGATATTCAGGACATTATGACCTGTGCCTTGATGAGGCGAAGCTCGGCGTGGACGGCGTAGTGGAGATGGTCGCGGCGTATATGAAGGTAATTGGCAAGTAGAACAGAGACAGATGGCAGGCAGATAGAAGCCGGATAGTGTGAGTTAGTCAGAGAGGTTTCTGACATTATGATTTGAAAGGTATAGATATGGGAGAAAAAGCAACAGGAAAATACAGCCTTTTGGTTCCGGAAGGGAAGTATTCGTTTAAAACACTGAGCCCTGTGACCATGCATGATCTGGGATTGGACATGATATGCAGGCAGTTGTCTGCAAATGAGTCCGAGCAAAATTATATAATGGGAGTTATGTCACGGATATATGCAGATCCATCTGTTACAAAGTACAGAGGTGGTGTGTTTGACGACATAATTGGAAATAAAAAACTCAGAGACGACATGATGGAGATTCTTGGGAAGATAAGCTTTCTCAAGGATTACGGCAGCTTTAAACGCGATTATGATGAGAATTCAGGTATATGGGATCTTATGCACAGACTTGATGAGATAGACGATTACATAGAATGCGTTGATTCGTTATATTCCTGCCTGAAGGATAAAAACTTGAATTCCGAGGGATTTACAGGTCTTAAGGAGTATGTTCAGAATATATATGAGGACAACGGTTTCAGTGAGCTGAAGAAGGACATATCAGAGCTGAAAAAGGTGAGTGGTGAGGTTCGAAGTATAACTATAGGAATTAATCTGAACAGCAGATATGAGGCTGATGGCGTTGGCTTGATATCTGTAAATAGTAAGCAATTTACAAGGGGCGGTGTGCTGAGCAATTTCTACGGTCATTTGATGTCCAGAGATAAGATAAGTGACAACCTCGACGCTAAGAGTGACTTCAGATTTCAGCCGTTAGATGCGGTAAATGAAGCATTATCCAAATTTCAGCAGGAACTTCAGGGAAGAGTGGTAACCGGGGGCGCAAATAATCTGGCGGCAGGTATGGTGGGAATCCCTGATTCTGACAAATCTAAAGACATTACGAGGTATACAGACAGGGTAGTCACTAAGCTCATAACAAGAATTGTAAAGAGAATGAGGGAGACGTTAAATAAGTATGTGTCGATTACCATAACTGACATGACGGATCTCATACCGGAGCTTACATACTATATAAGATGGGCTGAGTATATAGAAAAATTGCAAAGCAGAGGTGCGGTATTTTCCAAGGCAAGGGTTGTGAACTCTGCATATCAGCCGGACGCAGGTACATCTAAGGAAGCCAATTCCAAGAGCAGATATTATATGAAGGCTCGTGGCGTATATAATATCAAGCTTGCGGCATTTGATACGGAGGAGTCGGAGCACATAGTGACCAATGATCTGGACTTTGACAGCGAGCACAGAGTGTATATTCTGACAGGAGCAAATAGGGGTGGAAAGACGACCATAACCCAGACGATAGGTCAGCTTTTTGTACTGGCTCAGGGTGGTATATATATCCCAGGTGATGAATTTGAATTTGCTCCAGTGGACTGCGTATTTACACATTTCCCTGCTGACGAAGACAAGACCCTGGATCTTGGAAGACTTGGTGAGGAGTGCAAGAGATTCAGGGAGATATTTGACGGTGCGAATGATCGCAGTCTCATACTTCTCAATGAGACATTTTCAACCACATCATTTGAGGAGGGCTATTATATAGCCAGGGATTCCGTGAGAGCTATTCTGACAAAGGGAACGAGAACGATATACAACACGCATATGCATAAGCTGGGCTTTGATGTGGATGAGATGAATGAAGGGCGTACAGAGGGCAAGGTATATTCGCTGATCGTACACAACGAGGGCTCACAAAGATCTTACAAGATCGAGATAGCGCCACCTGCTGGTAAATCATATGCCAGTGACATAGCGGAGAAATATGGTGTTACATATGACATGCTGGTGAATAAAGAAAAATAGTTGGCTGTATGCACTGCTTGTGGATGATATTACAGACGATATGTGGGCAGTTTAGAGTCATATAATATGAATTGTCTACAGTGAAGACATTGGAGGGTATAGGATGACAGAAAAGCATACAGACAAGAGAACAATACTTATAGTGGATGATGACGCTGATCTGTCTATGCTGATACAGGATATGCTGGAGGACAACGGCTATGCTTTTCTGTACGCAGCCAGCATAGACGATGCATATGAAGTGCTGACAGATAACAAATGTGATCTCATACTTCTGGATATCAATCTTCCCGATGGTACAGGTTTCTCATTCTGTAAAGAACTCAGGCATACTTCGCAGGTGCCAATCATATTTGCAAGTGCAAGGACGAGTGAGGATGACAAGGTGAATGGCCTTGATATGGGTGGAGATGACTATATCGCAAAGCCGTATTCACTGAAAGAGCTTATGTCTCGTATCCGTTCGATACTCAGGAGAACTTATGGTGTTGATGACAATAAGTCTGAGATGTTGACCCTGAACACAGACGGGAACGAGATAGAGATCAACAGGCACGCACGGACTGTGAACAGAAACAAAAGTAATGTGGATATGAAGCCGAAGGAATTTGACCTGCTTGTATACATGGCGGAGAACAGAGGCAGGGTATTGACCAAGGAACAGATCATGAGTGCCGTGTGGGGGCTGTACAGCGATGTGGAGCCATCCACGGTTGCGGTGCATGTAAGGTGGCTCAGGGAAAAGCTTGAGACAGATCCTTCACATCCGCAGCTTATCCGTACGGTATGGGGAACGGGATATGTGCTGGGAGATAGTGAATAGACAAAGACAGTGAGAATAATATGAGCTTGTAAGGTGGATGTCCACTTGGCAGCTATAGGGAGTTTATATGAAACGACATTCAGTAAGAAGCAATATAATAAAAATGCTGATCGTGTTCATGTGCGCCATAACCATAGTTTTTGCCTGGCTGTTCTACAGGGAGAAGCAGGACGAGACACGGCGGATAAAAGATGATGAATATGGGCAGTATATAGTGGAACTGAATGAAGTGAAACAACTGTATGATTCGGGATCCACAGATGCTGACGAAAAGCTTGACGCTGTAATGAATGAACTCAGGGAACAAAAGATAGATACCGGCAAGTCAGGACTTAGGAATATAGTGATCATGTATATCGTTGTCTTGTGTGTTGTGATTGTATTATTCCTGTACATATACGTGTGTGTTCTCAGGCCATTTGACGAGCTGGAGGATTATGCATCACATCTGGCAGCAGGGGATATGGACACCGAACTTAAGTACAGACGGGTAAATATGTTCGGAAGCTTCACGTGGGCATTTGACCATATGAGAACGGAGATAGTGCATGCAAGGCGTAGAGAGCAGGAAGCGATAGAGAACAACAAGACAGTTATAGCCACGCTGTCACATGATATAAAGACTCCGATCGCATCCATAAGAGGATATGCGGAGGCATTGGTCATGAATATGGATGCCACCCAGGAGCGCAGGGAGAGGTATGCGTCGGTCATCATGAAGAAATGTGATGAGGTGACGTCCATAACGAATGACATGTTTATTCATTCCTTGCATGATCTGGACAGACTGGTGGTGAAGAGTGATAAGGTTGAGATAAAACCTCTGCTGGAACAGATTCTGTCAGATATAGGTCTCGGAATGGATATCGTGGTGAATGGAGATATAACCGAGGCAGTGCTTGAGCATTCAGATTCGGGAAGAGTGGTTCAGGTGATAGAAAATATACTGTCAAATGCCTCTAAGTATGCCAGAGACACAGAGATAAGTATTGTTACGGAATGTATATCGCCCGAAAAACTTCCAAGGAATGTCCATGTGAGCGGCGCTGATATGGTATACAGGCTGTCCATAAAGGATCATGGAACAGGAATCCCGGATAAGGACATGCCGTTCATATATGAGAAGTTTTATCGAGGGGAAAACTCCGGTGATGAACCTGGAGCGGGCCTTGGACTATTTATTGTCCATTATCTCATGGACAGAATGGGCGGAGATGTGGAACTTGTAAATCATGCTGATGGCCTGGAGGCAGTGTTATATTTTGCAGCAAGAAAGGTTTGTTAAGGACTTGTTAATAAATAGGGTGATATGGTTGTAGCACGGTGGCGAGGTGAAGATCTGTAGAGGATGTCTGAATGCCCCCGTGCTACAACTATAAAAAGGAGAGAAAAATGGCAGATATAATACTTCAGGCAAGAGATCTTTGCAAAAGCTTTTCCAGTGAGGGCGTGCAGAATCATGTGCTCAACAACATGGATCTGGATATCTATAAGGGAGATTTTACAGTCATCATGGGAGCGTCAGGCTCGGGAAAATCCACACTGCTTTACAGTCTGTCCGGGATGGACAGACCGACTTCGGGAAAGGTCATATATGATGGCGAGGATATAACAGAATACAATGAGAAGCGCATGGCAGAACTCAGGGTGTATGAGTTTGGATTTGTGTTTCAGCAGATACATCTTGTTAGTAACCTCAGCATTAGAGAGAACATACTTGTGCCGGGTTATATGAATAAGGATACGAGAACAAAAGAGACTGAAAACAGGGCTGATGAACTCATAAAAAAGATGAATATAGAAAGTGCTGCTGACCGACTTCCGGCACAGGTGTCCGGCGGAGAGGCACAGAGGGGCGCTATTGCCAGAGCGGTCATCAACAGTCCGGGTATCCTTTTCGCGGATGAGCCGACAGGCGCATTAAACCGCAGGAATACCCAGGATGTGCTGGACCTTCTCACCGAGCTCAACGTGGAGGGACAGAGCATACTCATGGTTACCCACGATGTGAGGGCTGCTATCAGGGCGAACAGGATCATCTACATAGAGGACGGAAGGATCATAGGTGAGCTGAAGCTGTCACAATATATTGAAGAAGATCGCAAGAGCCGTGAGAGCCAGATAGATGCATGGCTTGGTTCCATGCAGTGGTAGGAGGTGCCGGGATGAGATATATCATGATGGTGCTTCGAGGAAATATGAGAAGAAACAAGGGCGTGCATATAAGTGTGTTCGTGCTCATGCTTATCATTTCTCTGGCATTCTGTTCAGTGCTTTCTTACTACACGAATTCCATAAGGCATGATTCGGAAGCTATGGAAGAGGTTGGTTATGGAGGTATGCTTGCCGCACTTTACGGGGAGAACAGGCTGGATGCCTATGGAACAAGTGCAGACAAGATAATAAAGAATATTGGCAAATGTGATGCAGTGCAGGAAGTGAAAGCAACTGATGTTGTATATCTGCTGCTTAAGGACTGCAATGGAAAAGGCGGAAACAGCAGCTTCGTTTTGAATGATACAGACAGCGTGCTCACATATGATCAGTATGATGTGGATAACAAAATGACAGATCGCCGGCTTGAAAAAGGTGAGGTAAGTGTGCCGTTCAGTTTCATAGGTATGTATGACTGCAAGATTGGTGATACAGTCGAGCTGGGCAATGATAACGGTTCTTATACCTTCAAAGTTGCGTCATTTTTCGAGGATCCATATATGGGATCTTCGGTCATGGGAATAAAGACGATATTGATCTCAGATGAGGATTTTGCGGATCTCAAGGCAAAGGCTGCGGAAGATAATAGAAGCGGACTGGAAGATGACAAGAGATCCTTTGAATTGTCAAAGCTTATCATAATAGATAAAAAGCCGGGCCTGGACCTCACGGAGATGGAGTTTGAGAGAGAACTGAATAATGTGAGTGATTTCGCGTCATATTGCTGGATAACTTTATCAAAGGAGCAGGCGGGAAATTACATGCTTCTTATGACAAAGGTATTCTCCGCGGTGCTGCTTATATTTGTTGTGCTGCTTCTGGTGGCGGCTATGATAGTTCTAGGACACAACATCGGCAGCAGCATAGACATGGATTTTGTTAACATAGGAATACTCAAAGCGGTCGGAATGACAAATGCATCGGTGAAGCTGGCGTTGCTTGCCGGGTATATGTGCACTGTGGCGGCTGGACTGTTTGCTGGAATACCACTGGCCATTCCGATACTAAAAATTATAAATAGTGCCACAAGATCTTCTTCAGGACTTGAAGTTCCGTCTGATATTAATGTAGGACTTGTGCTGTGTGTCATATTGGCGATACTGCTTCTAGTAGCAGCATTTATCATGTTGAAGACAAGGAGAATATCCGAGGCCACACCTATAAAGGCAATAAGAGGTGGACGGGACAGTGTGCATTTCTCAAGCGTTCTGAAACTTCCGGTCTCAGGCAAGAAACTTGGTGTGAGTCTTGCATACAGACAGTTTATATCTGAGAAGAAACAGTATGCCGCAGCCATCATAGTGACTGCTATACTTGCCATGTTCATGATACTTATGAACGATATGATGCGCTGGTTTAATTCACAGAATATGCTGGTGGATATGTTTTCAGTCACGAAGTATGACCTGACTGCTTCGTTTGTCGATGAGGATACGCAGAAGGATATAGAGAATGTTATATCAGAACACACAGCGTATAGAAAATATCAAATGTCCAGCGAGTACCTTCTGTTCGATGATGTGCAGATGTATTGTTATATAGTGGAGGACCCTGATATGATCAACACGATAAGAAAGGGAAGAACCTGCACATATGACAATGAAGTGCTGATAACCCAGTATGTGGCTGATGGATTTCACATGAACGTAGGTGACACAGTCACAGTCAAGCGCGGCGGCGTGGCAAGGAAGATGGTGATCTCCGGCATATACGATTCGGCAAATGATATGGGCAAGAACTTTGCAATTAGTAAGGCTGCATATAGTAAGTTTGCCAGCGAAGAGACCGTAAGTGAGTCTGGTGTCAGTGGAGCTGCCAAAAGCAGTTCAGATGAAGAGGAATGGAGCGGCAAAGGAATATGTTATGATCTTGACAATACTGATGAATGTGATGCGATAATCCAGGAGATAGATAAGAGATATGGCGATAATCAGGGCATCACGTATTCAATACATTCAGCAAAGGATGATTTTGAAGAAGTGGCGGGTACAGTCAACATTGCAATACAGGGACTCACATTGCTCACATATATGTTGGGGGCTGTATTCGTGATAGTCACGGTCATAATCGTGTGTGGCAAGGTTCTCATGCGTGAGCAGAAGGATATCGGAATATACAAGGCACTTGGATTTACATCCTTCAGACTCAGATGCCAGCTTGCGGTCCGCTTTATCGTGACGGCAGTTGTGGGTTCGCTGCTTGGTATAGTTCTGGCACTTATCGTCAGCAAGCCATTCTTCAAGGCAGGATTTGAATCATTTGGAATATACAGTTTTAATTTAAGTACAAGCGTGATATCACTGGTTATACCATTGGTATTTATGAGCGTGTTATTCTCTGTGGTAGCATTTATCAGAGCGGGGAACATCAGAAAGGTTCAGCCGCAGGTGCTCATCGCAGATCAGTAGAAGTATATAGGAGAGTGGAACTATGTATACAATGTCAGTAGACAAGGTGGGTATATATAATGGATAAGTTGATCATATATCTGATATGTATAAATATACTAGGAGCTGTCCTTGATGGAGTGACGGCTGCGAGACGCAGGAGAACAAGTCATAAGGCGCTCAGTGTTCTGCTGGGGATCATAGCCATTGCCGGTGGTGCCCCTGGCATGATTATAGCATTTGCGTTGTGTGACAGGACTGCATCCAAGACAAATATGATGCTGAGAGTGTTCACAGTGTGCGTGTGTGTGATAGAGCTTGCGGTGTTCATGACGTGGAAGCTCAGACCTGTGGGCAAATGGAGCTTTGCATTCTGGGATGTGTTTGTGGAATACAGATGGACACTTTGGTTCGTTGCGGCAGTGAGTGTTGTAACATTTGTCATGTTCGGAATTGACAAATACAGAGCGGTCAAGGGCGGATACAGGATACCTATAGCGGTCCTTCTCGGTATGGCATTTGCCGGTGGAAGTATCGGTGCTCTGCTTGGAATGGTGGTGTTTAGGCACAAGATAAGGAAGAATTATTTCTCGGTTGGAGTGCCACTTATACTTGTAATGCAGGTGGTGCTTTTGATGTGTGTGGTTAATCTGCTGTAGGATCCGAAAATATCCCAAGTTCAGGCGGATAGTTGGTAAATGCAAAGAATGCAACCGCGAGAATTGCCAGGATAGTCATGGAAACGTAGTCGTTTATGCACATTTGCCTGGATTCTAATCTGTTTTCGGTGCGCAATGCATATACAACCCCAGCAAAATAAAGTGCGATATTCAGAAATTCATAATTCCTGCCCAGTACACCGTTTAGAGTGTAGAAACCGACCACAATGAATGCCATACCTGACAGGATACCGACAGTCCTTGCTGGAAGATAATGTTCCGGCAGGGGCTTATCTTTTATATGAGCCCAGAGAAATTCAATCATTGTCAGCAGGAGCATTGGAAAGAATATAAGTTTCAGGTGTTCCCAGGTTGACTCGTTCACTGCCGAGAATAGTCCGACAGCGGGATTGTCATTTGACCACTCGTAGGTGAAATGCAGCAGCACTCCGAGGATCGATATGAAGAAAAAACGAAAAAAATTGAGTTTGTTAGTAGTTGCCATAGAGAGTTCTCCGATGAAAACTAGTGCTATATTACATAGTATATGACGAATATGGTATTTCATGTAGCGGAGAAACCGAAATCAACGAAATTAAGATAAACATAATTGGGATATATTGTCGGTGATGTTATAATTATTTCAACGAATGTTTTGTTTAAAGGGGAAGTACATATGCGTTTGATCCATTTATCTGATCTTCACATAGGAAAGCGTGTAAATGAATTTTCTATGTTGGAGGATCAGGAGTATATATTAAAAGAAATATTGGGCATCATCGATGATGAGCAGCCGGATGGAGTCATCATAGCCGGGGATGTATATGATAAGTCTGTGCCGAGCGAGGAGGCGGTGAAACTGCTGGACAGCTTCCTGACCTCGCTTGCAAAGAGAAAGCTGCAAGTATATATCATCAGCGGCAACCATGATTCGGCGGCCAAGCTGGCATTTGCATCAAGTCTGATTGATCTCAGTGGAATCCATATATCGCCGGTATATGATTCGGCACATATAGCCATGATGGGAGATGGGCTGGTCAGACCATATAAGCTGGAGGATGGAAAAGGACAGCTGGCGAACATATACATGCTGCCATTTGTGAAGCCGGCAATGGTCAGAGCGGTATTCCCTGATGAGGCGGATGATATAAAAGATTACACGGATGCCTGCCGTGTGGCGGTGGAGCACATGGATGTTGATGAGAAGGTTACAAATATCCTTGTGGCCCACCAGTTCGTGACCGGGGCTGTGCGCTCGGAGTCGGAGGAGAATGTGGGCGGTCTGGACAATGTGGATGTGTCGGTATTCGACTCATTTGACTATGTGGCGCTGGGGCATATACATGGGCCGCAGAAGGTGGGCAGGGAGACTGTCAGATACTGTGGAACACCGCTTAAGTATTCTCTTTCGGAGGCTAACCACACCAAATCGGTGGCAGTTGTTGACATCCCTGAGAACAAGAAAATAGAGATAAGGACTGTTCCGCTTGTTCCGATGCATGAGCTGCGCGAGGTAAAGGGAACATTTGACGAGCTGATGGACAGGCGAAACTATGAGGGGACGGCTGTGGATGATTATCTGTATGTGGTTCTCACGGACGAGGATGACGTGCCGGATGCTTTGGGAAAACTCAGAACGGTCTATCCAAATGTGATGAAGCTTGGATACGACAACACCAGAACCCGTGTGACACAGACGATAGACGATGGCGCTGTGCTTGAAGGGAAAAAGCCTATAGATCTGTTTGGAGAGTTGTATGAGAAGCAGAACAACCAGGAAATGAGCGATGAACAGAGGAGTTTTGTTCAGAATATTATAGACTCTGTATGGAGAGAGGAGCGATTATGAGACCACTTAATCTTACGATGTCGGCATTTGGACCATATGCGGGAGTCCAGATGCTTGACATGGCCCAGCTTGGGGCTGAAGGCTTGTATCTTGTGACTGGGGATACAGGTGCGGGAAAGACCACGATATTCGATGCCATCTGTTATGCGCTGTATGATGAGCCGAGCGGGGCGAGCCGTGATGCGAGGATGATGAGATCAACGTATGCCGATGTGGACACAGATACCTACGTTGAGCTGACATTTGATCATATGGGGAAGACTTACAGAGTTAAAAGAAATCCTTCCTATGAGAGACGTAAGAAAAAAGGTGAAGGAACTACCCTGCAGGATGCGGCTGCAGAATTGTATCTGCCGGATGACTCGGTCATCTCCAACAGAACGAAGGTAAATTCATATCTTCAGGAATTGTTGGGTGTGGACAGAGAGCAGTTTTCGCAGATATCCATGCTTGCCCAGGGCGAGTTCAAGGAACTGTTGGTGGCGGAGTCCGGGGACAGACAGAAGATATTCAGCAAGCTTTTTCACACATCAAGGTATTTTGTTCTGCAGAAGCGTCTTCAGGATGAGACGAGAAAGCTTCAGAGTGAACGGGACGATATGAAGAAGAGTATAGAGCAGTATATATCCGGGATAGTCTGCGGAGAGGATGACCCTTTTGGGCTCAGTGTCCAAAAAGCGAAGGACGGCCAGATGCCAATTGATGAGGTGATCAAACTCATCGGAAAGCTTATTGTAACGGAGAAGGCAAGAACGGATTCATATGAGAAGCAGATCGGTACACTTGAGACCCGGGTCGGGGAACTTGACACGCTGATAGGCAAGGCACAGCAGACAGAGAAAGCCAGAGTGCAGCTTGAAAAGACACATTTGGAGCTTGCAAATGTACAGAATGACAGAACTACTGCTGAGACAGAGCTAAACAGGACAAAGGAAGCGCTCCCAGAGACGGAAGAGCTCCAAAGGCAGGCAGCAGTTATAAATAACGAGCTTCCAAACTATGAGAAACTGGACGAGAAGCGAAAAAATATTGCAGACGAGGAACAGCTCCTGCAAAGGCAAAATGAACAGGCCGAGAAGGGCAGAATGCTTGTGACAGACAAACAGAAGAGCATAGAAAAGCTGAGGCAGGAGCAGACACAGCTTGCGGATGCGGGGGAGAAAATAGTTGCAATCACGGCATCGAGGGAGAAGATGGCTGACGCTGTTGACTATCTGAATGGCATAAGCAGACTGCTCATGGAATACAGCAGAAGAAAGCAGGCGGTGTACAAAGCACAGAAGCAGTATCTGTTTGATAATGAGATGTATACCAGAAAGCAGGATATGTATGAGCATATGAGCACGCTCTACAGGAATGCCCAGGCGGGGATCCTAGCAAAGGATCTGAAGGAGGGACAGGCGTGCCCTGTGTGCGGTGCGACGGAGCACAAACTCCTTGCATCGCTGCCAAAGGAGGCTCCGACAGATGCACAGTTAGATGATGCGAAGAAGGATGCTGACAAAGCCCGCGACAGGGCAAATGCCAGTGCTACGGATGCAAAGGTAAAGCTTGCCAGCGTCATGGAGATCAGAAACAGCATTATTGAGCAGGCTGGAAGGAAATTTGACGATCCGGAGGATATAGATGTTCTGCCGGAAAAGGTTGAGAAGAATATTGGATACTATAATGAGAAGATTGCGGAGACTGACAGACAGATTGAGGCTGAACGCAAAAGGGTCAGCAGAAGGGATGAGCTTGCTGCAAAACTTCCTCAGGAAGAAGAAACATTTGCCGGGATGCAGGTTAAGCTGGCGGAGCTTGAGAGAAATATATCGGCGCTCACGGCAAAGGTTGTCTCAGACAGAGAACAGGCGACAGAACTGGCCGCGGGGCTCAGATTCAGGAATCGGAGTGAGGCGGAAACGCAGATGAACGAGATTCTTGGCAGAGCAAAGAAATTGCAGGATTCATTTGACGTCTCTGAGAAGAAATATAATGCTGTGATCCAGGATATTAAGACGCTGGAGGGGCAGATAAAGGCTCTGACAGACACGCTGGAGTCAGCAGAGAAGCTTGAACTTGCCAAGCTTGAGGAAGATAAAAACGCAGCAAGAGATGAGCTGGGAAGGATCAGACTTCTCATGCAGGATGGAAACAGCCGCATCCGTGCAAATGAAACGGCGATGGCGAATATCGGCAGAAAGTCCGATGAGCTTTTGGCAAAAGAAAAGGAATACGTCAGTGTGAAGTCGCTCTATGACACTGCCTCAGGGAATGTATCCGGCAAGAATAAGATAAACCTAGAGGCATACATACAGATGTCGTATTTTGACAGGATAATTCAGCGTGCAAATCTGAGATTTCTGAAGATGTCAGACGGTCAGTATGAACTGGGGCGTGTGACGGACAGCAGTGACAGGCGAAGCCAGATCGGCCTTGACCTCTGTGTTGTGGATCATTACAACGGCAGCAGACGAGACGTTAAGTCTCTTTCTGGGGGCGAGTCATTCATGGCTTCACTTTCCCTTGCGCTTGGACTTTCCGATGAGGTGCAGGCCTCGGCTGGCGGAATTCAGATAGATACCATGTTTGTGGATGAGGGCTTTGGATCCCTTGATACAGAAAAGACTCTGCCACAGGCATACAAAGCGCTGGTCAGCGTGACCGAGGGACGCAAGCTGGTGGGAATAATATCGCACGTGACTGAACTCAAGGAGAAGATTGACAAGCAGATCGTGGTGGAAAAGGACAGAACCGGCAGGGCGAAGGCGAGGCTGGTGGTGTAGTGATTTTAGTCATCCGAGTATTGGGCTAAAATGTGCTCAAGTTTATTAAAGTCTACACATCTTTTTGTAAGGTTGCGATTTTTGTCGGGAAAATCAGTTATGAGAGAGTAGACTTTATTGGCTCTGTTGATTATAGTATCGGAATGATCCCGACACCAGGATAATTGTTTCTGCATAAGAATCTTTCGTTTTGTTTTATCTGGGGTATCGTGAGGGTTTAATTTCAGATTGACCTTAGATATAACTGAGTTGTTAACTGGAATCATATTGTTTAGATTGAGAATTCCTATGATTTTAGAAGAATACTCAGGATGCCTGCTGTTGTGGTCAAATATTTTGATGAAATCAATCTGGCTTTTCATATTTTCAAATTTCTTTTTTTGTGAGGTAAGGGGGATGCAATATTTCTGACCACCTATAAGAATGATTATTCCAAGAAATGGTCGATTCTCCTTACCTACCTGAGGGGAGACTGACATTACGTTGTCATCTGCACGAGACAGATTTCTTATGTATTTTAAATCAATATAGTAAAAATTTAGGATATCCATTATCGCCTTTCTGAGAATATAAAAGAGCTGTGCTAAAATGCACAGCTCTTAAAAACCTTTTTGCATGGTAGGGCTCCCATAAAATTGTTCCATTTTGTATGGTAGAACATCCATATTAAAATTGTTCATTTGTTTTATATGGTAGAACACCCATCTCTTAAAGTTCCCATTTCGCATGGTAAGGTTACCATAATCATATCATACAAGAATTCTAACATTCAATAATGTTAGTGTCAATTAGAGCTGACTTATTTAGTAACTTATAGTGATCTGGGAATATCCTAAAAAGTGATCAATATCAAGTGTAATTACTGATATTTTATAAAACATTAATAAAAGTATACAAAGTGTATATTGGCTAATTGGTTGTGCCTGCAAATGTTATATTTGTTGTGTAGTTTGGTATATTAAGCGATGCCATGTAAGAGTTGATGATAGTGCAGGCATTTGCTTTTGCATCATCGAGTAAACCTTTGTCAATTGCTTTTTGCTCTTCGGAGGTTTTTAAATCTGCAAAAGATTCGACATAGTCAGTTATATCAGTAGGGTTAAAAATGTTCTTTTTTTCATCATATAATTGAAAGCTATCCTGATCTACATCAGAGCTGATAATTTCAACTTCGGGCAAAGTAATAGTAATAGTTTTGCTTGTGTCATTTTTGTTGACATTTGTTTTGGTAAAATCAACACCAGCGATGATGGTTCCGTCATAGCTAAATATGTAAGAAGTCTTTGTTAGTGGAATCTTAAAATCGCCTATAGTTCTAGAACTATCAAAATGTTCAACATGAGTATATGTGTATTCTGCTGTTGCAAGTTTACCAATGTTGGCAATATTAGAACGTATGGTTTCACCTGATAACTCAATTGTTTTACCGATAGCCGAATCGGTTTTTTTGATTTTTTGCCCCTTTGGTACATATAAGTATCGGGTTATAAAAAATGTAATTACACAAAATAAAATAAGAATAAATGCTTTAAGTAAAAAAGTGCTTATTTTTTTCATATGTATGTCCTCATAATAAAAATTCTATATCCATCCAGTTATAAGTACTATCAGGTAAAATACAATAATTAGAGCTAATATAATGCCGATACCAATCAGTAGCTTTTTCATTGAAAATTCCTCCACACATTTTTATTAATTCTACATTAAATGACAATAATAGACAACCCTAATATTGATATATTGACAATGAGTAGGATAACAACATACTATTTAATATATAATTATTTATGGAAAGTCGGAAAATACAAATGGCAGAATATACAGACAGGATGATGGCTCGCTGCAGTGAAATCACCTCATATGATGACAATTATCTGGAAGAGCTGCGTTGCCAGATGGATCTCTTCAGAGATTTTGGAGAGGCTTTGGATACATTTCTTATAGAGAAAGGTTATACCGGGAGTCTGGATGACGTGGGCAGTAAAACAGATTTTATAAAGAAAAGATACAGCGTGTGCGGTGTGATGCCTCCGAGAAATATGCCAAAGTGGTTTTCAGGAGATATTAATATCAATAAGAGTACCGCATTGCAATTGAGCTTTGTATTTGGCTTGGGAGTCGAGGAGACTGAGGATTTTCTGAGAAGGATCTGCCTTTCGAGGGGATTTGATCTTCATGATATGGAAGAGATAGTGTACTATATGGCGATCAAACTGAAAACGGATTATAAGACGCTGCAAATGATGTTGGAAAATCTGCCGGGTGTGGATGTTCAGAGAATTCCGGACAGTGATACAGTGTTTTATACAGGCGATATAGCAGGTGAGGTGAAGAATCTCTCATCTATGGAAGAAACTGCGGTATATATAGCCGAAAATGCAGAAAGATTTGTCTATAAGCATGTTACTGCGACAAAAATGTTAAAGAGAATGTGGCTGAAAATATCGGGTGAGAATGGAATAGCCGCAGCAGAGCGCAGGGCATTTCAAGTGGAGCTTCCTGAGGGCGGCAAAAGCAATGGCTTTGAAACCTCACTGTCGGTGTGGACTATTTATCTGCAAATGATAGGTTTGTATGGACCAAATGTCAGAAAAGCGGCCGGTGGAAGAAATATCAGAAATATACTTACAGACAGCGGGCTGATCCATGCGTTTGCCGTGTATTGTTATCCGGATCGGGATGGTTTGGAAAAAGTGCTTAATGGTGCGCGCATATCAGATGAGAGAATGAGAAAATTGCTTATCCTTCTCTCATTTTATGAGTACCTGGCGGGGAAAGCAGTTGCGTGTGGAGGCAGAACGGTGAGTGGCAGAGATGCAGAGAATTGTCGGCTGCGGATAAATGATATTCTGCTGAGTTCCGGGTATCAGACACTTTACGCAGGCAATCCGTATGACTGGATATTTTTATTTGCGCTGGAAAATGATGATCCTCTTACAACATTCAGAGAGGATTTTATGCAGGAGATATATTTCGACAGCCAATCGTAACAGTAAAAGCTGGCTGTAACAGAGATTCATGAAAAAGCAGGATACGGAATATGGATTACAATACGAATTATAATGCGGATTATAATACGAAAGAAAATGGAATACTTACTTTTAAAGACGGCCCATACGAGTATGTGCTGACAGGAGAACTCGGCAGAGGTAGTTCGTCTATAGTTTATGATGGATATTATGTCAACAACTCTGGTGTCAGGCGACCGGTTAGGATCAGGGAAATGCAGTATAAAACTGAAGAAGAAAGACGACATTTACGATGTACTTTTGACTTGAACAACAGCCTGTTTGATACTGATGGACTTACAAATCGCATAGTAAATACGTATGAAATCTATGAAAGAGAGAACAAAATATATATTGTAACCACATATCAGGATGGCACGACTTTGGACAAATGCCGATTTGAAAGAGTTCAGGATGCTATAGGCATAGTAAGAAGCCTTGCAAGAACGCTGAAACTGCTACATGACAGGGGATATTTATACCTGGATGTGAAACCGGAAAATGTGCTGGCACTCGATGGAACGCGGGACTGGGTTCAATTATATGATTTCGATTCGGTTGTCAGAAAAAATGATATTGAAGAATGCAGTGTAACAGGAGAAAGTTGTGCTGAGAATAATACATTAAGATTTACTCCAAAGTGGGCTCCATATGAGCTGAGAAGTGGAGATATAGAACATGTTGGGACGTGGAGTGATGTGTATGGTGTTGGAGCCGTGCTTTTTTACCTTTTGTTCGGACGTGCCCCGGATGTATTTGACTGCGACGAGAATGCAATATATGACGCTGGGAAATTCATGTATAGATCAACGGTAGATTCTTCATGTCCTGTAAATAATAAAAAGCATTTCTACAGGGATTCATTTGCTATGGAACTTGCAGAATGTCTGCACAGAACTCTTTCGAGAAACTGGTCGGACAGATATCAGACCATGGATGAACTGCTCATGATCCTTGATTCTTTGTATGGGAATTCTGATGAGACAAGAGCATATGTTGTATCAAGTCTGGTGGCTTGTATTGAAAATGTAGTGGGGAGAACGGGAGAATTAAAGTTTCTTACGGATTGGTTTTCCGAAAAGACAAAACCTTGTATATTTGTAACAGGAATGGGAGGAATCGGAAAGAGTACACTGGTTCGGAGATTTGTCATAGATGTCAGAGACCGGTTAGATACAGTGCTGTATCTGAATTATTCAAACTCGTTTTATTCAACTGTATGTAATGACGATATGTTTTATATAAATACAGTTTGCAGACAGGCTGATGAAAACGAAACTGATTATTTCCACAGAAAGCTTAGAAAATTCAGGGAGTGCATATCGGAAAATTCAAAAGAAAGTCTGGTGGTTGTGGATAATGTTCCAGTTTTGGATAACAGTGATATATACCTGGATGATGGAATATCAGAACTTGTGAGGACAGGATGCAGGCTGATAGTAGTGACACGAGGGGGGATTATTCCGGAGTGTTATGACCATATACAGATTGCGTCATTTTCTGAAAGACGTTGTATGTATGAACTGATGTTGTCAAATATGCGGAATACTGAATCAAAGTCAGATGCTGATCTGTATGAGAAACTGGACGAACTGATAGACAGGGTGAATGGACACACACTCATGCTGATGATCCTGGCAAGACAGATAGACAGAGGGTATCTGTCAATTGACGAGGCGTGTGCTCTGGTTCGGAAACAAGGATTTACTGCACTGGATGTGGTGAAAACGGGTTGTACAATAGACAGCCGGAATGTATATGGGCATATGACAGATATGATCTCATCACTGTTTTGCATGGATGGTCTTACGCCGAAACAGAGAGGGATTTTGATGAGTCTGGCTTTGTTTGGGGACAATGGTGTAGATTTTAGAGATTTTTCCTGCTTTATTGATGCTGATGATGAGAATATGATAAATGAACTGGCTGATATTGGCTGGGTTGAACGGCATAAAAAATTTGCGCTTCATCCTGTTATAGGTCAGGCAGTACGAAGAGAACTTGGCAGAAAATGGGCAGATATGCGGGATGAGAAGAACATACCGCCAGAAACAGAAGAGCTTCAGCCCGTAAAAGCGTGCCTTGCCAATCTGATCGCTGATGATAACGTCGTGGTATCGACATGCGTGTCTGTTGCAAATTGCTGTATGAATGTGGATAACTTGCGCGATTCTAAGGAATATCTTCGTCTTGCAGCAAAGACAATTGTGATGCTGCCTATAGAAAGTGAACAATTTATACTGACTCATGGAAGAAGAATATGGGAAATGGCCAGACGTACAGACGAACTTATATCAGACCGGGAAATGGTTGAAGTGTGTGATAAGCTGGCTCATATATATGCAGATATGGGTCGGTATAGCGATACAGAGGAGATATTAGGATATCTAGAGAAATGGTCGGAAGGAAAAAGCCACTACATAGAAGGATTTGTCTGTGATATCTGGATGGATTATCTGGACACAATTCTTGACGGAAACTTTGAACCGGAGACAAGAGAAGGGAAAAAACTGTATGCTCTTCAGATGAGATATATGGATAGGGCGATAGCGTGCTACGAAAAAGCAGGAACAACTGATGCTCGGTTAAAGCTTGCTGCAGGTATCATTGCGGCAGCGACATATACAGTCAGATCCTGTTTTGGTGGAAATTTCACATTGCGAAGCAGAAAAAAGGTCGTAGATCTTCTGAACAGAGCCAGGATGATCATGACTCAGATAGATAATTCAGGGTTCGGTAGAATTGCAGATAATGCTGAAAACTGGTTATCGTATTACATAACTAAGGGCTGGTTCTATACATATATCGATGCCGATCCGTGTCAGGTAGACAGAAATATACACAAGGCATGGAAGGTTTATAGCAGAACATGTAGTTCAGAGCTTGATCTGATAAATTATATGCTTATTCCTGCAGCAAATATTTATATTGAACTTGGAGATAGAAATGAGTGCATTGCGTGGCTGGGTAGGGCAGTAAAATTATGCGAAAGGAACAGTGATCTGGATGCATACAACAGAAAGCGGGAAGAGCTTGAGCAAATAATCCGGGAGCTTTAGCACGATGAGGATGGCGGTCGTAAACTGACTTTCGGTAAGACATAATTATTAAGATAAATTATATATGAAATGTGAAAAAGGCACTCTGAAGACAGCTGACAGGCTGGATTCAGAGTGCCTTTTTGCACTGACAAATCCACTTTTAAAAATACGGTGGGACAATATCAACATCGAAGGCAGCATATGTTATGGACTGGCATCAATGTGTTGACTGCACGTAACGTGCAATTTTACAGTTAAGAAAATGTCTGCGTGAGGTGGTGATAAAAAAAGTGGAGACATTGAGGGAGTTGTGTGAACATACTGGGGTCAGCAGACGGGCGATTCAGGGATATGAAAAGGCCGGCTTAATGTCTGCGGCAGCAAGAAATGAGAGAGGCTATCTGCTGTATGATGCGAAAGCCCGGGACAGAGTCAGGATGATCAAGCTCCTTCAGAATCTGGAGTTTTCCATCAGGGAGATAGCTGAACTGGATAATCTTAGCAAAGATGAAGTGAGGAGAGAGGTTGATGCGCATATATTAAGGCTCAGACAGCGGAAAGTAGAGATCGATGAATACATAGATCAGGCATATGAGTTGATAGAGAAAATATCGTAAGGAGGAGAAGAACAATGTTTTGTAGTAAATGTGGAGCAAATATTTCGGAGGGGGCGACATTTTGTCCGGAGTGTGGAAATAGATGCGAGAGTCAGACAGGTGCTCGTATAATAAAGCTGAAGTGTAAAAACTGCAATGGAGATTTGGAAGTGGATGCAGATAAGGGAGAATATACTTGTCCATATTGCGGAGATAAAGAAAAGATACTTGACAGTGATGCGGTGGCAATAGAAAAACTTAAGAGCAATACATATAAAGAAATGGAATACGCCAGAATGGCAAATGAAAAAGAAAAGGAAGACCGCAACGAAAAGAGAGAAGAACAAAAGACATACAGAAAGAGCAAGTTTAGCAAGGTTACTATAGTGTCTGTGTTTATTTGCATTATAGCAGCGATTGGTTCATTTTCTTCTGGCTCGGTTTTATCGGGTATAATTGCATTGATACAGAGTGGCTTGCTTGCTGTGTCATGGCTTATGGGTATGCAGATTATAAAAGAAAAGAAAAAATTCATATATGTGGCACTTGCTATTCTTGCATTTCTGCTCGTGATTCCTTTTGGAGCAAGTCATAGCGGAGGACATTCATCATCTCATGAGAATAGAAAACTAAACTGGCCGGATGATGGTCTTGCAGCATATCTTCCTGCTCCGGATACAGAATATGGATACGTATTATCAAATGATAAAGATTATTTAAGTGCGAGTGCTGATAAAGTGACAGATGAAAAATATGCGGATTATATTGAAGCATGCAAGAAAAAAGGATTTGATAAAAATTCTTCAACGACATCGACTTCGTTTGAGGCTGATAATAAGGATGGTTATCATTTGGAACTTACACATTACTCGAGTGACTCCATGGATATATATCTTTCTTCGCCTGAAAGGATGAAAGCTAAGACGGAGATCACAACTGAAGCATCGACTGAAGAAAAAGAAGAATCAGCCACATCAGAAGAAGTTGAAGAGACAACTACAGTTGAAGAAAGTGAGCAGGAAAGTGAGGATACGGCAGATGAAGAAACCTCGGTTTCAGATTCTAGCGTGGTTGATCCCGACCTCAAGGCGTTTCTTGATAGCTATGAGGTATTTATAGACGATTATATTGAATTTATGGAGAAATATGAGAATTCAGATGACACGGTGAGCATGCTCGCAGACTATGCAGATTATGCGAGCAAATATGCAGATTTTGTCAGTAAAGCAGATGCGTATGATGCTGATAAAATGTCACCAGTTGATTCGGCATATTATCTTGAGGTTATGACTAGATGCAATACCAAGCTGGCGAAAGCAGCTTTATAGCATTATGTTACAAGTGTAATTATAGGTGTTAATTATATATAGATAAAAGAAAAAAGTTCCATTATAATTGTATCGAATCAGTGAAATAAGGACGGTACACTATAATGGAACTTTTTGATATATGCGATGAACAGGGCAACCCTACCGGAGACATAGTGGAGAGGAGCGAGGCACATGCAAAAGGCATATGCCACAGGACTGCCCATATCTGGATAGCGAAGAAAGAGAATGGCAGGTATAAGGTCCTTCTGCAGAAGAGGGCTATGAATAAGGATTCATTTCCTGGAAGGTATGACACTTCCTCTGCCGGACATATACAGGCAGGCGATGAACCGATGGAGTCGGCACTCAGAGAACTGGGTGAGGAGTTGGGCATAAATGCAAAAAATGAAGACCTCGATTTTGCGGGAACATTCAGAATACAGTATGAGAAGGAATTTCACGGCAAAATGTTCAGGGATAATGAGGTGGCATTTGTGTTCGTGTACCAGAAACCGGTGGACATAGCAGACCTGACGATCCAGAAGGAAGAGCTGGACGGCGTGAGCTGGTTTGATCTGGAGGAAACCTATGAGGCATGTAAGAACCATGACCAGAAGTTTTGTGTGCCAATTGGAGGGCTTGAGACGGTGCGAAGATACCTGGATGGCAAATAGAGATAACTTTCAAAAATAGGTTGCCAGACTAGTTAGTTTGTGCTAACATGACATGTGTTATGGAAAATGACAAGCGCAGTGAAACGATAGAAAAACTGAAAAAAGCCGGTAAAGAGGAATTCCTTAAAAATGGTTACCAGAGGGCAAGCCTCAGAAAGATATGCAAGAGTGCGGGAGTTACAACCGGAGCTTTCTACTTTTCATTTGAGAGCAAGGAGGCTCTGTTCAAGGCGATACTCGAACCGCTTATGAATCAGTATGAAGCCATGCTTGGAGAACTTATGAAGGGGGAGATTGAGAACCCCGCCACGGGCGTAGATGCAGATAAGTTCATGATGCAATTCCTTCTGGCACACAGGGAAGAGGTAATGATCATCATGCATGGCGCTGACGGCAGCTGCTATGAGAATTATCATCAGAGGGTTGAGGAGTTCATGAGACATTCATTTGCGGCATATTACAGGTCACAGCTTGGATGCGAGCCGGATGAGGCTTTGGTTCGCGTGCTGGCGAAGATGCGGCTTGAAGGAGCCATGGCGATACTGAACGAGGATGTAGACGTGGAGAAGAAAATGTATCTGACAGAAAAGATCGGCATTCATGCCACAGGCGGTACAGAAAAGTTGATAGAGAGTTTAAAGAAAGAGGTTCATCGATGATGAACCTCTTATTTTTACGAACATAACAAAACATGACAAATGTTATATTTTATGTAAACGCCGCGCGAAACGCCTTTCATGTATTTGCACAATTAAAAAGCAGGAGGAAATGAGAAAATGGTTAGCACACAGAACAGCACAGCAGACAGGTCAAAGGTGGACATAACCGGAGTTCCAGAGACGATGCTCCAGACGCTTTATGCCAGGGCGAAGGAATCGAGAAAGCCGGATCATGCCATATATGACGGCAAGGCTATAGAGATAGTGGACAGCCTGGATTATGACTTTTCACTGGCGGACAAGGATCTGGCAATGGGAAGCGGAGTTATAGCGCGAACTATAGTTCTTGATAAGCTTGTATCAGAATACCTGAAGAAGCATAAGGGTGCTGTGGTTGTGAATATCGCCTGTGGTCTTGACACCCGTTGCTATAGAAATGAGGGTAAATATAAAGGCTGGTACAACATTGATCTCCCGGAGACCATGACTGTAAGGGCAAAGTTCCTGCAGGAGGACGGACCGGTGTACCAGATAGCGGAATCTGCCATGGACGGCAAATGGGCAGACCTGGTAGAGTATGCAGGTGAACCTGTGCTGGTCATCATAGAGGGGCTTACGATGTATCTCACAGAAGCTGATGTGAAGAAAATATTCGACATAATAGACAGGAAATTTACTCATGCTACGGTGCTCGTAGAGACTATGGCTCCGTTCATGGCGAAGCATATCAAGGAGAAATCCATACATGGAAGCCATGCCAGGTTCTCCTGGGGCGTGGCAAATGGAAAGAAACTTGCAGCGATAATTCCGAAATACAGATACATAGAACAGCACAGTCTTGTAGAAGGAATGGCGGAGTTCATACCGGTGTATAAAGTCATTGGCAAAATACCATTTGTCAGCAATATATCAAACAAGATAGTAGTTATGGAAAAGTGATAAATAAAAAGTGTTGACATAAAGTTAAAAGCCATTTATGATACAGTAAAAATGCAAATGACTTGCAAATTCAAAAAAGAGGAATATTATGGCGAGGGAGTATAAAACGAGAATAAGTCAGGCTATAGAGGCATTTGCTGCAGAGAGGCAGGACAGAGGGTTTTGCGCGGCTGATGTAAGTGTGTATTTGGATGAGAATGGCATAGATGCGAATACAACAACTGTATATCGCAATCTTGACCGCATGGTTACCCAGGACAAATTGATAAAGTATCAGAGTGCTGATGGTGGTTCAAGTATGTATAGAATGGAAAAGGCTGATCATAGTTGTCACGAACACCTTCATATGCAGTGTGTTAAGTGCGGAAGAGTCATACATATTGACCGCGATACCATGAATCACATAGCTAAAGGAGTTCAGGAGAGGTATGGATTTATGATCGACTGTGACAGATCGTCGATATGTGGTATTTGCAAAGATTGTCAGAGGCGTTGTGGAGTCGCTGTAGTCTAAACTAAACGTGATTGTTACAGATGGGATTGTATCGTTACGGTCACAACGAAAACTATATATCCCCAAATTCCTACAATGAAAAGGAGGTGTGCAGAATGAGTAAAAAGAGAATAATGTCATGGATTCTTATAGTGTTCTTTGTATCGGGAGTACTTTTCTCTTATGGCTATATTGCGCGCAATGTGGAGCATGACTGTACGGGGCAGGAATGTCCTATATGTATGCATTTGCAGCAGGCTGCACAGTTCCTTTCAAATATAAAGACAATGTCAACTACGCCAGTGTTCCTGGCGTTCTTAAGTGTGTTCACACTTGGAGTTGTATTGGTGTATACCCACGAGTATTGTACCGATACGCTCGTTTCCCTGAAGGTGGAATTGCTGAATTGATTTAAAGTACGGATATTGACTGAGAATTGCGTCTGGAAATACATTTAAAGATAAGGGCGAATACTTATTATTGGTGTTTTTTGATCTAGAGGCAGTTTATTAAATTTACCCAATTATAGGCATCAAAATATGCCTGTCAATTATATCAATCAATTCGGAGGTTTATTGATCATTATGAAAAATAGAATATTTGGCCTTGTTATGGCATCGGTACTTACTGTTTCAGCATTTTGTGGCTGCGGAGCATCAATGACGGCATCAGATTCTGATCAGAAAGGAGGCAGTGCGCCTGAAAATGCGGCAAATGCTGCGGCGTACAGCATTGTATGTACGACTTTTCCTCAGTATGACTGGATCCGCAATATTATAGGCGGTGATTCCGACAAGTTTCAGCTTACTATGCTGCTCGATCAGGGGATGGATCTTCACAGTTATCAGCCAACTGCAGAGGATATAGCAAAGATAGCTGACGCAGATATGTTCGTGTATGTTGGCGGTGAGTCTGATGGCTGGGTGGATAGTGCCCTGAAAGAAGCGACTAATAAGGATATGAAGGTTGTAAATATGCTTGACGCTTTGGGAACTGCAGTCAAAGAGGAAGAGGTAGTTCCAGGCATGCAGGCAGAGGAAGAAGAGGAAGGCCCGGAGTATGATGAACATGTATGGCTTTCACTCAAGAACGCAGTGGCATTGACGAATGTGTTGGCGGATAATATCCAGGCACTTGATCCAGATAATAAATCTGATTACATGGAGAATGCAGGCAAGTACGTTGATGAACTCAATGATCTTGATGGAAGGTACGAACTAACAGTTTCTAAGGGAAAACGTCAGGCAATTCTGTTTGGCGACAGATTCCCTTTCCGATATATGGCGGATGATTATGGCCTTACTTACTATGCTGCATTTGTGGGATGCAGTGCTGAGTCGGAGGCAAGTTTCGAGACGATAACATTCCTTGCGCAGAAGGTGGATGAGTTAAAGCTTCCGGTTATTCTGACGATAGAGGGTGCAGATCACAGTATAGCAGAGTCGATAAAGAAGACAACAGATTCGAAAAATCAGGAGATCCTGACGATGAATTCCATGCAGTCTGTGACTGCAAAGACTGTAGCTGATGGTGAGACGTATCTGAACGTGATGGAAGATAACTTGAACGTACTTTCTCAGGCATTGAATTAATTGCTGAACAATAAAACAAATTTAGATTTATAGGAGAAAACAAATGTCATATATAACGTGCAAAGACCTGGCAGTGGGATATGATGGACGTGCAGTTGCGTCAGGCCTTAATTTCAGTATAGACAAGGGAGACTATCTCTGTATAGTTGGAGAGAACGGAGCGGGAAAGAGTACCTTGGTAAAAACTCTGCTTGGCCTGTTGAAACCGGTTTCAGGAGAGATAAAGTTTGGCGATGGTTTGACATCGCGTGATATAGGCTATCTGCCGCAGCAGACACCTGTGCAGAAGGATTTCCCTGCGACTGTATGGGAGGTGGCTTTGTCGGGAACGCTGCCTAAGTGCGGAGCACGTCCTTTTTATGGCAGAAAGGAAAAGCAGCTTGCACAATCTCAACTTGAACGACTTGGAATATGGGATATACGCAGGAAATGTTACAGGCATTTGTCGGGAGGACAGCAGCAGCGCGTCCTTCTGGCGAGAGCTCTGTGTGCAACTGAGAACCTTCTTCTGCTTGACGAACCGGTAACTGGCCTTGATCCTGTCGCAACGGCACAGTTCTATCAGATGATACAGCAGTTAAATGAAAATGGTGTGGCAGTGATCATGATATCACATGATCTGAGGGCAATAGATTGCGCCAGACATGTGCTTCATATGAATCATGGGGGCTCGTTCTGGGGCAGCAGAGAGGAATATAAGAACAGCAGATATTGGAACATCATTTCGGTAGAATATGAGAAAGGTGGTGGACAGAGTGCAGCTTGTTGATAAGTTAATTTACTATATGCAGTATCCATTTGTTAAGTATGCTCTTGTGGTTGGTATTCTTATAGCTTTGTGTTCGTCACTTTTTGGTGCAACATTGGTTCTTAAAAGATTTTCATTTATCGGCGATGGACTTTCGCATGTTGCATTTGGAGCAATGGCGGTAGGATCTGTTCTGAAACTGACAAACAACACGATTATAGTGATGCCGGTGACTGTGGCTGCTGCAATTCTCATACTTATGTCGGGACAAAATGCGAAGCTTAAGGGAGATGCCGCGATAGCTATGATGTCTGTCGGTGCTTTAGCCGTAGGTTATCTGATAATGAATGTATTTTCCACGTCAGCAAATGTATCGGGGGATGTGTGCTCTACGTTGTTTGGTTCAACCTCAATACTTACATTGACTATGGGAGAAGTGTGGCTGTGTATAGTTATGTCAATATGTGTAATAGCGTTTTTCTGTTTGTTCTACAACAGGATATTTGCAGTCACATTTGACGAGAGTTTTACCAGGGCAATCGGGAAAAATGCAGGGGCATATAATCTGGCGCTGGCGGTGATAATCGCTGTGATAATAGTGCTTGCAATGAATCTGGTGGGCTCCCTGCTCATCACGGCGCTTCTGGTATTCCCTGCACTTTCGGCAATGAGAGTTATGTATAGTTTCAGGTCAGTGGTATTATATTCGGCTGTATTGTCAGTTGTGGGAACTTTGACCGGCATGCTGGTATCTATATTATTTTCAACACCGGTAGGATCTACGATCGTTGCATGCGATATGGTTATATTTGCATTTAACAGTATAGCAGGGAAAGTGATGAGGAGATAAGAATATGTATATGAATAGAAATAGAAGAATGCATGGATGCAGACACAGATTTAAGCGATTGATTATGTCAATATTGGTGCTGAGTATGTTGCTGACTGTCACAGGCTGTGGTGGAGCATCTCAGACTGCGGGCAGTCGTTTGAACACACAGAATGCAGTGGATAAGGTGCTTAATCAGAAAACAGGCGATGGTGATGTGGAAAGCAAGTCGTCGGCGGGAGCCACAACAGAGACGACGACCACAACAGAGACGACGATCACAACAGAGATGCAAACCACGACAGAGACAGAATCCGCATCTGTAACTGAGGCGACATCAGAACCAACATATGGGCAGGTCGTGAATGGAGACAGCTCAGTTATAGCGCAATACAAGTCTGAGGGTGTGGATGTGGATCTCACACTTATGGGAAGCGATCTTGTATATGCGACGGTATATCAGATGATGTCAAAACCTGAGGAATATGAGGGCAAGACGATAAGGATAGAAGGAAAGTATTATGCATCCTATTATCCAATAACCGACAAATATTATAATTATTGTCTCATAGCCGACGCTCTGGCATGCTGCAGTCAGGGGCTTGAATTTGAACTTGGTGGAGGTGCAGTATATCCAGGCGATTACCCGGCGGACCAGAGTGAGGTGATCGTTACGGGAGTATTTGAAACCTACACAGAGGAGGCTGGACAGACATTTTATTACTGCAGGTTGAGAGATGCAGAATATCAACTGGTATCGACAGAGAATCAGTAGAGTATAAATTGCATAACATTTTTGGAATCCGGGCAGATCAAAGTGCCCGGATTTTTTGAGTAAAAAATATTCAGAATCAGGAGGCACATAGCTGCATCAAAACCAGGAATCACATAGAAAAATATGGCAAAATGACGCAAATATACTAAAAAGCATTAAAAATAGCTAAAAAATGATAAAATTACTTAAAAAAGAATTTGATATATTGTAAAAACTATGCTAATTTTAAATAAAGGTAAATATTCAGCCGTGCAGGATAAGAACAGCGGATTCGACATGCTTGCATGTAAGAATCAGGTGTTCTTATCCTGTGGTGACTCGAATAGAGTCACCGCCCCATACAATGAGCAAAATAGCTGCGCAGCAGCGAAAGAGCACGGGAACCGTGCGGTTTTGCGAATGTATGGTCGGCTGAATACATTAAAATATACAGAAGGGATGTGATGAAGTGAAAGAGAAATACAAAGGTGTACAAAAACTCACAGACAATCCGTTCCTCAACCTCTATCATATAGATGCGGTTGACACGGCTGGAAAAGACTTCAATTATTACTTTGCTTCAAGGAATAAAGAGAACGACATCAAGATAAAGACCCACGATATAAAACCGGAAGGAATAGTTATATATGGAGTTAAGCTGGAAGATGAGCCGAAGCTGGTGCTCATAAGGCAGTACAGATACCCACTCGATACATATATATATGAACTTCCTGCAGGACTGGTGGATGGAGATGAGACTCCGGCGCAGGCAGCAGTCAGGGAGATGAAGGAAGAGACAGGGCTTACCCTTGATGTATATGAGGGCGGAGAAGAACTCTACAGAAGGCCATTCTATATGGGTCCGGGATTTACGGATGAGATGAGCAGTGCTGTATTTGGAACAGTTACAGGAACACCAAATCTCGACAGCAAGGAGAGCACAGAGGACATACAGGTCATACTCGCAGACCGAGGTGAGGTCAGAAGAATCCTGTCAGAGGAACAGGTGTCGCTCAGAGGAGCATACCTCATGACACATTTTCTGGCTGAGGGAGATCCACTAGAATTCCTGAGAAAATAGGAAGCGCTGAGCAGTGATTGCTCAAACAGCAGAACGTTCATAAAAGGGCATGCTAAATGAGAAAAAAGAAGGAGAAGTAGAAAGATGAGTTACAGAGACACATATGATTTTTGGATGACAGATGATTATTTCGATGAGGACACCAAGAAGGAGCTTGCAGCCATAGCTGATGATGAGGCTGAGATCGAGGACAGATTCTATCGTGATCTTGTATTTGGAACTGGTGGACTCAGAGGTGTGATAGGCGCGGGAACCAACAGAATGAACTTCTACACCGTCCGCAAGGCTACACAGGGTCTTGCAAACTTCATTGTGAAGCAGAATGCGCAGGACAAGGGCGTGGCAATAGCATACGATTCAAGAAAGTATTCTCCAGAGTTTGCAGCAGAAGCAGCTCTCTGCCTGTGTGCAAATGGAATCAAGTCATATCTCTTTGAGTCACTCAGACCTACACCTGAGCTTTCATATGCAGTCAGAAAGCTTGGATGTACAGCAGGTATAGTTATAACAGCCAGCCACAATCCACCAGAGTACAACGGTTACAAGGTATACTGGGAGGATGGCGCGCAGATCACAGCTCCAAAGGACAGAGAGATCATCGCAGAGGTTAAGGCTGTAACAGATTTCCATACAGTAAAGACCATGGATAAGCAGGAGGCGCTTGACAAGGGCCTTCTCACTATCATAGGTGCCGAGATAGATGACGCGTATATGGAGGAACTCAAGAAGCAGATCATTCATCCTGAGATCATCAAGGAGCAGTCAGAGAACATCAAGATCGTATACACACCGTTCCACGGAACCGGTCTTGTACCTGTAAAGAGAGTCCTGTCCGAGCTTGGTTTCAAAAACGTATACATTGTTCCTGAGCAGGAACTTCCAGACCCTGAGTTCACAACGCTTGAGTATCCAAACCCAGAGGATCCAAAGGCATTTGAGCTTGCCCTCAAGCTGGCAAAGGAGAAGAATGCGGACATAGTTCTCGCTACAGATCCTGATGCAGACCGTCTTGGAATATACGCACTCGATACAAAGACAGGCAAGTATATGCCATTTACAGGAAATATGTCAGGACTTATAATCGCTGAATACCAGTTCAGAGAGAGAACAAAATGCGGTCTCATGCCAAAGAATCCGGCCATGGTCAAGACTATTGTAACCACAAATATGGCTGATCCACTGGCTGCAGATTACAATGTCAACCTCATCGAGGTTCTAACAGGCTTCAAGTTCATCGGTGAGCAGATCAAGTTCTTCGAGCAGAATAATTCATACAATTTCGTAATGGGTATGGAGGAGAGCTACGGATGTCTCGTTGGAACATACGCAAGAGACAAGGATGCTCCGGTTGCAGTTATGTGTCTCTGCGAGGCTGCTGCATACTGCAAGAGCCAGGGAATCACTCTGTGGGATCACATGCTTGATCTCTATGAGAAGTACGGATATTACAAGGAAGGCCTCTACACAATAACGCTCAAGGGTGTTACAGGAGCAGAGAAGATCCGCAAGATCATGTCCTCACTCAGAGCTGAGTCACTTACTCAGATCGATACACTCAAAGTTCTCAAGGTTCGTGATTACGAGAAGAACACGATCACAGATCTTGCCACCGGAGAGGTCACAGAGTCAGGACTTCCACAGTCAAACGTTCTCTACTACGACCTTGAGGATGGCGCATGGGCATGTGTACGTCCATCAGGAACAGAGCCAAAGATTAAGCTGTACTACGGAATCAAGGGAACAAGCCTTGATGACGCAGATGCAAAGCTTGAAGCTCTCCAGACAGCACTTGTTGAGAAGCTCAACAAGCTGGCAGAGTAGCATAAGTATAATATATAGCAAATACAAAAAAGCGCCGTCTGGTCTGGTGACCGGACGGCGCTTTGCTGTCCTTATACGATGACGTCGAACTGTATGTAGTCTCCCTGGTCGGTATTTACCGTGTCGAGATATATTTTACCATTGTACTTGTCGGTCAGTTTTTTCAGATTGTAGAGACCGTAACCATGGCCATGTCTGTCTCCGGTTTTGGTGGTATATCCCGGTGAGAACATATTCTGGCGGAATTCGTTGGTTTTGACGGAACCCTTGTTTCTTGTTCTTATTTCTATCTGGTTCTGCCTGCTGTCCAGGTACAGATATGCAGTGCCAAATGGGGCGGTCGATTCAAGCGCATTATCGATCAGTATACCGATGATCCTGATCAGTTCATACTCCGGCATTCGGCTCTTCAGATCCCTGGATGCCACCTGGACTACGAGCTCCTTCTGATCCTTCTGTGCCTCCGTGATCTTGCTGTACACAAATCCGGCTACAACGCTCAGGTTGATCTTGAGCAGATCACAAATGGCCTCTGTAAAGGAATAAAAAAGGTCGGTTATATTACAAGTCAATTGCAGAAAATATAATTCTTTTAGTTAATACCGCCATAATAAAACGGCTGCAATATACATCTGCGCAACAAAGTGATATAAATTGCAAGATTAAATATTGAATTTAAAAACTGCTTAATATATTATACAAATAACAATAAATTAGCTAAAAATAGCCTAATAAAATGAACGGAAGATAAATTGTGGATAGATAAAAAGGAAAAATCTGTGTGGCCTGTGAGGTCAGGAAAGGGGTAGAAGATGGACGCAAAGCAGAGATACGAGATGTGGCTTGGCAGCGATCAGGTAGATGATGTTACGAAGCAGGAGCTCGTAAACATAAAGGATAATGAAGCGGAGATTGAAGATAGATTTTACACAAACCTTGAGTTTGGAACAGGTGGACTTCGAGGCGTGATGGGAGCGGGAACGAACCGCATGAACATTTACACGGTTCGCATGGCAACACAAGGAATTGCTAACTACCTGGCGAAGATCGGAATATCAGAGCCGTCGGCAGCTATAGCATTTGACAACAGAAACAATGCTTCGCTGTATGCGCTTGAAACTGCTCTCTGCCTGTGTGCGAATGGCGTGAAGGTGTATCTGTTTGATGCGCTCCGCCCGACACCGGAGCTTTCATTTGCAGTGAGACATCTGCACTGCAATATCGGCGTGAATATAACGGCAAGCCACAATCCAAAGGAATACAACGGATATAAGGTTTACTGGGATGATGGAGCCCAGATCGTATCTCCTCAGGATAAGGAGATCATTGCAGAGGTCAACAATATAGAAGATTTCTCCATGGTTAAGACTATGGACAAGGACGCTGCAATAGATGCAGGACTGTTGAATGTGATCGGTCAGGAGATCGATGACGCATATATAGGAGAGCTTCACAAGCTTGTCATGAATCCGGAGGAGATTCAGAAGGCGGGAGATCTGAAGATCGTATATTCTCCGCTTCACGGAACAGGCCTTAAGCCTGTTACAAGAGTTCTCAGCGAACTTGGTTTCAAGGATGTACATGTCGTTGAGGAACAGGCTGTTCAAGATGGTAATTTCCCAACTGTAAAGTCCCCAAATCCTGAGGGCGCAGAGGCGTATGCCCTGAGTCTTGAGCTGGCGAAGAAGGTCGGCGGAGAGCTGATTCTTGTCACAGATCCTGATGCGGATAGGCTTGGAATGTATGGATATGACAGCAAGAATAATGAGTATAAAGAATTTACGGGCAATATGTTCGGTGCGATCCTCTGTGATTACGTGCTGATGCAGAGATCCCAGAGCGGAAGACTGCCTGAGAATCCGGCGATTGTAACTACGGTTGTTATCACCAATATGGTCAAGGAGATATGTAAGAAGTACGACACTTTCTGTGACTGCAACAACCTGATCGGATTTAAGAATATAGCATCGAGAATGAGGGCTTATGAGCAGACAGGTGAACACAATTATGTGTTCGGGCTTGAAGATACATTTGGATGTCTGCCTGGTACATATGCAAGGGACAAGGACTCGGTTGGAACGCTGATGCTTCTCTGTGAGGCTGCGGCATACTACAAGAACCGTGGCATGACTCTGTGGGACAGAATGGTTGAATTGTGGCAGGAATATGGTTACTACAAAGAGAAGGTTCAGACCATGAAGTTTGATGGACGCGAGGGTGCTGCAAAGATACAGTCAATGATACAGACGCTGAGAGATAATCCGGTGCAGAAGGTCGGAACTTACAGCGTGGAGAAGATCTACGACTACAAGCTTGGAACAGAGACAGACGCAGCGACAGGCAAGTCCGAGGCGGCGGTGCTTCCAAAGTCCAACATGATATATTATCAGCTTGCGGATGGCGCATGGTTCCTTGTGAGACCTTCAGGCACAGAGCCGAAGATCAAGTTCTATCTCGGGGTAAAGGGAAACTCACAGGAGGATGCGGCAGAGCAGCTTGACGAGCTTGCGGTAAATGTGAAGGCGATGTTCTCGTAAAACGGGATGACTGGTAAGAAACGGAATGGCTGGCAAATAAATGTCAGCAGAAAATAGGTTAGAAGATCGCGGTAGCGACTAAAAATAATTACAAGGTGGAGGTAAAAAAGATGGGTTACATGGACGAATACAAGTTCTGGCTTGAGTCAGACTGCTTTGATGAGAAGACCAAGGAAGAACTTAGAAGTATCGCAGATGATGACAAAGAGATCCAGGACAGATTCTACAAGAATCTGAAATTTGGAACCGGCGGAATGCGCGGAATCATGGGTGCTGGAACCAACAGAATGAATATATATACAGTTACAAAGGCTACACAGGGCCTTGCAGAATACATACTTGAGGTTGGCCCTGAGGCTGCTAAGAGAGGTGTAGTAATTGCACATGACTGCCGAAATATGTCAGCAGAGTTCACAGAGGCATCAGCTCTGTGCCTCAATGCAAATGGCATAAAGACTTATGTGTTTGATGCACTCCGCCCTACACCGGAGCTTTCATTTGCAGTGAGAGAGCTTGGATGTATAGCCGGAATCGTGGTAACAGCAAGCCACAATCCACCTGAGTACAACGGCTACAAGGTGTACTGGGAGGACGGCAGTCAGATCGTATCTCCTCAGGATCAGGATATCCTGAAACATGTGGCGAATGTTGAGAGATACGAGGATGTCAAGACCATGGATAAGGACAAGGCTATCGCAGACGGCCTGTTCTGTATGGTTCCTACGAGTGTTGATGAGAATTACTATCAGGCACTCATAAAACAGACCATCCACGGCGATATCATTCCGAAGGTTGCAGACGATATCAAGATAGTATACACACCACTTCACGGAACAGGAAATGTACCTGTAAGGGAAGTGCTCAAGAGACTTGGCTTCAAGCACGTGTATGTTGTAGAAGAACAGACTGTTCCTGACGGAGACTTCAGTACAGTCAAGTCACCAAATCCGGAGGAACCATCAGCATTTGCCATGGGAATAGACCTGGCAAAGAAGGTTGATGCGGACGTTATCATGGCCACAGATCCTGATGCAGACAGACTTGGAATATACGTCAAGGACAGCACGGGAATCTGGAAAGACACGGAATTTGCAGATGATCCGGCATATCCATATGTCCGCTTCAATGCCAATATGACAGGTGCCCTGATAGCAGAGTATGTATGCCGTGAGCAGAAGGCAGTCGGCAAACTGCCGGAAAATGGTGCTATCTGTAATACAGTAGTCAGCACCAATCTTACAAAGGCGATAGCAGAGAATTATAATCTGAAATATATAGAGACACTCACCGGATTCAAGTACATAGGTGAGCAGATCCTTCTCTTTGAGAAGAACAACACATACAAGTTCATCTTCGGAATGGAGGAGAGCTTTGGATGTTTAGTAGGAGACTACACTCGTGACAAGGACGCTTGCGCAGCCGTTGTCATTTTATGTGAAATAGCAGCATTTTATAAGCTGCAGGGAGAAACCATCTGTAATGCCATGGAAGAGGTTTATCACAAATATGGCTATTACTTTGAAGGTGCGTTTGGGATAACTCTAAAGGGTGTAGATGGTGCAGCACAGATTAAGGAGATGATGGAGAACTTCAGGAACCATCCACTTACGAACTTTGCAGGTATCAAAGTTACCGGCATGAGGGATTATGTGAGCGGAATCCGCAAGCCGCTTGATGGCGAAGAGGAACACATGGGTCTTCCAAAATCAAACGTGCTGTACTATGAGCTGGAAAATAATGCGTGGTTCGCGGTTAGGCCTTCTGGAAATGAACCAAAGATCAAATTCTACTTTGGCGTGAATGAAAACAGCCTAAAAAATGCCATGTCAAAGATAGACGAGATGAAAGCATGTGTGCAGGAGCTTGTTAAATAAACAATCACAAAATATGGCAGAATTTACTGCTAAAAAAACATTCCTTCCATATACTACAAAATTTAACATGTAAATGCACTTTCCAGCCAATGCGCTGAACAAGAGGGATCTCGGCTTTGAGGCTGAGGTCCCTTTTGTAAAAGTAAAATATAGTTAAAAATGCTAAAAATCTGTTTAAAAATTAACTAAAAAATGCTACAATGTATAAAGTAACTGCAGTGTGTGGCAAACGCGTATAGGAGTAGTATAGGAGATTATATGCCAGAAAAAGAAATAGAAAAAGAAATAAAAAAAGAGAGAGAAATAGAAAAGAAAAATATAAAAAGTATCGCTGGACATATCATCGATGAGAAAACCGATGAAAAAGAGAAACGAGAGCCGGAGAGTGTCTTGGATGTGGATGAGCATATGTCTGAGAAACAGAAGCTCAGTCTTATGAACAAACAGCAGAAAAGGGAATATATACTGGAGTATTATGCCCCGAAGGCTCTGTTTGCACTTGTTGTTGTTGGCATAGTTGTATTCCTTGTCATAAAACATTTTACGGCGGAATCTGCTGCACTCAACATCCTTGCGGTCAACACTACACAACAGGAATCTGCGGCGAATGACAAGGCATATTATGAGGAATTCCTCAGTGAAAATGGCCTTGATGCGGAGAAGGAATATGTCAGCATAAGTACAGGGATCGGCGTATCAACTGATCCGAATGATGCCATGAGTCAGGATAGTCTACAGCTTATACAGAACAAATTCATGGCGAATGCGGTGGACGTGTTCTTTGCCGACACAGACCTTGTCATGAGTTTTGGAGAGTTCGGATATATGCAGGATCTTGATAAGGTGCTGACTGATGAACTGAAAGAAAAGTATAAAGATTCGTTTGTGTATGCAACGGTTATTGAAACGGGTGAGAAGATACCTGTCGGAATAAAGATCGGTGATAATTCCTGGGTGAAGGATACCGGTTGGTATGAAATGGATGTTGCAGTGGGATTTGGTGAGAATGCCAAGAATATGGATCTTGCACTTGAATTTCTTGAATACATAAGCAGAGAGTGATACCCATAAATAAAACGAGGAGACTATAGATACATATGAGCATAAGATATGATGAGGCAAACAGAATATTTGAACTTGATACGAGAAACACGAGTTACCGGATCGGAATCGTCGATGAAGAGGGGTTTGTCGGACATATATATTATGGACAGAAGATTCGTCCGCAGAAATGTGATCAGTTTTTGAGAACGTGTGAGGCTCCTTTTGTTCCGTCCAAGAATAACAGGGAGAGATGTTCATTTATGGATACATTTCCGACAGAGTATTCCGGAAATGGAATAGGAGACTACAGGGAGAGTTGTATTGCAGTAAAGACCGCAAATGGCAGCAGAACCGTTGATCTGAAATTTGTGGATTACGATATTGTAAATGGAAAACCGGGGATTAGTGGCCTCCCGGCATCATTTGCGGGAGAAGAGGAGGTTCAGACTCTCGTTGTCCATATGATGGATGGGGGATGTGGCATTGATGTTGACCTGATATATTCTGTGTTTGAGGATGAGGATGTTATAACCAGAAGTGTGAGCGTGAAAAATGCAGGTGATAAGGATATCAGGCTCACAAAGGTATATTCTGCATGTATAGACATGGATGACGAGGATTTTGAGATGCTCACTCTTCATGGCTCATGGGCCAGGGAGAGACAGATCGAGAGACGCCCGATAGCTTATGGCAAGCAGAGTGTAAGCTCTCTCCGCGGTGAGTCATCCCACCAGGACCATCCGTTTATGGCATGGATGACAAAGGGTACAGATCAGACTACGGGTGATGTATATGGAATGCATTTTGTGTACTCGGGTAACTTCATCGCACAGATAGAGAAATCACAGTTTGATTCCATACGCGCAGTCATGGGCATACATTCAGAGGGATTTGAGTGGTGGCTCACGCCTGGAGAGACGTTTACAGCGCCTGAGGTTGTGCTTACATACAGCCATGATGGACTTGGACAGATGACTAGAAATCTTCATGATTTTTACAGATGCCACATGATAAGGAGCAGATATCTTCACCAGAAGAGACCTGTCCTCATCAACAACTGGGAGGCTACATATTTTGACTTTGATACCGATAAGCTCCTTGCGATAGCAAAGAGTGCGGCAGAACATGGAATAGAGATGCTGGTCATGGATGATGGCTGGTTTGGACATAGAAATGATGATGCCACAAGTCTTGGAGACTGGTTTGTAAATGAAAACAAGATCAAGGGCGGTTTGAAACATCTTGTTGATGAGGTGAATAAGCTGGGGCTGAAATTTGGAATATGGATGGAGCCTGAAATGATTTCCCCTGATTCTGAACTTTACAGAAAGCATCCCGACTGGGCGTTTGCGGTTCCGGAGAGAACGGCTACATTATCGCGAAATCAGTACGTGCTTGATCTCTCGAGAAAAGAAGTTAGAGACTACGTGTATGAATGTGTGCATAACGTGATCTCATCAGCAAATATTGAGTATGTTAAGTGGGATATGAACAGACAGCTCACGGATATCGGCAGCGTAGAATTCACCGGAGACAGGCAGGGAGAATTGGCTCACAGGTATGTGCTTGGAGTATATGAGCTGCAAGAGCGCCTTGTTAACGATTTCCCAGATCTTTTGCTTGAGAACTGCTCGGGCGGTGGTGCAAGATTTGACCCTGGCATGCTTTACTACAGTCCGCAGATATGGTGCTCCGATGACACGGATGCCATAGAGAGACTTTCTATACAGGAGGGAACGGAACTGATATATCCGCTTTCGACCATGGGCGCCCATGTGTCGGATTGCCCTAATCACACAGTTGGAAGGAGTACACCTTTTATGACCAGGGCACATGTGGCTCTAGCGGGAACATTTGGCTATGAACTCGATATCACAAAAATAAGTGAAGAAGAACGTGCGATGATCCCTGAGCAGGTGTCTATGTATCATAAATATAATGATCTTGTAAGGGAGGGTGATTATTATAGGGTTGCATCGTATAGGGAAAATGGACTGTATGATTGCTGGATGGTTGTTGCAAAGGATAAGAGTGAGGCGTTGGTGACTTACGTTCAGGTGCTTGGAAGACCTAACGTACACAGTAGAAAGATAAAACTTTTAGGGCTTGACGTGGCTGCAGATTACAGACTTGACGGAACGGAGAAAGTGTATGGGGGAGATCTCCTCATGAATGCCGGAATGCTCATTGAAACTATGCGTGGAGATTATATGAGCAGACTGTATCACTTTGTACTTGACAATAGTTTAACCTAAAAATAAAATAAAAATTAAGTTATTTAACCACGTGAAAAAATAAAGTGAGAAGGACTAGTTATGGCAAAATCAGTAAAATTGGGAGACATAGCTGCCATTGTTGGCGTGAGTACCGTGACGGTCTCAAAGGCACTTTCAGATCAGAAGGGTGTCAGCGAGGAGCTCAGAGCACAGATCAAACAATTGGCAGATGAGATGGGATACCAGTCACCATCTGAGATCAGAAAGAAGACGGCAAAGAAAAAGTATAATATTGGTGTTCTCATTCAAGAGATATATCTTGGAAAGTATCCGTCGTTCTATTGGCAGTTATATCAGGTGCTTAACAAAAAGGCGGTGGCAAGAGGCTGCTTTACTATGCTGGAGTTTGTTTCCAGAGATAGTGTATTGAACGCTGAGATGCCTATGCTCTTGGAGGACGACAAGGTTGATGGAATAGTTGTTGTAGGTTCCATGGGTAAGGAATACCTGGAAAAGCTGGAGAAGACAGCCAAGGTTCCTGTAGAATATGTGGATTACTATGACAATTCGAGACCGATAGACACGGTTATAGCAAACAGTTTCTATGGAAGCTATATGCTGACTAATTATCTGTATGATATGGGACATAGAGATATTGCATATGTTGGCACGATAGGTTCAACGAACAGTATAACTGACAGATATTTGGGCTATATAAAGTCTTTGTTGGAGCATGATATTCCGCTCAGAGAAGACTGGGTTATTCCGGACAGAGATGTGAAGACGGGTCAGTTTGACGAGGAGAACTGTTTTAAACTTCCAAAGAATATGCCTACAGCGTTTGTGTGCAACTGTGATCTTGCGGCAGCTACGCTCATAAAGATACTCAATGCTGCGGGCTACAGAGTTCCTGAGGATGTGTCCGTTGTGGGGTTTGATAATTACATGTATCCTGGAAGCTGCGATATAGGCGTGACCACATACGAGATCAATATGCAGGAGATGGCAGAGAGAACCATGCATAAGATTATAAAAAAGATATCCAACGAAAAATATACTGATGGCATATTTGTCGTGGATGGACGAATCGTGGTAAAGGATAGCGTTGCCAGAATAGAACGATAATGGAACGATAATAAAACTACATATCAATTGTAATGCAAATCGGAAATAGACACCGGTGCAGCCTGCTTGAAAGACAGCGGAGTTGTACCGGTGTCTTTTTTGAACAGATTTATAAAATGGTTTGTGTTCTCGATTCCAACCTGGGATCCGACCTCGTGGACGGACAGATCTGTTGTGAGAAGGAGCCTTTTGGCGGCATCGATCCTGCGACTGTTGAGATAGCGCATAGGTGATTCACCGAAGTGAAATGAAAATTCTCTACATATCCTGTATCTGCTGATCCTGTAAGTTGCCTCGAGGTCATCAAGCGACATTGGTTCGGCGTAGTTTGTATCCATCTGATTCTTTACCGATAAAAGATAAGAAGGCACACAATCCATCTTCTTGGATGAGTTTTCAATAAATACACATAATTCGGTCAGGATATCATTAAACCATTTGGAAATTCTGAAAATATCGGTGGCAGACAACTCCCCCTGGAGTCTGCTTATCAGTGAAAGATGACTCCAGAGTACAGAGGCTCCGGCAGAGTCCTTTTTATAATATATGGATTCGGGGAGAAACTCGTGATACAGGCGAAGTGGAGCTCCGAGGATGAATGCATCGTAGAAACGACACTTGCCGTTCGTGGCGTATGTTATTTCTGATCCTGCCTCAAAAAGCGCGGCTGTATTCTTGGAATATGATGATTTGCTGTTGCCCGATGTTACTGTAAGAGTTCCTTCATATATATAGAAGAAATGGTAACACGGAATGAAAGAGAAGGTATAACTGCATGAATAAGCAAAAGAAATATCGCCGTTGGCCAGAAGATGAATCAGGCCATCGTTAATCATTGATTCTTCATATGTAAAGAACGCACTGTGGAATCTTGCGTTCTCAATATCTTTCTGAATATTGTAACCTGACAGTACAGTGCAGGAAATTAATTCTTTAGCTAACATGTAAACCACCTCCTATCCATAATAATACAATTATTAAACAATCATCACAAGCTAAAAGCGATATAAATTAGTGGCTAATTAGCTAAAAAAACAATAAAATGCTAATTAAAGATAAAAATATATAGATAAAATGTCTATACGATATTGAAAAAAAATAACGATAATGGTAAAATTAACGAAAAGTACAAAATACTGTGATTAAAAACAAAATTGAGTGATGACTAAAAAGTAAATTAATGTATACTTAATATAAAGTTAAAAACAAAGAAGGTTTTAAGGAGGACAAAACTATGAAATCAAAGCGTATTGCATGTATCGCAATGGCTGGTCTTATGGCAGCATCACTTGCAGGTTGTGGAGGCTCAGACAGCGATAACAAGGACACAACAGAGGCAACAAAGGCTGCCACAGAGGCAGCAGGAAGTGATTCAGCAGATGACACAACAGCTGATGCTGAGGGAATCAAGTCATATGCAGACATCCAGTTAGGAACAGACTTCACAGATCTTTCAGCGGAGATCAAGTTCTACAACAACAGAACTGATATGGACTCAGATGACTACGGCGGAAAGAACTGGAAGCAGTATCTTGAGGACTTCAACAAGGAGTACCCAAATATCAAGGTTGATGTTATCACAGATACAAACTATGCAGAAGATGCTCTTACACATCTTCAGTCAGGAAACTACGAGACAGTAATGTGTATCCCAGCAGTTGACATGGCAGACCTTTCAACATATTTCATGTCATATGGCGATTATGATACAATGAGCAGTCTTGTAAATTACTCAAACAGATGGCTGTATCAGGGTCAGGTATATGGTGTACCTCTTGCAGCTACAACACAGGGTATCGTATACAACAAGAAGGTATTTGCTGATGCAGGTGTGACAGACGTACCTAAGACACCAGAGGAGTTCATTGCGGCACTCAAGGCAATCAAGGATAAGAATCCGGATTGTATTCCACTTTACACAAACTATGCAGCAGGCTGGACAATGGGAGCCTGGGATGATTATATCGCGATCACAGCAACAGGCGATGCTACATACAAGAACCAGAAGTTAGCCCATACAAAGGATCCATTCAAGAACTATGGCGACGATACACATGCTTATGCAGTATATAAGATCCTTTACGATGCAGTATCACAGGGACTTACAGAGGATGATTACTCAACAACAGATTGGGAGTCATGTAAGGGAATGATCAACAACGGCGAGATCGGATGTATGGTACTTGGTTCATGGGCATACCCACAGATGGAAGCAGGCGGACCTAACGCAGACGATATAGGATACATTCCTTTCCCTATCTCAGTAAATGGTAAGCAGTACGCTTCATCAGGAGCAGATTACTGCTTCGGTATCAACGTAAACGCTTCAGATGATGAGAAACAGGCAGCTCTTGTATTTGTTAAGTGGATGACAGAGAAGTCAGGATATGCTTACAACGAGGATTCACTTGCAATTGTTCCTGGTTCAGAGTCAAAGATCTCATTCGACGGTGTTGACTTCGTTGCAGACGAGCCAGCTCTTGAGGGCGAGGAGGATTACCTCAATCAGCTCAATTCAGAGTCAGAGCTTAACGTAAGCAATGGTGGTAACGACAAGATCCAGGCCATCATCGAGCATGCTGCAAACGGCGACATGTCATTCGACGATATCATGGCTGAGTGGAACCAGAAGTGGTCAGATGCTCAGGAGTCATTAGGAATCGAAGTTACTGAGAAGTAATAAAGATTTCAATATAAATAAGTAAGAATAAGCTACAGACCGGGGCGGGGATTGCCCGCCCCGGTTTATTAAAAAAAGGCGGTGGAATGAGTATGGCTAACAAAAAACAATCCGGCTTTGGTAAATGGGCGTCAAGCAGGAAGGGGCAGCAGGTTATAATATGCGCAGCCTTCGCAATTATCCCATTGCTTTTGCTATTAGTATTTACATATATACCATTCGGAGAGATGGTTAAATTTAGTTTCTACAAGATGAAATATACGACGCCTGTAGAAAAGAGAGAATTCGTAGGATTAGCAAATTATATCGATGTGTTCACAAGAAAAGACTGTTTCGGTGCATTAAAGCTCAGTTTGTATTACATCGTAGGAGCACTTGTACAGTTAGTGCTTGCACTTTTCCTTGCAACTCTTCTGAGTTTCAAAGTAAAAGGTGGTAACCTTTTCAAGGGATTTATTTTCTTCCCTTATCTTATCAGTGGTATCGCTGTAGGTTTCATTTTCAAATTCTTCTTCACAAGAGGATTCGTGTTTGACTCAATCCTTCAGTTGTGTGGATTTAGCTTAGACAACCTTCCATACTGGCTCAAAGACCAGAGTGTCAACAACTGGACACTGGTTTCAACCTCGGTCTGGAGATACCTTGGACAGATGATGGTTCTCTTCATTGGAGCTATCATGTCGGTAGATGCAGAACTTTATGAGGCGGCAGAGCTTGATGGTGCAAATAAATTCCAGCAGTTTAGATATATCATACTGCCAAGTATCAAGACAATCGTTACATTAAATGTAATTTTAGCAATAACAGGATCACTCAGTGCTTTCGAGCAGCCTTTCGTTATCACAACAGGTGCAAACGGAACAGGTACTTACTTCATCATCATGAACAAGATAGCACATACAAGCCAGAAGGTCGGTCTTGCTTCAGCAATGGCCGTTGTACTTCTCCTTATCATACTTATATGTGCTGCGCTTCAGAAGCTGTTCTTTGAGTACATCTTCAAGGATTCAAGCTCAGATGATGAGAGTTATAAGGCAAAGAAGCTTCGCAAGAAACAGGAGAGAGATACCAAGAAATACATGAAGCAGATGACTGCTTCTGCGAAGGGAGGCAAGTAACATGGCAAGAGGAAAGACAGATGTGCCAGGCATAGCACCAATAAAAGAAAAACGAACCGTTGGATATTATGTAAGAGGTTTCCTCAAGTACTTTGTACTCATATTCTTCTCACTGTGTGCGGTTGTACCTCTTATATCATGTGTTACAACAGCCTTCAAGACAACAGATGAGTATAAGGCTACTTCAGTAATGGAACTTCCTGAAAGCTTTCTGAACTTCAGCAACTTTGTAAAGGCATTCACGACTGCCAACATGGGACGTGCATTCCTCAACTCAGTAATAGTCATGGTATGCGTACTTATCGTGTCAGTTGTAATAGGAACACAGCTTGCATATGTGCTTAATAGATTCAAGTTCCCAGGAAACGGCTTTATCAGAACACTTTTCCTTGTGGCATCATTGCTCCCTGCAGTTGCTATGCAGGTTACAGTCTACAACATCATGGGTGATCTGAGATTCATAGATCACTTATATGGTTACATCATCATGAGCTGTGGTACAGATGTTATCTCGATCTACATCTTTATACAGTTTATGGAGAACATATCAGTATCTCTTGACGAGTCAGCTATCGTGGATGGTGCATCATACTGGACCATCTACTGGAAGATCATACTTCCACTTCTCAAGCCGGCTATCGTTACTGCTTGTATACTGAAAGGCGTTGTAATCTACAACGAGTACTACGCTGCAAACCTTTACCTCATAAGCCCGGAGATCAAGACAATGGCTATCTCACTTTACAAGTTCGTAGGACCTATGGGCAGCCAGTACAACCTGATATGTGCAGGTGTTATCATATCGATCATACCGGCACTTATAGTATTCATCTGCTGTCAGAAACAGATCTACAGTGGTATTACACAGGGTGCTGTAAAGGGTTAATAATTTATTAGAAGAAGAGAGTTCATGAATATGAGAAATGAAATTCAAAAAGAATTAATAGATGCTATCATCCCATTCTGGGAGGCCCTGAGGGATGATGAGTACGGCGGATTTTATGGGTATATGGATTATGACCTCAACCTTGATAAAAAGGCTGAGAAGGGTTGTATTCTTAACAGTAGAATTACCTGGTTCTTCGCAAGTGCGTATAAGGCACTCAAGGACCCGAAGCTTCTAGATGAGGCTGCTCATGGATATGAATTTCTGAAAGAATATTGTATAGACAGGGAATATGGCGGAATATATTGGTCCATGAATTACGATGGTTCACCCAAAGATACGACAAAACACACATACAATCAGGCATTTAGTATATATGCCTTATCCGCCTATTACGAAGCTTCCGGTGATTCGGAAGCTTTGGACCTGGCCCTGCAGCTTTTCCATACAATAGAAGAGAAATGTACTGACGAAGGTGGCTATCTCGAGGCATTTACAAGAGAGTTCAAGCCGGAGTCAAATGATAAGCTTTCTGAGAATGGTGTTCTCGCAGAGAGAACAATGAACACACTGCTCCATGCACTTGAGGCTTACACAGAACTTTATAAGGTATCCAAGGATTCCAAGGTAAAGGAGCGTCTGGAATGGCTGCTCGATGTATTTGCTGATAAGGTATACAATCCGGAGCTTAAGAGACAGGAAGTGTTCTTTGATAAGGATTATAACTCTCTGATCGATCTGTACTCATACGGACATGACATTGAGACATCATGGCTTCTGGACAGGGCGACTGAGGTGCTTGGAGAGGCAGAGTACACAGAGAAGATCACAAAGATAACAGATATCCTTGCAGAGCAGATATATGAGATTGCTTTCGATGGACATTCAGTTCTGACAGAATGTGAAAAGGGCGTGCCATACACGGTAAGAGTATGGTGGGTTCAGGCAGAATCAATAGTAGGATTCATAAATGCTTATCAAAAGTCGGGTGATAAGAAGTATTACGAGGCTGCTGAGAAAGTCTGGGAGTACATAAAGGAATACTTCATAGACAAGAGACCGGGATCAGAGTGGTTCTGGGATCTGAATGCGGATGGAACACCGAGAGTCGGACGTCCTATAGTTGAGCCATGGAAGTGCCCATACCACAACGGCAGAATGTGCCTTGAGATTATGAACAGACTCGCTGACGGCAAATAAATAGCATTCAATTGCTTTCAAATTATAAGGAGAATGCCTAAATGATGAATGAGAAATATTATGTAGAGCTTGACAAACTGAACAAGCTTCTTGAGAGAAAGAATAAGAAGACAGATTTCTATAATGGAATCTATGACAGATATGAGTACCCTGTACTCACAAGAGAGATGATACCTCTCACATGGAGATATGACTTAAACCCTGAGACAAATCCATACTTCATTGAGCGTCTCGGAGTTAACGCTGTCATGAACTCAGGTGCTATCTACCTGAACGGCAAGTATTATCTTGTCGCAAGAATAGAGGGAAATGACAGAAAGTCATTCTTCGGCGTAGCTGAGAGTGACAACGGTATCGATGGATTCCGTTTCTGGGATTATCCAATCCTTCTGGATGATGTATGTCCTGAGGAAACAAATGTATATGATATGAGACTGACACAGCACGAGGATGGATGGATCTACGGTGTGTTCTGTTCAGAGAGCAAGGATACAGCTGTAAATGACCTCTCAGCAGCAGTTGCAGCAGCAGGTATCGTGAGGACAAAGGATTTAAAGCACTGGGAGCGCCTTGACAACCTCAAGACTCTTCGTTCCCCACAGCAGAGAAATGTTGTACTTCACCCTGAATTTGTGGATGGCAAGTACGCATTCTATACACGTCCAATGGATGATTTCATCGAGACAGGAAGCGGCAGCGGAATAGGATTCGGTCTCTGTGATGATATAGAGCATGCGGTTATAGACGAGGAGAAGATGACAAGTCTTCGTAAGTACCACACTATAACAGAGGCAAAGAACGGTGCAGGTGCACCTCCAATAAAGACAGACAAGGGCTGGATCCACATCGCACATGGTGTGAGAAACACAGCTGCCGGTCTTAGATATGTACTCTACGCATTTGCAACAGACCTCAATGATCCTTCAAAGGTTATCGCTGAGCCATCAGGAATGCTCATCGGACCTCGCGGCGAGGAGAGAGTCGGCGATGTATCCAACGTTGTATTCACAAATGGCGCCATCGTAAACGAGAACAACGAAGTGTTCATCTACTACGCATCAAGCGATACAAGAATGCATGTTGCAACAACAACAGTTGACAGACTCATCGACTATGTATTCAACACACCTGCTGATCCGGGAAGAAGCGTTGAGTGTGTAGCGCAGAGATGTGAGCTGATCAGGAAGAACCTTGAGTTCCTTAAGAATACAGACAAGTAAGAAAGTATAATATATGGGCTGCCAGATGAAACAGCACGTTGGTTAGTATGCCCTTTGCCTGTGCAGATACCATATAACGTGATAATAAAATAAAAAATCCGGCTAAGATGCCGGAAGAAAGAGGTACTTATGTCAGAAGTAAAAATGTTCAGCGAGCCTGTGCCAAACGTGCCATGGCAGGACAGACCGGCAAATGACAATCATGACGCTCCAATCTGGAGATATACAGAGAATCCTATAATAGGAAGAAATCCGGCAAAGGGTGTTGCAAGAATATTCAATAGTGCAGTAGTTCCATTTGATGGAAAGTTTGTTGGAGTATTCAGAGGTGAGCAGGTGAATGGAATTCCATACATCTACCTCGGAGAGAGCGAGGATGCTATCCACTGGAATATCAGCGAGGAGAAGATCAAGTTTGTTGATGAGAACGGTGAAGAGTTCATGCCTATATACGCATATGATCCAAGACTTGTAAAGGTAGAGGATACATATTATGCAATCTGGTGCCAGGATTTCTATGGTGCAGCGATAGGCATCGCAAAGTCAAAGGATCTCAAGACATTTGTGAGAATCGAGAACCCATTCCTTCCATTTAACAGAAATGCAGTTCTCTTCCCGAGAAAGATCAACGGTAATTTCGTGATGCTGTCACGTCCAAGTGACAGTGGTCATACACCATTTGGTGATATATTCGTAAGTGAGAGCCCAGACATGGTTTACTGGGGTAAGCACAGACATGTCATGGGCAAGAGCAGCGAGTGGTGGGAGTCACTCAAGATTGGCGGCGGTGCAGCCCCTATTGAGACTTCTGAAGGATGGCTGTTATTCTACCATGGAGTAGCGGGAACATGTAACGGTTATGTATACTCAATCGGTGGAGCAATCCTTGATATCGACAACCCATCGATCGTTAAGTATCGTTGTGAGAACTTCCTTCTCACACCGGAAGAGTGGTACGAGGAGCGAGGATTTGTTCCTAATGTATGCTTCCCATGTGCTACTATTCACGACAGCGAGTCTGGAAAGATCGCCATTTACTACGGTGCAGCTGACAGCTATGTTGGCCTTGCATTCACAAAGCTTGATGAGATCGTAGATTATATCAAGTCACACAGTGTGGTAACAACTTCTGATACCGAGATCGGTAGAAGATAGTTAGTTATAGATCGCTATGAGCCCCTACTCATACGCGGCAATTGTATTAATTTTTTCTCATTTCCCAAGGCGGTGCCCGCCGCCTTCGGGGCCCCTCTAAAAAGAAATGTAATGGCAGGTGATTGCCAAAACTTTTAGACTATGACAGCCTGGCAATAAGCCGGGCTGAATTTGATTCTGAGGGTTTTGGCAATCATAAAAACTAAAAAGGCAGAAAAAAGACTGTAATATGTAGAAAAAGGCAACAGATGCAATAAAATAGCAGTTACATACATTATCATGGAAATGACGAGTGAAGAAGTCATGGTCAGTGTAAAAATGTGATTTCTTCACCGTCTTATATAGAACAGGCAATTGGGGAATGGTGTAATCAGTAACAGGTGTACATATTCGACATTGTCATGGTTCGGACATTTGAGCCCGCCGGTACTTAGATGGCGCGTTAGCGGCATCTTAGTATCCGCTGCAGGGCGAAACGAGCGAGAGCGTTCCGAGCCAGACAAGTCGGATGTGTACACCGTACGGATATGCACACAATTGCCGTACGTCAAAAGGAGGAGAATGACAATGAACAAGGAAATACTTTTTTTAAATCCCGTGTTTACGCACAATATCTGGGGCGGTACAAAGCTCAGAGAAGAATACGGATATGATGTTGAGGGTGATGATATAGGCGAGTGCTGGGGAGTTGCGGCACATGAGAATGGCAACTGTACAGTGAAAAATGGCGAGTTTGCAGGTCAGACGCTTGCCGACTTATGGGACAGCCACAGAGAGCTGTTTGGCGGTATAGACGGTGTCAGATTCCCACTGCTTATCAAGATAATCGATGCAAAAGATGATCTGAGTATTCAGGTGCATCCGGACGATGCATACGCAGCAGAACATGAGAATGGTTCATTTGGCAAGATGGAGTGCTGGTATATTCTTGACTGCAAGGAAGATTCAACACTTGTAATCGGTCATAATGCAAGGACAAAGGAAGAATTGTGCGATATGATCGAAGGTAAGAAATGGAAGGAGTTTATCAGAGAGATCCCTGTTAAGAAGGGGGATTTCATTCAGATAGATCCCGGTACAGTACACGCGATCAAAGGAGGAATCACACTTCTTGAGACACAGCAGAACAGTGACATCACATACAGAGTTTATGATTATGACAGACTGAGCAATGGAAAGCCTAGAGATCTGCACGTAAAGCAGAGTATAGATGTTATAACAGTTCCTGCAAAGCCGGTTGAGGACAGCGTTATAAGTGTCAAGGCAGATAAGGCAAATGAACTCTGTGAGCTTATAAGCTGTAAGTATTACACAGTATACAAGCTGGATGTTGAGGGAAAGGCAGAGCTGAATGTGGGCGACAAGCCATTCCTCATCATGTCTGTAGTTGCGGGAAGTGGAACAGTGGATGGAAACGCTATAAAGAAGGGTGATCACTTTATCCTGCCAAACGGATACAGCAACCCAGTGTTTGAGGGCAATATGGAGATCGTAGCATCCACAGTCAGCAAGTAAGATCCTGCCTTTGGAAGAGAATGTCAAGGGGGATAGTTATGAAGAGAAAGACGATAGGTGTTCTGGTAGGCGGAATCACGGATGATTTTACGAGGCTGCTCTGTCATGGGGTTATAGAGAGAGCAAAGACACTTGATGTCGATATAGTTGTTATTCCGGGTAAGTTCCTTGACCGGGAATACCCAGAAACGTCAGATATATATTATGAATATCAGTACCAGACACTATTTTCCTATGCTACAAAGGAGAATCTGGACGGCGTTATTGTTGCATCGAGTTGTATTGGCTGCTTTGCAACCAAGGAGCGTATCAGCGAATTTATGAAAAGATATCTGCAGATGCCGTGCGTGATAGTGGCTGCAGATGAGCCGGATCAGATTTGTGTCAGATATGACAATGGTGCAGGCATAAGAGAAGGACTCAATTACATGATCGAGGAACTTGGTTATACAAGAATAGGCATGATAGGCGGTCCGGACTCCAATTATGATGCAAAGGAGAGAAGAAGAACCTACATTGAGATGCTTGAGGCTCATGGAATAGAGTTTGATCCGGGACTTTATGTGGAGGGCAATCTTACATCGGAATCAAAAGAGGTTTTCAGAGATATTCTGGACAGAAATCCGGATATGCAGGGAGTGTTCTGTGTGAATGATTCCTGTGCATCTGGTTTTTATGAAGAACTTAAGGCGAGGGGCATTCTGCCGGGAAGAGATATATCAGTCATGGGTTACGATGATATTGAGTGGGCTACACAGATATATCCGACGCTTTCGACTGTGCGTGCAGACGCGGGAAAACTTGGCTCAGAGGCTGTAAATCTTATGGTCAGGCTTATTGATGGCAAGCAGGTCGAGAGTAAGATACTTCCTACTGAGTTTGTCAGAAGAGATTCATTCTGTAAAAAAGGCGGATCAAGAAAACGTAGTAAGAATGTCATTGAGGGATATCTCTCAATGAACCATATGCTCTCAGAGCAGTGGGAAGAGCGGAATAAGACTCAGTTCAAGATGAAGACATTTATCCAGAAGGTCTTGAGCTTTGACAGAGGCAACGACAGAAGTTATGGAGAGATTCTTGGCACTATGGACTGGCTGGACATAGAGAATGCATTTATATTCTTATATAAAGAGCCAATAATACATCTGATCGGTGAGCCATTTGAACTGCCTGACCAGTTATATCTCAAGACTAAGGATCTTAAAGAGAAGGTCAGCAGTGTGATCACTGTGAACCAGAAGGTGTCATCATCAAATCTCTATGATTTTGAGAGCCTCGGTGTGGAAGGAGCTGGAATATATGTACTCTTGCCGCTGTATTCCAACGAAATACTCTATGGAGTTCTTCTGTGTGATCTCACGGAAGGAGTTCTGGTGAATGGGGAGTTCCTTGGAAACCAGGTCTCAGCTGCTGTCAAGATGATCAATCTGCTCAAGACGAACGAGGAGATCATGAAGCGCCTTGAGGAGAGTATGGCGATCCTGCAGAAAAACAACATTATGCTTGACAATCTGTCAAAACAGGATCCCCTTACAGGAATCATGAACAGACGAGGTTTCTTTGACAGATCATTACAGCTGCTCAAGGAATGTGAGGAGCAGAAAAGGACGGCTACGGTATTCTACGCTGATATGAACAGTCTCAAGATCATCAATGACAGATATGGACATGATGAGGGTGATTTCTCTCTTAAAACCATAGGAGATATTCTGATCAAATCTGTAGGCGATAATGGAATCGTAGGCAGAATAGGCGGCGACGAGTATTGTTGTCTTGTACTCGGCCTTAAGGACTCTGACGCTGCAGATGCATTTGCTGAGGAAGTATACAGTTCATTTGAGAAGTTTAATGAGCACTGTGATAAGCCTTATAAAGTGAGTGTATCGCTTGGAAACTGTCAGATCGTAGAATATAACAAGAAAGGTCTTCAGAATGCCATGACTATGGCAGATGAGAAGCTGTATGAGGTGAAGAAGTACAGAAAGAAGGACGTTGTTAAGGTTAAGAATTGATAATTTATATAATAAATAAAAGGTATGATCAGGTTGCGTTGAGTGCAGCTTGATCATACCTTTTTTGTAAAATCTATGCTCCCAGAAAAAATGTCTAAAATGTATAAATACAGAAAAAATATCTAATAATACCTGTGTGATGCATATTGCGCATGGAGGTGTTATTGAGATGAAAAGAAACGCGCATGATCAAAATGAAGAGCAGGAAGGAAGACTGGAAGTTGATTCGATGACTCAAGAAGTTGATTCGAAAACTCAAAGTATGGGCGGAGAATCTGACAGGGAGCAAAGAAAGAGTAATCATGGATGGAAGCTGGTTTCAGATTCCGGCTGCAGTCTGCTCGTGCCGGATGGATTGGATGGACTGGCTGGAATAGATATAGATTATGCTGAGGTTCCGTTTACAATATCTGTTGATAACACAGATTATATAGACGAACCGGGTATAGATATAGAGAAGATGCTTGAGCATATTGCAAATTGCCGGTCAGGCGGAAGAACTAGCTGCCCATCACCCCATGCGTGGCTAGAGGCGTGGGGGGATGCGGAAAATGTTATTGCATTTACGTTGTCAGCTGCATTATCGGGAAGTTACAACAGTGCTATAGCTGCAAGACACATGGCGCTTGAGAAGAATCCCGGCAGGAATATTGCGGTGATAAATACATGCGGAGCCGGAGTATTCCCTGAACAGCTGGCAAACATCATATATGAAGGAATTGAAGACGGGGATTCGTTTGACGCCATAGTAAGTGTTACAGACAAAGCAGTGAGGGAGATACAGGTGATGTTTGCCTTGGGGAGTCTGGACAACCTGATAAAGGCGGGCAGACTAAATAAGCTTGTGGGGTATGCGGCTCATAGATTCAATATATCCGCAATAGGTGTGGCATCACCTGGTGGACGAATTGAACTCAGACACAAATTCAGAGGTATGAAGAAGACATATGATAAGCTGATAGATACTCTCCGGGAGACGGGATTTGCAGGGGGAGAGCTGGTCATAAGCCACTGTATGAATGAGGAGGGAGCAGAAAAGCTGGGGCATCTTATCAAGGCTGAATGGCTCGACACGGATGTGAGCGTCGTACCTGCAAGCGGGCTGTGCAGCTATTATATGGGAAAAGACGGGCTGATAATAACATATCATGAGTAGACTGCTGCACGGATAAATTATATAAAATGCTTGAAATAGACAAAATAATGAAAAATAATGGAAGGCTGCCGCACCTTCTATTATTTTTTGTGTATTAACCTATTGACATAGTAGGTAAATGGGAATATCCTATTTTTGCGAGTCAGATATTGACTTATTACGCCAAAAAATGGCGGATGAGGGTGATGACTGGAATGACCGTGTATTTGCGGCTGGAATGTGATCACACTCATATGTAAGGAGGATTTACAGATATGGTGATTTCTTCAAAGGGAGAATATGCCCTGAGGGTCATGGCAGACCTTGCCATAAACCACGACGGCAGATTCATTCCGTTAAAAGAAATAGTTCAGAAAGAGGAACTGTCCCAGAAGTATCTGGAGAGTATAATGCGCATGCTGTCCAAGGCAAATCTGATAGAGGCAGCCAGCGGACATGGCGGAGGCTACAGACTCAAAAAGGCTCCTGAGAAATATACGCTTTGGGAGATACTTGAACTCACGGAAGGTGGACTTGCTCCGGTGGCATGCATGAAGAACAGCGCAATGACCTGTGACAGATCCGGACAGTGCTACACTTTGCCGATATGGCAGGGACTGGCGGAGTTGATACAGGATTATTTCCAGGGTAAGACACTGGCGGATATAGCCAGAAATGTGGAATGAGCAGAGTAATTTGATACAAGCAAAAAGATAATTAAAGCGGGACAATTGAATCGCCGGATATAGAAGTGATAAAGCAATTGCCGGGCTTGGTATAAAAGGAGGCAGACTGATGTCAGATAAAAAATTATTGGAAGTTAAGAATTTACATGTTGATGTTGAGGATAAACAGATCCTTCACGGTGTGAACCTGGAGATCGGCAAGGGTGAGACACATGTACTTATGGGACCTAATGGAACCGGAAAGTCAACCCTTGGATATGCACTTATGGGCAATCCTAGATATACAGTCAGAGAGGGCGAGATATGGTTTGATGGTAAGAACATCACAGAAGAGGCTGTCAATGAGCGTGCAAAGGCAGGAATATTCCTCTCATTCCAGAATCCTCTAGAGGTGCCTGGTGTGACACTCAGCTCATTTATAAGAAATGCCCTTGAGCAGAAGACCGGCAAGAGAATCCGTCTCTGGGATTTCAAGAAGGAGCTTGAGAGAACCATGGAGATCCTTCAGATGGATCCATCTTATGCGGAGAGAGACCTGAATGTGGGATTTTCAGGTGGTGAGAAGAAGAAGGCAGAGATACTTCAGCTTCTGATGCTCAAGCCATCACTGGCAATCCTTGACGAGACAGATTCAGGACTTGACGTTGATGCAGTCCGTACAGTATCAGCAGGTATCGAGGAATACCAGAAGAACTGCAAGGGAAGTCTGCTTATCATCACACACAGCACCAAGATCCTTGAGTCACTCACCGTTGACTACACACATGTCATGGTTGAGGGCAAGATCATAGAGACTGGTGACGCATCACTTGTGGACAAGATCAACGAGTCTGGATTTGCAGAGTATGAAAGGATATAGAAGATGAAGGAAAAGACATATGTAGAGGACATAGACAGAAATATATATGACTTCAAGTATGATGACAAAGATGCCTATAAGCTTAAAGCTGGTCTCACACCTGAGATAGTTGAGCAGCTTTCAAAGGAGAAACATGATCCGGCATGGATGCAGAATTTCAGACTTGAGTCTTTACAGATATACAACAATATGCAGGTGCCTGACTGGGGCCCATCCATCGAGGGACTGGATATTGACAATATAGTTACTTACGTAAGACCAAATACCAAGATGAAGGGCAGCTGGGATGAAGTTCCTGAGGATATCAAGGATACATTTGAGAGACTTGGAATCCCTCAGGCTGAGAGAAAATCCCTTGCGGGAGTTGGTGCACAGTACGATTCAGAACTCGTATATCACAATGTCCGCCAGGAGGTTGCGGACATGGGAGTTGTGTACACTGATATGGAGAGTGCACTCACAGGTGAGTATGCAGACATGGTGCAGAAGCATTTCATGAAGCTTGTCACCCCTCATGATCACAAATTTGCAGCACTTCACGGAGCTGTGTGGTCAGGTGGTTCATTTGTATATGTGCCACCTGGAGTAAAGGTTGAGATCCCACTTCAGTCATACTTCAGACTTAACGCAGCGGGCGCGGGTCAGTTTGAGCACACACTCATCATAGTAGATGAGGGAGCAGACCTCCACTTTATAGAGGGATGTTCGGCACCGAAGTACAATGTGGCGAACCTTCACGCAGGCTGTGTGGAGTTGTTTGTCGGCAAGAACGCAAAGCTCAGATATTCAACCATAGAGAACTGGTCCAAGAACATGTACAACCTGAACACCAAGAGAGCCCGCGTTGAAGAGGGTGGAACCATCGAGTGGGTATCGGGTTCATTTGGATCACATGTGTCATACCTTTACCCGATGAGCGTGCTCAAGGGCAAGGGCGCCAGGATGGAGTTCACCGGAGTTACATTTGCCGGTAAGGGACAGAACCTTGACACAGGAGCGAAGGTAGTTCACGCGGCACCTGACACAAGCTCATATATCAACACAAAGTCTATCTCCAAGGACGGGGGTATAAGCACATTCCGTTCATCAGTTGTAGTGACAAAGGAGGCTGAGGACTCCAAGGCAGCAGTTTCCTGCCAGTCACTTATGCTTGATTCGATATCACGTTCGGACACCATACCGGCCATGGATATCAGAACCAAGAAGGTAAATGTGGGACATGAGGCACAGATAGGAAGCATCAGTGACGAGGCTGTGTTCTACCTGATGTCCAGAGGAATGAGTGAAGAAGACGCGAGAGCATGTATCGTCAGTGGATTTGCAGACAATGTATCGAAGGAGCTGCCGCTTGAGTATGCTCTTGAGATGAACAACCTCATCCGTCTTGAGATGAAGGGCAGCATAGGTTAAGGAGGTGCGGTGACATGGAGAACAATAACGAGATGAAGATCAACAAGCTCCCGGCAAAGACATGGTACTGGCTTCGCATGAACGACACAGCACTTAACTGGAATCCGGACATGGCGGGATGCAGTGTGAAGATAGATGGCGGCAAGGAAGCTGATAAGCAGGCTTCTGATTTCGATGGAATAGAGACTGGTGCAGGAAGAGATGCGGACGTACTCTTCGCACAGCAGGCAGCAGGAAGTGTACTCGTTGCGGACGAGACCAATAAAGGGCAGACAGTGCACGTGCTGATAAATGGAACCGGGGCAAATGGCAGCAGCGGTTATGCTTACGTGCAGGCAGATGCAGGTTCAGACATGACAGTCATAGAGACATTTGGCGAGAATGCGGAGGGCGGCAGCCTGGCATTCCGTACGCGTTTTAATATAGAGAAGGACGCACACATACGTCTTGTACAGATATTTATGCAGGATGAGAACACGACCATACTCAACGACGTGGGAAGTGAGTGTGCGGAGAATGGGCAGCTAGATGTGCTTCAGATATTTATCGGCAAGGGCAATCTGTACAACGGCGTGAGAACTGAGCTCATTGGTAAGCGTGCTTCAACCAACATGGATATAGGTTACCTTGGCCAGAAGAAGCAGGTCATAGATATCAACCTTGTGGTTAACCATATAGGCAAGAAGACCAACTGCAACATACAGGTGGATGGAACACTTAAGGATGCTGCGGAGAAGATATTCAGAGGTTCGATAGATTTCAAGACAGGTTCATCGGATTCGAAGGGCGCTGAGACTGAGAATGTACTGCTGCTCGGCGATGATGTGGTGAACAAGACTATACCGCTTATCCTCTGTGCAGAGGAAAATGTGGAGGGATCACATGGAGCGACCATCGGTGAACTTGACGAGGATACTTTATTCTACTTCGCGTCAAGGGGAATCGATATGGAGACAGCCGAGGACATGATGACCAAGGGCAAGATGGAGGTCCTCTACCGCAAGATCCAGGACGAGAACACAGAGAAGCTGGTGGAGAAGCAGCTTGCGGAGGTAATGGAATATGACAGACAGGAATTATAGAGAGGATTTTCCTCTGTTGAGAAACAATGACACAGCTTATATAGACAATGCGGCCACAGCGCAGAAGCCACAGGTGGTCATAGACGCTGAGAGAGAGTTCTATGAGAAGAGCAATGCGAATCCACTCAGAGGATTCTATCCGCTCAGCCTTGAGGCGACAGAGAAGTATGAGAGTGCCAGAAAGGTAGTCAGGGACTTCATTCACGCTGACTCTGAGAAGGAGATAATCTTCACCAGGAATACCACAGAGAGCCTTAACCTTGTGGCATACAGCTACGCGCTGAATAACCTTAAGGCTGGTGACGAGATAGCAGTCACCATCATGGAGCACCACAGCAACATGCTTCCATGGCAGATGGCGGCCAGAGTCACAGGTGCAACTCTCAGATATCTCGACTGTGAGAAGGATGGAACGCTGACTGACGAGACCATCAATTCCGGAATCAACGAGCACACAAAGCTGCTTGCTGTCGGACATGTGTCAAATGTTCTTGGATGTGTGAATCCGGTCAGAAAGATGGCTGACAGGGCGCACAGCTTTGGCGCGGTTGTCGTTGTCGATGGCGCGCAGAGTACACCGCATATGACTATAGATGTGCATGAGCTTGGCGCTGATTTCTTTGCATTCTCAGGCCACAAGCTGATGGGACCTATGGGAATAGGAGTGTTATACGGAAGACAGGAACTGCTTGACGCGATGCCTCCATTCATGTCAGGTGGAGAGATGATAGATTCGGTTTCAAGAGATGGCGCTGTATATGCGGAATTGCCTCACAAGTTTGAGGCTGGTACAGTCAATGCGGCTGGAGCTGCGGGACTTGCGGCTGCTATAGGCTACATCAAAGAGGTTGGATTTGACTATATAGAAAAGAGAGAGCTGGAGCTCACGACCCGTGCCATGGAGGGACTTGCAAAGCTTCCTCATGTGCATGTCATCGGTTCAGATAAGCCGGAGAACCACACCGGAATAGTGGCGTTCACCATAGACAATGTACATCCGCATGATGTCAGCGAGATCATGGCTGCGGATGGAATAGATGTGAGGGCTGGACATCACTGTGCACAGCCACTGCTTGTACACCTTGGCGTGTACAATACGACAAGGGCAAGTTTTATGTTCTACAATACAGATGAAGAGGTAGATGCATTTGTGGAGAGTGTCGCAAATGTGAGAAGGAGAATGGGATATGCAGAATAATATTCAAAACAGGAATTTTTATAATGAGATCCTTACAGAGCACAATATGAGACCTGAATTCAAATATGATCTTCCTGCTGCAAATGTTGTGCTGGAGGGTGTAAATCCCAACTGCGGTGATGACATCTGGCTTAAACTGAAGGTTGAGAACGGAGTCATCGAGGATGGATCATTCGTGGGAGACGGATGTGCTATATCCCAGGCGTCGGCAGATATAATGCTTGGAATGATCATAGGAAAGACCAAGGAGGAGGCCTTGAAGCTTGGGCAGCTCTTTCTGAAGATGATACAGGGAGAGGCTACAGACGAGGAGATAGACCAGCTTGAGGAGGCATCAGCGCTCAAGGATATAGCGCACATGCCGGCCAGAGTAAAGTGTGCGGTCCTCGGATGGCACACCCTTGAGGAAGCGTTGAAGAATATATCATAAGGGTGGATTCCTTATGATAATGCGGGCGCTGCGCGAAGCGCATCGGAATGCGCCTGCTCCACATATCGTAGATATTCTTTATCTGCATCTTAACTATAGGCATGATATACTTCACTTGAATGTGTGAAAGCGGGCGCCGCTGGTAAGATCTATGTCGTTTGTGACATAAGGTGTACTGGTGGCGCTTTCTTTAAAATAATCCAAAAGGGATTGATACATATGAAAAAAATAAATATACAAAAAAGCAAAAAAAATAAAGGGTGTAAATGTAAGGACATTATAAAAAATGTGCTGTTGATGCTGGTGATGATAGCCATAGGGGTTGGATTGTGTCTGATAATAAAGACAACATTTACTACAGACATATTGATACCGGCCGTCATGGTGTTTTCGGTATTTTTGATATCGGTGTTCACTGACGGATATGTGTATGGAATACTGGCATCTGTAGTCAGCGTGATAATAGTGAATTTTGCATTTACATTTCCGTATTTCAAGATAGATTTTCTTATTCCTGAAAATATCACATCGGCGATAATTATGATAGCCATAGCGTTTATTACCTGTGGTTTTACAAGCAAGATAAAGTATCAGGAAATGCTCAAGAAAGAAAGTGAGATGGAGAAAATGAGGGCGAACCTGCTGCGTGCAGTGTCGCATGATTTTCGAACTCCACTTACCACCATTTACGGGGCCAGCTCGGCACTTATAGAGAGTGGCAGCGAATTCACGGACGAGCAGAAGGAGAAGATGCTCCGGGGTATCCAGCAGGATTCACAGTGGCTCTACCGCATGGTGGAGAACCTTTTGTCCGTAACGAGGCTGGACGGAGACATAAATCTCATAAAGACCCCGATAGCCCTGGATGAGCTGATAGATTCGGTGCTTATCAAATTTGCAAAGAGATATCCTGATCAGGAGGTAGAAGTCGATCTGCCCGATGAGCTGGTCATCATACCAATGGATGCAATTCTCATAGAGCAGGTTATCATCAATATCCTTGAGAATGCAGTACAGCATGCAGAGGGAATGAAGAATCTGGCATTGAATGTGAAATGCGATGGCGACAGGGTTGTGTTTGAGGTACAGGATGATGGCGATGGAATACCGGAGGATAGGTTGAAACACCTGTTTGATGGAAGCCTTCTGGGGGACAGCTCTGATGAGGTGTCCGCGGACTGCAGGCCGAGAAGAAATGCCGGAATAGGTCTGTCGGTATGTGCGACCATCATAAAAGCACATGGAGGAGATATAAGTGCATACAATTCCGCGGAAGGTGGTGCAGTATTCAGGTTTACACTGAAGATAGAGGAGGTTACGGATGAGCAATAACAAATACAAAGTCTTGATAATAGAAGATGAACAAAATATCAACAATCTGCTGGATACCCTGATGCAGGCAAATGGCTATCAGACGATCATAGCCACATCCTGCGGAAGCGGTCTTATGATGTATGCGTCCCACAGACCTGACATAGTGATACTTGATCTGGGACTTCCAGATAAGGATGGAATAGCATTTCTCACGGAGATAAGAAAGACGGATTTCACGCCGGTCATAGTGCTCTCGGCGAGATCTGATGAGAAGGATAAGGTGGAGGCGCTCAACCTGGGGGCAAATGATTATGTGACCAAGCCGTTTGGCTCTGAGGAGCTGGTTGCCAGGGTCAGATCTGCGCTCCGCACAGTGCTTTACCAAGCGCATGACAGTGAACTGCCGACAGGGAAATTCCAGACTGGGGATTTGCTCATAGACTACGAAGCCAGACGAGTGTTCATAGGGGATGAGGAGATCAAGCTGACTCAGACTGAGTACAACATAGTCGATCTTCTGTCCAGACATCCGGGCAAGATGCTTACATACAGTTTCATCGTAAAAGAGGTATGGGGCTACAATGACATGGGAAGCACCAAGAGACTTCAGGTAAATATGGCGAATATAAGAAAGAAGTTCGGAGTGAAGCCGGGCAAGAAGAGTTTTATCATCAATGAGCTGGGCGTGGGATACAGGATGTGTGATGACAGCGAAAAACTCATTGATAGTATTTGATTGTAGATTAATAAAATAAAGTCCGCTATACTGATTTTATGAAGTATAGCGGATTTTTTATTAAATCAGGAGGAGTGTTATGAAAGGGTACAGAAAAATCATGAAGGCTGTGGCGGTCATTCTTGCATTTGCACTGATATTTTCAGGTATGAATGTTCCGGGAACTGCGCTGGCAGCTACAACGGCGGCTACGGCAAAAAACACGGTTGTAAAGAGCATCACTGTGAGCAATCTGCCAGCCGGCACACTTACGCTCAAGGCGGGAAAGTCATTTGCTCTTAAGACAAATGTGGCGGCGAAAGAGCTGAAATTCGTAACCAGCAACAGAAGGATAGCAACCGTGACAACTGCGGGAGTGATCAAAGCAGGAAATGTAAAAAATGGGACAGCTAAGATTACAATGTCGCTGAAGGCTGATCCTAAGGTAAAGAAGGTTATTACGGTAACTGCAGGACAGCCTGTCACGAGTGTAAAGCTTACTAAAAGCAAGCTGACGCTGGTAAAAGGAAAAAGTGCTGTGGTAAAGGCTTCTGTTGGAACAAGCAAGGCAAGCAATAAGAAGGTCGTATGGAAGAGCAGCAATATAAAGGTTGCTAAGGTTAATTCCAGAGGACGGATAACAGCAGCCGGAGGCGGTTCAGCAGTCATCACAGCAGTAGCTGCAGATGGTTCCGGCAAGAAGGCAAGTTGTAAGGTATCAGTCAAGGCGTATGTAACTTCTATAAAGTTCAAAAAGGGCAGCGGTAAGATGTATGTGGGAAAAACAGAACAGTTAAACCCAGTCATTGCACCGGCAGATGCAACAAACAAGAAGTGTACCTGGAAGTCTTCGAATGATAAGGTCGCTATGGTAAGTTCATCCGGACTCGTTGTGGCTGTTGGCGCTGGAACCACAGTGATTACAGCAACAACTACAGACGGAACAAAAAAGACAGTAAAATATAAGCTGACAGTTCTAAATGCTGTGAAGATTGCTTCGGCGCAGGTGGATAACAGGCAGACAATAAATGTTACATTGTCATCTGCACAGAAGCTGACAGCATCAAATTTTGCTGTTAAAGTAAAGACCACATTAAATGGCGGCATATACAACAAGAGCATTCCGATTGAAAGTGTGTCTACAGGAGACAATAAAAAATACACGATCAGGTTTAACAAGGAGAACAGGCTTTCATCTTCGGACAGAATATGTGTGTACGTAAGTGGACTTACAGGAACAGGAACCGGTAAGGTGGAGACATATTATTCTGACGGAAAGTATAATAAGACATATTATGAAGCCAGAGCAATTGAGCAGAATGCGAATGTGAATACAGACGTTAATTTATCTGGCAGTGGCTACCTCAAGGTTTCTGTAAAGGACGTTCCGGCTGGAATGAGGTATACAATAGGTGGAATGCGTTCCAACTGTATTACTTTCACAGGGAAAATAACCAAGTCTGGCACATCAGTCACGACAATTACAGCAGTTGATGAGTATGGTAATACAATGACAACTATCGTAACATGGTGTGTATACAACAGCTCCGTGATATCAGCTTATTACAGCCCAAGGTATTATCGCACTCGTGGTGAAAGTGGAGCGGCTGTGCATGTAGCTGCTGATATAAATTCTGTAGCTGGTGGCTCAGGAAATTATATCTATGATATAGTTGGCAATACTTATGGTCTTGATATTTATAGTAATGGTAAATTGGAGGGTTACATCAATAAGGCTGGTACTTATAATATAAAAGTCAGGATAACGGATTCCGATAATGCCGGAGTCAGCACAACTGTAGACTGTGTGATAAATGTTGCACAGGGAATTACAGTATCGGGATATATCAGGGATGTGGCAGGAGAAGTATTGTCAAATGCATATATTATATTTACGAATAGGGACAAATCCACAGAGTATACATATTACTGTTATTCTGATGTAAAAAGAGATGGATCGTATTCTGTAGATATTGTTCCTGGGACATATGATATAGCTATATATTCGGGTTCGGACACAACATACATATATTCACAGCGGTTTACCGGAAACATTTCGGGAAGAAATTATTCGTCGGATGTAAAAAAGATATCCGTTAGATCAAAGGATAACGGATATAATATAGAGAATATCGGCACATGGTATGACGAGGATGGCAACAGCGTTGGAGCTGGTGCATACGTTTATCTGGCGCCTGGTACTTACAGACTTACAGGTCGCGGGGTTGCTTTAGCCGGAACTATAACCGCAACGATAAACAGCAAGACTTCATATGTTGTAGCAGATATTAAGACAGACTATGAGGAGATTGGTGATAGAACCTCTATAAATGCATCAGTGGGAACATACTATAGATTTGTTCCAAAGATGACGGCAGCATACTATATCTATTCAAGCTCTGGATCGAGTAATAATCCATATGGACATCTTTATGATGCAGATGGAGAAGTGCTTACAATTAATGATGATGACAAGCAGGAGCATATCAGCACAGGAAATGACCACGATTTCTATATGTCATATAACTGTGAAGCAGGAAAAGTCTACTATATTAATGTTACACGAAACAGCAGTATGGTATATATAACCACAGAGTATCCTGGAAATTAAGAGGATACCCGTACGTCTTTTTATGTGGGTATGAATAATACTCAATAGCATGTGCGAGATTGACAAGCATAGTATATAATTTATAATATATGATATGGTGTATTAAAAAGGAAAGGTTATGTTTTAAGGAAAAAGGAGGAACTTTATGAAAAGAAGTAACAGGTTTATGGCGGTCATTGCGGTGATCCTTGCATTTGCATTGACATTTACAGGTGTCAGCATTCCGGCAAATGCGGCGGCCACATCAACCGTCAAGAGTATCGCGGTGAAGAATCTTCCAAGTAATACTCTTACACTCAAGGCGGGGAAAACATTTACACTGAAGACAAATACGACTTCAGGCAATCTGAAATTCTCAACAAGCAATAAAAAGATCGTGACAGTGTCTTCTGCAGGAAAGCTTAATGCTAAAAAAAGTGGACGCGCAAATATCACTATATCTTTAAAATCAAATCCAAAAATTAAGAAGGTAGTGAAGGTTACAGTCGGTAAGCCTGTCACAAGAGTTAAGGTGAACAAGTCGGCGCTGACAATTAAAAAGGGCGGGTCAGCAGTGATAAAGGCGACAGTAGGACCAAACACAGCTAGCAACAAGAAGGTTATCTGGAAAAGCAGCAATTCCAAGATTGCGAAGGTAAGCTCTACAGGCAGAATCAGAGCGGTAAAAGGCGGAACAGCGACAATCACAGCAGTGGCCGCTGACGGCTCGGGCAAGAAGGCTGTCTGCAGGGTAACGGTGAAGGCATCAATAACATCGTTAAGCTTCAGCAAAATAAGTGGAAGGCTGTATGTAGGCAAAACGATGCAGCTCAGCCCAGTTATAAAGCCGTCAGATGCAACCAATAAGAAATGTGCATGGAGTTCTTCAAATGATAAGGTAGCCATGGTAAATTCTGAAGGAAAAGTATATGCGGTTGCTGCAGGAACAGCGGTGATAACAGCAAAGGCTACAGATGGCACAGGTAAGAAGGCGACATACAAAGTCACAGTTGCGAAAGCGAACACCATAGCATCTGCAACTGTCAGTGACCCACAAACTGTGCAGGTTACATTATCGGGAAGTCAGAAACTTCCGGCTTCCAGTTTTGTTGTAAAGGCGAGCACGGTACTGAATGGAACATATAACTATACCATTCCATTGGACGGCGTGACGACAAAGGACAATAAAACCTACACCATAGCGCTGAGAAGAGGATGCTCATTAAGCGATTATGTGAGAGTCTGTGTCTATGTAGATGGACTGTATGGCACAGGTAAGTCAAGTATTGAGACATATTATTCCAAGGATCATTCAAATAGAAGGGTTTATATGACTTATGAACTTGAACAGAATGAGTCATTCAGCAGAGAATTTACAGTGGATCGCGCAAGAGGAATATGTAAAATTACTGTAGACAAGCTCCCTGATGGTGTGAAATATGCAAGAAAAACGAATGGAAGTAACGCGATCAGTTTCAGTGGAACAGTGAGAAAGACAGGAACAACGAAAACAACAATTAAGTCTGTTGATGAGCTGGGGGATATAGTTACATACATAATCACATGGAATGTCAGCAGTTCGTCGGTGATCGCGGCGTATTATATACCTCAATACGGCATGATAGGCACGGATAATAAATATTATTCAGTAAGTGTGAAGCCTACATCTGTCGCAGGCGGTTCAGGGAAATACACTTATAGCATAGACGGGGATGACTATGGCTTGAGTGTTGATATAACAGGAAGGGTCACAGGAAAAATTTATCAGGAGGGAACATATAACCTGAAGGTAAAGATAACGGATGACAACGATACGAAGATCAGCACCACAGTTAACTGTGAGATAAATGCTAAAAAGGCGATCAAGGTTGAGGGGTATGTCAAGGATATAAATGGAAATAACCTGAACGGGGTATCGATCATGTTCTACAATCATGATAAAGCAACTCCTTATCTTGCGTGGAGTGGTGTTACATCAAGAAATTATGGTTCATATTCGATGGATCTGTTCCCTGGTACATACGAAGTGGTAATATCCATAGGAGATGACAGCACATATCTGCATAACCAGAAATTTGACAAGTCTGAGACTGGCAGAAACTTTGTATCAGATGTATTAAAACTTACTGTAAATCCTGACAATGCCAAGTATTCGGTTGATGATATCGGAGCATGGTATGATGAATATGACAGACAATGCGGTACAAATGGGTATGTTTATCTTGTCCCAGGAACATCATATACACTTAAGGCCAAAGGAATGGGTAAGCGAGGCGTGATAACTGCAAAGGTAGACAGAAAGGCAGTTTCAGTCACAGCAAAAATGTCTGAGGATGTGATCGAGATAGGAGATAAAAGCTCATTTTTTGCAGAAGAAAATGGATTTTACAAATTTGTTCCAAAAACTACGGGCACATACTACTTTTATTCAATTTCAACAAGTGATCCATATGGACATTTGTATGATGAGAATAAAAAGAAGCTGGTTGAAAAGGATGATAATAAGCATAATCTGACAACAAATACATATGATTTTTATATGAGTTATAATTGTGTTGCGGGCAAGACATATTATATATCCGTAACCAGAGACTCAAGTGATATATATATATCGACTACTGATCCAAATTCAAGTAAGTAATAGTCGTTTTAGGATAGAACATCTCTTTGATTGGACGAACAATTTAGTTAAAAAAATATGACTGGGCTGCCGCCTGACTTATGGATAAGTTGGGCGACGGCCCTTTTTGTGTTCAAAAGCACATAATCCCTATTGACATAGTAGGAAATAAGTTGTATACTCCAACATGTCGACAGATAATTACTACATATCAGATAGGATATATGTGGATAAGGAGGTGGACAGATGCAACAGGTGTTGTGCTTTGGAGATTCCAATACATGGGGATACAATCCTGAGAATGGAGAGAGATTTCCCTGGGGGATCAGATGGACCAGTATATTGCAGCAGAAGCTGGCAAATAAAGATATAAGGATCATAGAGGAAGGTCTCTGTGGAAGAACAACAGTGTTCGAGGATCCACTGAGACAGGGAAGAAAGGGCGTGTCGCTGTTCCCTACTCTGCTGGAGACACACAAACCGGAGAATATAGTGATCATGCTTGGAACAAATGACTGTAAGACAGTGTTCTCGGCATCGCCGGATGTGATAGGCAAGGGAATACGGAGACTGCTCATTCAGGCAAAACAGTATTCAGCGGACAGCAGGATACTTCTCGTATCGCCGATACATTTGGGCGAGCAGGTGTGGAAGGATGAATTTGATCCTGAGTTTTCACCGGAATCCGTTGAGGTGTCAAGGAAACTCACGGATGTTTATAAGAAGATAGCTGATGAGTTCGGCGTGGAATTTCTGGCGGCATCATCCGTGGCGGACAGCAGCGAGGCAGATCAGGAACACATGAATCCTGAGGGCCATGCAGCACTGGCAGGAGCGATAGAGGAAAAGATTTATCAGATGGCCTGTTAAGAATTATATAGAAAATAATGTACAGTATATAAAGATAGTAAAGAATCAAGAAAGAACATAGAGACTTGAAAAAAGTAAAAAAAGAAAGGAAACAAAATCATGGCAAAGATAGCATCACAGTTAACAGAACTTATAGGAAACACTCCACTTCTGGAGCTCACAAATTATGAGAAGGAGCTTGGACTCAAGGCACACATCGTTGCAAAGCTTGAGTATTTCAACCCGCTTGGCTCAGTTAAGGATCGTGTGGCAGCAGCCATGGTCGAGCAGGGAATAAAGGATGGCCTCATCAATCAGGAGACAGTCATCATCGAGCCTACATCAGGCAATACAGGAATCGGACTTGCATTTGTATCAGCAGCAAAGGGCCTTCACCTGATACTCACCATGCCGGACACCATGAGCGTTGAGCGTAGAAAGATCGTGTCAGCTCTCGGTGCTGAGATCGTGTTAACACCGGGCAGAGAGGGAATGAAGGGAGCCATCGCCAAGGCAAATGAGCTCAAAGAGCAGTACGGCAATGCATTCATCCCACAGCAGTTTGAGAACAAGGCAAATCCTGCTATCCACAAGAAGACAACGGCGGAGGAGATCTGGAGAGATACAGACGGAAAGGTTGATGCATTTGTATCAGCAGTAGGAACAGGCGGAACAGCTACAGGAACAGGAAGCGGACTCAAGGAGCACAATCCAAATGTCAAGCTGATTGCAGTTGAGCCTGCTGATTCACCGGTTCTCTCAGGCGGAGCACCTGGCCCACACAAGATCCAGGGAATCGGAGCCGGATTCGTACCGGGCGTTATGGATCTGAGCATCGTGGATGAGATCATCAGGATCCAGAACGATGACGCATTTGACACGGCGAGAAAGATTGCAAAGACAGATGGTGTTCTGGTTGGAATATCCGCAGGTGCGGCACTCTATGCGGCAACTGAGCTTGCAAAGAGACCTGAGTACGAGGGCAAGACTATTGTGGTTCTTTTCCCGGATACAGGAGAGAGATACCTCTCAACATCACTGTTTAACCTGTAATTCACATCTGCGGCTTCGTAAATGTGTCGAATGCGATTCAAGAATTTGTATACCAAGCTGGGATCGCTTCCGCTCAACTCAGCCTGCAGCGGTACTAAGGTGCCGCTTAAGGCGCCACCTAAGGACCGGCGGCTTCGTATGTCCCTACTTGGTATACAAAATTTGAATCACATATGAATGTTGTTGAGGAGCCGCAGAGTGTGAAAGCTGACGGTGGACTTTATTTAGGAGATAAAGATAATGAGATTGGTGAAAAGAGTATTGCTTCTGTCCATGGCGGCGGTGCTGGCGATAGGTGCTGCCGGCTGTGGCGGGAGGAAGGACGATGTTATCACAATTACAAATGTTTCGTATGACCCGACGAGGGAGCTGTATGAGAGATACAACGACATGTTCGAACAGTATTACAAAGAGCAGTACGGACAGGACATCAAGGTCATCCAGTCTCATGGAGGCTCCGGCTCACAGGCGAGGTCGGTGGTGGAGGGCTGTAATGCAGATGTTGTCACATTGGCACTTGAGCATGACATTGACCTCATATCAGCAAATGGTCTGATAGATTCAGGCTGGATAGATGAATTTGACAAGGATTCGGCGCCGTATACATCCACAATCGTCTTTCTGGTTAGAAAGGGAAATGACAAGAACATACAGGACTGGAACGATCTGGTGAAGGACGATGTGGAAGTCATAACACCTGATCCGAAGAGCAGCGGTGGTGCCTGTTGGAATTTCCTTGCGGCACTTGCGTATGCGAGGGAGACGTACAGTGATGAAAATGATATATGGCAGTTCATGAAGAAGCTTTATCAGAATGTGTCGGTCATGGATTCAGGAGCCAGAGGTTCGACGACCACATTTGTGGAGAATGGCAAGGGTGATGTGCTGATTGCCTGGGAGAATGAGGCGATAGCAACCCTGAAGGAATACCCGGAGGATTACGAGATAGTTAATCCGTCAGTGAGTATACTGGCTCAGCCGAGTGTGGCGGTTGTCGATGACAACGCAAAGCTGGGTGGAACAGAGGAGGTCAGCACAGAGTATCTGAAGTACCTGTACAGCGATGACGCTCAGAGGCTTGAGGCTGAGAGCGGCTATCGCCCGACAAATGAGAAGATACTTGCAGAGTATGCAGACGTATTTGATCTGGACATCAAGCAGTGGACCATAGATGATTTCGGAGGCTGGAACAAAGCCTATGAGGATTTCTTCGACGACGGAGCAAAGTTTGATGAAATTTACGATTATTAAAATGGATTGGAAGACGAGATGGCAGCAGAGGAAAATGGCAAGAAGGATAAACTTAATAACGCAAAGAAGACCAGAGTTATCCCGGGATATCATCTGACGCTTGGAATAGTCATTGCCATGCTGTCGTTGATAGTTCTGATCCCTTTGGCATCGGTTCTGGTGTCGTCGCTGAAGCTTTCGCCGAGTGAGTTCTGGCATCTGCTTCTGAAGAAGAATGTGCTGAATGCATTTAAGACCAGCATCAGCTATTCGTTCATAGCGGCGGTAGTCAATACAGTGTTTGGCCTGATAATAGCGTGGACACTGGTCAAATACGATTTTCCCGGCAAGAAGATACTGGACGGATTCATAGAGCTTCCATTCTGTCTGCCAACGGCGGTTGCCGGTATCACACTGTCGAGATTGTACAGTGAAGATGGATTCCTTGGAAAGCCGCTTGCGGCTCTTGGAATAGATGTTGCATACACAAAGATCGGACTTACCATCGCCCTCGTATTTGTGGGAATACCATTTGTCATAAGGGCGGTGCAGCCGATACTTGAGAAGATGGATAATCAGTACGAGGAGGCGGCCTACATGTTGGGAGCCACACCGAGAAGAACATTCTTCAAGGTCATACTTCCAGAGCTCAGACCGGCACTTCTGACCGGCTTCGGACTGGCATTTGCCAGAGGGATCGGAGAGTACGGCAGTGTCATCTACATATCGGGCAACAGCGCAAAGGAGCAGACGCAGGTCATATCATACGTGATCATGCAGAAGCTTAGCTACATAGACTATGCCAGCGCAACAGCCATAGCACTGGTGATGCTGGTAATATCATTTGTACTGTTGTTCGCGATCAACATAGTACAGCTGAGACAGTCCAGAAGGACTAACTTACTTTAATTTAGAAAAAGGAGGAAACACGATGAGCGAACAGGAAAAGCTGCAGCGCGGCAAGCGCAGGACAAAGATAATACTGATAACCGTGACGGTGCTTTTCATAGTGCTCATGCTTGTTGTTCCACTTATATCGGTGATAACAAGTGCGCTGAAGGAGGGCTTTAAGTTCTACCTTCAGTCGATCACAACAGAGTATGTGATAAGTGCACTTGGTGTCACACTTATTGCCACAGTCATAGCTGTGGTGGTAAACACATTTTTCGGAATATGTGCGGCATGGCTGCTGACGAAGTTCTCCTTCAAAGGCAAGCAGGTGCTGGCGACACTGATAGACATTCCGTTTTCCATATCACCTGTCATCGTAGGTCTTGCCTACCTCATGACATTTGGAAGACTCGGATGGACGTATCCGGCGATCAGATGGATCAATGATATGCTGGGAACAAATATCAGGATAACTTTTGCAGTTCCGGGCGTTGTGCTTGCTACCATATTCGTGACATTCCCATTTGTGTCAAGGGAGCTTATCCCAGTGCTGAACGCCCAGGGCAAGGATGAGGAGGAGGCAGCGGCGCTCATGGGGGCGAAAGGCTTCACGATATTCAGAAGGATAACACTTCCCCAGATGAAATGGGGACTCATATACGGAATTATTCTCTGTACCGCCAGAGCACTCGGCGAGTTCGGTGCGGTAAATGCACTGTCCAAGACAAGGGGCGGGACATTTACACTTCCACTTGAGATCGATGCGCTGTACATGTCGGGAACGGAGGAATCCATCACAGCAGCATTTGCTGTATCATCCATACTGGTGATCATAGCGGTCATCATATTGTTCCTGAGAAATCTGCTTGAGTACAGAGCGAAGAGGAAACGCGCTTATGAACGAAGTTCATAACTCTCATGCGCGTGACGACCTGCCGCTGAGCGGAGGCGAGGGGGCGCTACCCGAAAAAGGGCGATATCCGATAAGGGCGAAGTGAGATAGTCTGCATATGGGATGGCTTGCAGGAGTTTCGAGAGATAGATCAGGTGCGGAAGAATAAGAGAACAAAAAGGAGGCTGACGACATGTACGTCGAGATGAAAAATATATATAAGAAATATGGAGATTTCCTGGCGTCCAACAATGTCAGCTTTGGTGTGGAGAAGGGCAAGCTGGTGGCGCTTCTGGGACCGTCGGGAAGCGGAAAGACGACACTTCTCCGAATGATAGCCGGACTTGAAAATCCAAATTCCGGTGACATATACATAGACGGCAGGCGTGTAAATGATATACCAGCTGCAAAGAGAGGAATAGGATTTGTATTCCAGAATTATGCACTGTTCCGTTACATGACGGTATTTGACAATGTGGCATTTGGACTTGAACTCATGAAGGTTCCAAAGAAGGAGATCAAGAAGAGAGTTATGGAGCTTCTGGAGCTTACAGGGCTGTCAGGTATGGAGAAGAGATATCCGAATCAGCTCTCAGGCGGACAACGGCAGAGAGTGGCATTTGCCAGGGCGCTGGCACCGAATCCACAGGTGTTGCTGCTGGACGAGCCATTTGCCGCGATAGATGCAAAGGTCAGGACGGAGCTTAGAACCTGGCTCAAGGAGATGGTTGAAAAGCTTGGCATAACGAGCATATTTGTCACTCACGATCAGGATGAGGCTGTGGAGGTTGCGGATGAGATCATCATCACCAACCACGGACAGATAGAGCAGATGGGATCGCCGATGGAGATATACAAGACGCCGTCCACACCGTTTGTGGCACAGTTCATCGGGAGGTCAACTGTTGTGGAGGACTACGAGAAGCTCAAGGGCTTTGACAGAGTGCCGGGAGCAGACAAGGCAGTCATCAGACCGGAGTTCGTCAAGATATCCAAGAGCGGCAGGCTGGATCAGTACCAGAGTGCGGCGGAGTCGGGGATAGTCAAGGATGTGCTGTTCCGCGGAAGCCATCTGGACGTCACGGTGGATGTCAATGGAGTGGAGATCGTCGCCGAGAGATCCATGGAGAAGGATGTCGTAAAGCCGGGGGAGCAGGTCCACGTTCTCATCTACAGGCTGTATGTATTTGATGAGAATCAGACATATCTGCTGGAGAACAAGGCAATGCAGGATAACGATGTATTCTACATCTAATTATAAAAGTGATTGGAGAGAAAATATGGGTATTGCAAACAGGAAAATACTTCATACGGACATTTTGATAATCGGTGGTGGTACGGCGGGCTGCTATGCAGCGCTGACTGTCAGAGAGCATTCTGATTATTCCATCATCATCGCCGAGAAGGCGAACATAAAGAGAAGTGGATGTTTGGCGGCGGGTGTGAACGCCATCAACGCATACATAGTGAAGGGCAGAAAGCCTGAGGACTATGTGGATTACTGCAGGACAGATGCTGACGGAATTGTCAGAGAAGATCTTCTGCTTTCAATGTCACAGGGGCTGAACCGTGTCACAGACAAGATGGAGAAGCTGGGGCTGGTAATCTTAAAGGATGAGAATGGTGAGTATGTTGCAAGAGGCAACAGAAATATCAAGATAAATGGCGAGAACATGAAGCCGCTGCTGGCAAAGGCGGTGGAGGAGCTTGACAACTGTCAGATACTGAACAGAGTCAACATCACGGACTATATTGTGGAGGACAATCAGATCTTCGGGGCATTTGGATTCTCCATAGAGGATGACACAGCCTATGAGATCAGGGCGAAGAAGGTGCTCTGTGCTACAGGCGGTGCGGCGGGACTTTACAGACCGAACAATCCGGGATTTTCAAGACATAAGATGTGGTACCCGCCGTTCAACACCGGAGCGGGATACGCAATGGGAATAAATGCCGGAGCGGAGATGACCACATTTGAGATGAGATTTATAGCACTCAGATGTAAGGACACCATAGCCCCAACTGGAACTATAGCCCAGGGTGTCGGTGCCAAGCAGGTCAATTCACTCGGCGAGATATACGAGAACAAATACGGACTCACCACATCCCAGAGAGTGTATGGAACGGTGAGGGAGAATATAGAAGGAAGAGGTCCATGTTACCTGAGAACAGAGGGCATCACCCCTGAGCAGGATGACTCATTGAAGAGGGCATACCTCAACATGGCTCCGAGCCAGACTCTCAAATGGCTTGAGTCCGGCAAGAATCCGAGTGAGCAGAATGTGGAGATAGAGGGCACAGAGCCTTATATAGTCGGCGGTCACACCGCAAGCGGTTACTGGGTGGACAACGACAGAGAGTCCACAATACGCGGACTGTTCGCAGCCGGAGATGTGGCGGGCGGATGTCCACAGAAGTATGTGACCGGTGCGATGGTTGAGGGAGAGATAGCAGCCATTGCCATGGTAAAGCAGCTTGACGAGGGATACCTTGATCCTGAGCTTGACGAGGAGGCTGCATTTGACAGAAAGATAGAAGAGTATGACCATTTCCTCGACACTGACGAGAAGATGTTCACATACGAGGCGATAGAGGAGGCCATGCAAAAGGTCATGGACAACTACGCCGGAGGAATATCCACCCACTACCAGTTCAACGAGAAGCAGCTTGAGCTGGCAAAGGAGAAGATAGAGCAGCTCCAGAAACTTGTATGGCACATAAGTGCCCACGACATGCACGAGCTCATGTTTGTGTATGAGGTGAAGGAGAGACTCACAGTTGCACTCTCCGTAATCGCACACCTGAAGGACAGGAAGGAGACGAGATGGCACAGCTTTGCTGAGAACCTGGACTACCCGGAGAAGAGTAAAGACTGGGAGATGTTTGTCAACTCCAAGATGGTGGACGGCGAGCTTAAGATGATACACAGAGACCTGGTTAATTTGTGTCAGGTTCCCGCAGGGAATATGGCATGCAGCGTCAGCCCCTCGCCGAAGGCGACTTCAAATGGGCTGATGTTCCAAGGAAAGGGGGATGTATATGAGCATAGTGATAAATAAAGAGCTTTGCAAAAACTGCGGCAAATGTGCAAATGTCTGCCCGGGTTCCCTCATAAAGAGAGATGAGGATGGACAGATATTCATGAAATACCCAAAGGATTGCTGGGGATGCTCATCCTGTATCAAGGAGTGTGCATTTGACGCCATCTCACTGTATCTCGGAGCTGACATCGGCGGAATGGGAAGCCGGATGTCGGTGGAGAACAAGGGAGATCTGCTTCTGTGGAATATCCGCAAGATGGATGGCACCACAGACCAGATCGTGATAGATAAGAAAGAAGCAAATAAATATTAAAAGATAAAAGAAGAAAGGTTGGTATAGATATGGGTACATTATCACATCTTGACGAACTGGAGGCAGAGGCGATATACATCATCCGCGAAGTTGCTGCGGAGTGTGAGAAGCCTGTTATGCTTTACTCCATAGGAAAGGACAGCTCGGTAATGCTTCATCTGGCACTCAAGGCATTCTATCCTGAGAAGCCGCCATTTCCATTTTTACATGTAAATACAACATGGAAGTTCAAGGAAATGATCGAGTTCAGAGACAAGACAGCGAAGAAATATGGACTGGACATGATCGAGTACATCAACGAGGAGGGTGTCAAGAAGGGCATCAACCCATTTGACCACGGCTCAGCATACACAGATATCATGAAGACACAGGCGCTCAAGCAGGCTCTTGACAAATACGGTTTCACAGCAGCATTTGGCGGCGGACGCAGAGACGAGGAGAAGTCTCGTGCGAAGGAGAGGATTCTCTCTTTCAGAAATGCTCAGCATGCCTGGGATCCAAAGAACCAGAGACCGGAGATGTGGAAGCTGTTCAACACCAAGATCCAGAAGGGCGAGGAGGTCAGAGTATTCCCACTTTCCAACTGGACAGAGGCTGATATATGGGAGTACATAGAGCGTGAGAACATAGAGATTCCATCACTGTACTTTGCAAAGGAGAGACCTGTTGTATACCGTGACGGCAATATCATCATGGTCGATGATGACAGAATGAAACTCAGACCTGGTGAGAAGATAGAGATGAAGAGTGTTCGTTTCAGAACTCTCGGATGCTATCCACTGACAGGCGGCGTGGAGTCCACAGCGGACACACTCCCTGAGATTATCGAGGAGACGCTCAGTGCGGTATCCTCAGAGAGAACCACCAGAGTTATTGACAACGAGGCAGCAGGCAGCATGGAGCGTAGAAAGAGGGAGGGATACTTCTAAGATGAGCGGATTACTTAAATTTATAACATGCGGAAGTGTAGATGACGGAAAGTCAACACTTATAGGACATATATTATACGATTCAAAGCTTTTATATGCAGATCAGGAGAAGGCTCTGGAGCTTGATTCCAAGGTAGGAAGCCGTGGCGGTGCCATCGACTATTCACTTCTTCTTGACGGACTGATGGCAGAGCGTGAGCAGGGTATCACCATCGACGTTGCATACAGATATTTTACAACAGACAAGAGAAGCTTCATCGTGGCAGATACACCGGGCCATGAGGAGTACACAAGGAACATGGCGGTTGGCGCATCATTTGCCGATCTGGCAGTCATCCTCATCGATGCAAAGCAGGGCGTGCTCGTGCAGACCAGAAGACATGCAAGGATCTGCGCACTGATGGGAATCAGATACTTTGTATTTGCGGTAAATAAGATGGACCTTGTCGGTTACGATGAGAAGCGTTTCAATGAGATCGTAGAGCAGATAAATGAGCTGTCAGCAGAGCTCAGCCTGCCAAATATCACGATCATCCCAGTGTCAGCTACAGAGGGTGATAACGTGACAAAGAAGTCAGAGAACATTCCTTGGTATGAGGGACCAGCACTCCTCACATACCTTGAGGACATAGACATCGCGGAGGATAACACAGAGGCAGGATTCTATATGCCTGTTCAGAGAGTATGCCGCCCAGACCACACCTTCAGAGGTTTCCAGGGTCAGATCGAGGACGGAGAGATCCACGTCGGAGACGAGATCAACACACTCCCAAGCAACGAGACTGCAAAGGTCAAGAGCATCCATGTGGGATTTGACACAGTGGATTCAGCACAGAAGGGACAGCCTGTAACAATACAGCTTGACCGTGAGGTTGATGTGTCAAGAGGATGTGTGCTCACAGTTGATTCAGGCGCAAAGATTGCATCTTCGATCACCGCAACACTCCTCTGGATGGATGACGATGAGCTGTACAATGGCAAGAACTTCTTTGTGAAGCTCGGAACAAAGATGATCCCTGGTACAGTTACACACATTGATTACACCATAGATGTAAATACAGGTGAGCAGAAATCAGCGGACACTCTTGCAAAGAATGGTATCGCAGTCTGCAGGATCGCATTTGCCGACAGGATCGTGGTTGACGAGTTCAAGAAGCACAAGACTCTTGGAGAGCTCATACTCATCGACCGTGTAACAGACATGACAAGCGCCTGCGGTGTTGTCGAGGAGGTTCACACTGAGGAGACCGGACTCTATGAGGGACGCGTGGATAGAAATGTGCGTGCAGCAATCAAGGGACAGAAGGCTGTCATAGTTCCATTTGCTGCAGGCAATGTCACAAGAGATTTTGTTGAGTCGGTAGAGAAGAAGCTCAGCATCGACGGACGTCATACATATCTGTACGCTCCAGATATCCGCGAGGATGTAAATGCTGTATTAAAGCATCTTCACCACGCAGGAATCATCGTACTTCTCTTCGCAAGCGAGCAGCAGATCGCAGGAATCAAGGTAGAGGGCGCCGAGGTTTACAATGGCGACTGGAATGCTGACGGCGAGCTTGACGCAGACGAGATAGCAGACGAGATCCGCAAGGAGTCTGTATACGATGCAGCCCAGGTTCACGATGGAAATTACATCTAAAAAAGATCACGTAGTAATATAATAATAAAGCGAAGGACGGAGGTGTTTTATGCCTTCGTCCTTCGCTTTTGTATAGAAAGTAGTAATATGAAATATTTATTTGTCAGAACCTTTAAGTCTGGCTATTTCTGCCCTTAATTCGGCAAGCTCGTTGTCCTTGTCGGCGAGCTTCTTGTCTTTGTCGGCAATCTCCTTATCCATCTCAGCCATACGTTTTTCCATCCTGGCTTTCTCTTCCCGAAAAACATCCACAAATGTAATAATCGACTGTTCCACCATATCCGTAACCTCCTCGGTCTCTTCAAACTGGGAATATAGGCGAGTATAAAGCATCTGAGTAAATCTGTATAGTTGTGCTCCATCCTCAGCTGTTATATTCCCAAGTTCCACGTTCTTGTCTATGCTACCCATTATATCTGTTTTGATGAGGCTTTTCAATGAGGCTATATTCTCTGGTGTACGTGCTTTCTTATTCCTCAGCTTTTCGCGGAGTTTCAGAATGTAGAATGGAATCAGGATGATCATTTTCCTGTTGTTTATTTCCTTTACGGAGCAGGACGTGAGTTTTGTAACAGGGACGTTATAGGTTATGTTCTGGGTATGCCCGAATCCCACCTGCAACGAATATGTATCAGGTACTGATTTTGGTACATTGCTCAGATATATCACACAGGGTTCAGGAAAATGAATTCGATATACCTGACAGCCCTCTTCGTCCTGCAGTATCTCCTTAGTCTGATCTGCATATCCCGCTCCATATGAAAATACACGGAATACAATAGAATCATCCTTTTTCATCTGCGCTTCCAAATGATACGCATCGGAATTGTTGATTACGAGTATGGTGTCGGCCAGAGTTGTGGTCATAGAATTCTGATTATCGTGAACATTTTCAGTCCAGTGATAAGATACTGTTGAGTTTTCCGGATCGTAAAACATGTTGAACAGGCCGTTAATCATGTTGATCACAGCTTTCGAGGACAGCGTGAGAATCTTCTTGAAGATGCTGTCATAAAGTTTTCTTGTTGTTGGCAAGAGTGTTCCTCCTTAGTATTTTATCCGGCCGGTAGGCACACTTTAGACCATTCAAATCGCTGTGTCAATAGGTTTTGACAAATGCGTTTATAAAGCGCAGAGTGACGCTGTGAGTGGAAAAATAAGGGGGAAATGGGAGGTGATTTTACTATTTGTATAGTAGACGAGGGAATATGTTTTGCTCCTGTTTTGTTTGGTTTTCTTTGATTGACATGGTGCTCTATGTTAGATTATAATAATATATGTCATAATAACTATTATAACATACCAAGAATAAAAAGGTTAATGTGACAAGGCTGCGCATTCGTGCGTATGCCGAACCTATCCCATTCATTCGTTATGAGTGAATGGGATTTTTTGCAATAATGACAGAGGGAGGAGAAAAGTATGCGAAAGAAAATTAGATATGTATTGGGGCTGGATATTGGAATTGCGTCTGTTGGATGGGCAGTTCTTTTACTGGATGGAGAAGACAATGTATGCGGGATTGTGCGTGCTGGAGTACACACGTTTGATGAGGTTACTGTAGGGAAAGAAAAAATAACGGCGACAGCAAATAGAAGAGGGTATAGATCTGGAAGAAGGCTTGTACGTAGAAAGGCACATAGAATACAGCGAGTGAAAAGCCTATTGCAGGAAATGAATATAGTCTCAAAAAAGGATATGGATGAGTATTACTCAGGAGCAGTTGAGGATGTGTATTTCCTCAGGTGGGCTGCAATTCAGGATGAACCAGTATATATACTGAATAATAGAGAACTGGCACAGCTTCTTATATATTTTGCCAAACATCGTGGGTATAAGAGTACTGCAGTGCATGAGCAGGAGGATGAAGACGACAAAAAAGTTTTATCAGCAATTTCTGAAAACAAAAAATATATGCATGAGCATGGATATCGTACAGCCGGGGAAATGATATATAAGGATGCTAAATTTAGACAAAAAAGGTGTGGAAGCAGTGAAGAAAATGAATTGCTAGTGGCACGAAATTCGGAGGGAAACTATAGTAATTCGATTAGCAGAGATTTGCTTGTTGAAGAGGTTCGGATAATATTTGAAAAGCAGAGGGAATTAGGTAATACTCTCGCGACAAAAGAATTAGAAGAACGATTTTTAAGCATTATGCAGAGTCAGAGGAATTATGATGAAGGACCAGGTGAAGGAAGTCCATATGGAGGTAATCTGATTGAAAAGATGGTTGGTGAATGTACATTCGAGAAGGGAGAGAAACGAGCATGTAAAGCCTCGTATACATCGGAGCGATTCGTACTGCTTGAAAAAATAAATCATCTGCGAATTTGTACTGCCGATGGGAATGAGAGACCACTTAATGAGGATGAAAAGAGTGCAGTAATAAAGCTTGCATATAAGACTAAGGTGGTAAAATATAATGCTATACGAAAAGAACTAAAGCTTGATTTGGAAGAACGATTTGGAGGCTTGACATATTCTAAGGTTAATAATGGTGACTTTAAGCAAAGGATATTGGATACAGAAAAAAAGAGCGACTTTATTTCGCTTAAATATTGGCATGAAGTAAAAGAAATTTTGAATTTATCTTATGAGGATTTGACGGAAGAGCAAAAACAGTTGATGGATTCTGTGGGTAAGGTGTTGACATATTACAAATCGGAAGAAAAAAGACGAGAAGAATTATCAGATTTATCGCTAAATCAAGCGCAGATAGAAAAACTGTTAAAGCTGAATTATGCAAAATTTCATAACTTGTCGTTTAAGGCAATGAAGAAGCTGATGCCTGAATTGGAAGCTGGTTATTCATATATGGAATCATGTTTACGGGTGGGATATGACAGCTTAAGTACAGACGGCGTGAAGGCAAAATATATTTCAAAAGAATTATTGAATGAGGCAGTGGACAAAATAATGAATCCCACGGTCAAACGTGCTGTTCGTAGAACTGTACGGATTCTAAATGAAATAGTTAAGCTATATGGTAGCCCGGCAGAAATTCACATTGAAATGGCAAGGGATTTGCCACATTCCGGGGAGGTAAAAAAGAAAATTGCCACTGCTCAAAAAAATAATAATAAAGAGAAGAAAGAGGCAATAAAGTTCATAAGTGAGAATTTTGGAAAGATTGAAAGTGATATACGTCGGAAAGATATACTGAGGTATCGTCTTTGGAAGAATCAGAGTCAGATGGATCTGTATTCGGAAAAATTAATACCAGTTGAGGATATACTGGATTATGAAAAATATGAGGTGGATCATATTATCCCATATAGCCGTTCGTTCAACGACAGCTTTAATAATAAGATGCTCGTAAAAAAGAAGGATAATCAGGACAAGAAAAACCATACACCGCATGAATATATTGGACATGACGATGAGGCATGGAACAAATTCGTAAAAATGGTTAATAATTATGTGTTAAGTCCTGGAAAGAGAAAAAATGCGCTTACAAAGTCATCTGATTCTGAGGAGTGGTTGTCCAGAAACTTAAATGATACAAGATACACAACTAAGGTAGTTGCAGATTTGGTTCGCAGGCATTTGGTATTTGAACCATATATTGACGGAACTAGAAAAAAACATGTATATCCTCTAAATGGGGGTGTAACAGCGAGGCTTAGACATGAGTGGGGACTGGAAAAGGACAGAGAGAAAAGTGATAAGCATCATGCACAGGATGCAATTGTGATTGCGTCTTGCACGGAAAAAATGATCCAGAAGATGAGTAATATATATAAGCTTGAAGAACAGGGGGGTGTTGTTCGAAAAGGCAATAAGCTTGTTGATAGGAGAACCGGTGAAATCTTAGAAACAACAGCGCTGCCGTGGGAATGGTTCCGAGAGGAAGTAGAGATGGTTATCGCAGATCGTCCAGAAGATTATATCGAGAGGGCGAAAGCAAGAGGCTACAAGGGCAATATACCTAAGCCGATTTTTGTGTCGCGTTTGCCAGTGAAGAAAAAGACGGGGGGAATAAGTGAAAATACTATTCGAGCTGTCGATGCGGCAAGCTCAAGAACTGTAGAAAAAACAAGCCTTTACAAGTTAAAGCTGGTAGAGGTGGATGGTAAAAAACAGATTAAAGATTATTATCGCCCGGAAGACGACGTGCTACTATATAATAAATTACTTGATAGACTAATTCGATATGGAAATGCAAAAGATGCATTTGCAGAGCCATTTTATAAACCTAAGAAGGATGGATCTGATGGCCCGATTGTAAAAAAAGTTAAACTCTATGTAGGAGTAGCTGATGATCAGGTTAAGGTTAGAGGAAGAGGTGAAGATATAGATAGAGAAGGAGTCAAAGATAGAGGAGGGATGTACCGATGCGATATATTCAGGAAAGATGGAAAATATTATATGGTTCCGGTATATTATAAAGATTTATATTTACACAGGATGCCAACAAAGGCTGTAGTTGCCCATAAGGAGACTGCGGATTGGAAGGAAATGGATGATAAAGATTTCCTGTTTAGCTTATATCCGGATGACCTTATAAAAGTACAAAAGAAAAATAAAGAAATAGAAAATGGTTATTATAAAACCAGTGATCGCTATTCTGCAGGGATAAGCTATGTACAACATGATCTCGGCGCGAAGTCTTATGTTAGGTTGTGTATACAAAATCTAGCAATTTTTGAAAAATTAAATGTTGATATACTTGGAAATATATATTCTTGTTCCAAAGAAGAAAGAGAGTGGTTATAGGTGGCATATCGTAATATCATTGTGACTAGGAATATAGGGATTTCTGTTCATAACTATCAATTGGTAATCGGAAATGAAGATATGTGTGTGCCGCTTGAGGATATAAACTGTCTTGTGCTTGAGCATGCGGGAATTATGATTTCAAGTGGAGTCTTGCAGCGGTTAAGTGAGAATGGATGTCTGGTTTATATATGCGATGAAAAGCATCTACCATCTACAGTTGTTCTTCCTATGGCAAGACATAGCAGACATTTTAAGATGCTCACTGCGCAGCTTGCGGTAACAAAACCAAGACAAAACAGGATATGGCAGCAAATTGTAAAACAAAAGATAGCTAATCAGGCGATGTGCTTAAAATTGTGCGGCAAAAAGAATGCCGATCAATTATACAATATGACAAAAAAGGTGCAGTCTGGTGATAAGACAAATGTAGAAGCGCAGGCAGCAGCATTGTACTTTAAAAGCTTATTTGGCAACGACTTTACTCGGGGAGATGACAACGGAATAAATGCGGCACTTAACTATGGATATAGTATATTGCGAGGTCATATATCTAGGTCAATAGTATGTTATGGGTTTGAGCCTTCTCTTGGAATTAATCATCATAGCCAGCTGAACAATTTCAATCTTGCAGATGATTTTATTGAACCGTATCGAGCAATTGTTGATTATTTTGTTTATACACAGCTACATATGGAAGAAGGAAAAGAGCTAAGCAAAGAGATGCGGTATCAATTGGTGGATATTGTGAATTATGACATGGATATACATGGAGAAAAACATGTAATACATCATGCAATAGATAAAATGGTAGCAAGTTATAATTCTATTTTGATGGGTAATAAGGATGAGCTTGAAATCCCAGAATTGATAGAGCTGGAAAGACATAATTATGAGTAAATTTATGAGATTGATTGTATTTTTTGATATTCCAACAAAGACGAAGAAGGATAGAAGATGCGCATACAGTTTCCGCAAATTTCTGTTGAATGATGGATATTGTATGTTGCAATATTCGGTATATGTTCGTGTGTGCAATGGGATGGATGCGGAAAGAAAACATGAAGGGCGTCTGAATGAAAATCTTCCAGAAACGGGTTCTGTAAGAATGTTGGTTCTCACGGATAAACAGTATTCTTCGATGAAAATACTGGTGGGAACAACAAAAAAAGAAGAAAAAGGTAGCATAAATTTGCTGGATATCATATGATTTTTTAATGTGAAAAAGCTAGGATTTGTTGAAAATCCTAGCTTTTTTGCTACCCTATTATAACATACCAAGAATAAAAAGGGAAATATGACCGTGTCCTCCCAAACGACTAATGAACTTATATTATAACATACCAAGAATAAAAAGGGAAATATGACATCCTTTCATCTAAAAAAAATCACTATAGTATTATAACATACCAAGAATAAAAAGGGAAATATGACCGGTTGCTTTGCGGCAAGAAGTCCAAACTTATTATAACATACCAAGAATAAAAAGGGAAATATGACGAGTTCATCATTAATATACACATCTAATGTATTATAACATACCAAGAATAAAAAGGGAAATATGACCTGCCACCACCTGAAATACCAATCTTTGTAATTATAACATACCAAGAATAAAAAGGGAAATATGACAGATAGGCCTCATGCTTGATGATGACAGTATTATAACATACCAAGAATAAAAAGGGAAATATGACTATAGTGGTTTCAAGCACTTTGATGTAGTCATTATAACATACCAAGAATAAAAAGGGAAATATGACGGATTGCAATAAAACTTAATGCCCCTGTTTATTATAACATACCAAGAATAAAAAGGGAAATATGACCTGCCCACCACCACCATAATGTATGCCCTATTATAACATACCAAGAATAAAAAGGGAAATATGACATCGTTCACAATGCAATAGATACAAAGAAAGCCGGAACTTATGAAGTGACATATCAGGTAACAGATAGTCAGGGTGCTACTGCTACAAAGACGGTTAAAGTAACTGTTAAGCCTGCACCGGTTAATCCAGATACAGATAAACCGAATACCAATAAGCCAAGTAATGATAAAGGCAGTGTAGAAACAGGCGATAGAAATAATCTTCTATTGTGGGAAGTCATGTTGATTGGTTCAAGTATCCTTCTGTTATACAGTCTGTATCGTAAAAAACGAAAAACAAATCAATAACAACTTATGAGGGTAGTTGCCTAAATACAGGCACTGCCCTCTTTTCACAAGAAAGCCTTTTTGAGTTAATTGGAGAAAGTGTTGTTCATGGGGCCAGGCACCAATGGTGCTGAGTTAATTGGAGAAAGAAAAAAATATTTACACTGAATATTTTAGCCTTTTGGGGCTATAATTTTCAATGGCAACTTGAAAACCTGATAGAAAACACATATAATATTGATTGAAAAAGCCTAAATAGGCAGAAATTTTCAATGAAATGGAGTGGGATTTATGGAAATTAAGCGCGATAGTTACCTTGAGCAGTTGATTTCATATCGTTTTGATGGATTAGTGAAAGTAATTACCGGTATCAGGAGATGTGGAAAATCCTATCTTCTTAAAAATATATACCGAGATTACTTAATAGAAAATGGTGTAAAAGAAGAACAGATTATCACGATTGAGCTTGACCTTGCGAAAGACATTAAATATCGTAATCCGCTTATTCTTTCATCATATGTAAGAGAAGAAGTGGAAAAGAGCAAAGATGAGTATTATCTTTTCGTTGATGAAATTCAAATGTCTGATGAGGTGGCTAATCCATATAATCCGGACGGTAAGAAAATTACTTTTTACGATGCTCTTAATGATTTGAGAGGTTTATCGAATTTAGATGTTTATGTGACAGGAAGCAATTCAAAAATGCTTTCCAGTGATATCCTTACTGAGTTTAGAGGACGAAGTGATGAGATAAGAGTACATCCGCTTAGTTTTGCAGAATATTATTCTGCTGTTGGTGGGGATAAAAATGAAGCATTTGATGAATACGCATTTTATGGCGGTATGCCACTTATCCTGTCAAGACCTAATGATACGGCTAAGATGAATTATCTGAAATCACTTTTCTCAGAAGTGTATATTAAGGATATTGTTGAACGTAAGAGAATTGAAAGGCAAGATGTTCTGGAACGGATTTTAGATTTGCTTTGCTCATCAGTTGGCTCATTAACAAATCCGACCAAAATTGCGAATGCTCTGAAGTCAAAGCAAGGGGGCGGTGTGGCTGCTAACACGATTCGGGCATATATCGGACATTTGGAAGATGCGTTTCTTTTTTCAGAAAGTAAGCGATATGATGTAAAAGGAAAATCCTATTTTGACTCGCCAAATAAATATTATTGCGAAGATATTGGACTTAGAAATGCAAGGATAGGTTTCCGCCAGCAGGAAATGACGCATATAATGGAAAACATCATATATAATGAGTTGAATATCAGGCAGTTTTCCGTTGATGTTGGTGTTGTTTATGCAAGGACGCTCAGCGAAAAAGGCAATTCAATTCGCACTCCAAGGGAAATTGATTTTGTCGTAAATTCAGGAGGAAAACGAACTTATATTCAGTCAGCGTATGCGATGCCTACTGATGAAAAAGCAGAAGCAGAACTCAGACCATTTGCGCTCACAGGAGATTCTTTCCCTAAAATTGTGGTAAGGAAAGATATTGGAAAGCGTTGGTATGATGATAACGGCATTTTGAATATCAACGTGATTGATTTCCTTTTGGATAAGGAGCTTATTTAAAAAGAGCATGTATGAGCAGAAGAGTGAACATAAGCATTGCCGTGTGTAAAAGCAGTGGGGACAATGCGTTGGGAAAAATATGGTAGTCAAAGAAAATGCAAAAGATGGTGATAGTGTATCCATAAAGGCATATAATGGAAGTGATCCGATAGTTGTCATACCGGAGCAGATAGACGGGAAGGATGTTATATCCATAATTAACGGGCCTTTTAGCAATGACAGTTTAAAATATGTAGACCTGGGCTACAATCTTAAAGAATTTGATAATGCTTATTTTTCGGATACATTAGAAGTGATTCATCTTCCAGCAGGGGTAGAGAATCTCGATAAGGTAGTCTTCTTTGGCGAAGATACCTTGACAATTGTTGGCAAAGCCGGTTCGTTTGCAGAAACATTTGCAAAGGAAGAGGGAATAAAATTCGAGGCAGAATGATAAAGGCTGTGTGAAAGAGGCAGGACGAGAAAGTCCTGTCTTTTTTATGTGTAAATAAACGACATAGACATAAAAGTTGACATAATCAGGTAAAGTGTATAACCTTATGTACATAAAGAAAATGATATTATGTATAAAGAGTCTGAGGAAAATTATGAGTTCTACAATAAAACAAAATAAATATGAAATTGATATGTGCAACGGGACGATCATGGATAAGCTGATCTCGTTTTCGTTACCGCTTATGCTGTCGGGAATTTTGCAGCTTATGTTCAACGCAGTAGATATCATCGTTGTCGGAAGATTCAGTGGAAGTCAGGCTCTGGCGGCGGTCGGTTCAACCACAGCACTTATCAATGTATTTACCAATTTGTTCATAGGGATATCCCTTGGGGCAAATGTGCTTGCGGCAAGATTTTATGCCGCAGGAAAAGATAAAGAAATGTCAGAGACAGTACATACCGCGATCACGTTAGCGCTGATCAGCGGTATTATTATGGCCTTTGTCGGACTGATATGTGCAAAACCGGCGTTAGCGCTTATGGATACACCGGATGATGTAATTGATCTTTCGTCTGTATACATGCGGATTTACTTTCTGGGAATGCCGTTTTTTATGCTGTACAATTACGGCGCGGCCATACTAAGAGCGGTGGGAGATACAAAGAGACCGCTCCTTTTCCTGGTTATTTCAGGAATTGCAAATACAGGTCTAAACCTATGCTTTGTGATCATTTTCAAGCTTGGAGTTGCCGGTGTGGCAATCGGAACTGTTATCTCACAGCTGATATCCTGCGTGCTTGTGCTCCGCTGTCTGTATATGTCGGAGACAAGCTATCAGCTTAGATTTTCAAAGCTTACCATCAAGGGGGCATATGTAAAGCAGATCTTTTCGGTCGGAGTTCCGGCGGGAATTCAGAGCACGGTCATCAACTTTTCGAATGTGCTGCTTCAGTCGTCAGTCAACTCATTTGGCTCGGTTGCCATGGCGGGCTACACGGCGGCAAATAATATATTTGGATTTCTGTATGTGACGGTGAATGCTGTAACGCAGGCGTGCATGAGTTTTACGAGCCAGAACTACGGTGTCGGCAAATGGAAACGTATGGAGAGAGTTCTGATCGACTGTCTGATATTGTCATTTGTGGCAATGATGGTTCTGGGCAATGGAGCGTATTTCTTTGGACCGCAGCTGCTGCATATATATACGAGCAGCGACGCGGTTATAAAGTGCGGAATGGAGATTCTGCTGTATACGACAGTCACATATTTCCTTTGCGGATTTATGGACTTGTTCCCGGGGGCGCTTCGTGGGATGGGACATTCCGGAGTTCCGATGCTCCTCTCGATCATAGGAACGGTGGGAACCCGAATCGTGTGGATATACTGGATTTTCCCGAGACACAGATCCCTGGCGGTTCTGTTCATCTCATATCCGGCATCCTGGATCATAACCCTCGCTATGCAGATAGTATGTTATTTCTATGTGAGGAATATGCTGTATAAGAAAATTGCAAATAAGAAATGAGTGAAAACGTATGGGGAAGCTGCCAGAGAAATGGGGCTGATCCATACGTTTTTATTTGCTGTTGTTTAAGAAGATAGAGATGTCGTATAAGAATAGGCCCGTCCGAATTAAAATAAGCCATGCTTTCCCTCGCCACTGATGTGGCTCGTGAGGAGGGGCTGCATGAACGAAGTTCATATTTAATCAGCCCCGATGACCTGCCGTCTGGCGAAGGCGAGGGGGCATTACCTGAGAATGGCATGCGCCGTGGATACCGTACGGAATTATAAAATAAGCAATGCGCCCCTCGCCGCTAACGCGGCCCTGAGGATGGCATGCGCCGTATAGATAACAAAAAAACACCAGTTGATTGTGAGCAAGCTCCCGATGACTACCACTACAAAATAAGCCATGCTCCCCTCGCTGCTAACGCAGCTCGTGGAATGGCATGCGCCATATACATAACCTCAAAAGATGATCTGAATGTGAGTAAACTCCCATCAGATCATTTTTTTCGATTATGTGCATGGCTTATTTTATAATTCCTATTGACATAGTAGGGTATAAGAGCTATAATCCTATCATGTTCGTAGGAATTATAGGATTTATTATTTAGTGAGGCATGGAAGATCATGAGATTTAACACAGCATTATTACACAGCGCAAAGCTTGGTGATGAGAATACAGGCGCCACACTTACACCGATCTATCAATCCAGTGCATTCTATCAGCCTTCAGCGGAGCAGCATGAGAAGCTCTTCCACAACAAGGCGACGGGTTATTCTTATACGAGGATCAACAACCCGACGATAGTTGCATTTGAGGAGCGGATGACAAATCTTGAAAAGGGAGTGGGTTCTGTAGCTTGTTCCTCAGGCATGGCGGCACTCACAAATGCACTCTTAAATATAGTAGGAGCTGGCGGAGAGATAGTGTCCAGCACAGGACTCTACGGGGGAACGATAGATCTGTTCCACGATCTGGAGGCATTTGGGATCAAGACGACATTTGTGGAGATATCGGATAAGGAAGCGGTTGAGGCAGCGATAAATGAGAATACCAGAGTGATATTTGCTGAGACAATCGGCAATCCGAAGCTGGATGTGGTGGATATAAAGGCACTTTCGGAGCTGGCACATTCACACAGGCTTCCGCTCCTAATAGACAATACAGTGGCAACTGCATATCTGGTCACACCACTGACACTTGGAGCGGATATAGTCATCAATTCCACATCCAAGTACATCAATGGCAACAGCGATGCCATAAGCGGAGTCATCACCGACAGCGGCAATTTCAAATGGGACGCAGAGCGTTATCCGCTTCTGCAGCAGTACAAGATGTTCGGAAAGTTCGCCTACATAGCAAAACTCAGGAACGGACTTTTTAGAAATACAGGAGCCTGCATAGCTCCACAGACAGCATTTTACAATATGCTGGGCATGGAGACATTGGGACTTCGAATGGAGCGATGCTCACACAATGCACTTGCCCTTGCTCAGTTTCTGGAAAGTCAGGAGGGTGTAAAGGTCAACTATCCGGGACTTACCTCAAGCCCATGGCATGACATAGCGGATAAGCAGCTGCACGGAGGCTACGGCGCTATTATTACTATCAGAGTCGGCAGCAAGGAGAAGGCATTTGCGGTGATGAATAAGCTCACAATACCGCAGATAGTGTCGAACATAGGAGACACAAAGACGCTCATCGTGCATCCTGAATCGACACTGAATGCGCACAGCACAGAGCAGGAAAAGCTTGACGCTAACGTATATGATGATATGATTCGTATTAGTGTCGGAATCGAGGATGTGGAGGATCTGATAGAAGATTTCCAGAAGGCCCTTGTCGACTAATACACAAATGATTTGGAGGAACTACATATGGCAGTAGATTACGCAGCTCTGAAAAAGGGCGGATTCATGAGACAGAAGCAGAAGAATAACTTTTCTCTGAGACTTCAGGTGGTGGGAGGAAATCTTACCGCAGAGAATCTCAAGAAGATAGCAGAGGTTGCCGAGAAATACGGAGATGGACATGTACATCTCACATCGAGACAGAGTGTTGAGATCCCATTTGTCAAGCTTGACGATGTGGAAGAGGTGAAGGAGGAATTGGCAAAGGGAGGCTGTAAGCCGGGTGTGTGTGGCCCGAGAGTAAGAACAGTCACAGCGTGCCAGGGAAATCAGATCTGTCCGAGCGGCAATATAGACACTTATGACATAGCCAAGAAGCTTGATGCGAGATATTACGCAAGGGAGCTTCCTCACAAGTTCAAGTTCGGTGTCACGGGATGCCAGAACAACTGTCTGAAGGCAGAAGAGAACGACGTGGGAATCAAGGGCGCGATGGTGGTAGAGTGGGATGAGCCATCATGTATCATGTGTGGAGTGTGCGTCAAGGCATGCCGTGAGGGCGCGATCACCATGGCGGACGGCAAGATCATCCTAGACACAGACAAATGTAACTACTGCGGACGATGCGCAAAGGCATGTCCTACAGATGCATGGAAGGGCGAGACAGGATACCTTGTATCATTCGGAGGATTATTTGGTAACACGATCCACCGCGGCGAGGAGTTACTTCCGGTTGTTAAATCTGAGGAGCAGCTTTTCCGTATCACAGATGCGGCAATACAGTTCTTTGCAGACAATGCAAAGCCAAGCGAGCGTTTCCAGTTCACCCTGGAGCGTGTGGGCTTAGACAAATTCAAAGAAGTATTAAAGGAGGCTTACAATGGCTGATTACGAAATTGATGACAGAGTAGATATAACTGATGTGGTGTGCCCGATGACATTTGTCAAGGCGAAGGTAGCCATGGAGGAGCTTGAGATAGGACAGGTGCTTGCGGTTACCATGAACGACGGCGAGCCTGTACAGAACGTACCAAGAAGCTTCAAGGAGGAAGGACAGCAGATCCTGAAGCTCATCGACAACGAGAATGGCACTTATGATCTTATAGTTAAAAAACTGGAGGATTGATCAGAAAAGGAGAAAATGAATGGCAGTAAGAGTCAGTGCAGAGGATTTCGATGCGAAGGTTCTTCAGTCGGAGCTTCCGGTCATCGTGGAATTCTATTCGGACAGCTGCATACCATGCAAGCAGCTCTCACCTATCCTTGGCGGCATCGAGGATGACTACAAGGACAAGGTAAATGTGTACAAGGTAAATGTAAACTTCGACGCAGAGCTTGCTGAGAAGTACGCAGTCATGGCATCACCAACCATACTCTTCTTCAAGGGTGGTGAGGAGGTTTCCCGCATCCGCGGTCTTGTGAAGAGAAATGCGCTGGAGGAGGAAGTTGGCAAATTATTGTAGAAATTCGTTGGTAAAGTGACACGATGGAGTATTTGACTGTAGTCAATTACTTTCGGTGTACAGAAGAATGAAACTATATAATTAAAATTATAAAGTATATAATCACATTTTATGTTAGTCTGGCAACGCCGGACAGGCAAATGAATCGTCAGGAGGAAAGAAAAATGACAGTCACAATAGCAGGAAAGAAGAAAGAGATAGCAGAGAAGACAACAATAGCTCAGATCATCGTGTCAGAGAACGTTGAGAATCCGGACTATGTCACAGTAACAGTGAACGATGAGTTTGTTGACTCAGATGCATTTGCAACAACAGAGCTCAAGGACGGCGATACAGTAGAGTTCCTCTACTTCATGGGAGGTGGCAGCTTCTAATGGCATTCACAAACGAACAGATGGAACGTTACTCACGTCACATCATCCTTCAGGAAGTTGGCGTGAAGGGACAGAAGAAATTGTTAAATGGCAAGGTGCTGATCATAGGCGCAGGTGGACTGGGAGCGCCAGCCGCTATGTACCTGGCAGCAGCCGGAGTAGGAACCATAGGTATAGTTGATGCCGATGAGGTAGATCTGTCAAATCTTCAGAGACAGATCATTCACGGAACAGCAGATGTGGGCAAGGCAAAGGTCAAATCCGCAAAGGAGACCATGAACGCCATGAACCCTGATGTAAATGTGATCACATACAGAGAGTTCGTGACATCAGAGAACATCATGGATCTCATCAAGGACTATGATTTCATCATCGATGGAACAGACAACTTCCCTGCAAAATTCCTTATAAATGATGCCTGTGTTATGGCTAAGAAGCCATTTTCACATGCAGGAATCATCAGATTCAAGGGTCAGCTTATGACATATGTTCCAGATGAGGGACCATGTTACAGATGTGTATTCAAGGATCCACCTCCAAAGGATGCGGTTCCTACATGTAAGCAGGCCGGAGTCATCGGAGCAATGGGCGGTGTTATCGGAAGTCTTCAGGCTATGGAGGCAATCAAGTATCTCATTGGAGTTGGCGATCTTCTGACAGGAAGACTCCTTACATTTGACGCACTTAAGATGGAATTCCACACAGTAAAGCTCCCTCACAAGAAGGGCTGTGGCTGTGCTGTATGTGGACCAAATCCAACCATCACCAAGCTCATCGACTACGAGCAGGTGGAGTGCGACGGAAAATAAAATGATCTCTGTAATCCGCCTGTGTATAGGGCTGTGAATGCTGAGTCTGACTGACAATACCATATCTGGGAGCGCTCCCGCTTAACGCAGCATGATACAGGTGGGTCACAGAGATAGTTGATAATAAGGAGGATATGAAGTAAGATGTTGTACATGACAAAGTCTGATTACGAGAAGATACTTGCACACTGCAAGGAAGGCCTTCCAAATGAGTCCTGTGGTCTGATCGGCGGTGTTAGAGAGGGCGATAAGAAGTACATCAGGAAGGTGTATCTCCTGACAAATATTGACGCCAGCAACGAGCATTTTTCCATGGACCCGAGAGAGCAGCTTGCGGCAGTTAAGGATATGCGTGCAAATGGATACGAGCTTCTTGGCAACTTTCATTCCCATCCAGAGTCTCCGTCCAGACCTTCGGAGGAGGATAAGAGACTTGCATATGATTCCAAGGTGAATTATCTGATTCTCTCCCTCATGGAGATAGACAATCCGGTACTCAAGGCCTTCAACATAGATGAGGAAAAGAATGTGACGATAGAGGAGCTTGTTATAGAATCATGATAGATAGCAGGCATTTGAAAGAACAGGGCGGGCTTTGATACCCGCCCTTGTTCTTTATGCGGACTGTGTCATAAATTTTATTTGGAGTTACTGAAGAGATGTTTTGCATAAGTATAAACCATAAAAATACACCGGCCGATGTCAGGGAGAGATTTGCATTTACGACAAAAGGACAGAGACAGTTCACTGAGCGCCTTAAGGCTGAGGTGGGTGGATGTGTCGTGTTGTCGACCTGCAACAGGATGGAGATATACTTCACAGATAAATATGAACAGGTAGAAATGCTTCTGGCTAATGATAGGGATGTCCCTGTCAGCCTCATAAGAAGATACAGCATGAATTATGAAGGATTTCAGTGTGTGTTACATCTGTGCAGAGTGGCGTGTGGTATGGATTCCATGGTGCTCGGCGAGGTGGAGATCATACATCAGGTGAAGAGTGCATATCTTGTGGCGAAGGAGCTTGGAGCCTGTGACGGCGAGCTGAATATAGCATTTCAGGGAGCACTTGCGGCGGCAAAGGCGGTGGCGACGGAGAGTGACACTACGAGACTTCCGGTATCCGTCGGAACCTTGTCAGCACGGGAGGCAGTGAATTTTACAAGAAATGGCGGCATTGAAAACACGTGCAGAGATGTTCGAAGTGATGTGGTAAGCAGCAGTCAAACTGAGAGTGTGGATGCTGAAAAGGCAAATACCGGGCATATCCTGGTCGTAGGAGCCACAGGCAAGATAGGCAGCATAGTTGTCAAGGATATTGCAGATCTTGCACCAGATATAGAGATAACAGGCACAAGCAGAAGTCACCACAGTGCAGATAGCATATTTGACAGACATCAGCAGATCAGGATAGAGGACTACAGCAGAAGATATGAGCTGGCAGCCTGGGCGGATGTCATCATCAGTGCGACATCAAGCCCGCATTATACATTTGTCAGGGATGAGCTGGCGGAGGCTGTGAAAATGCAGCCGAAGCGGAGATTGCTCCTTGATCTGGCAATGCCAAAGGACATTGATCCTGCGGTCTCAGATGTGGACGGATGTGTGCTGCGTGACATAGACTATATCAGAACACTCTCCAGAGAGAACAATGAAAGCAGGGCAAAAACAATCACAGAGATGGAGCCGTGGCTCATATCACAGGTTGACGAGATCATGAAGAACATAGCATTTTCGAGGTTCAACAGGGAGCACGGAGACGTGATGGCACAACTAAAGACAACAGACGGAGCAAAGCTGGTATACAAACTTAAAGGACAGCTTGAGTATGAGGCATTTGAGAAAATGCTGGACAGTATTGTGACTGCCGGATGTGAGAACTGAATACTGCTTGTTTGCCTGAGATTATGCAGTATCATCGTCTGACTAGGCTCTTGTCAGATGTCAGATAATTGGAACAACGTTTGGTGCTTTTTAATAGAGACTCAATAATAGAAATTAGAGGTAGTAATGTCGTATTTCCCATTTATGATCGAACTGAATAATGAGAGATGCCTGATCGCAGGAGGTGGAACTGTTGCATACAGAAAGGTGTGCAGCATGCTGGAATTTGGCGCGGTGGTCACGGTGGTGTCCCCAGAGTTTTGCCCGGAGCTTTTGAAACTGGCGGAGCAGGTGAATACGCCAGACAAATACTGTGCAGCGACAAGCGATGATCGTGGTTCTGTAGAGAATTTTGCAGATTATTCTGCAGATTATTCTGGATGCCTAACACTTGTAAAAAGACGTGTGCAGCCCCAGGATATTGTTGACGCATTTGTCGTCATAATGGCGACGGACGATGAGAAGGTCAACCACGAAATGGCGGAGCTTTGCAGGCAGCAGCGAATACTTGTAAATGTGGTTGATGTGAAGGCGGATTGCGGATTTTATTTTCCAGCGATCATAAAGGATAAAGAGGTCGTGATAAGCGTTTCCACCGGTGGACAGAGTCCAGTGCTTGCGGGCACGATCAAGAGAAATATAGAGAGCCATTTAGGTAGGAGTTATGGCGATATAGCAGAGCGTATGGGTGAGCTCCGCGAGCAGATCAAAGCACAGATAGACGGCGAGGAAGAGCGAAAGAAAGCGTTTCAGCAAATGGTTAGGAGTCTGTTAGATGAGAGTTGAGAATGGACATAGTAAAAATAAACCGAATATTCGTAAATTTGCGGAGAATGACATGGCAGATGGATTCAATAGTGACGGTTTGGATTGCGAAAGCGGAGGACAGAAAAAAACAGTAAAAGTTGGAACCCGCGGCAGCAAGCTTGCTCTTGCTCAGACTGAATTGGTGATAAAGGCACTCAATGAGAGATTTTCCCAGGTTGATTTTCAGATGGTTACAATGAGTACCCGGGGGGATCGGGACACCAGCAGAGCGCTTCTGGAATTCGGAGGCAAAGCGGTATTTGTCGAGGAATTCGAGGAAGCTATACTTAAAGGTGACATAGACATAGCGGTACACAGTGCCAAGGATATGCCGATGGAGATCATGGAAGGTCTTACGATATCGGGTACACTTCCGAGGGCCTGTCCGCAGGACGTTTTTATATATAAGAGTGGCAGGTCATTTGACAGAAACGAGAGTTTCGTGGTGGGAACCAGCAGCCTGAGAAGGCAATACCAGATAAAAGACATGTATCGAAATGCTGTGTGCAAGAACCTGAGAGGAAATGTCGGCACCCGCATACAGAAGCTGGAGGACGGCGAATACGATGCCATCATTCTTGCAGCGGCAGGGCTTGAGCGCCTGGGAGTTATTGAAGACAAAGGCAATGACAGCACAGAATGCTTTGAAGTGCACAAGGACGAACTTACATTCAGATACATCAGCACAGAGTCCATGCTTCCGGCAGCATGTCAGGGAATCATAGCCATAGAGACACGAACCTCTGGCGAGGTATACGACATGGTCAGAGCGATAAATGACACAGAGGCATACACACAGCTCACATGCGAGCGCGCAGTTCTGAATCGCCTGGACGCCGGCTGTCACGAACCGATAGGCGTGTACTCAGAACTTCATGGCGACCACATGAAGCTAAGCCTGATGAAAGCAGATGCGGCTTTATCGGACAAAGAGAAAGATGAAGAAATCCAGATACACAGAAAGACGGTAGAAGGAAACACCGCAGAATGGGAACAGCTTGTAGAGGTGTTGATAAAGTAGGTTATAGCATAACAGATATGTTTCTATTTCAAGAAAAGAAAAATGTTATGAAGCAGTGTATTTTGAAGATAAGTAGAAAAGTAAATTTTATCGATATGTAAGCTGGGTGTGCTGGATTTGTGCCTGCGGGGCGGGTAGCACAATGCGATTGAATCTTGTCGCTTCTTGCCGAACGGGACGGGAAGCACGCTGATGCGTGCGCAGGTCATCAAACTCCGTTTGACGACATTCCCCAAACGTCCTTATCGGGGGCGGAAACGAGTGCAGATAGAAGCAAGACAAGATGATTGAGCTGTGCGTAGCCCAGCAGGCACAAATCCAGCACACCCAGCGCATGGGAGAGCAAAAAAATGGTATATTTGATAGGCGCAGGCCCCGGCGATCCGGGACTCATCACGGTGAAGGGCCTGGAATTCATAAAACAATGCGATGCAATCATATATGACAGGCTTGGAACCTATCAGCTTCTGGAGATGGTGAAGCCGGACTGCCGCAGGATATACGTCGGCAAACAGGCGGGCAGCCACTACAAGAAGCAGCCTGAGATAAACGAGATACTTGTTGAGGAAGGCCGCAAAGGCAACATGGTGGTGCGCCTCAAAGGTGGCGATCCATTTGTGTTTGGAAGAGGCGGCGAGGAAGTGACTGCACTTCTAAAAGCGGGGATCCCATTTCAGGTGATACCGGGAATAACATCCGCAGTGGCGGTTCCGGAGGTGTGCGGCATACCGGTGACACACCGAGGAACGAGCAGAAGCTTTCACGTGATAACAGGACACAAGCGGGCGGACATACACAGATCTGATGAAGGTGGTTTAGATGACTACGACTACATCAGAAATCAGGAAGGGACAAGCGTGTTCCTGATGGGGCTGAACAGACTGCCACAGATCATGGAGAGACTTGTTCAGACTGGGGCGGAGGAACATACTCCGGTCGCGGTCATTTCCAAAGGAACCATGCCAGGGCAGAGGATAGTCCGCGGCGATATACAGACAATTGCGGACAAGGTGAACGAGGCAAAGCTTGAATCTCCTGCGATCATAGTCGTGGGTGAAAATGCAGCACTGGATTTTACTGCACCGAACAGAGGACCGCTTCAGAATGTCCACGTTGGACTAGTTGGAACGCCAAAGCTTCGCGAGAAGATGAGAGTTGCAATAGATGCGCTCGGTGGTCAGTCCTACAGCATAGTGGATATGAGTGTGGAGCAGACAGAGGAGAAGGACAGGCTGTGCGTGGCTCTGGAACATATAGAAGATTACAGCTGGCTGGCATTTACCAGTCAGAACACCATAACCCTGTTTTTCAAATGGCTCAGGGAGTGGAATATAGATGTCAGAAAACTGGCTCATCTGAAATTTGCGGTGGTCGGTGCCGGAACAAGGGATGCGTTAAGATCCGAAGGCTACATAGCGGACTATGTGCCGGACGAGTACACCACAAGCGCTCTTGCTATGGGACTTGCAAATGTGATGAATGACGGAGAGAAACTTCTCCTTCCGAGAGCCGTTCAGGGCAGCGAGACAATGCTTGATATACTTGATAAGGGCGGCGTAACATACGAGGAGATTCCAGTATATGATGTGGTTGGCCGCAGGATGGAGAGCATACAGTATCTGAAAGATCTGGATGTGATCACATTTGTCAGCGCGTCAGGTGTCAGGGGATTCCTGAAAGTCCTTGACGCAGAGGAAAATGGATCTGGCATGGATCATATGCCGAATGATGTTGATTCATGCAGGGAGCATACGAATAATACAGAAAGTACTTTAAAAATTCATGATATAATGAAAAACATCCGCATAGCAGCACTTGGAAATGTGACAGAGAAGGCTTTGGAGAAAGCTGGTTATCATGCGGATATAGTTCCGAAGGTCGGTGATATCGAGCACCTTATATCAGCCATCGGTGATTATTATTTTAGAGAAAAGAGGCAGTAACATGATAAGACTCAGAAGACTTCGTGGCAGCGAGGCCATCAGAAATATGGTTAGAGAGAACCGGGTTAACAAGGAGGATCTTGTATATCCGATGTTTGTGGCGGAGGGCACAGGGATCAAGAATCCGGTAGACTCCATGCCGGGAATATACCAGTATTCACTCGACACATTTGAGGAGGAGCTTCGCAGAGTGGCGGACGCTGGAATCAGCGCGGTTCTCCTGTTCGGCATACCGGCTCACAAGGATGAGGTGGGCAGCAGTGCGTACGACGACCAGGGAATCATGCAGAAAGCGGTCAGGAGGATAAAAGAGCTGTATCCGGACATGATAGTCATAGCGGACATTTGTCTGTGCGAGTACACATCACACGGTCACTGCGGAATTATCCATGACGGCAAGATACTCAACGATGAGACTCTTCCATATCTGGGCAAGATGGCTGTATCACTTGCAAAGGCTGGCGCAGACATGGTGGCTCCGTCGGATATGATGGATGGACACACCGCATACATCAGAAAGGCACTTGACGACAACGGGCTGACGGATGTACTGATCATGGGTTACAGTGCGAAATTTGCATCTGGTTACTACGCACCATTTCGCGATGCGGCACATTCTGCACCACAGTTTGGAGACAGAAGGACATACCAGATGGATCCCGCAAATGGCAGGGAGGCTCTGAGAGAGTGCGAGGCGGATATCGCCGAGGGAGCAGACATAATCATGGTCAAGCCGGCACTTGCTTATCTGGATGTAGTCAAGGATGTGAGAAAACACACGGACTATCCGATAGCGGTGTACAATGTCAGCGGCGAATACTCCATGGTCAAGGCAGCTGCGGCAAATGGCTGGATAGACGAGAAGAGGATCGTCATGGAGAACATGACAGCCATGAAGAGAGCCGGCGCAGGGATCATCATAACCTATCACGCTATAGACGTGGCACACTGGCTTGATGAGGAGAATGCGACATCAACACTTAAAAGAAGATAGAGCTGAGTAGGACAATAGTTTCTATGTATAACGAGACGTTTTTATCTATTTGGAATATAAAATAGAAAAAGATATAATATTGTATCTAAACGGCTAAAATAACATAGCTTTGCGAAAAACAAAATGAAACAAAGAAAAAAGTCACACAGGACGATAAATTATAGAAAGAAGAATGGCAATGACAAATTCACAGGATCTATTTGAGAAATCACAGAAGGTAATTCCGGGCGGCGTCAATTCACCGGTCAGGGCATTTGGCTCGGTGGGACGGACACCTGTATTTATGAAGAAAGCAAAAGGTTCACATATATTTGACGAGGATGGCAATTCCTACGTGGATTATGTTTGTTCCTGGGGCCCGGGAATTCTGGGGCATGCCGATGACAGAGTCATAGATGCGGTGAAGGCGGCTTGTGATGACGGACTTACATTTGGCGCACCGACAAGGAAAGAGCTCGAGATCGCAGAGCTGATAAATGAGCTCATGCCGTCAATGGAGCTGACACGAATGGTCAACTCGGGAACAGAGGCAGTGATGAGTGCGCTCAGAGTGGCGAGAGGATTTACAGGCAGAGACAAGATTGTAAAGTTCCGCGGCTGCTATCACGGACACAGTGATGGACTTCTGGTCAAGGCAGGCTCGGCGGCACTTACACAGTCAGTTCCGGACAGCCTGGGAGTTCCAAAGTCGTATACACAGCATACACTCATAGCAGAGTATAACAACGAGGACAGCGTAAAGAAGTTATTTGAGGCGGAGGGCAAAGACATTGCCGCAATCGTGGTCGAGCCGGTTGCCGCAAATATGGGAGTTGTCCCACCGCATGATGGATTCCTTCAGTTCCTCAGGGACATAACAAATGAGTACGGCGCACTTCTTATATTTGATGAGGTCATCACAGGTTTCAGACTCAGCCTTGGCGGTGCCCAGGAATACTTCGGGGTAAAGCCTGATCTCACAACACTTGGCAAGATAGTCGGAGGCGGAATGCCGGTGGGAGCATACGGCGGACGCCGCGATGTCATGAGCATGGTGGCACCACTTGGCGGAGTATACCAGGCGGGAACCCTGTCGGGCAATCCTATAGCCATGACAGCGGGACTTACAACGCTCCGTATACTCCAGCAGGAAAAGGATACAATATATCCGGCGATAGAAAAGAGCACAAGGCAGATAGCCGACACAGTCAGAAGCACATTTGGCGACACAGTCCATGTCAACCAGATAGGCTCACTGATGAGCGTATTCTTCACAGATCAGGAAGTAGTGGATATGGACACGTCAATATCCAGCGACACCGCAAGGTATGCAAAGTATTTCTCATACATGCTGGACAACGGAATCTACCTTGCTCCATCACAGTTCGAGGCAATGTTCGTATCTTACGCACACAGCAAGGAAGACGTATCCAAAACCTGTGAGCTGATAAAGAAATACAAAGAGAACTAGAGAGACTTAGTAGGTCAGAAGATGTCTCATTAAAAAGGAATTTATATTCCTATATTGTAGAAATAATTAGATAAGTATTAAAAGAGTGGTTTGGAAATAACATAATAAAACTAACGGTTATCGAAGAGTAAGCTGTCATGTTTATGTGATGCTCCAAAGGCGGGTAGCACATAGACGACGGAAGCTTGTCGCTCCTTGCTGAGCGGGAGCCCCCTTGCCCTTATAGGGGGGCGGGAGCGAATGTAGTCAGGAGCTAAGACAAGGTGACAGAGTCGTGCGTAGCCTTGGAGCATCACATAAACATTACAGCGACCTTCTTCGACAAGGAGGAAATATGAGAGATTTGGTTATTGTGGGCAGCGGCCCTGCGGGTCTGTCCGCCGCAGTCTACGCCAAGAGGGCGATGATGGACGTGGTGGTACTGGAGAAGGAAGCATTCTCCGGCGGGCAGATCGTGAATACAGAGCAGGTGGACAACTACCTCGGGCTGCCGGGCATAAGCGGCTTTGACATGGGTATGAAGTTCAGAGAACACGCGGATACATTTGGCGTGGAGTTTGATGACAGAGAGGTGACAGCCATCGAGGATCACGGCGATCACAAGAAGGTCAGCCTGGAGGATGGCAGCAGCATAGAGACAAAGGCGGTTCTGATAGCCACAGGCGCAAAGCACAGAAAGCTTGGCGTTCCCGGTGAGGAGGAATTCACAGGGGCAGGAGTTTCTTACTGTGCCACATGTGATGGAGCGTTCTTTAGGAACAAAGAAGTCGCAGTTGTGGGCGGAGGTAATATAGCTCTTGAGGATGCCCTGTATCTGTCAAAGATGTGCAGCAAGGTACATCTGATCCACAGAAGAGATGAGTTCAGAGGCGAGAAAATACTCGGAGCGCAGGTGCTTGAGACTGAGAATATAGAATTCCACCCATTTGCGCAGGTGACAGAGATAGGCGGAACACCGGGCAAGCTGGAGCTCAAGGTTGCTGTGAAGACACCGACAGCAGCGGATGGACAGGTCAATCGCGATTTCACACTTCCGGTAGCCGGTGTATTTATAGCAATAGGAACAAGCCCTATCACAGACTTCCTCGGTGACGTTGTGGAGCTTGATGACGCTGGTTACGTTGCAGCAGGCGAGACCGGACAGACCAGCACACAGGGAATATTTGCCGCGGGAGATGTGAGGACCAAGGCGGTGCGCCAGGTGGCGACAGCAGTCGGAGACGGTGCAGCAGTTATCCATTATGTAGAGGAATACCTGAATGGGTTAAAAAATAAGGATAACTGAAACAGCTGATCGGCATATATGATTAACGATATAGAAACATACTCAAAAAAATAAATAGAATAATTGGGAAGCAATTGGCATGGAGATAAAGCATGGAATGTAAATGCATACCTGTTTTCTCCCTGCCAAAAAAAATAAAACTAATTCATAGTAATTCTATAGGTAAAATATAACAATGAACAGGAGGCGGAAAAATGTTAATATCATCAAAGGGGCAATATGCATTGAGACTCATGGTAGATATATCGATAAACAGTGGCAGCACGGTTACTGTCAAAGCCGTAGCCAGAAGATGTGGATTGTCTGACAAATATCTTGAGCAGGTTACATCTTCTCTGCTAAAGGCAGGATATTTAAGGAGCGTGAGAGGCCCGAGGGGCGGTTACAGTCTGAACATGCCAGCGGAGGAGATCACGGTTGGGATGGTGTTAAGGGCGATTGAGGGCAGGATATCACCGATCGATAATCGAGTTGATGAGGATGGCGACACCAACATGGTTATGAACGATGTCATCGGAGAGGTGTGGGATGACCTTGAGACTGCCATCAACAATATCCTTGATAACAAAACCATCGCCGATCTTACCCGGGAGTACAGTGACCGAATCGGATACATGTACTCAATATAAATCAGGGACGGAGGGGCAATAAGATTTCAGTTGAAAAAAAACTTATTTTGTATATAGTTGTAGTGGGATATATATCATATTAGGAGAATAAGAGATGTTAACACAGTTTTCGAGAACAGAGCTGCTATTTGGCAAGGAAGCCATGGACAAGCTGGCAGGCTCTAAGGTAGCGGTATTTGGAATAGGCGGAGTTGGCGGCTATGTATGCGAGGCGCTGGTTAGAAGCGGCGTCGGAGCATTTGACCTGATAGATGACGACAAGGTGTGTCTGACCAATCTCAACAGACAGATCATAGCGACCAGAAGTACAGTTGGTAGGTACAAGACCGATGTTATGAGGGACAGGATGCTTGACATCAATCCAAATGTGGAGGTTGAGGTACACAAATGTTTCTTCCTTCCGGAAAATGCGGATGACTTTCCTTGGGACAGCTACGACTACGTAGTCGATGCGGTGGACACCGTGACAGCCAAGATCGCTCTTGTCATGAAGTGCAAGGAGAAGAATATCCCAATCATCAGCAGCATGGGTGCGGGAAACAAGCTTGACGGAAGCCAGTTCAAGGTTGCAGATATATACAAGACAAAGGTGTGTCCGCTTGCGAAGGTCATGAGAAGGGAGCTGAAGAAGAGGGGCGTCAAGAAACTCAAGGTCGTATACTCGGAAGAGATTCCGACAAGGCCGATCGAAGATATGGCGATAAGCTGCAGAAACAACTGCATTTGTCCTCCGGGTGCAGAACACAAATGTACAGAGCGCAGAGACATCCCAGGCAGCGTGGCATTTGTGCCATCAGTCGCAGGGCTTATCATAGCCGGTGAGGTGGCAAAGGATCTCATCAGGGTATAAAAAAGAAGACGCTGAGAAATCAGCGCCTTCTCCATAAAAATACCAAAGTTCCAAGCAGAACAGCACCACCATAGATGAATGGTGCATTTTTGTCGCTGTTCATAGTTCTTTCCGTATAAGATACGGATGGATTATTCGGGTTGTAATATATTGCGATGGACGACATGGAGTTGTAATTTGTTATACCGCGGACGGAAAGAAAACCATTGTGCAATACTCCGGACTGGTCGCGGTATTCATAGTTGATATGGGTTCTTTTACTGAATCTTCTGACAGATGTGATATCGGCGGATGTTCTGGTATAGTCCCGCTCGATACGGCATGCCTTACCCCGTATGGAAAGGCCGATGACCACAGCTATGATGAATGATGCTATTGGAATAATGTAAGTCGTATAAGGTAATAGTCTGAAAAAAATACTGATAGAATCCCCCGATGTTAAAATCATAATGTACCCCCTGAAATTGTTGTTTCCCCAAAATATCAGACATGAGATCCCTATTTACATGTCGGACTTGTATGTGTAGATTATAATATAAAGAAGACTGGTTGAGAATCCCTTAATTTAAGAGGATAAGTCTGTTAATATAGCAAATTTCAGGTAATAAATATATTACTGTTTGCACTGCCACTCATGGTGGTCATAAGCTCAGTCATATTCGCATTTGCCAGAAGTGATAACATGGTGATAATAGGCCAATAATATAATAGAGAATATACAAAAGGAAGATGAACGAGATGGATAATAAAGAAGAAAAGAAGATTATAAGACAGGAGTTTCTGACAGGTGAGAGAGCTCTTTTCATGGGAAAAAATCTCGATATATATGATACGATATTTGACGACGGCGAGTCTCCGCTTAAGGAGAGCCGCGGCATAAATCTGTACGGCAGCGTGTTCAAATGGAAGTATCCACTGTGGTACAGCAAGAACATTGTTGCGGAGGATTGTCACTGGTTTGAGATGGCGAGAGCCGGAGTGTGGTACACTGATAATAGCGCGGTGAGGCGTGCACTCATCCAGGCGCCAAAGAATTTCCGCAGATGTAAAGGTCTGGAGCTTACGGATGTGACATTCACCCATGCTGAGGAGACCCTTTGGAGCTGCGATGACGTGACCATAGATCATGTGACAGCAAAGGGCGACTATTTTGCCATGAACAGCAATAATATGAAGATAGACGACCTGAAGCTTGACGGCAACTATTCATTTGACGGATGCAGGAATGTGGAGATAAGAAACTCCAATCTGCTTTCAAAGGATGCATTCTGGAATACCGAGAACGTGACCGTATATGATTCATTCATATCGGGCGAGTATCTTGGCTGGAACGCAAAGAACCTCACCCTGGTGAGCTGCACCATCGAGAGCCTTCAGGGCATGTGCTACATTGACAACCTTGTGATGAAGAACTGCAAGCTCATCAACACAACACTTGCATTTGAATATTCAACAGTGGATGCCGACATCTGCAGCAAGATAGACAGTGTCATGAACCCGACATCAGGAACCATCAAAGCCCAGCACATTGACAACCTGATAATAGAAAAAGACAAAGTAGATCCGTCAAAGACGAAAATAATAGTACAGGACTAAACGAGTTTAAGATTTTGTGATATATCATAACGTAAATGAGATTCCGCGGCTGCTGTGGTGAAACGAGTTGGCACATATAGAGTGCTCAATCGGTAGTGAAGTCGACTGAGCATTGCTGCTTCTTGCCGGAGCGGCGCAAGCAACGCCCTTATCGCTTGCAGAGCGCAGTGCAGATAGAAGCAAAGCAAGGCGAGGGAAGACGAACGTGATGGAGTACTCTATATGTGCCAGCCGTTTGCCACAGCAGCCGCGGAATCTCTCCATGAAGTGGAGGGACAAACATGAAGTTTGATTTTGACAAGGTTATAGACAGACGCGGCACAGGCTCCCTGAAATGGGACGTGCCGGAAAATGAACTGCCAATGTGGGTGGCAGATATGGATTTCCAGACGGCTCCGTGCATCAGGAAGGCACTGTCAGCCCGGGTGGAGCACGGAATATTCGGATATTCCATCATCCCAGATGAGTGGGCAGATGCCTACGTGAACTGGTGGGGCAGCAGACACGGATTTGCGATAGACAGGGATTGGCTGGTGTTCTGCTCCGGAGTCATTCCAGCCATATCAACGGCGGTGAGAAAGCTCACCACACCCGCAGAGAATGTTGTAGTGCAGACCCCTGTCTACAATATTTTCTTCAATTCTATATACAACAATGGGCGAAATATATTGGAGAGTCCTCTGAAATACGACGGCGAGGGATATGCCATGGACTTTGAGGATCTTGAGGCAAAGCTTGCAGATCCACAGACCAGCCTCATGATACTCTGCAATCCACAGAATCCTGCGGGGAAGATCTGGGATAAGGAGACACTTGCCCATGTGGGAGAGCTCTGCGCAAAGTATGGTGTGACGGTCATCTCGGATGAGATACACTGCGATCTCACCGATCCTGACAAGGAGTATGTGCCATTTGCCACGGCATCGGACACATGCAGGGATATAAGTGTGACCTGTATTGCGCCGACAAAGACCTTCAACATAGCCGGAATACAGACTGCGGCCATAGTGGTTCCGGATAAATTCCTGAGACACAAGATGTGGAGAGGTCTGAACACAGACGAGGTAGCCGAGCCAAATGCATTTGCGGTGGATGCGGCGATAGCAGCATTTACACAAGGCGGAGAGTGGCTGGACAGTCTCAGGCAGTATCTGTATGAGAACAAGCAGTATGTGAGAAAATTTGTATCTGAGAATATCCCTGACATGAAGGTGGTGTACTCGGAGGCAACATACCTTCTCTGGCTTGACTGCAGTAAGATAACTGACAACGCAAAACAGCTTTCAGCATTCATCAGGAAGAACACAGGGCTCTATATGTCGCCGGGACTTTCGTACGGCAAGAACGGAAAAGCATTTATCAGACTTAACATTGCATGTCCAAGATCAACCGTGGAAGACGGTATGAGGAGACTTGCCAAGGGTGTCAGTGATTTTGAAAAAGGAGATATAGATGAGTAGCAGTGAAAACTTGCTGAAGGACATGATATCTGGAAAGTCCATGACCGCATCCCAGCAGATAGGACTTACGGTCAGGCTCAGCATCCCGGCGATCCTTGCCCAGATCTCGTCCATTGTCATGCAGTACATCGATGCATCCATGGTGGGGCGTCTTGGTGCAAATGCATCGGGAGCCATCGGACTTGTCTCGTCCACGACATGGCTGTTTGGCGGGCTATGCATTGCGGTGACTACAGGATTTACTGTGCAGATAGCCCAGGCTGTGGGGGCCGGTGAGGATAAATCTGCCAGAAATATCATGAAACAGGGACTCATAATAGCCCTGTGCATAAGCGTCATACTCGCACTCATTGCAGCAGTGATAAGCACACCGCTTCCGAGCTGGCTCGGCGGTGAAGCTGCTATACAGAAGATGGCAAGCCAGTATTTCCTTGTGTATATGCTGGGACTTCCCGCTCTGCAGATGAACAGCATAGCGGGCGGCATGCACCAGAGCTCCGGAAATATGAGACTACCAGGCATACTGAATGTCATGTGCTGTGTGATGGATGTGATTTTTAATTTGTTCTTTATATTTCCGACAAGAATTGTAAATTTAAGTATTCCGTTTTTATCCAGCGTAAGGCTGGTTGGTTCTCAGATGGCAGGAACGGTTCAGGCAGGAGCCTTTGGTTCCCATTTGTCAACACTTGTGCAGTCTGAAACCTCGATGAATGGACTGACATTTACCATGCCGGGACTTGACCTTGGCGTTGCAGGTGCGGCGCTCGGAACCATCACGGCTGAGGCTGTCACCTGTGCCATCATGGTCACAGCACTTCTTTGGAAGAACAAGACACTTCACTTAAGAAAGGGCGAACACTTAAGATTTCACAGGGATATACTTGTCAAAGCGGTAAAGATAGGAGCGCCGGTGGGGCTTGAGCAGATGGTCATGTGCTCGGCGTACGTCATGTCTACAAAGATCGTGTCACCGCTCGGAACGATAGCCATCGCAGCCAACTCATTTGCAGTTACTGCGGAGAGCTTCTGCTACATGCCGGGCTACGGAGTACAGGCGGCATCAACCACACTTGTGGGACAATGCGTGGGAGCCGGACAAAAACAGTTGTCCAGGAGGATGGCATGGATTACAATGGGATTAGGTGTGTCGGTTATGACCGTTGGCGGAGTTCTCATGTACATAGCAGCTCCGGCCATGATAGGTGTGCTGACACCGAACGAGGAGATAAGAAATCTAGGTGCGGCTGTGCTGAGGATAGAAGCATTTGCCGAGCCATTTTACGCTGCATCCATAGTTGCATCGGGGGCACTCAGGGGAGCCGGGGACACTCTGGTCCCAAGCTGCATGAACTTTGCAAGTATGTGGTGTGTGCGGATACCGCTTGCAGCTATACTTGCACCGAGGGTGGGGCTCTATGGTGTATGGATCGCCATGTGCGTGGAGCTCTGTTTCAGGGGAATCCTGTTCACCACAAGGCTTAAACGGGAAAGATGGATGCGGGTGTTTGAAGAAAAATAAAATATGATGTTTTATAATTGCAAGGTATGATTAAACTTGCAATAAAACACCATTAAACAGGGAGGAAAATATGCCAGTATTTGATTTCAGCGGAAGTGACAACAAGAATAAGAACATAGTTACATATGAGACGTTCCAGTCTTCGGAGTCTACAGCAACAGCGGAGAAGCCGATCATGATCCTTGAGAACACGACCAGGAAGTGGGCTCACCACTCCAGCGGAAAGTTCACCAATCCGATCAAAAGGACAGCATTTGAATTTGACGAGGTGGACGGAGTTCAGTCCGCCGACATAATGAAGATAGATGCGAGATTTGTAAGCCTTCTCAAATGGCTCGGCGAAAATCACATCAACGTCCGTCTGTCGGGAGAGAACAGACCGGAGGGCTACGCAGTGTACAAGATAAGGGAGACTGAGTTTGGCGGCGGATCAAAGCTCTCGGCAAATGATGGATTCCTGCAGTTTATGATAGAGAGACTTCTTGCCAGCGATGCCCCTTCGGAGGAAGAGAAATCCGAGGAGGAAGAAGAGGAGGAGGCACTTGGCGATGACATGAAGCTCACAAGCATGCAGAGTATCATTGACTTCATGCACTGCGCCGGAAGAACACTTCCTGACAATATAAGACTGTGGGCCAGAAGAAATCTTGCGGTTGCGAGATCCAGCGAGGTATCCCCGGAGGAGAGACGCCACGCGCAGAGAGCACTTTCCATGGCGATGAACATCAGGTGGAAGAGCAATTATTTTGAGGCGATAGATCCCGATGAGGCGAGAAGAATACTGGACGAAGAACTCTACGGAATGGAGAAGGTTAAGCAGAGGATTATCGAGACCATCATCCAGATCAACCGTACACATACCCTTCCTGCATACGGACTTCTGCTCTGCGGACCTGCCGGAACAGGAAAGTCACAGATAGCCTACGCAGTTGCGAGAATACTGAGACTTCCATGGACGACCCTTGACATGAGTTCGATCAATGACCCGGAGCAGCTGACAGGAAGCTCAAGAGTATATTCAAATGCCAAGCCGGGAATCATCATGGAAGCATTTTCACAGGCGGGCGAGTCCAATCTTGTATTCATCATCAATGAGCTGGACAAGGCAAACTCTGGCAAGGGCAACGGCAATCCTGCGGATGTACTGCTGACACTGCTGGACAACCTGGGATTTACCGACAACTACATGGAGTGCATGATCCCGACAAACGGTGTATACCCTATAGCAACGGCAAATGACAAGGAGAACATCAGCAAGCCTATCATGTCGAGATTTGCTGTCATAGACATACCGGATTACACCCCGGATGAGAAGAAGGAGATATTCAACAAATTTGTCCTGCCGAAGGTGCTCAAGCGCATCGGACTTGAAGGGAGCGAGTGCATCATCCTTCCAGACGGCGTGGATGCTGTCATCAAGAAGTGCGACGGCGTGACCGGAATCAGAGATATAGAGCAGGCTGCAGAGCACATAGTTGCACATGCGCTTTACCAGATCGAGGTAAATCACGTTCAGAGCGTGACATTTGACGGAGCTATGATAGAGGAGCTTTTGAGCTGATTATCGTCATATTACACAATTTACATTACGGAAAGTATTATGGTATACTCTTCTTATGAAACAAGTTTCATGGACTACAGTCTGAAATTCATAAGGAGAGTATATTTATATATGGCAAGTATAAGAGACGTTGCGAAGGAGGCGGGGGTCGCCATCTGCACGGTGTCGAGACTTATCAACGGCACGGCAAATGTTGAACCTGAGACTCAGAAGAAGATAGAAGATGCGATGAAGAAACTGGATTATGTTCCAAATGAGCTTGCGCGAGGCATGTTCAAGGGCAGATCAAACTCCATTGCGATGTTGGTTCCAAATATCCAGCACCCATGGTTTTCATCACTGGCATCGGAGATAGAAAAGATACTTTATGAGAAGAAATACAAGTTTATGCTTTTTTCAACATCCGATGACAAGCAGAGGGAGAAGGAGTGTTTCAAGCTGTTAAAGTCCAACATCGTGGATGGGATCATATGCGGAACGTCGGCATGTACGGCGAAGGAATACCAGAAGATAGATAAGCCGATGGTCATGCTGGATTATAAGGTTGGCAGCAAATTTCCTGTCGTAGTGTCGGATCACAAGATGGGCGGACAGCTTGCTGCCCAGGAATTTATAAACAGTGGATGCAAATATGTCATCCACATATCAGGAATCAAGGTAGATAAGAATATCATGTCATTTGAGTGCCATGAGGAACTAGATAGAGTCCTTGCCGAGAATGGGATAAAATCCAGACGAGTTCCAATACAGTGGAACGACTTTGATTTTCATGGATATTTTGAGATGGCAAAATGCATACTGGAGGAGTATCCTGACGTGGACGGAATATTTGCCGCAGACATGCCGGCGATAGCATTCCTTAAGGCGGCACTTGCCATAGGCAAAAAGATTCCTGATGACCTGGCGATCGTGGCATACGACGGAACGTACATAACCAACGCCAGCACGACAAGGCTCACATCGATACATCAGCCGTACAAGGAGATCGCCCAGGAGGCAGTACGCCAGCTTATGGAGATGATCGACGGACCGGAGGAGGAAGATGATGCCGAAGGACAGGTTGAAAGTGCAACCGCAGATCAGATCGACAGCGCAAAAGAGAGAAACACACATATAGACGGAAATCTTATACTACTTCCGGTGAGCGTAGAAAAAGGCGATACAACTTTATAGTATGATTACGAAAAGAAGTTCATGAAGAGAAAATGAGGTGCCACTCAAAAATCATGAACTTCTTTTTTGTGTGGGTACAAAACATAAAAAACTTACTAAGAGCACAAAATACAAAAATCTATAAATCCCCTATTGACGAAACATGTTTCATATGATAATCTTAATGCAAATGAAACATGTTTCATTTAAGCGCTTATGAAATGTGTTTTATCGGAACAATATGAATGATAGCGAGAATTAACAAGAGGGAAAATTCAAAGCAAGAAAAGGAGAAAAGGTTATGAGAGCAAAGAAATTAGTAGCATGTGCACTTTCAGCAGCAATGATGCTGGGACTTGCATCCATGACAGGATGTGGTTCAGCAAAGAAGGATTACGATCTGTATATTTACAACACAAAGTCCGAGATCGCAGACAGTATCCAGGATCTGTGCAAGGATTATGAGACAGAGACAGGAGTTAAGGTTAAGGTTTACACATGTGGTACACAGGAGACCATGGAGACACTCAGATCTGAGATGAATTCCAAGAACTATCCTACACTGTACGCGATAAATCAGGCACAGTTCACAGAGTGGAACGAGGGCGGATTTGTACTTCCATCAACATCAGTAAAGAATGAGGAGTTAAAGTCAATCTACGATTCAATTCCAGAGAGCATGCAGCTCGCAGATGAGAGCGGAGCAAGCTGCGGAATCCCTTACAACGTAGAGGGTTACGGACTTATCGCAGATACGCAGATGATATGTGATGTATTTGGACTTGACAGCGCAGACGCATTTGTCGCTGATTACAGAAGTGCCAATTATGAAGAGTTCACAGGCATGATCAAGGCAATCGATGATTACATAAACGGCAAGGGTGGTGAGAAGGTTACACTTTCAGGCAATGCATACACCACGGCAAAGGACAAGACAGCCACAACAGAGAACATGAACGGAGTATTTGCAATCGCAGGCGCAGAGAAGTGGACATATGCAAACCACTATACAAACTACGCACTGAATGCAGTATTCCCTAACTACAATGCAACGGCAGCAGCTACAAATGAAGATGTTGATAAGCTTGAGGAGCCACTTGTAAAGATGGTTCAGGAGCTTGACATGCTTTCAAGCTACACAGCAGGACCAAGCGGCAAGGTAGAGCGTGGATCAGAGTACATCAACTCAACAGTGACAGGATATGATCAGGCAGTTCAGACATTTGCCGAGGGTAAGGCAATGTTCATCAAGCAGGGTAACTGGGTATACGGAACCATCGCAGGTGTGGATGCAGACAAGGCATCAAGACTTACGATGCTCCCAATGAAGGTCAACCTTGAGCAGAGTGACATCTCAGCTGAGGGCGTTACAGTTGACAAGATGAACAGCTCAATCCCTGAGTTCGTTTCACAGTATTACGTTATCAACAAGAAGGATTCAGAAGAGGAGCAGAAGGCCGCTGAGGACTTCCTTGTATGGCTCTACACATCAGATACAGGAAAAGATTACATCACAAACAAATTCGCATTTGTCCCATTCAACGCAGACGAGAGCGAGAAGCTTGAGAATCCGCTCAGCAATTCACTTGTATACTATATGAGCAATGACCTTGTGATGGGCAATGACTTCGATGCTTTCCCTGAGTCATGGGGACTCAACACCATCGGTGCAACTATTCAGGAGCAGTTGTTTACAAATCCTGATCAGTGGGATGAAAACACTATAAGAACAGGTGTGGAAGATGCACTGACAAAGTGGAAGGACAGCATCAAAGAGTAGTAGTTTAAGATATGTCAGATTCCCGATGGGAATCTGACAGGCAGCACCAGCCTTGACCGAGGAGATGCCCATGTGGCGAAGCCACATCTTAAAATGGCATCGACGACCTATCGCATTGCGAAGCAATGCGATCATACAACGAAGGCAAATTTTGCATGGCTGGTGCTAAATGTAGGAAAGGAAAAACTATGAAAAGATTTTACAAAAGAAAATTCTGGTTTATGGTTCTGCCTTCTATAGTGTTGTTTCTGCTGGTTATCATAGTTCCTTTTATAGAGGGTGTGATCTACTCCTTCACTGAGTGGAGAGGTTCATACTTCGTAGGTGGGGAGCACTGGTGGAACGCACTGGTGGGACTTAAGAATTATACAAGCATATTCAAGTCAAAGGATTTCCTTCAGTCACTTGGATACACGGCCATATATGCTGTACTTGCAGTAATAGCACAGAATGTTGTCAGTCTTCTTCTGGCACTCATGATCAAGAAGCTCACCAAGGGCAAGGGACTTTTCAGAACGGTACTGTTCCTTCCGTATGTACTTGGAATGCTTGCCATGGGTTATGTATGGCGTTTCATATTTGAAAATGTATTTTCACAGACACTGTTTGGAACAGATGGCGTGGTACATGTAGAGGTGCTCAACAACATGCTTCAGAATCAGTGGAAGGCACTTCTGGCATATGCCATTGTCGGAGTATGGCAGGTTGCAGGTTACTACCTGATAATCTACCTCAACGGACTCAACAATATTTCTGAGGATATTTATGAGGCTGCCAGAATAGATGGAGCCACAGGCTGGACAAGCTTCAGGAAGATCACACTTCCGCTTCTCATGCCTTCATTTACGATAGTTCTCTTCATGTCACTGGCAAACAGCTTCAAGATGCTCGACCTCAATGTTTCACTGACAGAGGGCAATTTCGGAACGACCATGATATCCTACATGATACTGAAAACAGTAAGAGAGAGTTCACCTCCGGCATATGGAGAGGCGCAGGCACAGGCAGTTATATTCTTCGTTATCATTGCAGTTATATCTATAGCTCAGGTAATGATCACTAAGAGAAAGGAGATCGAATCATAATGGGAGTAAAAGGCAAGATCAAAAGAGCAATCATAGTGGTTATACTCGCTGTATTGGCAATCGTGACCATATTCCCGATATGGTTCCTGATCGTCAATTCATTCAAGGGACAGCAGGAGATAGTATCATCTCCAATAGCTCTCCCGAAGTCGTGGAATCTGGACTATCTGAAGAATGCAGCTGAGCAGATAAATCTCGGCAGCAGCCTGCTTCAGACAGTACTCATAACAGTTGCAGCTGTGGCACTTATCGTGTTCATATCTTCATTTGCCGCATGGGCAATTGCCAGAACAGATTCCAAAGTGGCAAATATACTCTTCATCGCGTACACAGCAGCCATGCTCATACCTTTCCAGTCAGTTATGTACCCATTGGTATCACTTATGGACAAGCTGGGACTCAAGAACACACCGGGTCTGATCCTCATGTACGGAGGCTTTGGAATCAGTATGTCGGTTCTGCTGTACAGAGGATTCATCAAGAGTATTCCGCTGTCACTTGAGGAGGCAGCCATGCTCGATGGAGCAAATATATTCCAGATATACAGATATGTGGTCATGCCGCTCTTAAAGCCGACGACCATGACAGTTGTCATCACAAATGCAGTGTGGATATGGAACGATTACCTTCTTCCATTCCTCGTAATAGGAAATAACGACAAAAAGACGCTCACGCTGAGCTTATATTATGCAAAGAGTCTGTCAGGACAGTACGGAAATCCATGGGAGCTCATCTTCCCTGCAGTACTTCTCTGTATCATCCCTATTGTGATCATATTCATCATTCTTCAGAAGAATATCATCGAGGGAATTTCAGCCGGAGCTGTGAAAGGATAAACATAAAATATGGACAAAAAATGGTGGAAAGAGGCGGTATTTTACCAGATATACCCTAGAAGCTTCTATGATAGCAACGGAGACGGCATAGGAGATCTGAAGGGGATAACCGAGAAATTGCCGTACCTCAAAGAACTTGGCGTGACCGCTGTGTGGATATGTCCATTCTTCAAGTCGCCTATGAAGGACAACGGATATGACATATCGGATTACTATGATGTGAATCCTGAGTTTGGAACCATAGAGGATGCGGATGAACTTATAAGATGTGCAAATGAAAATGGCATCAAGATCATCATGGACATGGTCATCAATCACACATCAGACCAGCACAGATGGTTCCAGGAGGCGTGCCGGGACAGACACAGCAAATACAGAAATTACTATATATTTAAGGACAACATAGATGGACTTGCAGATCTCAGATCTAATTTCGGTGGAAGCACATGGACACAGATTGAGGATGGCAGCTGGTATTTCCATTCATTTGCGAAGGAGCAGCCGGATCTCAACTGGGAATGTGAGGAGATGAGACAGGAGCTCTACGACATGATGAACTGGTGGCTCGACAAGGGAGTTGCCGGATTCCGAATGGATGCCATCACATTTATCAAGAAAGACCTCTCATTCCCGCCTATGCCGTCAGACGGCGAGGACGGCAGATGCGATGTTGGCAAATGCTGCCTCAACAGGCCGGGAATAGATGAGTTCCTTCACGAGTTAAAGCTTAACACATATGGCAGAGGAGACTTTGTGACTGTCGCAGAGACTCCTGGAGTTCCAAGTAAGGATTTGGACAAATACATTGGAAGAGATGGACATTTCTCCATGATATTTGACTTCAGCTACACAGACATAGATATCAATCCGGGCGATCTCTGGCTGCACCAGAGAGACTGGACGATAGAGGAGTTCAAGGACAAGCTGTTCACCAATCAGAGACTCGTGAAAAAGATTGGATGGGCGGCGAATTACCTGGAAAACCACGATCAGCCTAGAAGTATAGGCAAATACTTCCCAGCCGGTGATATACCTGAATACAGGACACAGATGGCAAAGGCGCTTGGCGCGTTGTTCTTCTTCCTGAAGGGTACGCCATTTGTATATCAGGGACAGGAGCTTGGAATGATCAACACTCATTTTGACAATATAGATGAGCTCGACGATATCAATTCCAAGGGACAGTATGCGAGATGCCTTGAAGCCGGATACAGTGAGACTGAGGCGATGGAATCCGTAAATATAAGGAGCCGCGACCAGTCAAGACTTCCAATGCAGTGGAACAGCGAAAAAAACTTTGGATTTTCAGCGCATGAGCCATGGCTGGCATGCAACAATCAGTGTGACCTCCAGACGGTGGAGCTTGAGAGCGCTGATAAGGGTTCTGTGCTTAACTTTTATAAGGCGATGATACAGCTCAGAAATCACTCGGAGTACACACAGACTCTCATCTACGGAGACCTGGAGGATGTGGAGACGGATAATGCAGGAATCATAGTGTACAGGCGCAAGCCGGTTCAGATTGAGTGTGCATGTGGAACTGGAGCAAATGCAGAAAGCACAGACAGATCGGTATATGTTGTTGTCAACATGACCGGTGGGGATGTGGGCTATGCAATTCCTGAGACTGCGGATGTGCTTATGGGTAATTATGCGGATTACGATGGTACGCTCAGACCTTATGAGACTGTGGTGTACGCGGTGTAGGCCGGAGCTGGCAGAAAAAGCCTGAATATTGGTGGAGACTGATTGAAAATTACAGTTGGTCTGGTATCAGTATTCAGGCTTTTTTTATTGTCTGTATACTTTTGGGATACATTGCTCAAATCTATAGACAAAGTGAATGGATCATTAAATGCAAGATATGTCTTAATGTTCAAAGCGTATTCACAGTTCAGAATAATCCCCCAACTTAACCATTATCGGTACCATATTTGGTCAACTTTTTTCCATATAAAATCTAATTCCCAGATATTAAAATAACTGTATTAAAAGCAGTCAGACATGAGATTTTAGAGCAGAGGGTGCGCAGTGCACAGGCGTAACGGAGGTTGTCTGCTCAGACAAATAAATGGAGAAAAGGAGTCACACTTATGGGTATTATTTTTCACGAAGAAACAAAGACATTTCACATTACAAATGGCGAGATAAGCTACATCATGACAGTGCTCCCCAATGGACATCTGGGAAATCTGTACTATGGTAAGGCGATAAGGGACAGAGAGGATTTCTCACATCTGTTGGAGCTTGTCCAGAGACCTATGTTCCAGTATGTATATGACGACGACAGGTTGTTCTCACTTGAGTCGGTGAAGCAGGAGCTTCCTGTATACGGAACCACAGATTACAGGACGCCGATGGTGGAAGTCCTTCAGTCAAATGGCAGCAGGATATCAGATTTTGTGTATGTATCACATGAGGTAAATGAGGGCAAGCCAAAGCTTGAGGCATTGCCGGCAACATACACAGAGAATGATGATGAGGCAGAGACATTGATCGTCACATTGAAGGATTCACTCACAGGCATAAAGGCGAGAATGCTCTATACGATATGGAGCGACAGACCAGTCATAGCAAAGAGTGTGGAGTATGTAAATGAAGGCACAGAGGCGGTACATCTCACCACTGCTTACAGTATGTGTCTGGATCTCCCTGATCCTGATTATCAGTGGATGCAGCTCTCAGGCGCATGGGCAAGGGAGCGCCACATAATAACAAGGGATCTCGAGCAGGGCGTACAGTCGATAGGCAGTAATCGTGGTCATTCATCCCATGAGCACAATCCGTTCATCGCATTGAAGAGAGAGACAACGGACGAGAACCAGGGAGAGGCGATTGGAATAAGCCTTGTATACAGCGGCAATTTTAAGATACAGGCAGAGGTTGACACGAGAAATACAGCCCGCATTCTTGCCGGAATAAATCCGGATACATTTGACTGGAAGCTCGATGCAGGTGAGCATTTCCAGACTCCTGAGGCAGTCATCGTATACTCAGATCAGGGACTCAACAAGATGAGCCAGACCTTCCACAAGCTGTATCAGAAGAGACTTGCAAGAGGCGAGTGGAGAGACAAGCCAAGGCCGATCCTCATCAACAACTGGGAGGCTACATATTTTGATTTTACCAGAGAGAAGCTCATAGCCATCGCCCAGAAGGCAAAGGAGTGCGGAGTTGAGCTGTTCGTTCTTGACGATGGCTGGTTTGGAGCAAGAACTACAGACCATGCAGGTCTTGGAGACTGGGTGGCAAATCCAGACAGACTCCCGGAGGGAATCACAGGAATTGCAGAGGATATAGAGAAGGTAGGATTGAAGTTCGGACTGTGGTTCGAGCCTGAGATGACAAATAAAGACTCAGACCTCTACAGAGAGCACCCAGACTGGATACTTTCAGTTCCGGGAAGACATGACTCACACGGAAGATTCCAGTATGTTCTGGATTTCTCCAGAAAAGAGGTCGTTGACAGAATATATGAGATGATGGCAAAGATACTCAGCACGGCAAAGGTGTCATATGTGAAGTGGGATATGAACAGAAGTATCACCGAGTGCTATAGTGCGGCTCTTCCGGCTGACAGACAGGGCGAGGTGTTTCACAGATACATACTTGGTGTGTACGATTTGTATGAGAGACTCACAAGCACATTTCCACATGTACTCTTTGAATCATGTGCCAGCGGCGGCGGACGTTTTGATCCGGGCATTCTCTACTATGCGCCACAGGGCTGGACAAGTGATGACACGGATGCCATAGAGAGAGTCAAGATCCAGTATGGAACATCCATGTGTTACCCGATCAGCAGTATGGGAAGCCACGTTTCGGTTGTGCCAAATCATCAGACAAGACGTGAGACTCCGCTTAAGACCCGTGCAAATGCTGCATATTTTGGAACATTTGGATATGAGCTGGATCTGAACAAGCTCACAGCCGAGGAGATAGATGAGGTCAAGAAGCAGGTCAAGTTCATGAAGGCATACCGTGAGGTGATCCAGTACGGAACATTCTACAGGCTTGCAAGTCCATTTGACGATGAGGAGTGCGGCTGGATGGTCGTATCAGACGATAAGAAGACCGCCATCGTTGCGTGGTTCAGAACACTCTACACACCGAACAAATGCTTCACCAGAATGAAGCTCCACGGCCTTGATCCTGATGCGTTATATAGCTGCAATGTGCTCGGAGGACAGGCACTCACAGTGAGCAAGACACCGGATGGAAAGCTGATATATGAGAAAGTGTCAGAAGACAAAGGAGAGGATTCTGCAGTCAATGTCATCGCAGGCCCATCATGCTATGGCGATGAGCTGATGAACCTCGGACTCATCACCAGCGACACATCGGCGGGAGAGATAGTCGGAGAGGATATGCCTTGCGGAGACTATGATTCCAGACTCTATGTGCTCAAGGCAGAGTAAGCGGGTTTGCGAAAAGATTTTCCTGCTTTTTCGGGCAGAAAAAGAAAAAAGACAGTATATCCGAGTCAAAAAACTAAGATAATAAATTCCAAATAACCGCACTCGTGGTCTATAATTGAAATAAGGCAGTTAAGATGTGCCTGCGTAAATCGGAGGAGAAAACACAGTATGAATATATTTGACATAATGGGGCCTGTAATGGTTGGACCGTCGAGCTCACACACGGCAGGGGGTGAAGGTGTGTATCGGTGCAGACATGTCCGATACACTGAAGGAGACTGCGCGTGGAGGCCTTGCAACCACTCGCACGGCGCTTGAGGTGAAAAATAGACTAAAAATGTAGATAGAAACTATGGCATTTGTCAAATTGCATAAATAAGGTTTTTTTTAGCCTGCAAACATGATATAATTGCATAAAGAATGTTTTAAAAATGCAGTTGGGGATGATCAGATGAGCAACAGGAAGAGAATATGCGTTATAACAGCACAGGTTGAAGAGAGTACACAGAATCGCTTCATGCAGGGATTTCTGAAGCAGGCATATGATATGAATTACGATGTCTGCATATTTTCCATGTTTTTGAAGTACCAGGATTCAACAGACAGGGAGGTTGGAGATTCAAACATCTACAACCTTATTAATTTTAACCTTTTTGATGCTGTGGTATTGTGTCAGGACACCATACAGACTCCGGGAGTCGTAGAAAAGCTGGAGAAGCGCCTGCAGTCAGAATTTGCAAATGGTGTGGTAGTGGTAGTCGACAAAGAGAATAACATATTCCCAACGGTCATGATGGATCATTATACCCCTATAGTAAAACTCGTGGATCACCTTATAGAGGTTCACGGCCACAAGAACATATATTTCCTGGGCGGACTCAAGGAGCACATACACTCCAAGCAGCGACTCGCCGGTTACATAGACAGCATGAAGGCGCACAACCTGCCGGTTACGGACGACATGATATATTATGGAACATACTGGTACGACAGCGGCGACTACATGGTGGACGAGCTTGTGAAGGATATGGAGCATCTGCCGGATGCCATCGTATGTGCAAATGACTGTATGGCCATCGGAGTGTGCACCGCATTTGACAGATATGGAATAAGAGTTCCCGAGGACATAGCCGTGGTGGGCTATGACTCCATAGAAGACGGAAGAAACAGTCCTGTTCCGATCACATCTGCGGACATACCGGCGGATGACTGCGGGCACTACTGTATGAAATATATAGATGCAAAGCTCAACGGACATGACGTACCGGAATTCAAGTCCAATGTGGAGCTGTACATAGGTGGAACCTGTGGCTGTGAGGGCTGGGAACGAGAGACAGTCAGGATCAGAAGAGACAAATGGGAGACAGACCTCTCAGAGACCGGCTTCTACTCTTGCTTCAACAACATGGCGGATGACCTTGTGGCGCAGACGAGCGTGGAGTCATTCTTTGACACCGTGTCGGAATACGTGTACCAGATAAGACCATTTGAGAGCTTCCATCTGTGCCTGAACGACTACTGGAGAAATCCGGAGGTCATGACCGGCGATGAGGCACTTCGCCACGGTTACACAGATCATGTATACAGACTGATAAAGTGCGGCCCGGATGAAAAAGAAGAGAGACACATACGCTACGACGACGTATTCGAGTCTGCGAAGCTGTTGCCGGAGCTGTACGAGGACAGGGATTATCCTACAGCGTTCATATTTACACCATTGTTCTTCCAGGACAGAAGCTTTGGCTATGCAGTGGTGAACTACGGTGCAGAGCCGAGGGTGTACGAAGATGTATACAGATCCTGGATCAAGACGGTTGCCAGGGACATGGAGTCATTTGCAAGACATCAGGGACTCAATGTACTTCTAAACAAGCTTGAGGCGGATCAGATAAGAGACGGTCTCACCGGAATGTACAACTACAGAGGCTTCATAGGCAGGGCAAATGACATGATAAGCCAGGCCGCTGAAGAGAAGTCTGAGATACTTGTGTTGGCGGTGGATCTGAAGAATACACGCCAGATAAACAGCAATTACGGAAGAACAGAGGGTGACAGAGTCCTAAGCTATGTTGCCCAGTCGATAAATGAGATACTTACCCCATACGAGATATCCATGAGGATGGGAAATGACGAGTTCGTCATAGCCACAGTGGCAAAGAGTGGCGATATCTCAAGGGGAGAATATATAGCCGAGGAACTCAAGAAGAAGCTTGAGGCGGCAAACAGTGGCGGAAAGGACGATTACGAGCTCGGTATATATTACGGATGTAAGAAGGCTCTGGTCAAGTCATCTGCCGAGCTGGAGACCCTCATCAACGATACGGTCAACCAGAAGAACCGCATAAAAGAACAGAACAATGCCAAGGGACGCAACAAAGCGACGATAACGAACAGGGATCTGGAGAGAGATGAGATAGTAGCTATGATACTGGACAACAACATGCTCACATATCATTTCCAGCCTATAGTAAGTGCCCGTGACGGAGGCATATTTGCATACGAGGCACTTATGAGGATACTGGTTCCTATGAGAATGTCACCCCCTGAGCTTCTGGAGAGTGCAGAGAGACTGAACAGACTGTACGATGTGGAAAAACTCACACTGTTCAACGTCGTGGAGATCGTGGCATCGAATCCTGAGATGTTCAGGGGCAAGAAGGTATTTATCAACAGCATGCCGGGGCATATGCTCAACGCACAGGACAGAAAAGAATTCCTTTCAAAGGTGAAGACGCTCCAGTGTGCAGGCATAGTCATAGAATTTACCGAGGGAGCAGAGCTGTCGGATGCGGAACTGAATGATCTCGAGGCATTCCTCAGAGGAAATGGCATGGAGATCGCTATAGACGACTACGGCGCAGGCTATTCAAATGTAAACAATCTTCTCAGGTATATGCCTGAGTATGTGAAGATAGACAGAATGCTTCTGACAGGGATCGATGCAGACCCACACAGACAGCATTTCGTCAAGGATATAATAGAATTCACCTCGACCAACGACATCAAGGCGCTGGCGGAGGGCGTTGAGACCACGAAGGAGATGAAGACCGTCATCCAGCTCGGTGCGGATCTCATTCAGGGATACTATACCGCCCATCCGAACGCGGAGGTAGTACAGCTCATATCCCCACAGGTTGTGAATGAGATAGTTCAGTACAACCAACAGGAAGAGGTGGCTGAGAACAGCAGCATATTTGTCATGGAGCATGAGAGAAATGCATCACTTCTGAAGCTCGCATCCCGGGGAATCAGGGAGATAGTTGTGGCACAGAGAGCCGGTGGCGACAACAATGTCCGCATAGTCGGCGCACAGGGCTTCAAGTCAAATATGACACTCAAGATAAAGGATGGTTTCACCGGAACCATAGTGCTGCAGAACGTAAGCTTCTCGGGCGACCGCGACAAGCCTTGTATAGACTGCGGTGAGAATACGGATCTGCACATCGTGCTTGAGGGTAAGAATTTCTGCAGGAATGGCGGAATAAAGATACCGGAGTCGTCCAGAGTGACATTTATCGGAGATGGTGATATAATGGTCCGCGTCAACGGTAACAGCTATTACGGAATAGGCAATGACATTCATTCAAAGCATGGAGTCATGAAGTTCAAGCAGGAGGGCGCCATTAATATAGAAACAAACGGTGTGAACGGAGTGGCAATAGGCGCCGGACTCGGAGGAGATATACGTATAGAGAAGGGCCGATACGACCTGTATATCAACGGCGAGAACGGAGTTGCTATTGGAAGCATAAGCACCCCGGTGAATCTGAATCTCCTGCAGGCGGACATAGACATAACCTATGAGGCTGCAAATGGAGTCGCCATCGGCTCGGTGAGCCAGCACGCAGATATCGCGATAAAGAACACATCCATATCGCTCAGAGGATCGGGCAACAGATACGTGGCGGTCGGAACCCTGGACGGAGATGGATGCAGCGTAGATATAAGCAGAGCACATGTGGACATGAACCTTAAGGGCAATTCGTGCATAGCCATGGGATCTGACCATGGAATAGCAGACATACGCATGACGGACGCCAACTCAAGGCTGGCGGTTCAGGGCGAGGCGTGCTTCGCACTTGGAAGCAGAGACGGCACAGGCATGCTGTCTAGCAATAATGCAGATCTGAATGTGGTTGTCAGGAATTCACTGAACATAGATATATCCGCGGCAGAGCAGGACATACGTCTGGTGAATGGAAGATACATGTTCATTTTGAACAATGAGAATATAGAGCGCAAGGTAGTAGAGCGCTATTAATTCAAAGGAGTATAAAGGATAATGGAAAGAGAGACTATGTGTATACAGGCTGGATACCAGCCTAAGAATGGGGAGTCAAGAATGATACCGATCGTACAGAGCACAACGTTCAAGTACGACACGAGCGAGGATATGGGTAAGCTGTTTGACCTTGAGGAGAGCGGATATTTCTACACCAGACTTGCAAATCCGACAAATGACTATGTGGCAGCCAAGATATGTGCCCTGGAGGGGGGATCGGCAGCAGTGCTCACATCGTCAGGACAGGCAGCAACATTCTTCTCGGTATTCAACATTGCCGGAGTGGGAGATCACGTTGTGGCATCATCCACCATATACGGAGGAAGCTTCAACCTTTTTGCCGTGACCATGAAGAGAATGGGTGTGGAATTCACATTTGTGGATCCAGACTGCTCGGACGAGGAACTTGAGGCAGCGTTCAGACCGAACACCAAGGCCGTGTTTGGCGAGACCATAGCCAATCCGGCACTCATAGTATTCGATATAGAGAGATTTGCAAATGCGGCACATGCACACGGAGTACCACTCATCGTGGACAACACATTTGCCACACCGATCAACTGCAGACCTATAGAGTGGGGCGCAGACATAGTCACACACTCCACCACGAAGTACATGGACGGACATGATGCAACCGTGGGTGGGGCGATCGTGGATTCAGGCAAATTCGACTGGATGGCACACGCAGACAAGTTCCCAGGACTCACCACACCTGATGAGTCATATCACGGAGTGGTATACGCAGAGAAGTTCGGCCAGGGCGGCGCATATATCAACAAGATCGTGGCACAGCTTATGAGAGATCTCGGCCCGATACCTGCACCTATGAATTCGTACATGCTCAATCTTGGACTGGAGTCGCTTCACGTGCGTATGCCACGTCACTGTGAGAACGCACTGGCGGTTGCGAAGTTCCTCGAGGCACACGATAAGATAGCCTGGGTAAATTATCCTGGACTTGAGAGCAGCAAGTATTACGAGCGTGCTAAGAAGTATATGCCGGACGGCACATGTGGAGTTGTGTCATTTGGCGTCAAGGGAGGAAGAGCTGCTGCGGAGGCCTTCATGAAGGAACTCAAGGTTGCGATGATAGCAACACATGTGGCGGATGCACATACATGCGTTCTTCATCCTGCATCAGCTACACACAGACAGATGAATGACGAGGAGCTTCTGGCGGCAGGAGTAAGTCCTGATCTTGTGAGACTGTCGGTGGGCATTGAGAATGTAAAAGACATAATAGCAGATCTTGAAAATGCACTGGATAAGGTACAGATATGAGAATAATAAATATAACCGACCTTTCGGCACCCGAGCTTGATATATATGCGCGCATGTCAGAGAATCAACTGGCGCACATATATGAACCGGCTTCCGGGCTGTTCATAGCTGAGAGTCCAAAGGTCATAGAGAGGGCACTGGATGCGGGTTACGAGCCAGTGTCCATTCTATTGGAAGACAGGCACGTGGAAGGACAGTGCGCGGATATAATAAAGCGGTGCGGAGATATACCGATATACACAGCACCATTTGATGTCCTCACGAAGCTCACGGGATTTGCCCTGACAAGGGGGATGCTGTGCGCCATGAGGAGGGCAGAGCTGCCGTCTGTTGAGAGCGTGTGTGAACATGCCGCCAGAATAGCGGTGCTTGAGGAAGTGATGAACCCGACAAATGTGGGAGCGATATTTAGAAGTGCGGCGGCACTAGGGATGGATGCTGTACTGCTCACGCCGGGCTGCAGTGACCCGCTCTACAGGAGGGCGGCAAGGGTCAGCATGGGAACGGTGTTCCAGATACCGTGGACATATATTACATTTGACACCCTGGGTCTTGCACACAATAAAGCAGATCATGGCATATGGCCGGAGTTTGGGATGGAACAACTTCACAGTATGGGCTTCAGGACGACATCCATGGCGCTAAGAAATGACACGATAGACATACACGACCCGGAGCTGAAGCAGATCGACAGACTTGCAGTAATACTGGGAACCGAGGGAGAAGGCCTCAAGACAGAGACCATAGATTCCAGCGACTACACAGTGAAGATACCAATGTATCACGGAGCGGACAGCCTGAATGTGGCTGCAGCCAGTGCCGTGGCATTCTGGGAACTTGGCAGACGCTCGTAAAACGTCGAAAAACATCCCTCAAAAAATACGCATACATATCTACAGGATATGGAAAATATGTTATAATAGTCAGGACGTGAACAGACAGGCTCATAGTCGGCAGAAGGAAAAGACTTAGGAGGATGATAGACATGTTTTATGCTATTTCAGGAATTAACGGGGATTATGAGGCATACAAGAGAGCACTCAAGAAACTTAAGTTTCAGAACCTTGACGATATAAAGGAAGAGGACATCATGAACGAGGAGGCAGTCATCAGCACCCTTGAGGGCGAGGATGTCCTGTATGTCCTTGGCAATATAATCGGAGCAGGCGGCGGATCCATGAAGATACTTCAGGATATGATGAGCAGAGATAATGTCATCGCAGTTGTCGGTGAGAACGAGTACAAGATCACACAGGCACTCAAGGCACTGAATGACCATATCCAGTCCACAGGTGAGGTGCCACCACAGATGCTGGTAGACAAGATAACATCCATGCTTGGAGAAGAACTCTCAGGTGCGGTGGAGGAGTTCCTGCAGCTTGACGATGAAGAGCGTGAGGATGTCATAGAGTATATAGATGAGATTTCTGAGGAAGCGTTCCTCGAAGTGATGATGGCGAGAAAGAAATTTGTGCTGGTTCACGCCGGAATAAGAAACTTCGATCCGAAGAAGGAACTGGATGAGTACGACACAGAGGACTTCATCACAGAGCCAGCAGACCTGGACAAGACATATTACAAGAACAGAACACTCGTTGTTGGACATGTGCCAACCACAGAGCTCGGCGGTGAGGGCAAGATCGTTAAGAAGAACAACAACGTTGCCATCGACTGCGGGTGCGGCAAGGGCGGACAGCTTGGAATATACTGCCTGGGCAACGGCTCGGAGATGTATGTATAATAGAATAAAGAAGAGATTGACACGGCGGGATATGAAATATCATATTCCGCTTTTTTATTATGGAAGAAATTGGATTAAGAAAATAAAGTGGTTTATACAAATTGTATAGTTAAGCAAAAAATCAACGAGGATTTTTGTCGATTTTAAATCGCAAATGGAATTGAAAAATTGTGAAGAAACTGTTAAATTAGGGGGTGAGCATGTATAAAGAATTTCCCTATATAAATATTTATAGTTTTTTATAAAGAAAACAGGAGGAAAACATGGGTGTTATAGATTTTCATTCACACATACTGCCGGGTATAGACGACGGCAGCAGGAATGTCGAGACATCTATAGGCATGCTTCGGATGTGCAAAGAGCACGGCGTTGATATTATGATAGCGACGCCGCACTTTTATGCTGATTCAAATACTGTGGAGAGGTTCATTGATTCAAGACAGAAAGCATATGATAAAGTCATGGCTGAGAATATGGACATACCGCAGATTATAATGGGGGCAGAGGTCGCGTTTTTTGCAGGAATAAGCAGAGCGGAGAAAACGGACGCACTAAAAGTAGAAGGAACTGATATCATGTTGCTGGAGATGCCGTTTGTGACATGGAGTAATTCGGTAGTGCAGGAAGTACGAGACTTAATTGAGAAGAGACATTTCCATATCATACTAGCTCATATAGAGCGATTCTTACAGATACCAGGCAACAAGCCATATGTGAGACAGATCCTTGAACTGCCAGTTACGGTGCAGGTGAATGCGGCGACACTTCTGGATTTCAGACAGAAGGGCAAAATGCTCAAGATGTTCAAGAAAGGACAGGTACACATCATAGGAAGCGACTGCCATGGTATGCATCACAGGGTGCCGAACTTGTGGCTTGGCCGCGAGGTGCTGGAGAAGAAGCTGGGACATGAATTCCTAGAGAACATGGACAGCTACGGAACAAAGCTCCTGAAAGAACATCAGATACACCCATAATCAGCAATAACAACGAAACATGTAAAAGATAAACAGATAGATGGAGGACAACAACATGTCTAAGAAGACAGCGATAATCATCAGTATTGTGCTGTTCATAATACTGTGTGGTCTTATTGTGTGCGAGAAGAAGTGGCCTACAGCGGGAACAGACCTGCTTATGCTGGACGTTCTGAGATAGCACATTACATTCCGAAGAGGTGATACATATGTCATACAGGAACAGAACACTATCAGAAAAAAAGAGAATATACAAGAAGCTTGGACTTGTGATCACAGCCATACTGGTCGTATGCATTGCACTGGCGATAGCACTCAGACCGACAAAAGGAAATGCATCACACAATGCATCGGGCACACAGGCGGTCGAAGGCATGATTGAGGTGGACGGAGTCAAATACGTTCCCAAGAAGAATATAGAAACATATCTTTTTATGGGAATCGACAACATGGGCAAGGTTCAGAAAGTCACCGATTATGAGGGGGCAGGCCGATGCGATGTGGTCATGCTGATGGTCAGAGACCTGACAGATGGAACATACAAGACGCTGAGCATAGACAGAAATACCATAGTGGAGCAGGATACACTGGATCCCGACGGAACCTACGTTGCAACGAGCCCGGCACAGCTTGCTCTGGCACATGAGAATGGTGACGGAATGGAGATAAGCTGCGAGAACGTGGTCAAGGCGGTGTCAAACTTCCTTGGCGGCCAGAAGATAGACGGATACGCAGCGGTGAATATGGGGGCCATAGGAACCATCAACAATCTGGCTGGCGGAGTCACGGTTACCATAGAGGATGATTTCTCCAAGGTGGATAAGACAATGAAGCAGGGAGAGACCATCACACTGACCGATGAGCAGGCAGTACATTTTATCCATGACAGATTCGATGTGGGAGATGAATCCAACACCCAGCGAATGAAGCGTCAGGAGGTGTACAAGGCAGGACTCAAGGATAACCTGGCGGCAAAGTGCAGCGAGGATAACACATATCCACTGACCATATATGACGCCCTGGGAGATTACATGGTGACAGATATCAGCTCACAGAAATTCTCCAAGCTGGCACTCCTTGTTCTCAAGGATAAGGACGCCGGAACGGTGTCAATAGAAGGAACAGAGACCATAGATGATCTCGGATTTGTCGAGGTGGAGCCGGATGCGGACAGCCTTCAGCAGGCGATCGTAGAGCTGTTCTACAAGGAATATAACTAGCATCACACATTTGATGCAGGGGATATAGATACAAAAAACGGATGGAGGGAATATATGAATTCCAACAAGAAAATGGCTGCTGTGCAGGATAAGACCACACAGATAGCCGCAGTGAACACATACAAGAATACAGAGGATGATGAAAACGAGATCGATCTCCTGGACATGGGAATGGCGCTTCTTGAGAAGCTCCCATACATCATACTGTGCTTCCTGATCGGTGCGGTGCTGTTCAACGCATTTGCATACTTCCTGATCAAGCCGACATACCAGTCGACAGCCAAGCTGTACGTGGTATCAGCATCAGATGATTCCATAGTAAATCTCCAGGACCTTAACATCGGTTCATCCCTTACCAAGGATTACGAAGACCTGATACTCAGCTATCCGGTTCTCGACCAGGTCATCGAAAAGCTCGGCCTTGATATGGACTCAGAGAGGCTTGCCAAGATGATAACCCTTGAGAATCCTTCAGACACACGAGTCCTGAAGATCACGGTCACAAGCACTGACAAGCAGCAGGCATGTGACATTGCAAATACACTGGCGAACGTGTCGATAGAGTATCTCCCGGATACCATGAGCACAAGCGCACCTAACATAGCCCAGGTTGCAAGGGTAGCAGACCAGAAGGTCGGACCAAGCTACCTTAAGTACACCGCCATAGGTGCATTGCTTGGAGCACTCATCTACTGCCTGATCGTCATTGTGGGATACCTGATGGATGACACGATCCACTCAGCAGACGACATGGAGAAGTATTTCGGAATAGTACCGCTCACGACAATACCTGAGAGCGACCAGTTCAGAACAGACGATTCAGATGAAGAGCCTGGAAAGAAACATAACAGGAAAGAGAGGGTCAGAGCATGAAGAAGCTTAACATAGAGTTTCAGGAACTCCCATATGCAGTGGAGGAGGCGATGAACCGTCTCAGGATCAACATAAAGTTCTGTGGCAAGAACACAAGAAAGATACTCATAACCAGCAGCATGCCAAATGAGGGCAAGAGCAGCGTAGCGATCAACCTGTGGAAGATGCTCGCTGAGGCAGGATTCCCTGCAGTGCTGGTGGATGTGGATCTTCGTAAGTCAGTCATAAAGGACAGACATCACATAAAGGATGCTGACAAGCTTCCGGATCTTGGATATTTCCTTTCGGGACAGTCCGAGATGGAGGATGTCATCTATGAAACACAGGTAGAAAATGCATACATCGTACCTTGTATGAACCTTCTGGAGAATCCATCGGCTCTTCTGGAGGATGCTAGATTTGCAGAGCTTCTTGACAAGCTGGCAGAGACATATAGGTATGTCATTATAGACTCGCCACCGCTTGGCAGTGTGGCGGATGCCGCTCAGATCGCATCACTGTGCGATGGCGCAGCTCTGGTAGTCAGAGCAGGTGAGACATCAAGAAGTCTCATCAAACAGTCATTCCAGCAGCTTGACCAGGTAGGTTGTACGCTGCTTGGAGTCATACTCAACAGAGCCCAGACAACGGGGAGAGCATACAAGAAATACTACGGCAAGTATGGCAAATACTATAGCCAGTACGGCTATGGTTATGGCACTTACGGCAAAGAGGCTGCAGCCGCCAGCGACAGCACCCCGTCAAAATAATTCACTTTGGATATAACGCCATGTATAGTGGCGTGCAGGGCGTTTTATCATATATTCAATACAATAGAACTTTTTGGGAAGGAGGAATTTGTTGTGAAGAATTTAAAGAAGCTTTTGGCTATAGTTGTATGTATCGCAATGATGGTGCCAACAGTTGCATTTGCAGCTACATCATCACCAACTAAGGTAAACGTTAAGTCTGCTACAGCAAAGTCGCTTACATACAATGCAAAGAGCCAGACAACAACAATTGTTGTTAACGGTAAGACACTTACCCTGAACAAGGATTTCAAAGTCGTTTCAGGAAGCCTTAAGGCAACAAAGGCTGGTACATACACAGTTAAGATCAAGGGAATAGGTAACTATTCAGGCGATACAACAGTTAAGTACACAGTTAACGCACAGCAGAGCTACAAGGCTACTGCTGCTGCAAAGACATACAATGCTAAGAATCAGACAACCAAGGTTACAGTTAAGTATGGTAACACAGTTCTTAAGAGAGGTACTGATTACAAGATTACTGGTGTAACTAGGGCTAAGAACGCTGGCAAGTATAAGATTACCGTAAAGGGTATCAACAACTACAAGGGTACAAAGACAATTTACTACACAATTAACAAGGCTGCTCAGAAGTCTGTTAAGGTTAAGGTAAATGCTTCTAAGAAGAAGATCACTGTATCTGGTGTTAAGGCAAAGGCAAAGGTTACTTACAAGTCAGCCAATAAGAAGGTCAAGGTTAAGAATGGCAAGATTACTGTTGGTAAGGGTGTCAAGAAGGGCACAAAGGTAAGAATCACTGTTAAGGTTGCTGCAACAAAGAACTACAAGGCATACAGCAAGTCAATTATTTACAAGGTTAAATAATCAACCTGCTATGTTAAATAGTTCCAAGCCCTAGCCGGTGGCGCAAAACGAATGTCCATGCCACAGGACGTTCCGCGCCGCCAGTGTGGGTGATAAATAACAGACCATTTAATGCGTATCATGGTTTACAGATGAAAAGGTTCAGCCGACAATCACACGGGCTGAGTCATTTCATGTATGAATCAACAGACCGGGTCATGCGGGCACAAATATGACCCTGACGACAGAGGATGAGGAGAGAAAATTATGTATCAGAAAGGCGCAAAAGGCTGGCTGAAGCACTTTGACTTCATGCTGCTGGATCTTATAGTACTTCAATTGTCATTTCTTGTGGCATTCCAGATCAGACACGGCATGGTAAATCCGTATGCGAACAGAGACTATCTCGCGTTGGCTATCATCACGGAGCTGGCGGATATAGTAGCCATGATATTTCTGAATACATATGAGGGCGTCATCAGAAGAGGATACTTCAAGGAATTCATATCCAGCTTCAAGAACGGTTTCGTGATAGTTGCACTGCTCCTTCTGTATGTGTTTGTCCTCAAGGATACATCTATATATTCCAGAACTACTATACTGCTCATGTGGGCCATATACGTATATGCTACATTTGCAGTGAGGAGCCTGTGGAAGAAGCATCTCGCGAAATATGCAGAGCATGGCAAGGGCAAGAAGCTCCTGGTCATGACCACCAGACATGTAGCAGATGAAGTGGTGGCAGGCCTCAAGGAGAAGAACTACTCCGGGTTTGATATAGTAGGAGTCATGGTGATAGATGCCAATCTCATCGGTCAGGAGATCCAGGGAGTGCCGGTGGTGGCGGATTACAACAGTGCAGTTGATTATGTGAGAACCGCATGGGTGGACGAGATATACGTGGATGTGCGTGGAGCATACGGATATGCGAACACCCTGATAGACGCATTTATCGAGGGCGGCATCACAGTTCACATGTGCATATCATCCATCGTGAGGACCCACGGCGACAAGCAGCTCATCCAGAAGATAAATGGTGAGACCGTGGTCACGACCATGATGAACTACGCAACACCAAAGCAGATGTTGCTCAAGAGAACGGCAGATATAATAGGAGGTCTGGTGGGCAGCATATTCACGCTCATCCTCACCATATTTATAGGACCTATCATATACATCAAGTCCCCAGGACCGATCTTCTTCAAGCAGGAGAGAGTGGGACTTAATGGCAAGATATTCAAGATGTACAAGTTCCGAAGCATGTACATGGACGCTGAGGAGCGCAAGAAGGAACTCATGGCGCAGAACACCATGAGCGATTCTAAGATGTTCAAGATGGACTTTGATCCGAGAGTCATAGGCAACAAGATCCTGTCGGACGGCACCAAGAAGAAGGGAATCGGCCAGTATATCAGGGACTTCTCCATAGACGAGTTCCCACAGTTCTTCAATGTGCTGAAAGGGGATCTCTCACTGGTTGGAACAAGACCACCTCTCATCTCTGAGGTGGAGCAGTATGAGATGCACCACAAGAGCCGTCTTGCAACGAAACCTGGAATCACCGGAATGTGGCAGGTGAGTGGCCGAAGTGACATAACTGACTTCGAGGAGGTTGTGAGACTGGATACGGAGTATATAGAGAACTGGAGCTTTGGACTTGATGTGAAGATTGTGCTGAAGACTATCAAGGTTGTGCTTGGTAGGGAAGGGTCGAAGTAGAGGAGGAAGATAGATGAAAGGAATCATACTCGCCGGAGGTTCCGGCACAAGATTGTACCCACTTACGATGGTGACGAGCAAACAGCTCCTGCCGATATATGACAAGCCGATGATATACTATCCACTGTCTGTACTTATGAATGCGGGAATAAGGGAGATTCTTATCATCTCAACTCCAGCGGATACGCCGAGATTTGAAGCACTTCTAGGCGATGGACATCAGTTCGGAATAGAACTGTCATATGCAGTACAGCCATCACCTGACGGACTCGCGCAGGCGTTCATAATTGGTGCGGATTTCATCGGAGATGACAGTGTGGCTATGGTTCTGGGAGATAACATATTCGCGGGTCACGGACTCAAGAAGAGACTCAATGAAGCTGTCGCAAATGCTGAAGGTGGCAAGGGCGCTACAGTGTTCGGATATTATGTGGACGATCCGGAGAGGTTTGGCATAGTTGAGTTTGATGAGAACGGCAAGGCCATATCCATAGAGGAGAAACCGGAAAAGCCGAAGAGCAACTACTGTGTGACCGGACTTTACTTCTATGACAACAGAGTTGTGGAGTATGCGAAGGGTCTTAAGCCATCGGCCAGAGGAGAGCTGGAGATCACTGATCTGAACAGGATATATCTAGAGAATGGTGATCTGAACGTGGAACTCCTAGGACAGGGGTTCACATGGCTTGATACAGGAACACATGAGAGTCTGGTGGATGCTACTAATTTCGTAAAGACTGTGGAGCAGCATCAGCACAGAAAGATAGCATGCCTTGAGGAGATAGCATACCTGAATGGCTGGATCAGCAGGGAAGAGGTTCTTAAGGTATATGAAGTGCTGAAGAAGAATCAGTATGGACAATATCTTAAAGATGTCCTTGATGGCAAGTATCAGGAGCACCTTTATTAGAATATAGATACATTGAGCATTTGCTCAGGTACAAAGATAGAAAAAGAAGTAAGAGGCAAATGCGAGGAGGAGAATTATGACAATTATAGTAACAGGTGGAGCAGGATTTATAGGAAGCAACTTCGTATTCCACATGCTTAAGAAGTATCCGGATTATAGAATCGTATGTCTTGACAAGCTTACATATGCGGGCAATTTGTCAACTCTTGAGCCGGTGATGGACAATCAAAACTTCAGATTCGTGAAGCTTGATATATGTGATAGAGAGGGCGTATATAAGCTGTTCGAAGAGGAACATCCAGATATGGTTGTGAACTTCGCTGCTGAGTCCCATGTGGACAGATCCATAGAGAACCCAGAGATATTCCTTCAGACAAATATCATAGGAACAGCCACACTGATGGATGCATGTAGAAAGTATGGTATACAGAGATATCATCAGGTAAGTACCGATGAAGTATATGGTGACCTTCCACTTGACAGACCAGATCTCTTCTTCACAGAGGAGACTCCAATACATACAAGCTCACCATACAGCAGCTCCAAGGCTGGAGCAGACCTGCTTGTTCTTGCATATCACAGAACATATGGACTTCCTGTTACTATCAGCAGATGTTCGAATAACTATGGTCCATATCACTTTCCAGAGAAGCTTATACCACTTATGATAGCCAATGCTTTGGCAGATAAGCCGCTTCCAGTATATGGAGAGGGATTAAACGTGCGCGACTGGCTCTATGTGGAGGATCACTGCAAGGCGATAGACCTTATCATCCATAAGGGACGAGTAGGAGAGGTCTACAACGTAGGTGGACACAATGAGAAGAAGAATATAGATATAGTGAAGATCATATGTAAAGAGCTTGGCAAGCCAGAAAGCCTTATCACCCATGTGGGAGACAGGAAGGGACATGACATGAGATATGCCATAGACCCTACAAAGATCCACAACGAGCTTGGATGGCTTCCAGAGACGAAGTTCGAGGACGGAATCAAGAAGACAATACAGTGGTATCTGGACAACCGTGAGTGGTGGGAGACAATAATATCAGGTGAGTACCAGAACTACTATGAGAAGATGTATAGCAATAGATAATTGATTTATATTACAATACCACCGCAGAGCGTATATGTAATATGAATAATAAAAGTCAATTATCATGGAGGTTGGAAATGAAATTTTTTGTAACAGGTGTTGGCGGTCAGCTGGGACATGACGTGATGAATGAACTTCTGAATCGCGGATATGAGGGAGTTGGTTCTGATATACAGCCTGCATATAGTGGCGTGGATGACGGATCACTAGTGACTAAGGCTGACTATGTGCAGCTCGACATCACTGACAAGGCTGCTGTAGAAAAGATAGTATCAGAGATTAAGCCTGATGCAGTTATCCACTGTGCGGCGTGGACTGCGGTGGATGCTGCAGAAGACGAAGAGAATATAGACAAGGTTCGTGCTATCAATGCCGGTGGAACAAGAAATATTGCAGAGGTGTGTAAAAAGCTTTCCTGCAAGATGACATATACCAGTACGGATTATGTGTTTGATGGTCAGGGAGATATACCATGGGAGCCGGACTGTAAGGACTATGCACCGCTCAATGTGTATGGACAGACAAAGCTTGAGGGTGAACTTGCGGTATCTGAATTGCTTGATAAGTATTTCATAGTGAGAATAGCCTGGGTGTTCGGTCTCAATGGAAAGAACTTCATCAAGACAATGCTCTCTGTAGGGAAGACTCATGATGAGGTGAGAGTAGTATGTGACCAGATAGGAACACCTACTTATACGCTGGATCTAGCGAGGCTTCTTGTGGATATGAATGAGACTGAGAAGTATGGCTACTATCATGCAACCAATGAAGGTGGGTATATCAGCTGGTATGATTTCACATGTGAGATATATAGACAGGCTGGATACAGCACAAAGGTGACACCTGTTACAACAGAGGAGTATGGACTTTCAAAAGCGGCAAGGCCGTACAACAGCAGACTTGACAAGAAGAAACTTGCAGAGACTGGGTTTACGCCACTTCCTACATGGCAGGATGCGGTTAGCAGATATATTAAAGATTTATCATGAGGAGGGACCCGCGTTAGCGGGAGGAGTCCTGATGATTACGCAGACGCCACGCGCAAGCGTCTTAAATGCGTCTGCTCCATAATAGAGTATTAAGGAAATAAGAGGTATAGATACAATGGGACAGATAAAGGTTGAAAAGAATGTAGGCGGTATAGAAGGTCTGTGTGTCATCGAACCGGCAGTACATGGCGACAGCAGAGGATACTTCATGGAGACTTATAATGAGAGAGATATGAAGGAAGCTGGAATAGATGTGAAGTTTGTACAGGACAATCAGTCTATGTCAACCAAGGGTGTTCTCAGAGGGCTTCACTTCCAAAAGAACTATCCACAGTGTAAGCTGGTAAGAGCTGTGCGTGGAGAAGTGTTCGATGTGGCTGTGGATCTCAGAAGTAATTCTGAAACTTATGGTAAATGGTATGGTGTACGACTTTCCGCTGAGAATAAGAAACAGTTCCTCATACCTGAGGGATTCGCACATGGATTCCTTGTGCTTTCTGATGAAGCAGAGTTCTGTTATAAGGTGAATGATTTCTGGCATCCAAACGATGAGGGCGGTATGGCATGGAATGATCCGGAGATAGAAATTGAATGGCCAGAGGTTGTTGGTGAGTATAAGGGCAGTGCCAGTGCTGAAGGCTATGCGTTGAAGGATGGTACTAGACTTAATTTGAGTGATAAGGATCAGATGTGGAGTGGTATGAAGGATACGTTTAAATTCTAGGAAGATATAGTGGTTATATATATTTATGCGATTAAAGTCATAGAAATGGAGATCTGACAATGAATATACTCATTTTGGGCGCGGCTGGATTTATAGGAACCAATTTAACCTTCAATCTTTCAAAGAACAAGGATGATAAAATTACACTTGTTGATAAAAACAAAGAGTATTTTGTTAATATAGAAAAAAAATGTCTTGAAAATGTAACTATTAAAGAAGCATCATTGGATGAGAAGATGGATTTTAGTATCCTTGATGGTCAAGATATAGTATATCATCTTGTAAGTTCAAATGTTCCAACAACATCAAATCAACATATTAGCCTTGATATTCAGGCCAATGTTTTATTTTCATCATATTTATTTGATGCATGTGTTGAACATAGTGTAAAAAAAGTTGTTTTTATTTCCTCTGGAGGAACTGTATATGGTAAAGAGGCAACATGTCCTTTATCAGAGGAAACCCCGACAAATCCCATATCATCTTATGGTATTCAAAAGATAACTATAGAGAAATTATTATATTTATATAATTATATGTATGGTTTAGACTATAGAATTATAAGATTGGCAAATCCGTATGGTCCATATCAACGTCCTAATGGGGTTCTTGGGGCTGTGACGACATTTACATATAAGGCAATTAAGAGAGAAGAAATTCAGGTATATGGTGACGGTTCTGTTGTACGAGATTATATATATATTGATGATGCTATAAATGCGATAATCAAAGTTGTTAATGGAGAAAACAAGCACCATACATTTAATTTGGGATGTGGTTATGGAACATCTATTAAAGAATTGCTCTTAACGATAGAGAAAGCATTAGGAATAGAATTGAAAATTGTATATAGAGCGGGAAGAACGGTAGATGTTCCTGTTAATTATTTAGATATAAGTAGGTATGAAAAATACTATGGAAAACTAAATCCGATTAGCTTAGAAGAAGGAATTAAAAGAACCGCAAAGTTTATGAAAGAGGAATTATTGTAATGGAAAGAATAGCTGTTATTATGGGCAAGATGCATTCTGGGGGGAAAAAAAATCTGGTCATGGAATATTATAGGCATATAGACAGAGACAAGATTCAGTTTGATTTTATTTGCGATGATGACTCAAATGCTATTCCAACGGAAGAAATAGAAGAATTAGGCGGAAGAGTCTTTATAGTGCCAAGATATCAAAATATATTTGCAAACATACGTGAAATTAAAAGAATATGCAAGGATAATAACTATAAAATTGCACACGGCTATAATGGAACTATGAATGTCTTTGGGTTATATGCAGCATGGCGAGCTGGCGTGAAAGTGCGTATTAATGAGAGTATATCCATGGCGCATAAGGCAGATAAAAAAACAATTCTTAAAAATATTCTAAAACCTTTTTCAAGGTGTTTTTCAACACACTATATGGCAAATGGAGACGTGTGCGGAAAATGGCAGTTTGGAAAGTTATATGATGAAGGAAAAGTAGCTGTTTTTAAAACAGTTATAAATGCCGACGAAAATAGATTTGCCCCAGAACTTAGAGAAAAATGCAGAGAAGAGTTTGGATTAAAGAATAATGTTGTGATTGGACATATTGGCAGATTGACGGCTCAAAAAAATACACTTTTTATAATTGATATATTTAATGAGATCACTAAACTTGAGGGAAAAGCAAAACTTGTAATTATTGGCGATGGTGATTTGCGAGAAGAAATGCTCTCTAAAATAAAAGAATATGGAATAGATGATAAAGTTCTTTACTTAGGGAGAAGAGAGGATATTAGACAATTTTATAATGCAATGGACTGTTTTTTATTGCCTTCACTATATGAAGGATTGCCAGTTGTTGGTGTTGAGGCTGAATGCTGTGGATTGCCAATGTTTTTTTCAAGTGAAATTCCTAAAGAATCGAGTCCATGTGATGATTTAGGAGAATTTATTTCGCTAGAAAAGAAACCTATGTATTGGGCAGAAAGGGTTATAAATAGGATTGAAAAAATACAAAGAGCAGATCATAGCAAAGAGATAAGGGTTGCAGGATTTGATTCGGTTACAGAAGCAAAAAAGTTACTTACTTATTATGAGGAGTTATTAAAATGAAAAAAGTTCAAGTCTTGTTATCAACATACAATGGTGAAAAATATCTAAAAGAGCAGCTTGATAGCATAATAGCACAAGAAGGTGTAGATGTTCATATTTTGGTCCGAGATGATGGTTCTAAGGATGACACTATAAAAATATTAGAGGGGTATGAAAATATTGATATAATAAAAGGCTCAAATATAGGTGTTTGTAAAAGCTTTTTTGAGTTGATAAATAAATCAGGGGAATATGATTACTATTCATTTGCGGATCAAGATGATGTTTGGGATTGTGATAAGTTGGTAATCGCAATAAATAAATTAGAAAAGTGCGATTCTAAACCAGCAGTTTATGCATCAAATACAAGACTGGTAGATGCAAATTTAGCATTTTTAAAATGTGAGGATGATAATCCAAAGACAACTCTAGGGGCGGCGTTTGTAAAAAATTATTGTACGGGATGCACAATGGTGTTTAATAAACAATTGATGAAATATCTTAAAAATAATTTGCCAGAGTATGCTCCGATGCATGATTGGTGGGTTAATTTAGTTTGTTTATCGATTGGTGGAGTTTCTTTATATGATCAAAAGCCTCATATGAATTATCGCCAGCACGGAAATAATGTATTGGGAGCAGAAAAAAATCCAATCTTAAAAGCTCAAAATAGATGGAGTAAGTTTAGAAATGAATCATATCATAGAGATATCATGGCAAAGGAACTTGCTAGTATGTATTCAACCGTAATGACGAGAGAGGCCTTAGAAGTAGTCAATGTGTTAGGAGACGAAAAAAGAAGGTTAATAAATATTATAAAAAATAAATGCATTAAAACAGGTTGTTTGTCAGTAGATTTTCTTTTCATAATATTAGTAATCTTTAAGAAAATATAGAAGTGACCAATAATTAAAAGGAGTTTATATACAAATGATTTGGATAGTGATAATTATTTCAATTATAATGTTTATTCCATTTTATTGTATATTGGGTAAGGAATGGTATGGACCTTATGGATTGTTTTATATACCATTTCTTATTTGCTATATAATAGCAGGTTTAAATTCTAACAAGTGGAATTTTGAGTTGGGAATGAAAACAAGTGGTATTCTTATATTAGGTGAGCTTGCTTTTCTATTAGGTTGTTTAGTTGCAAAAAAAATTGTATGTGTAAAGAGACATGAAAAAACCCAAAGAGTGTTATTTAGTTTAGGGGGAGGGAGCAATAGAGTAAATAACAGAAAATTAGCTTTTTTAGTGTTATTGGAAACGGTTTTTTTCGCTATATATTTAGTTATGGTATATTTGTGGGGGGTTAGGCATGGATGCTCGGTTATTGAGGCAATTAATCATATTATGTTAAATGGTAAATTTGATGGAGATGGAGATCCGTTGGGGTTGCCATTTTGGTTACAGTTGTTGTTACAAATGAACTATATTGCAGGGTATTTTTTTGCATATTTAATTGCAAGAAAAATTCTACTTAAGGAGCATATAAGCACAGTATTATTAATAATAGGTTATGTCGTCTCAATATTAACAAACTTTTTAGGCGGTTCAAGAGGCCCTATCTTAGAAATATTGGCTTCATTGTTGATTAGCTTTGGAATAGTTTACTTTTTTAAAACTGATAGGAAAATATTTTCGATGTCAAAGATAATAAAGGTTGCAATTATAATTGTTATAGTGGGTATTACATTTTTTGCAGTATTACCTTTGATGGGACGAAATCAGACTGCAGTAGATGAAAGTGATGTGTTTACACAATACATAGGTTCACAGATATATAATTTGAATTATTATGTTGAAAATATAGATAAACGAAGTACATTTTTCTGTGCAGAAACATTAAAGAGTTTATATAATGATATAGAATCTATATTAGGTATACAATTGGGATATAAAAATGGTATGGTTGGAAACTTTTTTGTCTTTACAAATAAAGGGCATAATTTAGGTAATGTTTTCACGACTTATTATAATTTTTATATAGATTTTGGAATAATTGGAGTTTTTATTTTCACTTTTTTTATAGGATGGATTTCTGAAAAATACTTTATGAGCATAAAATACAACCAAAGTATGGTTAATTATAAGTTAGTTATATATATATATATGGGGGCATCTATAGCTTTCAGCTTTTTTGCATCAAGATTTTTTCAAAATGTGATACAGTTAAAAATGATCTTAAAAGTATTATGGATAATGATAATGTATTTATATTTGGTTGAAGATTCTTACATTAGAGTGAATTTAGGAGGAAAAAGAAAACTGATATTTCACAAGGTTAGACGCGAATAAAGGAGAAAATCGATATATGAAGATTATATGTGTTTTAGTTACATACAATAGAATTGACAAATTAAAGACTGCACTGAAGTCGTATGTCAACCAAACAACCCTGCCAGATAAAATGATAGTAGTAGACAACCATTCAAATGACGGTACAATAGAATTTTTAAATGAATGGTGTGAAATAAATCATGGATTTGAAAAGGAACTAATATTTTTGCCAAATAATACAGGTGGATCTGGTGGTTTTTATGCTGGATTAAAGAAAGCTTTAGAATATGATTCTGACTGGATTTATATTTCTGATGATGATGCGTATTTAGATGATGATGTGATAGAGAAAATCAAAAGATATGCAACATCAACAGACGACAACGTAGGGGCGATTTGTGCTACTGTAAAAGAAAATGATGGGTTAGGCTATTATCACAGAAGAGTGATAAAAGAAGGTGTATTGGGAATTAAGGAAAAAAATCTGCCTGATACTGATTATAATAGAAAATGTGTTGAATTATCAACATATTCATTTGTGGGAACAGCAATAAGGACAAGCTCATTGTGGAATATCGGATTACCCAATAAGGACTTTTTCTTGTGGTATGATGACACAGAGCATGGAATTAGAATGGGAAAAAGATATAAAATTTTGTTTTACCCAGACATTATTGTGAAGCATGATGTTGATAGCGCAAATACAGGTGTAAATTGGAAAAAGTATTATGGATATAGAAATAATTTGTTATCAATAAAGTATAACTATAATATTCGATATTTTAAAAATAAGATAATGATGTTAAGGATATCTATGTTGAGGGATTACTTAATTCCTGCGCGACGACCACTTATAGAAATGAAAAAGCAGGCAATTAAAGATGCAAAAAATAATAAATTGGGGATATCAGAGGTTTATTATCCTGGAGCGAAACTTTAAAGGAGAATATGATGAAGGTTGTATATGTAGGTGATAATAGAAATCGTGGAAATTTTGGCTGTAGAGCAACAAGCACGGCATTATCACAATTAATTTCTGAGAAAAATGAAATAGTAGGTGTTGTGTCTGGCAAATACACAAACTTTGATAATGGTGAGCTTTTTTTTCACAAAATTTATACAAAGAAATTTTATGAAAAATTAGGAAGAATAAAAAACTGGGATTCATTAAAAACAGGATTTTATCTGTTTGCAAGAATGATAAAAAGACATAAATATTTTTTTAGCAATTTTGATTTTATTGGATATGATTTGGATAAGTCTATAGATAATCTACTTAGATGCTTGCCTGCTAATCCGAATTTAAAGGAATTTGATTTAACGCAATATGATTTTGATGCATTGGTGGTAAACGGTGAAGGTTCGTTTATTTTTGCAACACCGCCATGGAGAGAATGCCTAGTTGAAATGATGTTAATGCATTGGGCTTTAAAAATGGGAAAAAAAGTTTACTATTTAAATGGAATGTTGTCAGATGATCCATATACAGCAACTAATATGAAGACAATTGAGATTGCTAAAGAATTATTTGCAAAATGTGAAGTCGTACAGATTAGAGAATACGAGTCATTGGATTATGCGAAAAAATATTTTTCCAATTCACATATCGAATTGAGACCAGATGCATTATTTACTTGGTATAAATACATAAATGATGGTTTTAATATAAATAATGGTAGGTATTTTATGGGACCGTCAGGTGCTACAGATAGTACATTTAATAGCTATGATTTTACTAAAGAGTATATTTGCGTGGCTGGTTCGTCATCTCTTAGCCTTGAAACAAAGGATAAAGATAAAATAGTAATGACATACTGTAATTTAGTTAATAAATTAAAAACACTAAAAAAGGAAATATACGTTGTTGAGGTTTGTGAAGGGGATTATTTTTTAAGGGAGGTAGCAGAGAAAACAAATACAAAATTGATTCCCATAGACACGCCTATTATTGCAGCAGGAAAAATTTTGGCAAATGCAAGAGCCTTTGTTTCAGGTCGATATCATCCGGCTATTTTAGCCTCATTGGGCGGAACTCCATGTGTATTTATGGCTTCCAATTCACATAAAACAAAAAGTCTTCAGGAATTATTAAAATACGAGAATGTTGTTGAATATCCTGTTTTGCCGTCTGATGAAGAAATTATGAGTATTGTTCAGGACACAAGTATTGTTATCCAAGGCGGAGATGAGACTAGAGATAAAATTCGGAATAGAGCAAAGGAATTGTGTGATAATGCTCAAACTATAAGTGAATTGATTAAATAAGAGGAATAGATTATGAAAGATAGAAATGGTGAGTTGCTAAAAAGTACGTTGATATTATCAATTGGGCAAATCGTTCCTAAGTTTTTGGCCTTTATTATATTACCTATTTTAACAACATATTTGACACAGAGAGATTATGGATTGTATGAGCTCACCATAAGTGTTGCAAGTTTTTGTATACCGATGTTTAGTCTCCAGATTCAGCAAGGAGTATTTAGATACCTGATAGAGAATAAAATAAATAAAGAAAATATTATCACAGATAGTTTTTATTTCTTAATATTGATATTCGTAATTTTTTCATTGCCTGTAGTGGGGTGTTGGTACTTATATACAAAAAGTATCTATCTGTCAACAATTTTTTTCCTTGCATATTTCTTTGAAATGCTATTGACTTGGGCTGGGCAAACAGTGAGAGGGTTAGGAGACAATGTTTCGTACTCTATGGCATATATATGTTATTCAGTATGTTTTTTGGCTGTTTTAGTGTGCGAATTATTATTGAATAAGACACTAAGTATATATAATGTTGTTGTGTCAATGATTATCTCCTATGTCTTATCAGCAGTTTTTTTGCTAGTAAAGGATAAGTTGTATTCATATATATGTTTAGCCAGTTTTGATAAAAAAGTATTGAAGGTATTATTAGCATATTCCATACCAATGGTTATAAGCTCCGCTGCTTTGTGGATTGTTAATTTGTCAGATAGATTTTTTGTTTCGGGAATGCTTGGAGTAGAAGTGACTGCGGTATATGCTGTTGCGAATAAGGTTCCTAATTTGTTTAATTCTTTTTATGGCATTTTTAATTTAGCATGGACTGAGAATACATCAAAACTTACAAAGGATGAGAAAAGTAGTGATTATTATTCGCTTTTTTTTAAAAGCTTTTATAATGTTATGGTAGGACTTATGTTGTTACTTATATGTGTAGGTCCAATTATCTTTAAGATTTTAATAAATAGCAAGTATAATAATGCATACTCACTTATGCCTTGGCTATATATAGGTGTTTTTTTTAGTAGTTTAGTATCTTTTTTAGGATCAATTTATATAGGTGAAAAAAGAACAAAAGATGTAGGCGTTTCTTCGGCAGTAGGTGCGGTGATCAATGTGTTAATAAATTTATTTTTTATGAAACAATTTGGTGTTATAGTAGCTGCGCTATCTACAATAATATCTTATGCGATTATATTCGTATATAGAGCTATTGATATAAAAAAATATGTCACAATAAAATACAATTTAAAATCTATTGTTGGAGGGCTGATTACAATAATTTTTGTATCTATTTTTAATATGGAATTTTCTATAATAAGATGGATGATATCGCTTATAATTATGACTACTTATAATTGGGTGTTTAATAGAAATACAGTTGTAGCCCTTGGGAAAAAGGTGATGGGTAAGTTTGCTAGAAAGTAGAATAGATGCCTGAGGTGCCAGGTGCAAGTGAACATTCTGTGAATAATGTTAAGCTAAGTTTCATGTGTATATATTTATTTAAATATGCCAGTGCTGTACTAAAACAATTGGGGCAGTTGCGATAGTAACAAATAGTATATATCATTATTTGAGTTTATTTGTAGATAATAAAGATGAACATAAACTTATTACTTACTAATGAGGAGAAAACAAATGGAGACAACTTTACTTATAATGGCGGCAGGAATCGGCTCAAGATTTGGAACCGGAATCAAACAGCTGGAGCCTGTAGATGATGGTCAGCACATTATCATGGATTATTCAATCCATGATGCCATAGAGGCAGGATTTAATCATGTTGTATTTATTATCCGCAAGGATATTGAGAGAGAATTTAGATCTGTTATAGGTGATCGGATTGCTGCCATTTGCGGGAAATCTGGTGTTACGGTTGATTATGCATTTCAGGATATTGAGGATATTCCGGGGGAGCTGCCGGCAGGCAGAACTAAGCCATGGGGAACAGGACAGGCCGTGCTTGCTGCTAAAGCCGTGCTGAAGACACCATTTGTCGTGATAAATGCAGATGATTATTATGGCAAGGAAGGCTTCAGACTGGTTCATGAGTATCTGGAGAACGGAGGACAGTCATGTATGGCTGGATTCGTACTCAAGAATACATTGTCTGATAATGGTGGTGTGACCAGAGGCATTTGCAAGATGGACGATCAGAATAATCTGACAGAGGTGGTGGAGACCAAGAATATCGTCAAGACTGCGGATGGTGCAGCTGCGGACGGCATAGCCATTGATACGGAGTCTCTAGTGTCCATGAACATGTGGGGACTGACACCGGAATTCCTGGATATGTTGGAGGCAGAATTTGCGGAGTCCTTTGAGACGGAGGTTCCTGGTGATCCACTTAAGGCAGAGTTTCTTATTCCTACATTCATAGGAGAGCTTCTGGATGAGAAGAAGATGACGGTTAAGGTTCTCCGGACGAATGATACCTGGTATGGTATGACGTATAAGGAAGATGTTGAGGCTGTTAAGGAGAGCTTTAAGGGGATGATTGAGGACGGTGTGTATGAGAAGGATTTGTTTGGGGATTTGTAGATAGGATATTTATATGGATGTGATGTGATTGCCAGCTCGGGAGGGCTGGCAATTTTATGTAAAAAGTAAAACAAACAAAAATGTAAAAATCAACATTAATTTGACAAATTTACATTTTACGCATATAATTTAATTGCAAACAAAAAGAGCCTCGTACTTGGACAAGCAGCAAGGCCCTAAAAATAAACATAGCAATTTATATTTTATGGTCTGTAGATTTGTTTGTCAAGTTCGTGTTCTTCTTGGGGAGTACTAGGAAAGGAGAAAAGGACATGAATAAAAAGCAGACCTCAGAAAGGGTTGCTAAGGTAGCATCAGCTGTGCTTAGAGATAAGAGATATGGCTCCAAATCAAAGATTGTAGCAGCAAGTGCTCTTTCGCAGGCAAAAACAAAGAAAAAATAATACTATAAGAGGATAAATTAAAATGGATATAAAAAGGTACTTGAGAGGAATTGGTATAACACAGACGGATCTTGCAAATAGATTACATCTATCTCGACCAACATTAGATTCATATATTAGTCAGTATGAAAAGACTGGCAAGTTGTCAAAGAAAAAGTATGAACTAATTTTTGACTCCTTGTTTGGCGATACATTGCTTTCAAAAGATGAATTTATAGAGATGATTTCAAATGTTGGCAATTTGATTTCTCAAGATGAGAAATATGATGTAAGTGAACTTGAGCCAGAAGATACCGACTTATTTATGTCTGTTTTAAGAAATATGCGAAATGATATGGTACATAGTCATTCAACAAATATCTACAGATATATAAATATTATGATATCCAATTACCATAAAGAAGAAATATTTAGATATGTTGCAGATTACTTTTTGTTCTTGAATGGACTAGTTGACGAATCGGATATTATGGAGAAAGAAAAGATGTATTTGGCATACCTTTATGATGCTTTTAAGAACTTTCCTACTGAAAGTAAACCATATGAGTACGAAGATGTATACGTGAAACTTGTAAACCGCAGGAATGCAATCATAGATGATAATAGAAAAAGAACACAAGCACAAAAAGAGCAAACGAATATGTTTGTAGAATTAGTTCAGAAAAAGATTCACGAGATGGAGAGTAATGGTATTGAAGTTACTGAAAGTATGGTGAAAGATGTCATTGCAAGTGTTGCAAAAGATACATTCTGACTTTTCCAGGAAAGGAGACCAGCTATGAAAAGTCAACCATAGATTAGCTGGAAATTATT
>NZ_QUGZ01000007.1:0-60611 GCF_003479365.1 Coprococcus sp. AF16-5
TGAAAGGAATGAATGATTATTAGCTTCTAAATAATCATACAAGAAAATATGCAACATTATAGAAATATTGGTGGCAATTCAAATGTTAATTCATATGCCATAGGAGATACCTATTTGGACGTCTTGTTTTATGGAACACCAAGAGTTTATAGGTATTCATATAAAAGTGCAGGCGTTGAAAATGTAGAGAATATGAAAGTGCTTGCTGAGCAGGGATATGGATTAAATTCTTTCATAAACAGATATGTAAAATATAAGTATGAAAGATGATGTGATATAAGATTTTATTGGGATTATAGCTATCATCTGATAGCTATAATCCTGTGAAGAATAAGAGCGTTGTTCATGAACATGCCGTTGCTAAGGATGTTTAGAGAAAGGGAGTGTTGTTACGAAAATAGCAAATCGTTATGCCATAGAGATAAACAGGATTAGTAATCATTTAACTGACTTAGAAAATGGTCGTATATATGAAATTACTAAAATCCCCGGAGAACCATCGTGTGTCACCATGGCTCAACACATTAGACAAGATATAGCAGGTCTGCTTGATTTAATTGAAAATGACAAGCCAGGAGTATTGGAAAAGGTAGCTAAAGTAGAGAATAAGATATGAATGGAAACAAATAGTAAGTACGTTAGAACAGTGTAGAAGAATTTATATATTTATGATGGAAAGAAAGGAAAAAAGAGAAATGGCAAAGTGTATTTGTTGTGGTAAATCAGGAGCGGATTATCCTCACTATAATGGAGGGTATGTTTGTGATAATTGTATTGGCATGTATTTTACATGCCCAGCATGCGGAAGAATTTTTGATATAAATGACAGAGAGCATGGAGATAATGGTGGATTTTGTGCAGAGTGCGCACCTGATCACTGATGATGTTTGTTGTTGGTATGCCCCCTCTATAGCGAGGTGGGCTCTTTAATTACTAATTATTTAGGAGAAATGGGATGAATAGATATTTTGATAAAATTGGAAGATAGATTGGAATATATAGAGTTTAGACATAAATTATTGTTTGATAAGCAATAGTGTGTAAAGTCTGATGTGCAGGTGCACATTTGCGCCTGCATGTTCGCAAATGTCGACGAAAATGTTTATCGATATTCTCCGTAGTGACCCCCACTATGGAGCGTTTACCAATATAGGAGGGACAGACATTGAAGACGTTATATATAATTGGCAATGGATTTGATATTGCACATAATCTTCCGACATCATACTGGCATTTTCGGGAGTATTTGGAAGACTTGCATCAAGACTTTCTTGCTGATTTTGAATACTTATACAATATAGGACGCATAGATTTGTCTGATCCTAGAGTGTCAGAGCGAACAGTTAGTAAGTGGAAAAACGCTATATGCGACACGTTGTGGAGTGATTTTGAAGACAAAATGGGCAGACCTAATATTGATGAGATGCTGGATGCTTCGGATTGTGTCCTAGGGGATATGCATCTGGATGGTGGATTGATTGGCATTGAGGATACTATGGATGTATATTGGCGAGAGCAGTATGGCTATATGGAAAAGTTTCAGCAATATGTGAAAAATTGGATAGAACAAGTTGATACAAGTTCTGTGAGCCCTAAGTGCAATCGGATTTTAAACAGTACTGATTATTTTATGAATTTTAATTATACTGATCTGTTAGAGAAAGTATATCATGCAGAAAATGTTTTACATATTCATGGCGGAGTTGAATCTGTAACTGATATTGAACCGGTTATGGGACACTGTAATAAACACGATATAGATGAGCATAGGCGATTGGCAAGAGAAGCAGATGAAGAGTTTGATGAGGGCGGAGCTAGCATCCATAGGGCTGTAGTTGATTATTTGTCAAGAATTTACAAGGATACAGATGCTATAGTCTCTTTTAATAATTATTTTTGGAATAAGTTACATAATGTCAATCATGTAGAGATAATCGGATGGTCTGCGGGAGAAGTTGATTTGCCATATCTGAGGAAAATCAGGGATAACGTAGATAGCTCAACTATATGGAATGTTTATTTTTATGACGATAGAGCATTAACGATGTTAAGCAAGGCAATGGATTCAGAAAAAATAAGTGATTTATATGAGGTTCACTATATTCCGGCTAACGAGTTTTGGAATTAGTGAATTTTTTGATATAGTCATGTTTTTATTTATGGGGGGATAAGATGAAGCACATTTTACAAGACAATGCACTTGAATCATGGGCAATGGCCATTAAATATAGCAATTTTATTTTAAACGGAAAGGCTACACTACAATATCGAAAACAATTTGTATCATCCTTACACAATGCAGTTGAGCTATTTATCAAGCAGTTGATGCTTGATAATAATGATCATAGGGTATGCAGTGTAAGAAAAGGTTGTGATGCAGATGGACATCCGGCGGTAGAATTTTATAATGCCGCTGATCTCAATAGTTATTTTGAGAACCTGGCAGATGAAGACATGAAAAAGTTCTATTCGATTGAATTTAATGAGATACAGAGATTGGCCAAAGAACTATTTAGTGGATATTATGGTGAGTATTCTGCCGACAAGATAGTTGTGGATGATTCGATTGCATTATTAGGACGGCTGAGAAACGGAGAAACACATTTCTTCGTTGAAAAGAATAGTTTCCTTACTGATAAGGAGTTTCAAAAACTATATAATTTTATGATTGTGTTTAATACAATACTACATTATTATAACTTGCTTCCGTATTGGGGAAAGCCATGGGGAGAATTTGAAAGATTTAAAGTCGCTGAGACAAGCTTACAGAATTTTTCGTATAAGAAAGCCGTTCAACAATCAAAATTCTATCAAAAGTTGAAAGAATATATTTCTGAAGAAGTGTATCCTGCAAATGGAAATACTGCATATGACTATGCTGAAGACATGTACTTTTATTTGCAGAATAAAGATAAAGACATGGATTTTGATGAATTGTGGACTTGTATTGAGATGGCAGTTCATTACGATCTATTATCGTATGAAGATGTTGTTGATGAGTATGATGAACCGGAGATAGGGACCGGGGCGAATGATTACAGGATGTTTAAACTTAAGTAGCGTAGATTAGAGGATTATACGAGTTTATAGATATATGACATGGGGGCTGGAGGTAGAAAAATGATAAAAACAAGAGATTTCCTTGGGGCAAAAACCAAAATGAAAAGTTTGATTTCCATAGTTAATGAATATGATTATGAGGATATTTCTAAGGCAAGCATTGTTTGAAGAAGTCTTGGGCGAGCTCACAAATCAAGGCCCTATAGAAATGGACTTTTCCTCTAGTAATACTATTGGGGAGACTTTTATTTGGAGTTCAGAATTATCAGTTACTAAAATAAATGAAGATAATCTCATCTTTTCATTAAATTATCTTGGAACAACAAAAATTGATTCATTGGATGAATGGAACAATGGATCTTACTAATAATTGGAAGAAATTATTGGTGATAAAATAAGTTTGAATCGGTAGAGACAGACAAATAATATGGGGACTGATCGAAAGAATTTTGTCCATCAAAAGGCGGGTAAGATATCCGCCTTTTTGTATAGGAACAATAGCAAAATATAAAAGATAAGAAAAACTAAAAACTTATTGCGAAAAAGTAAATATATAATATAATGTTTAATATATACATTTAATGGCAATGCAGTACAGAGAGAAAGCGATATATGTTATTTAATAGCGAAATTTTATTAAGGGGGTATATATGTCTAAAAGTAACGTGAAATTGAGTGATGGTGTGGCGGATAATTTAATGCAAAGTTTGAATAATGAGTTATCGGAAATCGGCAAAACTCTTATAGAACTAATATCAGAGTTCGTGAAAGAGAGAATACGGGATATTGATTTAAGAGAATTGTTTAGCAAGAAAGACGAAGATAAATTACTTAATATATGGTATAGCCAGCTTGTGGAGAAAGGTCTTATCCCAAAAGTGTACGAGGGCTTGCCAGAAGATATGTTAATTCATAATCTTCATCAAGAGGGATATTTACAGGGAATGTATGTAGGATTTGCCCTAGCCTTGATGTCATTAGTAGATAATAATGCCGAAGAGAATTTGATACTTTCGGTTATGGATGATATTCGACCAAATCTTGTATGTCATCAGTATGAAGACAGTTCTGAATTCTTGGATCGATTCAAGAGTGAGAAGTATAATATGGTTAATAGTTTAAGTGATGAAGAAAAATAGGAGGTTGAGGGATTGAATAATATAATACGAAAGAAGTTTTCTGAAATAGATTTACAGGATGCCTTTTTTCTGTCTTTGAGGAATGATTATCCAGGTTTTGATAATTGGTTTAAAGGAAAAAGTGATCAAGAAGCTTATGTGCAATATGAAAATAATAAAATAATTGGATTCTTATTTTTAAAAGTCGAGAAAAATTTAGTAAATGATGTTGTACCTAATATTCATGCAAATAAAATATTAAAAGTAAGTACATTTAAAATAAATGCGCATGGAACTAAGATGGGTGAGCAGTTTATAAAGATAATAATGGATTATGCTGTAAGTGAAGATGTAGATGTATGCTATGTTACTATTTATGAGAAACATCATTCTCTTATTGAACTTGTTCAGCAATTTGGATTTGAATTGTATGGGACAAAAGGAGATGGAATATATAAGGAAAATGTATATTTAAAAGAGATGAGGAAAATTACGGGGAATATAAATAAAGACTTTCCACTTGTTTGTATTAGTACAGCAAAGAAATATTTATTAAGTATTTATCCCAAGTATCATTCTGTTATGTTTCCGGATTCTATTTTAAATACTGAGGATAAAAATATTATAACAGATATTTCTTATACAAATTCTATTCATAAAGTATATGTATGTACAATGGATCAGGTAGAAAATTTGAAATATGGTGACATAGTTGTTTTATATAGAACAGCAGAAACTGGAAGAAGTGCGGAGTATTCTGCAGTTGCGACATCAATATGCGTTGTAGAAGATGTAAAGAAACAGAGCGAATTTGTTAGTTTTGATGATTTTTATAGATATGTAAGTAAATACAGCGTTTTTGATGAGGATGACCTTCGGTATTGGTACAATAAAGGTGGGTGCAAAGCCATAAAAATGACATATAATGGTGCTCTTAAAAAGAGAATAGTTCGACATGATTTAATAGGACAAATTGGTTTGGAGCGCAATCAATACTGGGGTTTTTTTGAATTAACAGATGAGGAATTTAATTTGATTGCAAAAAAAGGTGAGGTTGATAAAATATTAGTGCAAACGAACTAATGTTCGATAACGAATTGCAAAATATTGCTTGCTGATGTATAATAAAATTTATAAAAAATGAATGGAGTGAATGTGATGTGCGCAATTTTGTTATCAATAAATCCAGTTCATGTTGAAAATATAATGAATGGCACCAAAGGATATGAATTTAGGAAAAAAGCTTGTAAACGACCGGTTGATAAAATAATAATTTATTCTACTAATCCGATAATGAGGGTTGTAGGTGAAGCAGAAGTGGAAGAGGTATTGATTGATAATCCGGAAATCATATGGAAAAAGACATACAAAAAATCTGGTATTGATAAGAAATTTTTTGATCAGTATTATGAAGATAGAGATCAGGCGGTTGCGTATAAATTGAAAAATGTAATACAGTATACGAAACCAAAGAAATTAAATGAAATCGGCATAAGTAGTGCACCACAATCTTTTCAGTATATTAAATAGCTGTAAAGCGTTAAGTGTATGAATATAGTACATAGTTAATGCAGAACAAAAAGGAGGATTTAAACAAAATGGCAAAGTGTATATGTTGTGGGAAAACAGGTGCGGATTATCCACATTATAATGGGGGATATGTTTGCGATGATTGTGTTGGGGCATATTTTACATGTCCTGCGTGTGGAAGGGTTTTTGATATAAATGACAGAGAGCATGGGGATAATGGTGGTTTTTGTGCAGAGTGCGTTCCTGATCATTAACAAGAAAGATATCAATTATGATACCAACTGTCAATATTTGATAGTTGGTATTTTTATTTATGGGCTTTAGATTATTGAACATGCACGGCTTAGATAAGTTTAATATAAAAATAAACCGCGGATGAAACAATAAAACATCTACTATGCGTATGATGTTAATAAGTTATATGAATACTCAAGCAGATATTATATAAATTGAGTCTATAGGAAAAAAATGCGTCAAGAAAGGGAAAAAATGGGGCTATACCATAAGATATTTAAAGCTGATCCAAATTTATCAATATATCTTGAGAATCCAGATCCGCTTAAAGACTATGCTGAGGAATTGCTAAACCATTTAACGCATGCTGGCGACATGGAAGACCTTCATCAGGCAAAGGTAGATATTTTAAGAGATTATAGTGACATATATAATTTTGATGTGACAGATGCAGAGTTTCCTGAACCGACAGGCTATTTCGTTGATGCAGAAGAGAAAAGAGCTTTTGTAGAAAAGAGGATTTTATTACATGATATAGTCCTGTATTTAGGTAATATATATAAGTGGTATCATGAAATAATATACAATAAGCAAAGTCGGTTACCTGAGATTCGATTGAAAAATATGGCCATAGATTATACTGAAATATATCAGAAAGCAGTGGGAGACTATAAGAACGCCATTGTCAATGGGATGCCTCATGCAGTGACAGCCTCATTTATGTTACCATCCCTGATCGAGCGCGGTTTAACATTAGCTTTGCAAAATAGAATGTTATATAAATGTATTTGCGGATTGCCTGAAATAAACTATTTAAATGAAGAGGGACTGATTGATGAAGAGGAGGAGAAATATATTGACATTTTTCTTCATAATACAGAGAGATTTTGCTTTGATGCCAGGGAAGATCATGTAATGGGAAAGATGTACACTCTCTTTGTTCGTCAGGGAGTATTGGAAGAGTCGGCAGAAAATGAGATGGTTTTGACGGGAGTGGGGCATAGAAATAGAAGTGGAAGAAAAGTTACGCGAACTCTGGGATCATTGCTAAAAAGCGATTTTGCGAAAAGTGAGATTTTGCCTGAGTATATGGAGCTCATGGATAATATTTTTGTGAAGTTAAATATCAGAAACAGTATTATGCACGGCATTGGGGAAACATTTGATTACTTGAATATTGGACTAGTGTCTATAATGTTCCAGTTGTTATGGGATATTGGATCGTGCGAGATATTTAAGGATTGAATATACAATAGAGTTTTATTGGAGATAAAAGATGTTTAATTACAAAAACCTGTGTGACTACGAATTTGAAATATTGTGCAAAGATATAATGCAGAAGAAGCTGGGTGTTCCACTTCAGATATTTGCGAGGGGCCGTGATGGAGGCATTGATATAACTGATGATACTGTGAGCAAAAATGTTGTTATACAGGTCAAGCATTATATCAATAGCAAATACAGTGATCTTATATCAAGCCTGAAGAAGGAGGTTTCGAAGGTTGCTGAGCTGAAACCGGAGAAATATTATGTGTGCAGCGCATTGGAGCTTACCCCTGCAAATAAGACGGAGATTTTCAATTTGTTTGCGGGATACATGGAAGGTTCATGTAATATATTGTCGTTGAATGATATAGATGAGTATCTGCAGGATCCGGCAAATATGGATATAGTGCGCAAGCATTACAAATTGTGGCTTGAATCCGCAAATATATTGGAAGAGATTGATAGCAGAGATATTTTTATAGATTGCGAAACGCTTCTCTACAACATAAAAGAGGAACAGAGAGAATTTGTTGAAACATTGAGCTACAGACAGTGTATAGATGTCCTTGAGCGTAATCGTTTGTTGATGATTCTTGGAATGCCGGGAACTGGAAAGACCATGACGACCAAGATGCTTGCTTTGTATTACGCAGCACTGGGTTACCGGATTATTTATACGACAAATGGGGATCTGCAGAGCATAAAGAAAGCTTTGTCAGTTGATAAGGAATCTAAAGAGATTATTCTGTTGGATGACTGCCTTGGACAGTATTACTTCAGAATGAAGGACACCCAGGAAAATGAACTGATGTCTTTGATCAAATATGTGTTGATGCATAAGAACAAGAAACTCATCATGAACTCCAGGGTGACGATATTTCAGCATGCGAAGGAAGCTTACATAGAGCTGAACAGTTTTATAGACACGGAGAAGGTGCGGCTCCAGTATATTGATATGGATTCTATGACCATTGAAGACAAGGGAAGGATATTCAAGAATCATTTGTATTTCAGAAATATACCATCGGATCATTATGTTCAGATCCTGAAAAATAATAATTATCGTTGGATAGTCAAACACAGGAATTATACACCGCGTATCATAGAGTATGTTACGCGGCAAAATGTATCCAGTAAGATTGCTGCAGATGAATATTGTGATTTTATAAGGAGATGCCTAGATAATCCTACTGAAATCTGGAGAGATGAGTTTAACAACAGGCTCAAGGCAGAAGACAGGATTTTCCTTACCTCACTGTTTTCGTTGACGGACGTTGGTGTGGAGGACAAGGTACTGCGCAGAGTATTCAATGCTCGTATTACAAAAAGAACTGATATAGACACAACCCGAAATGTGTGGGAAGCAGTATTGAAGCGGATGGAGGGAACATTTGTCAAGATCATAGAGAACAAAGGCGTGCGGCAAATTGGAGCTATCAACCCATCTGTGAATGACTTTTTGAAGAATTATCTGGACGAGAATGAACCTGAAGTTCAAGAAATCAGGAAAAACGCCACGGAATATATTCAGATTGTCAGAGGATTCGGCCCGGACATAGTGGATATTGTTAGATCTGGAGATGCAAGTAAATACAATTTCAAAAGCGATGTTGAAAGGCAGCTTGTCATATTGTCGAATATATGTGAGCTGGGTATATGCATAAATCAATACAGAGATATTGTCAGGACGTTTGTGGAGTCTTTGCCATATGCGTTTTATAACAAAGCAAGTACATTTACTGTAGTGCCTTCTTTGCTCTCGGAGCCGCTGGCAGCATATTATGGCACACGTGAGCATTTGTCGTCAGAGGAATTGGAAGATCTGCTGGATTCGATGGATTTTGATGACTTTTGTGTATTTGAAGAAAATCTGAAGAATAATGGACTGGAACTGTGTGAACTGGTGGACAGTGATGTTGTTCTGGAAAAGCTGGACAAGGCCATGCGGGATTACATAGATGGATATGACAGATCCGAAAGTTATACAAATCAGGATACATATGAACTTTTTAAGGAGAATACGATATACAACGGAGCGTATCATGAGGTTGATGTAGATAAGGTTGTAAATATTTTAGCGGATTGCGTGCGGGATGATATATATGACGATGTGACAGGTAAATTGGCAGTATTTCCCAGGGCAATAACCGATGACATTGATTTATCCAGATATGATATCCGGGCAGATACTGGTGAGATCGAGAGTTATGTGTGCGATGTGCTTGCTGATCCTGGTGACAGAGATTATGGCGATTTTTATGATGGTGATAGTTCTTATTCGGGGCATTTGGATGGGATGGATGAGTTGGATTTTATATTTGCGGAGTGATGACTTTAGGCATACTAAGCAATGAGTTAATATCATTGCTAACATGGACAGAAAAAATATATACATGTTTACTAATTAAGATAAGGGAAAAGATTATGAATAAGGGTAAAGAAAGAAAAAAATGTTATGTTGATTTAAAAAAAGAATTTACTATTTACAAATATGTATGTCGTAGACGTATAAAATTTAATGAGAGAAAAAGTTTGAACGATCTAGTTAAATTCGATACCCATAATGAATGGATACACTATGTAGTATGTTCAAATAAAGTCTATTCAAAAGATGAACTAGAGGAATTTAGAGCATATCTCATACAAAGACAAAGAAATATTAATCCGAGTAAGGAGTATTGGTCACTATCGGTGCCGGTTTGTATGACTATAATCCTCGATAGAGCGATGAATATGTTGGATGTTTTGGGAAAAATTCAAAAGAAATCAGTGGGAATAATAATGGTTATAATTATAGGAGTGTTTGTTATTGAAGTATTTATAGTAGGAGTACTGGTGTTTCTTATAAAAAATATAGGAGATTATGAAGATAGAATAAATTTTTATAAAGATTATATATCTATAATTGAGAACATGATAAAAAAATTATAGTAAAATTCTATGTTGTACAATACTAAGAGTTAAATCAAATTTTTATTTGTTCACAATAATTTCGGGGGGATATAACCAGCAAAACTAAGTCAAAAATGCTCCTTGAAATACCCCACCCGCTTCTATATAATTAAAATATATTATTTATTGCGGAAAATGAACTATTCAGCCCGGTTTTACAGGGCTGAAGTTCAATACCAGGGAGGATTTACTATGAGGTTGGTTACAAGATCGGATTTTGATGGACTTGCGTGTGGCGCACTGCTGAAGGAAGCGGGAATTATTGATCATTGGAAGTTTGCGCATCCGAAGGATCTTCAGGACGGACTGATTGAGGTTACGGAGGATGACTGCCTTGCAAATGTGCCATTTGTTGAGGGCTGCGGACTTTGGTTCGATCATCATTCAAGTGAGCATGAGAGATTGGCGCTTGAGGGGAAATACAAGGGGGAGAGTCGTATAACTCCATCGTGCGCTAGAATAATCTATGAGTATTATGGAGGCAGAGAGAGATTTCCGCAGTTTGACGATATGATGGAGGCTGTTGATAAGGTTGATTCAGGTAATCTTACCATCGATGAGGTACAGAATCCAAAGGGATGGATACTTATTGGATTCCTGATGGATCCTAGAACCGGACTTGGAAGATTCAGAAATTTCACCATATCAAACTATCAGCTCATGGAGAAGCTTATAGATGCATGTCGTACCATGACCACTGATGAGATACTTGCCCTGCCGGACATACAGGAGAGAATAGTTCTGTATAATGAGCAGACAGAGAAGTTCAAGGAGATGGTCAAGGCACATACCATAGTGGACGGTAATCTTATCATAAGCGATCTTCGCGGAGTGGATCCGATATACACCGGCAATCGTTTCATGATATACAGTATGTATCCTGAACAGAATGTGTCAGCGTGGATAGTAAGCGGACGTGGTGGACAGGGATGTTCGGCAGCAGTTGGATACAGTATCCTGAACCGCACAGCGACCATGGATGTTGGAAGCCTTATGCTCAAGTATGGTGGCGGTGGACACAGGAAGGTTGGTACATGTCAGTTCAAGGATGACGAGATGGATACAAGACTTCCTCAGATGCTTGAGGAGCTCAAGGCTCAGGCTAATTCATAAGAAATATTGACAAAAAATAACCGAATGATACAAGTTTTAATTCGTATCATTCGGTTATTTTTTATGTTATAAAAATGTTCTTAAAGGTCTTCTTGAAGATTAGTCTCTCTGGAACAGATCTCTTGTGTATACCTTGTCTTTGATGTCGTCGAGGCATGAATTGTACCTGTTGGCGATGACAGCGTCGGACATGGATTTGAATTTGTCTAGGTCATTTACAACTTTGCTTCCGAAGAATGTGGTTCCGTCTTCAAGGGTTGGCTCGTATACAACGACGGTTGCGCCCTTGGCTTTGATACGCTTCATGACACCCTGTATACTGCTCTGGCGGAAGTTGTCGGAGTTGCTCTTCATCGTCAGTCTGTATACACCTATGACACATTCCTTCTCCTGGGCTGCTGAGTAATCACCGTTATTGTTGTAGTCGTAGTAGCCTGCGATGGAGAGAACGCGGTCTGCGATGAAGTCCTTTCTCGTTCTGTTGCTCTCAACGATGGCGCTCATCATATTCTGAGGCACGTCGTTGTAGTTGGCAAGGAGCTGCTTTGTATCCTTTGGCAGACAGTATCCGCCGTATCCAAATGATGGGTTGTTGTAGTGTGTTCCGATTCTTGGGTCGAGACATACGCCGTTTATGATGTCCTGTGTGTTAAGTCCCTTCATCTCTGCGTATGTGTCAAGCTCGTTGAAGTAGGACACGCGGAGTGCGAGATAGGTATTTGCAAATAACTTTACAGCCTCAGCTTCGGTGAAGCCCATGAACAGAGTGTCTATATCTTCCTTGAGGGCACCCTCCTGAAGCAGTGCGGCAAATGTATGGGATGCCTTAACTATCTTCTCGTCATTCTTGTCTGTGCTGACAATTATCCTTGATGGATAGAGGTTGTCGTACAGTGCCTTTGATTCACGAAGAAACTCTGGGCTGAAAATGATATTTGACGTGTTGTATTTCTTCCTTACGGACTCGGTATATCCAACTGGTATAGTTGATTTGATGACCATGATGGCATCCGGGTTGACCTTGAGGACGAGCTCGATAACGGCCTCAACGGCTGATGTGTCGAAATAGTTCTTGTTGCTGTCGTAGTTTGTCGGAGCAGCTATGATTACGAAATCTGCATCCTTGTATGCTGATTTGCCATCGAGAGTTGCTGTGAGATCAAGCTCCTTCTCGGCGAGATATTTCTCAATATAGTCGTCCTGTATAGGGGATTTCTTGTTGTTGATGAGATCAACCTTTTCAGGGATGATGTCAACTGCCGTTACATGGTTGTGCTGTGCCAGCAGGGTCGCAATGGACAGACCAACGTAACCGGTTCCTGCCACTGCAATGTTCAGTGGGGATGGAGACTCGAGCTTGTGTGCGCCAGCATTGATGAACATTTCTGTGAGGTCGAAGTTCAAAACCTCTGACAAACTTTCGAGCTGCTCTATAGAAGGAACAAAATCCTTCTGCTCTATTCTGGAAATGAGTGCTCTGTTGATACCGGTTGCATCGGCGAGCTGAGCCTGGGTCATACCTTTTTCTTTTCTTCCGTTCATGACAGTGTCGGCGAGACGTGACTGTGATAATTTCTTCATGATCAAAATTCCTTTCTCTGATGAGTATTCTCTATTATTCTTAGAAGTATTATTCAAAACTAGCAATAAATGTTAATATTTATAACATTTACAATGCCATAATACATGTAAAAACGGCATAAATCAAGAGAAAAATGTATTTTAAACATAAAATTATACATAATTAATGTTAATTAAAATAACATGCATAAAATAACTGAAAATATAGTTTATTTCAACGCAACATCGAGTCTTATCGGATTGTGATCGCTGTTTTTAAAATCCAGATCTATGGTCTCTGTGGAGTTGATCTGCAAATTGCTCGATACTATGAATCCGTCGATGACATAATATTGGAAACTCTCGTGGTCATGTCCTTCGTATGGTTTGTCCAGGGATCGGCATGTCGGAGCTGAGGAATCGGTGGTGCAGGTGAAGGAATCTCCAAATTCAGATACATCTATGCTTCCTGGTGCCCACAGGTCAGCGGACTGCTGAGGGTATGCGGACAGATCCACATTTGAAAAAGTCTGGTTGAAGTCGCCTCCTGCGATAACGTAGTTTCCTGCTGCAGCCTCATTTTGGAGAATGTCGGCGAGCATCCTGGTCTGGGCGGCTTTGCCCTCGCCTGAGTCATAAGCCTCCAGGTGGAGATTTACTATGACGAGTTCGTGTTCACTTCCGGCAATCGGTATTCTGGACACGATCAGGCATCTTTTCAGGTTGCACAGTCTGATCGGGTAGGAAAATGGACATGGAAGCTGTATTCTTTCTGCATCCGATACTTCAAATGAGCTGAGAGTCATTATTCCTGATGTCACTCTGCCGATCGGTGGAAGTGGATATGGAACCATGAGTGTTTTGTAGTTGTAGGCGTATGAGCTTGTGTATGACGGCAGCTTTTCCCTCAAAATATCGGCTTCGTTTATCTTGTGGCTTCTGGATGATCGTTCATCGACCTCCTGGAGAAGAAAGATGTCAGCGGCAAGTGAATTCAGCTCTGATGTGATGGCCTCCATATTGTCGTTTACCTGCTTGGCTGTGGAAGTGTACACACTGTCTCCTCCGTCCATGAAAAAGTCAGCATTTGCGCCGAGGGATCCGTAGCCGAGATTCCATGTCACGATGGATATGGAGTCGCCGACAGATGGTGAAAGTTTGGCTGAGCCGGTTGTATTTTTGCCAAATGTGCTTCCGGATGTGACCTCAAGGGATTCGGAATCGTCTGGCTTGTATTCTGTTATAGTGAGAACTCCTACAAATATTATGGCGGCCGCAAGGATCACGCCGAGGACGATACATGTTATTTTTAGAATTTTTTTTGCTATTATCATGTTGGATATTTCCTGTTCTATATTTGTTCAGCCCGTCCAAATGGTTAGTTGGACTGACATGTAAAGTATATCAGACGCGGTGTATGTAAACAATGTGTAAAATGACACATGTTGGGAATCGTGGTATAATGTAGCACGCTGATGCGTGCGCAGGTCATCGCGCTTGCGCACGATGATATATGATATAATGAGCAGCAAGACATAGTATAGTAGAAATTATTGAGGGGAATGTATGTTTGAACTTATTATAAAAGATATAATGGAGGTCGCGGGCTACCTTCCGATAGGGATTCTATGCGGATGCATAGCAGTCGTGGTTTATCTCGTGTATACAGTGAGTCCTGCAGGAAAAAAGGTCAGTGCCGGAGGACGTGTGAAGAAGTCAATAGTGTGGTTCCTGCTGGTGGTGTATCTGGCGGTGATGGCAGTTACTGTGTTCCTGTCCAGAGAGCCGGGCTCAAGGCAAGGCATTGACATGACGCTGTTTCAGACGTGGGGAGTGACGCCCCAGGAGCACGCATTTGTCATAGAAAATATATTGCTCTTTGTGCCGTTCGGCGTGCTTTTTCCGCTGGCGGTGGCTGGAAGTAAGAATGGCGATGGCAGGGCGGTAGACAGGTTGTCCAAATGTACTGTACTGTTTGGATTTCTATGCAGTGTCTGCATAGAGACGGTTCAGCTTATAACGGAGCGCGGTTACTGCCAGCTCGATGATGTAGTTATGAATACCCTCGGAAGCCTTGCGGGATACATTATATTTTTAATTATAAAAAAGATGAAAAATATTAAAAAAATGGAGGAATAGATCATGCCATGTACAACAATATTGGTAGGAAAAAATGCGTCTTATGACGGTTCAACAATAATAGCGAGAAATGACGATTCGGGTGCCGGTTCGTACACGCCGAAGAAATATGTGGTTGTGAAGCCGGAGGAGCAGCCAAGAATATACAAGTCGGAGATATCCCATGTGGAGATTGAACTTCCGGATGATCCGATGCGTTACACCTGTGTTCCAAATGCGCTGGCGGGCGAAGGAATCTGGGCGGCAAGCGGAGTGAATTCTGCAAATGTGGCTATGACGGCGACGGAGACCATAACCTCAAATCCAAGAGTGCTCGGCGCGGATCCACTGGTGTGCTATGAGCCTGCGGAGGGAGATAAGCCTGAGAAGACTGGAGGTATCGGCGAGGAGGATATAGTCAGCATTACACTTCCATATATAAAGAGCGCAAGAGAGGGCGTGAAGAGACTTGGCAGCCTGCTTGAGCGATATGGAACCTATGAGATGAACGGAATTGCATTTCAGGATGTAGACGAGATCTGGTGGCTTGAGACCATCGGAGGACATCATTGGATCGCGAGAAAAGTTCCTGATGATGTGTATGTTGTCATGCCAAACCAGTTTGGTATGGACGAATTTGATATTGCAGACGCAATGGGAGCGCAGAGCGAGTTCATGTGCTCGGCAGATCTTCCAGCATTTATAGAGAAGTATCATCTGAACGTGGAGAATATGGAGGACACGATCTGTCCACGGGATATATTCGGCAGCCACGACGATGCGGATCACGTGTACAACACCCCGAGGGCATGGTTCATGGAGCGGACGCTCAACCCGAATTCGGCAGTCTGGGACGGACCGGATGCGGACTTTACGCCGGTTTCGGATGACATTCCATGGTGCATGATACCAGAGAAGAAGATAACCATGGAGGATGTGAAGTATGTGCTTTCTTCGCATTATCAGGGAACTCCGTATGATCCGTACGGCAATTACGGCGACAATAAGATGCGCGGGGCATATAGATCGATAGGTGTGAACAGGACGGATTTCATGTCGGCGATCCAGATGAGACCATATGTTGGAGAGGATAACTGCGCTGTACAGTGGATAGCATTTGCATCGAATGCATTCAATGTCATGGTTCCTTTCTATGCAAATGTAGACACGACTCCTGAGTATCTGGCAAATACAGGGGCGGATGCTTCCACGGACAACTTCTACTGGACCAGCCGTATGATCGCAGCGATGGCGGACGCATCTTATGCGAAGTCGGTGTTCCATATCGAAAGGTACGAGGAGAAAGTCATGTCCAAGGCACATGAGATAATATACAGATATGATGATATTATGAATGAACAGCCATTGGGCGAGAAACTCCGCCAGCAGGCCAACCAGGAGACCACAGACATGGTGAGACGTGAGGCAAATGCAACCCTTGGCAGGGTCCTCTATGAACTCAGCAATCAGATGAAGAACTCGTATTCAAGATCTGATGCGTAGTAGGCAATGAGTGGCCGCTTACAGGTTATGATTATCCCTGTATTTACCCGGAGTCACGCCGTATTTCTTCTTAAACATCCTGTTGAAGTAGGACAGGTTGAAGAAGCCGCAGTTCTCCGCGACGGAGAGTATGCTCTCGTCATTGGAGGAGAGAAGTCTTGCGGCAACATTCAGCCTGAAGTCGTTCAGATATGATACAAATGACACCCCCATGGTGTTCTTGAAAAATCGCATAAAATGGGATTCAGAGAATCCACAGTAGGAGGCTATATCCGTTATGGATATGGCCTCTTTGTAATTTTCGTCTATGTAGGAGAGGATGAGTTTTGTTCTCTCCAGATCCCTGGCTCGGTTCTTCCTGTCTGCCTCATCCCTTGCGGTGGAGTTGGCATAGAGAATGTAGAAGAATTCAAAATAGCATCCCTTAAGTGCAAGGTGGTATCCCTTTGGCGTCTCTGAGCAGAGCTTGTCTACCCTGTTAAGACACGCGGAAAGAGACGGATATAATGGATCGTCCCTGTCATAAATACTCTTGATATCCACGTCGCCCGCCAGCAGAGGCAGGAAAAACTCGCTGTCCAGTGAGTCGTGATTTCTGGATCTGAACATGTCGACGGAGAAAAGAATATTCTCATATTCCATTGAATAGCCTTCGTGCTGGGAGATTCCGTGAATGTGTCCTGGCAGGATAATGACTATGTCACCCTCCTCAACATAGTGAGTTGTGAAGTCCACAGTCACATTTCCCTTGCCTTTTTTGATATAGATAATCTCCATAAATTCATGCCAGTGCAGAGACACAGAATTGAAGTCAAGTGGTATGGAGCACAGGTAAGTATTGTACGGAAACATCGGGTCCGCATGGGTCTTATTCTCCAGAAGATTTTCGTATTCAAGACTGTTCATATAACCATGTGCCTCCTTTTTGTTAATTCGACGATTTTTTACAGCTTTTACATATTGTACATCATCAAGATGATAGAATTGTACAATTAATTGCTTATATAATGCAAGCATAAAAGGGGAAATGCTAATAAAATACAAGCCATAACAGGAACTGTTCAGGAGGTATCATATATGAGTAAAGCGTTGGAGCGTGGCGCAGGAATACTCCTGCCGATAAGCAGCCTCCCATCACCATATGGAATTGGAACCATGGGAAGAGATGCTTATGATTTTGTTGATATGTTGAAAAGAGCAGGGCAGAAGTACTGGCAGGTGCTTCCGATAGGACCAACAAGCTTCGGTGACAGTCCTTATCAGTCGTTTTCAGCATTTGCGGGCAATCCGTATTTTATCGATCTGGATACATTGATAGCTGAAGGGCTTATCAAGAAAGAGGAGGTAGAATCCTACAAATGGGCTGACAGTGATGACGAGATCGACTACGCCAGAATATACAGACAGAGATTTGAAGTTCTCAGAAAAGCATTTGGCAGATCAGAGCACAAAGACAGCAGGGATTACGTAGATTTCATAGAGGAAAATGAACAGTGGATAGATGACTATGCGCTGTATATGGCGATCAAGGCTGATCATAACAATAGAGAATGGCTTGCGTGGGAACCGGCGATCAAGAAGAGAAAGCCGGAGGCTATGGCAGCTTACAGAGAAAAGCTTGGTGAAGACGTGGAATTCTACAAATTCCTTCAGTTCAAGTTCTACGAGCAGTGGATGCCATTAAAAGAGTATGCCAACAGAAACGGCATAAGCATCATTGGAGATATTCCGATCTATGTGGCACTGGACAGTGCTGATGTGTGGGCTAACACAGACCAGTTCCAGCTGTCCGGAAGCCTTGCACCGGCGGTTGTGGCAGGATGCCCACCAGACATGTTCTCAAGCTACGGACAGAAGTGGGGTAACCCGATTTATGACTGGGATGTCATGGAGAAGGATGATTTCGCGTGGTGGAAGAAGAGAATTGCTGCATCTGCAAAGCTCTACGACGTGATCCGTATAGATCATTTTATCGGAATAGTCAGATACTACAGCATCCCGGCAAATGGCGAGCCGAAGGATGGCTACTACAGACAGGGACCGGGAAAGAAACTCATCGATGCTATAGACAGTGCCATAGGTTCATCCAAGGTTATAGCTGAGGACCTCGGTATGGTCGTGCCAGAGGTTCAGAAACTTGTAAAGGAATCCGGTTATCCGGGCATGAAGGTGTTGGAATTTGCATTTGACGGCAATACGGCAAATGAATATCTGCCGCACAATCACGCAAAGAACTACGTAGCGTATATCGGAACCCACGACAATGATATGCTGAAAAGTTATATCAGCGGACAGAGTGAGGAGCTTCAGGAATATATGATGAAGTACCTCATGGCGAACAGCCTGGATGATGTGGCAGAGAAGATGATACATGCACTTTACATGAGCTCAGCGGACACGGTCATACTTCAGATGCAGGATATTTTGGGCAAGGACAACAGCGCCAGAATGAACTATCCATCAACGCTTGGCGGCAACTGGAAGTGGCGGCTTACCAAGGGAGCAACATGGGAATTTACACAGGAACATATAGATAAATTAAGGGATCTCACCAGACTGTATGGAAGAAACAGGGTGAAGACGTATATTTGTAAGGAGGATATTATGTTAAAGGACATTTGCATGAAGAAATACAACAAGGAGATCAAGGACTGCACAAACGAGGAGATCTACTTCGCACTCCTTGATATGACAAAGAAGCTCGCAGACGGAAAGGTTTCAGAGGAGGGACAGAAGAAGGTTTATTACATCTCAGCAGAGTTCCTCATAGGAAAGCTTCTCTCGAACAATCTCATCAACCTTGGTGTATTTGACGAGGTTAAACAGGTGCTTGCTGAGAATGGCAAGAGCATCTATGACATAGAGGAGGTTGAGCCGGAGCCATCACTTGGAAATGGTGGTCTTGGAAGACTTGCAGCATGCTTCCTCGACTCCATGGCAACCCTCGGACTTCACGGAGATGGAATTGGACTTAATTACCACATGGGTCTGTTCAAGCAGGTATTTGAGAACAATTACCAGAAGGAGACTGCAAATCCTTGGATTGAGGCAGACAGCTGGCTCGAGAAGACAGACGTTACCAACACGATCACATTTGGCAATCTGAAAGTCCAGTCAAGAATGTACGATATAGATGTAACCGGATACGAGAACAGAACAAATAAGCTCCACCTCTTCGATATCGAGAGCGTTGACGAGTCCATCATGGAGCCGGGCGGAATTAACTTCGACAAGACAGACATTGCAAAGAACCTGACACTCTGCCTGTACCCGGACGACAGCGATGAGGCTGGAAATCTTCTCCGTATCTACCAGCAGTATTTCATGGTGGCAAATGGTGCAAAGCTCATTCTTGATGAGGCTAAGGCAAAGGGTTCAAATCTTCACGATCTGGCTGATTATGCAGCAGTTCAGATCAATGATACACATCCTTCAATGGTGATCCCTGAGTTCATCAGACTTCTTACCGCTGAGGGCATCTCATTTGACGAGGCTACAGAGATCGTGACAGAGGTGTGCGCATACACCAACCATACTATCCTTGCAGAGGCTCTTGAGAAGTGGCCGCTTGCTTACCTTGAGAAGGTTGTTCCACAGCTTGTTCCTATCATCAAGAAACTGGATGAGAAGGTTCGTAACAGATACAAGGATGAGAGCGTATATATCATCGACAAGGATCAGAGAGTGCACATGGCACACATTGATATACACTATAGCCACAGTGTAAACGGTGTTGCATACCTTCACACAGAGATCCTCAAGGATTCTGAGCTGAACAACTTCTACAAGATTTATCCTGAGAAGTTCAACAACAAGACAAATGGTATCACATTCAGAAGATGGCTTCTCCACTGCAACGAGCAGCTTGCAGCTTATATCACAGAGCTCATCGGTGACGGCTACAAGAAGGATGCAGAGAAACTGAATGACCTCGCTAAGTTCTATGATGATGATGCAGTCCTTGGCAAGATCATGGATATCAAGAAGCAGAACAAGGTCGTTCTCAAGGATTACCTTAAGGAGACACAGAACATTGACATAGATGAGAATTCTATCTTTGATATACAGGTTAAGAGACTTCATGAGTACAAGCGTCAGCAGATGAACGCACTCTGGGTTATCCACAAGTACTTCGATATCAAGGCAGGAAATCTTCCAAAGACTCCTGTGACTGTAATATTTGGTGCAAAGGCAGCTCCTGCATACACCATCGCAAAGGATATCATTCATCTCATCCTCTGCCTGCAGCAGCTCATCGATAATGACCCAGAGGTAAGTCCATACCTCAAGGTTGTCATGATCGAGAACTACAATGTGTCAAAGGCAGCAAAGATCATACCTGCATGTGACATTTCAGAGCAGATCTCACTTGCATCAAAGGAGGCATCAGGTACCGGAAACATGAAGTTCATGCTGAACGGCGCGCTTACACTCGGAACAAGAGATGGTGCAAATGTTGAGATTGGAGAGCTTGTCGGCGAGGACAACATTTACTTCTTCGGTGAGTCAAGTGAGGCAGTCATCGACCACTATGCAAAGGCTGATTATGTGTCAAAGGATTACTACGAGCAGCCTGAGATCAAGAAGCTTGTTGATTTCATCGTGAGCGATGAACTCCTTGAGATCGGACAGAAGGAAAGCCTTGAGAGACTTCACAACGAACTTATCGTAAAGGATTGGTTCATGACACTCCTGGATGTTGAGGATTATATCAAGACCAAGGAAGGCGTACTTGCAGACTACGAGGACCGTAAGACTTGGGCAAAGAAGGCACTTGTCAACATCAGCAAGGCTGGATTCTTCTCATCAGACAGAACCATCGCTGAGTACAACAAGGACATTTGGAGATTATAATATAAAACTTAGTTTATTTCACAGCAGGGGACGGAGGGGTCAGGCACCTCCGTCCCCTTTTGGTGCCCTATTTGATTTAAATAAAGAATTCTTGTGATGGTTTTAGGTGGCATATGAGAAGTAAGTCGGTTATAATTGAATAACGAAAGTTGGAATGTGATACGAAATCAGTTCACATCAAGAAAAAGAAAGGCAGTGGAGAGATGTATAGAATACTGATCGTTGATGACGAGAGAATAGAGAGAAATGGGATAAGATTCCTTCTGAAAAAGCTGAATATGGAATTTGATATCGACGAGGCAGTAAACGGTCTTGATGCATTGGAGAAGATACGTCAGGAGGATTATGATATCCTTCTAACCGATGTGAAGATGCCATTCATGGACGGTATAGAACTCATTGACAATGTGGTAAATGAGAAGAAGAAAATGAGATGCGTGATATTCAGTGGCTGCAATGAATTTGACTATGCAAAGAGAGCGATAAGGCTGGGGGTTGTGGATTATATACTGAAACCGGTCGATCCGAAGGAGTTTAAGGAGACGCTGGAGAAGGTTGTGGATGAGCTTGAGGCGGCTAAAGCCTCGGATGAACTCAAGAATAAGAGCATGGAATTCCTATATGAGCATGCACTATATATGCTTGTAAATGGCGAAGATATAGAGAGCATACGCAGAGAGTACAACGGTCTGAACCTCGATTTTGCCAGATTTAAGAGAATTCTGCTGGTAGAATTTAATCACGATTTCTTTGGAAGACGAGATGTGGATTTCAAGAAAAATGAGAAGATAATGTCACTTGGAATACAGAGATACCTAAATCTGAACCAACAGCAGGAACTTATTTTCCTGGGCGATGAAACAGATGCGGTTTCCACGGCCCAGGAGCTAGCCAGGATAATTAAAAGTGATTACGATGAGGAATGCTTTATAGCAGTTTCATCGGATATAGAGAAACCTGAGGACATGAAACAGAAGGTCGATGAGCTTGATGAGCTCATGGACAATAAGTTTTATCATCCGGAGATAAAGGTGTTCTACCCGAATATGGAGAGCGATTCGTCAGGAATGATTCAGTTTGATGATGACACTCTTATGAAACAGATGAAACAAGACATCAAGATGAAGGATGTGGATGCACTCAGAGAGCATTTTGACAAATTCTGTGAAAAGTACAGGCACAAGAATGAGTGTTCACAGATATATATAAAGTTTCTCTACTCAAATCTTTTAAAGGACATATATGGCAGTATAGATGGAACAGGTGAGGCGGATCTTAACAAGGATGTTGAAAAGATGTATATGACGACGGATTTTCAGAGCCTTACAGGTCTCGTCGAGGTTGCGATAGACAGACTGGCGGCCTGCTTTGAGGACAAGAGTCAGACCGGACATAAGGAAGTGGAGATGGTAAAGCAGTATATTTACAGGAATTACGGGAGCGAGCTTGGCATAGATATGCTTGCGGATATGGTATATCTTGCCCCAAGTTATCTCAGCACAGTGTTCAAGAAAGAGACGGGACAGAATCTGAGCAAATTTATCAAGTCATATAGAATGGAGCGGGCAAGGGATATGCTTGAGAATAGTATGGCAAAGATTGTAGATATAGGTGCGATGTGTGGTTATCAGAATGTATCCTACTTTTGTTCGAGTTTCAGGGAGTTTTATGGAGTGAGCCCTCAGAAATTCAGGGAGAGCGGTGTTACAGGAGAAGAGTAGACATACAGCAGACTTGGCAAATGGCGAGTGCAGAACTCGTTAAGCAGGGGGATCGTAGATGAACAAAGGTGGACTCAAGAAGAGATTTCGTGATATGAGGCTGACCGGCAAAATGGTTGTTATTTATCTGCTTGCCGGACTTGTGCCTGTTATGATAATACTGGGTATAACATACATGGAGATGAAAAAGATTCTGTGGGACCGGGAGACAACGATACTGAAATCTTATGTCAGCCAGACCACGGATTCCATGGACAATGAACTGGAGATATATAACAATCTCTCTAAATATATATCGTATAACCAGTCGATTGCAAAGATACTGAGTGCGGACCAGTCGGCATACCAGAATTATGAGCAGTTCAGTACGGTGATCGATCCTCTGCTGGCATCGATCATGTATTTCCATGAGGATGTAAATCAGGTCACGATATATACTGATGCCAGCGATGTGAAACATGGGTCAACAGTTGCACCGTTAAAAGATCTGGCGGATGGAACGCATGCATATGATGATCTGGATAACAATATACACTGGCATATTGATCTGGAAAGCCGAACTGCATTTTCAGTCAGCCGGATGGCTATGCTGGAGCAGAAAGGTGCCAAGGGCGTTTTGTATGTAGGCGTGGATTATGACAGTGTATTTCAACCGTTTTATACAGAGACAATGTTTGATAATTATGGGCTTATCATAGAGGATGAGTATGGACATATGATATTCAACAAGAATACATTTGCCGATGAGCAGTCAGCATATGAATTGGATGTGGATAAATTCGATGTTCTGAGAGAGATGGAAAATTCAGGGTATCAGTTCATAGATAAGACGTCCAAGGCGACCGGCTGGAACATATGTGTATACAAACCGAACAGACTTATAATCTCATCGGTTCGTCCGATACTTATAATAGCGGTGGCGGCACTTCTGGTAAGTATGCTCGCAGGTATATTATGTATAAATATGGTATCAGAATTTATAACGAAGCGAATCAAAAATCTTCAGAAGACTATGAAGGCCACCGAGACAGGAAATCTGGGCATGGTTATAGAAAATGACAGTACAGATGAGATTGGTGATCTTATAAATGGCTACAACAGCATGAGTAAGCGCCTTGATGAGACTGTCAATGAGGTATATCAGAGCAAGATCAAGGAAAAAGAATACGAGATGAGGGCACTTCAGGCCCAGATCAACCCGCATTTCCTGTACAATTCTCTGTCTATGATCAATTGGAAAGCCCTTGAGGCGGAGCAGGAAGACATAAGCCGGATCACCTTGTCTCTGTCCACATTCTACAGGACAGCTCTGAACAAAGGAAAAAACATCCTGCTTGTCAAAGATGAGATAGCAAATATCAAGTCGTATCTTGATATCCAGCTTGCCATGCATGACAACAGCTTTGATGTGGTGTACGACATAGATGACAGTATCTTAAAATATGAAACATTGAATCTGATACTCCAGCCGCTGCTTGAAAACGCGATAGGGCATGGAATTGACGTCAAGACTGATGGCAGAGGAGAGATACGCATAGAGGGAAAGGAGAATGGAGATTTCATTGACTTTACCGTATCTGACAACGGTGTCGGTATGACAAAGACCCAGGCCGCCCTGATCCTGTCCAAGTCGTCCAATGGCTACGGTGTGTCAAATGTAAACGAGAGGATCAAGCTATATTATGGAGAGAAGTACGCGGTGAAGATCGAAAGCACCCCGGGAGCTGGCACGAAAGTAATGCTCCACTTCCCAAAGAGAGTAGAAAACTAGAAAATCATACAAAAATACAAAGAGTGGATGTACCTCTTGAAGCATATTAAAGCTCAAGAGGTACATTTTTTTATACTTTATAATAACAAAACCAGTTATCGGCGAAAAATAAAACAGAATCTATATATGTAATAAAATCTATATATGAGAGACATAATAACATTGCTAATATTCTTTTGACTAAACCAGAGTATATCTTATATAGCCGCCTTGTGTGATATAGGAGATCCGCAACTGTATATGCGGTCGAAGGGCGGGCAGACAAGCGTGCTACGGCCGCATATACAGTGGCGGATCTCCGCGGCACACGCCCGCCCATCAAAAAAATTCAACATATCTAAAAAATCCAACATGATTCTAAAATCATTGATATATACGGATTGGAAACGTTTTCCTATAATAATGACATAAGGTAAAGGTACTGCAAAGGTGTTAAAAACATTCAGTCAAAACTATATTTTTAAGGAGGAACGATTATGAGAGTTAAGAGATTTGCAGCAGTTGCACTTGCGGGTGTAATGGGAATGTCAATGCTGGCAGGATGTGGAGATTCAGGAAAGGATGAGTCAACAACAGCAGCAAAGAGTGATGCAACAGAGGCTACAGATGCAACAGAGGCAGCTTCAGAGGAAGAGGCAATCAAGACAACACTTACAGTATGGGGACCAGCTGAGGATCAGTCACCTGATTACGGCGAGTGGTTACAGACAACATGTGAGGCATTCAAGAAAGAGCATCCAAACTGGGATATCACATTTGAGTATGGTACATGTAGTGAGGGTGATGCAGGAAAGACTGTTACACAGGATGTTTCAGCGTCAGCAGATGTATACATGTTTGCAAATGACCAGTTACAGACTCTGATCGATGCAGGTGCTATCTCAGAGCTCGGCGGAAGCACAGCAGATTATGTTAAGTCAACAAATTCACAGGCGATCGTAGATTCTATCACAGTTGATGGCGGTATCTATGGTGTGCCATTTACAACAAATACATGGTTTATGTACTACAACAAGAAGACATTTACAGAGGATGATGTAAAGAGCCTTGACACAATGCTTGAGAAGGGTAAGGTTTCATTCCCACTCACAAACTCATGGTACATCGCAGCATTCTACCTTGCAAATGGCGGAACATTATTCGGTGATGGTACAGACAATGATGCAGGAATCAACTTCGGTGGCGACAACGGCAAGGCTGTTACAGACTACCTTGTAGATCTTGTAAACAACAAGAACTTTGTAAACGATGAGTCAGGTGTTGGTATCTCAGGTATGACAGATGGTTCAATATCAGCAATGTTCTCAGGCTCATGGGACTACGCAGCATTACACGATGCACTTGGAGATGATCTCGGAATCGCAGTTATGCCAACAGCCAAGATCGGCGGTGCGGACAAGCAGCTCCTCTCATTTGCAGGATCAAAGGCAATCGCTGTAAATCCTAACTGTGAGTATCCACAGGTTGCAGTTGCGCTTGCACTCTACCTTGGAAATGAGGCATCACAGGAGTCACACTACACAGCAAGAAACATCGTTCCATGTAACACAAGCCTTCTTGAGAGCGATACAGTTAAGGGCGATGCACTTGTAGCAGCTCAGAATGCAACATTCGATACAACAGCATTCATCCAGCCATTTGTTCCTAAGATGGGCAACTACTGGACACCAGCAGAGAACTTTGGTAAGTCTCTCGTAAATGGTGAGGTTACACATGACAACGCAGCAGATATGACAGAGTCATTCAACACATCACTTAACACTGATGTAGCACAGTAAAAAATACTAGTTATATATTTCAAAAACAGGTGCTCCATTCATCTACAGGTGATGGGGCACTTGTAATAAGAAGAGATAATGATTTACTTTGAGACGGAGGTGTTAGGATGGCTCAGGCTATAACAAATAAAAAAAGTAAAATGAAGAAAATACGAAGATCTGATTACCCATATACCGTTGCACAGGCAGTGGCAAATGGAGACATAGCTACCAGAATTTCATTTCTGATCTTGGGGTTTGGAAGCATAGTCAGAAAACAGTTTGTAAAGGGATTTTCGTACCTGGTACTTGAGGTACTGTTTATATGGTTTATGATAAAGCACGGAGCATCACTCCTGGTGGATCTCTTCCATCTGGGTGGTCAGGAACAGCAGAAGGTCTGGAATGATGCAAAGGGTGTATTTGAATATACACAGGGTGACAACTCTCTGCTCATGCTCCTGTACGGTGTGGCAACACTGTTTATAATTTTCGCATTCATCTGCCTTTGGGTAGTAAGTATAGAGAGCGCATACAAAGCGTATTGCCTGTGGGATAAAGGCAAAAAGGTTCCAAAGTTCAAGGACGATGTGAAGAGTCTGTTTGACAGCAATCTTCATGCTTTTCTTCTTCCTCTTCCTGTACTTGGAGTTGTTGTATTTACGATATTGCCATTGGTTTTCATGATCTTTATGGCATTTACGAATTACAGCAAGCTTGATTCACATACAGTTATATTCAACTGGGTTGGACTGAAGAATTTTGCAAAGATATTGAACTTTAGTGATGCAATAGGAAGTACATTCTGGTCAGTGCTTGGCTGGACGCTTGTTTGGGCTGTGGCAGCCACATTCAGTAACTACTTCCTTGGAATGATACTCGCAATGGTGATCAACAGAAAGGGAACCAGGGCAAAAGGTATGTGGAGAGCGATTTTCATGCTCTCAGCAGCGGTTCCGCAGTTTGTATCACTTCTTCTGATGAGGACTATCTTCAGTCAGAATGGTATCGTCAATACATTACTTATAAATAACGGAATAATCGACAATGCTATTCCATTCTGGAGCAATGCAACACTTGCCAGAGTCATGGTAATTGTCATCAATATCTGGATAGGAATTCCATTTACCGTCATGCAGGTCACAGGAATTCTCCAGAGCATACCGGAGGAGATATACGAGGCTGCGAGAGTTGACGGCGCAGGCCCGGTAAAGATCTTCTTCAAGATCACTCTTCCTTATATGTTGTTTGTCACAGCACCATATCTGATAACAACATTTGCGGGAAATATCAACAACTTCAACGTTATCTACCTTCTGTCAAATGGAGCGCCTACTCCGGTTGGAAAGACTGCCGGAAAGACAGACCTTCTTGTCACATGGCTCTATAAGCTGACGGTTGATAACCAGTACTATAACTTAGGTGCTGTTATAGGTATCATGACATTCATAGTTCTCGCTGTTGTGTCACTGGTAACTTACCACAACACCGCATCATATAAAGATGAGGAGGGATTTCAGTAATGGCTAAATCAAATAATAATGAGATTAAAGCAAGAAGCAAATGGACACTGGGAGACATCGTGGTTCATATCATACTGGTAATCCTTTCGGTTATCTGGGTACTGCCGATCGCATGGATAATCATGATAAGCTTCAGAGGAGAGAAAGGACAGTATGTTTCAACTCTGTTGCCAAAGTCTTTGACTCTGGCGAACTACACAAAGCTTTTTACAGACACAGGTATCCTGAACTTTATGCAGATGTTCAAGAATACTTTGATAATAGCAATTTTCTCATGTATAATATCAACAGCGTTCGTGCTTGCAGTTTCATACTGTATGTCAAGAATGCGTTTCAGACTGAGAAAGCCATTTATGAATGTGGCACTTATACTTGGAATGTTCCCGGGATTCATGGCTATGATAGCAGTGTATTACATCCTTAAGGTTCTGGGACTTTCAGAAGGCTCACTCATCAGGGTTGCTCTGGTACTCGTATATTCAGGCGGTTCAGGACTTGGATTCTATATCGCCAAAGGATTCTTTGATACTATACCAAAGTCGCTGGAAGAAGCAGCATACCTTGATGGTGCTACAAGATGGCAGTCATTTACAAGGATAATCATACCACTCAGCCGTCCGATCATAGTTTATACGGTTCTGAATTCGTTCCTTGCACCATGGATTGATTTCGTGTTTGCCAAGGTTATATGCAGAGCCAACAAGGACTATTACACAGTATCCATCGGACTTTGGAACATGCTCGAGAAAGAGTATGTGTACAACTGGTTCAACTCATTTGCGGCTGGTGCAGTGCTGATATCCGTACCGATTATCATTCTCTTTATGTTAATGCAGAAGTGCTACAAGGATAGCATGTCTGGAGGCGTAAAGGGTTAAGGATAATATATGAAATTATTTGCAAAACCTAAGTGGAATGAGGAAAGCATATGCCAGCAATGAAGTATCTGAAAAAAATAATAACATGTGTGCTAACAATTACCCTTATAATAATATGTGGCTGCCAGGACAATAACACCCCCTCCAACCCGTCTAAGGCGACCACAGATGCAGAATATGAGTCTGCCATGCATATTGCGGAGACAACGCCGCTTGGAAGGTATCCGGAACAGCTCACCTATACCCTGGGCAAGCTGTCCGGTGCAAATAATTCAAATCTCCCACAGGGAGAAACGTATGAAAATAACGCATACACACAGATATTAAATGAAATCTTAAATGTGCAGAACCAGGATATATTTGAGGCTGCTGATGATCAGTATGATGACAATGTATCCATGGTGATAGCACAGAAGGATCTTCCGGATGTGATGATCGTCCAGGACATGGATGAGCTGCAGTATCTGGTGGAAAATGACATGATCGAGGATCTCACAGACAGTTATAACAACTGCATGAGTGAAACGGTAAAGAACATATATAAGAGTTATGGCAGCAGTATCATGGATGTGGTCACATTTGATGACCGTATCATGGCCATACCTGAGACAAATATATCAGATGGACCAAATCTGATATGGCTTAGAAAAGACTGGATGGATAAGCTGGGACTTGAGGCTCCGAGAACACTTTCGGATGCGGAGGAGATCATCAGGCAGTTTATTGAGAAAGATCCGGGAAATAATGGTGTAGGAAGTACCGTAGGGCTGGTGGCAGACACAAGTCTCTGCGGCGGTTGTGGTTATAGCAGCGAGTACACGCTCGACATTGTATTTGCCGCATATGGGGCATTTCCAAAACAGTGGATAAAGGATGAGGACGGAAATGTTGTGTATGGTTCTGTACAGCCGGAGGCGAAGAAGGCTCTGGAGCATATACATGAGATGTACGAGGAAGGGATTCTGGATCAGAATTTCCTCATGCGGACAAGCAGCAACATAATAGAACTCATAGTGAATGGACAGTGTGGTTCGTTCTTCGGACCATGGTGGGCTCCAAATAATCCTCTCATGGACGCTGTAGCGGCCGATCCAACAGCAAAGTGGGAACCATATCTGCTTGCCACAGAGGAAAACGGCTCAACGAGTTATCACACTCAGGTTCCGTATGGCAACTTCGTGGTTGTCAAAAAGGGATATGAGCACCCGGAGATAGTGTGCAAGATAATAAGTGTGCTGTTTGACTATGTAAGATATGAGGATAAAGACAATCAGGCTATAAAGGATTACTACAAACTCAATGTGGATCCTACCGCAAGACCACTTGCGATGAACGTGGATTACAACAATGCACTTCAGATATGTTATGGCGAGCTGAACCATGTGTTCTCTGGCGTAAGGCAGCCAGATGATCTGAATCTGCTGGAACAGTCTTATTATGAAGCATGTGATTCATATCTTAAGAATGAAGACAATGCGTCATCGGAGGACTGGGCGGCATATACATCCCGTATAACTGCGTGCAAGATCCTCAATGATGCGCGTACAAATAAAGTCGAATCTCTGTACTTCGGGGAGACCGAGACCATGGTGTCAGACTGGTGGTACCTTGAGAATCTGGAGAGCGACACTTACCTGAAGATAGTTACAGGTGAAGCTGATCTGGATGAATTTGACAGTTTTGTGGACAATTGGTACAAGACCGGTGGAACAACGATCACCAAGGAAGTTCGAAGGGAGTGTCAGTAGATATGATAAGAGCAATAGTATTTGATTTAGATGATACATTATACGACTGCCTTCACGAGAATGATAAGGCAGTGGAAGACACTGTGAGATATGTGGCAAATGAACTTCTTCATATAGATGAAGTGACAGTGATGAAAGCCTTTGAAGAAGGCAGAGACATGGTAAAGGATCAGCTCTCTGCCTGGGATATGGCGGCGCAGCACAATAGGGTGCTGTACTTCCAGAAGATGCTGGAGATCCTGGGGGTATCACCATTTAGATATGACCTGCAGGTGTACAACTATTTCTGGAACAATTTCCTGAACAAGATATCCATATTCCCCGGGGCATTGGAGTTTATAGATGATATGAAAGCCAGAGGAATAAAGATTGGTATCTGTACAGATATGACTGCGCATATCCAGTTTAGGAAGATAGACAGACTTGGACTTACGGGCAGACTTGACGCAATGATAACAAGCGAGGAGGCTGGTATAGAAAAGCCGAACCGCAGGATGTTTGATATGATAGCTACAAAGCTGGGCGTAAAGAATGATGAGGTCATCTATGTGGGCGATAGCTACAAGAAGGATGTCATGGGAGCGAAAAATGCCGGAATGACACCAGTGTGGTATTTGTCACTGCAGAACAAGACGGACGAGGATGTACTGGCTGTGTCCAGCTATCCGGAACTTAAGAACATAGTGAATAGGGCGATATAGAGAGCAGTGCGATAGCTGCACACCAGATTCCATTGATGCCAAACACCATAGGAAGCAATAAAACTGCTGCAAGCTGTATCACCAGTGTTCTGAGGAAAGATATGCATAAATATTTTCATTTAAAGGTATGTGAAGGTGTTGTTTTGGGGCGGCCGTGTGGCTATAATAATAGACATGGGCTATGAAATTATAGATATATGTTATGGTTGACAGAAATCTATGCGGTGTGAAGAAAGTAGTCATGGCCAGGAAAGGAGTATATACTTATGGGGTTTTTAACAGGTAAGACAGCGATAATAACAGGAGGCGGACGTGCAGTTCTCAGCGATGGAAGCTGTGGATCCATCGGATACGGAATAGCGACAGCATATGCCAAGGAAGGTGCCAATCTGGTGCTTACAGGTCGTAATGTCCAGAAGCTTGAGGATGCAAAGGCAGAGCTTGAGAGCAAATATGGGATCAAGGTTCTTGCAGTACAGGCTGATGTAAACGCAGGTGCGGACAATGAGAGCGTTGTCAAGAACGTTGTGGAGCAGGCGGTTAAGGAATTTGGAAGAATAGATGTGCTCATCAACAATGCGCAGGCATCTGCATCAGGCGTTACCATCGCAGATCACACAACAGCACAGTTTGACCTTGCCATATATTCAGGTCTTTACGCTGCATTTTACTATATGCAGGCATGCTATCCATATCTGAAGGAGACAAAGGGTTCAGTCATCAACTTTGCATCAGGTGCAGGCCTCTTTGGAAATTACGGACAGTGCGCATATGCGGCAGCGAAGGAAGGCATTAGGGGCCTTACAAGAGTTGCAGCTACAGAGTGGGCAGCTGATGGAATAAATGTCAATATAGTATGTCCTCTCGCATGGACATCACAGCTTGAGAACTTTGAGAAGGCATATCCGGATGCGTTCAAGGCAAATGTAAAGATGCCGCCAATGGGACACTTCGGAGACGTAGAGAAGGAGATTGGACGTGCGTGCGTGGCACTCGCATCACCGGATTTCAAGTACATGAGTGGTGAGACCATCACACTTGAGGGCGCGATGGGACAGAGACCATAGAGCAGTCAATATATCAAATATGGCTTATGCTATGATAATAGAATATGATGTAGATGCGAAGCCTGGTTCGCGGTTTGCATAAAAAATGAGCGTAACACAATAATACCCAGATGGGAAATGTGTTATGCTCATTTTGTTTAGCCGACTCAGTCATCAACTATATCTCAAACCAGATGGTTGTCCGCTTGTCGTTAAGGAGACACAAGGTTTCTTAAAAAAATATGAAATATCTGCCATCATCCTTGAATAACCTTACTTGGAGTACTTATAATAGAACTTTGTTAAAGAAATCATGGGATGTCAAGGGCAGTCGATGCAAAATGCTGCTCGATGCATAACATTTGCCGACCATATACACAGGAAGAGGTGTTTTATTTGGATACAAACTCAGAAAACAATCTGGATACACGGGGAGTCCCGATCATTGGCCTTACATCGGAGGAAGTAAGGGAACGGATCGACAAGGGACTTACCAATCACACGGATATAAGTACGCAGAAGACAGTGGGGCAGATCGTCAAGTCCAATCTGCTTACATACTTCAATCTTATATTCCTCATACTTACGGTGCTGCTATGTATCGTTGGTTCATTCAGGAATCTGACTTTCCTGCCGGTCATCATAGGCAATACGGTTATAGGAATATTTCAGGAGCTGCGTGCCAAAAAGACTCTTGACAAGATGAGCATGTTAAATGCGCCGCATTCGATAGTTGTGAGAGACGGAGAACAGCAGAAGATACAATCAGAGGAACTGGTTAAGGACGATATCATCATTCTGTCGGCTGGCAATCAGATATGTGCTGATGCTACGGTGCTCAGCGGCAGTATATCGGTAAATGAAGCCCTGCTCACCGGTGAGTCGGATGAGATCAAGAAGAAATCAGGTGATCGACTCATGTCTGGAAGCTTTGTGGTGTCCGGGCAGTGCTATGCCAAGCTTGACAAGGTGGGCAATGAGTCATACATATCACAGCTCACAGCCCAGGCGAAGGCCATGGGTGACGGTGAGCAGTCAGAGATGATCAGGTACATCAATAAACTTGTAAAATGGGTTGGAATCATCATCATACCAGTGGGAATCATATTGTTCTGCCAGGCGTATATCATGAATGGAGAGACATTCAAGAAGAGTGTTGTATCGATGGTTGCGGCGGTTCTCGGAATGATCCCTGAAGGACTTTATCTGCTCACAACTGTTGCGCTTGCGCTCAGCACAATAAGACTTGCGAAGAAACAAGTGTTACTGCATGACATGAAGAGTATAGAGACACTCGCGAGAGTCGATGTACTCTGTGTGGATAAGACCGGAACCATCACTGAGCCGGGTATGCAGGTTACAGAGCTGGTGATAAGCGGCAGATGCGGCGATGCCGAGATGGACAAGAGAGCATTTGCGCATCTGCTGGCGGATTACTCGGCGGTCATTGAGGACAACAATGCCACAATGGAGGCAATCAGAGCCTATGTGGCTAAGAATGAGATAGAGAAGGGCAGCAGGACACTGCTCAAGACACAGCCTTTCACATCGGCGAACAAATACAGCAAGGTGTCATTTGTCGAGGGAGACTATATGCTTGGTGCTCCGGAGTTTATAATGAAGGATAGGTATGAGGAGATATCCGAAGAGATAGAGGAGTACCAGAGCAAGGGATACAGAGTCCTTCTTATGGCGGAGTCAGGAGAGGATTCTATTGGTTCGGTAAGACCATTAGGAGGCATATCTCCTATTGGTTATATAGTGCTTTCAAATCCAATAAGGGAAAATGCAGAGAGCACATTTACATATTTCAAAGAGCAGGGCGTTGCCATAAAAGTCATATCCGGAGATAACCCTGCCACAGTATCAGAGGTGGCAAAGCGGGCAGGCATAGATGGAGCGGAGAACTATGTGGATGCTTCCACTTTGGCGTCTGAGAAGGATATAACTGAGGCTGTGGATAAATATACAGTATTTGGAAGAGTTACGCCTAAACAGAAGCAGCTCATAGTCAGGGCGCTCCAGAAACAGAAACACACGGTTGCCATGACTGGTGATGGTGTAAATGATATACTCGCAATGAAGGATGCTGATTGCAGTATTGCAATGGCATCTGGAAGTGAAGCGGCTGCGCAGGCGGCACAGACGGTGCTTCTGGATTCGGATTTCGGACGTATGCCATATGTGGTGTTTGAGGGAAGACAGGTGGTCAACAATATACAGAGATCAGCAAGCCTCTTCCTTGTTAAGAATATATTCTCACTGCTGATGGCCATATTCTCAGCGATATTTGCGATCACATATCCGCTGGAGCCATCACAGATATCGCTCATAAGCATGTTCACCATAGGATTGCCGGGATTCCTGCTGGCACTTGAGCCGAACAGGAATCGTATAGAGGGAAACTTTATGGTAAATGTCATGTTAAAAGCATTGCCTGCAGGACTCACGGATGTGTTGTCGGTCGGAGCACTTGTAATCTGCGGACAGGTCTTCAACCTCCCGAGTGAGGACATAGCCACAGCCGGCACAATGCTTCTTGCGGTTGTCGGATTCATGATAATAATCAAGATCAGCCATCCGTTCAACAAGATGAAGTATGGTGTACTTCTTATCAACATAATCGGACTGCTGTTCTGTGGCCTTTTCCTCGGCAGGCTGTTTGCCATAGAGTCGATATCCAACATATGTTTCCTGCTCATGGTTGTATTTGCATTTGCGGCGGAATCTATGTTCAGGTATTTGACATTGTTTGTTGAAAAGCTCAGCAGCTTCTTTGGAGACGAGAAGAACAGACGTAAGATCAGAAGAAAGATAAGGAAATATAACATTTTTAAGTAGAGAATTGTCGAAAAAAGAATATAATAAATATTAAGATATACTCATAAGAAGCAATATTGTTTTTTATGAGTATGTTTGTTTATAAGGATGATATGTACAACTTGGATAACAGGAGGTAAGCATGGCAAATTCAACTAAAAAAGCACTTGAGGTATCTCTGAAAAAGCTTCTTAAGGACAAGCCATTTGACAAGATAACAATAGCGGATCTCACCGGAGACTGCGGGATAAGCAGGATGACATTCTATTATCATTTTCAGGATATATATGAGCTTGCCGAGTGGGTGTGCATAGAGGATGGCAAGCAGGCACTGAAGGATAAGAAGACCTACGATACCTGGCAGGAGGGCATGATACAGGTGTTTGAGGCTGTGCTGGAGAACAAGCCATTTATCGCAAATATATACAGGTCGGTGGATAAGGCTAAGATAGAAAACTATCTGTATAAGCTGTCGTATCAGCTCATAGCGGATGTAGTAGAAGAGAAATGCGAAGGGGATAACCTCTCGGAGGCTGATAAGCAGTTCATAGCAGACTTTTACAAGTATGGATTTGTGGGGATTATGCTTGACTGGGTAGACAAGGGGATGAAGGACGATTATCATAAAATAGTGGAGCAGCTTAGCACCACGCTTCGTGGAAATATAGCAAATTCTATTCATAATTTTGAAATCGAGATGTAAAAGCAGAGGACGGATCAGGATAAAGAAATCTATTACTGTGAGATATGCGGGGAGAGCGCTTATGAGTCAAACATCAGATATGAAAAAGAGATTGCCAGGGATAATATTGATAACGGGGGGAATCGTGCTGGTTGCGATGGTCATCCAGGCGGTCATACTCAGCTTTATCAATAACAGGAGTTTTGACAGGACCTCGCAGGTGCTGTTGGATCAGGTCAGCAATGTAATCGAGAAGAATAAGGCAAGTGAGGAAGATCTGATAGACTCCCTCAAGGAAGATTATATGGTCAGGGCTAAGGCTGTGGCGTACATAGTTGATGCAAAGCCGGAGGTAGCGGATGGTGTGGAGGAGCTCCGCAAGATTGCTGCACTTATATCTGTTGATGAGGTGCATTTGTTTAATACGGATGGCGTGATATATGCTGGTACCAATCCCGAATATTTTGGATATAGCTTTGATTCCGGGGAGCAGATGGCGTATTTTAAGCCTATGCTGGATGATAAGAATCTCACCATGTGTCAGGATGTCACTCCGAACACATCAAAGGGTAAGAAGATGATGTATGCAATAACATGGAACGACGATGGAACCAAGATGATACAGGTTGGAATCGAGCCGAGAAGACTTCTGAATGAAGTAAAACAGAATGAGATATCCACGGTGGTTGCCAATATGCCTATGTATGATGGACTGAGTGTTGTAGTGGCAGATGGCGAATCGGGAGAAATATATGGATGTTCATATGAACCGGTAGTAGGGCTTACTCTTGATGAGATCGGCATTTCGGTGACTGATGATATGCTGCCGGACGATGAAGACAGTTTTACAGGCATAAGAAGGATTAATGGATTTAGAAACAGATGTGTATTCCGAAGATCCGGAGAGTATGTGATCGGGGTCATATATAGAATGGATGTGAATAGCCGGAGTAATATGGCAATCATGGTTATCATGGCACTGTATCTGTGTTTTGCCGCCGGCCTGGTGGTAAGCATGGTGATGAAGGTGATACATGCGAATCGGGAGAGAAATGAACAGCTGTCAATATTGACATCCATGTCGGGGATGTATTACAGCATGCATATGCTTGATCTTAGGCATGATACATTTGCCCTCTATACCGCAGGAGACCTGATATTGAGGGCTGGTGAGCGGGCAGCAGGGGCGAAGGAACTTATGAGGAAGATCGTTCATAAGGTGGTTGTGGATGAACATCAGGCAAGTGCCCAGGAATTCATGGATCTGGATAGTCTGGGGGACAGACTGATCAAGAAAAAGATTGTATCAGGTGAGTTCATGGTGAAGGATCTTGGATGGTTCAGACTGTCATTTATATCGATAGATGTTGACGAGGACGGACGCCCTTTAAAAGTCATATTTACCACCAGAAACATAGATGAAGATAAGAAACGGGAGCAGAAGCTGATAAGACGGTCTTATACAGATGAGCTCACAAAATGTTATAACAGGAGCGCATATATAGATGATGTCAGGGAGCTGCCGGGAGATTCTGTATATGTGTATGTGTCCATGGATGTAAATGGGCTTAAGCCAGTGAATGATACCCTGGGACATGCGGCTGGAGATGAACTGCTTCAGGGAGCTGCCAAGTGTATGGAGCAGTGTTTTGGAAACTATGGTAAGGTGTACAGGATGGGCGGTGATGAATTTGCAGCCATCATCTTTGTAAATACCAGAAGGCTGAAGAGAGTGCAGCAGGAGTTTGATGACGTTGTGCGTGGATGGTCTGGACAGCTGGTGAAATCCGTATCGATATCATGTGGCTATGTGTCAAGTGATGAGAAGGACTGGGAGTCATTTGACGAGATAGTAAAGGCTGCAGATGAGAGAATGTACGAGAATAAGGCGGCATATTACAGGCAGAAGGGCGTCGACAGGAGGTATCACTAGAGTACATATGCAATATAGGGTTATACAAAACGGGTGGAATGATAAAATTTTTATCATTCCACTTTTTTTGTAAATATGAAATAAAAATTGGGTAAGCTATTATAGGGACATGAGATGGAAATAGACGGCAGACTGAAAGGAGAATTGCTTATGTCAAAGAAGAAATTGGGAATCGGGATAGCAGCGGTGGCAGCAGCCGGCGCAGGAGCAGCAGCTCTCACAGTTAAAAATCGTAATAAGGCAAAAGTTCAGAAGGAGAAGGCTGCGGCTGAACATGCTGAGTACCGCAATACGGAGCGCGGAAAGCATGAGAAGAACAGTAAGGGAATCTATTATACAAATGGAAACTATGAGGCATTTGCCAGACCGAGAAAGCCGGAGGGCGTGGATGACAAGAACGCATATATAGTGGGAAGTGGTCTTGCATCACTGGCAGCAGCTTGCTTCCTTGTACGTGACGGACAGATGCCGGGTTCACATATCCATATTCTTGAGGCCATGGATATAGCGGGCGGTGCGTGCGATGGAATATTTGATCCTGCCAGAGGCTACGTCATGAGAGGTGGACGTGAGATGGAGAACCATTTCGAGTGCCTGTGGGATCTGTTCAGAAGTATACCTTCCATAGAGACACCAGGGGCATCGGTTCTTGACGAGTATTACTGGCTGAACAAGGAGGATCCAAATTACTCACTGTGCAGAGCAACAGTGAACAGAGGCAAGGATGCCCACACAGATGGCAAATTCAATCTGAGCCAGAAGGGCTGTATGGAAATCATGAAGCTCTTCATGACAAAGGATGAGGATCTGTATGACAAGACGATAGAGGATGTATTTGACGATGAGGTATTTGATTCAACATTCTGGCTGTACTGGAGGACGATGTTCGCATTTGAGAACTGGCACAGTGCGCTGGAGATGAAACTTTACTTCCAGAGATTCATACATCACATCTCAGGACTTCCGGATTTCTCGGCCCTCAAGTTCACGAAGTACAACCAGTATGAGTCGCTGATCCTTCCGATGGTGAAGTATCTTGAGGCGGCGGGCGTGACATTCCAGTACAACACGGAGGTCACAAATGTCATATTTGACATGAGAGACGGCAAGAAGATAGCAAAGACCATCGAGTGCAGGGTAAACGGAACTGAGAAGGGGATCCCGCTCACTGAGAACGATCTTGTATTTGTCACAAATGGAAGCTGCACGGAGGGAACTATCTACGGTGATCAGAATCATGCGCCAAATGGTGACGCAGAGGTGAGAACAAGCGGCTGCTGGAGCCTGTGGAAGAACATAGCTGCACAGGATCCTTCATTTGGCCATCCTGAGAAGTTCTGTTCTGATATATCTAAGACAAACTGGGAGTCGGCCACAGTAACAACGCTTGACGACAAGATCATCCCATACATCGTGGATATCTGCAAGCGTGATCCGAGAACAGGAAAGGTTGTCACGGGTGGTATCGTGAGCTGTCAGGATTCAAGCTGGCTGATGAGTTGGACCATCAACAGACAGGGACAGTTCAAGACCCAGGACAAGGATAAGGTGTGTGTATGGGTATATGGCCTGTTCACAGATGTTCCGGGCGATTATATCAAGAAGCCTATGAAGGATTGTACCGGTAAGGAGATCACGGAGGAGTGGCTCTATCATCTGGGAGTGCCAGAAGATGAGATCGAGGAACTGGCCACAAACAGCGCAGTCTGTGTGCCAACTATGATGCCATATATCACCGCATTCTTCATGCCAAGGGCAAAGGGCGACAGACCAGACGTAATTCCGGATGGATGCACCAACTTTGCATTCCTCGGACAGTTCGCCGACACTCCTCGTGACACAGTGTTCACCACAGAGTATTCTGTCAGAACAGCCATGGAGGCTGTGTATGGACTTCTCGGCGTGGACAGAGGTGTTCCTGAGGTGTGGGGAAGTGTGTACGATATCCGTGAACTGCTGGACAGCAGCGTGAAGCTCATGGATGGCAAATCTCCGCTTGAGATAAATCTTGGACCTTTGAACAAGCTCAAGAGACCTATACTTAAGAAGATCCAGGGCACGGTGATTGAAAAGGTACTGAGAGACCACGATATCATAAAAGAGGGTATGCTGTAGGTTGAAGTTAATATAGAGTAATAAGAAAGTTCCATGTGTCTGCACGGTGCAGATGCATGGAACTTTTTATATGTTTGAATTAGTTTGGAGACGGTTGTTAATTGCTGTTTCTTTTAGAATATACAAAGCTGGCAACTAGCCAGATGAGGCAGGCGGTGTTTCCTGATGCCTGACTGAATACATAATCCAGTGTGGATATGTCGGCGCCCATGGCCTGTCTGATGTCAGGAATGAGCACAAATATAAGCTGCCATGTGATGATGTGAAATACGATCATGCTCCTCTTCATGACAGTTCTGCCTGCCAGCAGCGATATAAGACTTGTGAGCATGAGCAGTGCCGTAGGTATGTACACTATGCTGACGGCTGGAAAGAGCAGATTGTAGTAGTCGTCAACATATGCGATGGCCTGTTCTCTTCCAATGTGTTCAGACAGATAGGTTACCCAGTAAGCGAGTGTTCCCACGAGAAAATGCAGTGTTGCGGCGGACGCGACATACATGAGCCCTGCGTATTTGACGAGTGCCCTCGTCTTGCGGTACTTGGGAAGTATCTGCTCCGATATGGCGTCTATGCCAAATGCATAGAAGAACATACCGACAAGACCTGTCACAAGCAGCAGAGCCACTCTCCACAGCTGGAAATCCCCGTTCAGATATGCCCCCCTCACATAAAGTCCTTTGTCCGCGGGTGATGCGGGTACTATGCTGATACACAGATCCCCCACGATCAGGAGCGCTGCGCCGAGCGCGCCCAGCAGGCAGTTCCTTTGGTATTTAATTTTTTCTTTCTGTTCCATGTAATCCCCCTTGTAAATAATCTATATGGTTAGCATAAACTAACTAGAGCATATCATATACGAGGAGATAATTGAAGAAATATTTGCCAAAAACAAGTCGCGCCAATGGGGAAAGAAAATTGACTTTTTTCGTGTATAAAAATATACTTTCCATATATATACAATAAAAGATGCTTAAGAATGGAGGTACATTATGAGGGGAAGATGGAAAAAGGAGATTTTGTTATTTGTGATAGGTGCAGTATGGGGATTCATATATTGGGGCAATACGGTGTGGAATCCTGATGTGCAGTACCTCTTGCAAGATATAAAACATATAAAATTGCCGCTTAACTGGCATTGGATATTTGACTCAGGTGTGCATCTTGGCATAGCGGCTCTTGTGTTGGCGGTTGGCACACTGTTGATTCTATGGATACTGCGCTTTTTATCAGATTCACGTAACACACATGGGCTGATCATAGCCGGCCAGTGGTTCACAGATCTGATCTTATGTTCATTTCTGACTGGCGTGATCCTGTTCTATTTTAATAAATGGTTCCTATACAAGATTATTGGCGATAAAGGTGATGTCGTATTTTCCATAGCATATTTGTTTGTATACATATTGATATATATGATACTGTGTTCATGGTTTGATATATCCATTGAGAGGGTACAGAGAAAACCAAAGAAGAATTGCAGTCTGCTTATATGTCAGGTTCAGAATCGTGAGACATTTATGGATGTCAAGGAACTAGTAAAGAATTGCAAGTACACAGAGTGCTATACGTTGATGAAAAATAATCAGGAGAGATTGTCTCCAAAACAGTTCTGGGTCATAAGGGAGACGAACTTTACAGGGAAAAAGATGACAGCCGAGTGGAGATATTATGCAAATGGTGACTATGTAGAACTGGATGATGAAGAGCTTGCGACCAGGTTGCTGCTTGCTGAGAATGCAAAGAATATAGACTGGCAGTTATAATCGTATATAATGTTGTTAGTCTATGATATAAAAGACACGAGAGAGAAGTAAATATGAAAAAGATAGAGATAAACGACAAATGGATGCAGAAGACCAGTGTTGTGTGGTTCGGTGCCATGCTGTGCTGCCTGTTGTGGGGAAGTGCGTTTCCTTGTATAAAGATAGGTTATGGACTGTGGAATATAGAGAGTGCGGATACGTCGGCACAGATACTGTTCGCCGGTATGCGATTCGTGCTGGCGGGAATCCTTGCCGTGATATTTGGAAGTCTGCTGGAAGGAAAGTTCATAAAGCCGGAGAAGGGCTGCGCCGGCAAAATAGTGTGGCTTGCTATGCTGCAGACAGTCATACAATACCTGTTCTTTTATATAGGTCTCGCGCACACAAGCGGAGTCAAGGCCTCGATCATAGAGGCAGTAAATGTATTCGTTGCCATCATAGTGTCAGGATTCATATTCCATCAGGAAAATGTAACTGCGAAGAAGATGCTTGGCTGTCTGGTTGGATTTGCGGGAGTTGTCCTCATAAATATGAACGGAATGAACTTTCAGATGAGCCTGTCAGGAGAGGGTGCGATATTTCTGTCGACAGTGGCTTATGCGTTCTCATCGGTATTTTTGAAGAGATATTCGGCAAAACACAATCCGGTCATGCTCAGTGGCTACCAGTTTATATTTGGCGGAATGATTCTGTCGGCTGCCGGTTTTGTTATGGGAGGCAGACTCAGTACTGTATCCACTGAAGGAGTTTTGATGCTTATATATCTGGCTCTTGTATCGGCGGTGGCATATTCTCTGTGGGGAATGCTGCTCAAGTACAATCCCATATCCAGAGTTGCAGTATTTGGATTTATGAATCCGGTGTTCGGCGTGATACTGTCGGCATGGCTGCTCCGCGAGGGTGCGCAGGCACTTGGCCCGGTAAGCCTGGTGTCGCTGGTTTTGGTGTGCGCAGGAATATACATAGTGAATAAGTAGGGACGTTCCTGGGAGGTTAATATGAAGATGACAACACTTTGTTACATAGAGAAAGATGGAAGATACCTGATGCTCCACAGGACAAAGAAGGAGAAGGACATTAATAAAGGCAAATGGATCGGTGTAGGTGGACATGCCGAGGAGGGTGAGAGTCCTGAAGACTGCCTTCTCAGGGAGATAAAGGAGGAGACGGGACTTACGCTTACATCGTATAGATTCAGAGGGCTGGTGACATTTATCAGCAATGAGTGTGAGAATGAGCTTATGTGCCTGTTCACCGCAGATGGATTTGATGGGGAAGTTCAGATATGCGATGAGGGTGATCTTCAATGGATAGATAAAGAGATCGTGCCAACACTTCCGACGTGGAGCGGGGATGCGATATTTCTGAAGCTGTTGCTTGAAGGGGAGGAGAGATTTTTCTCACTCAAGCTCGTATATGAGGGAAGTGAGCTGGTGGAGCACAGGCTGGAATTCTATTGAGAAGGAACGTCCCCACATGAGGAGGAGCAACAATATATGAAGTATTTATATTTGCATGGACTAGGACAAAAACCAGACAGTTGGAATAGCGTAATAAAAGAAACGAAGGTATCGGAAAGTAGTGTCAAATTAAGTTTGGCAGAGATGTTAGAAGGAAAATCTGCTACATATAAGGAATTATATTCGGCATTCTCATCAGAATGTGACAAGGTGAACGATGAAATTGTCTTATGTGGGCTTTCTCTAGGCGCTGTTTTGGCACTTAATTATGCGATAGACCACCCAGATAAAGTAAAGTCGCTCGTATTAATTGCAGCACAGTATAAAATGCCTCAAAAATTATTGAAAGTTCAGAATATGTTGTTTCATCTTATGCCGAATTCGGCATTCAGTAAAATGGGTTTCAAAAAAGCGGATGTTATCAGCCTGTGCGGGACGATGGCTGAATTGGATTTCAGTGACTCCCTGCATAAGGTGTCTTGTCCGGTATTGCTCATTTGTGGGGAAAAGGACGCTGCAAACAAAAAAACTTCAAAAGAACTTTGCCAATATTTTAACAACGCCTGTTTCCATGAACTTGCGAAAACAGGTCATGAAGCAAACATAGAAGCTCCGGAAGAGTTGGCGATCGTGTTGCAGAGATTTTATGATAATATCAGATAAAATTCAGTGGTGCGTCCAGACAAGGGCATGTGGTGATGTGAATTTATGGAGAAAGTTATGGACTGGTTAAATATATTCGGACTGATAATGATTGCAGTTATTATGATACCCAATATTATTTTTGCAGTTAGATGCAAAGAGGGATTTCAAAACAAATGGAGCAATAAATTTGTTGAGGTTGCAGAACAGATAGGAAGGTTTGGCTGCTTTGGTTTTATGATAATTAACATTCCTGGAACATGGTTCGGGTGGTGGTCTGACGAAGCATTTGCCATATACCTTATTGTGGACGCGATATTAGTAGTGTTGTATTGTGCAATTTGGATAATTTGCTTTAAGAAGAGCAGCATATTCAGAGCACTGGCGCTATCTGTTATTCCCTCAGTTTTGTTCTTGTTTAGTGGAATTATGAGCAGATCAATTCTGTTGCTTATCGCAGCAATATTGTTTGCGCCAAGCCATATTTTGCTTTCGTATAAGAACGCAAAATGATATTGGTCAACAGTCCTTTATCTTCGCTGACGCCTAATGAGCGAAAAGAAAATGCTGCATGGAAGAAAAATACGAAATATAGAAGCCGAGTATCTTTTTGGAAAAATAATCATTATGTTCGTGTTAAAATCACTGAAGATAATCAGTATATAATACATTCGATGAAAAAATCACATAAAAGACAATATACATATGATGAAATCATCAAAGAATTTATATTATTTGCTGATGCAGATGCTGAGGAAATAGGCAAGGCGGTTATTTAGTCTTTTATGGAATCAGAACGATATTACAACATGGGTTAGAGTTTGGTTGTAATAATATATCACACATGATATTGGGAGCTTATGCTGAGCCTATAAGTACAAATTACAGGAGGGTTCAAATGGGATTATTTGATAGATTTAAGAAGATATCAAAGGAAAGTTTATTAGGATATTTGCAAAATAGCATTTCAGATAATTCTAGCCTGGAACACATAGTAAGCGTGTTCGAAGAGATGTGTAATATGCCACTTAAAGAAGATATGATTTTATTTGAAACAGGAACCTATTCTTTTACAGGAAAACCTATGTTTAACTTTTCTTTGGTTAGACAATTTCCTAATGATGAGGAAGAGTATTATCAAATTCATGTGGATGTGTTATATATTCCAACGGAAGAAAATAAAGATTTTCAACGAACTATATGGAATGAGGATATTGAAGAAGATATATTCAGCTATATCAAAAAGACTCCTGAGTTTGATTTCTGTAAAGATAAGGTATTCAGCAAAATAGAAATATATTTGGATGAAACCTAACGTGAAAATCGGAATTTATAGGAGGATATAAGTGTTTGTGGTTAGAAAAGCTAAGGCAAGTGATAGTGCTGCAATATGCAAGATTTGTGGCGAGGATTTAGGCTATACCTGCGGAATAGAATTAGTGCAGTCAAAAATGAAGAAATTGGATGATTCAAGAGAAATTGTATTCATTGCGGAAATAAATAATATGGTAGTTGGCTTTGTTCATGCAGAAAAGTATGATGTATTGTATTATGATACAATGGTAAATATTCTGGGCTTGGCAGTGGCTGAGGAATATCGTCATAAAGGGATTGGTAGTCTGTTATTGAAAGCTGTTGAACAATGGAGCGAAGAAAAAAATATTCACTTTGTTCGTTTGAATTCTGGAACCACTCGAGTTGAAGCGCATAAGTTCTATAGGACTAATGGATATAGAGATGACAAAGAACAAAAGAGATTTATTAAGAGGATATAAATAACAAATTCCAGTTGATATTTCACATATTTTAGGAAATTTAATAACTGTTATATTTAATTATCAAATTCTTCGCAAACCCTTGAAAATACTAAGTTTGTAGCAAGTGAGCTTTCCCTTACTCTTTCCCTTGTGTTATATTCTCACATTGGTTTTCATGAACCTTAATATGGGAAAAAATAAGGGAAAGAAAATTTCATAACACAGTATAACAATAACGACATGGTGAACTGATTGAAATGTTTTCGATATTTAACTCTATAACTGATTATTAAAAGAAAATGGAGATAAGATACGATGAGAACAATTTATGCAGAATACAACATAAATCACGATAGTATTGATGTTTACACAAGTGCCGGATATATGCTTCGCATTGATTGCTGGAAAGCTGAAAAAAATCTAAAAACCACATACGGATCAGAATGTGCGCTTACTTCATTGGCTGTGGATGAGCCTTTGGAATATGCAAGATTATATCTTGAGGGTAATTTACAGATGTGGGTAGATGCAGAAGACTCACTAGAGTTATAATTCTTATCCATATAAATAATATGCAAATATATATCCCATCAATATAGCGAATATACTGAAGTAAAAGTATCTTTATAATCAATTTTAACCAAAAGAATATGTTCTTAGAGGAGGTGTCTCCCGAAAGAACATATTCTTCTATTATGGGTATTATAAATATAGAACATGCTTTTCTTGTGCTACAATTTCTTCACTATGAGTTACAACAATAACTGTTTTTCCCTGTTCACTTAACTCATGCAATATATTCATAACAATCTCACTATTTTTTTTGTCTAAGGAACCAGTTGGTTCGTCTGCTAATACAATCGAACATTTCTTTAGCATTAAACGAGCTAACGCAACTCTCTGCTGTTCGCCACCAGATAATTGATAGACTTTTTTGTTAATTACTTTCTGTAAACCAACTTTTTCAAGAGCTTCATTTATTAAAATATCCGTTCTACCTGATTTTTTTATTATTTCTAGATTTTCTTTTACTGTTTTGTTTTCCAAAAGGGCAAAATTTTGAAATAAAAATCCAACAACTTCTTTGAAATATTTCTGCTTTTTTCCTTTTTTTGTCACATCAAAACCATTCACAATAATAGAACCTTTGTCAGGAGTTTCAATACCTCCAATCATATTAAGTAAAGTACTTTTTCCGCATCCACTTTCGCCACTAATTACCAAAAAACTGCTATCTGGAATTTCCAAATGAAAATTTTTGAACAAAATTTTATCATTATATGCTTTGCATAGATTTTCAATTATTATCATAAGCAACCTCCTTTTAATGATTTCGGTATGTTTGTTTTTTCAACAATTGTGATATTAAAGAAAATAATTGTAAATTCTATTAGTGCCATAAATGAACTAACAAGAATGCTAATTCCTACTTCAGTCTGTACCGATAATAAAGAATAGATAAGCATACCTACTAATATCACAAAATTTTCCACTACAATCATTTTAAGAAGTGTTTTGTGCCGTTCAAATAAACTATATCCAAAGATTTTCATCAAGGAAATTTTCATTGCATTTTCTCGGAACTCTAGTCTACTTACGGTAACAATAATCATAATATTTAAAAGCAATACAATCGTACAAAGAGAACTTAAAAATCCCACGAGTTTTATTAAAAATGTGTGATTATATAAATACTGTTCATGTACGTTTGTAATTACTAGCTGATAATTTCCAAGCATATCTTCATACTTTTTGCTGATATTTCTTAGCTGTTTTTCATCACATTGAAATAAAACTGCTCCTGCTTTATAGCTTTCAAGATACCCACCATTGACTGCTAAATCTTTGTTTGCCTGATAAATAATTATCGGATTTTTGCTTTTTTCGATACCATTTATTCTACTTGTATCTAAATAGGAAAAGTATTCTGTTTCGCTATACTCTATGTACTGAATATTTAATTGTTGTAAATTATCATGATTTAAAACATGGCTCAAGGAGTCATAGGCTAATTGCTTGTTTTTAGCAAAATATCTATTCTTTGGAATGAAAATAATCAAATCAGAAGATTCATTCTCTACTGCATTTATCTGCTTCGTAAAACCTTGTAACATATCTTTTGCATGATTATTTACATATATCACATCATTTTTATCATTTAAAATATTCAAGCATATTACAGGCTTTAATGTGTTATATTCATTCTTGTATAGTTTATTCCAAAAAGCTTCTTCTTTTTCAGCATTAAAATCAGTAGTCTTTACGGTAAAATAATTTGCATCATAATATTCTTCTAACAAATGTTCATTTGTAAATAGGTTATTATGAATACTACTAATATTAGTGATAATTGTAAAAACAGCGGCTACCCCTGCTATAAATTTTAACGAATAAATTAAAAAATCCACTCCTCTTTTGTGTGTTGCATTTGCGAATGCCTTTCTAATATCAAAAAAGCAAAAAGAACAATATGGAATAGTGGAAAGAATAATTCCAATGGAATATAAAATTGTGACGAGTCTATTCTCATATGCTCCCGATATATAATTTGACAGCAATATTTTTGCAACAATAAATAATGCAATGTCAAAAGTTACATCGAATAAAGCAGCCTTAAATGCTATGAAACCAGCACTTTCTCCTAAGGAAACTCGTACAACAACCTCTTTTTTTCGCCTAACCACTTCAATTACATTTAGAACAATCATCAATGCAATAATCATACCCCATATAATAAAAATCATGTCCTTTTCCGTAGAATTCCAATATTCTGGATAAGTTAAGCTATATTTTTCTGATAATTTCTGATATGCAGAGATAATATTGTCCTCATTTCCTATGTATGAGATAAAGTTTTCATAACCCACAGAGGTACTTTGCAATTCTGAGAGATTATGAAATTTTACTTTCGTAATTCCGGAAACTAAAGCGGTATATTCTGATTCTTCTATGTTTGCAGTATTTTTTAATGTTTGTCTGATTACTTTATCATCGCCATAAATATGAAGTGTTGAAAGGTATTTATTATTGATTTCATTGTACTGAGAAAAAATATGTACATCATTCTCCGTTGCAGTTTCTGATACATCTTTCAGAAACTGCGACATATCTTCACTAGCAACTTCATAGCGTGATGACGTAAAATATGCTGTAGAAAAGTTCCAAAGCTGATCTTGAAATATTTCAGATTGCATAAGTATTCCAAAAATCAGGAAACAAAACAAACATAAGTTTTTAATTGCTTTCATTTATTTCAACCCCAGATTCCATACTTTATTTGCTTTTTCAAATATCGTAGTCAATATTGTGCTATTTTCATCAACAATCCATTGATCTTCTTGATCTTCAGCTTTTTTGCTACTTGACAACATAATTTGAGTATTCAAATCCTTATAGTCATTAAATAGCACGCCTTGACTTATTCCTTGGTGAAATGGTTTTATCCAAATAATTAGTGCATATCGAACATCTGACTCAGCTATCGCAAGATTTCCATTCCAAAGCAAATAATCAGGGACAGACACACTATACTGGAATCCATCTTTATCTGTGTAAATTTTTACTCCAGATTCTTCTATTTCAGGGAAGTCTTTCTGAAATTCGTTATATGGTTTATAACTCCCGAAGTACCAAAATAAATTATAGCAACAGAACAAAATAACCAAAACAATTCCTATATATTTTATTTTTTTCTTCATTTATATACACTCCACAAAAAAGAGTGGTTGGAATTCCAACCACTCAGCCATTATCCCGAACCTTTGTTTAGTAGCTATTACCGTAGGTAATACTATTTCCTTTATGAGCAACCTCAATTTTAGACCAATTACCTTTACCAACATTTGAACCCGAAAAAGAACCATTTCCATTTTTGACATATGCGTAATGATCTTTAGTTGAATGATATGCGTGTGCATAATCTTCATTAATAGCAAGAGTATTATAACCATAAGTCAAAACACCTTTTCCGCCATCAGATGTAGTGCTCAATTCCCACTTTTTATCAAATGTCTTATTCCCGTTTGTAACAGAAAATGCCATTACTGGAATTGATGAAGAAATTAACATTGCACTAATAGCTACCCCTACAATCACTTTCTTTGCTCTCATAAGTTTTACCTACTTTGATCTGCTGTATTTCTATTTATATTTTATCAAATATTTTGTATCTAGTCAATCAGTATCTTGACTTATATAGCGTCGAATTGTAAGATATATTCCTTGTAAAATTAACCAAAAGAACAACAGATTTATTGATAATGCTTTTTTAATTACTTCTCCAAAATAAATGATGACAGCCGCACTTGTCAGTATCATCAGTAGGGTAATAACATCCCAACAGTTTTTCTTATATAATTCTATAACCTTTATTTCTATCAGTATCGCCAGTATTCCTGTCCCTGCCACACATATTCCCACAACCAATATCAGCAATAACCAATATATGATTCCGGGTATAATCTCATTTGGAATTTTTGTGCTGATTTGTGCCACAGATTGCCCGGCATCAATCGTCCAACCAATAAAAGTTTGTATGAATGATGCTGCATCATGGAAGAATGATTTGCAATCGGAAAGGAACACATCTGACTGTACTGCCTGAAAAAGAGTGGTTGTCAGCGAATACCATGCAAGAAGGAACAAGGTTGTTTGGAACATTACCGTTTTTGCTTTATATTGTCCTGCAAGTTGCTCTTTTTGTGTTTCGTATCTTGCTTTTGCATTCTGATAGGCTGTCCGGTCACAGGCTTCGCATTTTTTATAGAGTACCGGCTTTTCTACCGGTATCTCTACGATTTTCTGATGTGTCCGGGCATAATCCCGTTGTTGTGTTAAGCATCGTATTTTATCTTGACATTCCTCTATCGTGACGTTTGCGCTTCGCAGCTTCTCTTTCTCGCTCCGCAATGCTCTGTCTGCCAGCTTCAAGTCGTTCTTTAATGCTTGAATATTCCCGGCTCTGTTCTCTTTGTTTAATTTCTCGTTCAAGGTCAGAGATTCGTTGAGCTGCGTCTTCAGTTCCACGATAAGCTGGTCTTTCTGTTCCAACTCTTCTTGTATCTCCTCGGTCAAGAGCAGAAGTTCTTCCAACTGTTCGGCGTTCTTTAATTCTCTGGATTCGTTCATCTATATCACGTCCTTTCTCTACCTGCTGTTCCAGTTCAGCAATTCGGTGTTCTGTTTCAGTAATAAACTGTTTTCGCTGTTCAGCTTCTGTGCCAATATCTGCCATTGCTGATTTTCGTTTTCCAAAAGTTCTATCTTCGTTTTCTGTTCTTCCATCTTGGAAAGCAGTTCCTCGGTATTTGGCAAAATGTTGAGCAGCTCGGATAACTCGCTGTTTAATTTTTGCAATTTCTGATTCTGTTCCTGCATAAGAGAGAGTTGGGTGTCCCGGTTCTGCATTTCCAGAAGCATTTCTGCCATTAAGGTCTGCTGTTCTTCGATTTGCCCAATCATAGATTCCATTAAGGGTATAATTTCCCGGCTTTCTTCTAATGTCATTTAATCGCTCCTTCCATAATGATAATGCACCAGATACTTTCCCAAAGGTGTCCAGTATCTTTTGCAATAACGTGTTTTGTTGTTTTATGATTTGATTTTCCGCTACTTTCCACGAACCTTTTATTTCCTGCCCGGCAAGAAACTTCTGTTCAATCTTTCTTGCGTCAGCACCTTCATGGATGGTAGGAATCTGGAGTTTTCCCTGCTTTTCATAAGAACGGTGATCGACCTGATTATGCAAAGGCAGATGTTCATTACACACCTTTGCCCACTCGCTCCGCCACAGTTCACAGTTTTTTGGATTGTTCCATCCCGTAGCATCGGTCAGTACCCGTTTCCATTGCAGGCGGTTTCTTGCACCAATCTTCTGGATTCCGTTTTCATCTAATACAGGGATACGGATTCCATGACGGTCAGGGTTTTTCTTATCCTGCCACCAGTTCGGATGGGATTCATCAATCACGATATTTCCGCTTTTATCTCTGACAAAACCCCAATCTTTGACTTCTTTCTTCCCCCAAGAATGATCCGGGTTAAAAGGGCGCATTGTCAGAAGCAGATGGACATGAGGATTGCCATCCCCTTTGTCGTGGATACTCCAATCAGCACACATTCCCTTATCCACAAATGTTTTTTTGATATAGTCGGCTGTATATTGAATCTGTTCCTGTCTGCTCCATTCTTTTGGGAGGGCAAATTCAAATGACCTGCCAAGTTGGGCATCTGCACTTTTTTCAATCTTCAATACCTCATTCCATAACCGTTGTTTCTGAAATGTGATTTTAAATTTTTCTAAAGCAGCTTCTTTATCTTCTGACCTTTTGTATCGGACAGATTTTTGAAAGCGTTTTATATTTTCTTCTGGTACTATCTGCCATTCAGGAGGTGCGTTTTCGCACATCATCAGACTGGTGTAGACCACTTCTTTTTTAGAAGTGTAATAACTGATTCTCCCGGTTTCCTCGTTTTTCATCACATCCCCATTGAGATATGCGGAAGCGGAGATAACAGATTTCCCTTTACTTCGTCCGACTATTTTGACTGTGTAATGAAAAATCGCCATGTCTGGATTCCTCCTTTCTGCACATCCGGCATAGATTTCCGGCAACATTGCTTTCAGTTTTAGAAAAAGCAGTATTGCCGGAACGCCCTCTGCGTAAGAGTGCCCTGCGCATAGCAGCCTGCATGGAATGCGCCTCTCTGGCGAAGAGTGCCTCCTGCGGCATGAGCAGGTCTGGCTGAAAGCCCCGCCGACGGAACGAGCCCGGCAAGCGTGAGCGAAGACCGGTTGCCACTTGTGGCAAACTTATTGGGACGACCTCTGGTTGTCCATAAGTGCGCCCTTCATGAAAAAGCAATGAAGGGAATGAAAAACTCATCCCCCGCCATTACACTTCCTCCATATCGGTATTTGTTTCTTTCTGCATTGCCTTTGAAAAAAATTTCCCATTGGCTTCCTGCTTTTTCAGAAAACCAATCAGCTTTGGGATGTCCTCTTCCTCAATAGGCGCACCGAGAACGGATTCCACCGCACCGCCAACCTGACAGAGCCTATGGGTTCGTTTTTTACTTTCTTCGGCTTTCTTTCGTTTCAGAAGTTCTTTCTTCTGTACTGCATATCGTTTTGCTTTTTCAAGGCTTTCCTGTTCCTTCTTTTCCATTTCAAGCATTCGTTCTTCATAACTTTTTGTTGATTTTGCCATGATTACATTCCCCTTTCTTTTACAAACATAAGTTCTCGGTTGCGTATCAGAAGAAGCACATGGTATAATCTTCTTGCGTGTAGGTATATCATGGCTTCGGTCTGATAGAACCTTTGGCGGTTTCTTGGGAAGCCGCCTTTTTAATTTGCCGCAGTTCTTGTTACGGCTTTTACATTTCCTCTATCCCTCAAATCACGACCTTCATTAGCTTCCATAAACATTTCCAGAATATCGGTTTTAATCAGGACTTTGCGACCAACCTTTAATACTGGAAGTTTCTTCCATTCTACAAGCTGTCTTAAGGTATTTCTGCCGATTCCCGTATAGTCAGCAGCTTCTTCGATGGATAATGCAATTTTTCTTTGCGTCATATAATCACCTCCTTATAAATTGCATTATGCAATTCTTGTGATGTAAGTATATCCTTTTCACATCTTTTTGTCAAGCGTTACGAAATATTAAAAACAAATATTATATTGCATATTGCAATTATAGAAAAACAATGCTATAATTCATACATACCGAAAAAGGAGGCAGTCAGCATGAAAGATAAAGAACTACGCAAGCTGATAGGCAGCAGAGTAAAACAGCGCCGTCTGGAATTGAATCTGACACAGCCTTATGTCGCAGAAAAGATGGGTGTTACCGCTTCTACAATCCTGCGTTATGAGAATGGTTCGATTGACAATACGAAAAAAATGGTGCTGGAAGGTCTTTCGGAAGCACTCCATGTATCTGTGGAATGGCTCAAAGGGGAAACAGATGAATATGAAACCGACATTACGGATAAGAGAGAGTTACAGATTCGTGATGCGATGGGAGATATTCTGGAACAGTTACCGCTTGCCCTTACCAAAGAAGAAGATGCTTTTTCAAAAGATTTATTACTGCTGATGTTAAAACAATATGGTCTGTTTTTGGATTCCTTCCAGTTCGCCTGCAAAAACTTCAAGGGAAATGCTGGTCAGACGGATATTGCCAAAACAATAGGGTTTGAATCGAATGAGGAATATAATGAGATTATGTTCTTAAGGGAAATCACTCACACCATCAATGCTTTTAATGAGATGGCAGACGTTGTAAGGCTCTATTCCAAGAAACCAAAAGCAGCAGAACAAAGGCTTGCAAATCTTTTATCAGAAGTCTTATACGAAGATTCCGAATCGGTATAGTAAGACAACCGGAGTTATGATATACTTACACGCACGAAGCATTTCATCAGTTCCGATTGTCTAATATCGAAAGGAGACATACGATTATGGCAAAAGGATCTGTAAGAAAAAAAGGAAAGAAATGGTACTACCGCTTCTATGTAGAGGACGCAAGCGGCAATCTTGTTCAGAAAGAATGCGTTGGAACAGAAAGCAAAAGTGAAACTGAAAAGCTGCTCCGTCAGGCAATGGATGATTATGAGAAAAAGAAATTTGTTGCCAAAGCGGAAAATCTCACAGTCGGACAGCTTTTGGATGTGTGGGCAGAGGAGGAATTAAAAACAGGTACGCTCAGCAATGGTACGGTGGAGAATTACCTCGGAACAATCCGAAATATCAAGAAACACCCATTGGCAGAACGGAAACTGAAAAATGTAACCTCTGAACATTTGCAATCCTTCTTTGATTTGCTTTCCTTCGGGGGAGTTCATCCCGACGGAAAAGAGAGAAAGGGTTACAGCAAAGATTATATCCATTCTTTTTCCGCAGTCATGCAGCAGTCCTTCCGTTTTGCAGTATTTCCAAAGCAGTATATTACGTTCAATCCCATGCAGTATATTAAACTGCGGTATCAGACGGATGAAGTGGATTTGTTTTCCGATGAGGATATGGACGGAAATGTCCAACCAATTTCACGAGAAGATTATGAAAGATTGCTTGCTTATCTGCAAAAAAAGAACCCAGCCGCAATACTTCCAATCCAGATAGCCTATTATGCCGGGCTTCGTATTGGAGAAGCCTGCGGTTTGGCATGGCAGGACGTAAATCTGGAAGAACAATGCCTTACCATAAGACGCAGCATCCGATATGATGGCTCAAAGCGCAAATATATCATCGGACCAACCAAGCGGAAAAAAGTAAGGGTTGTTGATTTTGGAGATACACTGGTAGAGATTTTCCGTAATGCCCGGAAAGAGCAGTTAAAAAATCGAATGCAGTACGGAGAACTTTATCACACGAACTACTACAAAGAGGTCAAAGAGAAAAACAGAGTGTACTACGAATATTACTGCTTAGACAGAACAGAGGAAGTCCCAGCAGATTATAAAGAAATTTCTTTTGTTTGCTTAAGACCGGATGGTTGCCTGGAACTTCCGACTACTTTGGGAACGGTATGCAGAAAGGTGGCAAAAACATTAGAGGGATTTGAAGGCTTTCATTTCCACCAGTTACGTCACACCTATACAAGCAACCTTTTAGCAAATGGAGCAGCCCCAAAAGATGTGCAGGAATTGTTGGGACACTCAGATGTCAGTACCACAATGAACGTCTATGCTCACTCCACAAGAGATGCGAAACGAAAATCGGTTCGGCTTCTTGATAAAGTGGTGGGCAATGACTAAAAAATTTCCCTTATTTCCCTTGTGATTATCTCATAAGGGCAAAAATAAGGGAAACTACATATCATTTCACTAATGGACATGCGGGAAAGCCTATAAAATAGGGAAAGTTAGAGAGATAATTATATAAATTCCAGTTTGGAGAATTGAAAAAAATGGGATTTACCTATTAAGACATATAAACTGTTGACAATAAAGCTCCTATATAGTATGTTTTTAATAAACTACTATATAGGAGCTTTTGTATGGAAATGAATGGAGGATTTCTTGTCACCAAAATAAAACAGCTTGGAGACCGGATTTTCGAGAAGATTCTCAGTGAAAAGAATATTGATGCATTTAATGGAGCTCAGGGGCGTATTCTTTATGTGCTGTGGCAGGAGGATGGTATCTCAATCAGGTCACTCTCGACTAAATGCGGATTAGCGATAACATCTCTTACTACGATGCTGGAAAGAATGGAAAATCAAGGGCTGATAAGCCGTGTTCAGTCTGAAACGGACAAAAGGAAAACACTCCTGTTTCTGACTGAGAAAGCACATGCCTTGAAGGGCGAGTACGATTCTGTATCTGATGAGATGGGCAGTATTTACTACAAAGGTTTTTCAGAGGAAGAAATTACCCGGTTTGAGGAATGCCTCGACCGCATCAGAAAGAATCTTGAGGAGTGGCAGAAGTCATGAGTATTTGTATCAAAGATCAGATTCAGAACATGAATATCGTCATTGGCTGCACAGTGGGGTGTACATATTGCTATGCCCGCAACAACGTGAAACGCTGGCATATGATTGATGACTTCTCTGACCCTGAATTCTTTCCGGGTAAGCTCAAGATGATGGAAAAGAAACGTCCGAAGAACTTTCTTCTTACAGGGATGAGCGATCTCTCCGGATGGAAGCCGGAATGGAGAGACGAGGTATTTGCAAAGATCCGTGAAAATCCACAGCATCAGTTCCTGTTCCTTACCAAGCGACCTGATTTGCTGGATTTTGATACCGATCTGGAAAACGCATGGTTTGGCGTTACGGTGACGAGGAAAGCAGAACTGTGGCGTATCGACACCCTTCGGAAAAACGTTAGAGCAAAACATTACCATGTTACCTTTGAGCCGTTATTCGGCGATCCCGGCATAGTTGACCTTTCCGGAATCAATTGGATCGTTGTCGGCACCATGACCGGAGCTCAGAGCAGGAAGATTCATACGGAGCCGGAATGGGCATGGTCTCTGGCGGATCAGGCACATAAGCTCGGCATTCAGGTGTTTATGAAGGAAGACCTTGTCCCTATCATAGGGGATGAAAATATGATTCAGGAAATGCCGGAAGAATTTAATAAAGTGTTAGAGGAACAGAAATCATGGAAGAAGTAATAAATGGAATCCTCATTCGTGAGGTGGAAACAAAGAACATCATGACTAAGTCTAGTCTGCCGGTAGGCGGTTACTCGGTCAATCCCTATGTAGGCTGTACACATGCCTGCAAGTATTGCTATGCTTCTTTTATGAAGCGCTTTACCGGGCACAAGGAGGAATGGGGCACTTTCCTTGATGTGAAGCATTGGCCGGAAATTAAAAATCCGAAGAAATATGCCGGACAGCGGGTGGTCATCGGTTCTGTGACAGATGGCTACAATCCACAGGAGGAGCAATTCGGGAATACCAGAAAACTTCTGGAGCAGCTGATCGGCAGTGACGCAGATATTCTGATCTGCACAAAGTCGGATCTTGTGGTACGGGATATTGATCTGTTGAAGAATCTTGGACGTGTAACCGTTTCATGGTCGATCAACACACTAGATGAAAATTTCAAGAACGATATGGATTCTGCTTCGAGCATTGAGCACCGTATCGCTGCTATGAAGCAGGTATATGAGGCAGGTATCCGTACAGTCTGTTTCGTATCCCCGGTATTCCCCGGTATCACGGATTTTGAAGCAATCTTTGAGCGGGTAAAGAATCAGTGCGATCTGTTCTGGCTCGAAAATCTCAATCTTCGAGGCGGTTTCAAAAAGACAATTATGGATTATATCGCCGGAAAATATCCTGATCTTGTACCACTTTACGACGAGATCTATAACAAGCATAACCGCAGCTACTTTGAAGCACTTGAAGTAAAAGCTGAGAAAATGGCTAAGAAGTATGATTGTGCCTTTGTGGATAATGAAATGCCTTATGGCAGAGTCCCGCAGGGACATCCGGTGATCGTAGATTATTTCTATCATGAGGAAATCCGTGGGACAGAGAATACCGGAAAAAGAAATCGCTAAATTCCAGTTTGCTGGACTGGTGATACACGGAAAATAGTATTATAGCAGGTAACAGGCAGATGGTCATATAACCGACGGTCTGCCGTTTTTTGTGTTTATATTATATATGAATGTGGAAAGATTCTAGAAGATATTTTGGTATATATTAACCGAAATATCTTTTGGGAGAAAATGTCATGGTACGCACCTTTTTGTAACTGTGCACTCAAAAATGAATGTGTTACAATAGACTCGGAGGTGAGAATTATGCGAGCAAAAGAAGAATTACCGGAATGCCCAGTTGCAACAGCAGTATCTCTCATCGGAGGAAAATGGAAATTGCTGATTTTGCGTAACTTGAAAGAGCGTCCATGGAGATTCAATGAGCTACTACGAAGTATAGATGGTATTTCACAAAAGGTTTTGACAGATAGTTTAAGACAAATGATGAGTGATGGGCTGGCATATCGCCACGATTACCATGAGCAGCCACCGAGAGTTGAATACGGCTTAACGGAACTTGGAACAAAAATGCTTCCAATTGTTAATTCACTTGCTGACTTTGGTAACTACTATAAATCAATTATTGAACAAAATTAAGGACGTTAGTATTTGAAAAACTCGAACAATTTCAGTTTTTGAAACTGAGAAATCGGAATTTAGGGAGGTACAAGAATGATAAATTTAGTGGCACTTCCGTGCCTCTGTGTAGATGTTTTTGATGGAACAGATGAATTGCGTGCAGGTGGTGAAGCCCTTAATTTTGCAGTTCATGCATCAAAATTTGAGGAGTTTAATGTTTCAATATTGGGTGCGGTTGGACAGGATTCCTACGCAAAATTTATTATGGATTCTGTTTCTGATAAGAGAATAGATGTAAGCCATGTAAGAGTTGAAGAGGATAAAGTAACTGCAAATAATCGTACATATCTTACGGCTGACGGTGACAGATATTACAAAGATGATTCATGGACGGGTGATATTGTTGATAAAATGATATTGAATCAAGACGAATTGGACTTTATAAAAAAATCAGAGGTTGTATTTATACATTTCTGGGCAGGCTGTTTTGAACAAATTATAGATTTAAAAAAGAATAATAACTTCAGATTGGCTGTGGATTTTGTAGAATATCGTAATTTTAAGGAGATGGAAAAATATGCACCATATATAGATTATTTCCTGATTAGTGGAGAGGAATCAATTCTTCCGATATTTGAAGCATTTTCCAAGAAGTATAAAGGACTATTTAATGCATCTTTAGCTGATAAAGGAAGTGTTACATATTATAATGGTGAAAAGTATTTTGTCCCGGCTGATGAAGCTTTAGAAATAGTTGATACTACTGGTTGCGGAGATAGCTACCATGCAGGCTTTGTGTGTTCTCATATGTTAATTGGTGATATTTACGAGGCTATGAGAGTTGGTACAGAATTTGCAACAGAGACATTGTCTCATTATGGTGGCTTTTAATTCGATTTGTAAGGAGAAACAATATGACAGGGTTTATTATATGGTCACTTTTCGGAGTGTTTATAATTGGATTATGAATAAAAGATATGTTTTCTAAGAATCCGGTTGTGAAGAAAAGTAAATAAACTTCAGTTTTTGAAACTGAGAAATCGGGATTTATAAAGGAGAATATTGATGAAACTATTTTTATGTTCGCACTTTTCAAGTGTAGGAAGTCTGATAAAGGAAGAAATTGAAAATAAGAAAGTCGCATTTATTCCAACAGCTTCGTTGCGTGAAGGCTACACCGGTTATGTCGGCTCGGCTCGAAAATTATTCAAAAAGTTGGGAGCAATCGTAACTGAAATTGATATTTCAACGGAGGCTGATTCAACGATACAGTCTGTTTTTGAAGATGCAGATGTGATATATTTTACCGGCGGAAATTCTTTCTTTCTTATGGACCAACTCCGTAAAACAAGAACTGATGGGTTGCTAAAAAAGGAATTGGCAAATGGAAAATTGATGATCGGCGAGTCGGCAGGCGCAATTATATGCGCTCCAAGCATCCAATATATCGAGCAAATGGATGAAAAGCCGGAGGACTACTCACAAGAAGATGATGCAGGGCTTGATTTGATTGATTTCTATGTTCTTCCGCATTATCTTACAGCACCATTTAAGAAAGTTACCGAGAAAATAATGACTGAGTTTTCGGATTTGAATCTATGCCCTATTAACAACCATCAGGGAATTGTAATTGATGGTGAAGGTTCAAAGGTTATTTGCAAAGACTAATTTGAAAAATCCTTTTTTGAAACTGGAAAATCGGAATTTTCTTGATGGTGGAGGATGCGTATGGAACATAAGGGCACAATTAGAATAGAAACAGATAGATTAGTTCTTAAACGACATGTATTAGATGATGCAGAAATCATGTTTAAAAACTGGGTAACAGAAAAAGATGTAACAAAGTTTTTAAGTTGGCAACCGCATAAAAATGTCGACGAGACAAAGCAATTACTAATTGATTGGATAGAATCGTATGATAAGCAGGATTTCTATTTTTGGACAATTGAGTTAAAAGATTCGCATGAACTGGTTGGAGATATATCAGTAGTAAGTCTCGATGAGGCAACAGAAAGTGTGGAGCTCGGGTATGGTATTGGAAGCAGATGGTGGGGAAAAGGTATAACTGCAGAAGCAGGAAGGGCATTGGTAAAATTCTTTTTTGAAGAAGTAAAAGTCAAACGTGTATATGCAAAGCATGCTGCAGGTAATCCAAACTCAGGAAGTGTAATGCAGAAAATGGGAATGAAAAAAGAAGGAATAATTAGGCAGTCGGGAACCTGTAATCAAGGTATTGTGGATGTAGTTTATTATTCCATACTTAGAAATGAGTATTTTAGTAATGATAATTGATGAAAAAATCTAATTTAGCGACACACTCGAAAATTTCAGTTTTTGAAACTGAGGAATCGGGATTTAAGGAGGTCTTGTATGAAGAAAATCGTATGTACAATGCTAT
>NZ_QUGZ01000008.1:0-42563 GCF_003479365.1 Coprococcus sp. AF16-5
ATGAAAGGAATGAATGATTATTAGCTTCTAAATAATCATACAAGGTAAAGAATGAAACATAATCCACAAACAAAAAAACAAATTACCAGTCCGGCCATCCCCGCCTTCATAACATCAGCCGTCTGTTACGCGGCAATGAGGGCAATAATGGCAAGAACAGAAAACGCATTCTTTGCCGGATACATAGGTGGAGTAGGGACAGTGGATCAAGTAAAACATATTCTAATATGTATTCTTGTTGGTGTGATACTTTTTGTATTGCCTCTTGAAAAAATATGCGACAAGACATATTGCGTGATATGTTACTGCGGTTCTCTTTTGACAGATAAAAAGAAGTACAAGGATGGAACGACTGTATTCTTACTTGTGTTTTTGTATGCGTTGGTTTGCTGGGCGGGAACAGTGTTTTCCCTATGTACGGACAGTGGATTTGATGATGGTGGTCACTGGGGATTATTTAGATCTGGAAGTGACAGGATATATGCGCTGGTTATAACGATACTTGCATTTGTAGTGATGATAAAGAGCGCAGATCTGATAAAGAACAACTGGGCTGGAATGCTGATATGGTTCCTGATTGAATTGGCAAATGTTACAAGCGTAAAGCTTGTGACAGGTAAAGATGATCTTACATTTGCAATTATATGTGCTGAAACTATTATGTTTATTATATATATGGCGGTGCAGTATAGGTTGAATATTGCGATGTGTATTGCATCATTACTATGTGGAGCAATAATGATGTTTGCTGGATGTGAGGATATATTTACCAGTAAGCATAAGATGTCAGGTGCGGCACTTGTAAGTGATATGTCTCAGCCTGGGAGTGTACCGGACAAATTTTTCGAAGCAAGATACAATATTACAATAATTGAAAAACAGGCGGGAATCCCCGTGTGTATATTGTGGTTTGTATTATTTGCAATTTTGTCATTTGCAGTTATCGGAGCTGCAGCAAAGCTTATGAAAGTCTCTGCTAGGCGAGGAATATTTGTATTGGGAGTATACATGATTGAGGCATTTTTGATCATATACACTGTATTGGCGGAGATTGGTATTATCAAACCGGCAGAGACGTTGGTGCTTCTTACGGATGTGGTAATTCCGGTTATGATATTGTGCCTTAGAATGTTTGTATTTAGAACTGGCAACAATAATATATAAGCTATAATAAATATAGTTCACCGGAGTAAATATAATTTAGTATGGTGAACTATTTTTATTTGCAATATTGAGTATTCAGCTTGACGCACGATTGAAAATTATTACTCTGATGATAAATAAAAAATAAAGAAGTATCGAAAATGGGAGATATATGCGTATATGAAACAATATAACGAGAATAATATAAGAGACAACTATCATAAATTGACTAAAATCCTTATCACCCGTCACCTCACCATCACCACTATGGAATCCGCTACCTCAGGGCAGATAGCTTCCCTGATCACCGACACGGAAGGTTCCTCTGCGGTGCTGAAAGGGGCATTTATCACCTACTGCAATGAGGCAAAGATCATGCAGGGGGTTCCCGCAGAGATCATAGACAAGTATACAGTCTATTCAAAGGAAACTGCAGGTTCAATGGCGCAGGTGTGTAGAAAGGCGTATAATGCGAATATAGGGATCGGCGTGACTGGAACCATGGGAAATGTGGATCCGGCAAATCCAGACGCTTCGATTCCGGGACAGGTATACTTTGCCATAGATATAGATGGTGATGTGGAAGAGTATTATGTGGAGCTCCCGCCTCAGCCGACAAGACTTGCATATAAGCTGGCGGTGGCGGAGGAGATATATGAGGAGCTTATTAAGAGGCTGGACTGATAGAACGATTATCAAAGGAAGAATAAATGCTATATCTCATATCCGACATCCACGGAGATGTCATGTCATTCAGAAAAATGTTGAAAAAGATAAGCTTTGATCCAGCCGTGGACCACATGATAGTCATGGGAGACATATTTGACTGGAACGATGAGGGAATTTCTCTTCTTGAGTTTATGTCTGACTATCTTGTGGATGGTTCAATGCAACTCATAAAGGGCAACCATGAGCTGTTTGCCCAGATGTACATAGATGGGAGCATGTCAGAGAGACAGTGGATCATATTCGGCGGTGGTGGTACGGTCAGAGATATAAAGAAGCTCAATGTAGATGAACAGATGAAGCTGCACGGGTATCTGGCTCATCTGCCACATTACACAGAGATACATTCGCCAAAGTACGGGGATTGTGTTGTTACCCATCCGGGAATTCATTGTGGATCGTATGTCAGAAATGCTGACAGGACGATCAACATTACCGAGTCTATTACGAATGCCGTGGGAAGAGATGAATACAGGTTTCTCATATCGCCGGATATCCACAATGTTCCGTTTTCGGATAAGAAGGCATTTGACAGGTATGTGTTCTGCGGACATGTGACGACGAACAGACTCAATGAAGATCATTCATATAACGCTTATGTGACATCATACTATACGGATCTCGACTGCGGAAATGGAGAGAGAAACAGGGGCGGAAAGCTGGCGTGCTATTGCGTGGACGACGACAGTATTTTTTATATATGAGATTTTTTTAAAATTAGGGGTTGATTTTTGAAAGAATATGGAGTATTTTATATTCAACAATTAGATGATACGAAATGGACAAAGGTGTTCTCAAGAAGGAGGACACCTTTCTCTTTTTTTGAGGATACGTTAAGGATTCATTTTTAATCAAGAAAAGGAGTAGTAATTATGATGAACAAAATTTCGGCCGTATTTGGCTCACACGTATTCTCAGATCAGGTCATGAGAGAGAGACTTCCAAAAGCAGTTTACAAGTCACTCAAGGCGACTATTGACAAGGGCGAGCCTCTCGATACATCAATCGCAGATTCAGTTGCAGCAGCCATGAAGGAATGGGCAATGGAGCTTGGTGCAACACATTATACACATTGGTTCCAGCCACTTACAGAGACAACAGCAGAGAAGCACGACTCATTCGTAAGCACAGTCGGTGATGGCGGCGTTATCCTTCAGTTCACAGGCAAGGAGCTCATCAAGTCAGAGCCGGATGCTTCATCATTCCCTTCAGGCGGTCTTCGTGAGACATGCGCAGCAAGAGGATATACAGCATGGGATTGTACATCACCTGCATTTGTAAAGACAACAGATGAGGGAACATGTATCCTCTGTATTCCGGCAGCATTCACATCATATACAGGAGAGTCACTTGACTACAAGACACCTCTTCTCCGTTCAATGGATGCCATCAGCAAGGAAGCCCTTAAGGCTCTTGCAATGTTCGGCAACACAACAGCCAAGAAGGTTACTTCATCAGTTGGTCCTGAGCAGGAGTACTTCCTGATAGATAAGAAGAAATTTGCAAAGAGAACAGATCTTAAGCTCTGCGGACGTACACTTTTCGGAGCAATGCCTCCAAAGGGACAGGAGCTTGATGATCAGTATTTCGCAGCGATCAAGGATAAGATCGCATCATACATGACAGAGTTGAACGAGGAGCTGTGGAAATACGGCATCCTTGCAAAGACACAGCACAATGAGGTTGCACCTGCACAGCATGAGCTTGCACCAATCTTCTCAACAACCAACATCGCCACAGATCAGAACCATCTGGTTATGGCAACCATGAAGAAGATCGCTGCAAAGCATGACCTTGAGTGCGTACTCCATGAGAAGCCATTTGCCGGCGTAAATGGTTCAGGTAAGCACAACAACTGGTCGATCTCAACAGACGAGGGCGAGAACCTCATCGATCCAGGCAAGCATCCTGAGACAAATCTCCAGTTCCAGTTCTTCCTGGCAGCAGTTCTGGCAGCAGTAGATAACAATGCTGAGCTTCTGAGACTTTCTGCTTCATCAGCAGGAAATGATCACAGACTTGGAGCTAACGAGGCACCTCCAGCAATCATCTCAGCATTCCTTGGAGAGCAGCTCCAGTCGATCGTTGAGCAGATCATCGAGAAGGGTGAGGCTACAGAGTCCCCAAAGGGCAAGACATATGTATCAGGTGCATCAACACTTCCTACATTTACAATGGATGCCACAGATAGAAACAGAACATCACCATTTGCATTCACAGGTAACAAGTTCGAGTTCAGAATGGTTGGTTCAACACAGTCCATCGCATTCCCAATGATGGTACTTAATACAATAGTTGCAGATCAGATCAAGAAGATGACAGATGAACTTGAGGGTGCTGACGATTTCGAGACAGCCTGCAAGGCACTCATCAGAAGAGAACTCACAGCACATCAGAGAATCATCTTCAATGGCAATGGTTACTCAGATGAGTGGGTTGAGGAGGCAGCAAAGCGTGGTCTTCCAAATATCAAGTGCATGGTTGATGCTGTTCCTTATCTTGCAGCAGATAAGAGCGTTAAGATCTTCGAGAACCTTGGAGTTATGGATAAGGCAGAGCTTGAGGCGAGAGCTGATGTAATGCTTGAGAACTATGCAAAGAAGATCAACATCGAGGCACTAACCATGATAGAGATGTCTAATGAGGAGATCATCCCTGCAGTTATGGAATATCAGGCAGAGCTTGCAAAGGGTGCAGCTGAGATCAAGGCTCTCGGAATTGATCCTACAGTTCAGGTATCACTTCTGAACACCATCTCAGAGAAGCTCACAGAGCTCAAGAGCGCTACAGTAGCCCTTGAGGAGCTGGTTGCAAAGGCAGCAGATTACGAGGGAGATACAGAGGCCTGGGCTAAGTACTTCCACAACACAGTATTTGCAGCATTTGACACAGTGAGAAAGCCTGCTGATGAACTTGAGAAGGAACTTCCAAAGACAGCTTGGCCATTCCCAACATACGAGCAGCTGTTATTCGAGCAGTAAAACATAGATTGAGTTTGCTAATCCTACTAAATTCTATATAAAATAGCTTAGAGGCATCCTGTCTGCGGTATCGCAGGCGGGGTGCTTTTTGCGCGTTAAAATCCCGTCAAGCGCGCACATGCGAGAGCTTGCTCGCGGCATGTAGCGCATTTGACGGGATGACGCGACATGAACACGAAGGCCGACAGGCCGGAGTGTGAATGCCGCGTAGAATTGCAGGAGCACGAAGTGCGGAGCAATTCTGGAATAACGCGCAATTTATATGGCAGCTTGCCCCTTACTTCAAATTCTGCTATTATATACAGATGTGTTGTGATGTATTTTTGCACCGGTCACGGCATAAACAGGATCATGTGTGTGGCGGATGCTGAAAGAATAGGAGCATAATTTGAAGAATTTATATATAGCAGAGAAGCCCAGCGTGGCGAGGCAGTTTGCCGACGTGCTGGGGGTGAAGGGCAATGCGGGAAATGGTTACCTGGAGTCGGATACAGCGGTTGTCACATGGTGTGTCGGACATCTGGTCACCATGAGCTACCCGGAGGTCTATGATCCGAATCTTAAGAAGTGGAGCCTTTCAACTATTCCATTTATTCCAACTGAATACAAATATGAAGTTCTTCCTGACACAAAGAAACAGTTCAATATCGTTGCGGGATTGCTTACCCGCGATGACATAGGCTGTATCTATGTGGCAACGGATTCAGGACGAGAGGGAGAATACATATACAGGCTTGTGGATTCAATGGCTCACGTAACCGGCAAGGAGAAACGCCGTGTGTGGATCGATTCACAGACCGAGGAGGAGATCCTCAGGGGAATCCGTGAGGCGAAGCCACTCTCAGAGTACGACAGTCTCAGCGACGCAGCGTACCTTAGGGCCCAGGAGGACTACCTTATGGGTATCAACTTTTCAAGGGCGCTGTCGCTGAAGTTTTCAAATGTAGTCCAGAGGTATCTCGGCATGGATAGATGTGTCATAGCCGTGGGTCGTGTCATGACCTGTGTCCTCGGTATAATAGTGAAGAGAGAGCGTGAGATCAGGGAGTTTGTAAAGACTCCGTTCTACAGACTCGTTGCAAATGTGGGCGAGGAAGGACAGACATTTGATGCAGAATGGAAGGCAGTGAAGGGCACAAAGTATTTCGAGTCGCCTCTTCTGTATAAGGAGAATGGATTTAAAGAGAGACCCGCAGCGGAGCAGCTTCTGGCGGAGCTGAAGGCAGGGGAGCCCGAGGCTGTGGCCCAGGCTGTGGAGCGCAAGAAAGAGAAGAAACAGCCTCCGATGCTGTACAATCTGGCGGAGCTTCAGAATGACTGTTCATCATTTTTCAAGATCAGTCCGTCCGATACCCTCAAGATAGTCCAGGAGCTCTACGAGAAGAAGCTGGTAACCTATCCGAGAACAGATGCCAGAGTGCTGTCAACGGCCGTGGCAAAGGAGATAGGACGGAACATATCGGGACTTAAGAATTTCCAGCCTGTGGCAGAATTTGCACAGGGGGCCATGGAGAGCGGCACATATAAGGGAATCGCAAAGACGAAATATGTGAACGATAAGCAGATCACCGACCACTACGCCATCATACCTACCGGACAGGGCTTTGGAGCACTTAGAAGTCTGGCACCTACAGCTCTCAAGGTATATGAGATCATATGCAGGAGATTCCTCAGCATATTTTACCCTGCTGCAGAGTACCAGAAGGTTGCAATGACACTCTCCAAGAATGGAGAGAAGCTATTTTCCAACTTCAAATATCTGATAAACGATGGTTACCTCAAGGTGGCTGCCAACAGCTTTTCCAAGAAGAAGGATGATGTGAAGTACAGCCCTGAATTCATAGCAAGGCTTGCGAAAATAAAGAAGGGTGACAAGCTGAGCGTCCAGGAAATCGACATAAAGGAGGGCGAGACATCCCCACCTAAGAGATACAACTCAGGATCACTGATCCTGACCATGGAGAATGCAGGACAGTTCATAGAGGATGAGGCGCTCAGAGAGCAGATCAAGGGAGCTGGAATCGGAACAAGTGCCACAAGAGACGGGATCATCACCAAGCTGGAGAAGAACAAATATATATCGCTGAACAAGAAGACGCAGATAGTGACCCCGACATTCCTTGGGGAGATAATATACGATATAGTATATTATTCCATCAACGGTCTGCTGAGAGCGGACCTGACGGCGAGCTGGGAAAAGGGGCTTGAGGGTGTCGCTGAAGGTCAGATATCCAAGCAGGAATACACGGATAAGATGACTACATTTGTCACCAAATACACAAACCTTGTGAAGCAGATACAGAACCAGAATGGAATAACAGGGGTATTCGACAAAACGAAGGTTTTCTACGCCAAGGGCGGAGGTACCCAGAAGAAGGAGACAAGAGCCACAGCCAGAACAGGCGCAAAGGCGGAGAAGAATGCGGATACACAGTGATTGCACATACTGATTCAAAGGTGTATAACATAGTATGTATCAGTTATATGTGATAGAAAAGGAGACTATTATTATGGAAGATATACAGTCAGTTGTAACAATAAAGGAGCTCTACAGCCTGGATCAGACCATGGCAAAGCCTCTTCTTGAGAAGCTTACCTATCCATGGGAGGCGCTTCCACTTATTAAGGATTTCGTGCTTGAGCTTGGAAAGAGCCTGGACAAGGATGAGTACAATGAGGTGGATGAGCATGTGTGGATCCACAAGAGCTGTAAGGTGTATGGAACAGCAACCATCCTTGGACCGACAATCATAGGTGCAGGCACAGAGGTTCGTCCGGGTGCGTTCATCAGAGGAAGCGTACTGGTCGGAGAGAATTGTGTGATAGGCAATTCAACAGAGCTCAAGAATGTCATCATATTCAATAACGTTCAGGTTCCTCATTACAACTATGTGGGAGATTCAGTCCTCGGCTTCAAGTCACACATGGGTGCCGGAAGCATCACGTCCAATGTGAAGTCTGACAAGACTCTGGTTCACGTTAAGGGAAATGTGGACGGACAGAGCTTTGACATTGCAACAGGACTTAAGAAGTTTGGTGCAATGCTCGGAGATAATGTTGAGGTTGGCTGCAACAGCGTCCTCAATCCTGGAACCGTAATAGGAAGATTCAGCAACATCTATCCTGTATCAAGAGTCAGGGGATATGTGCCGGGAGGCAGTATTTTCAAGGATAAGGATAACATAGTTGCAAAGCAGTAACGACCGTATAAACGGTGGGATAAATAAAGGACATATGACCGTATATAATACAAGATATATACGGTCATATGTCCTTTTGTTTTGGCAGAAAGCACCGTGACAGCTAGTTGATCACGGCATCCTTCAGGGCATTTCGTATGGAATCTATGATAAGTCTGGTAGTGTATGTGCTGTCTCCGGAAGGTGTTATATCGTCCACGGAAGATATGTAGTGAAGCTGAGTATTGATATCCTCGAGTGCCGTTTCAAGAAGTGGGTACATGGTGGTCACAGTCTCATACACCTGTTTGAATGACACATCTGTGATGTAGTCCTCATCCACAGTGACCATGACGGACAGAGTGTTTTCTCCCAGAACAAGGGAAGATGAGTATGTCCCCGGTGTGTAATGTATCTCGTCGAGCTTAGGAGACGGATCAGTCTGGGCTGAGGTTGCGATGCTCCTGGCTGAACCACTGGTGTCATCTGAATCTTTGCCGCGGAACATGGTGATAAGTATAATGACAAATACGATCACAAGTGCCAGCAGTATGGCGGTGTATATGAGTTCTTTTGATTTTAATACGATAAGTTTAGTTGATGACATTATTTGCTCTCCCTGTTTTTTATATATTTTATTCACAAGAGAGCGATTTTATGAGAAAATTATTAGCAGATGAAAAAACAGCATAGATAACAGTATATTGAGGTGTAAGGAGAATACAGATGGCAATACAGTTTGTACTGGGACCCGCCGGTTCAGGAAAAACAGAATATGTGATAAAGAAGCTGATAGAGGAGTCGATGGCTCACGGAGACCTGAATTATTTGTACGTGGTTCCAGAGCAGTTCTCCATGGAGGCGCAGAGAGATATAGTGACCATGCATCCGAGGCATGGAACAATGAACATAGATGCCATAGGCTTCAACAGGCTTGCGTACCGGGTATTCGATGAGCTGTCAGTGAATCCGGGAAGGGTTCTGGAGGACTTTGGAAAGAGCATGCTCATCAAGAAGATACTTATAGAGTCACAGGACGAGCTCCTTGTTTATGGAAGCTATATCAACAAGATGGGTTTTATAGATGAGATGAAATCCATGATGTCTGAGCTGTTCCAGTATGCGGTTGACAGGGATTCGATCGACGCAGTCATGGACAAGCTGGATAAGGACAGTCTGGTATACAGAAAAATGCATGACATCAGGCTTATATATAAGAGATTTGAGGAGTACAACAGGGATGGCAGCTATATAGTTGCGGAGCAGCTCATAGAGCTGCTAGCTGAGTGCGTGGACAGGTCGGATATGCTGGCGCACAGCCATCTGTATCTTGACGGATTCACAGGATTTACACCGGTACAGATGGATCTTATCAGGAAGCTCATGACACGCGTTGAGAGCATGACATTTGTATTTACGATAGATGCGTCCCAGATAGGCTTCACAAAGCCGAAGGAGTACGAGCTGTTCAGACTCACCAAGGAGACCGTGCAGGCGCTTGTGAGAATGGCGGGCGATGAGCATGTGGACATACTGGATAATGTCGTTATGTGTCAGGATCGCAGACCGTACAGATTCGAGAAAAGCATGGAGCTTGCCGGACTTGAGGCCAATCTGTTCAGATACCCCCATGGCAGAGTCACGGGCGATGACGGAGACATACATGTGGTCGCTGTGGACAGGGCGGCAGACGAGGCTGAGTATATAGCGGGAAGAATACGAGAGCTTGTCAGGGACAAGGGATACCGTTATAAGGATATAGCCGTGGTTGCGGGTGATCTGCAGGATGTGGCAAGGTATTACCGTCAGGCGATGGAGGAATACGATATCCCTGTGTTCATAGATGCAAATATATCTCTTAAGGGAGATCCGTGCTCAGACACCATAAGGGCTTTCCTCGGTGTGATGACGGAGAACTTCTCATTTGACAGCGTGTTCAGACTGTTAAAGTCAGGAATGACCGGTGTGGATCAGGACGACATTGAGAGGATGGAGAACTATGTGCTTCTCAGGAATCTCAGGGGTTACAGGAGCTGGACGAAGGAGATAACCGATGACAGGAATCCTGACTATGCGGCAGACATGGAGTCTATAAGAGCCCAGATCATGGAGCTTTTCCCGGATAAATGTATCGATGTGTGGAAGCCGGCAAGCCCTGGCTCCAAGAACACAGTGAGAACATATACGGAATCTCTTTACAGCTTCCTTGCGCAGCTTGATGTGTGCGGTAAGCTTGAGGCTCATAAGAAAGTGCTGTATGAGCAGGAGAGATGGGATGAGGGAGATGCATACGGAAGGATATTTGACAAGGTTGTTGCCCTGTTTGAGAAGATGGAGGCTATAATCGGCGATGAGAAGCTTACCGTAAAAGAATATGCGGGAATCCTGGATGCAGGCATAGCGGATATGGAGATCGGTATAGTGCCTCCGACTATAGACCGCGTGGTGGTCGGCGATATGACGAGATCAAGGCTCAACCATATAAAGGTGCTGTTCATGGCGGGAGTGAACGAAGGCATAATTCCGAAACCGGCCAAGAAGGGCAGGATACTCTCCGGTGCAGACCGCCAGAGTCTTGAGGACTACGGTATAGAGCTGGCTCCATCAGATAAGACAAATGCGTATATAGAACAGTTCTATATATACACCACGCTCACCAAGGCGTCGGATATGATCTATGTGCTGTGCCGAAAGATCGGAGAGGATCTCAAGTCCATGAAGCCGTCATACCTGATAGACAGGATAAAGAATATATTCCCGGATATACGGACGGAGGAGTATGATGTGGACGGTCAGATGCCGGAGACTGCGGCGGGAGCGCTCAGATACATCATCAGACATTCTGATGACGTTGAAGCAGGGGAGACGCTGGACGCTGTCAGAAAACTGCTTTCGAAGATGGGATATGGCAGACAGCTCAGATCGATCAATTTCGGGCAGAATTATGTTAACTCGTCAAAAAATCTGTCTCCAGATACTGTACGCCTTATATATGGAGAGAATCTGGTGGAGAGTGTGTCCAAGCTTGAGCGGTATGCTGAGTGCCAGTTCAAGTATTTCCTGACATACGGACTTTCGCTCAGAGAGAGGGAGACATACAGGATAGGCGCTGCAAATGTTGGTAATATACTTCACAGAACCATGGAGAAGATATTCTCATTTGTCAGGATGTTCAGGGACAACGACTGGGTACATCTGGACGAGGCGGAGCTGGAACAGAAGGCGGTGGAATTTGCAAATGAATCTGCGGAGGATGAAGCCGGGCTGTACTTTGAGGATTCTTCAAGAGCGGCATACATGAAAAAGCTTCTGGCGGATGTTGCGTCGAGGACAGCCAGGACGCTCCGCACATTTATCAGATGTGGGGAGATGGACCCGGAGAATTTTGAGCGGCGGTTCAACACATCGGAAAATGCAGACAACATAGACAGATATATATTCAATCTTCCAAATGGACTCACGATGAGCCTCAAGGGAGTTATAGACAGAATAGATGAATTTACGGATGACAGGGATGCTTATTTCAAGATCATAGATTACAAGTCATCTGATAAGAAGCTGGATATAGACAAGGTGCTCGGAGGACTCCAGATGCAGCTCGTGACATACGGCGCCATAGCCTGCGAGCTTGAAAAGCGCAGGATGGCACAGCTTGGAAGACCTGGTGGTATACATGTGGGCGGACTTCTGTATTATACCTTTGACAATCCGGCATGTGACGTGACGGCAATGGGAGATAAGATCAGATACACCGATGACGGCATGGGATTTGCGGCCGATGACGAGGTGTTCGGGGGAGTGCTTGTGGACACCTTCGAGAAGAAGATACTTGAGGAGTCCAGATATTCAGGCCTGTACAATGGAGATAACAGGGCGCTGAAGGTCATGGACAACAGCTCAGCGACACTCAAGAACGGACAGAGCCTTGAGGAGACTCTTATAACAGATCTCATGGAGGCGAACCGCAGGAACATAGAGAGGCTTGCCGGCAGTATAGCCGAGGGAAGCATCGAGATAAATCCGGTCAATGAGGGCAAGGCAAATGCGTGCAAATACTGTGATTTTAAGGGCATATGTACATTTGACAGCAAGTATTCAGGCAATTCATACTCCAGGATCTATAGGGGCGAGGCGGAAAATTACAACCGCAAAGCTGAGGATATAAAGAATATCAAGACTGAATACAAGAAGGTCAGGGGCGATATGGAGAAGGCCGTTAAGTCATGTGACAGCGCCCGGAAAAAGTATGAGGATGCAAAGAAGAAGGTAGATGACCGCGGCGATAAGGCAACACAGAAGATGAGGGATACTCTCGAGAGCACCGGCAGGAAGCTTGCGGAGGAGAGGGTGCATCTTGAGGAGCTGAGGGAACTGTCTGAACAGATAGTGAAGAGAGCTGCTGAGTTCGATATAGAGATAAGTGAGGAATGATGACATGGGAAAAGATATGAAGACTGACAATGGAATAAAGTGGACAGACCAGCAGGCGCATGTCATCGACACAAGGCATGGCAATCTTCTTGTATCTGCAGCGGCGGGGTCAGGTAAGACGGCGGTGCTCGTGGAGCGTATCATAGAGATGGTGGCTGGAAGAAATTCACGTGGTGACAGAATAGAGGGAAGCGAGCCGGTATCTGTGGATGAGCTTCTTGTCGTTACATTTACAAATGCGGCAGCGGCCCAGATGAAGGAGAAGATAGGACAGGCACTGCAGAAAAAGATAGATGAGATGATGGCGAAGGGCGAATATGACGAGCATCTTATAAAGCAGATGACATTGATCAACCATGCTGACATCTGCACCATAGACAGCTTTTGCCTTAGGATAGTGAAGGAATACTTTGCGAGGGTGGAGCTCGACTGTGCATTTGGCATAGCGGACGACACGGAGATGAAGATCATAAAGCACGACGTGATGGATCAGGTCATGGAGATGTGCTACGAGGATGAATCGGTCGTGCCCGGTTTCGACAGGCTGATAATGACGTTTGCGAGAAATGAGAGTGACAGTGCCGTGCCGGATATCGTTGAGAGGATAATAAAGGTTATATCTAGCTATCCGGAGCCGAAGAAATGGCTTGCGCAGGCGGCGGATGCCATGAAATTTGCCGTGGATACATCATCCACTGAGGAGGAGAAGAGAAGAGAAGTCATGGGGCTTCCGATGGTCAGAACATTTGCGGACAGGGTGTACATGATGCTCAGAACTGCGGATGATATGGTCAGGGAGTGCCAGAAATATGCAACGGAGGCGTATGGCCTTGAGGCGTACGGACTCCGTGTGGATAAGGATGTTGAGCTGATAACACACATGCTCAGAAGCTGTGGCGGGGAAGACGACCTGCATGTTGACCTGTTTGAACTCAGAGATATATACAGATCGTCATTGAGACCGGAGGGACTCAAGATGGAGAAGGATGCCCAGGGCCGGAGTATATGCTATGCATTTGACAGATTTGTGAACCCGGGCGGTGGAGCTGACCCGGAGAAGAAGGAATTTGTCAAATCAAGGCGGGATGTGTATAAGTCGATCATAGACGACATAGTTTCGGTCGTCCTGGATGTGGATGACATTCTGAGGCAGGCAGCCATGACTGAGCCAGTGATATCATCACTTTTGAAGCTCACTGAGCTTTATATGGATGAGCTGATGAAGGTCAAGATGGACAAGAATATGTTCGAGTTCCACGACATAGAGGAGTTCGCGTTCAGGATACTTTGCGATGGAATAGAGGATGACAGGGCTGTCCCTTCAGAGATTGGAAAGGAAGTCTCAAGGCGGTACAGGGAGATACTTATAGATGAGTATCAGGACAGTAACTTTCTGCAGGAATACATTCTGGCAAGTGTGTCGGGACACGGTGAGGATATCCACAACACATTCATGGTCGGTGATGTTAAGCAGAGCATATACAGATTCAGAATGGCGAGACCGGATCTGTTCATAGAGAAGTATGACAGCTACCGCAGGCTGGGTGATGCTGACATAGCGGACCCGGACATAGATGGCAACAGCATACTGCTGACCAGAAACTTCCGAAGTGAGATAAATGTGTTAAAGACGGTGAACTCAATATTTGCCCAGCTCATGAGGCGAGAGATAGGAGACATAGAGTACGATGAGGGCGCAAAGCTCAATTCCAGATTTGCCATAAGTGACGGAGAAGGGATGAAGGAGCCGGATGACGTGGATCATGGCTCTGTATCAGAGTTCATACTCATAGACAACAATATGAGAGAAGCGGATGTATCTGAGGAGTATGGCAATCCTGAGGTTGAGGCGAATTATATCGCCGGTAAGATACGTGATATTGTTGACGGAAGTGAACCTCTGTATGTTGGAAGTGGTGCTGACAGGAGACCTGTCAGATATAAGGATATCGTCATACTGCTTAGAAGTGTGTCCACAGCATCCACCATATTTGACAGGGTATTTCAGGAGAAGGGCATACCTCTGTATATTGAGAGTGAGAGTGGCTACTTTGATGCTGCTGAGATACGGACACTGGTCAGCATGCTCTCCATAGTTGATAACAGCTACGTGGATTACGACCTGGCTGCTGTCTTAAGGTCGCCACTGGTGGGCCTTGATGAGGAGGAGCTTGCGGTTATAGTGGGTGAATACCGCAGCAGATACGAGAAGAACGGCACGGACTGGAACGCCAGACTTTATGACAAGGTCATAGATTATATGGACACCCATGTGGGCGAGAAAAAACACGCTGTGGACAGACTGTGGGAATTCCTCCGCATGCTTGACTATCTCAAGAAGAATAAAAATTATATGTCCATAAGCGACATAATAAGATACGTGCTGGACACCACCGGATTTTACTGGTTTGTCGGTGCCAGACCGATGGGAAGAAGACGCCAGGCGAATATCGACATGCTCATCAAGAAGGCGGATGATTTCGAGGAGAACAGCAAGGGCGTGTTCAACTTCATCCGATATGTTGATGAGCTCAAGACAAATGATCTGGATTTTGCAGAGGCTGATGTGGTCAGTGAGAATGAGGACGTCGTCCGAGTCATGACCATGCACAAGAGCAAGGGACTGGAGTTCCCTGTTGTATTTGTGTCTGGGCTCGGCAAGGAGTTTAATCTGATGGACACCAGATCAAATGTGCTTGTCCACCAGGATCATTATCTGGCGTGCGACCAGGTCGACCTCAGAACAAGAGCCAGAAGAATGACATTTTTCAAGCGGATAATGAGTAAGAATATCGTTGCGGAGACCTATGCCGAGGAGATGAGAGTCCTGTATGTGGCGTTAACCAGGGCAAAGGAAAAGTTGTACATGACCGGGTGCGTGAAGGATGCAGATAAATTCAAGGCAGCCTGTGATATGTATATAATCGGAGACAGGATGAATTATGCATCTATCATGAAAGCAAATGGCTATGCCGCCTGGATATATACCGCGCTCAGATATGTGGGAGAGTGCGATCATGTGAAGAGCATCGAGGTGGAGGCCGACAGCTTTATGTCTCCTGAGACTGATCAGGATGAAGCAGAAAATATGACAGTGGAAGCCTCTGAAGCGAAGCTCGACAAAGAACTTTATGACCATGTGAAGAACGGACTGGAATTCAGGTATGGCTACAGACATTCGGGGCTTAAGAGCAAGATGTCCATAACCGAGATAAAAAGACTTCAGGCGCACGGTGAGGATGCCATTACACCGGATATCCTAACCAGCAGGGAGTACAGTGCCAGAAGTGAGGTCCCAATCCCAGCATTCATGAGTGAGGAGAGGATAGTCCATGGAAATGAGATAGGAAACATTTATCACAAGATCATGGAGCTTGCAGACTTCTCAGGGAAAACTGTTGCGGATGCAGAGAAGGATGTCGACAGAGTGTTTGAGCTTGGGTTATTTGATGAGCTGTACAGAGAGCGGATAAGACCAAAGAAGATATATAAGATGATACACAGTGAGATAGGACAGCGCATGGCGGCTGCGGGCAAGTCGGACAGACTGTACCGTGAGAGACAGTTCTACATGATGATGAAGCCCGGAGAAATAATGAGCTCACTTAAGGACTGCGGAGACGAGACGATAGTTGTACAGGGAATCATAGATGCCTACTTCGAGGAGGATGGCGGCATAGTTCTTCTGGATTACAAGACAGACAGCGTGAAGGATGCGTCGGAGCTGGTTAAGAGATACCATGTCCAGCTCGACAAATACGCCGATGTGCTTGAACAGCTCACCGGCATGAAGGTTAAGGAGAAGGTCATATATTCATTCTGTCTTGATACAACGGTAAACTTGTAAACCGTACGCTGAATTGATATAATAAGACCGGGTATGCAAAAACGATATAGTGATGAAAGGACATGCGCATGATAATAGCGGAGAATCTTAAGAAGGTGTATGGCGGAGACATTGTATCAGTTGATGATCTCAGTTTCCATATACACAAGGGTGAGATAGTAGGATTTGTTGGACAGAATGGTGCGGGTAAGACAACTACCATCAAGATGCTGACAGGTATACTTATGCCGACGGAGGGCAGAGTAAAGATAAATGGTTTCGATATGAGAGAAAAGCCGATGGAGGCCAAGCAGTCCATGGGTTATATAGCCGACAATCCTGATATATTTCTCAGACTTACGGGACTTGAGTATGTCAATTTCATCGCTGATATATATGGAGTATCGACCACCGAGAGAAAGCAGAGGATAGAGCAGATGGCTGAACGCTTTGGTATGGAGGACAGCCTGAACAGACAGATGGTCAGCTATTCCCACGGTATGCGCCAGAAGATGATGGTCATAGCTGCGCTTGTGCACAATCCACCTGTATGGATACTCGACGAGCCTATGACGGGACTTGATCCGAATGCGGCATATGAGCTCAAGAAGATGATGCGTGAACATGCCGACGCAGGAAACTGTGTATTCTTTTCAACACATGTTCTCGAGGTTGCAGAGAAGCTCTGCGACAAGATAATCATGATAAGAAAGGGAAAGGATATATACCAGGGAACTCTGGATGAGCTTGAGACACAGCACAGGAACAAATCTCTTGAAGAGATATTTGTGGAGATGACGCATGAAGAATTTTAGGATATTGCTCAGTATGATAAGCAGGAATAATGATATGGAGATGCCGGAGCACGGGGACAAGGCAAAGGCATATAAGGTCATGGGAATCATCGCCATGTGCTGTATCATGATCCCGTGCTGTATCGTTGTGGGATTTATAGTTTACATAATGACTGCCGCACTCATGGAGGCGGGAGGCTGTACAGAGGGACTCAACCTCGTTATCCAGCTCATGTCGGTGTTCGGCGTTATATTCAGTATAATGGTCATATTCAATCTGCTTTATTTTTCATCTGATCTTGATCATTTACTGCCGCTGCCTGTGAAACCGGCAGAGCTTGTGGCCGCCAAGTTTACACACGCATATTTTGCCGAGAGCGTCATGGAGTTTATGGTTCTCTTCTGTGGATTTATCGGTTACTTTGTAGCCGCAGAGATAAAGCCGGTATCCGTGATAACCTCATTACTTGGCGTATTTTTACTTCCGGTTCTGCCGCTGGTGTACTGTGGTATATTTGCACTGATAGTCATGGCGTTTTTCAGCAGACTCAAACTGCTCAGAAATGTGGACTTCATGGTGGGACTTGCGGTTGTAGTGTTTGCAGGCCTTTTCATATGGTCATTTGCACAGATGGACTCTGTGAATATAAATAATTACATAGACAGCCTTAAAAATGGTGACAATATATTCATAAAGGTAATGAACAATATATTTTTCACAGTTCCGCTGTTCCTGAAGGCATTGGGCAGTAACAACATCGTGTATATGTTGCTCTTTGTGCTTGTGAACGCTGCCTGTGTGGCACTTCTGTTTTTCCTTGGAAATCTGCTGTACCTCAGGGGCGTATACCTTGTGTCATCCACAGGAAGGTCGGGACGCCGCCAGAAGGAAGTTGTCGGGCTGCAGGACTTTGCCATAAAGACACCGTTCAGATCATATATGGCAAAGGAGATAAAGACACTGGTGAGGACTCCGGCATACAGGAAGTATTGCGTTGTGGTCAACCTGATATGGCCGATACTCGTTGTGGCATTGTTCAATATACCTGCAACTGCGGATTCGATCAGGGCATTCAGAGACACATTTGGAAGAGGGCTTTTCCTGGCTGACATGGTCATGCTGGTTGCGGTCATCGCCCTGGCATTCTTTGCAACAGCGATGAACAGTATCGCATCCACGGCGTTCACCAGAGAGGGAAGCCATATATCATTTATAAAGCACATCCCGATGACATATGATCTCCAGATCCGCGCAAAGGTCTGGGTTAGCATGCTGTTCAGCGGAGTGACGATCGCGGTTACCACGGTTATCCTCTGCATATATATGGAGTGTAGTGTTATAGACAGTGTGTATTATGTTGTGCTGGGAATCCTCGGCTCGGGCATTTGCACATACACAGGTGTGCTTCTCGATTCAACACATCCGAAGCTTGACTGGGAGGATGAATACGGTGCGCTCAGAGGCAATCTGAATGCATTCTTTAATATGGCTATTGCAATTGTTATAGCAATTGTTTTGTGTGTGGCAGGATATCTTGTTTTCAAGTTTACAATGATCCCGTCATATGCAGTATATATTATTTTCTTTATAATAATGGGAGCTATACTCGTTATCCTGCGCAGTATTACTATGCGCAGGAGTGCGTGGAATATAGACACTGATGTGTACAGTTATTAACAGGAGGCAATGAAAATGGCACAGAAAAATGCGTGGAACAAATACAAGAAGGATGAGATAAAGGAGCTGGAGAGCCTGTGTAAGGACTACAGGGAATTCCTTGACAATGGCAAGACAGAGAGAGAATGCGTTAAAGAGATCGTCAGACAGGCAGAGGATCACGGCTACAGAGATCTGAAGAAGATCATTAAGAACAAGGAGAGCCTTGCAGCTGGAGATAAAGTGTATGCCGTGTGGATGAACAAGACGGTCGCCATGTTCAATATAGGAAAGAAGAAGCTTGAGAAGGGCATGAACATACTCGGTGCACACATTGATTCCCCTCGAATGGATGTGAAGCAGAATCCGCTTTATGAGAAGGGTGGATTTGCATATCTCGACACTCACTATTACGGCGGAATCAAGAAGTATCAGTGGGTAACACTCCCACTTGCCATACACGGTGTTGTTGCAAAGACAAATGGTGACGTTATGACAGTGAACATAGGAGAGGACAAGAATGATCCGGTATTCTGTGTTACAGATCTTCTCATACATCTCTCTCAGGAGCAGCTCAAGAAGAGAGCGGATTCAGTGATAGAGGGAGAGCAGCTTGACATACTGTTTGCAAGCAGACCGCTTGAGGGCAAGGAGAAGGAGGCTGTAAAGGAAGCTGTACTTGCGCTACTTGAGAAGAAGTACGATATGAAGGAGGAGGATTTCCTCTCAGCAGAGCTCGAGATCGTTCCTGCAGGAAAGGCAAGGAACTGCGGTATAGACGAGAGTATGATCATGGCATATGGCCAGGACGACAGAGTGTGTGCATACACATCCCTTGTCGCCATGCTTGAGGCTGACGATCCGGAGAAGACGACCTGCTGTCTGCTCACTGACAAGGAGGAGATAGGAAGTGTTGGAGCAACAGGAATGCAGTCACACTTCTTTGAGAATACTGTAGCTGAGATCATGAACGCCATGGGTGGCTTCTCAGAGATCTCACTCAGAAGATGTCTTGCATCGTCAAGGATGCTGTCATCGGATGTATCTGCGGGCTTTGATCCTACATTTGAGTCAGCATTTGACAAGAAGAATGCGGCTATCTTCGGTGAGGGAATGGTATTTAACAAGTTCACAGGATCAAGAGGAAAGTCAGGATCAAATGACGCAAATGCAGAATACATGGCGGCTATAAGAAAGATCATGGATGATGCGGAGATCACATACCAGACAGCCGAGCTCGGCAAGGTAGATGTCGGTGGCGGCGGAACCATCGCATATATACTTTCACTGTATGGTATGGAGGTAATAGACTGTGGCGTGGCTGTACTCAACATGCATGCACCATGGGAAGTGACATCCAAGGCAGATATATATGAGACCAAGAAAGGATATGTTGCATTCCTCAAAGAGGCGTAGGAGCGGACATATCTTCGGAGGAAAAAATGAGAGATCATCAAAAGAAACTTATCATATACGTGATAATACTTGCCGTGGCGACAGTGATGTGGCCACGGCTTAGTGTGTTTGCAGATGAGGATTTTACATCAAATTATAACCAGAGGACATTCTCCGATACCGATGGGTTTGACAGTGGAGAGGCAAATTGTGTGTGCCAGTCTGTGAGTGGATACATATGGATAGGTACGGACAACGGACTTTACAGGTATGACGGAAGTGAATTTACACTGTTCTCACTGGACGGTGACGAGGATGCCACGAAATATTCGATCAACTGCATTTATCTCACAAGTGATGAGAAGCTGTATGTTGGAACGGACAACTATGGACTCTACATGTATGATAACGGAACCTTTCAGAGAGTTTCCGAGATGTACAATCTGGGTGTGTCGACCATCAACGCCATGTACGAGGACGATAACAAGAATCTGTGGATAGCGGCCTCGTCGGGAATATTTCGTCTGTCATCTGACGGTGCGGAAGCTCTGGCTGATGATGTCGTGTCAGGACTCAGCGTGGGAAATATATCAGGACATGGGGACTATGTGTATGCAATAGCCAATAATGATATTTTGATAACCGTTGATCCTGAAAGACATGTCTCCATAACCAACAAGTCAGAGTACAGGGTCGACGATATAAACTCACTGTATGTTGACGAGAATGGCAACAGATATTATGGATCCGCCGGATACAGCATCCTTAAGATAGGAACAGACGGCAAGAATGAGATCATCAACACGGGCAACCTTCACGGAATCAACAAGATATATTCGGATGGCGACAACATCTGGGCGCTTGCCGATGACGGTGTTGGATATATCTCATCAAAGGGTAATGTGACAGCCATCGGGGGACTGAGCTTTAACGAGTCGATGAGCGATATGATCATAGACTTTGAGGGCAATTACTGGTTTACGTCATACAGAAAAGGTATTCTTCAGTTGGAGAGGAGCAAGTTCCAGAATGTCACCATGAAGTACGGCATAGACAGCTCCATCGTGAACTGTGTGACGAGCTACAATGGCAACACGTTTATAGGAACTGATGAAGGTCTGTATATCGTAGATTCAAATGGCAAGCTTGTGATGAGTGCGGACAATGAGCTCGTATCAAAGCTCAGCGGTATAAGTATACGAGATCTGTATGTGGATTCGGACGATCATCTGTGGATAGCTACATATAAGATATATGGTGTAATAAAGGTGAGCCGAAACTGGCAGTACAAGAGCTACAGCCGTGGAGAGTCATCACTCATAAGCAATGCCGTGAACTGTATAACTGAGATAAAGCCGGGAACGGTGGCGGTTGGAACAGAGAACGGTATATCTGTGATAGAGGGCGATGATGTCGTAAAGAGCATATCGAGACTGGATGGACTTGATAACCCTGACATAATCAGCCTGTACGCAGACGAGACCGGCGAGCTGTATGCCGGTTCCAACGGCGCTGGCGTGTTTATAGTTGACACGGATTATACTGTCGGCAAGATGAAGCTGGATGATACCCAGAAGATGAGCGTTGTGTCAAGTATGGTCCGCGGAAGCAGCGGTTTGTGGATAGGAACGGACAATGGTCTGTATTATCAGGAGGGAACCGTCAGACAGGTCACCACCGTGGATAACACCAACGGTATATACGATCTCATAATGGACGATCAGGGATACCTGTGGATGTTTGGTTCCAGAGGTTTATACAGATATTATGAGAAGGATATACTGAGCAATGCCTCACCTGAATATATAAGCTTTACGAAGAACGACGGAATAATATCCAACATAACAGAGAAATCAACCAACTATGTGTCAAAGACAGGCGTTGTGTATGTGTGCTGCGATGAAGGGCTGTGCAGGATAAATCTCAATTCAGAGTATGTGAACGAGGTAGCTCCTAGGGTTCGTATTGCCTCCATAGAGGTGGATGGAACTGAGCATCAGTTCTCAGATCTGGACGGACAGATAGATGTGCCGAAGAACACCAACAGAATAACTATCAAGTTCTCAGTCCTTAGTTATGTAAACCGTGCTGACATATCAGTGGAGTATTACCTTGAGGGCTTTGAGAGCGAGAAGAGAACGCTCACGGGAACTGACAAGATGGAGGTCGAGTACACCAATCTTGAGGGAGGTACTTACCGTTTTATGTTAACTGCAAAAAATGCGGACGGCGTGGAGTGTGAACAGCCGCTTACATTTGTCATAGACAAGGAACTTGGTTTTTTCGAGACGAATCTGGCAAAGATGCTCCTTGTGATATTTATAGTTCTTCTTATCTTAGTGGGAATAGCTGTTGCGAGAAGTATCTTCAAGCTTCTCAGAAGACAGAACGAGCAGGTGGAAGAGCTCAGCAAGAAGAGTGAGGAGGCGGAGAAGTCCAATCAGGCAAAGAATGATTATGTAAACTATCTTAATCATGAGATAAGAACTCCACTCAATAACATAATCGCCATCTCAGAGCTTGCCATGAGAAACTGTCAGGATACCCAGAGTGATGAGTATGCACAGTACGGTGCCATGTATGCTGCGGGAAGAGAGATACTCGATATGTCCGATGGAATATCGAAGCTTTCAAACCTCAAGGACGACATCATAGAGCCGGAGTACAAGCAGTATTTTGCCTCGGATCTCATAGATGAGCTCTCCGACGAATTCAAGTCCATGGTGAACAGTGATCTCATCGATCTCAAGGTCAGCATTGAGGACAAGATACCGAACGGACTCATAGGAGATATGACGGCGGTGAGAGAGATTCTTGAGAACATATTTGCATGGTCCGCAAATACTACAAAAGAGGGCTATATAAGCATAGACATTGACTGGCGTATAGCCAGAAGAGCTGACGAGGATGTAGATGAGGCGGAGGCCGAGGATTACACAGTCAGTGAATTCTCGGAGCTCATAGAGGAACCGGAGACTGAGATATCCCGAATATTTGACAGGGATCACGATGAGATATATCTGGACTTCAAGATATCGGATACAGGACTTGGAGTTAAGGAAGAGAGACTTGGAACATTGTTTGAGCTGGATGATTCCTATGAGAGATCAGATATAGGAATGTTCAGAGTCAGTCTTGGCCTTGCCATAGCCAAGGAGCTTGTGCGTATGCTGGATGGAAGCATCAGCGCAGAGAGCATATATGGCGCAGGAACGACCATACGCTTCAGCATCAAGCAGTCAGTGTTTGATTATAGTTATGTCAACTACAATGAGAGAAAGCGCAAGGAGATGGCGAGAAGAAATGCCAATTCACATCTGTGGCTGCCAGATGCCCGCATACTTATAGTGGACGACTCAGAGCTTGCATTACAGGTGGAGAAGACCATATTTGATACATATGGTCTGGCGTGCGATACAGCCACATCGGGATTTGATGCACTTGATAAGGTCATGGTGGAGAATTACGATATGGTATTTATCGACACCGTTATGCCTGTCATGGATGGACTGGATACCGTCAGGGAGATGAGAAATCTTGACGGTGAGGAGTACAAGAAGATGCCTATCATTGCGCTGTCCGCCAACACGGTCGAGACATCCAGAGAGGAGATACTCACATCGGGCTTCAACGATGTCATAGTTAAGCCGATAGAGCTCGATCAGGCAGAATCCATGCTGAGGACTTATATATCGGAGGACAAGATAAAGGAGAGAGACACAGAGCTTTCCCAGTCCGATGATGACATCAACTATATGGAGGATGCAGTCCTGCTTGGAAGATTTGTGTCCGTGGAAGATTCCGTCAAAGCCATGGGTGGAAGCTTCAGAACCTTTAACACATTTGTCAGAAATTACAGGGATGAGTACCGGGAAGAGGTACAGCAGCTCAGAAAATATATAGACGACGATGTGAGAAAGTACAAAAATATAATCCATGACATCAAGAGCAGCAGTGCAAATATCGGGGCTTACGGAATCGAGCGCAAGGCGGCCAACCTGGAGTCTGCGATAAATATCGGAAACCAGCAGTATGCCCGCGATAATACCCGCGATTTTATAGCTATGATGAACGACTTCTTCAAGCAGATAGACAAGTACATGTCAAAGATAAATCATGTGGAGGAGCCTGCTGAGAAGGAAGTCCGGGATGGAATAAACAAGAGCAAGCTCAAGGAGCTCAGGGCATTCTTGAGAGCGGGGGACCGCGGACCTGTGGAGGACCTTATACGTGATATTGACAGGTACTCCTACGGAGATATAGACACAGAGTTCTTCACTGCACTTAAGGAGTATGTGGGAACAGGAGATTACCAGACCTCCAGTGAGATGATAGACCAGTATCTCAACAGTATCTAACATTATATAAAGTGCGCAGGCAAAATAAGCCTGCGCTGCAATATAAATAAACAAGAAAAGAGGAAATGAAAAATGAGAGTAGCAATTATCATGGGATCAACAAGTGATCTGCCAAAGGTTGAGCCGGCAGTATCAATTCTTAAGAATTACGGTGTGGAGGTCGATGTGAGATGCCTTTCAGCACACAGAGCACACGCAGGACTTTCAGAATTCATCGAGGAAGCTAACAATAACGGAACAGAGGTCATAATCGCAGCTGCAGGAATGGCGGCAGCACTCCCTGGAGTTGTGGCATCACAGACAGTTCTCCCTGTTATTGGAGTACCTCTCTCAGGCGCAACTCTTGATGGAATGGATGCACTTCTTTCTATCGTTCAGATGCCTTCAGGAATCCCTGTTGCAACAGTTGCGATAAACGGAAGCAAGAATGCTGCATATCTTGCCCTTCAGATAATCGGTGTCAACAACGAGGCAGTCAGATTAAAGCTTCAGGATGAGCGTAGAGACATGGAAAAGGCTGCCATGAAAGCTAACGAAGAAGTAATAGAAAAGTTTAAGTACTAACTTTACAATTAAAAAGTGGAATGTTAGTATGTTGGATGGATGGTATTCGAAAGAAGCTGTACCTGAATCATGCTTCCACAGGAAGCGCATACACGGATACTGACAACAGATTTAAGCAGGTGATTGTATGAGGATTGGATTTATTGGAGCTGGAAAAGTCGGATTCACATTTGGCAGGTATATCGCAGAGAAGAGAGAGCTTGTCAGAGAGAAAACGGATGGAGCATTGTGCCTGGAGGTTGGTGGATATTTTAGCGCCAGCAGACAGAGTGCGGAGCTTGCAGCAGAGTTTACCGAGACCTGTGTGTACGACAGCCTGGAGCAGCTGTGTGAGTATAGTGAAATTATTTTTCTCACCGTTCCTGACGGACAGATAGGAGAGGTGTGGAAGAGTATAAAGGATCTTGACATTCGTGGCAGGATCATTTGTCACGCCAGTGGGGCGATGACATCAGATATTTTCTCAGGTATAACAGAGGCGGGAGCCTTTGGTTATTCGATTCATCCTATGTATGCAATAAGTTCAAAGTACGAATCCTATAAAGAACTGGACAATTCATTTTTTACAGTTGAGGGAGATGACAGACATGTCGATAAGGTATGTTCTGTCATAAGAGCCCTCGGCAATAGCTGTGTGCGCATTGATGGTACCGACAAGGTGAAGTATCACGGCGCTGCGGTGTTTGCAAGCAATCTGGTAACAGGGCTGCTGGCGGTTTCACAGGAGCTTCTGACACAGTGCGGCTTCTCGGCGGAGGAGGCACAGAGGGCTATAGTGCCTTTGTTCCTCGGCAATGCGAAAGCTGCGGCTGACAGGGGAACGGTTGACAGCCTGACAGGGCCTGTTGAGAGATGCGATACAGAAACTGTGAGAAAGCATCTGAATGCATTGAGCGGAGATGAACGGAGCGCATATGCTGCGGTGTCCAGATGCCTTGTGCCGGTGGCAGAGAGAAAGCACCCGGACAGAGATTATAGCGGTTTGATACGTCTACTGAACGGAATAGGAGAATTTAATTATGAAGAACACGACGGCAACACTCAGGCAGATGAAGGGAACGGACAAGAAGATATCCATGATCACAGCGTATGATTACACCATGGCGAAGATCGTGGATGAGTCAGGAGTCAACACTATTCTTGTTGGAGATTCCCTGGGCAACACTATCCTCGGATATGAGGACACGATCTCTGTAACTGTTGATGATATGATACATCACAGTGCAGCGGTGGCAAGGGGCGCAAAGAATGCTCTTGTTATCACAGATATGCCATTTATGTCCTATCAGACAAGCGTGTATGACGCGGTTGTCAATGCCGGAAGGATCATGAAGGAAGGACGTGCCGGAGCGGTGAAGCTTGAGGGCGGTCAGGACATGTGTCCGCAGATAAGCGCCATAGTCAAGGCGAGCATACCTGTATGTGCACATCTTGGACTCACACCACAGTCTATCAACGCATTTGGCGGATTCAAGGTGCAGGGCAAGACAGAGGCTGCAGCCAAGAAGCTCATAGAGGATGCAAAGGCTGTTGAGGAGGCAGGCGCATTCATGCTCGTAATGGAGTGCGTACCGGAGAAGCTTGCGAAGATAGTCACAGAGACAGTAAGCATCCCTACCATAGGAATAGGCGCAGGCCGTTACTGCGATGGACAGGTGCTTGTAAATCAGGATATGTTTGGCATGTATTCAGACTTTGTTCCAAAGTTCGTAAAGCAGTTTGCAAATGTGGGCGATGTTATGAGAGGTGCGGTTAAGGCTTATATCGATGAGATAAATGCCGGAACATTCCCGGGCCCTGAGCACACATACAAGATAGACGATGAAGTAATAGAGAAGTTATACTAAAGGAGAAAACGATCATGGTAATTTTAAAGAAGATAGATGAGGTAAGAGCGCAGGTTAAAGAGTGGAAGAAGCAGGGACTTACAGTTGGTCTTGTTCCTACAATGGGTTATCTTCACGAGGGACATCAGAGTCTTATCAAGAAGTCAGTGGAGCAGAACGACAGAACAGTTGTAAGCGTATTTGTAAATCCTATACAGTTTGGACCAAACGAGGATCTTGAGAGCTATCCAAGAGATCTTGAGGCTGATGCAAAGCTCTGTGAGAGCACAGGTGCAGACATCATATTCAATCCGGAGCCTGAGGAGATGTACGCAGACGGCTTCGTGTCATTCATCAACATGACAGGACTTCCAAATGCACTCTGCGGACTTACACGTCCAATACATTTCAAGGGTGTATGTACAGTTGTAGGAAAGCTCTTCAATATAGTTACACCTGACAGAGCATACTTTGGACAGAAGGATGCCCAGCAGCTTGCCATCATCATGAGAATGGTCAAGGATCTGAACTTTGATATAGAGATAGTCGGCTGTCCGATCATAAGAGAGGCGGACGGACTGGCAAAGAGCTCAAGAAACATCTACCTCACACCAGAGGAGAGAAAGGCTGCAGTAGTTCTCAGCAAGGCCGTAAAGCTTGGTCAGGACATGATAGCTGACGGAGAGAGAGACGCAGCGAAGATCGTTGGTGAGATGAAGAAGCTCATCTCTGCTGAACCGCTTGCAACTATCGACTATGTAGAGATGGTCAATATGGATACCATGCAGTCCATAGAGAAGGCAGAAGGACATGTACTCTGTGCAATGGCAGTCAAGTTCGGCAAGGCGAGACTGATTGACAACTTTATAGCTGAGTTATAGAATACAGCCTTTGAAGAAAGGATAAAATACACAGTATGTTAAAAGGAAAGACAGTAGTTCTCGGAGTCACAGGAAGCATTGCGGCATATAAGATAGCCAATCTGGCAAGTATGCTGGTGAAAAAGCATGCGGATGTGCATGTCATCATGACGGAGAACGCAACAAACTTTATCAATCCGATCACATTTGAGACGCTCACAGGCAACAAATGCCTGGTCGATACATTTGACAGGAATTTCCAGTTCAACGTGGAGCACGTAGCACTGGCAAAGAGGGCGGATGTGTTCATGGTGGCACCTGCGTCGGCCAATATAATCGGCAAGATAGCGGGGGGAATAGCAGACGATATGCTCAGCACAACGATCATGCCGGCAAAATGTCCTAAGATCATAGCACCGGCCATGAATACCGGAATGATAGAGAATCCTATAGTACAGGACAATATAAAGAAGCTTGAGTCATATGGATATGAGATAGTGGAATCCGCAACTGGATACCTTGCATGTGGAGACACAGGCAAGGGCAAGCTCCCTGATGCGGAGGTTCTTCAGGATTATATCCTTAAGGCCATAGCGAAAGAAAAGGATATGGCCGGGGTGAGACTTCTGGTTACGGCAGGCCCTACCCGTGAGGCCATAGACCCGGTCAGATATATAACGAATCACTCCACAGGCAAGATGGGATATGCCATTGCCAGACAGGCCATGCTCAGAGGGGCGGACGTCACCCTGGTCACAGGCAAGGTGGAGATAGAACCGCCGAGATTTGTCAATGTGGTTGACATAACATCGGCTCAGGATATGTACGAGGCTGTCATGGACAGAAGTACAGAGCAGGACGTGATCATCAAGGCTGCTGCGGTGGCTGATTACAGGCCTGCAGAGGTGGCAGAACACAAGATCAAGAAGGCTGATGGAGACATGAGCATCAAGCTTTCGAGAACGAAGGATATTCTGCTTGCACTTGGAAATCAGAGAATTGAAAAGGGGATACAGGATCAGATCATCTGCGGATTCTCCATGGAGACGAGGGATCTCATAGAGAATTCAAGGAAGAAGATAGATTCAAAGCATATAGATCTTATTGCGGCAAATAATTTAAAGGTCGCAGGGGCGGGATTTGGTGTTGATACCAATGTTCTCACTCTCATTACAAGGGACAGTATCAGTGAACTTCCGATGATGTCAAAGGAAGAGTGTGCAGACATGCTTCTTGACAGAATAATGGAGATGCGTAAAGTTGCAGACCTGTCCTGACAGGAGTAATATTTTGAAGCAGATAGATAGAAAAAAACTCAGGGCTGTGTGCTCTGTGTTGTTTGTGCTTTATATAATCTGTATCGTTTACTTTCTTATTTTCAGCGATATGTTTGGCAGAGGGGGATATGATGAACGCAGATACAATCTTCACCCTCTGCAGGAAATACAGCGATTTATTACATACGGTGATCAGATGTCGCCAATGAGTGTATTTCTGAATCTCTATGGCAATATAATCGCATTTATACCGTTTGGTATGTTGCTCAGATGGGCGAGAAATAAGAACACGACATTTGTACAGGCTCTGCTGTACTCTCTGGGATTTACACTTGTCATAGAGACGGTGCAGTACATAACCAAACTGGGTGTGTTCGATATCGATGACATCATCATGAATACGCTTGGTGGAGTCATAGGATATTGTATATATTACGTTACAGCAAAACTTATCAGGAGATATCATGCAAAGAAGTAAGGAATTCAAAGTTTCGACACCGGGTCTGCCGACGGACACCATAATTGGATACTTTCTGGGCGGATTTGGCGGAGTGTTTGTGGTCATATCCATCATAAAATCCATACTTACCCAGGGAAAGGTACAGAGGGTGTACGGAGTCCTCATGGTCAGCGCGATGCTGATGGCATTTACAGGCCTGGTATTCTCGGCCATAGGCTACAGGGCGGACAACGGAGGTATAACAAACAAGAAGATGGCGATCATACTTAATGTTATAGTTCTTGGAGCGTCTGTTATATTTTTATTGATGGGATTATAGAAAGGGCATGCGATGAATTATTATAAGAATCTTACAGAAGAATATGATGATATAGAAGAGCGCTATGAGCTTATCATGGAACGTGTGAGACAGATAATCCATGAATCGCTGGTAAAGGAGCCGTACAGAGATTATTTCAGTCATGTTGCCGGATTTATAGCTAGAATAGGAGATGTTCTGGAACTGGTAAAAAATGACGCACTGCCAGACAGGAGCCTTGATCAGCTTCAGGCGATGAACCATGGGCTGTACAATGACATACTGGGAGACAACTACAATAGAAGCTATGCAAATTACAGATATATCATGGGTGAGTTTTCAAAGGATTACACCCGTGACAAAGAGGAGATAAAGCGCATCGCCCAGCTTCTGGGATTTGTGTACAACGAGATAAGAGGAATGACAGTGTACGCATTTGAGGGCAGAGTGGTTGACATAACTTTGTTTGCGGAGCTGTTTGTCCAGATATATTTCATGTTTCAGGATGATTTTTCCGTGAAGGATCTGGAATCCGCTGTGTATTATTTTGAGAACGATTATGCCGAGTTCTGGATTACGTACAGGATAAGAGAGCAGCTTGACCCTGATCTCACATTTGCGACGGATATCATTATGAACAGCGATTTGGGCGATGTCACGTATCTGTACAGATATGGAGAGTATGTTGGAAAAAATGAGATCGACACGGCGATTTTCATGAGTACCCTGCCGGATTCAGAGATAGAGGCCATGGCAAGAACATTCACCAAGGGCTACAGACTGGGATTCGAGGCTGCCGGAATAGATCTCTCGAAGAAGAAAACTGTAAATATCCGATATTTCCTTGGACAGGAGAGGATGATAAGAGCCGCGATACTGCAGTTTGAGCAGATGGGTCTGAGGCCGATATGCTACCGATATGCGGCAAACAGGATCAACAGGAGACTTATACACAGGATAGGTTATTCGTCAAGCGTTCCTAACAGACAGCTCGAGTACGATCACAGGATGGATGAGGCACTCTTCATGGACAAGAAGCTCATGGAGAGAAAGCTGGAGGTGCTCAGACAGGCATACAAGAATATGGCCTATGAGGCTTCAGTATATGCGGGCCCTGCGGTGGTCGAGGTGTTCGGCGAGAACCCATTTGAGCCGGAGAACAGTGAACTGAATCCTGTGCTCGACAAGAAACAGCAGGAGGCTGCGATCTCATACCGCACAATGAGTTCACAGATCGTAAATGAATATATAGCCCAGGATCAGTGCAGCTTCACTATAATAGCATACCCTGTGCCGGAGATTGGAGATAGATACAGAGATATATTCAGGGATACTGTCAGGATCAACACACTGGACAATGATCTGTTCAGGGCGATCCATCAGAGTATGATAGATGAGCTTGATAAGGCTGAACACGTGAGGGTTGTCGGTCAGGGAGCAAATGTGACTGATATGACCGTTATGATGCACGAGATGACAGATCCATCGAAGGAGACCAACTTTGAGAACTGCGTAGCCGATGTGAATATACCTGTTGGAGAGGTGTTCACTTCACCGAAGCTCACCGGAACCCACGGAATATTAAACGTAAGTGAAGTATTCCTAGACGGCCTGAAATATGTGAATCTCAAGCTTACATTTGAGGATGGAAAAATAGCGGACTATACATGTGACAACTATCCGGATACGGAGAAGAACAAGGCGTATATAAAGGAGAATCTTCTGGGCGGAAGGGATACACTTCCTATAGGAGAGTTTGCAATAGGAACAAATACGACAGCATACGTCATGGCAAACAAATATGACATAGTGTATAAACTGCCTATCCTCATAGTTGAGAAGATGGGACCGCATTTTGCTGTGGGAGATACATGCTATAGCTGGAGTGAGGAAAATGTGCTCCACAATCCTGATGGCAAGGAGATCGTGGCAAAGGACAATGAGTGTTCTATTCTGAGAAAAACAGATGTGTCAAAGGCGTATTTCAACTGCCATACAGACATAACAATACCTTACGATGAGATAGGAGGAATATATTCCGTTCATCCGGATGGAACTGAAGTTCCGATCATCGAGAAGGGCAGATTTGTCCTGCCGGGAACAGAGAAGCTCAATGAAGCGCTGGATCAGGCAAAGTAGACCTATAGGACAAAAAGAGACAGATATCTATTTCGGTCGAAATAAATATCTGTCTCTCTTTATGTATATATCTTTGTTCTGATACTGAAGATTACTTCAGTATGGACATTCTCTTGTATCTCTTGTTTGAGTAAAGTGCCGTGTCTGCCTGTGAGAGTAGATCCTCGATGGTCTGTTCTCCATCGCAGACAAATTCAGTAACACCAACGCTCATCTCTATGAAGTATGGCTTGCCACAGGTTGCGTTCAGCTCGGCTGAGAAATCCTTGATCTTGCGCTGCACTTCGGTGACGTAATCGGAGTCGTCTATAAATGCAAAGCATACGAACTCATCGCCGCCTATTCTACCGATGACATCATGTGGACCAAAGCTCTGGGACAGGATGTTCGCGATGTTCTTGAGGGCGAAGTCACCGTCCTTGTGTCCAAATTTGTCATTTACAACTTTCAGTGAATCCATATCAGCGAAGAGAAGTATGGCCTTCATTCCACAGTTTGACGGAATGTTGATATAGTATTCAACCCGCTCCATAAATCCACGTCTGTTATATATACCCGTCAGCTCATCTGATGTCGACAGGTGGTTCAGAAGCTCGTTCTTCTCGTGGATCTCGTTCAGAGACATCCTGAGCTGTTCCTGCGTGATGTTCTGCTCACGGAGCAGCGACATATATTTCAGTGCTGCACCGAGCTGCAGGCTGGTGGAATATATGGAACTGAAGTGAGCCACATCTGTGTTGCATATGAACACTCCGTGTTGATCCTCGTTTGTAAATATAGGAACTATGACGGATGTAAAACGCTTGTCATAGTATGTATATTCGTTGTCAAAAATTTCTACAGAAGGAACCCTTCTGGACTCTCCGAAAAGCACCTGACAATTGTTCGGGTTGAAGAAAGCCTGAAGGAAGACTGACTTTGGAACGATCCAGCTTCCCGTGTCTGTGATGCGCACAGGATCGTCGTATGTGTAGATGTAAGCTCCTTCGTAATTCAGCCCCTGAAGCTTGTGGAGGATGGATGTGTATGTCTTGCCAAGATCCTCGCCGTATGTCAGGGTGTCACGGGTTATGTATATTGATGACCAGCCCATCATCTTGTTCTCGTATATCGTGTTGTAAAGCTGATTCGAGATGAAGAGTGATATGGTGTTGGTTATGGTCGTGTTAAGTCTGTTGAACTGGAGACTCTTGGCTGCAGACAATTTACAGCTTGAGAAGATGGAAGCCAGTTCACGGAACATGTATGCTGTTTTCTGGACAGAATAAAAATCGGTCAGGTCAGATTCGAGAATACATTTGAGTTCATCGATGATCTTGTTCTGTGGATACTCCGTATCAATGTCGCTCTTGATCACGGATACTATATCAATGAGTATCCTGTTGTATGCGGACATGACCTTGGATGCGTAGAATGAATCTGCAATCTCACCGAAGAGACGGCCATCAAGAATATCGATGATGTCTGGTATATCCAGATCCAGCAAATGTCTGCCATCCTTCATCAGGTCATTCTCTGTGCACAGATGACAGCAGCAGGACAGTCTGTTTATAAGTCTGGAATCCAAAGCCTCGGATTTCATGTTGCCGGTCTGGGCAAGTCTCACCGCCGCATACACTGCACGGAAACCGAGCTCACAGGAATTGATATTGACTGTGGTGAGGGGGGGATCCATGTTGACGGAAGATGGTGAATCGTCAAAACCGATGACTGACATGGTTTCTCCTATGCGTATTCCTCTGGACTTGAGTTCTGCATAACCGCCTATTGCCATGCGATCATTTGCAAATACGATGGCATCGGCATCCGGGTTTACATCCAGAAGCTGTGCAGTCTCCTCCTGACAGTATTCTGCGAAGTCGCCGTGTATTATCATGCGGTCCTCAACGCTGAGTCCGTTCTCAGAGAGAACCTCTCTGTATATCTTGAGTCTGAGATTGCTGTCGGTGTTGTCATCCTTGCCGGCAACAAAGCATATATGCTTTCTCTTGTGTTCTTTTATGAGATGTTCTATGGCATCCCTCATTCCTCTTGAATTGTCTGTTCTGATGCATGGATATCCCGGAAGCTTCTCCTCCAGTGTGAGGATAGGTATTCCATCAAAATGGGAAAGGAAAGAATTCATGTCCTTCTCCGATAACAGAGATGATATAGCTCCGACGGAGATGATAAGTGCGTCCAGACACTCAGGATGTGCATAGTAGAAAATCGAATTATACTGGTAATCATACAGTTGATTGGCAGGATCATAAAAGGAGGCATTCAGAAACATGCCCGGAAATACGATGAGATTGCAGTCAAGTTCCTTTGCTGCGTATTCAGCTCCTTTGCAAACCTCTGTTGCGTAATCGTTATCAATATGACATGTAAAAATACCGATGTTCAATCTGTTGTTGGTCATGCGGGTGCTCCTTTAGTAACTGCTTTTGCTGTAGTATAATCGACTGTTATATATTGCGGATAGCTATAATCACAATATATTGTGATTATACCACACGTTCACCACATTATCAATTTGTAATCATCTCAATCTTTACAAAGTATTCGATATAATCTATAATTTATTGGAATATTTGAAAAGGTGCCGGTGCGCCTTGTACAAAACAGATAACAGGAGGATAAGAAATTGGATTACAAGAATGCCGGAGTAGATATTGAAGCTGGATACAAGTCTGTGGAGCTTATGAAGAAGCATATCAAGACAACCATGAGACCCGAGGTACTTGGCGGAATTGGTGGATTCGCAGGAGCTTTCAGTCTCGCTAAGATCAAGGATATGGAAGAGCCTATACTTCTGTCAGGAACAGATGGATGCGGAACAAAGGTTCAGCTCGCTTATATTATGGATAAGCATGACACCATCGGAATCGACGCAGTGGCAATGTGTGTGAATGATATCGCATGCTCTGGTGGAGAGCCACTTTTCTTCCTTGACTATATAGCATGTGGCAAGAACTATCCTGAGAAGATTGCAACTATAGTAAGCGGCGTTGCAGAGGGATGCAACCAGTCAGGAGCTGCCCTCGTAGGTGGTGAGACAGCAGAACATCCGGGACTTATGCCTGAGGATGAGTACGACCTTGCAGGATTTGCAGTAGGTGTTGTTGAGAAGAAGGATCTTATTACAGGAGAGAGCATTAAGCCTGGAGATACACTTATAGGTATCGCTTCAAGTGGAGTGCACAGCAACGGTTTCTCACTTGTAAGAAAGGTTTTCGAGATGACAAAGGAATCTCTTGATACATATTACGACGAGCTTGGCAAGACACTCGGTGAGGCACTTATTGAGCCTACAAGAATCTATGTAAAGGCTCTCAAGTCAGTGAAGGATGCAGGCATTACGATCAAGGGATGCAGTCACATCACAGGTGGTGGATTCTATGAGAATATCCCAAGAATGCTTCCAGACGGAGTTCGTGCTCAGGTTAAGAAGGATTCATATGAGGTACCGGCTATATTCAAGCTTCTCGCAAAGAAAGGCGATATAGATGAGCATATGATGTACAACACATACAACATGGGAGTTGGTATGTGTCTTGCTATAGACCCTGCAGACGCAGATAAGACTATTGCAGCTATAGAAGCTGCCGGCGACAAGGCATTTGTTCTCGGTACAGTTGTAGCTGGTGAAAAGGGAGTAGACTTATGCTAAAGGTTGCAGTTCTGGTATCAGGCGGCGGAACCAATCTTCAGGCCATCATAGATGCCATAGATAATAAAGTCATAACAGATACGGAGATAGTTGCGGTCATAAGCAACAATAAGAATGCATTTGCTCTTGAGAGGGCGAAGAAGGTGGGAATAGCAGCGGAGGTCGTAAGCCCTAAGGATTACGAGGATAGAGCCAAGTTCAACGAGGCACTTCTCGCAAAGCTTCAGGAGACCGGAGCTGACCTTATAGTTCTCGCGGGATATCTCGTGGTCATACCTGAGATAGTGATAGATGCATATCCGAATAAGATAGTCAACATACACCCATCACTCATACCTGCATTCTGCGGAACAGGCTACTATGGACTCAAAGTTCATGAGGCAGCCCTTGCAAGAGGTGTCAAGGTAGTGGGTGCTACGGTTCATTTTGTCGACAAGGGCACTGACACAGGTCCGATCATCATGCAGAAGGCGGTTGCAGTACAGAATGGCGATACACCGAAAGCTCTGCAGCAGCGTGTGATGGAACAGGCTGAGTGGAAGCTTCTGCCTGCGGTTATAGACAAGATCGCCCATGGCAAAGTACATGTTGAAGATGGAATTGCAGTTGTAGAAGATTAGGAGGAATATCCATGAAAGTATTGGTAGTAGGAAGCGGCGGAAGAGAGCATGCTATAGTTACAAGTATTTCAAAGAGTGATAAAGTATCCAAGATATATTGTGCACCTGGCAACGCAGGTATCGCAGCACTTGCAGAGTGCGTTGATATAGGTGTGATGGATTTTGACAAGCTGGTTGCATTTGCAAAGGATAAGGCAGTCGATCTGGTTGTTGTTGCACCGGATGATCCGCTTGTTGCAGGTGCGGTCGATGCATTTGAGGCAGCCGGTATCAGAGCATTCGGACCTCGTGCAAATGCAGCGATCATAGAGGGCTCAAAGGCGTTCTCCAAGGATCTCATGAAGAAGTATGGCATACCTACAGCGGCTTATGAGAACTTTACAGATGCCGATTCAGCGCTCAAGTACCTTGAGACAGCCACATTCCCTATAGTTTTAAAGGCTGACGGGCTTGCACTCGGCAAGGGTGTTCTCATATGTAATGACCTTGAGGAGGCAAAGGCAGGCGTCAAGGAGATCATGCTTGACAAGCACTTTGGTTCAGCCGGAAATACCATGGTAATAGAGGAGTTCATGACAGGACGTGAGGTATCAGTCCTTTGCTTCTGTGATGGAACAACGATCAAGCCTATGACTTCAGCACAGGATCATAAGAGAGCAAAGGATGGAGATCAGGGACTCAACACAGGCGGAATGGGAACATTCTCCCCAAGTCCTTTCTATACAAAAGAGATAGACGAGTATTGCATGGAGAACATCTACAAGCCAACCATGGCTGCCATGAAGGCAGAGGGCAGAGAGTTCAAGGGAGTTCTGTTCTGCGGACTCATGATGACACCAAATGGTGTTAAGGTTCTCGAGTACAATGCAAGATTTGGCGATCCTGAGGCTCAGGTAGTTCTTCCTCGTATGAAGAATGATATTATCGATGTCATGGAGGCATGTATCGACGGAACACTTGATAAAGTTGATCTTCAGTTTGAGGACAATGCGGCAGTGTGCGTAGTTCTTGCATCAGACGGATACCCTGTATCATATGAGAAGGGCTATCCTATACATGGACTTGAGAAGTTTGACGGCAAGGATGACTACTTTGTATTCCATGCCGGCACAAAGTTTGACGGTGATCAGATCGTGACAAATGGCGGCCGTGTACTCGGTGTTACAGCAAAGGGCAAGGATCTTTTCGAGGCTCGTGCGAATGCATATGCTGCGACAGAGTGGATCACATTTGACAACAAGTACATGAGACATGATATAGGTAAGGCTATAGACGAGCAGTAATCTATAGATATATATTTACGGAAGAGGTTTTGAGAGAATTTGTCTCAAAACCTCTTTTGTATTCCTGTAATATATATGTTATAATGAAGCACGCTGATGCGTGCGTAGGTCATCGCGCTTACGCACGACGACATATGCTATAATGAAGCGCATAAAATCCTAGATTATTTAGATTTGAGGTGGACTGAATGAAATTACCGTACAGCAAAGAATCTGACATAGTTATAAAAGAGGCAAACAGGGTGGCGAGGAAGCTTGGACAGAATTTTGTCGGAAGCGAGCATTTTATCGTTGCACTGGCATCTGTAGCAGATACAACAGCGTACAGTATTCTGAACGAGAATGGTCTGGATATAGTTAAGATCATAGATGCGTTGAAGTATACATTGGAACCCGGTGGAGTAGTCACAGGGGAGAGAGACAAATATACGATGAGCGCAAGAAGGATTCTCGATGACTCACAGTATGAGGCGAGAAGACTCAATTCCCAGGAGGTGGGAACAGAGCATATCCTTCTGGCACTTATAAAGGAGACAGACTGTGTAGCTGTAAAGCTTATGGCATCAGAGAATGTAAATATCCAGAAGGTGTACACAGACATACTTCTGGCCTGTGGAAGCGATGCGAATACGGCAAAGAGAGAATATGCAGCACTGAAAAAGTCGAGAAATAAGAGCAAGACATCCACACCTACACTGGATCAGTATTCCAGAGATCTGACAGAGGAAGCACGGATGGGCAATATGGATCCGGTCATCGGACGTACAAAAGAGATAGAGAGAGTCATGCAGATACTCAGCAGACGAATGAAGAACAATCCATGTATGGTCGGAGAGCCGGGTGTTGGAAAGACTGCTGTTGTGGAGGGCATAGCATATCTCATAGCCCACGATGAAGTGCCAGATACTGTAAAGGGTAAAAGGCTTCTTTCGCTTGACCTTTCAAGCATGGTTGCCGGTTCCAAGTACAGAGGAGAGTTTGAGGACAGGATAAAGAAGGTCATCGGAGAGGTCATATCGGATGGCAATATCATATTGTTTGTGGATGAGCTCCACACACTCATAGGGGCGGGAGGCGCTGAGGGCGCAATAGATGCGTCCAATATACTGAAGCCGTCCCTGTCACGCGGCGAGATCCAGATGATAGGTGCTACGACTCTGAACGAATATCGGAAGTATATAGAGAAGGATGCGGCCCTTGAGAGAAGATTCCAGCCGGTGTACGTGGATGAGCCTACAAGGGATGAGGCAGTGGAGATACTCAAGGGACTCAGACCATGCTATGAGCAGCATCACAATGTCGATATAAGCGATGATGCGGTTGAAGCTGCGGTGGATCTGTCCATCAGATATATAACAGACAGATTCCTGCCGGACAAAGCCATAGATCTTATGGATGAGGCATGCTCCAGAAAGAGGCTCGGATTCTCATCGGACAGACATAATTATGAGAAGAAAAAGGCTGTGGAGGCTGAGCTTACAACGCTCAACGACGATCTGGAGAAGGCACTCATGGCTGGCAATATAGAGGCGGCGGCAGAGGTGAGCGCGAGACAGAAGGAGCTTGCAAAGAAGAATGCAAGAAAGCAGTCTTCCAGCCAGAGAAATATCACAGTTCAGGAGAACGATATTGCGGATGTTGTGTCCGTGTGGACCAAGATCCCTGTGAGCAAGCTCACGGAGAAGGAGTCAAAGAAGCTTGAACGCCTTGAGAGTGAACTTCACAAGAGGGTAGTTGGCCAGGAGGAGGCTGTTACAGCCGTATCACGTGCTATCAAGAGAAGCAGAGTCGGACTTAAGGATCCGAAGAGACCGATGGGATCATTTCTGTTCCTCGGACCTACAGGTGTCGGTAAGACAGAGCTTTCCAAGGCTCTTGCAGATATAGTATTTGGAAGTGAGGATGCCCTGATAAGAGTTGACATGTCGGAGTACATGGAGAAGCACAGCGTGTCCAAGATGATAGGTTCACCTCCGGGTTATGTAGGCTTTGAGGAGGGCGGACAGCTCAGTGAGAAGGTCAGGACCAATCCGTATTCTGTTGTGCTGTTTGACGAGATAGAGAAGGCGCACAGCGATGTGTTCAACATTCTCCTTCAGGTACTTGATGACGGACATATAACGGATTCCCAGGGAAGAAAGGTGGATTTCAAGAACACCATCATAATCATGACCTCCAATACAGGGGCACAGGGTATAGTTGACCCTAAGCAGCTTGGATTTGTCACGGTAAGCGATGAGACAAAGGAACATGAGAAGATGAAGAGCAATGTAATGGATGAGCTCAAGAGAACCTTCAAGCCGGAGTTCCTGAACAGAATAGACGACATAATCGTGTTCCATGCCCTGAGCGAGGCAAATGTAAAGGATATAACCGGACTTATGTTAAAGGAACTTAAGAACCGTGTCCAGACACAGATGGATATTGAGCTTAAGTTCACCGACCATGCAAAGAAATATATCTTTGGAAAAGGCTATGACAAGAAGTATGGAGCAAGACCACTCAAAAGGGCTATTCAGACATATGTGGAGGATGTGCTTGCGGAGGCGATGCTTAGAGGTGATGTCAAAAAAGGTGATACAGTCACAGTGTCAACGAAGAAAAAGAAGGAAGCCGACGGAAAAACCACTGAGAAAATATCACTTACAGCGAAACAAAAGACAGAGGAATGATGTCGGATTAGATATTTGTGATGTGAGCATGATATACAGTAGTGCCAAGTGCGGAAAAATAGCAGTAGAAATTAATATGAAATATTGGTGAAAATGCATAATTTTGTAGAAAAAAAGGATGCATTACTGTATAATGAAAATCACTAACGGATAGTATACAGAGATTATTGATATATATCAGGATATTATTGCGATAGAGTTCAGATCATACAAAAACAACAGGAGGATAAGATCAATGTCAGTAGTAAATGAATTGATAAATGCACAGGGGGAGTCATTGGAATTCGGTAATTATGAGCTTGGAGCAAAGACCAAGAAGGACGGTTTTGAGTTCCAGGGAGATATCTACAAGATAAAGACTTTCAACGAGATCACAAAGCTTGAGAAGAACGGAATGTTCGTATATGAGTCAGTACCGGGAACAGCAGTACATGGTTTCAAGGCTGATGAGAACGATGTTACATTTGTAGTTGAGGGACCAGAGAATGCGTCCATCACACTTGAGCTTGAGCCTGAGACAGAGTACAAGGTTCACGTAGACGATGTATATGTCGGCAAGAACAAGACCAACCTCGGTGGCAAGATGAGCATAAGCGTAGATCTTGAAGAGGGCAGACCAGTCAAGGTTGATGTTAAGAGAGCATTTGACTAATATAGCATACACAGGAGATATTTATGGCAAAAGGAAAACAGGTGTTTTTTTGCCAGGAATGTGGATTCGAATCGACAAAATGGATGGGACAGTGTCCCGGCTGTAAAGCGTGGAATTCATTTTGCGAGGAGAAAGTGACAGTAGGCGCCAAGAGCCAGTCCGGTAGAAGGGCTGTCGTGGCGCCTACAAGCATTTTGGAGGTGGAGACCACCGACGAGACGCGTTTTACCACAGGAATAGGCGAATTAAACAGAGTATTAGGCGGCGGGATAGTGAGCGGATCCCTTGTGCTGGTGGGAGGAGATCCAGGTATAGGTAAATCCACCATATTGCTGCAGATGTGCAGGAATATGTCAGAGATGGGACAGAAGATACTTTATGTGTCAGGTGAGGAGTCCCTTTCACAGATAAAGATGAGGGCAGAGCGTATCGGAAATTTTACAAAGGATATGCTGCTTCTCTGTGTCAACAATCTCGAGGATGTGGAGGAGTATGTCAAGAAGGACACTCCAAAGGTCATTGTTATAGATTCCATACAGACCATAGTTACGGATGACGTGGAGTCTGCACCGGGAAGTGTATCCCAGGTAAAGGAAGTTACAGCCAGACTCATGAGGATGGCGAAGCAGACAGGGATCGCCATATTCATAGTAGGACATGTTACCAAAGAGGGAACCGTGGCAGGCCCAAGAACCCTTGAACATATGGTAGATACAGTTCTCTATTTCGAGGGCGAGCGTAATGCCGGGTTTAGAGTCCTTCGTGCAGTAAAGAACAGATTTGGCTCGACAAATGAGATCGGTGTATTTGAGATGAAGGGAACCGGACTTGCAGAGGTGAAGAATCCGTCACAGCTTATGCTGGATGGAAGACCTGATGACACATCCGGGTCTGTAGTAGTATGTACAATGGAAGGAACAAGACCGATATTGCTTGAGATCCAGGCTCTGGTGTGCCAGTCAAGCTTCAATCTGCCAAGAAGAACAAGTGTGGGACTCGACTACAACAGGGTAAATCTCTTGCTTGCTGTTCTTGAGAAGAGAGGCGGCATAGTTATGGCGGGCTGTGATGCATATGTGAATATAGCCGGAGGTATGCGCCTTGATGATCCGTCGGCAGATCTGGGAATAGTATTTGCTCTTGTATCAAGCTTCAAGAACCGTGCCATACCTTCTGATATGGTCATGTTCGGAGAGATGGGACTTTCAGGCGAAGTGCGTGGAGTGTCAGGTGCTGAGCAGAGAGTACGCGAGGCCGCAAAGATGGGATTTAAGACCTGCATCATACCGAGATCCAATCTGGACAATGTGAAGAAGATGAAAGACCTTGGAGACATGAAGGTGGTAGGTGTCGCAAATATACAGCAGGCACTGGAGTATATATAGAAGAAAATATTCAATCATATAAAGCACGATAATAGCGGTGAGCATGGCCACAGTATCATTTGGTATTGTGGCCAAAATTATTTCGTGTAAAATTCAATAAAAGTGCTTGACTTTGCCAAATGATGGTGGTATCTTATAAAAGCTGTCGCGTGAGACGGTGTCAAAAACTTCTATAAAGTATCAGATTTTGAGATTTATTCGTTATATAATCACCTGGTTATGATACGAAATCAGTTTATAAGAGCTGATGAAATAACTTGAAAAAAGATGAAAAAAGTTGTTGACATTAAAAAATGAATGTGATAGTATTTAGAAGTTGTCGCTGAGAGGCGAGAACACAAAGAACCTTGAAAAATTAACAACATGACAACCCTGAAATTCCAAA
>NZ_QUGZ01000009.1:0-37667 GCF_003479365.1 Coprococcus sp. AF16-5
GAATTTCAGGGTTGTCATGTTGTTAATTTTTCAAGGTTCTTTATGTTTTCGCCTCTCAGCGACAACTTCTAAATACTATCACATTCATTTATCAATGTCAACAACTTTTTTCATCTTTTTTCAAGCTGTTTCTTCAGTTCTTATGTACTGATTTCGTGTCATAATCGGGTGATTATATAACGAATAAATCTCAAAATCTGATGCTTTATAGATGTTTCTGACACCGTCTCACGCGACAGCTTTTATAAGATACCACCATCATTTTACAATGTCAAGCATATTTTTTCTTTTTTCTATTTTTGTGTTTTTCCTATTATGTATTTTCTTATTCTCTTCTTATTTTCTTTTTATTTCTTTCTTTTATATTCCTCGTTATAATCAGATTTTAAGATACTATACCTGTTAGTTTCTCCGTTTCCTTTATACTCAGCTTATATTGTATCTATACTCTTTGCCTATACCAGCTCAAGTCTTTCAATTATAAAGCCTTCATTCTCCATGTGATATACGGTTCCGCAATATGGGCAGTTTCTCTGACGGACAGAATCAAAGCTTGCTCCACAATTCCTGCAATACACAGATGTAATGGAGAATCCAGGAGGTTCCATGTAAGCAACATTTCTCCGAAGTGTAACGTCTATACAGTCTCCGCACCTGTTGACGCGTCCATTCTTCTCACTATAATTTATCCACCATGTTCTGAGTGTCATGCACAGATGACTTCCCTCCATATGTATATCCTGCACTGTCATAGCCTGCATATATGTCATTTCTATAATATCCCGAAAATATGGATTTAATGTTCCACCACAATATGATGCCAGATTCTCCGGGTGGTCTGACATAATCGCCATACGGATAAGAGATATGATCTGTCCCTCAAACTTCTCAAATGAAAAATACGGATCATATGGTGCAAATGCACTTTTGACCTTTCCTTTTGTTGTCACATAGGACCAGAACGGTATCCTCTTTCGTCCATCCCTGTTGAACTGTTTTGTCATAAATATAATAATAGAAATTATATATCCAAATATTCCGCCCATAATAAGTGCTACAAAAAATGACATAAACAAAGCCTGCGGTATTGGCGTTTCCCGGTCGAGAAAAGAAGGTATAAAACATGCAAGGAAGAAAACCAGCATTGTTATCCCTGTGGTCTTTCCCATCTTCTTCTGATTCTTTGTAGAAGCATTCTCTCGTATAAAAAATATATTTGTTACACGGGGAAACAGATCACTGATACGAAAAACCGTACGACAATAAGGGCAGCCTTCCGTGAGAGCTGCCACAGGGCTAACTGCACCGCAGTTTGGACAAGTCATGGACATACGTGTAAGTTCCTGCTCATTTGGAGTATGGACAACTGTCTCGTACATCGTATCTTCGGTTACACGCTCATATATTATGCCGGTTGAATTCTGGAATTGCAGATGCCTGTCAACCCCTTCATACATGAGATCAACTGTGTACCAGGATGTCTTTCGAGGCACTCTTGTAGTTCCCATCGTTTCTCTCTTCACAGGTGATGTATGCTGTATCATACGAATGCCCTTCCGTGCCATTCTATCCTTCTGAAGGCGAAGAATATATGATGTGTCTCCATCACAGCTGCGTGGACGCATGTCAGAATCATACCAATGATTTAATTCTATGGCAAAATCATCAAATATACTTCTGTGTTTCTCCCATGTTGGAGTATATTTCTTAAATGCTGTCACCTGTTTTCCATAACAGATCAAAGAAATTATAGCGGCTATGATCAAAGCCGCTCCAATACACAGAAAAACAAGAGCCGGTGTCTTGTCTATATCTTCAATTGTGTAGACTGAGGCACCAAGGAGTCCAAATGCAAACAACACTATACCCCTCACAAATAAGTTTGTTTTTGGCTTTGGCACTTCTAGTTTACGTTTTTTGCTTGTTATATTTGATATATCTGAAAATATTGACATTTTCTTTCCCCCATAAATCCCATTAAACTTTTATTGTTATTGTATCTTTGAAACTATGCCATTTTTCGTAAGTGTCTGCAGACATTCCGACGCACTGTCATCGTGCATCATCTGCCACACCTGTTCCATTCCTGGTGCAAGCGGTTTTCGCAGGAACTCTTCTCCCGATATCCAGTACACTTTGCCCTCTTCTGAAGATATAAGTTCCCCCTGATACTCATCCGTCTTGTACAGAAATCCGACATTTCTCACAGCTCCGGTCATCCAGTGATATATTCCGGTGAGCTTTGGATTGCTTATGGTCAGCCCGGTCTCCTCATATATCTCTCGTATCACCGATTCTGTGAATGTCTCTCCGGGTTCCACATGTCCACCAGGGAATGTCGTTCCGGAATAGCTTTTCCCTACTTTATCGAGTGCCAGTACACGCCCAGCGTGATCATATACCATGCACATATTCATAAATATTACCTTCTCTATTTCCGCCATTTTCTCCATCCTGTTGTTTCTATACATTCTGTATGTATTCTCCGGTCTATGGATTTATATCGCACTCTATATACTATATACTATATATCATAATGTGCGAGTACGATAACACGTTACTATCACAACGAGCTTAATTATCTGATACTCTTTTTCAGAATGTAATATTTGTTATCTACATCATTTTGTATATTCCCCGAGCGCAGCCTTCAGATACTCATACCTCTGTCTTTTCTCTTCCTTAGCAAAATGTACCTCTCTCTGCTGTTCCGGATTATTCTCATAATCCAACACTTCATCGCCGAACTGCTCGCTTGTGAGATCAAAAGCGCAGTCGCCTATCACATTGTAACAATGATAGTTTCCGCCTGGTCTCTTTATACCGTACACCTTTCCACCAAATATATCCTGTGCCAGAAAAGCAGTGATGGAACACTGCCCCAGCGTCATATTCTCATTTGTCCATCTGTCCCTCATCCTCGGCGCACAGGTATCCGCACACCAGATATGACTCAGTGCATCGTATAGATCTGTTGGGGTATTTATCCCCGGATATTCATCTTTGATGGCCGGTGCATCTGCATTCTTCCAGCCCCAGAAATTGTATGTCTTTTTTCCGTTGTCCATCCATCTCACCTTCGATACTACATTATTCCATCATACTTCTACATTCGATACTTCTTTTGTCCAGCTGCCTTCATTACATCAACATCCTTACATCAACTTTCTTGCTTCATTATATCACTCACACTGTAAATTCTCAGTATTTAATATACGGTATTATTCCACAGTATTTTCTAGCACTCCAATATTTTCTATCTTACCACACCGCCGCCCTTAAGGTACAGTGGTTATCATATATCCGTCAAGGCTCTTGTCGAAACAAAAAGCCACCCGGATATAAATATCCATTCGCATTCAACCGCGAATCATATTTATACCAGGATGGCCTATATATATTCATATGATATTGTCACTTGCGTTATCTACTACAGCCCTACTGCAGCTTTCCGTACTCCTCATCCGTCACAGGCTCACACCACTCATTTGATGTCTCCTCACCTGGAACCTCGATTGCAAGATGGCTGAACCAACTGTCAGGAGCTGCGCCGTGCCAGTGCTTTACCTCAGCAGGAATGTTGATGCAGTCGCCTGGATTCATCTCAACTGCAGGCTTGCCCTCCTCCTGATAGTATCCGCGTCCACCGACACATACAAGGATCTGTCCGCCACCGCTCTTTGCGTGATGGATATGCCAGTTGTTACGGCAGCCCGGCTCAAATGTCACGTTGAACACTCCAACCTGACTAGTCGATACTGGAAAGAGATAGCTGTGTCCTATGAAATACTGGGCAAATGCATCATTTGGCTGTCCGATAGGGAATACCATGCTCTTTACATGTGCTCTCATTGCCTCATCCTCATATGGAAGATCGCCCTCATTTACATTCCACACTTCCTTTGCAAGATTGAATACTGCCCAAGCCTTTGGCCAGCCGGCGTAGAAGCCAACATGTGTGATGACCGCTGCGATCTCCTTCTGTGATACACCATGATCCTTCGCATTCTGAAGATGGATCTTCAGCGATGAGTCAGTGATTCCCTGTGCCATAAGTGCCACAACAGTTATGATACTTCTGGTCTTTACATCGATGTCATTGTTGTTCCAGTTCTCCCCAAAGAGAACATCGTCATTAAAATGTGCAAACTCAGGAGCGAACTCTCCGAGTGCATTTCTTCCCGCTGTCTGTACTATCTTTGCCATTGTTTTTCTCCTTCCAAATGTAACTCTGTTTCATATATTCGTTGGATGTATGAAAGTTATTATCATCCTTCACTAATTTGTCATACATCTATTCTTTACGCGAGGGTTTTATCTACCCACTTCTCGATCTCCTGTCTGTTTGCCATGTTGAGCAGTCCGCCTTCTACAAACTCAGCTCCCGGTGCCGACGGCTGGAGTTCCTTGATCGTGTTGCCAAATCCGCTTCCACCTGATGTTGCGAACAATGTGATCTTCTTGCCTGTGAAGTCGTACTTCTCAAGGAATGTATTGATGATCGTCGGAGCCACATACCACCAGATAGGGAATCCAAGTACGATCTCATCATAATTCTCAATATGTGCATTTGAATCATCAAGCTCCGGTCTAAGCTTCTTGTCGCTCATCTCGACGCTGCTTCTGGATTTCTTGTTCATCCAGTCAAGGTCAGCCTTGGTGTACAGCTCCTTTGGTTTGATCTCGTACAGGTCTGCGCCTGCTGCCTCCGATATCATCTCTGCAACCTTTTTCGTGGTTCCACATGCGCTGAAATATGCTATAAGCTTTTTTGACATTATGTAAACCTCCTTCAACTAAACGTCATCCCATTCTAATCACCCTTGACGTGGAATGATGCTGTATGTCAAGTCTTCGTCAAAAACCTGACACATTCCAATATCCGCCCACACATCCTATGAATGTATGAGCATAAAAATAAGCAAGTACTTTTCAATACATACTTATTTTAGTCCTGATATATCTATATGTCTAATACCTATATCGAATTATCTGTTATGCCTAAAAGGCATATTGTTACATCAGTCGCTTAATGATAGAAATTTTCAATTAACTCATTTAATCTTCTGGCCGCTTGATTTTGCAAATCTCATGTGATATAAAGTAAACACTGTTTACCAAATAGTAAATGGAGGTGGCTATCATTCGGGAAAGTACAAAGGAAACAAGGGCGGCAATACTGAAAAGTGCCATGGAAGTCTTTCTTGAGGTTGGATATCAGGAGGCGTCCATGCGTAAGATCGCCACAAGGGCCGGTATAACCGCAGGCGCAATATACAAGCATTTCTCAGGCAAAGAGGAAATGTTTGACGAGATATTTGAGGAAAGCGGCAGAAAGCTCATGGAAGTCACTGAATCCATGATCGGAATAGACTTCACTGCCATGTCAGATGACGAGCTGCTCAATGTGTTGTATTCCAGGATATCAGTACAGATATTCGATATGCTTGAGGGCGACATGCAGCTCTTTCATATGCTGCTGAAAAATGACTCAGGCAAATGTCTGGAGAAATTCCGCAGTATCTATATAGAAAGAAGTGCTGGCTTTGCGCTTAAGTATTATGACGAGTTATACAAACGTGGGATTGCAGTCAGGAAATTATCTAAGAAAACAGTGTATATGCTCTCTCTGGCTGAGTTCTCAATGGTCTGTGAAATAATTGCAGATGACTCATGCCAAAGTGGAATCACGCCAGAGATGAAAACTGCTTTTATGGAGGCTATGAATGTTCTGCTGCACGGAATCGAAGCAGAGCTTCAGATAGGCAGAGCGCCTGATGATCCAGATCGAATTTAAATAGACAGTCAGGTCCATGATCAACCTGTATAGATAATTTGACCGGTGTCAAATAGAAAGGATATGTAACTATGAAATACAGATTTACACAGAAATTATTTGGTTATTTCTTTCACAATTCATGCATGAAGCAGGCAAAAGCACAGCATCTAATCCTTGACAGCAAGGCTATAAAGAACGAATACAAGGCAGTCCTTGAGCGTGCCGATGACATAGGAAAGTCGCACCTCATGAGCTCATACTGCATGGGCGCATATTTCATCGCACTAAACAGAAAGACTTCTCTTTCACCGGAGGAATGTTTCAGCCTGTACAAAGACGGGCTGTACAACAATAAACTTTTTCATATGGTTATTGGAAATGCAGACAGCTATCTCGATGAAAAAAAGCTTCCGGGAAGGAAGAAATGGTCTGAGGAATCTCATCTGAAGCGCTATAAGAATGACTGGGTTCTTGACATCATCGTGGGCGGACCAAACGATGACTTCGTACTCGGATATGATTATCACAACTGCGGGATATGTAATCTCTGCCGCGACGAGGGGTGCTTTGAACTGGCAAAGTATCTGTGCCGTATGGACTACGTGCTCGCTGACATGATGGGCATGAAGCTCACAAGGACACAGACCCTTGCCGAAAATGGAGCTTACTGCGACTTCCGCTATGGACGGAAGTCACAGTAATTGATCTATCTTTTATAATCAAGTTCTCCCACTGCCATAGGATTCAGATTCAGTGTCACCCATTTGACCGAAAGCTCTGTGAGTCTGTTTATATCCGTCTCATCGGCATCCTTGATGCCGTTTATGAGTCCGGCAAATTCTCTCTGCTCGTCCGCGTCAAGTGGTGTGCCCATACATATGTATCGATACAGGGCATTTGCCATGCTCTTGAAATCTGAATCCCAGTTGCAGCATCCGTTATCTAGTATCTCATAGGCAAGTTTTCCCGATATACGGATGACCTCGCCCTGAACTGTGCCCGCATGTCCCGAACCAGGCACAAGAAGATTCCACAATTCTCCATGCTGCTTCTGCCAGCGCTTCTCATGAATGACGATCGGCGATGTGCCGTCATATTCTACCCGTCTTGGAACAGGGGCAACTCCGAGCAGTCCATACAGACTCTCCATCGTCCTGTCAAGCTCCGGCATAATATCAGGACTCATATCTTTCCTGCGAAACTCTATATCCTCAGCCGCGCTTCTCATATATGTTCTTATTTTATCTGTGACCGGAACTCCTATCCCGATCAGATACTCTGCTACCGGCGCAAGCTTTATCAGATCAAATGTCCTTGCCCAGTGAAACGCTCTCTCAAGTGGAGTCTCCCCTGATCTGGATGTCACTTCTGCATCTGCTCCCGCCTGTATCAGACATTTGACAAGCTCAAGATTGCCAGTCTTCACAGCCACATGCATAACGGTCTCTCTGTCAAGACCCTGGGTGGCTGTTATGTCTGCGCCCAACTTCACCAGCGCTATAGCCTGTTTCTCTGATGCCATTCTTCCGGCATGATAAAGCAGCGGTGTGTAGCCATACTGGTCAACATAGTTGATGTCGATCCCCTGCCCTATCAGCCACCGCATCATCTCCTCTGAAAGTGGAAATTCCAGTGCATTTCCCTTGTTGTATCCGCCATATGCATTGATGTCGCATTTGCCAAATACCTTCTTGATGTCCTCATCACTTGCCGTCTGCACAAGCTGCTCAAAATCCTTTGGCAGTGTTTTTCTCTTTGCCATGTGTGTACCTCCCATATTCTATTCTACTTACCCCTGATCTTCCTGACATTCCTGTTCATCATATGCCTTCCCCAGTTTCTGTACAGGAACGCCTTCACCCTTGACATCTCCTGATGGTGTTCTTTTAACAGCCCATCCGGCGAATCATACACTCCGAAATCCTGATTGATACCTTCGCTCTGGATATATGTATTATTCCTGTCAAAATCTATAACAGGATTCTTAAAGTCCTTAACTGCCACTCCAAATCCGCAAAATGCACCCGTACACTCACTGTATTTCGCCTGCAGCTTTTTTAGATATCCCATATCCAGAATAAACGCCTCAAGCTCATACCACCTGTTTTCAAAATACACTTCTACCCAGCTATGGAATACATTCTGTGGTGCATTTCTGTATACGATTCCTGTCATAGCGCCCTTCTGTAGCTTTTTATCAATGGTAAATCCATGCACTCTGCACGGGATATCGCAGGCTCTAAGCAGCGCCATGAACAATGTTCCCTTGGTGTTGCACTGTCCATAGCCATCCCGCAGCACCCTGGACGCCGGGACACTGTCATCCACATTATATCCAAACAATATCTCATCCCTGACAAATGTATAAATGGCCTTCAGGCGTTCAAACTCTGCCATGTCACTCCACTTTCTCTCTCTGATGAGCTGCTTGATATTCTCATTTGAATAGTCGAGCATCTTTGTCTCTGTCAAATAATCGTGCATCCCTTTTACCTCTTATCCGAAAAATTGCATATCTGTATCGGTGTGCCACCTTCCATAACGTGGAAACCGTGTCTCTCATAGAAAGCGACATTCTTGCTGTCCTCCTGCATTCCCTCTATGTACAGATAATTCTTATATTTATCTCTAATATATTCTACCATATTTCCGGCTATTTTCTGCCCCTGATATTCAGGATGCACAAGAACATAGTGTACAAATGCCACCAGCTCTGAATCATCCAACACTCTTGCAAGTCCGACAAGGCGCTCACCCACCATCCCATGCGGTAAGAACAGTCTGTGAGTTCATAAGTGCTTTGTGAAGTCTCTGTGGGTATTCTGCCGAGATCCACCCAACCGACTTAAAAAGCTCCTGTACCTGATCCTGTGTAAATGTTTTCTCTTCTGTATATTTTATCATTATGTCTACCCCCTATGGTCACATTTCTGGCACTGTGTCATCTCGTTTTCGTTGTCTTCCTTGTAAAAGGTTCCTGACCACTGACAAATACTCTTAAGTATCGGTACAACGGATCTGCCCTTATCTGTAAGTGAGTATTCAACTCTCGGAGGAATCTCATCATATGATCTTAGAAAACTTTGGTTTTCCATATTCGGAAACATATTTCTCAATGTCAAATTGATTTTTCTTGTCAAAATCCGAAAGCTCTTTGTACATCTCGTTTGCGGTTATATCGACCTTATCTGAAAAGAACGGTCTTACTCCACGCACCTGCAATATACATTTGCCGCCATCCATAAGAGCCAGGCGGTCTTGGCTCATAAGCTCCCGCCCAAGTTTCTGATAGTTCAGACCATAGGACTGAGATGTTCCTCTGGTATCAGAGGTGTTGTACGTGTCAATCGTTTCCTTACCCAGCACTTCCGACAGATCTTTTAATGTTGACTTCTCCTTGCCACCTAAAAACAGAAATGTATCGCAGTTACCCTCGATCGTCTCTGCGTTATCCTTATAAATTGACTTTAACTGTGCCTTAGACTGTAGGATAATGGATGCCGATATCTCTCTGCTTCGTATGGTTGCAATCAGCTTGTCAAACTTCGGAATCTGTCCGATGTTTGCGAACTCGTCCAGGATACACCGCACATGTACCGGGAGCTTTCCATGGTATTCATCGTCTGCAATCGTGCAGAGCAGATTGAAAAGCTGTGTGTACATGATTGATACCAAAAAATTAAGGGAATCATCTGTATCCGAAATAATGACAAACAGTGCTGTCTTTCTTCTACCGATGTCCCCTAAGTCGAGTTCATCATATGCTGTTATCTCCCTGACTTCCTTGATGTCAAATGGTGCAAGTCTCGCACCACAGGAAACCAGAATACTCTTGGCTGTCTTACCTGAAACAAAATGTCAAAGACTTTTTAGTACCCATACATTTCATTGCATGAAAAAAGCCACTGTAGATTTCTCCACAATGGCTATAAAGTCATTTTTATTCACTTTTGATTTTCGGCAACCTCATGCCCAAACTGGAATAGGTTTGACACTTTAATCGGGACTGAACTCCTTATCGGTAATGACATAATGAAATTCATCTGCACCAAAGGTATCTTTGTCCAGATCTGTAATAGTAAATGTAGTTCCATCAAATTTCATATAGCCGCTGGTGCCGTCAACAACAACGCCATCTTTTACAATGTCCAGATAAACAATTCTATCGATGCTATTCAACTCATAGGCCTGCCAACCGTCCACACCCTGAAAATAGGCTGTAACATTGGCAAACGGTTCATCGTTTTCCTTCTTGCAGACAAGATAACTGGCACTGTCCTCCGATACCCAGGTGGCAGTCATTCCCCAAGGACCTTCCGTTGATACATATCTCCCAAATTTATGGTCGTTGGTACGGTTAATTATGAGTCCTACAAAAGAACCAACAACGAGTACAAGAATAAGCACAACGACACCAACAATGATTTTTACATTCTTCCTCATGATAAATTCACCCTTCCATAAATTCATCTGTTAAGAATATTCTTATTTTTCGCTCTTATTGAACATACTAATTATACCACAATATATGCAAGTTTTCCATATGCTTTTCTACCTATGCCGTATGCTGATTTGCCCTAACATCATTCTCAATCAGCCTCTTTATCTTGTCCTTCATGCTTTCTTCGGCATCCTCATTGAAATGCACTCTCACAACATACATTGTGCCACCTATCTGCTTTCTGAGTGCTACCGGTGTGTGTGATTTTCTATTCTCCATTTGTGTTCTCCTTTATGTCTGCCTGGTAAGGAAGAGCCTCTTTCAGCTGACAACCGGAAGCTGACAACCGACCTCTAAAAACTCTCAATTCCTTTTATTTATAGTTACTTTTCCTAAATTTACTTTTTCTCAAATATTCCGTTGCTTTCGTTGTCAGAACTATATATATCCCTTAAAAACATAGTAAATATAAGGTTTTATAGAACATAGAACCGACAACGGGGTTGGCAACGGGATAGACAACCAGCCGACAACCTATCAGGCATTTATCTCTCCATCCACTCCGGTGGCAATGATAACTGCTCCATCTGCTCCTTGGTTATCGGTTGAAAATCCTGACCTCTGTTGTCAGGCTTCTCCCATCCTTTCTGCCTGCGGTATGGTTCAGGAAAATGTCTTGGATTACTAAAGGCAATCCAATTACTGCAGTTATTCATAATGTCATTAATCTCACGAATTTCCCATTGTGCCGGATTTCCGTCATTTCCCAATGCCTCAGAATATAACTGCCTTGAACATACCATGCTTCCCTCGTAATGCTCCAAATAGTCAAGAATCAGCTCTTTCTTGGTATCTTCCTGCATAAACTGCTTCTGATACTCACAAAGCTCTTTTTCCATCTCTTTCGGAAGCCTCAGCTGGCATTTGCCACTCCTGTAGATTTCCATAGCCTCTGCCCACATCTGGTCGATATATTCCCTTGATGTCTTTTCATCATCGAGTATATGAGTTTCCGCCTCTTCCATATTGCAAAGAATAGGCAGAAATCTTCGGTTTCCCGACCTGTCCATAGGCAGGAAATCCAGCGAATTTGATGAACCGGCAAACACGCACTGCCTCTTGTGGTCTTTGGGATGCCTGTCGTATGGGGTCTTGTAAGTGTCTTTCTGTCTGCTCATAAAGGACTTGGTATCTTCCACATTCTTGGCATTGAGAATTGCCACCATTTCAGGGAACTCTATAATCAGATGCCCCTGTATTTTTCGGTATACATTATCATCATCCATTTTCTTCAAGTCATCCGTAAACCAGTCATCTTCCATGGCAAGGAAACGCAGAAAAGTGGATTTACCGGCTCCCTGACCACCTACCAGGCAGAGCATTACTTCAAACTTGATGCCCGGGCATGAAATTCTTGCTATCGTCCCTATCATAAAAAGCTTCATTACCTCATAGGTGTACTCACTGACCTCTGCCCCTAAGAAGTGATGCAGTGCATAGCGTATCCTCTCCCAGCCATCCCATGTTATGGAATTGATGCGGTCAAGAACCGGATGGTATCTGTTTTCATTTGCCACGACCTTTATCACATCCTCAATCCGCTTTTCGTTGGATAATCCATAATGCTTTTCAAGGTAGACAACAAGGAATTTCAAATCAACATCCGTCAGGCTGTCGCTTTCACGATACCATCCCAAATCCCTTGTAATGTCGATTTTATCCGTAAACATGTTCAGACGGAATGCACCCTGCAGATTAGGGTCATTCATCAAAATCAGACGATAGTTACCGACTGTTTTCCTGACTTCTCCCTTTTCTGTGCTCTCCAGCATCGCCCTGACTTCTCCGATACTCTTCAATTCTTCCTGCAATCGACTTCACCCCCTTTCCAATGTCAGAAACAACAGAAGCTCTGTCAGGGATATCCTTTTCAAGGAGAGTATCAAGCTGATATTCCACTTTACTGATATTCTGCAGAGCTTCTACAAAGCAGGGATGCCATTCCTCATCCATGCTCTTCGGTGCATATTCTGTTTTCCATTTCCTTAACAGATGATAATAGTCTGACAGAACACAAAAACACTGCTTCTGCTCTTCATCCAGTATCTGCTCCGGTGTTTTCTTTGGTGCCATCTTTTTCGGTGGTGCCCGGTTGGTTGCGTCATAATTCAGTCCAAAGTCAGATGCAATCTTCATTGCAGCTTCCTTTGGTGCAAGCCCGAAATATTTTGCCACAAAATCTATCGCATCTCCGGTATCTCCACAGCCGAAACAATAGTATCTCTTATCAATCTTCATGCTGGGAGTCTTGTCTTTATGAAACGGACAACAAGCCAGCCCACTCCGGTTGATTTTGATGCCATACTGCATAGCCACCTGCCTTGCAGTGACATTTTCTTTCACTACTGCAAATACATTCATGCTTATCCCAATTCCTCTCCCCTTGCTTTTTTGTGTGCTGGTGTTTCTGCCACCTTTGCTCTCTGCTCCTCTACAAGCTTCCTGTTTGCCTCAAGAAGGGCACGGACTGACTTCCTTGCATGTTCCTTTACCTCAGACTTCTTTTGCTCCTTTATGCGTGGATTTTGCAATGTTTCCATTACTTTCCCGGCTACTTTCTGTGCCATGCCCCTGAGCCTGTTTTCCAAATTATCAAGACACCTTCCGACAAAATCCCGCTTGTCCTTTGGTGTCTTTCTCTCATCCGAGGTCAGCCACTTTTTATATCTGCGAAGCTCCTCAATATCTTCCGCCCTGGTCTGCTCTGCCATTGTATCAGATACTGCCTCACACGCTTTTTCATAGGCATCCTCAGCTACCTGTTCCACAAAATTCTCCATATCCAAAACTCTCATGGTAATCTCATCCAGAACTGCCTGCTTCTCTGCAATTCGCTTTTTCTGATTTTCAATTATAAAGTCCTGCTTTTCAAGATAGCCTGCACCACCATAAACCGGCTCACACTCCACCTGCACTCCGTTTCTCTGTGCTATCTCCAAAAACAATTTTCTGCATTCTGCATCAAAGTTCATTTTCCGGTTATTGTATTTCCCTTTCTTTTTTGCTGGGTCAGGCAGTTCAAAGCCAAGCTCTTCCAGTGCCTTATCCTGCTGGGGACATAATTCTCCATATTTGTTTTTTGCGTCAAATACATGCCTCTCATGAATATGCGGGGTTGCCTCATCCAGGTGCAGTGCCCAGTCCAATATATGAATGTGGGAGCCATATCTTTTATTGAACTCGTCAAAGAACTCTGCTGATACCTTAGCTAGCACATCCGGTGTAACCGCATGGTCTATATTGCCAAGCTGTATCACGCTTTCTTCCGGGCAGGTCTTATTGTTTTTCAGTACATCATCAATCGTTCTGTTTCTCTCCGGATGCCTTGCCTGCTCATTCCTCTCATTCTGTGCATCCACAAAATCTGAATAATGCTCATAGTAATAGGCACGCTCAATTTCTGTAAAATTAAACTGCCTCTCTTGGGAACTGCCCGCAAAACTGTAACCCTGATAGCAGTCCCAGTAAACATTCTGCTTTGTTCTTTCCGAATCAATATGTTCACTGTGCTCCACATCAAAATCCCTGTCATTATGCTTTACATCATAGACTCCATGCTTTCCACTTCTGCCATTATGCCTTGAAGCTTTCATTGTCTTTTCTCTCCTCTCCACTGTTTTGTTTTTTTGATGGCGGAGCCGATAAACCCTTGCGTTTGCGGCAAGTAATACCCAGTACTTATTGTCGCTACGACAATAAACTGGGCAGGGCTTCTGCCCTTGACCTGATGAAGGCTCTGCCTCTCAACTCCGACAAAGGTTGCACCTCTGTACTCTGCTCCGAAGGAGTTGAAATCTGTCATCCCACAGGACGGATAACACAGTTCAACTTCTCCGGTTGCCCTGCATTTCCTGCGGAAATTTGAGCATGAAAAAAGCACCCAAGACTTCTCTCAAGTGCTTTCTGCGAAATCCTATTCAGGCATTCCAATCGTCGGTTCCAATGCAAGACTGCCTGCCGTTGCATAGACTCCGTTCTCCCTGTCCTGCCTGCGGATTTCTTCTTTCATTGCCTGCATTTTTGCACGCTTTTCATTTTTTACACGCTCTTCATATTTCCTCTGCCATCCACTTTCTTTTCTTCGTAAATACTGCTGATGTCTCCTGTCCTTGATTCTGTTAATCCGGTCAATCTCAGCCTGCTCTTCAGCAGTAGGTTCTGTCATCATTGCCGGTGGAACATACCGACCAACAAAATTGAAATAGATTTCAATCTCCTGCGTGGTTTGGATGCTCCCCTTTCTGTCTCTTTCATGCACCAGCACCTTATCAACAAATTCATTTACCATTGCCGGTGTCAGTTCCTCGAACTTCTCATATTTATCAATCAGTGCAATAAACTTGCCGGCAGAATTTCTGCTTTTCTCATATTCTGTGAGCTTCGCTTCCAGCTCCTTAATCTCTGCATCCAGCTCCGCTTTTTCCCTGGCATACTGCTTATCAAGAACCTCATATCTGCTGTCCGGTAGTTTGCCGAGAATATTGTCCTCATAAATACGGCAGATTAGCTTCTCCAGCTCCTCACAGCGATTTCCAGCCACTGCGATTCTTGCCCTGACCTTTTTTACCTCTGCATCCTCCTGTGTTGACTGTGCCATTGTTATGGTGTCTATGAACTCGCTCCGGTCATACTTTGCATATTCAAAGATTGCCCTGAGTGTGTCTCCTATCAGTTCCAGCACCACTGACTCGTTAATCCTGTGCTGTGTCTTGCACAATGTTCCGCAAGGTACCTTGGTATAAGCAGAACAGGTATACTGGGCAATCCTCTTTCCATTGCTTGTCCGGTGCACATACATTTTTGCACCACAGTCAGCACAATACATAAGACCGGTAAGAACATGATGCTCTCCCCATCCGTCCGGGTATCTTCTTACATTTTCCCGTAATTTCTGCACTGTATCAAAGGTCTGCTGGTCAATAATCGGCTCCTGCGTATTCTCAAATATTACCCAGTTGTCCTCTGATACATAATGGCTCTTTTTATCCTTAAAATGCTTCTGTGTTTTAAAATTGACCGTGTGACCTAAGTATTCCCTTTTCTTCAATATCCCGACTACTGTAGAAGAACCCCATCCATAAGGGTCTTTCACTTTCTTGTTTCTGTTATTCCCCTGCCCGAAGCGTGCCATATGCACTGCCGGTATTTCCACTTTTTTCTCCTGCAGAAGTTTTGCTATCTGATAAGGACCCAGCCCATCAATAGTCCATTTGAATATCAGCCTCACAATTTCGGCAGCTTCTTCATCCACAATCCAATGGTTTCCGTCATTTTCATCTTTCAGGTATCCGTATGGTGTAACACTTGCCACATGCTTTCCGGATTTTCCCTTGGATTTGAATGTGGATTTTATCTTTTTGCTGATATCCTTGGCATACATTTCATTCATAACATCCCTGAATACAAGGAAATCGTCGTCTCCATTGTAACTGTCATGATTATCGTTAATTGCAATCAGACGAACTCCCTTTTTGCGAAAGAACTCCCGGAGCTGACCTACCACAAGATAATCCCGCCCTAACCGGCTCATATCCTTTAGAATAATGGTTTCCACTTCTCCATCTTCCACAAGCTGTATCATAGCCTTAAAGGATGGTCTGTCAAAGGTTGTGCCGGATATACCATCATCAGTGAAGTGCCTGAACCTGGTCCACCCTTTTTCTCTGCAATAATCTTCCAGCAGCTTCTTTTGATTTGATATACTGTACGACTCCCCAAGGTTCTCATCCTCTCGGCTTAATCGTTCATATAATACAATTATTTTCTCACTACTCATGTTCTGCTCCTTTCCTCTGTATTTGAGCCAAAAGTAATAAGCTCAAAGAGAATCTTTAATCTGTTAAGGTACTAAAAAGTCTCTTTCATCTTATTACACCTGCCGCAAGTTTATATTTATGATACTGTCGTACTGCAAAAGAATCCGGATCAGCTTCTATGCCCTCTTCATCATTACCAAATTCTATGTCTTTGAACATAAGGTCAATGGCATTCTCAAAGTCCTCATCCTCTTCTCTTGTCTCCGACGCATCTATCATGGCTAAAAGTGAGACAAAATTTCTCTCACTCTTCTTACAGGATTTCACAATGTACGCCACATACGCTGTGAACAGTAACCTCTCGGCTTTCACCCAGAAATCTTCTCCGCTCTGTGCGCCCTCCCCCTTTGTATTTGCAATCAGCGTATTCACAAATTTGAGCACATCCTGCTCCGTATGAATATATGCAAATGGGTTATAGTGCATGGACTTTGCGAAATTGATTGTGTTGAATACCTTTATCTTATATGGTGTCCTCTTATAGATCACCTTGCCGGATTTGGTCTTTAAGACCTGTCCGTTCTTGCCGACCTTCGGTACTTTGTTACCCTTGTCGTCAAGCTCCCATGCCCCTCTTGCAAACATGGTACCCACTTCTTCAAGTACAGTTCCCTTGGGATCAGTCACTACATACGAACACTGCATCTGCATAAGTGACGGTTTCACAAATCCTCTTGTTTTTCCTGCTCCGGAACCTCCGACAATCAGGATATTTTTGTTTCTGTCGTACTTTGGGTGTTCCGGTCTCGTCATTCTGAGCCATTCTGTCGCAGTCAGCGGAATGTTGTTCCACTTAACCGGGTCTGTATATGGTTCAAAATCCTTATCCGTCCCCCACTTCGCAGAGCCATATTCCTCTCTCGGACGGAACTGCTTGGCATTCTTCTTTCTGGAGTTCATGAAGAGCTTGAATGCCACACCTGCGCCAATACCACAGATAAGCGGTGTCAGCTTAAACGATGGTGCAAAATAAGGCTTGACCTGGAATATCAGTGAAAATGCTTTAACACACTTATCCAGCATATCGCCGCCATCTACTGATACCACCGCCTGTACATACTTATTTATCACATAAAATATGATTACAAACGGGATTCCATCAATCGCTATCTTATTCGCATTCAGCTTTCCATTCTTGTAATATGGTTTCAGTATTTTCTTGGGTAATGCCTTCAGGTCATCGAGTACGGCACCGCCAATATTCTTCTTTCCCATAAGCACCACCTACAAACTTGTATCCCGGCTCTTTTTCTTCGTTTTTTCACGCTGCCGGTTCTTGTCTTTCTGTTTCTTCTGTGACTGCTCCTTCTTGTCCTTGATTCTCTCCGTAAGCGACTTATCCTTCTTCGGATTATGTTTTCTCGCCGCTTCCTTGATTTCCTCCTTTGCATTTGGTGTGATACTTCCGGATTCCAAAACTTCATTCTTGTGATCCTTGATCTCAAATCTCGTAGAGAATCTTGACAGTGTTTCCACATCATCCATATTTATCTCACCATTATTTACAAAGTCAGCCGACATAACCTCCTTGCCCTTATCATCGTAAAGTACAAGTGTCTTGGTCATTTCCTTCTGCTCCTCAAGTACCTGTTCGGAAGCCATCTTCAGTAATGCTGCCATCTGGTCTATGCTTTTCACTTCACAGAATGCAGTATGCGTGATGGAACCATCTGCCCTCGTTACCTTTTTCATATCCACCGGAATATGACTTTTCTTACAGGCTTTCTCTAAAAGCTCCGCTGTTCTCTCATCATTCACATCAATATGCGTGACATCTTTGCCCTCTCTGTTGAATCCCTTTAATGAGCCATGCGTTTCCTTATAATTCGACATTACCTTATCGACAACCTTGCCGAGCAATGTCTCCTTCTGTTCCTCGCTCATACCCGGATTCTGTTGTTCAGACCGCTTGCACGCATCTGCAATGGCAGTAATCAGATCTACGCTGACAGTCACAATCGCCTTTCCTGTCTGGAACGACTCCTGCGTCAATTCATCGACCATTGTTCTGTCCTCCCGATATTATTTTCTCTATGCTTCCTGTCCTGTGTGGGTGGTCTTACCCACGGAATACCATTTTTGCTATACATCAGGTATCCTCCTTCTTTTTTATTTGAACTTCTGGACAATTTGTCCAAAAGCTGCTTTCTTGTTCTTTGTCCATGAAAGGACAAAAAAGAGCATTCATGCTTTTACACATAAATGCTCTGACGCTGTTTTATTATAAAATTGTCTTGGCTGTTGTTCCCTACAAACTTGAAGTTATCGCTTTACTTTTGTTGTATCTTAGCCAAAATACTTTCTATTACAAGTGTTACTGTTATAAAGGCTCCTACAAGGGTATAGTAGTTTAAGCCATACATCAATGGCAAAAAAGAAATAACTACCGTAATAATGGAAAGGACAAACAATGCTTTGAGAACACCTTTCTTCTTCAATGAAAACAATGAAAGTAAGAAGATGGCAACAGTAAGTGTGGCTGTAATAAGTGGAACAAAATTTGCATACATCACCGGCTACAAACTGTGATAATCAAAAATAAACACATTTTGCTATTTGATTAAACTCACTCTGTCAACCGCAATCGCTCCACAACTGGAAGGTTAACGTCAGTTTTGTAGACCCATATAGGCACAATAAGACAGATTAGCAACACCAGTCCAGACACCAGCACCAGTGGGATAAATGGATAGGAGAAAACAGCATAATAGGCCACTTTACTAAAAATCATATATAGCAAGATGAAGATTGCTGTTCCAATGGTGACTGCAAGGGAAAGGGAAACGCCCCAATAATAGAAACCTTCCATAAATAGCATTCGTTTGATTTGTCGCTTTGTCATTCCAATGCTTTCAAGAACAGCTAATTCATAGCGCCGAGTATTTACATTGACAACCATTGTATTGACAAAGTTCATGACACCAACAAGCAGCAGGATCACGGACAACCCTGTTCCTAAAACCTTTGCTGTAATGAGATATTCCTGCATTTCTTCTCGCCGTTCATATCGGGATATAATATCAATGTTAGCTTGTGATGCGGTGATTTGCTTTAATTCTTGCAGTATACTTTCGTCATGTTGACCATCCGTATCAAAGGCCACGCGGAACACTCTATATTGCGGAAAGAGTTCTTTCAAAGCTGTTTGACTAATATACAAATCAGGAGCCGTCCCTCTCTCATTGCCTCCTCCTGCTCGAAACCCTTCATTCAAATAACCGTTCGCTACAATAAAGGAATGCTGTCCGTTCTGCGTCTGGATTGTTATTTCCTGCCCCGGCTGAATAAGGTCTTCTACTGTTTTGGACAGCAGCACAACCTTTCCTTGTTCAAAGGCAGACGTGTCAATAGGCAAGTTTAAGGTTTTATTGATTTCTTCCAAATATGCACTGTCAATTCCAAAAACCCCGCTAAAAAAGTTTTGCTGATAATTTTCTAATTTTGCCGGATCAGAAAAATCAATGCCGTTTACTCCGTCTAATGACGCAAGAAACTCGTGAAATACAGCATCGTCATATACAACATCTGCTGCTACTTGAGGATAAGGTGCATAGGTCAACCTCAAATTCTCAATGCCGTCAAGCTGACCAATCTCTGAAACCATTTCGCTGGAAATTAAATCTTCTCTTTCGTGGATACTATATGTGAGTGCAAAATCGCTTACTCCCCATTGGCTCACATAATTCTCCGGGCTTAAACCATGTAATAGCCCTGTGACGACAAGGAACAAGGAAAGGCCGAAAAAAAGCGATGCAAAAACAAGGGTTGTACTCTTAGCATTACGAAAGACATTGTTCCATGCCATTCTGGACAACTTCATTTTGCTACAATTTCTGGCGCTGCTCTTTGTGCTGGCTGCTGTATATTGGAGTGCTGCTATTGGTGAAACATTTCCGGCAATTTTGGCGGGCTTCATGCTTGCAATCATAACGGTAATGAACGTAAATATGGCCGCTCCTATAAAAATAAACGGCGAAAAAGATACTTTTGTTCCCACATCAGAATTTGTTGAATACATCATATTCAGGAAGTAAGGAACAATGCCAAAGGAAACAACCGCACCAAGTAACAGACCAATCGGAATACCAATACAAGAGATTCTGATTGCCTGCTTATAGATAATTCTCTTTATCTGCCTTTGGGTCGTTCCAATCGTTTTAAGACGGCCATAGAATTGCACATCTTTTACGACAGAGACATAAAGAATATTATAAATCAGCAGATAGCCGCTAAAGGATATAAAAACTGCTAAAATTATTACAGCTAAAATAATAGTTCCACCATTTGCCTGTTCTAATGGTACAATTTCAAATGTTTGCCCTTCTGTAAAGTCAATCTCACGCCGCAATCTTTCACAGTTTTTGTCAGCATTATCATTGCCTTGAAAACGGATCATTGCCGTAACACTATTATCCAGTGATACATTTAAGCTATCCTTAAAAGCGGATGAAACATAAACATAACCACGATTATTTGTGCGCATTGGAATGTAGTCCGTATAGTAGCCCGACAGCAAAAAGGTGTCTGAGACATAATTATAGCTATCGCCAATTTGGTACGACAACACAATCTCCATCCCTATTTGCGGATCAGAAATGCCCATCTGTTCAAGCACCCATGTAGGTAGCATAATTTCGTTTTTACTTGATGGGTAATTTCCTACAACACTTGATATAGTAGGCAGACGGTGGGTTCCCCACTCGGTATCATCTATCCAAACTATACCTAATCTCGCATTATGCAGTTGCTCTGTATCAACACTGCCTAAACGCTGCTGTATACCTACGTCAAGGACAAGGTTTGATTTTGAAATTTCAACCAACTGATTTTCTGTTACATTTGTGATTCCGACATCAGCGGTAGTTCCCATTAACCGAATTTGTTGCATTTGGTAGGTTTCAAAGTAACTAAAACCAATACTGAATGTCGCAGTTATCATAAATGCAGTTAGCACAAGAGCAATGATTGCAAATAAATTACGCTGCCGTTCACGATGCAAACTGCGCTTTGCCAGCTTCTTTTCAATGTCACTGGTATCATTTTCAAAAGGCCATGTCATAGCTTGCCACCTCCTTATTCCACAATCCTGCCATCCTCAATGCGGACAATCCGATCTGCAAGGCGGGCTATGTCGTCATTGTGGGTAATCATTACAACGGTTTGCCGGAACTCCGCGCTGGTGCGCTTGATAAGTCCCAGCACCTCGGCGCTGGTCTTGCTGTCAAGGTTACCGGTTGGCTCATCGGCCAGCACAATAGCCGGTTTGGTAATCAGAGCGCGGGCAATCGCCACACGCTGCTGCTGTCCGCCGGATAGATTGTTCGGCATATTTTTCAGTTTATCTTCCAGCCCCAGTAGGTGAACAATTTCGTCCAAAAACTTCTGATCCACCGTGTCCCCGTCCAACTCCACCGGCAGGACAATGTTCTCATACACATTCAGGATGGGAACAAGGTTATAGTTCTGGAAGATAAAGCCGATGTTGCGGCGGCGAAAGATGGTAAGCTGCTCGTCGTTCTTCTTTGCCAGTTCTTCGCCTCGGACAATCACGGTTCCGCTGGTGGGAGTGTCCAACCCGCCCATCATGTGAAGCAGGGTGGACTTGCCGCTACCAGAGGTTCCCACAACAGCCACAAACTCGCCGTCCTCCACGGAGAAATTTACGCCGTCAAGGGCGCGGGTAATGTTCGGTTCTGTACCGTAATACTTTTTCAGGTCAATCGTCTGTAAAACGCTCATATTCAAAACTCCTTTCAAGGCTTCCTACCTGTTGATAAGTGTATTGTAAAACCCAAATGTCCGCGAAATGTTACAGCGGCTAAAAAACTCATTGAAAATTGAGGTGAAATGTTACAACGCTCGGACATTTCATTTTATCTCTGCACTTCGGGCCAACTTGACCCGAAGCAGAAAGTTTCTCTCAACGCAAGGGAAGCATAATGGAAAATTCCGAACCCTTGCCCGGCTCCGAAACCACTTTGATATAGCCGCCCTGCCGTGTTACGATCTCGCGGGCCAGATACAGGCCAATGCCCACGCCCTGCTGTTCGTGTACTTCTTCCTCACGATAGAAGCGCTGGAAGATAGCGGCCTGATTGCTTTCGGAAATGCCCTTGCCAGTGTCGGTCACTTTGATTTCCACATACATTTCCCACAGCACCACAGACACAGCGATTTTCCCGCTTGCCGGGGTGTACTTCACCGCATTGTCCAGCAGGTTAAAGAGGGCTTCCGATGTCCACTTGCTGTCATGGGAAACGGTCAAATCCTCCGGGCAGTCCACGGACACGGCGATTTCCTTTTTCTCCGCTGCATACACGATCCCACTCATGGCCTGTGCCACGGTATCAAAGAGGCGGCCCGGTTTCTTGTCCAACTGGATCACGCCTGTTTCCAGACGGGAGGTTTTCACAAGGGCCTGAAAGAGAAAGTCCAGCTTATCCGTCTGGCTGCGGATTCCCCGGATAAAGTCGGTGCGCTCTGCCTCGGCCATAGGCTTTTCCAGCAGGGTGTCCGTCGCCATTTTCAGATTGCTTACCGGCGTTTTCACCTGATGGGAAATATCCGATACAAGGGTCTGTAACTCCTGCCGTTCCTCGTCCACCCGGCGACGGTTCTCCTGCATGATCTGGTAAAGCCTTGCCAGCCGGTGTCCGATTCTGGCAAGCTGGGTTTCGCTGTCCTCTGGCCGCTGGGGCGCTTCATTTCCGGCAATCATGTGGTCTAAGGTCTGGCACAGGTCAGCGGTAAACTGTGATAACCGTTTTCCAAACGCCTGCGTCAGTACAAAAATCCCTACAAGGGCGCACAACAGCAGCGCCCCGCCCGTCAGCAGCACCGCCGTCTGTTTTGTCACAAGAAAAAGGGCTATGGTGATCCCGGACATGGAGAGGGCAAACCCTAGTGCCACCCGGCCAAACAGCCGCTTTACCGAGAGGTTTTGAAACTTCATTTTGCCTCGCCTCCCGTCCATTGATAGCCCATGCCGTAAACGGTCTTGATGTAGGGCGCGCCGCCGTCGGATTCAATCTTGCTGCGAATCCGGCTGATAGAAGTTGTCAGGGTGTGTTCGTCTACAAACCTTTCGTCTATATCCCACAGCTTTTCCAAAAGCTGCCCACGGGTCAGCACTTGCCGGGGATTTTTACGGAACAGGTTCAGCATTTTGTACTCCATCGGGGATAGGGTCAGGGGCTTGCCGTTTAAGGAAGCCGTCTGCTCCGAGAAGTCCAGAAACAGCCGCCCATCGTCGTAAATGTCCTTGGCCGGTTTGTGGTGTTCCAGCATGGCGAACATGGCTTTGATTTTTCGCTGCAAGGCCCCGATCACAAAGGGCTTTGTGATGTAGTCCACCGCGCCCACCTCATAGCCCCGTATCTGGTCGCTCTCCTGATCGTTGGCGGTCAGGAAAATCACGATGGTATCCGGGTGCTGGGGCTTTATCAGCTTGCACAGTTCAAAACCGTTCCCGTCCGGCAGGTTGATGTCCAGCAGCACTAAATTAAATTCCCGCTGGCGGATGGCTTCGGCTGCGGTTCTGGCATTTAGGGCAGAAGTCACGCCGTAGCCGTCTGCGGTCAGGTTATAGGCCAACATCTTATTCAAAAAACTGTCGTCCTCGACAATTAAAATCTGCTTCATATCCTCACTTCCTTTGCTTTTTGCAGATAGTATAACAGGCAAATGTCCGTGAAATGTTACAGCGGACGAATTTTTGAAAAAATTATTTCTTCATAAATTATATAGCCTGTTGGCTTTTACATAAAGATTTTACAAGTGAATAGTGAAATGAAATACTACCTTACATAAAGTTTCATTACATTCTCATAATCCAACCCGAAATGTACAATGATATAGGGTGATATGAGAATGAACCAAGATGAAAGAAGGTTTGACTTTCACGGCCTCGGGGCAGCTCTCAAAAGAGCCAGAGAAGAAAAGGGCTGGACACAAGCCTACGTTGCAGAATTAGTAGACCGTGACTCCCGTACCATTATGAATATTGAGAACAAAGGTCATTATCCCAGCTTCGACCTTTTTGTTAAACTCATTACGATGTTTGACGTTTCAGTTGACCAGTTTATTCATGCGGACGGAGGGGCAAGGTCAAGTTCTTGCAGAAAGCACATTGATGTGCTCCTAAATTCTATGAATGAAAAAGAGCTTGTTGTAATAGAAGCCACAGCCGAGGGCATTAAGAAAGCCAGAGAAACGGAGGTTCCAGAATAAGGGTCTCTGTTTTTTTGCGCCATTTTAGGGGCTGTCGCTAAGTGGCAAGCAATAACAAACCCAATCATATTGTTTCTCCTTACAAACCGCATTAAAACCATAATGAGACACATTCTTGTATTTCCCAAAATCGAGATTTACTAATCCTACAAATTTCGATTTGTAAAACTGTTGCATTGATTATATCAAAGAATCATGCTTGCAGCAATCTCCTTAAAACGAGAGGCAGGTGTGCCCTCCTGCCCCTCAAAAGGAAGGGAAGGTGAAAAATATATAGCCAACTGCTGTTTCCAGCAGCTATGAATCGTTACTTACCATAGAAGTCATGGTTTACTTCTGCTTTATAGTAATTACTACATGTTACAGGAGCATTATACAGTGTCGTGAGCATATAGCTTCGTATGTTGCGTACCTTTGTAGTATTGTTGCGAAGGCATTCCAGCACATACTCCATCGTATGAAAATCTATCTTCTCCAATCTGCTCCGAACAACATCATATGGGAAATCATATTTATTGATACGGATTACTGGCTGTTTAACCGCTATGGTCTCAACCATCAGCTCCACCAATTCGTTTATGTCCATCTTCTCTGTAGGATGGCACTGAAGCAATACGTCATAATCAATATTGTCTTTGATAAATGAGCGCACTTCATCCATCCTATCCATCGTATCAGTTTTCACGCCTGTGCCTGATGGAATGATAGGATAGGTAATCTCCTCCGTATTCTCTGTAGTATTCTCTGTATTTGTCTTACAAAACTTTGTATGAGGTGGTACATCGTTTTGTGGGAGGGTGTTACAAAATTTTGCAGGAGGGTCATACGAAGTTTTGTAGGGGGTGGTACAAAATTTTGTAGGAGGGTCATACAAAGTTTTGTATGAGGAGGTACAAAATTTTGTAACAGGCTTATTTGCTTGGTTTTCAGCCTGTTTTTGTATTTCTTCCCCTGTGTTTTCTACATCTTCGTCATCTCCTGGTATGTCCAGATATGTACATGTGTAAAGTCTATCAACGCATAGATCAATATACATGACATTATTTAAGACCATTCCGCTATTTGTTTCTATGTTACGGAATTCACGACGGATCACACCGATTTCCTCTAGTCTGTCAAACGCTGCCTTCACACTTCTCCGTGATTCTCCAAACTGCTCGGCAAAATCATTGTAGGTTTTCTGTAGCAAATCCTCTCGAAACTTTTTTTCTGTAACCAATTGTCATGCCGCTATGCTCGTCCCGTACTTCCACGGGACGATACCAGTACACGATTTCCGACAACACACAGATAGCGAGAAGATATGGCTTGCCATTTTCACGCAAAATTGTTTTATACCAATTTACCGGTGTAACATTGCCACTAATGTTCATATCTGCCAGCGCATCCACCGACGCATTACCGGTATTTACGATGTTTGTCATGCCTTCTCACCTCTTTTCTTCCATTCATCCAAAAGGCTTATTATAACCTCTGTAATCTTCTCTTCTGTGTATTCATCATCAAAGTAGTCATCCAGTCTGTCTGCCTTGAATGTTACTTTTCTCGGCTTCGCTGACACCTGTTCCGGAAGCATGATGTTCCTCACTTCTTCCTGTGTAAGCATATTTTCCCGGCAGAATGCCTTTAGTCTTGCTGACTGTTCTATATTGGGGAATACATTCCTGTCGAGTATTATATCGAGTACCCACTGTTGCTGTTCCTCATTCAGATACGAAAGATCCACTCCTTGAATAAAGCCAATCTTTTTCCGATCAACAAAGTCAAGCAGTTCATCAGAGAGCTTTGCAAGTCTGATATATCGCTGAATCTTCTTTGCGTTCTCGCCGGTTTCCTCACTCATGATATCAAGGCTACTACCCTTATCTCCCTTAATTCCCTGATGTTTCATGGCATAGTAACGCATACTATACGCCCTTGCCTTTTCGCTTGGAAAGATATCTTCTCTCTGAATGTTACTGTCCACCATGACAATGGTAGCTTCATCATCATTCAGATTGCGAATGAACATCGGCATGGTATCAAGACCGGCAAGTTCACAGGCAGCCTTTCTTGTGTGTCCGGCAATGATTTCATAACCGCCCTGTGGTCGCATTCTCGCAATTCCCGGGACAAGCACGCCATACTGTCTGACACTCTCTACCATTTCTTCAAGCTTATCTTCATGAATCTGAAACGGATGATTTCTGAATGTATGCAAACTGGCTAAAGGTATCTCACGAATCTCACCACCATTTGCATTTGCCTGTTCCAGATTTTCGTTTGTACCAAACAGATCGTCAAATGATTTCATCTTTATCTTGGAAGCACTATTGGATTTATTCATCTGCAAGCACCTCCTTTGCGAGCTTCTTATACGCCGCCGCAACTTTTCCTCTTGGGTCATGCTTGAATATACTCACACCCTCTGCGGAAGTCTCTGCCGCTCTCACAGAATGTGGGATAACCGCACCAAACACACGGACATTTTTGCCATAGATTTCTTCCACCATGGACTTGATTTCCTTTGCGTAATTGGTACGTCCAACCATCTTTGTGAAAACGATTCCCTCTATCCCAAGATTCGGATTCAGATATTTCTTTGTCCTGCCAAGGGTAGTGATAAGCTGCTGCAGCCCCTTTACGGAAAGGTACGCTGCTTCTATCGGTATGATGACTGAATCAGCCGCAGTCAGGGCATTCATTGTCACCATGCCAAGGCTGGAATTGCAGTCAATCAGGATATAGTCATACAAGTTTCTCACACTTGTTATGTACTCTTTCAATATGTACTCTCTCCGCATGGTATTCACCAAGGTAACTTCAAGTCCGGAAAGTTCGATATTGCATGGAAGAAAAGATACTCCCTCCTCATGTACAATAACCCCTTCCCGCTTTCCATAATCTTCATCATTGATCACTTTACCCATGATCGTCGAGAGAGTAACATCAAGCTCATCAGGCTCTGCCACGCCAAGGCTTGATGAAAGGGATCCCTGACTATCCGCATCTATAAGTAGTACCTTCTTGCCTTCTCTTACCAAACCTATACCTAAGTTTACTGTTGTCGTAGTCTTTGCTACTCCACCTTTTTGATTCACGATTGCTATTACTTTACACATACCGTTGTACCTCCATTTCCTATCGAATCACCATGCCACTTCCTACATAGCGACATTTTTCTTCTACCTGCATAACGTTACTTGGTTTCTTACCAGAATCCTTTTTCTTTCTTGATACTTCTGCATACACACGTTTATATTTATCTGTTCCAACATTATCGAAAAAAGTCGAAACATTATTCACTTCAAATCGTTTATCTCTCTGAAGTAAACGTACAAACCAACGTATGTCATTTTTTGTCCCTTGAAGCCTTATCTTTAACATATTGACACCTCCTTGAATAGAAAAATAAAAGGCAGGGATATTCAATATTTTGTAATTAAATATCCCTGCCAAATTGGCTATTTTATTCACTTTTATTCATCAAAGAATATTGTATCCCTCGTGTCGACTCTATAGCCGACAACGACATGAATTCTGTCCACTATCTGCTTTTTATGCCTTTTCACATCGGTTCTGCCGAAATTGAAAAAGCTGCAAAAGTGCGTAAATTCAAGGATTTTCACGAATCTGTACGACGTAGCCCTATTATAGTCTCCACAAGAGTTGTCTCAAGGAACACATCACCAACCACAAGCTTGCCATACTCTGTCACATCCTTGAATGCAACAGGCACAACATTCGGCTAACCATCTGAGCATGTGGCAAGATCCCACATTTCATTTTTTAATAATTTTATCACTGATTCTGTAAGCATAAGCACATCTCCTTTGTTTTTGATGCACCCATGATATTATATCTGCTCCCATCTGGTAAGATATCAGCAAATTTATGAGTTACTAATAAATTTGATAGCTTACTGATATTTTAGCATTTCCATAATCCATGCAGGTTACAATATGCATATACTTCTTCTACCTGTTCACCATCGCAAAGGCAAAAATCTGCTACCGGCTCCTGCCCTGGATTTAACTGTTTTCTGTATATTCCCTGGTTTGTATTTAATGTAATCCACTCAATGAAATGCTCTTCAAGCATTGGATGTTTTGTCTCTCCGACCACGACATGAACATGACTGCCTTCTATAGTATATACAGGTACATGCTTCTCGACAGCAGCATCTGTCACTCCGGCTTTTAATTCCTGCATAGGTTCTCCGCAACAAATTACAGGTACACCCTTATCCTTTACCTTTTCAACAATGTTTCCACAATGCTTACATATATAATACTTTACTTCCATGCCTTTTTCTCCTTCCATGTGTAAAATTTATAATTCAATTGTCTCCATAATCTTTTTCAATGAATCTGCAGATTCCTTAAGCTTTAACGCTTCCTCGCCACTTAAATTAATAGGTATATCAGACTCAATACCATCTGCACCTACAATAGCTGGCATACTTAACGATACGCCGTCAATATCATATACTCCATGAATCATGTGTGATACAGGAAGTATTGATTTTTCATCTCTCATAATCACTTCGCAGATTCTTTTTACAGACATTGCAATTCCATAATATGTAGCGTGCTTTTTGTTTATAATCTCATAAGCACTGTTCTTGACTGCTGTAGCTATTTCTGCCGTGTTTTCCTTGTGCTTGTAATGTCCACGCATTTCACACATTTCACTTAATGGAACACCAGATACATTGGCTGATGACCATGCTACAACTTCGCTGTCTCCATGCTCACCTACTATAAATGCATGAACACTCCTGCTGTCCACAGATAAATGCTCACCAAGCTTATATCTTAATCTGGCACTATCTAACACAGTACCCGATCCAATAACCCTGTTTTCTGGAAGTCCTGATAACTTTATGGCTACCTGAGTCAGGATATCTACCGGATTCGCAACTACAAGCATGATACCTGCAAAATTTCTCTTTGCTATTTCAGGAATGATTGACTTAAATATTGCTACATTTTTATTTACGAGATCAAGCCTTGTCTCTCCCGGTTTCTGTCCCGCTCCGGCAGATATGACAACAATTGCAGCATCAGCCACATCATCATAATCTCCGGCATATATTTTCATCGGACTCGCAAATGGAATACCATGACTGATATCCATCGCTTCTCCTTCTGCCTTGTTCTTATCTGCATCGATAAGGACAATCTCTGTAAACAAGCCACTCTGCATTAAAGCAAAGACTGACGCAGAACCGACAAAACCACAGCCTATCATTACTGCTTTTTTTGAATTAATCACTTGCTTTTTCGTAATAATCTCATCTCCTTAATAATTCTCTTCATGTACTTCAAAATAGCTCTGTGGATGATTACATACCGGACATACCTCAGGAGCCTTTGTTCCTACCACGATATGTCCGCAGTTACGGCATTCCCATACCTTAACTTCACTCTTTTCAAATACCTGTGCAGTTTCAATATTCTTAAGAAGTGCACGATATCTCTCCTCATGATGCTTCTCAATTTCTCCTACTGCTCTGAATTTTGCTGCAAGCTCAGGGAAACCTTCTTCTTCGGCTGTTTTCGCAAAGCCTTCATACATATCTGTCCACTCATAATTCTCGCCTTCTGCAGCTGCCGCCAGATTTTTCTTTGTATCACCAATTCCTGCTAATTCCTTGAACCACATCTTTGCATGTTCTTTCTCATTATCTGCGGTCTTTAAAAATAATGCAGACATCTGCTCATAGCCTTCCTTTTTCGCTACAGAAGCAAAATAGGTATACTTATTTCTCGCCTGAGACTCTCCTGCAAATGCCTCCTGTAAATTCTTCTCTGTCTGTGTTCCTGCATATTTGTTTACTGCCATCTCTTTTACCTCCGTTTTCTTTACTATTTTTCTCCCTGCATTTCGGGCAAATTCCTTTAAATGAAATATCATAATCCAAAAATTCAATTCCATGAATGTTACGAATTTTTTCCAGCAAATTCGGTAATTTCATCCATATCCGCATCAAAAATCTCACTGCACTTTACACACCTGACATGGTAGTGATTTCTCAATGTGAAATCAAACCGGTTCGGTCCATCGGGAACTTCAACCTTTCTTGATGCACCTTCCTCTACCAATATATCAAGATTTTTTTGAATGGCATTTTTCCTGCTTGTCGCCGCTCATTATTGGGATTAGTTCTCAATAAAGATTATATTCTGTTTTTATTTTATTGTCAAGAAAATAGTAATAATTCTCATTCTCTGACTTTCCTCTTTGCATTTTCTTAATCTCAGAGAAGGGTATGATGAAAAAGAATTGAAAGATGCAATCATGGATAATTCCAAAAAAATTCTTCTTGAATTAAATCGTGAATTTGCTTTTGTCAGCAAAGAATACCTTTTTTTGTCGGAGGTACTAAAAAATTTATTGATATGCTGTTCTACAATATATCAAAACACCGTTATGTTTTAATTGAAGTCAAGACAAGGGCATTGATTCCGGAGATATGGGACAATTAGGAACTTACATTGACAGTCGCTTTCGCCAGTGCTAGTATCTGTATTAGTTAGGTATGTCTAACGTGTTTGACTTTAGCACATTAACAAACAATTGGGAGAATATTTTTATGAAAATTTACGAATTCGGGGATAAAAATAAACCGAGCATCATGCTCTTTCCTGGCACCTGCTGCTATTGGAAAACCAACTTTGGACACGTTCTTGATGGGCTTCAGGAGCACTTTCATACTCTGGTTGTCAGCTACAGTGGATTTGACGATACGGAGAATTCTACATTTATTTCAGAGCTTGACGAAGTTCTGAAGGTTGAGAACTACATCAAAGATAAACTTGACGGAAAGCTGTTTGCAGCATACGGCTGTTCCCTCGGAGGTTCATTTGTCTCTCTCCTGATCGGGCGTCAGAATATACATATAGATCATGGGATCATTGGTTCCAGCGACATGAATCAGGCGCCAAAGTGGCTGGCAAAGCTTGAGACAGCCATCATGATGCCTATGTTCTATCCTTTTATCACCGGCAAGGAAAGCGGTATTCTGAAAAAAGTATTTGAGAAGAAAATGAACGAAGGAAATGACAGTTCTGAATATATGAAGAAATTCATGGAGATCATGGGCAAAGGAAGTGGAATAGACTTTTCATTCATATCCAAGGAGTCCATGAAGAATCAGTTCTGCACCGACCTGTACACAAGCGTTGGAGAACACATAAACGTACCCGGAACGACTATCCACGTATTCTACGCCAAGAAAATGGGTGAGAAATATCTTGAGCGTTACAGGAAGTGTTTCGCCGATCCGGATATCTGTGAATTTGATCTGCAGCACGAAGAACTGCTGCTTGACGCCGACCGCTGGGTTCATGAGGTCTGCAGGGTGTGCGGCATAAACTGATCTGCTCCTTTCTTAGGTCTGAATAAATCTTTCATATCTGTTTTCTCTATCTCCAGCAGCTTGATCTTCTTGTCTATTCCACCTGCATAACCGGTCAAACTTCCATTTGTACCGACTACTCTGTGACACGGGATGACGATTGATATTGGATTGTGACCAACAGCACCGCCAACCGCCTAAGCAGACTTTTAAAACAGCTCACCCCTCTTGAAGCATTTTTCTCAAATCGCCAAATGTCTCGGATGCAGGGGCAACCCTGACATTTCTCACATCATCTTCTGCCTCAGCCAGAATTTCTAGCAGTTCTATACGAACATTCATGTTTTTATACTCTTCATATGACATAACCACATCATCTCCTCTGACACAACCTCAAATCAATATTAATCTGAGTCTCTCCTACTTCTTAACAACCAAATGCACGACCCCTGCAAATGAAAGTACAATGATCACCACATATACGATCAGTGTAATCAAGTGTCCATTCTGCCAGTTGTCCACCGCAAGCAGAGTCCATAGTGCGCCCTGAACCAACTGCGTTGCAATCTGTATCTTCTTATTACCCTTATTCTTACAGCTTATTATAAGTAATATTATGTAAACAACAAGACCTATACTCATTAAAATGCTCATCACAAATATAACCACCTTTCGTCTGTATACTCATCTAGTTAGTTTTTCCTAACCAACTTCATTTTAGCACTAATTATTTTAAATTCAATCAGACAAATTCATAAGTTATATTAAGTATGATGAACAGCACAAATTTAAGAGGATGGTGTATTGCCTCAGTAATACTCCCACCCTCTAGTGACTGATTTTTCTGTTGTCCGAACAACGAGACCGACCCTTACGTTCGGCATTGGAGCAAAGTTTTTCGCTGCCTGCCAGCGTCCTGTATCTTTCGCAACAGGATAGGTCACAAGTAATGTAACCTCGGATTGAATCGTGTCAGCCCACGTTGTTCTCATTATGCACTGACACCCAGCGAAATTCAATGAACCTGTGGTGTAACATTACCAGCCCAGCTTCTGGCAGATCTCAGCCCAGGCTTCATCGTCTATCTCCTCATCGCGGAAAAGTCTTCTCTTGTCATCCTCTGTGATCATGCGAAGCACCTTACATGGATTTCCCGCTGCAACTGCCCAATCAGGGATATCCTTTGTAACAACACTGCCCGCATCGATTATAACGTTACTTCCAATATGCACGCTAGGGCAGATCACAGTGTTGCCGCCTATCCACACGTTGTCCCCAAAGGTCACTTCCTTGCCATACTCCCACATAGCACTGCGCACATCAGGATATATCGGATGACCTGCTGTGTATATCGCTACATTTGGCGCCATGAAACAATTGTCACCTATGGTCACCTTTGCAACGTCAAGGATCGTACAGTTGTAATTTGCAAAGAAGTTCTTGCCCACTTCTATATGTGAACCGTAATCGCAGTAAAATGGTGGGTTGACACAAGCTCCATCAGACTTGCCAAACAGCTCCTTTACGACCTCTGATATGCCATCGAAATCCGAACGATCCATGAAGTTCAGCTTCTGCAATTTCCAGCCTACATAAGGATGGAACAGCTATCCCTCTATCCCGACTACAGGGATGTCAGCCACAGGCATGACGATATTGAGTTTATTATAATGATGGATGGGCAGATGACATATGATATAAATGGATAGAGCATGACATGCAGACCGGGGAAGCTACTGCAAAACAAAATGCACATCTCTTTTCCAGAGATACCTGTCGGTATCACCCATGCAATACCTGAACAACTATCGCCTTGAAAAAGGATATGCTATGCTTAGAAACTCTTCTATGTCCGTGACCGATGTGACATACGCCTGTGGATTTTCCGGTACGAGCTATTTCTGTGAGTTGTTTCACAGGCACTATGGGATTACGCCGAATAAATATAGGAAAGAGAATTTATAGTTTTATGATTCTCTTTGCTCTCCCAACAGTAAACTGAATTATCGGCCCCGATATAATCACAGTAACAACCGTACACACACCAAACTTTCCCCCAAGGATCACACCTATCACAACCATGGCAGCATCAAGTATCATTCTGACTTTCTTCACCTGCCAGTGATTCTTCTCTGCAAGCGCAAATGTCACGGCCTCATATGAACCACGCCCAAGGTCTGCTGCCGCATACAGTCCTGTTCCCACCGCAAACAGCACAATTCCGACGAGCATGATCAACATATTGAGCCACATGTATTTGCTGTAGACATGCATTTGCGCAAACAGATCAACACACAAGCTGTAAACGATCTGGTAAAGTATCGTTCCTATATGTATCTGCGATCTGTCATATATGAGCACAAAAAGTATCATTATCACCGCCACGATGAACGATGCTGCTCCGATACTCACATGAAACGTACCGGATATTCCCTGCCATAATACCGCAAGCGTTGCACCGCCAAATCCGGCATACAATGCCAGGGTTATACCATATGCGGCAATGACTGAACCAATTATTATAACAGTTATCTTCTTTATCCACTCTCTTTTACTCATACAACCTCCTGTTGCCAAATAAAAAGACTATAGATAAAACTGTTATGTTCAGAAACAGCAAAATCTATAGTCTTCTTACGTGCCGAGACAAGCTCTTTTTAATTGTTGCTATACTATATCATTTATAACTTTTTGTCAATAACTGGTATTTCATCCCCTACCACCTGGATACAAATTCAAGAGTCTTGTCAATTAAATTCTCTCCTATGCCTGAAAAGCATTTATTTCTTCTATCATCTTACTGACCGCCAGGGAATATGGAATGTTTCGTCTCCAGGCAATCACAGTACTTGTCGTAATTTCAGGAAAAATTTTTCGTTGTACAAGAATGTCATCTCTCCAATACTTTGCAGCACCTTCGATTGATATCGGATACCCCAATCCATTTGCTGCCATGACTCCGGCATTTGTTCCAAGATTACTCGTAAAAGCAATCTGCAGTTTCGAAAAGTCTTTTCCAAACCAATTGGCGAGTTCACTTTGAACATTTCCTCTTTCGGGCAGGATCAATGGTTTTCCTATGAGATCTTCCTTTTTTATAAACTCTTTTTGGGCCAGCGGATCATCTGGCCGCATTCCAACACACCAGTGATCACAATCCGTAATCCGGATATAATCCAAACCTTCGGTGTCCACTGGCTCCAAGAACAATGCAATGTCTACAAGCCCTTTGCTCATCATCTCATACACTGCATCTGCTGTTGCAGTATGCAATGCAATCTGAACCAGCGGATATTCTTCTTTGTACGTTTTACATATCTTCGCCAATGTCTCCATTGCCGCAAATTCACCGCATCCAATGGTTATAGTGCCCTCTACTACCGTTTCTTTCCCTTTAAGTTCCTCTAGTGTTATTTCCTCAAGATTAAGAATCTCCAGGGCTCGCCTTTTTAATAGAATTCCCTCATCAGTGAGTGAACTTCTCTTCCCCCTACGGATAAATAATGTTACTCCAAGCTCCTCTTCAAATGCCGCCATTTGTCTTGAAAGCGTTGGCTGGGTAATATGCAATCGTTCTGCTGCTTTTGTAAAGCTCTGTTCTTTTGCTACTGTCAGAAAATAGCGTAATAGTCTTAATTCCATATCTTTAAAGTCCTAGTATTTCCTTGTTTTTTTCAAACCTTTTAATCAGTTCTTTTCCCATTACTATAATTTCATTTCGCCAGGGATGACTGAAGATTCCACAATTCATTGAAATATCTTCCATTGGCGAGAATTATAATCCATTCGCCAGTGATGCCATCACGAATCCATCTTCTAAAACCCTCCCTTCATACTTCACATGGTCATTCACCACCACTCCAATGATTTTTGAGTTGTTTCTCGCAAGCAGAATGCCTGCCATATTCGGGATATATCCTGTCCTTTCAAGCTCCTGCTGAACACGTTTTACTGTTTCATCTGAAATCTTTTCTGTATTTCCATGAATCACTTTTGAGACAGTTGCGGTACTAAGTCCTAGTGCATCTGCGACATCCACAATCCTAACCCTGTTATGTATCATATCCATACCCTCTTTACCTGAATTTGTAATTACATGGTACAATCAAAATCTGATTTTTACAAAGGTTAAACGCATAACCCATAACAAAATCCTTATTATGTTTTTGTCGTATTTTACTAAAACGTTCTGTCCCTTCTTGCATAGTCCAAGCATTAGTCATTGATCTTGTATTTCTTATGAAATAAACTCTCTCCTCTTGTCCCTAATTCTCTCATAAATATCAATCGCCTTGTTAAATCCCTTGCCCAGTAATTCATCACATGCTTTATTCAGCGCATCCGGAAAAGCATTTGCCAAATAATCAAACCGCTTCATAGCCATTTGCTCTCCTAGTCCAATGTTAGCCGCTTCTCTTCTAAATGAATCTCTGGTGATCTTTTTAATATCATACTCATTCCCAATACTAAATGCCATATCTCTGGTACTGCTTGTATATATTACCGTACTCAATATGTCATATGCCGGTGCCAAGCGTACTGTTTTCAACTCTTCATCATAAAGCAATGAAACATTTTTGATATGATTATCTGTATTGCCTATTAGGTAATTGAATATACATATATCCCACATTTTCAATTGATCTGCTATTGGGTTGAACGATTTCTGTCTTATGATCTCAAACATCATTTTTAAATATCCGGCATTATCACTCTCATATTTGTTATGCGCCGAAATTCCCATCGCTTGAGAGAAATCTTCCTGATGTAACCTGTACGGAACACTTAACCCATTGATTTTTTTTAATCCGTCCTTTATTGCACGATCATATCTTTTAGTTGCTAGCAAAACTTCCTCATCTCTGCCATCCCCGACATTGACTATAAAACTTTCAGGAATCTCTATTCCCATATTTCCTGCCGTCATCATACACAACTGCTCATTTGTAACTATTCCGTCAAGCCTTACATGACTCTGCTTTACTATATGTGTACTTGGCGCTGCCCCTTTTGGTAAATACCAATCTTTATTATTTTCATCATAATATAACCCAACCTTTCCAGATGCTCCTGTAAGTGACAAATGTGACTTTGTGACTAACTCCGCAGTCTCCATTGCTCCTTCTCTTGCCAACTGACTAACCTCATCAATTGTCAATTTCTGATAATCTGCATTTACTACTTCGTTATTCTCATCTGTAATTTTTATTGCTCCCAGACACTCATTACCTAACCCGGCTAATAATGACAAATAATTATTTGCGTCTGTATGCAATAACCCAGCCACACATCTTCTGGTAAATCCTTCAGGTAACAAACCTTCAAAAAAATTCCTTGTATCATCAACGGAAAATGCATTTTCAGATAATGGCAAATGAATTGATATCGGTCTGGCTATGTTACCAGATAAATACTCTTCTGCATATGAGAATCTAGCATCTTCTTCTTTTTCTCCAATTATACGACCTACATATGTCTGCAAGCCACCAATCTCTATCCAAACCCCCAAATTTCTCATATTCTAACCTCTCTTTTCTACGAGAATATCCATTCCCAGTAAATTGATAATTGTAATTGCCTTTCCAATTTCTGCTGTAGCCTTACCTCTTTCCAAATCAGAAATAAAACTTACACTAAATCCTGTAAATTCTGCTATATAAGCCTGAGTATATTTCAGTTCTTTTCTTCTTATTCTGATTGCCTCACCCAAAGATTTTGAATCTATTATTTTCATACATATTCCTCGTCTTTCTATATCAAATTATCAACACATAACTTCATACGCATCATATGGTCGTACGGCTAAATTATATATATATACGCTTTGCAAATAAGCCGAACGGCTAATTTTGTATAGTTCTGATTATACAATAAGCCGTACGGCTAAGTCAACTTTTCATATATAAACAAAAAACGCCAGAAGCCTTGTAAAATCAAGGTTTCTGACGCCTAACAAACAGGGGATGAGAGAATCGAACTCCCACCAAAAGTTTTGGAGAC